>JAJEGH010000033.1 GCA_022819985.1 Alphaproteobacteria bacterium | reverse complement strand
GCGCCACGCGCTCCGGCGAAGCCAATGGCCAGCCAGCACTGCTGCGATCAAGGTCGGAGAAATGGCTAAGCAACGTCTGCACCCCAAAACGGCTGAAGCGCTGTGAGAGGTACAGGGGGCCGTCCTTCACCACAGCGCCCCTTTCGCAGAGCAATCAAGGGGAGGGGGGACGCGTTGCTTTGTCTGTCGAGCTCGCTTCCGGCGCTGCGGCGCGTGTCCGCCGACCCCTCCCCCCTACCCCCCTTCGACAAGCTCAGGGCAGGCTCTCCCCCAAGGGGAGGGGGGGCAGAAGCGTTCAGCCACGTTGGGCGGCCGTGACCGAAAGCCTCTCCCCGAAATCCCATGACGGCATTCTCGAAGCCGTCCGGTGGGCGGTCGCGGACGGGGCGCCGCTGGAGATCGTCGGCGGCGGCACCAAGCGGGGCTGGGGCCGGCCGCCCGCGACCAACCATGTCCTCGATCTGTCGGCGCTCGCCGGCATCCGGCTGTACGAACCGGAGGAGCTGATCCTTCAGGCCCGTGCCGCGACGCCGCTCGCCGAGGTCGAGGCGGCGCTGGCGGAACACGGCCAGCAGCTTGCCTTCGAACCGCCGGACCTCGGGCCGCTGTTCGGCCGGACGGCCGGGCAACAGACGCTCGGCGGCGCGGTCGCGGCGAACCTGGCCGGGCCGCGGCGGATCAAGGCGGGCGCGGCGCGCGACCACTTTCTCGGCTTCGCCGGCGTCAGCGGCCGGGGCGAGACGTTCAAATCCGGCGGCCGGGTGATGAAGAACGTCACCGGTTACGACCTGTGCAAGCTGATGGCCGGCTCCTTCGGCACCCTCGCTGTGCTCAGCGAGGTCACGGTGAAGGTGCTGCCGGCGGGCGAGAAGACGCGCACGGTACTGGTCTACGGCCTGGACGACGCCCCGGCCGCAGAAGCTCTGGCGGCGGCGCTCAACTCCGCTCGCGAGGTGTCCGGCGCGGCCCATCTGCCGGCCGGCATCGCCGGGCAATCGGCGGTCGGCTATGTGCGCGATCCCGGAACGGCGGTCACGGCGGTGCGCGTCGAAGGGCCGGGGCCGTCGGTCGAGCATCGCTGCGCCGCCTTGCGCGACCTGCTCGGCGCGTGGGGCGCGACCGAGGAACTGCATGGCCGCAATTCCGCCGCCCTGTGGACCGAAGTACGGGACGTTTCGTATTTCGCCGGCGACACGGCGAAGGCCGTCTGGCGCCTGTCCGCCCCGCCGGCCGCGCCGGCCGGATTTCTGAAGCAGCTCGCGCAGGACATCGGCGCGGAATATTTCGCCGACTGGGGCGGCGGACTGATCTGGCTCTCCGCGCCGCCCACCGAGGCCGCCGCCCGGAGGGTCCGGGAAGCCGCCGACGGCTGCAACGGCCACGCCACCCTGGTGCGCGGGCCGGAGGCGCTGCGTAGCGCCATCCCGGTTTTTCATCCGCAGCCCGCGCCGGTCGCCGCCCTCAGCGAGCGGCTGCGCGCCCAGTTCGATCCGCAGGGCGTGCTCAATCCCGGACGGATGGGGTAGGGGCCGTGCAGACGAATTTCACCCTGGCCCAGCTTGCCGACCCGGCCATCGAGTCGGTGAACGGCATCCTGCGCTCCTGCGTGCATTGCGGCTTCTGCACCGCGACCTGCCCGACCTACGTCCTGCTCGGCGACGAGCTCGACAGCCCGCGCGGCCGCATCTACCAGATGAAGAGCTTCATCGAGGAGGACCGACCGCCGACCGCCGAAGAGGTCAAGCATATCGACCGGTGCCTTTCCTGCCTGAGCTGCATGACGACCTGCCCGGCCTCGGTCCACTACATGCATCTGGTGGATCACGGCCGGGCGCATATCGAAGAGAGATACCGACGCTCGCTCATCGACCGGTTGACCCGCGCCTTCATCGCGCTGGTGCTTCCCCGGCCCGGCCTGTTTCGCGCGATGCTGATCGCCGGGTCGCTGGCCCGGCCGTTCCGCGCGCTGATGCCGAAACGGCTGCGCACGATGCTGGACCTGCTGCCGCCGAAGCTGCCGGCGCCGGGCTGGGCCGACCGGGCGGCGGTGTTTCCGGCCGCCGATGCAGCTTCAGGGAGCGCTCCGGTCGGGAATCGGGCCGGGAAGCGGGTCGCCCTGCTCGCCGGCTGCGCCCAGCAGGTGCTCGGTCCGCAGGTCAACGAAGCGACCGTGCGCCTGCTCAACCGGCTCGGCGTCGAGGTCGTCGTGACGCGGCCGGCCGGCTGTTGCGGCGCCCTGGTGCATCACATGGGCCGGACCGAAGCAAGCCACGTCCAGGCAAAGGCGATGATCGACGCCTGGATCGCCGAAGCCGACGGCAGGGGGCTGGACGCCATCGTCGTCAATGCCTCCGGCTGCGGCACGACGATCAAGGACTACGGCCATATGTTCCGCAACGATCCGGCCTATGCGGACAAGGCCGCCCGCGTCGCTGCCCTGGCGATGGACATTACGGAGTTTCTTGTTCGGCTGGACATGGGCGATGTCCGGGCGCCGGAGGCGATGGCCGTCACCTACCATTCCGCCTGTTCGATGCAACACGGCCAGCAGATCAAGGAGCCGCCGCTCGCCCTGCTGCGCAGCGCGGGCTTCGCGGTGAAGGAACCGGCGGAGGGGCATCTGTGCTGCGGTTCCGCCGGCACCTACAACATGCTGCAGCCGGAGCTCGCCGGCCGGCTCAAGGCGCGCAAGATCGCCAACCTGAAGGCGACGGCGCCGGACGCGATCGCCACCGGCAATATCGGCTGCACGATGCAGCTTGCCGGCAACGCCGGCGTTCCGGTCGTCCATACGGTCGAACTGCTCGACTGGGCGGCCGGCGGCCCGAAGCCGGCCGGGATCCGGTAGCCGGGGCGCGCATCCCGGCGGATTCTATGTTGACGTAAACGTAAAAGATACCCACGCTCTGCGCCGACCGGACAGGACAAGACCGGATACGACCGGGCCGGTTTGCCGGAGCGCCGCGATGCTGGGTTCGCCCATTGCCGGGAAAGCCCCGATCGGGAACGTCGTCGACTATCTCTTCGAGACGTCCGGCGCGCCGGACCATGCCGGCCGGCCGGCCCTGCTGCTCGATGATCCGCAAGGGACGGTCGTGACCTACGGCGCGCTCCAGGCCCGGGTCTGCCAGGCGGGCCACTATCTGCGCTCGCTCGGCATCGGCGAGGGCGACCGGGTCATGTTCAGCGTCATGGACGGGCTCGATTTCGAGGCCCTGTTCCTGGGCGGCATCAAGATCGGCGCGGTGACGCTGCCGATCAACACCTGGCTCAAGCCGCAGGACTACGCCTACTATGTCAACGACAGCGGCTGCCGCGCCGTCGCGATCGACCATTCCCTGGTGCCGGTCTTCGAGCAGATCCGCGGCCGGCTGGAGAGCGTCGAGCATATCGTGGTCTGCGGCGCGCCCGTCGAGGGCTATCCCTTCCTCGGAGAAGAGCTCGACCGGTTCCCCGAAACGCTGGAGACCGCGCCGCAGGAGCCGGACGACACGGCCTTCTGGCTCTACAGCTCCGGATCGACCGGCGACCCGAAGGGCGTCGTCCACACCCATGCGCATATCTACTGGGCGACCGAACTGTTCGGCATCGCGGCGCAGAAGATCGCGGCCGACGATACCGTCTTCTGCCCGCCGAAGATGTTCTTCGCCTACGGGCTGGGCAACCAGGTCTATTTCCCGATCCGCGCCGGCGCCGCGAATGTCGTGGGCAGCGGCCCGATCCTGCCCGGCACATGCTGGGACCTGTGGCTGGAGCACCGGCCGACCATCGTCATGAGCGTGCCGACGCTCTATGCCGCTATGCTCCAGACGGCCGAGCAGGAGATCGGCCGCGAAGCGGTGCGCGACGCCTGCGCCCGGATGCGGTTCTGCGTCAGCGGCGGCGAACTGCTGCCGCCCTCCCTGTTCGACCGGTGGAAGGACTTCACCGGCGTCGAGATCCTCGACGGCGTCGGTACGACCGAAATGACTCACATGTTCCTGCTCAACCGGCCGGGCGCGGCCGTGCCGAACAGCTGCGGCCGGCTGGTCGACGGCTTCGGCGCGGAGATCGTCGACGACGACGGCAATCCCGTGCCGGCCGGCGAGGTCGGCAATCTGCGCGCCTTCGGGCCGTCGGCGGCCACGGAATACTGGAACAAGCCCGAGCGCACGGCGGCGACGTTCGGCGGCGGCGGCGTGCTGACCGGCGACAAGTTCCGTGTCGATGCGGACGGCAACTTCTTCATCGTCGGCCGGTCCGACGACATGCTGCGCGTCGGCGGCATCTGGGTGTCGCCGACCGAGATCGAGGCAGTGATCGCCGAGCATGACGGCGTGCTCGAATCCGCGGTGATCGGCCGGCCCGACGGCGAACAGCTCGTCAAGCCCCACGCCTATGTCGTGCTGAAGGACGGCGCGACCCCGGAGGACGGGGCCGCCGGCATGGCGGAGGAACTGCGCCACCATGTTCGCGACCGGCTGGCCCATTACAAATGCCCGCGCTGGATCGACTTCGTCGATGAGCTGCCGAAGACCACGACCGGCAAGATCCAGCGCTACAAGCTGCGCGGGGAGGCCTGAGCCCGCCATGACCCGGACCCCGCTCGACGCCGCCGAAGTCAAGCAGATGGCGCTGGACTTGGGCGCCGACCTGGTCGGCATCGCATCGGCCGATACGCTCAACGCCTTTCCGCCCGACCCGCGCTGGCCCCAGACGCCGAAGCGCATCACCCCCTATTGCCGGAGCGTGATCGTGATCGCGCTGGCGATCCCCGTCGCCGTGTTCCGGACCAAGCTGTCGATCACCGTCCAGTATATGGACCAGGCGATCCTGCGCCGGCTCGACAAGGTCTGCCACCGCCTCGCCCGGAAGCTGGAGCGGCACGGCTGGCCGAGCTTCATCACCATGGGGCAGGAAACCGACCTCAGCATGAAGAACGGCAGCTACGGGCGGCTGTCGACCCGCCATCTCGGCGTCGAGGCCGGCATGGGCACGCTCGGGCTGGACGTCAACATCCTGACGCCGGAATACGGCCCGCGGGTCTATCTCACCGGCATCCTGACCGAGCTGGAGCTGGAGGCCGACCGGCCGATGACCGAACAGGTCTGCATCGGCGAAAGCTGCTCGCGCTGCCTGCATTCCTGCCCGACCGACGCGGTTTTGCATTACGGTCTGGACAAGCGGGACTGCGCCCAGGCGGCCCAGGAGTTCGGCTATGGCGTCTCGACCGCCTTCATGCGGGACTATTTCGAAGCCGACGCCGAGGGCCGCAAGCGGATGATCCGCGACCGCAACATCTTCGGGCTGTGGCAGGGCCTGTTGCGGGTCGCCGGCTCGTTCGGCGACTGCCCGCGCTGCATGGCGGTCTGTCCTGCCGGCAACGACTATCACGCCTTCCTGGCCGATCCGCAGAAGCGCATCCCGGAGCGGACCGACGAAAAGGTCGAGCGGGGCCGGGAATACCGCCGCATCCGGCGTGAGGGCGGCGACGCGCCGGGCCTCGACGACTGGAACATCCGCTGGGTCGGCCCCGAGGGCTACAAGGGCATCGTGGCGCGGGAATTGCAGGCCTTCAAGCACCGCGAGGCGGAGAAACGGGAATCCGCGGCAGCGGAAAGCGGGGACTGACGGCATGGTCGAAATCTACCGCGCGCCGTTGACCGCCGAACTGGTCAAGCAGAAGGCGAGGGAGTTCGGCGCCGACATCGTCGGCATCGCCGACGGCGCCGCGATGAACGAGCACCCGCCGGACCCGGACGACCCGCGCCGGCCGAGCGACATCACCGACTACGATGCCGGCCGCGTCATCGTGATCGGCCAGCGCGTCAGCCTGGGCGCGACCCGCATCCCGGCCTGGTCGGACCGGCACAAATACGTCAACGACGAACTGACCGTCGCCGGGCTGGAGGAGGTCGCGCTCGACCTCGTGCGCTGGCTGGAGCAGAGCGGCTATCCGGCGCTCATCGTGCCGCCGACCCATGTCGATCCCTGGCGCTACGACGGCGATCCGCGCCTGCACCAGAAGCTGCCGCTCTCGCTCGATCATGCCGCGGTCGAGGCCGGCCTCGGCACCCTCGGCCTGAACCTGCAATTGCTGACGCCGGAATACGGGCCGCGCGTGATCCTGACCGCGGTGCTGAGCTCGATCCCGGTCGAGCCCGACCGCCGGATGGAGGAACCGCTCTGCCTGGGGCCGGACTGCGGGCGCTGCCTCTCCGCCTGTCCGGGCGACGCCGTCGGCCATTGGAGCCGCGACTGGCCGGCCTGCAACACCCATCGCCAGCCCCACGGCTTCCGGCAGGTCGCCGAATTTCTCGACGAGGTGATCGACGAGACCGACCCGGAGATGCAGAAGCGGATGCTGCGCAACGAGAAGAGCTTCTACATCTGGGCCAGCATCCTGCGCGGAGCCGGTGCAGTGACGGGATGCCGGCGCTGCCAGGACGTCTGCCCGGTGGGGGAGGACTACGAAACCCTGCTGAAGGACGCCCTGGACGCAATCCCGGAAGATACGGCGGACAAGCGGGCGCGGCTGGCGGACATGCAGGCCGCCGAGGCGTCGGGCGACCGCGGCGCCGGCCATGCCGGGCAGAAACGGTGGATCGGATCGTGAGCCGGACGGCGGCCATCGGGCAGGACGCCCCGCCGAAGGAGCCGCGCCGGGCGGCGAAAACCGGCGCGCGGCGCGCCGAAATCCTGCAACGGGCGACCGAGTGCTTCGACCGGCTCGGCTATGCCAACACGACGCTCGACGACATCGCGCGGGCGGTCGGCATCAAGCGCGAAGGGATCTACTATTACTTCCGCAACCGGGCGCAGATCCTGCTGGAAATCATCGAACCGCAGAGCCTGGAGTTGGTCGAGGGCATCGCCGCCATCGCGAACGACGAGGCGCTCGGCCCGCGCGAGAAATTCCGCGCCGCCATCCGCAACCATCTGGTGCGCTTCGACCGCTACTGCCTGGAGATGACGGTCAGCCTGCGCGACGGCCGGTTCGACGGCGAGCCCGAAGTGCGCGACACCATGGTGCGGATCTGGAAGGAGTACGAGGCGCACTGGGCCCGGCTGATCGCCGAGGGCCAGGCGCGCGGCGACTTCCGCCGCATCGGCGAGCCGAAGATGCTCGCCTTCGCAGTGCTCGGCGCGTGCAACTGGCTCGCCCGCTGGTACGACCCGCGCAAGCCGGTGACAATCGACGACCTGATCGAGTCCTATACGGAACTGCTGTCGTCCGGTCTGTTCGAATAGGACGCGCGGACTGGCTGCCGGCCGGCAGCCGCAGGCGGCGGACGACCATGCCCGCCGGCAGGCGCTATCTCGGCATGGACCCCAGATCGGACCTCAGATCGGACCTCAGACCGGACCCCGAACGCCGGGCGGTCTCGAAACCCGACGAGGCCGGCGGCCCGGCGCCGGAGCCGCTGTGAACGTCTTCGGACAAGGACACGACCGGTCTCTTCGG
This sequence comes from Alphaproteobacteria bacterium, assembly GCA_022819985.1. Taxonomy (GTDB): domain Bacteria; phylum Pseudomonadota; class Alphaproteobacteria; order Bin65; family Bin65; genus Bin65. Next base: position 176,189 of record JAJEGH010000033.1, on the reverse strand, counting down.
AGCGGTGGACATTTCCAGGCCGTAGGCCAGGAACCAGATCAGGACGACGCCGAGGCCCCACCAGAGGATGCGCCACGCCCAGAGCGACGGCATTGCGAAATCCCAGCCGTCGTAGCCGGCATCCGGTGCGCCGAAGAGATAGTTGCCGATGACGCCGCCCGGCCCGGCGCCGAAGAACAGCCAGAGCGCGACCAGAATCCAGGCGAAAGTCTTTACCCCGCGCGCCGTAGCTCTCGGCGCCGCATGGTCCTGCAATACGTCGTGAAACTTCTGCCGGTGCAGCCGGCCGGCGCTTTCCCGGGTCATGGCCGAAGCGATGACGCAGATTGTCAGGTTGAAGAACATGCCCCAGCCCGCCGAGTGAATGGTCCAGGGCCAGCGGCCCCAGGGCAGGGTGCCGCCAGTCAGGGTCTGTCCGATGCTCTCCGTCAGGACCACCGCGATAATGCCTGCGACCAAGCCGTAGAGCGCGCCCTGGCGCGTGATCCAGGGGAACCAGATGGCGCCGAGCAGGGCCGGCCAGAGTTGAAAGGCGACCGGCAGGGCGAGCGCGCCGAGCTCGATCAGCGTGGTCCGGTCGTAGGTTGCCAGCGAAAGGGCCAGGCCGGTAACGATGAGGATGGCGATACGGGCGAAGAGTTTCTGTCCGCCATGGGTGGCGCCGGGTTTGAGAAACCGGCGGAACACGTCGCGGCTGAGCATTGTGCCGGACGCTGCCAGATGCACTGCGCCGGTCGCCTGCAGGGCGACCAGGCCGCAGACGGCGAGCAGCGCGGCGAGCCAGGGCAACGCCTCGGTCACCGAATTGATGTAATACGGAACGAGGGCCGCCTGCCTGCCACCGGACAGATCGGGCAGAATCTGTGCGACTGCCAGACCGGCCTCGGTAACGGCCTTGTTCGCGCCGAGAAACAGCGCGCCGGCCCCCTGGATAACCGAGAAAACGAGGACAAGCGCCCCGACCGCCGTCGCCGCCGCCCAGACCTGCTGCGCCGCAAAGGGCCGGGGCGTCTCGCTGGAAAAGGCCCAGATGGAGAAGGCCGGCGCCGCCAGCACGCCGAGCAGGGCGAACATGAAACTGAGGCACATGACACCCGTCCAGAGCCCGCCGACCGGCGATTCTTTGCCCAGGCCCGCAGTCCACTGCGCGACGCCGGACAGGGCGAACAGGCCGTTGTAGTCGCCGCCGCCCAGGCCGCGCGTCGTGCCCAGGCCGCCGATCCGGGTCGCCGCCAGGTCGGCCAGCTTGCGGTTGAGAACCTCGAACCCGCCGACATGGTCGAGTGCGATGAGGCCGAGGGCGACGATGCCCATCGCCATCAGAATGCCCTGCAGCACGGCGACGTTGGCGATGCTGGCAAGCCCGCCGGCGGTTACATAGACGACGAGAACCAGAGCGAGGCCCCACATCGCCATATCGCGCGATACATACCCGTCGCTCACCACGCTGATCAGAAAACCGGAACCGCCCAGCAGCAGGCCGGTAAACGGAATGGCGAACAGCAGCGCGACTGCCAGGACGACGAGCCGGAGCGCCTCGCTGCCGTAGTAATCTGCAAGCATTTCGCCGGGGGTGAGGTAGCCGAAGCGCTTGCTCAGCACCCATTGCCGCTTCAGCAGAACCGCGCCGGACAGCGGGATGGCGATCGCGCCGACAGCGGCGAAGGCATAGGGGAAACCGTCATTGAGGACGAGGCCGGGATGGCCGATGAAATACCATCCGCCGAACGACGCCGTCGTTACCGCCACGACGAACAGCCAGATCGGCAGCCGTCTTCCGGCGACGAAGTAGTCGCTGGCGGTCGCCGCGCGCCGACCGCAGCGCGCACCCCAGAAGATGCAGTATCCCCAATACAGGATCAGAAAAATAAAGAGCCAGACGATCTTTTCCGACAAGGAATTGCCCTCGATCCAGCAGCGCCCGGGGCCGGGTTACGACGGTTTGTCCGGCAGGGTCACGGCGTCCTTGCCGCCCGGCATCGGCCGGGTCGACTTTCGAACGATGATGTCGCCCCTGATCTGCCAGGCAACCTTCTCGCTCTCCGCCCCGATCGATATTTCCTCGATCAGCTTCACCGTCGCTTCGATCATCCTGTCGAGGGGCTGGGAATAGGTCGTCAGGGAGTGCGAAGGCCAGGCCGCCATCTCGATGTTATCGAGGCCGGCGACGGACACATCCTCCGGAACCCGGAGGCCGAATTCGGTGCGTAGCGCCTCGATGCAGCCCAGCGCGATAATATCGCTGGCGCAGAAGACCGCATCGGGGCGGGGGCGCCGGTCCATCAACCGCATCGCAGCACTGTAACCGGCCTCGTAGGAAAAGGAATATCCTTCCTCGCGCCATACGTCGGAAATGCCGCGCTCGATGCATCGGTCGCGAAATCCGCGCCAACGGTCGAGCGTCGTCGAAGCGTTCTGGAAACCTGCGATGTAGGCCAGCCGGCGGCATCCCGTATCGAGGAAATGGTCGGCAATCATGCCGCCGCCGTGGGCGTTGTCGCAGATGACGTAGAAGGTGGAGGAATCCGGATCCCGCCGGTTGAAATAGATCAGCTTGGTTCCGGCCCGCTCGGCCACTTCCTGGGCCCGCGAGGAGACCGTCACCGCCATGACGATGACGAATTCGGGCTGATAGCTGATCGCGAGCGGCAGGATATCGTCCGGCGTTTTGCCGGATGGAACCGTAAACAGCATCAGGTGCCATCCGGCCTCGCGCAGCGCCTCGCTCAACCCGCGGAGCGCTTCCGGATAGAAGGGGTTCTCGAGATGGGAAACGATGATGCCGACGATCCGGCTCTTCTGCGTAATCAGGCTCTGCGCATAAGGATTGGGCCGGTAGCCGAGCTGGTCGGCATAGTCCAGAATCCTGCTTCGCGTCTCCGGCGCGATCACGGCATCCTTGTTGAAGGCGCGCGAGATCGTCGAGATGGACACATCCAGATCTTCGGCGAGGCGCTTTGCGTTGATGCGCTTGCCGGGCCGATCGGTCTTGCCGGCGGGTTTCGGATCCATCGGCGGCAGATTTCCTCGAAGTGCGGCGTCGGGCGGCCCGGCGCGAGACGTTGCTGCCGGCCCGCTTCGCAGGCGTTATGCCAGTTTGCAAATCTCCGCCAAATCCGAAAATAATGCAAACGATTGCTGCAAACGATTGCAGCCGGCTTTTTTTCGGTCTATTCTGCCGGAGTTCCGACGTCGCTTCCGCTTGCGCGCAATCGCGTCACCCCGACCGCGCCGGGCGACAGCGGCCGAGGGCGCCGTTCCGCCGGGAACGCGCATCCATTCCAAGCAACCGGGAGGAAAAGATGAGACACTTGGCCAAGCTGGGGGTTCTGCTGGGGGCGCTGCTGCTCCTGCCGGGCCACGCGATCGCCGAGGGCGTGGACGAACTGCCGAAGGAAATTCAGGAAAAACTGTATTCGAAGGACATGCTGGACCCGATGCAGCCGATCGGGCCGAGCGCCTACCGCAACTGGAAGTCGCCGCGGAAGCCGCCGTGGACGATCGGCTATGCCAGTTCCTATGCCGGCAACACCTGGCGCGCGGGCGTGATGGACCGGCTGATCCAGAAGCTGATCGGCAAGTGGCAGAAGCTCGGGCTGCTGAAAGAGGTGCTGGTCACCCAGTCGAACCTGAACGACGCACTGCAGATTCAGCAGATGCGCCAACTCGTCGACCGCGGCGTCGATGCGCTGATCGTCTGCTGCTCGAATCCGACGGCCCTGAACGCGACGGTGAAATACGCCTTCGACAAGGGCGTGCCGACCTTCTCCTTCGTCGGTTACCTGACCTCGCCCTATTCGATCAACTCGTCGTCCAACTATCAGTTGGCCGGGCATCGGATGGGCACCTGGATGGCCAAGGAACTCGGCGGCAAGGGCAACGTTCTGGTCGTCGAAGGCATTCCGGGGACGTCCGGTTCCGATTCCCAGGATCGCGGCATCAAGGCCGGCCTCGCGGCGAATCCCGGCATCAAGGTGGTTGGCAGCATCGCCGGCATGTGGACCGACCAGGTCGCCCAGGCCGAGGTGCAGAAGTGGCTCGCCACCCATCCGGGCAAGCTGGACGGCATCGTGGTGCAGTCGGCGGCCGAAATGGGCGTCCTGCGCGCCTTGCAGCAGTCGGGCCGCAAGATGATTCCGGTGACGATCGGCGGCGAACTCGGCGCTATCTGCTACTGGCGCAAGAATATCGACTATATCAGCTCAGCCTATCACGTCTGGCCGCCGGGTGACGATTTCGAGCTGATCTGGAACATCATGATGCGGACGCTCCAGGGCCAGGGGCCGAAACTGCAGTCGGTGCTGGTCGACGTGATTCCGTTCGACAAGGAAGACGTCAAGAAGATGATGGGCACGGACTGCGACGAGAACAACAAGCTCTGGGCCCATGTCGGCATCGAGACGTGGGGTGGAAAGAAGTTCCTGGACAACTTCTTCCTGCGTCCCGCCGATCCGGAGAAATATAAGGCGTCGATGCACTAGACGCCGTACTATCGCGGGCCGGAGCCGCAGCAGCGGCTCCGGCCGAGCGGTAGGGCAGGGTTTTGGACAACGCAGCGTCGCCACTGGACCGCCCGACGGGTGACGCCTCCGGCGCCGTATCGGCGAACGGGGGGTCGTCGCGCGATGCCGTATCCGTCGTAGACATGCACAAGGCGTTCGGCGTCACCAGGGCGCTGGACGGTTGCAGCTTCAGCGCCCGCCTGGGCGAGATCCATGCCGTCGTGGGCGGAAACGGCTGCGGCAAGAGCACCCTGGCCAAGGTCATGTCCGGCGTTCAGATCCCGGACAGCGGCCAGCTTGCGATTCTGGGCCACACGCCCCGATCGCCGCTCGAAGCGCGGCGGGCCGGAATCGCCACCGTGTTTCAGGAAGTTCTCGTTGCCGACGAGTGTTCGCTCGTCGACAACCTGTTCGTCGGCGCAGACGGGCTGTGGTCGAAGACGCGCTCGTCCCGCGAGAAATACGAAACCGCCGACGCCCTCATGCGGGAACTGACCGGGGTCGAAATCGATCCCGATATTCTGGTCGGCGGCCTGCCGCTCAGCATCAAGCAATGGATCACCATCGGGCGCGCCCTGCTGACCGAACCCAGGGTGCTCATCCTGGATGAATCCTCGGCCGCGCTCGACCTGGATTCGACCGAACGGCTGTTCGGCAAGATGCGCGAACTGCGCGACCGGGGATGCGCCGTCATTATCGTGACGCACCGGATCGCCGAACTGATCCGGATCAGCGACAGGGCTACGGTGATGCGCGACGGCCGGGATGTCGGGGTGCTCGAGAAGGGAGAAATCACCGAAAAAAACCTGCTGGAGCTGATGACCGGCGAGCGGGATTTCGCCGAAGCGCATCATGGCCAGGAGGCGCATCGGGCGCTCAGCGACGAAATCGTCATGCGCGGCGCCGGGCTGCGCCTGTGGGAAGACGGCGAGAGCTTTGCCTTCGACCTGAAACGCGGGGAAATTCTCGGCGTGGCCGGCTTGGACGGCCAGGGACAGAACGAGTTCGTCCGCGCCCTGGCCGGAGTCGAACCGGCTCTGGAGGGGCTTCCCGAGGCGCGCAACGAGGCCGGGGACTTCGTGGAAGTCGAAGACCTGGCGGACGCAGAGGCGTGCCGGATCTATTATGTTTCGGGCGACCGCAAGCACGAGGGCATCTTCCCGAATCTCAGCATCTTCGAGAATCTGCTCTTCCCGCTCTATCGCAAGTCTACGCAGAAGGGCGGCCTGGGGATCATCGACTGGGCCGATCTGGCGAGCGTGTTTTCCTGGTTCGTCGACCGGCTGTCGATCAAGATCGGCCACCGCTCGAATCTGATCACCTCGCTCAGCGGCGGCAATCAGCAAAAGGTGCTGATCGGGCGTTCCTTCGCCATGCAGCCGAACATTCTCGTGCTGAACGATCCGGCGCGCGGCGTCGACGTCCAGACCAAGCGGGAACTCTACAATCACCTGCGCGAATACGCCTCGCGCGACAATTCCATAATCTTCCTGTCGAGCGAACTGGAGGAATTCATCGGATTGTGCGGTCGCGTCGTGGTGTTCCGCCACGGCAGCATCTACGACAGTTTCATCGACGACGAGATCGATCCGGACAGAATCCTGGAAGCGATGTTCGGCCAGACCGAGGGCGGCGGCGCGCATCGCCACCGCCATGACGGCGGCGAGGCCCGTGCGGCCGCGGAAATCTACGATTTCGAGGAGAAGAAACGGGCGCGCAAGCCGCGGGTGCGTATCGGGCCGATCAAGATTGTCGAGACGGATGCGGAGACCGGCGAGACCGGCAGAGCGGCGCCGAAAGCGGCGTCGGGCGACCGGGTCAAGGCAGTCTTCTTCGATGACTAGGGGCTGCGGCGGATACGCTCCGGGAGCGGAAGACGGATGAGGAAGGACGAGCGCGATGACGCGTGACGGAATCAAGATCGTCGAGTTCGATCGGGACGGAGACGGATCGTCGGCCGACCGTTCCGACGCCGACTCCGGCATGAAAATCATCGAGTTCGATAACGACCGGGAAGACGGCCGCAAGACCGTTGCGACGGCGCAGGACCTCGGCCCCATCAAGATCGTGGAGTTCGACGACGACGGTCCTGCCGGGCGGCCGCCTTCCGTTTCCGGCACGCCGCAGGCCGCCGCGAAACCGATCAAGATCAGGGATTTCGGCGCCGAAGCCGAGACAGCCGGCAAAGGCGGGGGCGACGGCGGGCGGAATATCAAGATCATGGAGTTCGACTGATGAACCGGCAGGCGGGCATCCGTTCCTCTGCAATCCGCGGATCCCGGTGAGGACACCAGCGTGAGCGCTGCGGAACTGAGGCATGCATCGGCGCCATCGCACACCTATCTGCTGGTGCCGATCATGCTGCTGTTCGGGCTGCTTGTCGTCGCGACGCTGCGGGCGCCGAACCTGATTTCCAATGTCGGAATCGGCAGCGCAATCATCGTCGCTTCTCCGCTGATCCTCGCGACCTACGCGCTCACCGTCATTGCCATGGCGGGCCGGGTGAGCGTCGACCTGTCGATCGGGCCGCTCATCGGCTTCATCAATGTCAGCATGGTTCAACTGTACGCCGCGAAGATCATCGTGACCCCGGTGGAATTCTTCGCCTACGCGATCGCCGTCGGCGTGCTCTACCAGCTGCTGATGGGGCTGATTATCGTCTATGTGCGGGTCCAGCCGATCATCGTGGCGCTCAGCGGCTTCCTGGCGCTGGTCGGCCTCAATCTGGTCATCCTGCGGCGGCCCGGCGGCGTGGTTCCCGAATGGATGCAGTCCTGGGGGCTGGGGACGGAAATTCTTTCGCCGGTGCTCGCGATCGTCGTCGTTGCCACTCTTGCCTGGTTCGCCCTGACCCGGACCGCCTTTTTCGGCCATCTCCGGCTCATGGGGGCGGACGAGCGGACGGCCTACGCCAGCGGCGTGCGCATCAATATCGTCCGCCTCGGCGCGCATGTCATCGCCGGCGTCTTTGCAGCGATGGCGGCGCTGACCTTTACCTCGCTGATCGCTTCCGGCGACCCCAACCAGGGGACGACCTACACGTTGATGGCCGTCACGGCGCTGGTGCTCGGCGGCACGAGTCTCGCCGGCGGCCGCGGCAGCATCGTCGGTTCCCTGTTCGGCGCTGTGAACATCTATCTGATCACCTATGTGCTCTCGACCTTCAGCTTCGGGCGGGTCCAGAGCTTCGTGACCGAGGCGGCCTACGGCGCCGTCCTCGTGATCTCGCTGCTGCTGACCCTGGCGCTGCCGAGACTGCCGCAACAGATCGCGCGGGTGTCGCCCTTCGCCTTCTTCGTCATGCTCGGCGTTCTCGCCCTGGGCGTGATCCTGTATTCGAAGGAGGAGCTGAAGCCGCCGCCCGCGCCGGTGCAAGCCCAAACGCAATCCGGCGGTTCCGGGATACAAACTCTTGGCTCGGGCTCGGGAAGTTCGAGCGGCTCGGGGATCCAGTCATTGGGCTCGGGTTCCGGGGGTTCGAGCGGTTCCGGGATCCAGTCTCTCGGTTCGGGTTCCGGCAGTTCGAGCGGCTCCGGGATTCAGTCGCTGGGCTCCGGATCGGGCGGTTCCGGAATCCAGTCGCTCGGCGGCGCCAAGGCCAAGGCGCCGCCGCCGGCGCCCAGAGGGACGCCGGTGGTCTATGCCGGCATCATCGTCGCGATCCTCGTATTCCTGATCTATCTGCTCTATCGCGGCCTCAGCGCATCGCTGATCGCCTTCATCGGCGTGCTTGCCCTGCTCGTTCTGGGATTGTCGCTGTATGCGGGGCCGGGCCCGCCTTCCGGCGCGGCCGATGCCGGCCTCACGGGCGCGGCCGGCCTGAAGCATTTCCTTCTCGAATGGGCCGGACCTTATGGCGACGGCGCCGGCCGGTCGGCGCAGGGCGGTGCGTTTGCGTCCCCGGCGATTGCCACGGCGCTGGTCGTGGCGGGCACGGTTCTGCTCGCGTCCCTGCTGATCCTGATCGCACAAACCGGGCTGCGCAGCCGGATGGGCAACGTGCCCCTGCTCTTTCTCCTCGGCCTCGGCGCAGCGGCGGTCCTCGTCGTGGTCTATGCCAACCGGGGCGTATCGCCGTCCGCCGGCGATCTGTTCACCCCGGCGCTCGGCGCAGTCCTGGTCGGCGCCCTTCTGTTCATTGTCAACCTTCGCCGGGTGCAGGACAGGATCGGCAACGCGGCGATCCTGCCGCTCGTGATCCTGTCGATCGCCGCCCTCGGCGCGATGTATTTCGCCGGCGGTCCCGGCTCCGGTCCCGACACGGACACCGAAGCTGCGGCCGGGATTGCGGCGCCGGCAGCGATCTCGGCGGTCGGTCAGCTTCAGCCGTCCGAGGCCCTTCTGGATGCGGTGGCGTGGGTGCTTCTTGCTGCGGCAGCCCTGTATATCGGGACCCTGCCGCTGGTGCGGCGGAAAATTCTGGCCTACGTCGCCGAAAGCGTCGGCGTGCGCGTATTCTCGTATAGCAGCGCGTTTATCGTGTTGACGTCGATTCTGTTTCTCGGGGCCATGTTCTACGCCGCCGACACCCCGCTGTGGAAACTCGGGGTCGCGATCGTTGCGGCGGTTATCGTCGCCCGGCGCGGCTGGAAATTCCTGCGCGGCTATCGTGGCGGACGCCTGCTGTCGGCGGTCAGGCGCGAACTCGGCGGACGTTGGCGCGCCGGGGCGGCGGGGGCCGGACGATGACCCGCTCGGCGCACCTCTTCTACAAATGGCTGGGTCTGGTGTTCGCGGTCCTGGTCGCCGGGGCGGGCACGATCCTCGGCGTGGTCGAGGAAGCGCCGCTGCAACACGTCATCTTCTTCACCGCGGCGACCGTCGCGCTCGTGCTGTGGGGCTGGCACCATTTTTCCATCCGCTGGGTCTACAGCCGGGACGAGATCGGACTCGAAAGCGCCCAGGGGCAGGAAGCGGCGGCGGAAGAACCGGACCGGCAGCAGGAAGAGGCCAACGAGGAAGGCGGTTTTGTCAGGAACCTGCTCTACCGTTTCCGCGCGATCCTGATCGGCGTTGCACTGGTGATCGCCCTGTTCCTGATCCTGACCGCGACCGTCGACGGGTTCTTTACCGCCAGGAACGTCTTCGCCTCGATCATCCTGGTGGTTCTGCTCGGCGTGGCGGTCGCGCTGAACCGGTATGTGACGTCCAACAAGAGCGCCTATATCGGCGTGACGGTGCTGATCGGCCTGTTCGTCGTCGGTTCGCTGGTGCTGGACGGGTTTTTCTCGGCGATCAATCTCAAGTCGATGCTGGTGTTCGCCGCTTTCCTCGGACTGGCCTGCCTGGGCCAGACCCTGGTGGTTCTGCTCGGCGGGCTCGACCTTTCGATCCCGTTCATCATCGGGTCGGCCAACATCGCGCTCGCCTACCTGTTCGGGATCGAGGGCCTGCCCAACTGGCTGGCGGTGCTGATCATTCTCGGGCTGGGCGCCTGTATCGGCGCGGTGACCGGATTCCTGAGTTTCCGTCTCCAGGGCCAGGCCCTGATCGTGTCGCTCGGCGTCGGATTCGCGGTCGCGGGCGGAACCCAGATCGTGACCAGCATCGGCACCCGCTACGCCGGCAACGTGCACGGCGCGGTTCCGGGGTGGCTGACCAATATCGCAGCGATGAACGGCGAAACCTTCGGCCTGAAGATTCCGCCGGTCATCCTGATCTGGATCGTCGTCGCGGTGCTGCTCATCATTGCGATGCGGAATACCGTGTACGGCCGCAACCTCTATGCCCTGGGCGGCAGCAGGACGGCCGCCCGGCGCCTCTCCATCTCGGAGCGGAAATACTGGGTCGGCGTCTACACGATCAGCGGTTTCATCGCCGCCATGACCGGCTCGCTGTTGCTCGGCTGGAGCGGCAGCGGCTTCATCGGCGTCGGCAACCCCTACCTGTTCACGACGCTCGCCGCCGTGGTGATCGGCGGCACGTCGCTGCTCGGCGGCTGGGGCGGCTACGGCTTCACGGTGATCGGCGTTCTGGTCCTGCAGGTCCTGACGTCGTTCCTCGTCGGGATCGGCCTGAACTACGAGGGTCAGCAGTTCGTGTTCGGGCTGCTGATCATCCCGCTTGTGGCGCTCTATGCCAGATCGCCGCATATCCGGAACCAGATCTGAGGCGAAAATGAGTCAGGGTTATCGATCGGGCCGGGGCGAAGGGCAGGCGAATGACTAAGTTCGTAGACCCAACCGATATCGTCGGCGCAACCTTCTGGCTGATTTCCATAGCCATGGCGGCGGCGGCGGTCTTCCTGCTTTTCGAGCGCCGCCGGGTCGCCGACCGGTGGAAGGCGCCGGTCACCCTTATGGGCACGGTGACGCTGGTTTCCGCCATCCACTATTTCTACCTGCGCGAAGTCTGGACCGCGGCCGGCAAGGTCTCGACGGTCTACCGGTTCATCGACTGGCAGCTCACCGTGCCGATGCAGACGGTGACTTTCTACCTGGTGCTGGCGGCGATCGCGGCGGTCTCGGCGGGCGTCTTCTGGCGCCTGCTCGTCGCCTCCGTGGTCATGATCGGTTCCGCCTATCTCGGCGCGGCAGGATATATGAGCCCGACCCTGGGTTTCCTGATATCGGCGGCCGGCGGGCTCTACATCCTGGGCGAGGTCTATCTGGGCGAGGCCAGCAAGGTCAATTCGGCCAGCGGCAACGCGGTCGTGCAGGGCTCGTTCAATGCGCTGCGATTGATCGCCACGATCGGCTGGGCGATCTATCCGCTCGGCTATTTCATGGAATTTCTCGGCGGCGGCGTGGATCCGAAAAGCATCAGCGTGATCTACAACCTCGCCGATTTTCTGAACAAGATCGCCTTCGGCCTGGTCGTCTACCGGGCCGCGGTCAGGGATACGGGCTGACGCGATGATTACGGGCGCCTCCACAATGTCCGGACGCGGCGAGAGTCCGGCAAGAACAGGGAGACTTGAGCCGTGAGCGGAGTAGACATCATCACCGCGATTCTCCTCGCGGGGATCGCCATTGCGGTCATCGTCTACCTTCTCTACTGGCTGTACCAGCGGTCCTCGAAGGACATGTCCTTCGTGCGGACGGGCCTCGGCGGCGAGAAGGTGGTCCTGACCGGCGGCGCGCTGGTTCTTCCCATCGTCCACACCATCACCCCGGTCGGGATGCGCACCCTGCGCCTCGAGGTCAGGCGCGGCGGCGACGGTGCGCTCATCACCAAGGATCGCATGCGCGTCGAGGTGGTCGCGGAATTCTATCTGCGCGTCCGGCCGGACAGGGAGTCGGTAGCGCTGGCCGCCCAGTCGCTGGGCGACCGCACGATGGATCCCGAGCGGTTGAAGGACCTGGTCCAGGGCCGGTTCGTCGACGCGCTGAGCATCGTCGCCGCCCAGATGACGATGGACGAGATGCAGGAACAGCGCGGCGCCTATGTGCGCAGCGTCAAGGAGCTAGTCGAAGACGCCCTCACCCAGAACGGCCTGGAGCTCGAAGCGGTTTCGCTCACCGGCTTCGACCAGGCGGATATCGGCCTGTTCAACCCGCAGAACGCCTTCGACGCCGAAGGCCTGACCCGCCTCACCGAGCAGATCGAGGCCCGGCGGAAAAAACGCAACGACATCGAGCAGGACACCGCGATCCAGATCCGCAACAAGAATCTGGATGCCGAGAAGCTGACGCTGGAGATCGACAAGAACAGCCACTACGCGCGGCTGGAGCAGGAGCAGGAGGTTTCGGTCCGGAAGGCCCAGCAGCGTGCGGAAATCGCCAAGGAACGGGCGGAATTCGAACGCGAGGCCGAGGAAGCCGAAATCCGCGCCCGCGAGGAGGTGGAAAAGGCGCGGATCGCCCAGCAGAAGGCGATCGAGGCCGAGGCGTCCCTGCGCGAAACCCGGCTGACCGAAGAGATCGAAGCCCGGCGCAAGCACCGCAACGATGTCGAAAAGGATACCGCGATCCGGATCTGGGAGAAGAACCTGGAAGCGGAGGAGGAGAATCTCCGCATCGCCCGCGAGACCGAGTATCTGCGGCTCGAGCAGCAGCGCGACATCGCTGTGCGGCGCGCGGAACGCGAGGCCGAGGTCGCCCGCGAGCAGGCCGGGCGCCGGCGCGAGGCGGAGGAGGCCGACATCCGGGCCGAGGAAGAGGTCGAAAAAACGCGCATCGACCGGGAAAGGACTCTGGACGCCGAGCGGATTGCGCACGCCCAGGAAACCGAGCGCCTCGAGGTCCAGCGCCGCCGGATTCTCGCCATCGAGGAAAAGGACCGCGCCATCGCCGTCGCCGAGAAGCAGAAGCAGGAACTGGAGATGCTGGCCGCCGTCGAGGAGGCCCGTGCCCGGGAAACCGAGGCTTCGGAGAAGGTCGCCTCGGTGAAGGAAACCGAAGTCGCCGAGCGCAAGAAGAAGGTCGAGACCATCCTGGCCGCCCTGCAGGCCGAGCGCGAAGCCATTCTCCTGACGACGATTGCGGCGGCCGAGAAAACCGCCGCGGAAGACCGGATGGAGGCGGACCGTTTCTCGAGCCTGGCAGTCAAGCTGCGCTACGAGATCGACGCCGCCGGCAAGCGCGCCCTGAACGAGGCGGAGAACATGCGCAGCGACGAGAACCGCCAGAGCACGCTGCGCATGAAGCTGGTCGAGCACCTGGAAGGGATCATCCGCGAATCGGTCAGGCCGATGGAGAATATCGGCGACATCAAGATCCTTCAGGTCGACGGCCTGCCGGGCCTGAGCGGCCTCGCTCCGACGGCAATCGGCGGGGGCGGCGGAGGCGGCGGCGACGATTCCTCAAGAGATCCGGACGGCGGCGATCCGAACCCCTCCGGTCCGCGCACCGGCGGGACGCTGGCGGACAATATCGTCGGCGCGGCGTTGCGCTACCGGGCGCAGGCGCCGTTCGTGGATACCCTGCTCAAGGAGATCGGCATGTCGCCGAACGAAATCACCCACATCGGCAACCTTCTGCGCGAGGAGCGCGAGGCGGAAGGCGGCGCCGAGACGAAGAAGAGCTAACAGCGACGGCGGCGGAATTTCCGGCGCCGGCGCACCCACCCTCGAAGACCCGATGAGGACGCAGACATGGCCGTGGACGTGAAGACCTGGGCGTCGAAGTTCAAGAACCTGACGGACAACGACGAAACCATACAGTGCATGGGCAAGTATTATACCTGCTCGTTCCTGTACGACATGACGGATTGCAAGGTCATCGTCGAGATGCATGACGGCAAGGTGAAGAACATCAACACCGATCCCGCGCCGCTCGACCCGTACGATTTCGCCTTGCGCGCCAGCGCCCAGACCTGGCGCGAATTCGCCAAACCGATGCCGAAGCCGATGTTCCACGGCATCTGGGCCGCCAGCTTCTGCGAGGACCTGAAGCTCGAAGGAAACCTTCTGGTGCTGATGCAGAATCTCAGGAATTTCACGGTTCAGTTCGAGCTGCTGCGCAAGTGCGGCGTGCCGGTCTGAGCGGCCGGGCCAACCGGAATCGCGCAATACAAAATCGCAGGGAGTAGACGATGGCTCGCCATTCTCCAGTGACAGGCCGCTATGTGACGATCGAAGTCGACGGCAACGAATACAAGGTGTTCTACCTCCACAACGGCAACGGCCAGCCGCTGATTTGCCAGCACACCGCCGGGGCCCACAACCATCAGTGGCGCGGCCTGCTGGAGGACGAGGAGTTCACCCGGGACTACAACATCATCGCCTACGACCTGCCGCGCCACGGCAAGTCCGATCCGCCGCACAACCGGGAGTGGTGGAAAGAGGAATACCGGCTCACCGCCGAGCATTATGTGAACTTCATCGTCAAGCTGTGCGATGCGCTCGAACTGAAGGACCCGATCTTCATGGGCTCCTCCTTCGGCGGCAATGTCGCGCTGCAGTTGGCGCTGCGACGTCCGGACCGCTTCAAGGCCGTCATTCCGGTCGAAGCGGCCGACTATGCGCCGGGTTTCTTCCTGGACTGGTGGCGGCATCCCCATGCCAATGCCGCGCAGGTCTGCGCCAGCGGTGTCTGGGACCTGATGGCGCCGCAGTCGCCGGACATGGACCGCTGGCTGACGTGGCACTACTACTCCCAGGGCTCGGAAGCGTTCAAAGGCGACCTCTATTTCTATTCGGTCGATCACGATCTGCGCGAGGAGTTGCAGAATATCGACGCGCGGCGCTGCCCCGTGGTGATGATGACCGGCATCTACGACTATCTGACGCCGCCGGAGGCGACAGAGAACACCGCCCGCCAGATCCGCGGCGGCGTCTATATCGAGATGGAGGACATCGGCCATTTCCCGATGAGCGAGAACCACGAGGTCTTCCGCGTCTACCTGCGCGAGGCCTTGCGCATCATCAGGGAACGGACGGGTTGACGGCATGGCGCCGACGCCCGGTCCGCGTTACAGAAATCTGATTTGCCGGGCATGACAGGGCCATGTTGGGTCCGCAATCGCGATCGTTGACCGCCAATCAGGCCTGGTGGGACGGCCTGTCGAGGAGCGCCCGCCGGGATTTGCCGCGGCGCGCACGCGGCGACGGCATGGCGCTGTACGCCATGACCTGCGGCTGGCTCAGTTGCGATCTGAGCGAAATGCTGGCCGGCAGCGAGGGCCGGATCACCTTTCCGATTCCGGCCTATCTGATCGACCATCCCAAGGGCCTCGTCCTGTTCGATACGGGCTTGCATCCGCACAGCATCGACGATCCGCATACCCAGGTCGGCCCGCTCGCAAACGCCTTCGACGTGCGATCCAGGCCCGGCGACGATATCGTATCGCGCCTCGAAAGGCTGGACGTCGATCCCGGTCGCGTGCGCTACATCATCAATTCCCATTTGCATTTCGACCATACGGGCGGCAACGCATGCGTCCCCAACGCGCGCGTCGTCGTGCAGGAGACCGAGTGGGAGGCGGGCCGGATTCCGGAGCTGGTCGACGCCAACTTCTACAACCCGGTCAACTACGATCACGGCCATCTGGTGAAGCGGGTCGACGGCGAGTTCGACCTGTTCGGCGACGGGACGATCGTGACGATCCCGACCTTCGGCCACACGCCGGGCCACCAGTCCCTGAAGCTCAGGCTGCCGGGCGGCGAGGTCGTCCTTGCCGCCGACGCCTGCTATTTCTGCCAAACCCTGGAGAACATGCATCTGCCGTCGCTGGTCTACGACCGCTCCAGGATGATCGATTCGCTGCTCCTGCTTCGCAAGCTGCGGCGGGGCGGCGCCCGCATATTCTTCGGCCACGATCCCGAATTCTGGCGGAGCGTGCCGCAGGCCCCGCTCAAGGCGGTCTGAACGGCCCGGGGCGGCCCCCCCGGGCGGCCACCCGAGGCGGCTCCCGGGGCGGCGCAGCATTTCGGGCCGTTTCCGGGCGTGCGCCCCCGAGACATCGCCAATCCAGGGGATTTCGGCCGTTCGTAGCCGTGCAATGCCGGAGGGCGTCCATGACGATCCGCGTCGACCGCAAGCTGCCGGTAGAATTGAGCCTGCTGCGCCGGCTGCGACATCCTTCCGTCGAACGTCAACGACTCGCCCGTCCGGGATCGCGGTAGGGTGCGGACTGCCGAACTCCCGTGCAGACGGCCGCTGCGCCGAGGTACCCCATGAGCGTCGAACCCGATTATCCCGATTATCCCGACTATATTGCCGAGGCGAACGAATTCCGCGCGCGCCGCCCGGCGGAAGCCGTCGCGGTCCGCGGAAGTGTCTGGCGCGTTATCGACACCGGACCCGTACCCGGCGGCGCCAGCCTGCTGCTCTGCCCCGGTACGCTCGGCAACGCCGACATCTTCCGCAAGGTCATCGAGGCCCTGGCGTCCGACATTCGGGTGATTTCCGTCACCTACCCGATGATCGGCGATTTCCTGCGCATTGCCGACGGCGCGGTTGCGCTGCTCGACCTGCTGGACGCCGGCCGGGCCCATGTCCTCGGCTCGTCGCTCGGCGGAATGCTGACCCAGGCGATCGGCGCGCGTCATCCGGACAGGGTCGGCCACCTGTTCGTCGCCAACTCGATCGCCACGGCCGACGCGATCCGGGCGGCCGGGTTTCCGTCCGAAGCCGAAGTGCTCGGCGCAACGGGCCATGCGCTCAAGTCCGTCGTCGCCCGCGGCCTCGTCCGATGGCCGGAGCCGCGGCCCGAAATGGCGGCGATCAAGCGTTTCCTGGCGGACGAGCTGGCGCACAACTTTACCGGCCGCGCCTTCAAGGCCCGCCTGCTGGTCCTGTCGCGGGTCACGGAAATCCCGGTAGCGGCGGCGCCGCCGGAGCGGCTCACGATCCTGCAGTCCGGCGACGACCAGCTGGTCGCCCCGGAGGTCCGCCGGGGCGTCGTCGCGCGCTATCCCGGCGCCCATGTCCACACCTTCGACTGGGGCGGCCATTTCCCCTATGTCACGCGGCCGGACGACTATGTCGGGGTCATCCGGCACAGGCTGGGCCTCTGAATTTCCGACTACGACGGCGGCTCCTGCGCGTCTAGTTCTCTGCGGCCAGTTCCGCTTCGACGGTCCGGTCGAAGCGGTCGAGCGCGCCTTCGAAGCGGCCGAAATGCAACGCCTCGTTGGCGCCGGAAAGCAGGCCGCTCTGGATGCTCTCGCCGATCGCGAAATCTTCCGACAGGGTGCGCAGGGTGATGCCGTGATTCTTGCGCCAGTGCCGTGCGGTTTCCGGGTCGCCGGTATCGGTGTCCGCCGGCGCCAGGGTGGCGAGCCGCACGCGGGTCCGGTCCGGCGCCAGGGGCAGGGACTGGATCCAGACGATATGGTCCTCCTGAACCAGAAGCTGTGAGGACGGAAAGATCGAATAGACCAGGTTGGTCGCCCGGCGCAGCGACCGGTTTTCCTCCGGCAGCGCCATCTCGGCATCGAGGCGCGCGCGCGGCAGGATCGAGCGGATATGCCGGCCGAACATCCGGTAGCTCGACAGGTTGTCCTGGAAGAACGGGCCGATCGTATCCTTGTGGGCGATCCGGAAATGGTAGGATTCGAGGCCGCCCTCGTAGAGGATCTTCCAGTTCGCCGCGCGCTCTTCGGTATCGTCGTGGACGATCTTCAGGCTGCCGGCGTCGAGCCAGGCGAAGTCCGCGGCCAGGCCGTCGAGAAAATCGTCGATATCGGGCGCGTCGGCGCCATCCGGGGCGATCCAGATCCAGCCATAGGCCTCCCGGCAGCCGAGGCGCTTCAGGCCCAGGGCCTCCCGGTCGACGCCGGGAAAGCCGGCTGCGCCGTGGGGGATGCCTTTCAGCGCGCCGCGGTTGTCGTAGGTCCAGGCATGGTAGGGGCAGGCGAAGCGGCGGCGGCAGCCGCTGTCCTCGTCGACCAGCCGCGAACCGCGATGCCGGCAGACGTTGAGAAAAGCGTGCACCGCGCCGTCGCCGTCGCGGGTCAGGAGCAGCGGCAGGCCGGCGAGGTCGCGGGTCAGAAACGCGTCCGGCCCGGCCAGTTCGCTGCTGTGCGCCGCGACCGCGGGCAGGGTGCGGAACAGCGCCTGCCGCTCCCGCGCGAACCGTTCCGGGCAGGTGTAGCGCGCGACCGGCGAGGTCGTCACGGCGTCGTCGAGATAGAAGGACCGCGCCTCGCGCAGTCCGGCCAGTTCTTCGAGCAGTTCGTTTTCGGTTGCGCGGTCCATGGCGAAGGTCCCGGCGGTTTGCGGCGCGCCGATAGGTAGGCCCATATCGGCGGTTCGATAAGCGGAAATTCGCGGGCGCGCCTCCGGGCCGCGGCCGGAATCTCCCACCGAAAACCGATTGCCGGAAATCGGAAAAGCAATCCCGTGCAGAGTACGCGTAAGTCTGGCGACCCCGGCAGGACTCGAACCTGCGACCGTCGGCTTAGAAGGCCGGTGCTCTATCCAGCTGAGCTACGGGGCCGTGCCGCCAGTGCGACTGGAAATGCGCGCGCCGGGGGCCGGCGTCAAGGGACCGGCGTACAGTCGACGCAAGACCGCAGGAGAGGGTTGCAGATACGCTCCTTCGATACGCCCCGGCCTTGGCGGCCGGGGCTACTCAGAATGAGGAGGAGGGTGATGTTGAGGCTTTTCGTCCCCCAACCCCCTCATCCCGAGTAGGCGCGTCAGCGCCGTATCGAGGGGGCCTTTTCGGCCGGAGAGTGGCCGGTCTACAGCATCGCGAAGCGCGTCAGCCCGCCCGGGGCCGCGATCCGGCCGGCGACCGGCGTTGCGAAATGGGCGGCGAGGATGACGGCGGGCGTTTCGGCATGGCGCTCCACGAAGCGCCGGCGGCTGGACGCGGACAGCGCCGGGTCCCAGCAGAAGCGGCTGTTCCAGTCAGGATGCCGGCATTGCACGGGATGGTGCAGCAGGTCGCCGGCGAAAACCGCCTCGCGCCCGCCGGCCTTCAGCCGCAGGCAGACATGGCCCGGCGAATGGCCCGGCCAGGCCTCGACCGTCAGCCAGTCGTCGATGGCGTGGCCGTCGGCGACGAACACGGCCTGCTTCGCCTCGACCACGGGCAGCACGCTGTCCTCGTAAAATCCATCGCTCGCGCCCGGCCCTTCAAGGACATAGTCGCCGTTCCTCTCCCAATGCTCGAACTCCGTCTCGTGAAACAGGTAGCGCGCGTTCGGGAAGGTCGGGACCCAGCGGCCGTCGAGCAGGCGGGTGTTCCAGCCGACATGATCGACATGGAGATGGGTGCACAGCACATAATCGACCGCGTCCGGCGCGACGCCGAGGCCGCGCAGCCGGTCGAGGAAGTCGGTGTCGAGCCGGTTCCAGGCGCGGGTCGAGGGCCGGTCCTTGCCGTTGCCGACGCAGGTGTCGATCAGCACGGTATGGCGCGGCGAGCGCACGACGTAGCAATGGACGCTCTGGATGAAGCGGCCGCTTTCGGGATCGAAGAAGTGCGGCTCCAGCCAGTCGCGGCAGTGCCGGATGGCGTCGCTATCGCTCTCCGGCAGCAGAAATTGCGGCGGAAAGCCGAGTCCCTCGGCCTCGACGATGCGGTCGACGGTAATGTCGCCGAAACGAAGCTGCTGCACGATGTCCTCCCGCTTGCCGGCCGAACGTTTCTTCGGGCGCCGCCGGCGATGCGGCGGAGGGCCAGAAAGCCCGTCCGGCGGACCGCCGTCAAGAATCCGGCCAAGAATCCGGCCAAGAATCCGGCGGCCCCGGATCGGCGGGCAATGCGATCAGCCCGGGTTCCGCCGGGTCCGGCAGAAGCAGGATGCCGATATGGGAAGATCCGTTCTTGCCAGGGCGACCGTCAGCTTTTGCTCCAGCAATCGCGTCTCGTTCGACTCGCCATTCCTTTTCACGCACTCCAGCAGACCGTGCAGGCCCCACACATTGTCCGGGTGCCGGCTGCACCGGGCGAGGTCGCCGGTGTAGCCGAGGTCGGTTCGGTAGACCCTTTCGGCCTCATCGAACCGGCCCTGCTGTACGAGGAGCGCGCCCAGCGCGTGGCGCGGCGGGTGCATCCAGGCCCAGGGCTCCGTGAAATTGAGGTTGTCGTCGCGCTCGACCGCCAGGCGCAGGGCATCGAACGCCGCCTCGTAGTTCCGCTTGCGGTATTCCAGTTCTCCTTCCAGCATCGCCTTGCCGACGAGCAGGATGTCCCGGACGGTGTTGCTGAGAAAAACGGCGTCTTCGGGAATGGTCTCGAAAAGTTCGTCGAAGCTGTATTTCTCCGCTTCGGCGCGCCCGGTTTCGCCGAGCGCCGCGTAGGCCACCCCCTTGCCGTAGCGGTGCATGGCAGCCCGCATCGAAGTTCGTCCGGCGGATTCGGGCAGCGTGTCCCCGATCAGCTCCCGCCACTTTCCGAAACGGATCCAAACATGGGTCCGCATCGCGGAATACCCGTCCAGGATGCTGGCCATGAACGGGGGGCTGCCGGCGATCAGGTCCGGTGTCGCCGTCTCGCAGATCCGGTCTGCAGCGGCGATCGCCGTCCCGTACTGCCCGAGGAACATCGCGGCATACATGAGCAGATGCAGGTTGTGACACCGCGCCGTCGTGTAGAAATTATACGGGCCGGCAAAGCGCAGATACTTGTCGTCGGCCCGGACGGCGCGCCGGTTCTGCTCGACCGCCTGGGCATAGTCGCCGCACAGAATGTCGATATGCGCCGACATATGCTCGATATGGCCCGCGTCCGCCATGAGCCCGCGCAGCATGTCGGCGGCGCGCAGGGCGCGTTCCGGGGACGCGGACATCTCCATGAGGTGGATATAGATGTGCAGGATGCCCGGGTGCGGCACTCCGGAACTTTCGATTTCTTCGAGAGCGGCCTCCAGCACGCCGGACGCTTCCCCGGTCAGGGCGTCCGGCTTCGGTTTGCCGGTCCTGAGATCCCATAGCTGCCGCGGCGTGCAGGTTATCGCCGCTTCCGCATAGAGCGCGGCGATATCCATGTCGTGCGGGAAAGCGGCGTGGACTTTCCGCATCTCGTCCGTGAACGCCCGGTGCCACCGGTCGAGCACGCGATGGTCCGTCTCGTCGTCCGATCGATAGCGGGCCGAAATCGCCTCGATGAGCGCGCGCTCGTCGGGCCTGGCGTTACCGGCCCGATCCAAAGCGTGGCGCGCCTCCCTCGCCGCGTCGTGGCACAGGGGCAGCGCTTCGGCAATTTCCCGCGCGCTGTAGCGGAGCCACGGCCGGTTGTAGAACGGGCCGGCGGCGTAGGCGATGCCCCACCAGGCCATCGCGCAATCGGGGTCGTGTTCGAGCGCCGCGCGAAAACAGGCGACGGCCTCTTCATGGTTGTAGGCGTAGGTCCAGTTCAGGCCGAGATCGAACCAGGCCTGGGCTTCGGGCGACCCGGTCGCAATCTCTCTCGTCCAGACGCCGAGGGCGAAATCGTAGTCTCGGGGGTCTTTCGGAGACCCGGTTCCGGAACGGTCTTCCTTCATGGATCGATGCTCACCGTCTTTGCAGCTCTTCGGGCGACGATAATCCGGCAGGAGACGACCCCTGAAGCGGGATGAACAGCGGACACGATTGCGCCGGCTTCGACGGTAACGTTATCGGACACCTCAACACCGGTCTTTCCCCGTCATCCGTTATTTTCCGGGTGTCAGTCGGCTTGCGTAGTCGGCCGTGAATCGCGCGTAGCCGTCGCTGGTCGTCTTCAAATGCTCCCTGACGAGCCGGTGCAGATCCGGAAGCCGGAAGAACGGCACCATCGGCAACGTATGGTGCTCGATGTGATACGGCATGTTCCAGGTCACGAACCGGACGACCCGATTGGTGAAAACCGTGCGCGAGTTCTCGAACATGTCTTCGACGGCCGGACAAAGACCGTGTTCGGCAAGGTGATAGAGTCTGAGAAACGGGAATCCGATAACCAGCGGTACCAGCCAGATCCAGACCAGCAGCGGCGATACCCAGACCGAGAAGGCAAGGACGGCCGCATAGATCCCGATCGAAATTCGCGCTTCCGTCTTGAGGTGCCCGAAGGCGTTTTCCGGCACGAATTCGTCGAAGGCCCTGCCGCGCGCATTCGAAAACAGAAGAAGCACCTTGTTTTTCCAGTAGAGCGGCGCCAGCGCGAAGACGATGTATTGCCGGACGGTTTCCGGTTTCGGCTTGCCGATCAGTTCCGGGTCGCGTTCCGGGTCGTTCGTGAACCGGTGATGGGCGAAGTGGAAATACCTGAACCACTGAAAGGGTTGCAGGATCAGCAGACCGGAAATCCGGCCGCACCATTCGTTGATCCACTTCGTCCTGAACGGGGTCGTGTGCACGCATTCGTGCTCGAGATTGAAAAGAAAGGCCAGCAGGATGCCGAGCGGAACCGTCAGCAGCGGCCATCCCGGCACGCGCAGGGCGATCGGGACGGCGAAGGCGAGCATCAGCGCGATGTAGACGGCCAGATGGCGCAGCCCCGGTCCGTCCTTCTGTTCGGCGAGCGCCTTGCGGTCCGCCCTGGACAGGGATCTGAGGAATGCCCTGTGGTCCATTTTCGCGCGCCTCACATGGTCCGCGGCAGCCAGAGCGCGATGGCCGGAAACAGGATGACGAGGGTAAGCCGGACGACATCGGCGCACAGGAACGAAACGATTCCGCGGAAAATCGTGCCGAGCGGGATATCGCGCCGGACGCCGTGCATGACGAAGACGTTGATGCCGATCGGCGGCGTGATCATGCCGATCTCGATCACCATGATCATGACGATTCCCCACCAGATCGGGTCGTAGCCCAGCCCGTCCGTCACCAGCGGAAAGACGAACGGGAGCGTTATGACCATGGCGGCGACGGAATCGAAGATGGCGCCGAGCGCGATGTAGATCCCGGCCAGCACGAAGATGATGGCGAGCGCCGGCAGGCCGAGGCCGACGACCCAGTCGACCAGGGCCGCCGGCATTCTGGTGATCGTAATGAGGTTTGAGAAAATGTGGGCCCCGATGATGATGGTGTACAACAGGCCGACATTGCCGGCCGTTTCGCCGATGGTCCGGAAGAAGGATTCGCGGTTCAACGTGCCGCGCGCGACGGCGAACAGGAAGGCGATGAGGGTTCCGGCCGCCGCCGCCTCGATGACCGTGAACACCCCGCCGTAGAGCCCGACGGTCATGATGAGGATGATCGTGACGATTCCCCAGCTGTTGGCCGCCGTTCTGGCGGTCTGCGCCCAGGACTGCCTGGGGCCGGCCGGCGCGAGGGACGGGTTGCGCCGGACGACGATCTGGATGGCGAGGAAATAGATCGCGATCGTCATCAGGCCGGGCACGACGCCGGCGATGAAAAGCGTGACGACGAACTGTTCGGTCAGGAAGGCGTAGATCAGCATGATCGACGAGGGCGGGATCAGGGATCCCAGGGTGCCGCCGGCGGCGATCGAACCCGCGCCCAGGCTTTGGGCATAGCCCCGCCGCTCCATTTCCGGCAGCGCGATCCGCGCCATCGTCGCCGTCGTCGCGATCGACGAGCCGCAGGCGGCGCCGAAGCCGCCGCAGCCGGCGACCGTCGCCATCGCCAGCCCGCCGCGGCGATGCCCGAACAGCGAATTGGCGAGGTGGTACAGGTCGCTCGCCAGCCCCGAAACCCCCGCGAACGATCCCATGAGGAGAAACATCGGAATGATGATCAGCGCCGGACTGGAGATGGCGCTCGCCGTTTCCGATCCGAACATCGAAATCGCGGCAAGCGGGTCTCCCGTCATGATCGCAAAACCGACAACACCGGCGATCGCCATCGCGATTCCGACGGGAACATGCACCGCGATCAGCGTCAGCATCCCCAGGAACGACAGGAGACCGATGGCGATGGGGTCGGCTATCGCAGAACGTCCTCGACACTATCCGGGAGACCGGCCTCCGGACCCGTCAGGGGATCGCCGCGCCGGAAGTCTGCATAAACGCCGGCCACGACCGACGCCTGCACCGGAAGGCAGAATGCCAGCAACGCCGTCGACACGACCCAGCTCGGCCAGACCGGGATTTGCAGAAGCCAGGTATACTGTCCGTGCTCGACCAGCTTCGCCGTATAGCGCCCGACCTCCCAGACGATGCCGGCCATGACCAGCAAGGCGGCGGACTGGCCGAAAAGCTCGACCAGCTGACCGGCCCGGGGGTTCAGCCATCGCCCCAGGAAACGGATGGAGATGTTCTGCATGTGGGCAAGCGTCACCGGAAAGCAGGATGCGACGATGACCGGCGTCAGGATTTCCAGAAGGTCGTTCAGGCCGTAAATCGGTGCATTGAAGACCGTCCGCGTCAGCGCGTCTGCCAGAATGGCGGCAGACAGCAACAGCAGGCAGGCCAGCCCGAGGACCGCCGAGGAGTTTCCGGCGGTCCCGATCAGCCCGGTCGGTCGGAACATTCGTCGGCTCCCGGACGCCTTAAGAGGACGCCTTCCCGGAAAATCAGGGCGCCGGACAGCGCATGGCAGGGGTCATTTCGCGCCTCGCACCTCCTTGATCGCGGCCAGCACCTCCCGGTACAGGTTGACGCCCTTGGCGTTGGCCTTGTCGTGCTTCGCGACGATCGGCGCGAGCAGTTCCCGGGCCTTGGCGACGGCCGCCGCATCCCATTTGTGAATGGTATGGCCGCCGCCGGCCCGGAGCTTCTTCACCGCACCGTCGCGCTGCCGGTCGAGGCCTTCGCCGAGAATGCGGGTCAGCCAGGCGCCGGAATACTTGTCGAAGGCGGCTTTCGCCTTCGGCGGCAGTTTCTTGTAGGTGTCGCGGCGCATCGGGTAGATCACCGCAACCGACCCGAGCTTCAGGTCGAAATTGTGATGTTTCGCGGCGTCGGCGATGCGGAAGGTGTAGACGTTGCTTGCCGACATCAGCGTTCCGTCGATCACGCCGCGGCTGATGTTCGGAGCGATCCCGGGCGCGGGAATGTTCCCGACCGGAACGGCGCCGAGCCGCGTCACGATCTCGTTCTGGATCGGGCCCGCCGCCCGCAGACGCAGGCCGCGCAGATCCGCGATCGACGTGATCGGTTTGGTGGCCGAGACGCCGTACGGACCGGAGATGATGATCCCCACGAGCATCAGGTCGTCGAAATCCGAGAGCAGGCCCTTCTCATAGAGCTTCCAGGCCGCCAGTCCGGCCTCGACATTGTTCTTCACCAGGAACGGAAGCTCGAAGATCGACAGCTCGGGAAAGCGGCCCGGCGAATAGGCGACCACGACTTCCGCAACGTCGGCGACCTTGTTCTCGACCATCGAAAGCTGCTGGACCGGCCCCTTGCCCAGCGTTCCGCCGGCATACAGTTCGATCTTGAGCGTGCCTTCCGAGGCCTTCTCGATCGCCTTGGCGAACGCCGGAACGGCCACGGCGTTGTTCGTGCTTTTCGGCGAGACGAAGCTCGCCCACCGCAGGGTCGTGACCTTGTCCTGGGCAAGCGCAGCGGGCATCGCCGCAACGCTCGCCATCGCTGCGGCGCCGAACGTCAACGCCGCGAATTTCAGTGCTTTCATCGTTACCTCCCGGTCCTTGGGGTTGATGTCCATCGCGAAGGCTGGGGAAGGAACGGCTCCCGCCTCCCGCTCAAGCCGGTTCGGCGTAGCCTTCGGCCACGGCTTCCCGGCTCCACCTCTCGGTTGTCTCGTAAAATTCGGCCTCCGGCAGGTCGAACCTCCTGACGCCCAGATCGTCCATGATCTTCCTGGCGGCCGGCGTCCGGTGGACCTGCGCCGCCGACTGCCGCAGTCGCTCGAGTTCGTCCTGTGAAATTCCGCTGGAGGCGACGAAGGGCGGCATCGGCGCAGGATCGGATACCGCAATCGTGCGCAACGCCGCCGCCAGTTCCGGACGATGGCGCTTCAGAAGCAGATGGAAGTAGCCGTCTACGGGACCGACATCGATCTCGTCGTCCAGAAGCGCCCCGATGATCCCCATCGGCGACTTGTAGGGGCCGAGGCTCTCGGAAAACAGGGGTTTGCCCGCTTTCAGAAAATGCGGCAGCAGCATCCGCCGCGGCGCGTTGTAGCCCGAATGGGAATGTTCGGCGGTCCAGCCGATCCGGTGCCCGAACAGGTCCTCCAGCGTTTCCGCCGTCTCGTCGCGCCGCACGGCCATATCGGTCCAGTAGAGCGGCCGGTCCTCGCAATAGGGGTGATCGGGGACCGGAACGGCGACCACGCTGGGCCGCGGGTCGGCGTGCCAGAAGGGCCAGCCGCACATCTGCACGAGGCCCATGTCGGGACGGTTCCACAGCTCCGGCATCGGCGCCGGGGGCGCGTGTTCGACAAGGCGCAACGGAACGCCCGAATGGTCCGAAATGTGTGTCGCCAGCGCATTCCAGAGCCGGCGGCACTGCTCTCCCGCCCCGTACATCCTGGTATTGGCGATCAGGGTCATCGCGGCGCCGCCGCTGCCGCGAACCGCGGCGGAGAGCGCGTCGCCGACGGGCGCCCGGGGGCCGGCGGTCGCTCCCTGTACGGCAAACCGCCGTCCGGGATCGCCCCAACCCCGTCTCCACGCGCGGCGACTCCCAGGGTATCGCGGCGTTTCAAGCTGCCTCGCCTTCGAAATGAGCGTGCGCGTCGTCCGGTTCTATCGGCGGCGGGGCAGGGGGTCAACGTTCACGCAGCCTGTCCGGGCCGGGCATTTGCGGAAAGCTCGCCTGCACCGGTTGAAATCGGTGTCAGGAACAATATATGAACATATTGCCGGCGGTCGGCCGGAAACCGGTCTCCGCGGCCCGCCGCCGGCCGGACATGACGGAACCTGACACAACATGACATTTCCTGACGCATCGCACCGCCGCCAACCCCGCCTCCGGCATGCGCCTCTTCGGCCCGGGCGTTTCGCCGTTGCATCGTCTTGGGCACAGCCCCGCTTCCCCCTTCACGTCATTTCGACCGGAGCCCCGGCCTCCGGCCGGGGCGGAGTGGAGAAACCCGGTCGGCGCTCTATCGACGCCACTAGGCTGTGCCTCCGGCCGGCCTCCGTCGCCGGCCGGATTTCTCCCCTTCGGCTTCGCTCAGAGCCCGCCCTGAGCGAAGCCGAAGGGGCAGGCTGCTGCGCGGGCTGCCGCCCGCTCCGGTCGAAATGACGGGAGGGCGCGTGCGGCCGGCGGCGTGGGGAAACGGCTTGACATCTCCGACCGGAACATTATATGAACGAACTTGCGGCCTCGGCGAGCGGCCCTGCCGGGGGCGGGCAGGCGCAGCGGGCGGAGGAGGCCCGGAGCGATCCCGATGCGATCCCGATGCGATCCCGATGCGGTCCCGATTTGGGGCCGGAGAAGCACAAGCCGGAGGCTTATGACAAAATTCCTCGACGCGCGTCTTTTTTCGAGAGACAGACCGGTCTGTCCAGTCAGGCGGCCAGGACGAAGAAAGGACCGGACATGACAAATCATGACATTTCATGACACATCATGACACATCCGAACCCCCTCCCTTGTCACCCCGGATGCCTGCCCCGGACCCCGATCCGGGGAGCGCAGCGGAAATCCGGGGTCCAGAGACGACCGCGAAGATTGTGCCGGGCGACCCCTTCGACAGGCTCAGGACAGGCTCAGGACAGGCTCTGGGCCCCGGATCGGGGTCCGGGGCGATACGGTGTTGCGTTCAGTGCGAACTCCAAGCGCCATGACATTTCATGGCATTTCATGACAGGCCGAGGCGGCGTCCGCCGCCCGTCCTGCCGCCCGTCCATGCGCCCGCGGACGCCGCCGGATTACCGGGGCGCGAGCGCCCGCGCGATGGTTCGCGCATTGTGGCGCATCAGGTCGATATAGGTCGGCGCCGGGCCGTCGGGGCCGGAGAGGGCGCCGGGATAGAGCGTGCCGCCGATCGCGGCGCCCGTCTCGTCCGCGATCTGCTTCAGGAGGCGCGGATCGGTGATGTTCTCGACGAACACGGCGCGGATGCCCCCGTCGCGGATGAGCCGGATCAGGCGGACGACATCCTTCGCGGACGCCTCCGACTCGGTGCTCAGTCCCTGCGGCGCGACGAAGGTCAGCCCGTAGTCGCGGCCGAAATACTGGAAGGCGTCGTGCGAGGTGACGACGGTGCGGCGGTCTGCGGGAAGCGCGGCAAGCAGGCGGCGGATCTCGGCGTCGAGCGCCTTGAGTTCGGCCGCATAGGCCGCGCGATTCCGGTAGAACGCGCTCGCATTTTCCGGGTCGGCCTTCGCGAGCGCCGCCGCAATATTGTCGATATAGACCGCCGCATGGCGAAGGCTCTGCCAGGCATGCGGATCGAAGGCGCCGTGGTCGTGCCCGTGGTGCCCGTCGTGATCGTCGTGTTTGTCGCCATGGCGGCCGGCGGACTCGTCTTCCTTATGGTGACGGTCGTGGCCGTGTTCGTCATGTTTGTCGTGCCCCTGGTGTTTGTCGCCATGGCGGTCCGCGGACTTGCCCTTATCGTGGTCGTCGTGCCCCTCGTGCCCGTCGTGATCGTCATGCCCGCCGCCTTCGGTGGCGATAGGGTCGATCCCCGCGGTGGCGACCGCGCGGACGCCCTTGAAACCGGTGGTCTCGATCAGCCGGTCCAGCCAGCCCTCGAAGCCCAGCCCGTTGACGACGAGGATATCCGCTTCGCTCACCGTACGGGCGGCGGCCGGGGTCGGCCGGTAAACGTGCGTATCGCCGTCCGGCCCGACAAGCGCGGTGACGGACACAAGGTCGCCGCCGATCCGCGACACCATATCGCCGAGTATCGAGAAGGTCGCCACCACCTTGAGTGGTTTGCCGGATTTGGCCGAAGCCGGCGCAACGGCGGCCAGGGCGGCCACGGCGATTGCGGCGGCGGCGGCGGATTTCAACAGCGTTCTACGGGTCGGCATCGGGCGCTCCTGTTATCGGAAGGGGGTGAGGCGGCGTCACGCGGACGCGCGCACGGCAAGTCCGCCCACCGGCCCCAGAACGAGCGACATCCCGTAGGCCGCACCGGCCATAAGGATGATCGCCGGCCCGGACGGCAGGCTGAAATGGTAGGACAGCAGCAGGCCGCTCACGCTCGAGAGGACGGCTACGGCAATGGCGACGGAGATCAGGGCGCCGATGGACGCCGCCCAGAACCGCGCAGCGGCGGCGGGGAGGATCATGATGCCGACGGCCATCAGCGTCCCGAGGGCGTGAAATCCGCCGACGAGGTTCAGGACGACCAGCGCCAGGAAGGTGAAATGCGTCGCGGCGCTGAGGCCGCTGACCGAGCGCAGGAACTGAGGGTCCGCGCATTCGAGGACCAGCGGCCGGAACAGGACCGCCAGCGTCAGGGCCGAGAGGCTCGCGATGGAACACAGAAGGACCAGCGTGTCGTCGTCGAGCGCCAGCACGGTCCCGAAGAGCACATGCATGAGGTCGACATTGCTGCCGCGAACGGAGACGATCAGCACGCCGACCGCCAGCGAGATGAGGTAGAAGGCGGCAAGGCTAGCATCCTCGCGCAGCGCCGTGACGCGGGACACGAAGCCTGCGAGTAACGCTACGGCCATGCCCGCGATCAGGCCCCCGACGGTCATCGCGCCCAGCGAGAGGCCGGCCACGAGATAGCCGACCGCCGCGCCCGGCAGGATCGCACAGGCCATCGCGTCGCCGGTCAGGCTCATCCGGCGCAGCATCAGGAAGACCCCCACCGGGGTGGCGCCGACCGAGACTGCGATACAGCCCAGAAGCGCGCGGCGCATGAAGCCGAAGTCCGCGAAGGGCTGGCCTATGGCCTCCCAGATCATGCGGCGCGCCGACCGCAGGTGTGAAGAGGATCGGCACAGGCCTCGCACATCTGGCGGGCGCGGAACCGGTTTTCGGCCGTGAGCACCTGCGCCGTGGGTCCGTGGGCCACGAGTTCGCGCGCGAGCATCAGGGTCTGCGGGAAATGGGCCCGCACCGTGTCCAGATCGTGCGACACGGCGAGTACGGTGCGGCCCTCGCCGTGCCAGCGGTGCACCACGCCGATCAGGTCGGCCATCGTCCTTGCGTCGATGGCGGAGAAAGGTTCGTCCAGCAGCACGAGCTGTGCGTCCTGCAGGAGAAGGCGGGCGAAGAGCACGCGCTGCATCTGTCCGCCGGACAGGGACCCGATGGGCCGGGCCTCGAACCCTGTGAGCCCCACGGCGGAAATCGCCTCGGCTATGCGCATGCGATGGGCGCCGCGCAGGCGTCCGAAGGCGCCGGTCTCGCGCCAGAGCCCCATCGCGACGAGATCCGCGACCGTCAGCGGGAACGACCGGTCGATGTCCGATTGCTGCGGCAGATAGGCCACGTCGCGCCGGGTGAACGGCCCGTAGGAAATCCGCCCCCCGAGCGGGCGAAGCGTGCCGGTCACCCCCTTCAGCAGCGTGGATTTGCCCGCTCCGTTCGGACCTACGACGGCCGTCAGGCTGCCCGCGGCGATCTCGCCGTCGAGCCGATGCACGGCCGGGGTCCGGTCGTAGCCGAGGGTCAGGTCATGGAACGAGAGGGCGCGGTTCATGAGCCGCCCGGAGTGGATGTAGCCCAGTAGAAGCCCGCCCAGAGAACGGCTGCCGTCAGCGCCGCTCCGGCCAGCCGCAGGCCGACGCCGACCGCAAGAAGACGAAACCGGGGAGCGAATCGCGCCGTCATGGCCGCTCCTCTGCAGGCATCCGGGCACTGCGGTTTCGCAAGACAGCGGGCTCTGCAGCCTGCATTCGTTGTCCGCGCTTGCGCATGAGCCTCTCGCTGGCGTCGGAAAATCCAGATTTTGTTATATTATAACATTACCATAATCAACGCCTGATTGGTCTGCCGCGCGATCCGCCGCGCCCGGCCGCAGGGCGCGCATTTTCCCGCGCTGCACCCTTTGACCCTGCCCGCAGCTTCCCCACATGACCGGGGATGAGCGAACCGCCCCCACTGTCCGCACCGCCGGCCCCGCAGGACACGCCCGGCACGGAGATCGCGCTGCCGCCGCTGGACCGGCAGGCCGTCGAGGCGATCTTCGGCGACGCCGTGCGCCGCTACATCGCCGGGCGGCGCGCGCGGATACCGGCTTTCGTCGACGAGAATTTTGGCCTGCGCGGGTCGCTGGAGTTGCATCGCCACGCCGTCGGCCTGGATCTCGTGCGCGCGCCCTGGAACGTCGTGGCCGGCGCGGCGACGGCGCTGCGCGGTGCGGGCGCGGCCGGGTTGCGCCTCGCTGGCGCGCGCGGGGCGGCAGACCGGCTGCCGGGTCGCAACCTGTTCTGGAAAACGCAGGTCGCGCGCG
This sequence comes from Alphaproteobacteria bacterium, assembly GCA_022819985.1. Taxonomy (GTDB): domain Bacteria; phylum Pseudomonadota; class Alphaproteobacteria; order Bin65; family Bin65; genus Bin65. The sequence goes on along the minus strand of JAJEGH010000033.1, from coordinate 145,147 downwards.
AGCTGGAATGGCGGCTGCACCGCGACCTGCTCGAATTGCCGCTGGATCGGGACGGCCGCCGCACCGACCGCGACCGGCTGGTCGAGGAGGTGCTGTCCGATCCGCGCCTGGCCGCGCATTTCGACCGCCTGCTGAAAATCGTCGGTGATCGCGCGGACGACCGGGACTTCCGCGGCCGGGTCCGCGCCGCGATGCAGGACTATCTCGGCAGCCGGGCCGCGGCGGCGGATATCACCGCCTCCCTGTTCGCCGCCGGCGCGGGCTATGTCGCGGCCCAGAAATTCACGCCGGGCGCAGCGGCGCTCTCCGGCGTCGTCGCCGGCTCCATCGCCCATTCGACAGCGGTCGCCGGCTTCTGGGCCGGGCCCTGGCTGGGCGGCCTCTATTACAGCCTGGTCTCGGTCAAGGCCTCGCCGCTGCTCTACGCCGGGGTGTTCGCCGGGATGCTGGTGCCGCTCGCCATGTTGACCGCCTTTGCCGGCGTGGTCGCCGATCCGGTGCAGCGGTCGCTCGGCCTGCACGAACGGCGGCTGAACCGGCTGCTGGACGTGTTCGAGGCCAACCTCGCCGGCGAATCGGACGCCGGGTTCGGCGCCCGCGACCATTATGTGGCGCGGATCGTGGACCTGCTCGACTGGTCCGCCACGATCGTGCGGCTGGCCGGAGCGCGGTAGAGCCGGCGGGCTCCTAATCCTTCAGTTGCTCGAAGTTGATCATCCAGGCGATGCCGAACCGGTCGGTCCAGTTGCCGAAATAGGCGCCCCAGAAGGTCTCCTGCATCGGCATCCTGACCGAGCCGCCCGCCGAAAGCGCGGCGAACACCGCATCGCAGTGTTGCCGGCTCTCGCCGGTCAGGGAGATCGCGAAATTATCGCCGGCGGCGGGCGGCGGCCCGAAGGCCGAACAGCTGTCGCTGCCCATCAGGACGGCGTCTCCGATCGGCAGGGAGACGTGCATGATCCGGTCCTTTTCCGTGTCCGGCACGCCCATGTCGGGCGGACCGTCGCCGAAGGTCTGGAGCACCGAGAAGTCTCCGCCGAAGACCGAGCGGTAGAACTCGAAGGCCTCGCGGCAGTTGCCGTCGAAAAAGAGATAGGGGTTGAGCGACATTCGATCGTTCCCGGGGAAACTGGCGACCGGACGGGTCAATCCGCGATATCGAGACGGCGCTCGATGCGGTCGAGCCGGGCCTGGATTGCCGCGATCGCTCCGTCCTGCGCTACTTCTGCTTGCTGGAAGCTGGCCATATGGCCCTTCACGCTGCGCATGTCGGTTTCGAGGTTCCGGAGACGGTCGTCCATCGTCGAAAGCCTGGATTGAATGGCCTTCAGGTGCTCGAAGAGCAGCTCGTTTGTGACGTTCTCTACCATCGTCTTTCCCGTCCCGCCGGCGTTTCCCGGACGCCGCGACCCGTCCTCGATCTCGTCCCCGGGCGGCCCCGTTTTGCGCCAACCGAACCTGCGCGACAGCCGCCTGTGAGTCAACGCGCGATGGTTGCCATTTGTTCGAATGTCGGGTCGGGCTGCGAACCGCCGGCGGCGTGAGACACCTGCGCGGCTGACTTGCCGGCCGGTGCGCCTTACATTCGCGCCGATCCTCTGTCGATCCACCGCCGGAGCCCGCCATGCCCGAAGGCGCCGCCGCTCTGCAATGCCGTTCCGTCCGCGTGCGCGACGTCGAGATCGGCAACGACCGGCCGTTCGTGCTGATCGCCGGACCGTGCGCGCTGGAGTCCCGCGGTCATGCGCTGGAAATGGCGGCGGCGGTGAAGGAGGCCGCCGCTTCGGCCGGCGTGCGGGCGATCTACAAGACCAGCTTCGACAAGGCGAACCGGACCAGCCTGGACAGCCCGCGCGGCATCGGCCTGGACAAGGCGCTCGCCGTCTTCGAAGACGTGCGCGCGGCGACCGGCCTGCCGGTGCTGACCGACGTCCATACCGAGGACCAGTGCGCGATCGCCGCCGAAGCGGTCGATGTGCTGCAGATCCCGGCCTTCCTGTGCCGCCAGACCGACCTGCTGCTCGCCGCCGGGCGCACCGGCCGGGCCGTCAACGTCAAGAAGGGCCAGTTCCTCGCGCCGTGGGACATGAAGAACGTGCTCGCCAAGGTCGCCAGCACGGGCAACGAGAACATCCTCCAGACCGAGCGCGGCGTGAGCTTCGGCTACAACGCGCTGGTCTCCGACATGCGGGCCCTGCCGGTCCTGGCGCAGAACGGCTGGCCCGTGGTGTTCGACGCGACCCATTCCGTGCAGCAGCCGGGCGGGCAGGGCGCATCCTCCGGCGGGCAGCGCGAATTCGTGCCCGTATTGGCCCGCGCCGCCGCCGCCGTCGGCGTGGCCGCGATCTTCATGGAAACCCACCAGGACCCGGACAGCGCGCCGAGCGACGGCCCGAACATGGTGCCGGTGCGCGAACTGCCCGCGCTGTTGCAGACCCTCGCCGGGATCGACCGCCTGGCGAAAGCGAGCCCGGTCCGCCCCGCCTGAGCGCCGCCGTACCGAACTTCCCCGACACGTTTGCGATCCGAGCCGCCATGACCGACATCGTCGATATCGTCGCCCGCGAAATTCTCGACTCCCGCGGCAACCCGACCGTCGAAGTCGATGTCCATCTGGACAGCGGCGGTTTCGGGCGGGCCGCGGTGCCGTCCGGCGCCTCGACCGGCGCGCACGAGGCCGTCGAGAAGCGCGACGGCGACGGCGGCCGCTATGGCGGCAGGGGCGTGCTGGCGGCGGTCGACGCGGTCAACGGCGAGATCTTCGACACGCTCTCCGGCTTCGACGCGCTGGAGCAGGTCCATATCGATACGGTGCTGCGCGAACTGGACGGCACGGAAAACAAGGGCCGCCTCGGCGCCAACGCGATCCTGGGCGTCAGCCTCGCCGTTGCGCGGGCCGCGGCGGACGGGATCGGCATGCCGCTCTACCGCTATCTGGGCGGGCCGGGCGCGCGGGTCCTGCCCACGCCGATGATGAACATCGTCAACGGCGGCGCCCATGCCGACAATCCGGTGGATATCCAGGAATTCATGGTCATGCCGGTCGGCGCGGCAACCTTCGCCGAGGGCCTGCGCATGGGCGCCGAGGTCTTTCACGCCCTGCGCGCTGGCCTCAGGAAAGCCGGCCACAACACCAATGTCGGCGACGAGGGCGGCTTCGCGCCGGCGCTGCGCAGCGCCGACGAGGCGCTCGACTTCATCGCCGAAGCGGTCGCCGCCGCCGGCTATGCGCTCGGCGACGACTTCGTCCTGGCGCTCGATGCCGCCTCGACCGAATTCTACCGCGATGGCGCCTACCATCTGGAGGGCGAGGGCAAGCGCCTGCCGCCCGACGCGATGGCCGCCTGGTGGCAGGACCTCGCCGGCCGCTACCCGATCGCCTCCATCGAGGACGGCATGGCCGAGGACGACTGGGACGGCTGGGCGGCGCTGACGGAAGCGCTGGGCGAGCGGGTCCAACTCGTCGGCGACGACCTGTTCGTCACCCATCCGGCGCGGCTCGCCGAGGGCGTCGAACGCGGCGTTGCCAACGCCGTCCTGGTCAAGGTCAACCAGATCGGTACCCTCACCGAAACGCTGGAGACCGTCGACATGGCGCACCGGGCGGGCTACGCCGCCGTCCTGTCGCACCGGTCCGGCGAAACCGAGGATTCGACCATCGCCGACCTCGCCGTCGCCACCAACTGCGGCCAGATCAAGACCGGTTCGCTGTCGCGCTCCGACCGCACGGCGAAATACAACCGGCTCCTGCGCATCGAGGAACGGCTCGGCCCGGCGGCAACCTATGCCGGCCGCACGGCGCTTCGGCGCGAATCCTGAGTCGTTCCAAAGGATTCCTTCTCAAGTATTATCGAAACGAACCGGAGTAACTTGCCGGAAGTCAACGAATATTTATATTGACTTGCGTTTCGCAAAGTGATTCGGTCGCGCCATGTTCCTCCTGCGCATCCTGCAGAAGAAGTTGCGGACGCTCGTCCTGCCGTTCATCGCGCTCCTGTGCCTGGGCTATCTCGGCTATCACACGCTCCACGGCGACCGCGGCCTGGAGGCCTGGATCGGCCTGTCGGAGCGGCTGGACGCGCTGAAGCGGGAGCGGTCGGCGCTCGAGGCGCAACACAGCTGGCTCATGCACAAGGCGAGCCTGCTGAACGGGCGCAAACCCGATCCCGACATGCTGGACGAGGCGCTGCGCCAGCGGCTCTATCTTGGCCGGCCCGACGAAATCGTCATCCGCTACCGCACGCCGCTGCCCGAAAAGTAATTCGACCCGAAAAATAACCTGGCCCGCACAATAATTTGATTTGCGTCAACGACGCTCCGGCCCGGACACAGACCCGGACACAGACCCGGACACAGGCCCGAACACAAGCAGGCATCCGGCCGGCGCGCACGGCGGTTCGGCGCGCCGATTTTTGCCTTGTCGCACAGCGGCGTTCGATCCATCAATGCGGCGTGCCCCGCCTTTTGGCGATCCGCGCAACCAGTCCTTCGAGGTGAACCTTGCCCAGCGACGCCGCCGCGGAAACCGGGTCCGCGACCCGGGACGATCTGTTGTCCCATTATCGCGCCATGCTGCTGATCCGGCGCTTCGAGGAGAAGGCGGGCCAGCTCTACGGCATGGGCCTGATCGGCGGCTTCTGCCATCTCTATATCGGCCAGGAAGCGGTCGTGACCGGCATGCAGGCGGCGATCCGCGACGGCGATTCGGTCATCACCGCCTATCGCGACCACGGCCACATGCTGGCCTGCGGCATGGACCCGAAGGGCGTGATGGCGGAGTTGACCGGCCGGGTCGGCGGCTATTCCAAGGGCAAGGGCGGCTCCATGCACATGTTCAGCCTGGAGGAGCGCTTCTACGGCGGGCACGGCATCGTCGGCGCCCAGGTGCCGCTCGGTACCGGCGTCGCCTTCGCGCACAAATATTCCGGCGACGGCGGCGTGTGCCTGACCTATTTCGGCGACGGCGCGGCCAACCAGGGCCAGGTCTACGAGAGCTTCAACATGGCTGAATTGTGGGACCTGCCGGTGGTCTACGTCATCGAGAATAACAAGTACGGCATGGGCACTTCGGTCGAGCGCGCGTCGTCCACCACCGACCTGCACCAGCGCGGCGCCGCCCACGGCATCCCCGGCGAGGCGGTCGACGGCATGGACGTGCTGGCGGTCAGGGAAGCCGGCGAGAAGGCGGTCGCCCATGCCCGCAACGGCGACGGCCCGTTCATCCTGGAGATGGTGACCTACCGCTATCGCGGCCATTCCATGTCCGACCCGGCGAAATACCGCTCGCGCGAGGAAGTCCAGAAGATGCGCGAGGAGCGCGATCCGATCGAGCGGGTCAAGGCGATGCTGGCGGCGGACGGCGCGGCAGAGGACGAGCTCAAGGAGATCGACCGGGAGATCCGCGCCATTGTCAACAATGCGGCGGAGTTCGCCCAGAACAGCCCGGAGCCGGACCCCGCCGAACTCTACACCGACGTGCTGGCGGCATGATGCGCCGCCGCCCGCCGTTGCGCACCGTTCCGGGGACCGTCCATGCCGATTGAAGTGCTGATGCCCGCCCTGTCGCCGACCATGGAAGAGGGCACGCTGGCGCGCTGGCTGATCGAGGAGGGCGACAGCGTCTCCGCGGGCGACGTCATCGCCGAGATCGAGACCGACAAGGCGACCATGGAGGTCGAGGCGGTCGACGAAGGGATCGTCGGCCGGCTGGCGGTCGCCGAAGGTACGGAGGGCGTGAAGGTCAATGCGGTGATCGCCTGGCTGCTCGAGGAGGGCGAGGACGCTTCGGCCATTGACGCCGCCGCCGCTGCCGCCCCTGCCGCCGCTGCGCCCGCTCGACCTGCGGATGAGGGCGCGGCCGAAAGCGCCGCGGAAAGTCCGGCCATCCCCACGGCCGTTGCCGTTCCTGCCGCGGCGGCACCGGCCGCACCGGCCCCCGCTGCCGAGGCCGTGTATGCCGGCGAGACGAAGGAAGTCACCGTGCGCGAGGCGCTGCGCGACGCCATGGCCGAGGAAATGCGCCGGGACGAGCGCGTGTTCCTGATGGGCGAGGAGGTCGCCGAGTACCAGGGCGCCTACAAGGTGAGCCAGGGCCTGCTCGACGAGTTCGGCGCCGACCGGGTCATCGACACGCCGATTACCGAGCACGGCTTCGCCGGCCTCGGCACCGGCGCGGCCTTCGCCGGGCTGCGCCCGGTCGTCGAGTTCATGACCTTCAACTTCGCCATGCAGGCGGTCGACCACATCATCAATTCGGCGGCCAAGACGCGCTACATGTCGGGCGGGCAGGTCGCGGCGCCCATCGTGTTCCGCGGGCCCAACGGCGCGGCTGCGCGGGTCGCCGCCCAGCACAGCCAGGAATTTTCCAGCTGGTACGCTCACTGCCCGGGCCTCAAGGTCGTCGCGCCCTGGTCGGCGGCGGACGCCAAGGGCCTGCTCAAGGCGGCGATCCGCGACGACGATCCGGTGGTCTTCCTGGAGAACGAGATCCTCTACGGCCGCAGCGGCGAAGCGCCGACCGACCCGGAGCATATCGTGCCGATCGGCAGGGCGAATGTCGTCCGGGAGGGGGCGGACGTGACCATCGTCAGCTTTTCCCTGATGATGGAGACCGCGCTTACCGCGGCGGAAATGCTGGAGAACGACGGCATCGCCGCCGAAGTGATCGATCTGCGCACCATCCGGCCGCTCGATGCCGCGACGGTCGTTGCGTCGGTGAAGAAGACCAACCGGCTGGTCTCGGTCGAGGAGGGCTGGCCCTTCGCCGGCATCGGCGCGGAACTGTGCGCCGTCGCGATGGAGCAGGCGTTCGACGATCTGGACGCGCCGGTGGCCCGGGTGTGCGGCGCCGACGTGCCGATGCCCTACGCCGCCAATCTGGAAAAGCTGGCGCTGCCGGACGCGGAACGGGTCGTGCAGGCGGCCCGCGCCGTCTGCTACGCCGGCTGAGCCGGGCCGGAAAGCCAAACGGGGAGCGCCGGACATGCCGATCGCCGTCACGATGCCGGCCCTGTCGCCGACCATGGAGGAGGGCACGCTCGCCCGCTGGGCCAAGCGGGAGGGCGACGCCGTCAGCCCCGGCGACGTGATCGCCGAGATCGAGACCGACAAGGCGACCATGGAGGTCGAGGCGGTCGACGAGGGCGTGCTCGGCCGGATCGTCGTGCCGGAGGGCACCGAGGGCGTGAAGGTCAACGCCGTCATCGCCTGGCTGCTCGAAGAGGGCGAGGATGCCAGCGCCTTGCCGGCGGACGGCGGGGACGGCGCCCACACGCCTGAACCTGCGCCCGCAGCATCCGAACCAGAAGCGGCAGCACCGCCGGAAAGCCGGTCCGCCGCCGAGGCTCCCGCCGCCGAAGCGCCGGCTGCCGCGCCATCTGGGGAAGACGGGCGCATCGCGGCCAGCCCGCTGGCCCGCCGCATGGCGAAACAGGCCGGGCTGGACCTCGCCGCCATCGCCGGCAGCGGTCCGCACGGCCGGATCGTCAAGCGGGACATCGAGCAGGCCCTGGCGGCCGGTGCGCCCGCTGCGGAATCCCCCGCCGCCGAAACGCCCGCTGCGCCGACTCCGGCGCCAACTCCTGCCGCCGCACCCGCCCGCCCGGCGGTTACCGCCGCGGGACCGGAGGACCGCGAAATCCCGCACAGCAACGTGCGGAAGGTGATCGCCCGCCGGCTCACCGAGGCCGACCGCGACGTGCCGCAGATCTACCTCTCGGTCGACATGGAGATCGACCGGCTGCTCGCCGCGCGCAAGGAGATCAACGAAGCGTTGGATGGGACGGCGAAGGTCTCGGTCAACGATATGGTCGTCAAGGCGGCGGCAATGGCGCTGCGCCGGGTGCCGGCGGTCAACGCCCGCTGGACCGAGACGGCGACGGTGCAGCTCGGCGCGGTCGATATCTCGGTGGCGGTCGCTTATGAGGGCGGCCTGATCACGCCCATCGTGTTCGACGCCGACCGCAAGGGGCTGGCGCAGATCGCGGGCGAAATGAAGGATCTGGCCGGCCGGGCGCGCGAGGGCCGGCTGAAGCCCGAGGAATACCAGGGCGGCAGCTTCTCGGTCTCCAATCTCGGCATGTACGGCGTGAGCCACTTCACCTCGATCGTCAACCCGCCCCAGGCGGCGATCCTCGCGGTCGGCGCGGGAGAACAGAAGGTCGTCGTGCGCGACGGCGAGATGGCGGTCGCCACGGTGATGACCTGCACCCTGACCTGCGACCACCGGGTCATCGACGGCGCGCTCGGCGCCCAATGGCTCCAGGCCTTCAAGGGCTTCGTCGAGCGGCCGATGAGCATGCTGGCGTAGCGCGGCGCCGCCCGCACCGCGCTCCCACCGAAACCGCCGGCGAGAAAGGCCATGCCCGACACTTCCGACACTTCCTTCGATCTCATCGTCGTCGGCGGCGGGCCGGGCGGCTATGTCGCCGCGATCCGGGCGGCGCAGCTCGGCCTGAACACGGCGCTGGTCGAGCGCGAGCATCTCGGCGGCATCTGCCTCAACTGGGGCTGCATCCCGACCAAGGCGCTGCTGCGCACATCGGAGGTCTATCACCTGATGCAGCATGCCGGCGATTTCGGCCTGTCGGCGGACAATGTCGCCTTCGATATCGCCAAGGTCGTGAAGCGCTCGCGCAGGGTCGCCGGCCGGCTCAACGCCGGCGTCAAGCACCTGATGAAGAAGAACAAGGTCGCGGTGTTCGATGGCCACGGCCGGCTCGCCGGCAAGGGAAAACTGGCCGTTCTGAAGGACGGCAAGGAAACCGCCACGCTGTCGTCGCCGCACATCGTCCTCGCCACCGGCGCGCGGGCGCGCACCCTGCCGGGCCTGGAGCCGGACGGCGGCGACATCTGGACCTACAAGGAAGCCATGGTGCCGGAGGCGTTCCCGAAATCGCTGCTGGTCGTCGGCAGCGGCGCCATCGGCATCGAGTTCGCCAGCTTCTACCGCACGCTCGGCGCCGAGGTGACAGTGGTCGAGATGCTCGACCGCATCCTGCCGGTCGAGGATGCGGAAATCTCTGCCTTCGTGCGCAAGGCGGTCGAGAAGCAGGGCATGACGATCCTGACCGGTGCGACCGTCGCCGGGCTCGAAAAACGCGCGGACGGCATCGCGGTCGCGGTCGATACCGGCGGCAGTACGCAGACGGTCACTGTCGAGAAGGTCATCCTCGCCATCGGCATCACCGGCAATGTCGAGGATCTGGGGCTGGAGGACACCGCCATAAAGGTCGACCGCGGCCATATCGAGATCGGCCTGTGGGGCGAGACCGGCGAGCCGGGCGTGTATGCCATCGGCGACGTCGCCGGCCCGCCCTGGCTGGCCCACAAGGCGAGCCACGAGGGCATCATCTGCGTCGAGAGGATCGCCGGCGTCGCGGACGTGCATCCGCTCGATACGAGCCTGATCCCTGGCTGCACCTACTGCCATCCCCAGGTCGCCAGCGTCGGGCTGACCGAGGCGGCGGCGGTCGAGGCCGGGCACGAGGTCCGGGTCGGGCGCTTTCCCTTCGCCGGCAACGGCAAGGCGATCGCGCTGGGCGACGACCAGGGGCTGGTCAAGACCGTGTTCGACGCGCGCACCGGCGAACTGCTCGGCGCCCACATGGCCGGGCCGGAGGTCACGGAGCTGATCCAGGGCTACGGCATCGCCAAGACCCTGGAGACGACGGAGGCCGACCTGATGCACACCGTCTTCCCGCACCCGACCCTCTCCGAAATGATGCACGAAGCCGTCCTCGACGCCTACGGCCGGGTCGTGCATTTCTGAGGGGGCGTTCGGGGGAGCCGGGGCGCGTTCGGCGCGGCACGGAAATTGCGGTCGCTGTTCCTTGATCGGGACCTCAAGAACATTAAATGAACACAGGCCGTCAAACCGGCGGTGGCGGTCGCGCCGGGGGCGGCAAATCCGGTGCGGCAAGGCAGGACAAGGCCCCGGCATGGCGGAACCTGACATTATTAGATTCATTGCCCCGAACAATTGGGACAGACGGGAGCGGAGCGACCCGCCGATTGCATACCAAGCGATTGCGGATTGAAGACAATGCCCGCGGTCAATTTCGAGTGTGCGAGAATGCGGCCTTGGGCGCGGTCAAGCTGAGCAAAAGAACCGTAGATGGCCTGACTGTCGAACGCGGCAACCGGGCGCTCAGCCCGTCACGGGCGCCGATCGGGATCAGCGGATCGCTGGCGGCGAGGACGCTGCGGAACGAGGGGCGTTGCATGAGTCTGTCCCTGTGCGAACCGGCGGCAGTTTCGCGTCGGCGCACTTTGCCGGTAGATTGACGGCCCAGCATTGCGCCCGTCGGGAGGATCCCCCCTTGTCCACACGCAATCCGGAACGCACCCGGGACGCCATCCTGGCGGCAGCGACCGGGGAATTCTCGCAAAACGGCCTCGACGGAGCCCGGGTCGACCGGATCGCCCGGCGCGCCGGCGTCAACAAGCGCATGCTCTACCACTATTTCGGCAACAAGGACGATCTGTTCCTGGCCGTCCTGGAGACCGTCTACCGGGATATCCGGTCCCACGAACTGGAGCTTAATCTGGAAGCGCTGGCGCCGATGGACGCGATGCGCGAACTCGTCGAGTACACCTTCGACTATTACATCTCCAACCCGCACTTCATCCGGCTGCTCAACAACGAGAACCTGTACGGCGCCCGGCACCTGAAACGGTCGGGAGAAATCGAACGGCTGCACTCGCCGCTGGTCAGCCTGCTCGCCGGCGTATTGCGCAAGGGCGAAGCTGACGGCGCGTTCCGCGTCGGCGTTGACCCGGTGCAGCTTTACATCTCGATTGCTGGCGTCTGCTACTTCTACATGTCGAACGCCGATACGCTTTCGACGATTTTCGCCACCGACCTGCGCGCGCCCAAGGCGATCCGGGCACGCCGGGAGCATGTTGCCGATGTGATCCTCGGCTACCTCCGGCGCTGACGAGGCTGTTGTGCCGCCGAATTTCGCTTTCGTAACAGCCCTTCGTCATACCGACCAAAGCCATTCGAAGAATCGCGAATGGAAATACAGTTCAAGTATATTGAGAATATGCAGCAAAACGCAGATAGAAATATCCGCTACGCGCAGTGGCGCTACCGGCAAAACGACAAATGGCCCGGCGCAGGAAAAATGCAAGACGACGCCCGCACGATTGACCGGCCGGGCGCTAGAAGTTAGGTTGAGTAACCGATTGGTTACTAAGCGCAGCCGACCCTTTCCGGACGCGCCCAAGAGGCAGGAACGACGCAGGAATGACAACGCACCGCCTCGGCCTGATCATGAACGGCGTCACCGGGCGCATGGGAACGAACCAGCATCTGGTGCGCTCGATCTGCGCCATCCGGGCCGAAGGCGGCGTGCGCCTGACCAACGGCGACACGGTGATGCCCGATCCGATCCTGGTCGGACGCAGCGAGTCGAAACTGGCGGTGCTCGCAGACGCCAACGGCATCGCCCGCTGGACGACCGACCTGGACGCGGCGCTCACCGACCGGGACGATACGCTGTTCTTCGACGCCGCGACCACGCAGATGCGGAAGGACCTACTGCTGAAGGCGATCGACGCCGGCAAGGACATCTACACGGAAAAGCCGGTCGCAGAGACGCTGGACGACGCGCTCGCCATCGCCCGCGCCGCCCGTGACAAGGGCATCAGGGGCGGCGTGGTGCACGACAAGTTGAGCCTGCCAGGCCTGATCAAGCTGCGCATGCTGCGCGATTCGGGTTTCTTCGGGCGCATCCTCTCGGTGCGCGGCGAGTTCGGCTACTGGGTGTTCGAGGGCGACTGGCAGCCGGCGCAGCGGCCGTCCTGGAACTATCGTAAGGCCGAAGGCGGCGGCATCATCCTCGATATGCTGTGCCACTGGCGCTATGTGCTCGATCATACGATCGCGCCCGTCCGGTCGGTCTGCTGCCATGGCGCGATCCACATTCCCGAACGCTGGGACGAGGCCGGCGAACGCTACGACGCCGACGTCGAGGACGCGGCCTACGCCATGTTCGAGCTCGAAGGCGGCATCGTCGCCCAGATCAACTCCTCCTGGTGCACCCGGGTGCGGCGGGACGATCTGGCGACCTTCCATGTCGACGGCACCCACGGTTCGGCGGTCGCCGGGCTGACCCGCTGCTTCGCCCAGGCCCGGGTCAACACGCCCAAGCCGGTCTGGAACCCGGACGTGCCCCAGACCATCGATTTCCGCGCCGGCTGGCAGGACGTGCCGGACAACCGGGTCTACGAAAACGGCTTCAAGACCCAGTGGCAGGATTTCATCCGCCACCTCTACGAGGACGCGCCCTGGGATTACACGTTTCTCTCGGGCGCGAAGGGCGTGCAGCTTGCCGAACTCGGCTACCGGAGTTGGCGCGAACGGCGCTGGGTCGACGTGCCGGAACTGGCGCTGTAGCCATGCCTTCGGTCGACCTGCCGACAAGCGACGGCCAGATCGAGGCCTACCGACTCTCGCCGCCGCTCGCCTTCCAGCCGGCCAGCGCGGATGCCTTGCCGCGCGTCGCCTACGCCGCGGCCCATGTCGTCAACGATCCGCGCGCCGATAACGATCCCTGGCTCGATACCGCCCTCGACTGGGAGGCGACACTGGCCTACCGGGAACATCTGTGGTCGCTCGGCCTCGGCGTTGCCGAGGCGATGGATACCGCCCAGCGCGGCATGGGGCTGGACTGGCCGACTTCGCACGAACTGATCCGGCGCTCCGTCGCCGCCGCGAAGGCGCGGGACGGCGGCGGCCTGATCGCATGCGGCGCCGGCACCGACCATCTGGTGCCCGGGCCGGATACCGGCGTGGACGAGGTGATCCGCGCCTACGAGGAACAGTGCGAGGCGGTCGAAGCCACAGGCGGGCGGATCATCCTGATGGCGAGCCGGGCGCTCGCCGCCTGCGCCGCCGGCCCGGCGGACTACGAAAGGGTCTATGGCCGCATTCTCGGCCAAGTGCGCGAGCCGGTGCTGATCCACTGGCTGGGCGAGATGTTCGATCCGGCGCTCGACGGCTACTGGGGCGATGCCGACCACATGGCGGCGATGGAGGTCTGCCTGTCGATCCTGTCGGCCCATGCGGAGAAGATCGACGGCATCAAGATTTCCCTGCTCGACGACGGCAAGGAGATCGTCATGCGCCGCCGCCTGCCGCCGAGCGTGCGCATGTATACCGGAGACGACTTCAACTATCCGGCGCTGATCGCCGGCGACGAGGAGGGCTTTTCCCACGCCCTGCTCGGCATCTTCGACGCCATCGCCCCGGCGGCGAGCGCCGCCCTGCTCGCCATGGCGCGGCAGGACATGGACGGCTACTACGAGACGCTCGCCCCGACCGTACCCCTGTCGCGCCACATCTTCCGGGCGCCGACCCGCTTCTACAAGACCGGCGTCGTCTTCATGGCCTATCTGAACGGGCACCAGGACCATTTCACCATGGTCGGCGGCCAGGAAAGCGCGCGTTCGACCCTCCATCTGAGCGATCTGTTCCGGCTGGCCGACGGGGCCGGCCTGCTGCGCGATCCCGACGCCGCCGCGGCGCGCATGGCCGCGGCGCTGGCGGTGCGCGGCGTCGCCTGAGGTCCGGAGACCGCGGTGCGCGACTTCTCGAACGATACGACATTGCTGTCTCTCAACACAGCAACGGTCAACGCGCAATGGACCCTGGAGCAATGCATCGCCGGCTGCGCCCGGCACGGCATCGGCGGCATCGCGCCTTGGCGCGACAAGCTGGACGAATGCGGTGCGGCGCGGGCCGCCGGGCTCATCCGGGATGCCGGCCTGCGGGTCACCGGCCTGTGCCGGGGCGGCTTGTTCCCGGCCGCAACCCCGGCCGGCCGGCAGGCGGCGCTGGACGACAACCGGAGGGCGGTGGACGACGCGGCGACCATCGGCGCGGAATGCCTGATCCTCGTGGTCGGCGGCCTGCCCGCCGGTTCGAAGGACATTGCCGGCGCCCGGATGCAGGTGCGCGACGGCATCGCCGCCCTGCTCGAACACGCCCGCGCCGGCGGCATGCCGCTCGCCGTCGAGCCGCTGCATCCGATGTACGCCGCCGACCGGGCCTGCGTGAACACGCTCCGGCAGGCCAACGATCTATGCGACGCGCTGGACACCGATGCAGACGGGGGCCTGGGCGTAGCGGTCGATGTCTACCATGTCTGGTGGGATCCGGATCTAGAGGCGGAAATTGCCCGGGCCGGCGCGGCGGGGCGCATCCTGGGCTTTCACGTCTGCGACTGGCTGGTGCCAACGACCGACCTGCTGCTCGACCGGGGCATGATGGGCGACGGCGTTATCGACATTCCGAAAATCCGCGGCTGGGTCGAGGCGGCGGGCTACGGCGGCGCGTCGGAGGTCGAGATCTTCTCGCGGGACAACTGGTGGCGGCGGGAGCCGGACGATGTGCTGGCGACCTGCATCGCGCGCCACCGGACGATGGTATAGGGACGATGGCGCGGACCGTGGCCGATATCCCGGAGGCGGCGCTGGCGCGCTTCCGCGCCGGCACGGCGATCCCCGCCCACCCGCTGGCGCTGACCGCGATCCGGACGCTGGACGAGACGCGCCAGCGGGCGTTGAGCCGCTACTATATCGACGCCGGCGCGGGCGGCCTGGCGGTCGGCGTGCATACGACGCAATTTGCGATCCGCGATGCCGGGCTATACGAACCGGTGCTGCACCTGGCCGCGGAAACGGCAGCGGATTGGGCCCGCAATCCGCCTTTTCTGATTGCCGGCGTCGTGGGCCGGACCGATCAGGCGGTCGCCGAAGCGCGCGTTGCGGCCAGCCTCGGCTATCACGCCGTGCTCTTGAGTCTCGCCGCCTTCCGGGGCGCATCGGAAGACGAACTGATCGCCCATTGCCGGCGGGTCAGCGAAGAGATGCCGCTGGTCGGCTTCTATCTCCAGCCGGCGGTCGGCGGCGTGCCCCTGTCCTTCTCCTTCTGGCGGCGCTTCGCGGAACTGGACTGTGTCGTCGGCATCAAGATCGCGCCCTTCGACCGCTACGGCACGCTCGACGTCGTGCGCGGCGTCGCCGAGGCCGGCGCGGAGGACCGCATCGCCCTCTACACCGGCAACGACGACAATATCCTGCTCGACCTCGTAACCCCGTGGCACCTGCCGCGGGGCGATCGAGCGGTGGAATTGCGCATCGCCGGCGGCTTGCTCGGCCACTGGAGCGTCTGGGTCAGATCCGTCGTCGACCTGCTGGACCGGGCGCGCGCCGCCGTCGCCGCAGACCGGATCGACCGGGACCTGCTGGCGCTGGCCGGGCAGATCACCGACTGCAACGCCGCCTTTTTCGACGTCGCCAACGGTTTCCGCGGCTGCATCGCCGGGATGCACGAAGTGCTGCGCCGTCAGGGCCTGCTCGACGGCACTTGGTGCCTCGATCCAGAGGAGACCATGAGCCTCGGCCAGGCTGCGGAGATCGACCGGGTCTGCCGAGCCTATCCGCATCTCAACGACGATTCCTTTGTCGCGGAAAATCTGGAAAGATGGCTGTCGCCATGACCCGGACCTGACCGGCTTCGGACGGCACGGCGAGGCATCGGGAGGACGCGAACATGGGGCCCGGACTTTCGGCTCAAACGATCTGGCGCTGGACCGCCGTCGTCCTTGTGCATCTGGCGGTGGTGCTGGTCTGGTACCTTGCGGTCAAGGTGGGCGAGGTGCCGAAGTTCGTCCTGGCCTCGCCCGAAGAGACCCTTCTGTCGCTGTTCGACACCTATCCCTGGTTCCACAACACCATGGTGACGACGGCGGAAATCTTCGGCGGCTATTTCCTTGCCGTCGTCGTCGGCGTCGGCCTCGCCCTGCTGTTCTCGTGGTTCCACACAGTGGACAACCTGTTGATGCCGCTGGTGGTCAGCTTGAACATGATCCCCAAGGTGGCGCTCGGGCCGCTGATCATCGTCTGGTTCGATTACGGGATTCAAACCAACATCGTAATCGCCTTCTCGATCAGCTTCCTGCCGATCCTCATCACCACCGCCCGCGGCCTGCGCGAGGTCGAGCCCGACCTCGTCGACCTGGTCAGGACCCTGCGCGCCACCCAGTGGCAGATCTTCGTCAAGATACAGCTTCCCGGCTCGCTGCCCTATATCTTCTCCGGCATGAAGGTGGCCGTGGTGCTCGCGGTCGCCGGCGCCGTCGTCGGCGAGTTCATCGCGTCGGATTCCGGCCTCGCCTACCTGATCGGCCAGGTCCAGGTGACGCTGGATACCGCGGCGATGATGATGGCGGTCATCCTGATCACCCTGGTCGGCGTCGCGCTCTACCTGATCGTGCTCGGGCTGGAGCGCCTCGTCGTCGTGCGCGACGCCCGGGTCGAAACCGTATGACCGGCGCGCCGGCCGCCCGCGGCGAGCCCTTCATCCGCCTCGTCGGCGTCAAGAAGGTCTTCCGCACCCGCCGCCAGGAGTTCCTTGCGGTCTCCGACGCCACCTTCGATGTCAACGAGGGCGAGCTGGTGTCGATCGTCGGACCGTCGGGCTGCGGCAAGACCACCCTGCTCAAGATCGTTGCCGGCCTCCACCCGCACGACGGCGGCACGCTGGAGATCGGCGGCGCCGGCAGCGATTTCGACCCGGCGCGCGATGTCGGCATGGTGTTTCAGCAGCCGCTGCTGCTCAAATGGCGGCGGGTGCTGGAAAATGTCCTGCTGCCGGCGGAAATCCTCGGCCTGCCCATGGGCGAGGCGCGCGAACGCGCCCGCGGCCTGATCGACATGGTCGGGCTCGCCGGCCACGAGCAGAAATACCCTTACGAACTCTCCGGCGGCATGCAGCAGCGCGCCGCCATCGCCCGGTCGCTGGTCCACGATCCCCGGCTGATCCTGATGGACGAGCCGTTCGGAGCGCTCGACGCGTTGACCCGCGAGCGCATGAACCTGGAACTGCTGCGTATCTGGGAGCAGAGCCGCAAGACCATCCTGTTCGTCACCCACGGCATCGCCGAAGCGGTATTTCTCGGCACCAGGGTCGTCGTGCTCACCGCCGGCCCGGCGCGCATGGCCGACCGGATCGACATCGACCTGCCCCGGCCGCGCACCCTGGATATGAAGACTCACGAGCGGTTCGGCAGCTACGCCCGCCGCATTTACCATCTGCTCGGCGTCGAATAGGGCGCGCAGCGATCTCGCCGGCACTCCGTCCGATAACCGGCCAACAACCGGCCAACAACTGGGTTGTGGCCCGCGGCGGCGCGACGTAAAGTTTTATACCCGGTCGGTTACTTACGGGAGGACATGCGGGTACGCCGATGGCGGCTCGGACTGCCGCCGGCAGCGGTTTCCTGCGCGCACTCCGTCAAAGAATCGGACCAGCAGCAAGATGGGGACTATCATGATTGGGCGTAAATCAGTGGCCGCGCTGGCCGTCGCGGCGGCCGGCAGCTTGGGCGCGGCGCAGGCCGGCGCCGCGGAAAAGGTCGATTTCATCCTCAACTGGATCGCCGGCGGCGACCACGCACCCTACTACTATGCCAAGAAGATGGGCCTGTACGCCAAAGCGGGCATCGACCTGAACATCCAGCAGGGCAAGGGCTCGTCCATGTCGTCGCGCCGCACCGGCGCCGGCAAGAACCCGATCGGCCTGGCCGATCTCGGCACCGCGCTGGTCACCATGGGCAAGGGCGCCCGCATGGTCGCGGTGATGAACGTCTACGCCAACTCGCCCTACGGCATGTACTGGCTGAAGAGCTCCGGAATCAAGGGCCCCAAGGATTTCGCCGGCAAGAAGATCGGCAATCCGCCGTGGGACGCCGCGCGCCAGATGTGGCCGGCGCTGGCCAAGAAGGTCGGCGTCGACCCGGCGTCGGTGAAATGGGTCAACATCCAGCCGAACGCGAAACTGCCTGCACTCAAGAAAGGGTCGATCGACGTGACGACCTCCTTCTACAACATCCACCACATCTTCAAGCGGGTGCTGGGTAACGACATGGGCTTCTTCCCGTGGGGGAAATACGGCATCAACCCCTACGGCAACTCGATCATCGTCAACATGGACTATCTGAAGAACAACAAGAAGACGGTGGCGGCGTTCGTCTCGGTGACCCAGAAGGCGTTCCAGACCTGCGTGAAGGCCCCGGCGCCTTGTATCGCGGCGCTTGTCGAGGCCAACAAGGCACTCAAGACCGCCAACGAGACGGAGAACTGGGGCTTGGTGACCGAACTGATGAGCGACAAGTTCTCGCGTACGGAAGCGCTCGGCTATTTCGATCCGGCCCGCATGAAGTCCGACCACGAGCTGGTCAACACCTACTTCAAGATCGAGACCAAGTACGCCATCGAGGAGCGCTATACCAACGAGTTCCTCGACCGCAGCATCAAGATGCCGAAGATCGACCGCAAGTCGGCCTTCGAGTAACCGCCATTGCGCCCGGCGGCGGTCTGTTCCTGCACCCGGCCGCCGTCGGGGCTCACCGATGGATGAGACCTGCGACGCCATCGTCCTGGGGGCGGGTCATAACGGCCTGATCCTCCAGGCCTATCTGGCACGCGCCGGGCTGGAGACTGTGGCGCTCGAGCGCCGGAGCGAGCCCGGCGGCGGCCTCGCTGCACTGGAGGATCCGCTTCATCCGGGACTGATCCACAACTCCCACGCCTTCTTCCTGCGTGCCCTCGATGCCATGCCCTGGTACCGGGATCTCGACCTTGAGGGCCACGGCGCCCGGATGATCGAGCCGGAGCTGAACGTCGCCATGCTGACCCGCGACGGCGGCGCGCTGGAATGGTGGACCGATATCGGCCGCACCGTCGCTTCCTTCGCGCAGGTCAGCGAGCGCGACGCCCGGACCTTGCGGCGCTGGTTCGACGAGTTCGGCCCGGTCGTCGAGCGCATCCTGATCCCGGAGGCGACGTCGCCGCCGATTCCGCCGGACGAGCGGCGTGCCCTGCTGGAACGGAGTGCGGAAGGCCGCCGCCTGCTCGAAGTCAGCGCTCTAAGCCCGCTGGAATTCGTCCGGCAGGAGTTCGAAAGCCCGGTCGTCCAGGCCGGACTGCTGTTCTTCAATGGGTTGCGCGAGGTCGATTTGCGCATCCGCGGCTTCGGACACCATATCGCCTTCCTGCTCGCCAACCCGTCCAAGGCACAGATGTCGGCCGGCGGCAGCGCCGCCCTCGGCCGCGCCCTGGAACGGGCCGTGACAAGCGCCGGCGGCAGGATCGTTACCGGTTCGCCGGCCGGGCGGATTGTCGTGGAAAACGGTCGGGCCGTCGGCGTCGATACCGCGGACGGAAAGCGCTACCGCGCCCGGTGCCTGGTCGCCTCCTCCCTCAACCCGCAGCAGACTTTCCTCGACCTGATCGACGCCGATATCCTGCCCGGCGCGTGGCGGCGAAAGGCGGAAAATTTCCGCTACAATCTTCTGGCGCCGCTCTTCGCCCTGAACCTCGCGCTCGATGCGCCGCCGGCCTACACCGCTGCCGAACGATACCCGGAACTGGCGCGCCCCTTCATGACCGTCCTCGGTCTCGACCATGTCCGCCAGTTCGACGAGATCGTCCGCCACCACGAGGCCGGAACGATCCCGCCGACCGTCATGTGGGGCACCTGCCCGACCCAGTTCGACGAGAGCCAGTCCGCCGACGGCAAGCACACCGCCTTCATGTGGGAGAAACTGCCCTACGCCCTGCATGGCGACCCTGGGAACTGGGACGCTCAGAAAGACGCCCACGGCGCGGCGATGCTCGACCTGTGGGCGGACTACGCGCCGGGCCTTCGCGACTCGGTGGTCGGAAGTTTCACCCGCAGCCCGCTCGATATCGAGCGCGAATTTCCGAACATGGCGGCCGGCGACCTCCTGGTCGGCGCCTTTACAGACGGGCAGATCGGCTACCACCGGCCGTTCGAAGGCGCAGGCGACTACCGCACCTGTATAGAGGGTCTGTATCTCTGCGGCTCTTCCTCGCATCCCGGCGGCAACATCACCGGGCTGCCGGGCTACAACGCGGCGCAGACGATCTTTCGGGATCTGGGGCTGGACGGCGACTGGCTGCCCGTGCCGGCAGCCCAGCGCATCGCCGAACTTGCGGCCTGACCTATCCCAGCTCCGGGCCGGCGATGGCGTAGAGCAGGCCCGGATCGTCGAAGCCGGAATCGCGGCCGCGCATCATGCGGATGAACGGGCGCTGCTGCACGAAACCGCTGGCCTGCAGCCACTCGACGAAACCCGGCCGGGCGTCGGCAACGTCGATAAATACCGGCCTTTGCACTGCGCCGAGCGCGGCGGCGGCAAGCGAGCGGGCAACATCGTCGCCGGTCGCCGCCAGCGGGCCGACATGGACCGCTTCCCGCCCGTCGCGGGCCAGGGAATAACCGGCGATCCGGCCGTCCCGGAAAGCGGCAAAGGCGGCCTCCGGCTGCCGGCAGCGCAAGTGACGGAGCAGTTGCAGCCGATCCCCGCCGAACAATCCGCGATCCAGCCCGGAGACCGCCTCGAGGTCGGCAGCGGCCAGCCGGCGCACCGTCAGCCTGTCCGCTTCCGGCGCTATCGGCGAAGATACGGCTTCGGCCCGGTAGCGTGCGAGGCGGTAAAGATCGCGGAAGCCGATCCGGCGGTAAACCGTGCGGCCGTCTGGCGTTGCGTCCAGCCCCGGCACCCGCCCGGCGGCTTCCTGGCGCCGCACGACCTCGGCCATCAGGCGGGTGGCGATTCCCTGCCGGCGGTAGTCCGGCGCGACCAGCACCAGGCAGATCCAGGCGAACCGGCCGTAGGGCAGCGCCATCGCCGTGGCGACGAGCGTCCTGTCAGAGGCCGTCAGGCCGACACCCTCGCCGTGCGCCAGGATGTAGCGCCAGTCGGCCGCGGTCTGATTCCAGCCGATCAGGGCGGAAAGGTCGAAGCCGGCTTCGGCGTGGACAGGCGACAGGGCGATCTGCCGGAGCGGCTCTGTCGATGCCGGCGTCATGGTCAGAACGCGCCGTCCCGGCTGGCATATTCGGTCGGTTTGCCATAGGCACCGCCGCCGGCCAGCAGCCAGTCGGCGGTCCAATCGACCATTCTCAGCAGCGGCACCGACGGATTGCCGAACAGTCGCGCCGCCTCGCCGGTATCGACCAGCCAGCATTTGTCCGCTTCCGTCCCTTCGAATTCCGGCGTCCGGCCGAAGCGTTCTCCGAAAGCCAGGGCGAGGGCGCGCACACTGGCGGTCTCGGGACCGGAGACGTTGAGCGGTGTCGTCGGCGCGGTGCAGCGGGCGAAGCTGCGCAGAACATGGCTGTTGGCGTCGCCCTGCCAGATCACGTTGACGTTGCCGGTCGTCAGATCGACCGGGGTGCCGGACAGCACCCGGCTGCCGATGTCGTGCAGCACGCCATAGCGCATATCGATGGCGTAGTTGAGCCGGATAATGCGTCCCGGTGTGCCGTATTTTTCCGAGAAATGCTCGAACATGCGCTCGCGGCCCAGGCAGCTCATCGCATATTCGCCCATCGGCCCCGGCGGGTCGGTCTCGCGCGAACCGCCCTGCGCGACGCGGGCGAACGGATAGACGTTGCCGGTGGAGAAAGCGACGATCCGGCTGTCGCGGAAGGTCTCGGCGACAATGGCCGGCATCGCGACATTCATCGCCCAGGTCAGCGACAACGCTCCGGCAGTGCCGAACTTGCGCCCGGCCATGAAAACGACGTTCGGGCACCGGGGCAGCGCCGCCACTGCCTCCCGGTCCATCAGATCGCAGGCGATCGCCTCGACATCGCAGGTCTGCAGTTTTTTCCCGACCGTCGGATCGGAAAAGCGCGCGACGCCGATGACGCGCCGGCCGGGCGCAGCGCGCTTGGCGAGCCGCGCAAGCGTCGGCCCCATCTTGCCGCCGACGCCGAGGATCAGGATATCGCCGTCGACCGCTTCGAGGTCGCGGACCAGGGCGGCCGAAGGCCGGGTCATGAACTCTTCGAGCGCCGCCTCATCGCTAAACCCAGTGGGCAGTTCGGCCGCGTCGTGTTCAGCCATCGCTCGGTCTCTTTCAGGCTCTTGAAACGGGCAGACTACGCCGGTCCGGCGCGGCCGGCAGCCTGCCTCGATTGCGCGAGGTTCCGAATCCTGCCATTCTGGCCGGGTTTTGGGAATAGGCGGAGGAGAGCCGCGATGGTCGCTGACGTCTCACACATCCAGACCACGGTGGTCGGCTCATACCCGGCGCCGGACTGGCTGATCCAGTGTCCGTCGGAGCAGGCGCTGGCCGACGCTACGAGAGTCGTGCTGCACACCCAGGAGCAGGCCGGCATCGACGTGGTGTGCGACGGCGAACTCTATCGATTCGACCCGAACCATCCCGAGACCAACGGCATGATCGAATATTTCGTCCGGCCTATGGGCGGGGTGGCGACCGAGATCGGTTTCGACGAGTTGACCCGCTACCGCGCCCAGCCTGGCATGCGGTTCCGCAGCCGGCCGCCCGGCATCGTCACCGGGCCGGTCTCGGCCGGCCATCTCGACCTGCCCGGCGCCTGCCAGTCGGCCCGGCGCCTGACCCGCGCGCCTTTCAAGTTCACCGTCACCGGCCCGCACATGCTGGCCAAGACCCTGGTGAACCGCCATTACCCGGACGTGCCGACGCTCGCCTTGGCGATCGCTGACGTGCTCGCCGAACAGGTCCGCCATGTCGATGCCGACGTGGTCCAGGTCGACGAGGCCAATCTGCCCGGCGCGCCGGACGAATGGGACTGGGCGGCCGCAGCGATCAACCGGGTGCTCGACGCGGTAGACGGGCTGCCCGCGGTTCATCTCTGTTTCGGCAACTATGGCGGCCAGTCGATCCAGAAGGGCAACTGGAACCGGCTGATCGACTATCTGAACGCGCTCCACGCCGACCATATCGTCATGGAGGTTGCCCACCGGCCGCCGGACGAACTCGCCGTTTTCCGCGGCCTGCGCCCCGAGATCGGCCTCGGCCTGGGCGTCGTCGACATCAAGACCACCGAGGTCGAGAGCGCCGACCGGGTCGCCCGCGCCATCGAACGCGCCGAACGGCTGCTCGGCGGAGGACGAGTGCGCTATGTCCATCCGGATTGCGGCTTCTGGATGCTCAAGCGCCCGATTGCCGATGCCAAGATCCGCGCCCTGGTCGAGGGCCGGGATTTGTACGAGGGGCGGACAAGCCGGGTCGCCGCGTGACGGCCCGAAGCGCCGGCGCCTGCCACACGCCGGTCAGCACGCCCCGCTTCCTTTCTCACGATGCCGAGCGCAAGCTCGACCTCGCTGTTCCTGAAGGACCTGGCGGCCAAGACGCACCGGGGATCAGGGGCCGGGTCGAGCAGGGCCGATCGGTCGGCGGTCTCTGTTATGGCTACGACGTGGTGAAGGCGGTCGACGGCGCGGACGATCCGGTGCGGGGCGAACGCACGGTCAACGAGGCCGAAGCCGAAATCGTGCGCCGGGTGTTCCGGGACTTCGCTTCCGGCGCCAGCCCGCGCGCGATCGCGCGGCGGCATTTGCCATCCGGGGTCTGATCGAGCGCATCGCGCTCACCCCCGGCGAGAAATGGGCCGAGACGGACGCCGTGCTGCACGGCGATCTCGGGGTCATCCTCGAATGAGCGGGAAACGGGCGCGACAACACGAAGACCGACATTTGATAGAGATTTCAGTCTGCACCACCGCAACCTATTGATATAAAATAATGAATCGTTTCACCGACTCACCGCAGGTCCGCGCGGCTGGCTATACTGGCGTCGACGAGAAAGCGGTCTACGGCGACCGGGCCTACGAGCACAAGGAACGCCGCGCCAGCGCCCAAAACCCACAAAGGCAAAGCCGGACATCACACTGTTACCGACCGAACGTAATCACAAAATGCTCTTCCCACCCTTTCGCAGGGAAATCCTCTGAAGCGGGGGGAGCAAATTTTGCGGCGGCCCGGCCGACTTTGCAGAGGAGTCCTTTTCGGGGGCGGTGGCGCCCATACAGCACCAGGTGCGAATTCCTCGGATTGTATCCCTGTCGGGCACCCGGCGAAGGCCGGGCGATGGCACGCCTTTTCTACGCAACGGTGGTCCCGACAGATACACAGTTGCGGCTATCGGCGGGTTGGGACAGACTGTCCGGAAGGTTCGGACGCAACGCACTCGACAAGACCGGATGCGCACCGGTTGGCGGAGCGGCCGGCGGGTTCGGGCCGAACCGGGCCCAGTGGGGAGTATCGGAAAATGGCCGTTATGCGGGCCGCTTCGGCTGCAAATCCCACACGCGTCACGACGGCGCCGCAAACCCGAGACCGGGCGGGAGCCTGACCCGCCGTGCGGAAGCCGATGCAGCGCCGGACCATCCTAATTCTAGGTATCGTTCTGCTGACTGCCGCGCTGCTGTGGATGATCTTCGCGGTCTGGCCGGGCTGGCTGATCGACGCCATCGGCCGCAAGAAAACCTTCGTTAACACGCTGCTCAACGGCATTACGCTCGGCGGCCTCTATTTTCTGGTCGCAAGCGGATTCACGCTGGTCTTCGGGCTGATGCGCAACGTCAATCTCGCCCACGGCTCGATGTATCTGCTCGGCGGCTATATCGGCTACGAGGTGGCAGAAGCGACTGGCAACTGGTTTTTCGGCCTCGCCGTCGCCTTCCTGGTGATCGCGGTCAGCGGGATCGCCCTGCAGGTGGCGATCTTCCGCCGGATGCAGGGGGACGAACTGCGCCAGACCCTGGTGACCATCGGCATATCGATCATCGCCGCCGATCTGATGCTGGCGGTATGGACCGGCACGACATACCAGTTCGATACGCCGGAGGCGCTGTACGGCGCCGTCGTTCTGCCGGTGATCTCGGTCATCAAGTCGTCGGGTGCGCCGGTATTCATCAAATATCCGATGTACCGGCTCGCGGTGCTGGGCGTCGCCGCGGTCGTCGGGATCGGCCTCTGGCTGTTCCTGAACCGCACCCGCATCGGCATGATGATCCGGGCCGGCGTGAACGACCGGGAAATGCTCGCGGCCTCCGGCGTGAACGTGCATTTCATCTTCGCCCTGGTCTTCGCCATCGGCGCGGGGCTCGCGGGTTTTGCCGGGGTGGTCGGCGGCACGGCGCTGTCGATCGCGCCGGGCGAGGATATCCGCTACCTGCTCGCCTCGCTCGTCGTCGTCATCGTCGGCGGCCTGGGCTCAGTGACCGGCGCCGCCATCGGCGCCCTGCTGATCGGCCTCGCCGAACAGTTCGGCCTGGCCTATTTCCCGACCTACGGCGTGGTCCTGACCTTCCTGATCATGGTCGGCGTCCTCGCCATACGGCCCCAGGGCATCATGGGGACCCGCTGAGATGCCCGGCGCTTCGGGAAAGGCCAACGCCTATCCGCTGGGCATCAACCCGGCGTTTCTCCTGGCTGCGGTCTTTCTGATCGCCTATCCGCTCTTTGCCTCGGACTTCTTCACCTTCCAGATCGGCGCCTATTCCCTGATCCTGGGGACTATCGCGCTTTCGCTGACGATGCTCGCCGGCTATGGCGGCATGGTCAGCATCGCGCAGATGACGGTTGCCGGCTTCGCCGCCTACATCATGGCGATCCTGGGCACCAACAGCGTCGGCGTGATGGGGCTGGGCTGGCCGTGGTGGCTCACCGCGGTCCTCGCGATCCTGGGGGCAGCGCTGCTCAGCACCTTCATCGGCGCCATCGCCGCGCGAACCGAAGGCATCTACACCATCATGATCACGCTGGCGATCGCCGTCGCCTTCTTCTATTTCGTTCGCCAGAACTACCAGATCTTCAACGGCTTCACCGGGTTTGCCGGCATCAAGCCGCCGACGCTGTTCGGCGTGTACTGGCGCGATCCCACACCGTTCTACTATTTGACCCTCGCGATCGCGGCCTTCTTCTATTTCGCGGTGCTGTACGGCGCCCGGTCGTCCTTCGGCCTAGGCCTCCAGGCGGTGCGGGACAATCCCCGGCGCGTGCGAGCGCTGGGCATCAACGTCTTCCTGCATCGCGTCGTCGCCTACTTCTACGCCGGCATCATCGCCGGGACGGCGGGCGTCCTGCTGGTCTGGTTCAACGGCCGCGTCTCGCCGGGCATCGTCGGCGTCGACATGGCCATCGACATTCTTGTCATCGCCGTGGTCGGCGGCATGCGGGCGCCCATCGGACCCTTCCTGGGCGCCATAGCGTTCGTACTGCTCGAGAACTTTGCCATCGACCTGATCGACCGGGAGCGTTTCAACACCGTGATCGGCCTTGCCTTCCTGCTCGTGGTGTTGTTCTCGCCCGACGGCCTGCTCGGGATTTGGCGCCGGATGGAATCCAGAATCCGGCTGCCGCGCGCGAACGTCCGCTGGGGCGGGCGCGCCAATCGGGGCGACTGGCATCCCGCCGGTTCGCCCGAACGTACTTGAGAGGGAGAAAAAGCATGTTGAAAATTGCAGGAAAAACCCTGCTCGCGGCGGCGGTCCTTGCCTTAGCAAGCCCCGCGGCGGCGCAGGACACGATCAAGATGGGCGGGCTTGCGACCCTGGAAGGCGCCTTCGCAGCGCCGGGCCAGGACAGCATCCGCGGCATCAGGATGGCGCTGGAGGAGCACAAATACACCGCCGGCGGCAAGAAGATCGAACTGATCACCGGTTCGTCCGATGCCTCGCCGGCCAGTGCCATCCGCGCAACCCGCAAGTTGGTAGAGCAGGACGGCGTCAAGGTCATGATCGGGCCGCTGTCCGGCTCCGAAGGCCTCGCGGTCAAGGACTATGCCAAGACCCAGCCCAACGTCACCTTCATCAACGGAACGTCGGCGGCGCAGGATACGACGCTGCGCAATCCGGCGCCGAACTTCTTCCGTTTTTCGACGGAAGGCGCCCAGTGGATGGCCGGCCTCGGCGAGTATGCCTACAAGGTCAAGAAGTACCGCAAGGTCGCCGTTCTGGCTGAGGACTATTCCTTCCCCTATACCCAGGTCTTCGGTTTCCTGGAGCCGTTCTGCCGTCTTGGCGGCAAGGCCCCGGTGGATGCCCGCTTCTGGGTGCCGATCGGCAACAAGGACTATTCCTCGGTCATTGCCGCGCTGCCTGACGATGTCGACGCGATCTACGTTGCGCTGGGCGGCGCCGACGCGATCAACTTTCTGAGCCAGTATCAGCAGGCCGGCGGCGAACTGCCGCTGATCGCCGGGTCGATCACCGTCGACCAGACCGTGCTGGGCTCGAAGGGCAAGATTCGCAAGACCGTGATCGGCACGCCTTCGGCCGGGCCGATTTCCGACACCTGGGACGACCCGCGCTGGAAAGCCTTCGTTGCGCAATACAAGAAGATGTTCGCAGGGAAAGGCGGGTTCCCGTCGCCGTCGCTGTTCGCCCACGGCTATTACATCAACACCAAGGCCGCGCTGCTGGCCCTGGACAAGGTGAAGGGCGATCTGTCCGACGGCGGCAAGAAGTTCCGCGCCGCCCTTTCGTCGCTCAAGTTCGAGACGCCGACCGGCATGGTCTCGCTCGACGAGCGCCGCAACGCCATCGCCGACATCTTCCTCACGGAAGTCGTCGAGGGCCCGGACGGCAATCTGGTCAACAAGACGATCAAGGTCGTCTCTCAGGTCTCCCAGACCTTCGGCGTGCCGTACAAGGAGTTCCTGAAATACGGCCAGGTCAGCCGCACCAACCCGCCCTGCAAGTAAAGCAGGGCCAAACGCGCGCAACCGAGGCCCCGTTGGACGAACCCGGCACCGCCGTCCCGCGCTCCGCCCTGCCGCAGGCCGGGCAGTTTGCGCTGGAGTTGAACGCCGTCAGCCGCCATTTCGGTGCGCTGGTCGCCATGACGGATATCGACATGACGATCCGCGCCGGCGAGCGGCGGGCGGTGCTGGGTTCGAACGGAGCGGGAAAGACCACCCTGTTCAACGCGATCACGGGTGATTTTCCGCCGACCTCGGGGCGCGTGAGACTGTTCGGCGAGGACGTGACGTATCTGCCGGTTCACGAGCGGATCCGTCGCGGCCTCCGCCGGACCTATCAGATTTCGTTGCTGTTCAGCGGCTTGAGCGTCATCGAGAATATCTTTCTCGCGTGCCGCGGCGTCGGGCGCGGACGGCATTCGCTGCTGCGGCCACGCCGGGACGACGGCGCGATGGAAATGGCGGAAACGCTGCTCCATGCGGTTCATCTCGACGACCGGCGCGATACCCCGGTGGCCGAACTCAGCCACGGCCAGCAGCGGCAGCTCGAGGTTGCGCTCGCCCTGTCGGGCGCACCGCGGCTGATCCTGTTCGACGAACCCGCGGCAGGGCTGTCCCCGACCGAACGCGCCGACCTGGTCGATATCCTGCAATCCCTGCCGCCGCATATCGGCTTCATCCTCATCGAACACGATATGGATGTCGCGCTGCGCGTCGCCGAACGGGTTACCATGATGCACAACGGGCGCATCTTCAAACAGGGGACGCCCGAAGAGATCGAGAACGATCCCGAGGTTCAGGAACTGTATCTCGGGCATGGCGCCAACGGAGCCGGCCATGCGTGAGCGCGCCCGCAAGATCGCGCCGGACCCGAATGCGCTCGAAATCCGGGACTTGCATGTCTACTACGGACTGTCCCACGCGCTGCAGGGCGTGAATCTGACGCTTGCCGGCGGCGTCCATGCCGTCGTCGGGCGCAACGGCATGGGCAAGACGACCCTGTGCAACGCCATCATGGGCCTGCTCCCGGTGCAACGCGGCTCGATCCGGATGGCCGGCGACGAACTGGTCGGGCTGCCGTCCCACCGGATCGCCAACCGCGGAGTCGGCTACACGCCCCAGGGCCGCCGGCTCTGGCCGTCGCTCACGGTCCACGAGCATCTACGGCTGGCCTGGACCGGTGGCGGCGCCTGGACGGTCGACAGGGTCTATGAAGCCTTTCCCCGCCTCGCCGAGCGGCGCAACAACGGCGGCGGCCAGCTCTCCGGCGGCGAACAGCAGATGCTCGCGATCGCGCGGGCGCTGCTGCAGGATCCCGAACTCCTCGTGCTCGACGAACCGACCGAAGGGCTGGCGCCGGTCATCGTCGATCAGGTCGAGAAACTGCTCGCTGCGCTGGCCGAAGAAAACCAGGTCGCGGTCCTGCTGATCGAGCAGAATATCTCGGTCGCAACCGCGATTGCCGAGCAGGTCTCGATCATGGTGAACGGCCGGATCCGGCGCACCATGCCTTCCGTCGAACTGGCCGCGGACCGGCTGCTTCAGGAACGGCTGCTCGG
The DNA here is from genome assembly GCA_022819985.1 of Alphaproteobacteria bacterium. GTDB lineage: Bacteria > Pseudomonadota > Alphaproteobacteria > Bin65 > Bin65 > Bin65. Next base: position 116,012 of record JAJEGH010000033.1, on the reverse strand, counting down.
CGTCGGGCGCCATTCCCACGAAGACCTGGACCTCGAGGCCGACGATCCGGCCGTGGATGCCGCCGTCGACGAGGTTTCCCCCGTCGAGGAAGCGGCGCCGGCCGGTGAGACGGCCTCGGCGGACGGTGCGCCGGCGCAGCCCGACAGGCCCGAAACCGGCGAACTGATTTATGTGCCGCCGACCCGCTGGTCCGGCGCAACCTGGCAGCAGACCCGCGCCGCGGCGGCGGAAAACGGGGAACGGCCGTTCGACGCCAGGCCGGAGCCGCTGTTCCGGGAACCGGAGGCGCTTCGCGACGCGGCGACCGGCGGCAGCGTCTATCTGGCCGGCACCTTCGACACCAAGGGCGCGGAACTCGGCTTCATCCGCGAACGGCTGATCGCCCTCGGCGTCGCCGTCAGGACCGTCGACCTGTCGACCTCCGGCAAGACTTCGTCGGCCGATGTGCCGCCCCATGTCGTCGCCGCGTCCCATCCGCGCGGCGCGGCCGGCGTTTTCACCGGCGACCGGGGCGAAGCGGTGGGCGCCATGGCAGAGGCGTTCGAGGCCTGGCTGGGCGGACGGTCCGATGTCTCCGGCATCATCGCCGCCGGCGGCTCGGGCGCAACGTCGCTTGCGACACCTGCCATGCAGGCCCTGCCCGTCGGCGTGCCCAAGGTGATGATCTCGACGGTCGCCTCCGGCGAGGTCGGCCGGTATGTCGGCGCGGCCGACATCATGATGATGTATTCGGTTACCGACGTGCAGGGCCTGAACCGGATCAGCCGCACGGTCCTGGCCAACGGCGCCAGCGCGCTCGCCGGCATGCTCGCCGAACGCCGCAAGTCCGGGATGCCGCAGGACGACAAGCCCTGCCTGGGTCTCACCATGTTCGGCGTGACGACGACAGCGGTGCAGCAGACTACCGCCCTGCTGGAAGACCGTTACGACTGCCTGGTTTTCCACGCCACCGGCACCGGCGGGCGGTCGATGGAAAAGCTGGCGGACAGCGGCATGCTCGCCGCCGCCATCGACCTCACCACGACCGAGGTTTGCGACCTGATGATGGGCGGCGTGTTCCCGGCAACGGAAGACCGCTTCGGGGCCTTCATCCGCTCGCGCCTGCCCTATATCGGCTCGGTCGGCGCCCTCGACATGGTGAATTTCGGCCCGCGCGATACGGTGCCGGACCGATACCGCGACCGCACATTCGTCGAGCACAATCCGCAGGTGACGCTGATGCGCACAACGCCGGAGGAAAACGCCCGCATGGGCGCATGGATCGCCGAACGGCTGAACCGGATGGCCGGCCCGGTCCGCTTCCTGATCCCCGAAGGCGGCGTCTCGGCGCTGGATGCGCCCGGCCAGCCCTTCCACGCGCCCGACGCCGACGCCGCCCTGTTCGACGCAATCGCCGGCACGCTGCAGCAAACGCCGACCCGGCGCCTGGTCCGCTTGCCGCACCATATCAACGACCCGGCCTTCGCCCGCGCGGTCGCCGACGCCCTCGACGAAATCAGCCCCCTGCCCAGGACGGTCCGCCATGCCACAGTTTGAGCGCAAGGTTCTGGTCGAAAAGTTCCGGGCGATGAAAGCCGGCCGGCTTCCGATAATCGGCGGCGGGGCGGGCACCGGCCTGTCCGCCAAGTGCGAGGAAGCCGGCGGCATCGACCTGATCGTCATCTACAATTCCGGCCGCTACCGCATGGCGGGCCGGGGCTCCATGTCCGGCCTGCTGGCCTATGGCAACGCCAACGAGGTGGTGCTGGAAATGGCGCATGAGGTGCTGCCCGTCGTGCGCAACACGCCCGTCCTCGCCGGCGTCAACGGCACGGACCCGTTCTGCATCTTCGACGCCTATCTGGACCGGCTTTCGGAACTGGGCTTTTCCGGCGTGCAGAACTTTCCCACGGTCGGACTGATGGACGGCGTATTCCGGGCCAACCTCGAAGAAACCGGCATGTCCTACGGCCTCGAGGTCGATATGATCCGCATGGCCCATGAGAAGGACATGCTGACCACGCCCTACATATTCTGCGAGGAGGAGGCCGAGGCGATGGCGCGGGCGGGCGCCGACATCGTCGTCTGCCATCTTGGACTGACCACGGGCGGGTCCATCGGCGCGGAAACCGCCCTGAAGCTGGAGGATTGTCCGGCGCTGGTCGACGCATGGGCGGCTGCCGCGATGCGCGTCGATCCGGAGGTCGTCGTGCTGGTTCACGGCGGACCGGTCTCCATGCCGGAGGATGCGCAGTACATCCTGAACGAAACCGAAAACTGTCACGGATTTTATGGCGCTTCATCCATGGAACGCCTGCCGACGGAAACAGCCCTGACCGAACAGACAAAGGCCTTCAAGGCGGTCAGAATCGAAGGATAGGGAGGGCCGGACCATGACGGGAAGCCTGATCGGGAGCATCATCCTGTGGCTCATCGTGGCGATCATCGCCATCGTGGTGATCGTCTATCTGCTCAACTGGCTGTATCACCGCTCGACCAAGGAAGTCGCCTTCGTGCGCACGGGTTTCGGCGGCGAGAAGGTGGTGATCAACGGCGGGGCGCTGGTCCTGCCGATCGTCCACGAGGTGACGCCGGTCAATCTGAACGTGGTGCGCATACCCATCGCCCGCACCCGGGAAGGAGCGGTCATCACCGGCGACCGGGTGCGCGTCGATATCGAGGCCGAGTTCTTCGTCCGCGTTCTGCAGAAGAAGGAGGCGGTCGCCGCCGCGGCGTCGACCCTCGGCCGGCGCACCCTTGAGGATGAACGGCTTGCGGAGCTGTTGACCGGCAAGTTCGTCGGCGCGCTGCGTTCGGTTGCCGCCGAGCGCACCCTCGACGAGATGCACGAGCGGCGCGGGGATTTCGTCGCCGACGTCGCAGAGCGTGCGGCCATTGCCCTGGCCCAGAACGGCCTCGAGCTCGAATCCGTCGCGATCACCGACCTGGACCAGACCAACCTGGAATTCTTCAACCCGTCGAACCGGTTCGACGCCGAGGGCCTGACCCAGCTCATCGAGACCATCGAAGCGCGCCGCAAGCTGCGCAACGATATCGAGCAGTCGTCCATGGTCGCGATCCGCAGCCAGAATCTGGAAGCGGAGAAGCAGACCCTCAAGCTGGAACAGGAGAGCGAAGACGCGCGCCTCAACCAGCAGCGCGCCCTGGAGACCCTGCGCGCCGACCAGCGTACCGAGGTCGCCCGCATCCAGGCGGCCCGGGAGAGCGAGGCCGAACAGGCCCGGATCGCCGGCCAGCAGGAAACCCGCGGCTTCGAGATCGAGCGCCGCCGCACCCTCGAAGAGACGGAAATCCGCGCGCAGGAGGAGATCGAGCGCGCCCGCATCGCCCAGGAACAGGCGCTGGAGACCGCCCGCATCGAGCGCGAACGGCTGGTCCGCCAGGAGCAGATCCGCCAGCGCCACGACCTGGAGAATGCCGAGATTGCCGCCAACGAGGATCTGGAGCGGGCGCGCATCGCCTCCCAGCGCCAGTTGCGCGAGGCCCAGATTCTCGCCGAGGCCGAGACCGAGGCCCGCGACATCGCGCGCAATCAGCAGACCGAGACCGCGCGCATCGAGGCCCAAAAGGAGGTGGAAACCGCCCGGATCGATCAGGACCAGACCCTGGACAAGGCGCGCATCGAGCGGGACCGGCAGCTCCAGGCGCACCAGATCGACCAGCGCCGTGCTGTCGAGGAAGCCGAAATCGCCGCCCGCGAGGAGGTCGAGCGGTCGCGCATCCTGTCGGACCGCGGCATCGAGGAAGCGCGAATCGTTCAGCAGCGCGAACTGCGCCGGCTCGAGGTCGAGCGGGAAATGGCGGTCGAGCTGGCCGAAATCGAACGGCAGATCGAAGTCCTGAAAAAGACCTCGGAGGAGGCCGAAGCCCGGATCGAGACGGAATCGGTGCGCGCCGGCGCCGTAGAGGCCGAAGAGAAGGTCGCGACGGTCCGCGAGACCGAGGTTGCTGAGCGGATCGCCGCCATCGACCGGATCGTTGCGAGCAAGGACGCCGATACCGCGAAGATCGCCGCCGAGGCCGACCGGGCGACGGCCGCCGTCGCGGCAGAGGCCGAGCGCCTGCGCAACGAGGCCGAGAACCTGCTGACCGAGGATGCGCGCGCCGGACGGCTCCGGGTCCGGCTGCTGGACCGCCTGGAAGGCATCATCCGCGAAAGCGTTCGGCCCATGGAGAATATCGACGGAATCAAAATTCTCCATGTCGACGGCCTCGCCGGCGGCGGAGGCGGCAGCGGGCGCAGCCCGACCGACGAGGTTATCGAAAGCGTGCTGCGTTATCGGGTGCAAAGCCCGCTGATCGACGAGATGATGAAGGAGGTCGGCATCGAGAATGCCAACGTCGCGCGGCTCGGCGACGTCTTCCGCTCGGCCCGGGACGCCTCCAGCCTGGCAAAGGACGCCGAGACCGGGAAGGACGGAGACGGCTAGATCATGGCCCGGGTCTACATCTCCTCGGTGATCGGCGCACCGGCCGACCGGATCTGGCAGACCGTCCGGGACTTCAACGCGCTGCCGGACTGGGTGCCGGCGGTGCGCGAAAGCCGGATCGAAGGCGGCCAGCCCTCGGACCAGGTCGGCTGCGTCCGGGCCTTCCGCCTGGAGGATGGCGGGTTCCTGCGCGAGCGGCTGCTGGCGCTGTCCGATTACGACTACAGCGTCACCTATGCCATTCTCGAAAGCCCGATGGGGGTCCAGAACTATATCGCGACGCTGAAGCTCATGCCGGTTACCGACGGCGGCCGGACCTTCGCCGAATGGACGGCCGAGTTCGATTGCGATCCGGCGGCCGAGGCCGATCTCGTCGCCAACATCGGAAACGGTGTGTTCCAGGCGGCTTTCGACGCGCTCAAGGTTCGTTTCGGGAGCTGACGCCGTGGTGCGGCCATGATTCGGGTGGTGCGCAGCACGGTGATCGACGCACCCGTCGCGGCGGTGTGGGAAATCCTGCGCGACTTCAACGGCCACGACCGCTGGCACCCGATCGTCCGGCGCAGCATGCTCGAGGACTCGAAGCGCACCGACCAGGTCGGCTGCGTGCGTAATTTCGACCTCGAGGACGGCGCAAACGTCCGCGAGCGCCTGCTGTCGCTGTCCGACAGCGAGCGCCGGTTCCGCTACTCGATCGTCGCTGCGGATGTCCCGCTCCGGAATTACGTTGCAGAGGTTCGCCTGAAGCCGGTGACCGACGGCGACCGGACCTTCTGGCACTGGTCGTCCACCTTCAACACGCCGCCCGGCCAGGAGCGGGAACTTGCCGCCTTGGTTGCGACGGAGGTCTACGAAGCCGGATTTGCGGCAGTCCGCGCGCGGGTGGAGCGCCCGACCGGCGGAAATCGGCGAACCTGGGATGCCGCGGCCGCCGCGCCCGCCGTCCGGCAGGGCGCGGGCGCCGCCATCGAGGGCACTGCCATCGTCATCGACCGGCATGGCGGCGCGGAAGAGCTGCATCCGCAGCCGGCCGAAGCGCCGCCGCCGGGGCCGAGCCAGGTCCGCCTGCGCCAGACAGCGGTCGGCGTCAACTATATCGATGTCTATTGCCGGACCGGCTATTTCGACCTGCTCGACCCGCCGGGCGTGCCGGGCCTGGAAGCGGCCGGCGTCGTCGTGGATGTCGGCGCGAATGTCGGCCATCTGGCGCCCGGCCAGCGCGTCGCCTACGCCTGCCCGCCGCTCGGCGCCTACGCGAGCGTCCGGACCATGGACGCCGGTCTGGTCATCCCGCTGCCGGACCATATCGACGACGAGACCGCCGCGGCCGGACTGCTCAAGGGCGTGACCGCCGAATTCCTGCTGCATCGCGTCCATGCCGTCGCGCCGGGCGAAACCGTTCTCGTCTATGCGCCGGCCGGCGGGGTCGGGCGGATCCTGTGCCAGTGGGCGAACCGGCTCGGCGCCACCGTGATCGGTGCGACTTCGACCGACGAGAAGGCCCGCGTCGGGCGCGCCGCCGGCGCCCATCACGTTATCGTACCGGGCGAAAGGAGCCTGGAGGAGCAGGTCCGCGACCTGACCGACGGGCACGGTGCGGACGTCATCTACGACGCGGTCGGCCGGGACAGCTTCGCCCATTCCGTCGCCGCGCTCGCCGTGCGCGGGCATCTGGTCAGTTTCGGCCAGGCCTCAGGCGATATCGGGCCGCAGGACATTTCCATGCTGGCCGGCTGCTCGGCCACCCTCTCGCGTCCGAACTACGTCCATTACACGGATACGCCGGAGAAATTCGGGGCCAGCGCAGACCGGCTGTTCGATGCCGTCCAGCGGCGCATCGTCACCATCGAAATCGGGCAGCGGTTCGCGCTGGAGAACGCCGCCGACGCCCATCGTGCCCTCGAAGGCCGGGCCACCACGGGCTCGACCGTCCTGATCCCGGGTCCGATCCAGGATGGGCAAGGGGAGGCGGAGTCCTGAAGCTCGTCACGTTCGATTGGCAGGGCGGCCGGCATGTCGGCCGGGTTGCGGAGGGCGGCGATGCGGTCGATCGCTTCGAACTGCCCGGCGGCGCAGCGGACCGGGATGGTGTGGCGGCGTTGATCGGCCGGGACCAGCCGAAGGCGGTCGATACCGTTCCCATGGAGGATATCGCGGTCCAGGCGCCGATCCCCCGGCCGCGCCGCAACATCTTCTGCGTCGGCAAGAATTATCACGATCACGCCAGGGAATTCGCCCATTCCGGCTTCGACAGTTCCGCCGCGAAAGGCGTCGTGCCGGAAGCGCCCATCGTGTTTTCCAAGCTGCCGGAATCGGTCATTCCGCACGGCGTGGAAATCCGTCTCGATCCCGGTGTGACCGAAGCCGTGGACTATGAAGCCGAGCTCGCCGTTATCATCGGGATGGCGGGCCGCAATATTCCGGCGCAGCAGGCCATGAAGCATGTCTGGGGCTACACGATCGTCAACGATGTCACCGCCCGCGACCTGCAGAGCCGGCACAGCCAGTGGCTGATCGGCAAGTCCCAGGATACCTTCTGCCCGATGGGGCCGGTCGCCGTGACGGCGGACGAGGTGGACCTTGCCGACACGGTCATCCGCTGCCGGGTCAACGGCGAACTGCGTCAGGATTCCAACACGGCGCTCATGATTTTCGACGTGCCGGCGACTGTCGCCGCAATCTCGAACGGGATCACGCTCCTGCCCGGCGACGTCATCGCGACGGGCACGCCGGCCGGGGTCGGTATCGGTTTCGATCCCCCGAAATTTCTCAAGGCCGGAGATCGGGTTGCCGTCGAGATCGGCGGCATCGGCATCCTCGAAAATCCGGTCGCGGGGGTTTGAGCGATGGCCGATCTGTGCTTCGGAAGCATGGTGACGGAAGACAGCGGCGGTCACGGCCCGGCCGTCGTCCTGATCCACGGCCTGGGCGGCGATTCGAATACATTCGAGCCCCTGATGGGCGCCCTCGACGGCTACCGGGTGCTGCGTCCCGATCTGCCCGGCGCCGGCCGTTCCGCCCTGCGCCCCGGCCGGCCCGGGCTGAAGGGGCTGGCCGCGGCGGTGTGCGACGCGGTCCGCGCCGCCGGGATCGGGCGGGCCCATTTTGCCGGCCACTCCATGGGCACGCTGATCTGCCAGCATCTCGCCGCGGATCTGCCCGATGCAGTCTTGAGTCTCACGCTGTTCGGGCCCATTCTGGAACCGGCGCCGGCAGCGCGCCAGGCGCTGGGCGAACGGGCCGAGACGGCCCGGCGCGAAGGTATGGCGGGGATCGCCGACAGCGTATCGGGCGCGAGCGTCGCGGAAGAGTCGAGCCGGACCAACCCTGTTGCGCAGGCTTTCGTCCGCGAGAGCCTGATGCGCCAGAATCCGGCGGGATACGCCGCGCATTGCCGGGCGCTGGCGGTGGCGGCGGCAGCGGACCATGGCTCGATCCGCTGCCCGACGCTGTTGATTGCGGGAGAAAAAGACCCGGTGGCGCCGGTGGCCATGGCCGAGGCGCTGAAAAACCGTATTTCAGGAGCGGAAATGGAAATTCTGCCCGGTATCGGGCACTGGATGACCATCGAAGCGCCCGGACGGTCGGCGGAATCGATCAGGGCGCATCTGGACAGGGCCGCGGCCTAGAGCGGCCCGACAGACAGGGAATCAGGGAGGAAGACCATGGCGGAAATCGCTTACGGCGGCTGGGCCGGTTCCAACGGCAACGGGCGCCCGGATCCGGAGATCGTATTCTCCAACGTCCGCATCCTCGACGGCACGGGCGAAGCGCCCTACAGCGGCGACGTGACGGTTGCCGGCAACCGGATCAAGTCGATCGCCCGCGCCGGCGCCGGCTATGGCGGCGGCGGGCTCGGCAACGGCGGCTGGGGCGCACAGAACGGCAGCCATCGGATCGACGGGCGGGGCATGACGCTGATGCCCGGCATGATCGACGCCCATCTGCATCTGAGCTGGAACAACGCGCCGGGCATCGACCCGATCCAGCTCATGCCGCTTGAGGAGCATACGCTCAACTGCGTCTACATGGCGAAACTGCTGATCGACGCCGGCTTCACCGCCGGCTACGGCGCGGCGGCGGCCAAGCCGAGGCTCGACGTGGTGATCCGCGACGCCATCAAGGAGGGCAAGGTGCCGGGCCCGCGCTACACCGCGGCCGGGCCGGAGCTGACGGCGGTCGGCGGCCTCGGCGACGCCACGCTGCCGCATATCGACCACAAGGCGCTTAATCTCGGCATCGTCGTCTCCGGCGTGGAGGAGATGCGCCGCGAAGTCCGCACGCTCATGAAGTGGGGCGTCGATACGATCAAGATCAACCTGTCCGGCGAAGAGATCACCCAATTCGCCGCGGAGGAGAACCAGTTTACCGACGAGGAAGTCGCCGTCGCGGTCGCCGAAGCCAAGGGGCGCGGCCGCCGCCTCGCCGCCCATGCGCGCTCGAAGGAGTCGATCCAGCGCTGCGTGAAGCACGGCATCGAGATCATCTACCACGCCTCCTTCTCCGACGAGGAGACGCTCGACCTGCTGGAAGCCAACAAGGACAAGCATTTCGTGGCGCCCGGCCTGGCCTGGCTGATCAACGTGGCCCGGAACGCGGCGGAATGGGGCATCAAGCCCGGCACGCCAATCACCGATCGCTACGAGCGCGAGCTGGAGCATGCCTGCGCGACCATGCTGGCGATGCACAAGCGCGGCATCCGCGTATTGGTCGGCGGCGACTACGGCTTTGCCTGGACGCCCCACGGCACCAACGCCAGGGATTTCGAGTATTTCGTCGACATGGTCGGCTTCTCGCCGATGGAGGCGATCAAGGCCGGTACCCTGTATGGCGGCCAGATCATGGGCATGGGCGACGAACTCGGCACGATCCGCGAGGGCTGCCTGGCCGACCTGCTTCTGGTCGACGGCGACCCGCTCACCAACATCAAGGTGCTGCAGGACCAATCCCGGCTGGTCGCCATCATGCAGGACGGCAAGTTCCACAAGGAGCCCGACATGAACCGGGTCGGCATGCGGCTCAGCGCCTGATCCGAGGGAGCGGCGTCCCCTGCCGGGCAGCCTCTGCGCGAACCGACGATTCAGTCGCGTTCCGCAAGACGTTGAGTCGTGGGAAGATTCCGGAGTTTCTTGATTCGCAGCCGCGCTGCGCGGTGGCGATGGAGGCCTGCGCCAGCGCTCATTACTGGGGGCGGGAGATTGGCGCTCTGGGCCGCTCGGTGAGGCTGATTCCCCCGCAATATGCCAAGCCTTACGTCAAGCGTCACAAGAACGACGCCGCGGATGCCGAGGCGATCTGCGAGGCGGCGTCGCGTCCGACGATGAGTTTCGTTGCGGTCAAGACGGCGGAGCAGCAGGGTCGGGTGATGCCGTTCCGAACCCGCGATCTGTTGGTGCGCCAGCGCACCCAGACGATCAACGCCCGGTGACGATTGGGGCGCCGCCATCTGGCGGAGTTCGGCGTCGTTGCGGCCCAGGGTCCCGCTCATGTCGACCGCCTGGCATCGGCGCTTGAGGATCCGGACTCGGGCCTGCCCGACGCGGTCCGCGAGTTGGGCAGGCTTCTGTTCGAACAGGCCGCCGGGTTCAACGCGAAGATCGAAGGCCTGGAGAAGGATATCCATGCGAGCGCGCGACGCGCGGGGCCTGGCGCCGAACAGCGGTGGGCGCGGACTCCCGCCCGCCGCCGCCGGCGCGGCGCCGGAGGCTATCGACAGGCCGCCGAATAGCCGCACAATGCGCCGGCGACCCGCCCGCCGCCCCAGCGCCGGCCCGAAACCGACCAGACACCGGAGACACCGGCCGAAATCCGGATAAACCGCCATGATCCCGAACCAGCTTCCCGCGCTCGATTTCGACCTCGGCGAGACCGCCGACATGATCCGCGATTCGGTGATGAGCTTCGCGTCGGACCATGTCGCGCCGCTGGCCGCGGAGATCGACCGGACCGACAGCTTCCCGCGCCATCTGTGGCCGATGATGGGCGAACTCGGCCTGCACGGCATCACGGTGGAAGAGGAGTATGGCGGCGCCGGCATGGGCTATCTGGAGCATGCCGTGGCGGTCGAGGAGATCAGCCGCGCCTCCGGTTCTGTGGGCCTGAGCTACGGCGCCCATTCCAACCTGTGCGTCAACCAGATCCGGCGCTGCGCCAACGACGAGCAGAAGCGCCGCTACCTGCCGAAGCTGATCTCCGGCGAGCATGTCGGCGCGCTGGCCATGTCGGAGCCGGGCGCGGGCTCGGACGTGGTCTCGATGCGCACCCGGGCCGACCGCAGGGGCGACCGCTTCGTGCTCAACGGCTCGAAAATGTGGATCACCAATTTTGAGGAGGCCGACACGCTGGTCGTCTACGCCAAGACCGACCCGGATGCCGGCGCGCGCGGCATCACCGCCTTCCTGATCGAGAAGGGCTTCGACGGCTTCTCGACCTCCCAGAAGCTGGACAAGCTGGGCATGCGCGGCTCGCCGACCGGGGAGCTGGTGTTCCAGGACTGCGAGGTGCCGGAGGAGAATGTCGTCGGCGAAGTCAACAAGGGCGTCCACGTCCTGATGTCGGGCCTGGACTATGAGCGCGCCGTGCTCGCCGCCGGGGCGCTCGGCATCATGCAGGCCTGCATGGACGCGGTGGTGCCCTACATCCACGAGCGCAAGCAGTTCGGCCGGCCGATCGGCGAGTTTCAGCTCATGCAGGGCAAAATCGCCGATATGTACACGACGATGAACGCGTCGAAAGCCTATGTCTATGCCGTCGCGAAAGCCTGCGACCGCGGCGAGACCACCCGCAAGGACGCCGCCGGCGCGATCCTCTACGCCGCGGAAAAGGCGACTTGGATGGCGCTGGAGGCGGTCCAGGCCCTGGGCGGCAACGGCTATATCAACGAATACCCGACTGGCCGCCTGCTGCGCGACGCCAAGCTCTACGAGATCGGCGCCGGCACCAGCGAAATCCGCCGGATGCTGATCGGCCGCGAGCTGTTCGAAGAGACGGCCTGACCGGCCATGGCGACGGATCCCGCCCCGATCGACGCGCTGCGCGGCATCTCGACCGCGACGCTCACGATGCAGCTTGTCAAGCGCGGCATCCGGCGCGGCTGGATGGCGGGGACGCGGCCGCTGCGGCCGGGCGGGCCGCGGCTCGCCGGGCCGGCCTTCACCCTGCGCTTCGTGCCGGGGCGCGAAGACGTCTCGACCCGGGAAAGCTACGCCGCGCCGGGCTCGCTGCGCGACGCCATCGAGGCGATGCCGGAAGGCGCCGTGGCCGTGATCGACAGCCGGGGCGAGCAGGGCGCCGGGACGCTGGGCGACATCCTCGCCGGGCGGATGAAGAAACGCGGCGTCGCCGGCATCGTGAGCGACGGCCCGGTGCGGGATGTGGCGGGCATCCGCGCCGTGGACATTCCGGTCTGGTGCAGCGGGGCCGCCGCGCCGCCCTCCATCGCGGCCCTGTGGTTCGCCGGCTGGCAGGAGCCGGTCGGCTGCGGCGGCGTGGCGGTGTTTCCGGACGACATCATCGTGGCGGACGACGACGGCGCCGTGGTGCTGCCCCGGGCGCTGGCCGCCGAAATCGCCGAAGACGGCGCCGAGCAGGAAGCGCTGGAAGCCTGGATACTCGCCGAAATCGAGCGCGGTGCGCCGGTCAAGGGCCTCTATCCGCCGGACGAAGCGGCGCTGGCGCGCTATCGCGCCGCAAGATCGGAAACCGGTTGAAAAGTTATTTTCGGCGGTTGCCGAGGCGGTTAATTTGTCATAAAATGAATTTCATGGCAAAAAAACAGAAATTTGCCGTCGAGAACGGCTTCTGGCGCGTTTCGATGGGCGCGGGCGGTCGCGTCGTGATCCCGGCTGCGGTTCGCGACGTGCTGGGATTCGCCGAGGGCGAGCCGCTCGTGCTGACCGTCGACGACGGGACGGTGCGGATCGAGACCTACGCGCGCAACGTCGAGCGGCTCCGGGCGCAGGTCCGGACGATGATCCGGCCGACCGGCGACCTCGTCGACCGGTTCCTCGCCGACAAGCGGGCGGAAGCGGCGCGCGAGGACGAGTGGGTGCAGGCCGACACGCCGGTCGACCGGGCTGCGGAGTAGCCCGTTGGGCAACGGGCGGGTCGTTCTCGATTCATCGGCGGTCCTGGCCATGCTGTTCGACGAACCGGGCGGCGAGGCCGTACCGGCCCTGCTGCCGGATTGCGCGATGTCGACCGTCAATCTGGCGGAGGTCGTCACCGGATTGATCAATCATGGCGGCGACCCCGACCGCGCCGTGGACACGGCAGCGCAATTGCCGGTCGATCCGGTCGCCGTGGACCGGGACGTCGCCCTGGCAGCGGGCCGGTTGCGGGCCGAAACCCTCCGCTACGGCCTGTCGCTCGGAGACCGGATTTGCCTGTGTCTGGCAAGAAAGCTGGAATTGCCGGCCGTCACCTGCGATACCATGTGGCGCGAAATCGATATCGGCGTCGATATCCGGGTGCTCCGATAGGCGCCTGAAACCGCCGGGAAGAGGCAGGTATAGACAAAGCCCTGTCGGCTGGCCGATCCTGCGGCGGAAAACCAACATCCGTGATTTCCCATTGACTCTTTCCGTGCTTGCCATATGTCTCAGACATGGCAGTTAACGAAAATCTGTCACAATTTTCAGAATGGCATGCCACAACCGTCGGCAGCGGGGGCCGCATCGTGATTCCGGCCGCCATGCGCAAGGCGCTCGGCGTCGATGCCGGCGACGAAGTGCTGCTTTTCCTGGAAGACGGCGAGGTCCGAATTTCCACCCGTGCCGGCAACATCGAAAAAATCCGCGCAACGGTGCGCGCCTGGATTCCCGATAGCGTCAACGTCGTCGATGAATTCCTGAAGGAAAAATACGCGGAAGCCGAACGCGAATACGCCAAAGACCTGGAATGGCTGAAGCGAAATCCGGATCGCAAGCAAGCGGCCGAATGAAGTCCGAATGCCGGTCCGGTTCGTCATCGATGCGTCTGCCCTGCTGGCGTTCGTCCGGGACGAGCCGGGGGCCGACCGGGTCGCAGCCGTGTTGTCGGACTGTGTCATTTCGACGGTCAATCTGGGCGAAGCGGTGACGGCGCTGGTCAACCGGGGTTACCCGGCCGAGGAGGCGCGGCGGGTCATGGCCGCCGTTCGGGTCGATTCCGTGGCGCTCGAACGGGATGTTGCGCTGGACGCAGGGGCCCTCCGGGAACCGACCCGCAGCCTGGGATTGCCGTTCGGCGACCGCGTTTGCCTCAGCCTTGCGGCGCACATGGATGCAACGGCATTGACTTGCGACAGAAAATGGACGGCGCTCGATATCGGCATCGCGGTAGAATTGGCCCGATAGCCGGGTCCGGCAGGGGGAGAGCCATGACCACGACCGAATCCGACCCCGTCGTCATCGTCGACGGCGCGCGCACGCCGATGGGGAGCTTTCAGGGAACGCTGAAAGACATCACCGCTACGGCGCTGGGCGCCGTCGCCATCGAGGGTGCGCTCAAGCGTTCGGGCATTCCCGGCGAGGATATCGACGAGGTCATCATGGGCTGCGTGCTGCCGGCCGGCCTCGGCCAGGCGCCGGCCCGCCAGGCGGCGCACGGCGCGGGCATCCCGTGGGGCGCCGGCTGCACCACCGTCAACAAGATGTGCGGCAGCGGCATGAAGGCGGCCATGCTGGCCCACGACCTGCTCAAGGCCGGCGCCAACGACGTCATGGTCGCCGGCGGCCTCGAGAGCATGACCAACGCGCCCTACCTGATGGACAAGGCGCGCGGCGGCCTGCGCATGGGCCATGCCAAGGTCCTGGACCACATGTTCCTCGACGGGCTGGAGGACGCCTACGACCCCGGCCGCCTGATGGGCACCTACGCCGAGGACACGGCGCAGCACTACCAGTTCACCCGCGAGGCCCAGGACGATTTCGCGATTACCTCGCTGAAGCGGGCCCGGGCGGCTAACGAGGACGGCGCCTTCGACCGCGAGACGGAGCCGGTGACCGTGCGCACCCGCAAGGGCGAGATTACGGTCGCGCAGGACGAACAGCCCTTCAACGCCGATCTGGACAGGATTCCGAAGCTCAGGCCGGCCTTCCGCAAGGAGGGCACGGTGACGCCGGCCAATTCCTCGTCGATCTCCGACGGCGCGTCGGCCCTGGTGCTGACAAGGCAGTCGGAGGCCGAAAAGCGCGGCCTCGCGTCCCGGGCCCGCATCGTCGCCCACGCCACCCACGCCCAGGAACCGGCCTGGTTCACTACCGCCCCGGTCGGCGCCATCGAGAAGGTGCTGGAGAAGGCCGGCTGGACGAAGGCCGACGTCGATCTCTACGAGGTCAACGAGGCCTTCGCCGTCGTCACCATGGCGGCGATGAAGGAGCACGGCCTGCCGCACGACATCGTCAACGTCCATGGCGGCGCCTGCGCTCTCGGCCACCCCATCGGCGCCTCGGGCGCACGGATCATCGTGACCCTGCTGAATGCCATGGAGCAAAGAGGCGTCGAGCGCGGCGTCGCCAGCCTGTGCATCGGCGGCGGAGAGGCGACGGCGATCGCCATCGAACTGTTGCACTAACAACCTGGAGCGGCGGCGTTTGCCGATTTGCTTGCCGCAGGTGTCCGGATCCGCAGCGCGCCGGCTCCAGTTCGTAAACGATCCGATCCCGGTTCCAACTTTCGTTGCAGCGCCGGCCGGACCGGAAAATGCGCATTTGCCGGCCCGCTATGCCCGATCCGTCCCGCATACTCTAATTTGACGGTCCAATGGGTTGCCAGATGGCGGTACCGCCGGTAACATCCCCGCCAGTAAGGGACTATTAATCGATTAATACTCCCAGGCATCGCCGTTTCGCGCCGGGGCATGGACTTGGGCGGCAATTGTCTTCGCGACGCAGGAGCCGCTCAAGGCCGGCAGCGAAATCCGGGAAAATCCATTAAAGGGCGATGCGCGAGCGCAACGGGGCTCCTCGTCGAACGGGAGCGAACAGGATGTCCAGGCCAACGCTGAGCCAGATTGCCGAACTGCTGGGCGTCTCGACCGCGACCGTTTCGCTGGCGATGCGCGGCAGCCCGAAAATCTCGCAAAAGACGCGCGAGCGGGTCGAAGCCGCCCTGAAAGAATCCGGCTATGTCTATCAGCGCAGCGCCGCCGGACTGCGGACGGCCAGGACCCATACCGTCGGCATCGTTCTCAACAATATTTCCGATCCGTTTTATTGCACTTTGCTCGCGGCAATGGAGGAAGCGCTAAGGAATTTCGGACGGACGGTTTTTCTGTGCAACAGTAACGAATCGGTCGAATTGCAAGCGAAATTTATCCGCACAATGACGGAATACAATGCGGACGGGATTATCGTTATACCGGCGATCGGATCGACGGTTGACGATTTTCGCTTCCGGAATGTCGGTCCGCCACCCATTGTTTTCGTTTCCAGGACAATTCCCGGACTCGGCTACGACAGTGTCGTTAGCGACGACCGGCAATCGGTCCTCCTCTCCATGGAACGGCTGCTTCAATCGGGGCACAGCCGTATCGCCGTAATCGGCGGCGATCCGAGCCTGCACCGCTTCGGCGACAGGGTTCAGGCCTACAAGGACGCTCTCGAAGGAGCGTCGATCGAATTCGACGAGGCGCTCGTCCGGCCCTCGGCGCCCAGCCGGCAGGCGGGCTTCGAGGCGGCGCACTGGATCGCCGGCCTCGATCCGAAGCCGACGGCGGCCATCTGCTACAACGATGCGGTCGCGCTCGGCCTGTCTTCCGGCCTCCAGCGCCAAGGCCTCCTGCCGGGCAGGAATTTCGCGGTGATCGGGACCGAAGATGTCGAGGAAGCCAGCCTTGTGCATCCCGCCTTGAGCGCGACGACGGTTTCCTGGAAGGAGATGGGCGCCGGCGCCGCTTCGCTGCTGGTCCGGCGGATCGAGGAACCCGACAGCCCGGCCCGGCACATCGTGCTGCCTTCGAGCCTCGTCGTCCGCGAAACCTGCACCGTGTCCCGCGAACTCGCCTTTGCGGACTAGCCGGACAGTCGGCCGTCCCGCCCGGCCGTATTGCCCCACTGGGGCGGCACGTCACGGTCCGTCTCCCGAAGATTTGCCGCTACCCGGAAGTTCGCGGCCGAATTACTATCGTTTCGGCGTGAAAGGCGCGATGCACGGAGAGAGCCGATGAGCCGCGACAAGCAAATTCCGTTCGAAGCGCCCGTGGTCGATTCCCTGTCCGTCCGGGTTGTGGTCGATTCCCGTCACGAACTCTTCCTGCCCAAAATGGAGCATCCCCACGTCGCCATCGAGAATGTCGGGATCGTTCCCGGACGGCACATGACGACGCTGGCTGGAGAATGGGGGCTCTCGCTGCATCTCGACTCCCGGGCCGGGGGAGCGCGCGCGGAGTATCTGCTCGACTTCGGCTATACACCGGAAATCCTGAACCGCAATTTCGGGTTTCTCGACATCGAGCCGGGCCGGCTCAACGGATTGATCCTCAGTCACGGCCACCGCGACCACTACGGCGGGCTGGACGGTTTCGTGGACCGGCACCGCAGCGCCATGCGCGACGACATGCAACTCTATGTCGGCGCCGAAGAAGCGTTCCATGTGCGCTGGGTTCCGGCCGGACCTCCCGGTCCCGGCGGTGAGTCGGACATGCTGTACTGGGGCGCGCCGGATCGCGATTCGCTGGTCGAGCGGGCGGTCGCGCCGGTCTGCTGCCCGGCCCCCAGGGCGCTCGAGGGCCCCTTCACCACCGGCTACATCGAGCGCGATTCTTTCGAGGAGGTGACCGGAGGGTCGAAAATCGAGGTTTACGACCATTTCAGCGAGGCCGAGCGGCGCGGCGAACTGGTCTTCGACAGCCATCCGGAGGAACATGCGACCTGCTATCTGGTGCGCGGTCGCGGGCTGGTCGTGATTTCGTCCTGCGGCCATGCCGGAATCGTCAACTCGGTGCGCACCGCCATGTCGGTCGCCGGCACCGACAGGTTGCACGCGGTAATCGGCGGCTTCCACCTCGGCCTGGCGAAGCCCGACTATATCGAATTCACCATCGACGAATTGGAGAAGATGGCGCCCGATGCGGTCATCCCGATGCACTGTAGCGGGGAGCCCTTCATCGAAGCCATGCGACGGCGGATGCCGGACCGGCTGGTGCGTTCATACCTCGGCAGCCGCTTCACCTTCGGCGTCTGACGGGATAATCCGCTGTATCGCGACCGCGCGCCCGGCACGGGCGTTGCGGCGGCTCCGGCCTGCAGACACCCACGGACAATACGGGGAGACGGCACCATGGGCGTGATGATCGACGGCGTATGGCACAGGGAAGAACGCCCCGCCGCCGCGGCCGACGGCAGCTTCCGGCGGGCGACCACGTCGTTCCGCGATTTCGTCACGACCGACGGGTCGTCGGGGTTTCCGGCCGAGCCGGGCCGCTATCACCTCTATGTCTCGCACGCCTGCCCGTGGGCGCACCGCACGATGATCCTTCGTGCGCTGCGCCGCCTGGA
Source organism: Alphaproteobacteria bacterium (assembly GCA_022819985.1). Classification (GTDB taxonomy): domain Bacteria; phylum Pseudomonadota; class Alphaproteobacteria; order Bin65; family Bin65; genus Bin65. Next base: position 98,103 of record JAJEGH010000033.1, on the reverse strand, counting down.
GGACGCGATTTCGGTATCCGTCGTCGATCCGCATTTGAGCGACGAAGGCTGGCATTTCAGCGACGGTCCCGGCTGTATTCCGGACAGCGTCAACGGCGCCCGCTATCTGCGCGACATCTACAAGGCCGCGAAGGACGACTATACCGGCCGAGTGTCCGTTCCCGTGCTGTGGGACAAGAAGGAAGCGACCGTCGTCAACAACGAATCGGCCGAGATCGTCCGGATGCTCAATACGGCGTTCAACGCCTGGGGCGACGGCGAGCCGGATTTCTATCCGCTGCACCTGCGGAGCGAGATCGATGCGGTGAACGAACCGGTTTACGAGAATGTCAACAACGGCGTGTACAAGACCGGTTTCGCGCAGTCCCAGGAGGCATACGAGGCGGCGTTCGAGGCGCTGTTTTCGACCCTGGACGAGCTGGAGGCCCGGCTGGGCAGGCAACGTTATCTGGTCGGCGACCGGATCACCGAGGCGGACTGGCGGCTTTTCCCGACTCTGGCGCGCTTCGATGCCGTCTATGTCGGCCATTTCAAGTGCAACAGGCGCCGGATCGCGGATTATTCCAACCTGGGCAACTATCTGCGCGACCTCTACCAGCAGCCCGGCATCGCCGACACGGTGAACATGGACCACATCAAGCGGCACTATTACGGTAGCCAGCTGCGCATCAACCCGACCGGCATCGTACCGAAAGGACCGGAACTCGACCTGATGCGCCCGCACGGCCGGGCCGCGCTGAACTGAAGGCCGACTGCCGTATCCCGCCTGCCGGCGCCTCGCCGGCCATGACATCGGGAAGAAATCCGGGCTAGGGTCGCCGCGAACATGAGCCGCCAACGGAGGATCGGATGAGCACCGCCGGCCCGAGCCCGTTCGAGACCGATCTCGACAAGAATCCCGCCAACTACATGCCGATGCACCCGAGCCGGTTCCTGGAGCGGGCGGCGGAAACGTTCCCCGGCCGGACCGCGATGATTCACGGCGCCCGGCGCTTCACCTATGCCGAGCAGCACGAGCGCTCGGTCCGGCTGGCGAGCGCGCTGGCCAGGCGCGGTATCGGCGCCGGCGATACGGTCGCGCTGATGGGGTCGAACACGCCGGAGAGCCTGGAGGCGCATTTCGGGGTGCCGATGACCGGCGCCGTGCTCAATCCCCTCAATATCCGGCTCGATGCTGCGATCATCGCCTTCATTCTCGATCATGGCGGCGCAAAAGTGCTGCTGACCGACACCGAATTCGCGCCGACGGTCGAGGCCGCCCTCGGCATCGCCAGGGTGAAGCCGCTGGTCATCGACATCGACGACGGAGAAGGCCCGGGCGGCAAACGGCTGGGCGAAATGGACTACGAGGAACTGATCGGGGAGGGCGATCCCGACTACGACTGGCCCGGCGTCGAAGACGAATGGCAGGCGATCGCGCTGTCCTACACCTCCGGCACTACGGGCGACCCCAAGGGCGTCGTCTACCACGCCCGCGGCGCCTACATGAACGCGCTCGGCAACGCCGTGACCTGGGCGATGCCGCACCGGCCGGTCTATCTGTGGACCCTGCCGATGTTCCATGCGCTGGGCTGGTGCTTCCCGTGGAGCGTCGCGATCATGGGCGGCACCCATGTCGGCCTGCGTAAGGTCGAGGCGCAGGCGATCTTCCGATCGATCGCCGACAACGGCGTCACCCATATGTGCGGCGCGCCGATCGTACTCTCGACCCTGATCAACGCGCCGGAGGAGGATCGGGTGCCGTTCGAACAGTCCGTCAAGGTGTTTACCGCCGGATCGGCGCCGGCGCCGGCCGTGCTCGACGGCATCGCGAAGCTGGGCTTCGACGTCACCCACGTCTACGGGCTGACCGAAGTGTTCGGGCCGAGCGCCCATTGCGCCTGGCAGGAGGCGTGGGACGGCCTGTCCGGCGACGCGCTGGCCGAGCAGAAGGCGCGCCAGGGCGTGGCCTATCCGACCATGGACGGCGGCATGATCGTCGCCGATCCGGTGACCCTCGAGCCGGTGCCGCGGGACGGCGCGACGATGGGCGAAATCCTCAAACGCGGCAACTCGATCATGAAAGGCTATCTGAAGAACCCGAAGGCCACCGACGCCGCCTTTGCCGGCGGCTGGTTCCATACCGGCGACCTCGCGGTGTGGCATCCGGACGGCTACGTCCAGATCCGCGACCGCTCCAAGGACATCATCATCTCCGGCGGCGAGAACATCTCGTCGATCGAGGTCGAGGCCGCGCTCTACGCCCATCCGGACATCGCCGAGGCCGCGGTGGTCGCCAAGCCGCACGAAAGGTGGGAGGAGACGCCCTGCGCCTTCGTCGGGTTGCGCCCCGGCGCGGCGCTCACCGAGGCGGAGGTTATCGAATGGTGCCGCAGCCGGCTGGCGCACTACAAATGCCCCACCGCGGTCGTGTTCGGCGAGCTGCCCAAGACCTCGACCGGCAAGATCCAGAAATTCCGGCTGCGCGAGCAGGCGGCGGGCTGAGACCGGAGTTCGCGCCGTTTGCAGGCTCCTTGCGTAAACGATTCATCGCAGGGGAAGGTTTCCAGCCGTGCAGAACCGGGCCGGTCCTGATTGACCGTTAGCGCGCGCAGGATCGCAGCAGGGCGAGGATGTGCCGGTCGTGCCAGGTCCGGCGGCTGCCGCGGCCGTGGAAGCCGACATGGCCGCCGCTGTCGTGCAGGCAGGGGATCAGGGCCGGCGCGCGCGCCCAACGGAAGCGCTCGTAGGGCTCCGGCGCGATCCACGGATCGTCGCGGGCATGGACGATCAGCGTCGGGACGCGCACCGCCGGCATGAAGCGCACCGCGGAACAGTCGGCATAGTAGCGCTCGACCGTGCCGAAGCCGTAGCGCGGCGCGATATAGCCGGCGTCGTAATCCCGGATCGTCCGCGCCTGCCGCACCGGTTCGCGCCACCGTTCGGGCAGGCCGCCGCGCGCGCGAAACGCATCGCGCTTCATGCGGTCGAGCAGGTAGCGCTTGTAGAGCCAGTTGCGCCCGCGATGGAACCGGCCGCAGGCCCCCGCGAGATCGATCGGCACCGAAACCGCCGCCGCCGCGCAAAGCGGCGCGGCCCGGCCTTCCTCGCCGAGATATTTGAGCAGCATGCTGCCGCCCAGGGAATAGCCCACCGCCGCCAGGCCGTTGCGGGCGAGCCGGTCCGGCAGTTGCCCGAGCACCGCCCGGAAGTCCTCCGTCCGGCCCGCGTGATATTGCTCGTGGCACAGGCCGACGGTCGGCCCGGCGCCGCGCAGGTTGAGCCGAAGGGTGGGGAAACCGGCCTGCAACAGGGCCCGCGCGCTCGCCCGGACATGGATGCTGTCCTCGCAGCCGGTCAGGCCGTGGACCAGGACGACCAGCGGGCGGGCGGCGGGCTCTTGCGGAACGGCCAGCCTGCCGGTCAGGACGTCGCCGGTACGGTCCGGCATCGGGAAGCGGAGAGTTTCCTCCGGCCAGGGCGACAGGTCGATGCGCTGGCGGACCAGCACGTTGCGCAGGGTTTGCAGATCGCCGCCCCACCAGGGCGCGCGCGGCCGGAAATTCGCGATTGCGTGTGCGGCGGTTGCGGGGCCGTCCATGCTGCCTATATGGCACGGCTGTCGCCCGAGTCGAATGCCCGAGTCGAATGGCGAGTCGGCCGGCTCCGCTCCGGCGCCCGCCGAATGCCGTGGCAGCCGTTCCCGCTTCGCGCTATGGGAAGCTCATGTCTGCATCCCTTGAGGAAAGCGCCGGTCCGCTCGCCGGCGTTACCGTGATCGACCTGACCCGCGCGCTCGCCGGGCCCTACGGCACCATGCTGCTCGGCGAACTCGGCGCGCGGATCGTCAAGGTCGAGCCGCCGGGCGGCGACCAGGCGCGCGAGATCGGGCCCCATGTCGCGGGCCAGAGCGCCTATTTCATCTCGCTCAACCGGGGCAAGGAATCGATCGTCCTCGACCTCAAAGAGGCCGCCGACCGCCGGGTCTTCGAAGCGATGGTCCGGCGCGCCGACGTGCTCTACGAGAACTACCGCGCCGGCACGATGGAGAAGCTGGGTTACGGCTGGGACGTGCTGAAAGGCCTGAATCCGCGCCTGGTCTATGCCGCGACCAGCGGCTTCGGCCAGACCGGGCCCTACCGCCACCGCCCCGCCTACGACATGGTGGTGCAGGCCATGGGCGGCATCGTGAGCATCACCGGCCACCCCGGCGGCCCGCCGACCCGCGTCGGCATGTCGATCGGCGATATCGCGGCCGGCCTGTTCACGGCGCTCGGCGTCGCCTCGGCCCTGCAGCACCGTGCACGCACCGGCGAGGGCATGACGGTCGACGTGGCCATGCTCGACAGCCAGGTCGCCCTGCTGGAGAACGCCGTGGCTCGCTACAGCGCGACCGGCGTCGCGCCCGGCCCGCTCGGCGCCCGGCACCCCTCGGTCGCGCCGTTCGACGCCTTCCGCACCGCCGACGGCCATATCGTCGTCGCCGCCGGCCACGAGGACATGTTCCGGCGCTTCTCCGAGACGGTCGGCCAGCCGCACTGGCCGGACGATCCGCGTTTTGCGACCCTTGCCGACAGGCTGGCCCATGTCGATGCGTTAAAGGCTGAGATCGAGACGGTTCTCGCGGCCGAAACGACCGGCCATTGGCACCGGGTTCTTGAGGCCGCGGACATCCCCTGCGGGCCGATCAACGCCGTGCCGGACCTGTTCGAGAATGCCCACATTGCAGCGCGGAAGATGATTGTGAACATCGACGACCCCGACGCCGGCCCGATGGCGTTCGCCGGCCTGCCGATCAAGATGTCGGCCTATGCCGACCGGGCGACGCGCCCGCCCGCGCCCCGGCTGGACGAACATGGCGCCCGGCTGCGCGCGGAATTCGGCGAAGGCCCGGCATGATCCGGGCCCTCCTGCGCTGGACCTTGCGGATTGCGGCGACGCTGGTCCTGATGCTGGCGATCGCCGGCGTCGTCATGTTCTTCTGGTTCCGCACCTCGCTGCCCCGGCTGGACGGTTCGGTGACGGTTGCCGGCCTCGAAAAGCCGGTCAGCATCGTGCGCGACCGACGCGGCATCCCGCACATCTACGCCCGGACCGAAAACGACGCCTGGTTCGCCCTCGGCTACGTCCACGCCCAGGACCGGCTGTTCCAGATGGAAATGCAGCGCCGGGCCGGGCAGGGGCGGCTGGCGGAAATCGTCGGCCCGCCCGGCCTCAGGGCGGACCGGCTGTTCCGCACCCTCGGCCTCTACCGGCGCGCGCAGGACAGCGTGAAGCATCTCTCCCCCGGGCAGTTGAAGACGCTCGAAGCCTATGCCGCCGGGGTCAACCAGTGGCTCGAGACCCGCAAGGGCACGCTGCCGCCGGAATTCAACCTGACCGGCCTCGATTTCGAACCCTGGAAGCCGGCCGACACGCTGGTCTGGGGCAAGCTGATGGCGGTCCGGCTGTCGACCGACTGGCAGGGCGAACTGCTGCGCGCCCTGATCGTCCGGAAGGCGGGCAAGGAAGCGCTTCCGGTGCTCTTCCCGCCCTATCCGGGCGACGCGCCCGTGACGGTCAAGCCGCACCGGGAGGGCTTGCTGAACGGCGTGGATTTCGGCGCCCTGCTCGCCGCTCTGCCGGCGGAAGTGCAACGCGGGGGCGCCTCCAACGTCTGGGCGCTCGGCCCCGGGCGGACGACCACCGGCGCGGCGATCCTGGCGAGCGATCCGCATCTCGGCATGAGCGCGCCGGTCCTGTGGTATCTCGCCCATATCAGCGCGCCGGGCCTGAGCCTGAGCGGCGCCACGGTGCCGGGCGGGCCGCTGCTCATTATGGGCCATAACGGCCATATCGCCTGGGGTCTCACGACCACCTACATCGATACCGACGACGTCATCCTCGAGAAACTCGATCCGGCCGATCCGAACCGGTACATCGCCGACGGCAAGTCCGTCCCCTTCAGGCTCCGCACGGAAACGATCGGGGTCCGCTTCGGCGCGGATGTGACGCTGACGATCCGCGAGTCGCGCAACGGGCCGGCGCTCGACTACAACGAGGAGTTGAAGGAATACGGGAAAAAGCACGGGCGCGTCGCCGTTCTGCGCGCGCCGTGGCTGAGCCGCGCCGACACCAGCGCCGTCGCCTTTGCCGGGATCAACAAGGCAAGGAACTGGGAGGAATTCAGGAACGCGCTGCGCCTGTTCATCGGCCCGATCCAGAATTTCGTCTACGCCGACACGGCGGGAAATATCGGCTATCTGGTGCCGGGCGTCGTGCCGATCCGCAAGCGGCCCGACGCCGGCTGGCTGCCCCAGGACGGCGCCGATCCCGAAACCGCACTCGTCGGCACCATCCCGTACGATTCGCTGCCGCAGAGCTTCAATCCGCCCGACGGCGTGCTGATCAACGCCAACAACCGGATCGCGGGCAGCGACTATCCCTATTTCCTGTCGCAGAGCTGGGGCGATCATTATCGCGCCGCGCGGATCGCGCAGCTTCTGGCGGCCAGGGAGCGTTTCACGCCGGACGGGGTCGCCCGGATGCAGGCGGACCATGTCTCCCTCGCTGCGCGCGCCACCCTGCCGCTCCTGCTGAAAATCGAGCCCGCCGACGACCGGCAACGGCGCGTACTGGAGATGTTGAAGGCGTGGGACGGCGCCATGGCGCTCGCCCGGCCGGAGCCGCTGATCTACACCGCCTGGTTCCGGGAGCTGAACCATCGCCTCTACGCCGACGAGCTGGGCGAGGTGGCGAAGCGCTACGTTTCCAACCGGCCGGACGTGGTCATCGGCATCCTGACGAAGCATCGCCGGTGGTGCGACGATGTCGGGACGGACGCGACCGAAGACTGCCCGGCCATTCTGCGCGCAAGCCTCGCGGCCGCACTGGATTTCCTGTCCGACAGGCTGGGCGACGATCCGATGCTCTGGCGCTGGGGCGATCTGCACTACGCCGAGATGCGCCACCAGGCGTTCGGCCCCATTCCGCTGCTCAACCGCCTGACGACGATCCGGATCGCCGCCAACGGCTCGCGCTTCACGGTGGTCAAGGCGCCGGTCGACTTCCGGTCCGACAATTCCTACGCGACGCGGCAGGGACCGGGCTTCCGCGGCGTCTACGATTTTTCCGATCTCGGAAAGTCGCGCTTCACCATCAGCAGCGGCCAGTCCGGCAATCCCTATTCCGAATATTACGACAACCTGGTGCAGGAATGGCGCGACGTGCGCCACTGGCGGCTGGCGCCGGACGAGGCGGCGGCGCGGCGCGGCGCCGTCGGCGTCCTGACCCTCACGCCGCAAGGCGACTCTCCGGAGGTCGGACAATGACCGTAACCGCGCAGGATATCCGCAGGGCCGCGGAGCTTCTGGACGGCCGCATCGTGCGCACGCCGACGCTGCATTCGCGCACCCTGTCGGACATCGCCGGCTGCCGGATCTGGCTGAAATTCGAGAATCTGCAATATACCGCGTCGTTCAAGGACCGCGGGGCCTGTGTGAAACTGGCCTCGCTCGACGATGCCGCACGGCAGGGCGGCGTCATCGCCGCCTCGGCCGGCAACCATGCCCAGGGCGTCGCCTACCACGCCCGCCGCCTCGGCATTCCGGCGACCATCGTCATGCCGGCGCAGACTCCGTTCAACAAGGTGCGGCAGACCGAGCACTTCGGGGCGCGGATCGTCCTGCACGGCGCCGATCTGGCGGAAAGCTACGACCACGCCGTCGGGATCGCGGAGCGCGAGGGTCTCACCGTCATCCATCCCTACGACGATCCGGCCATTATCGCGGGGCAGGGGACAGCGGCGCTCGAAATGCTGGAAGACGCGCCGGACCTCGACGCGCTGGTCGTGCCGATCGGCGGCGGCGGGCTGATCGGCGGCATGGCGACGATGGCGGCCGAAATGAAACCCGGCATCGAGATTTTCGGCGTCGAAGCGGCGCTCTACCCGGCGATGAAGCAGTGCCTGGCCGGCGAGGAGATCCGGACCGGCGGCACCACGATCGCCGAAGGCATCGCCGTCAAGCGGCCCGGCGAAATCACCCGCAAACTCGTCCGGCAGTATGTCTCGGACATTCTTCTTGTCGACGAGGCGGCGCTGGAAAACGCGGTGTTGCTGCTGCTCGAAATCGAGAAATCGGTGGTCGAAGGCGCCGGCGCGGCTGCGCTGGCGGCCGTCTTGCAGAACCGGGAGCGGTTCGCCGGCCGCAATGTCGGCGCGGTCGTTTCGGGCGGCAACATCGATTCGCGGGTGCTCTCCGCCATCCTGATGCGCGGCCTGGTGCGCCAGGGCCGTCTGGTCCGGCTGCGCATCGAGATTCAAGACCAACCCGGCGTGCTGGGCGCCGTCGCCCGGCTGATCGGCGAGGCCGGCGGCAATATCGTCGAGGTGTATCACCAGCGGCTGTTCCACAACGTGCCGCTGAAACAGGCCGAACTCGATGTCGTGTTGGAAACGCGCGACGCCGACCACGTCACCGCCATCCTGAACGCCCTGGGCGCCGCCGGCCACCAGGCGACCATGATCAGCAGCGCCACCGGCGCGAAGGTCGATTGACGCCGGACAGCCGCGCCGGCCGGACCGCCGGGACGCTCAGGCGGTCGGCGGCCTGAAACCCCGGGCGACGAGATAGGTTTCCGCCGAGTCCGCCCGGCTCGCCGGCGGTTTGATGTGGCGGACGGTCCCGAAGCGCGCCCGGACGCGCTTCAGCAGGTCGCCGTCCGCGCCGCCGCGGAAGACCTTGGCGACGAAGGCGCCGCCGGGCTTGAGCGTCCGTTCGGCGAAGTCGAGCGCGTCTTCGGCCAGCGCCACGATCCGCAGATGGTCGGTCGCCTTGTGGCCGGTCGTGGACGGAGACAGGTCGCTCAGGACGAGATCGGCCGCCGCTTCGCCGACCGCGCTTTCGAGGCGGGCCAGCGTCTCCGGTTCGAGAAAGTCGCCCAGCAGGATATCCGCGCCGGGCAACGGGTCGATCTCCATCCGGTCGAGGGCGACGACCCGGCCGCCGGTTTCGGCGGCGCGGGTCCGCTCCAGCGCGACCTGGGTCCAGCCGCCGGGCGCCGCGCCCAGATCGACCACGATCTGCCCCGGCCGGAGCAGCTGCAGCCGCTCGTCGATCTCGATCAGCTTGAAGGCGGCGCGCGAGCGGTAGCCCAGCCGGCGCGCTTCGGCGACATAGGGGTCGTTCAACTGGCGGTCGAGCCACCGGGTCGAGGCGGCGGGGCGCCGGCGCGCCGTCTTCACCCGGACCTTCTTCTCGCGGCGACCGCCGCCGCGCGACGAGTTCCGCGGCACCGCCGCACCCGCGCCCGGCTCAGGCCGCCGGCCGGTTGCGGCGCAGCCAGTTCAGCAGGTCGGTCCGGGTCACGAGGCCCCAATACCGGTTGCCGTCCCGGATCAACGCGACGAAGCCCTTGTCGAAAGCGGCCCTCACATCGGCAAGGCTTGCCTCCGGCGGCAGGGTTTCGAGCCTGGTCGTCATGGCCGCCGAAACCGGCTCGCCGAAGGCGTTCCTCTTGCCGGCGTTGGCGAGGACCCTCTGCAGCAGGTCCGTTTCGTCGATCAGGCCGATGATGCGGTCGTCCTCCAGCACCGGCAGCTGCGAAATGTTGAACAGCCGCATCTTGCCGAGCGCGATCGCCAGGGTGGCGTCCGGCGGCACGGTGACGTCCTCGTGCTCGTCGTGCCGGCGGGCGATCAGGTCGCGCAGGTCGCCGTAGGTCTTGCGCTCGACGAAGCCCTGGTCGGCCATCCAGTGGTCGTCGTACATCTTGGAGAGATACTTGTCGCCGCCGTCCGGAACGATGGCGACGACCCGCCGGGCCTCCGTCTGCCGGCGGCACCACTGGAGCGCCGCCGCGATAATGGTGCCGGTGGACGACCCGCCCATGATGCCTTCGGCCTTCAGCAGGTCGCGCGCCGTCAGCAGGCTGTCCCGGTCGTTGACGATAATGGCCTCGTCGATCAGCGACATATCGCCGACCGGCGGCAGCTCGTCTTCGCCGATGCCTTCGACGACCCAGGCGCCGGGCTCGGTCAGTTCGCCGGTCTGGACATAGGGCGCGAGCAGCGAGCCGACGGGATCGGCCAGGATCATCTTCACGCCGGGCGCCACCCTGCGGAAATACCGGCCCAGCCCGGTCATGGTGCCGGCCGTGCCGATGCCGCCGACGATGGCGTCGATATCCTCGTCCATCTGTTGCCGGATTTCCGGGCCGGTGGTCGCCTCGTGAACCGCCGGGTTGTCCGGGTTGTAGTGCTGGCGGATATAGAGGGCGCCCGGCGTGCGCGCCTCGATGTCCGCGGCCATGGTCTGGTATTGCAGGGGGTGGCCCGGCGGCACGTCCGTCCGGGTGACGATCACCTCGGCGCCCAGGGCCCGGCATTGCTGGATCTTCTCCTGGCTCATCTTGTCCGGGATGATCAGGATCATCCTGTAGCCCTTGAGGGCGGCGACCAGGGCGAGGCCGATTCCGGTGTTGCCGGAGGTCGCTTCGACGATCGTTCCGCCCGGCTCGAGCCGGCCGTCCCGTTCGGCCGCCTCGACCATACCCAGGGCAATGCGGTCCTTGATCGACCCGCCGGGATTGAACTGTTCCAGCTTGGCGAACAGCCGGCACGGGCCGGTATCCAGATTGCGCAACTCCACCATCGGCGTATTGCCGATGGCGGCGAGCATCGAAGCGCCGCTGCCGGATCCGTTCCGCGTGTCGCTCGGGTCGTTCATGCGCTTCCTTTCGGCGCCGACCGTAGCAGCGGGCGCACGGCGCCACAATGCGCGGCGGTCGGACGGCAACGCCGGATCGGCCGGCTCACTCCACCGTATCGACCGCCCGGCACGTTCCGCGGACGATCAGTTCGAGCGGGCAGCAATGTTCGTGGTGGAAGTCGGCCTCCGGCCAGTCGATCGTCTCGACCAGGGCGTCGGCGGCCAGCTGGCCGATCCGCCGCGCCGGGATGCGCACGGTGGTGAGGCCCGGCTCGAAAGCGTCGGAGCCGCGGAAATCGCCGATCCCGATGATCGAGAGATCGTCCGGCACGCGGATGCCGAGGGAGGTTGCGGCGAACAGGGCGCCCTGGGCGATCACGTCGTTGCCGGCGAAGATGGCGGAAGGCCGGTCTCCCGCCCGCAGATCGCCGGCGATCAGTTCCTTCGACATGCGAATGTCGTAGGGGCAGACGATCCGCCGCCGGTCGGGAACCGACAGGCCGGCGCTGCGGACCGCGTCCAGCGCGCCCCTGCGGCGGTCGGCGGCCCGGTCGTTGGATCGTTCTTCGGCGGTCGCGAAGAGGATGTCGCGATGGCCGAGCGCCAGCAGATGCTCCGCCGCCATCCGGCCGGCCAGTTCGTTGTCGAAGCCGATGCACGGCCAGTCCTGGCCCCAATCCTGACCCCAATCCTGGCCCCGGTCCTGGCCCCGGTCCTGGCGGGGGCGGTAGTTCCACAGCATGGCGGCGGGAATGCCCTGGCGCTCGATCTGCGCCAGGGTTTCCGGCCGGTGTTCCAGTCCGATCAGCGCCAGCGCGTCGACCCGCTGTTCCGACAGCGAATGGACGAGCACGGCCTCCCGGGCGAGGTCGTAGCCGTGGGCGGCGATCAGCATGGTCCGGCCGTGGGTCGCCAGGGCGGAGGAAAAGGCCTGGAGCATCTCCGAGAAGATCGCGTTGTCGATGGTCGGGATGACGAGGCCGATACAGCCGGTGGCGCCGCCGACCATGCTGCGTATGGCGCGGTTGCGGACATAGCCGAGTTCCTCGACCGCCTTGCGGATGCGCTCCCGTGTCCGGTAGCGGACGATATCCGGATCGTTGAAATAGCGCGAGACGGTCGCCGGCGAGACCTTCGCCCGGTTGGCGACATCGACAATGCCCGGCAGCCGTCCGCGTTTCCCTTGTCGCGCCATAGCGGTGATGAAAACATTTGCAAACCCGTTTGCATTTCTAGCCCGCCGGCCGCGCAGACTTCAAGGACGCACCCGCCGGCCGGTCCCGGAGACGTTCCGTTGAAACTTTCCCCGCTGGACTTTTCCCCGCTCCGGCAGCGCGTTGCGGTTTACGGCCCCGGCGTTCTGCTGTCGGCCGTCCTGGCGATCGCGGCGCAGTTCCTCTCGGACCACTACGGCGCGCCGGCGATGCTGCTCGCCCTGCTTCTGGGCATCGCGTTCGGCTTTCTCGCCGAGGAGGGGCGCTGCGTCGCCGGCATCGACCTGTCGGCCCAGACGGTCCTGCGCTTCGGCGTGGCCCTGCTGGGCGTGCGCATCAGCGCCGACCTGGTCGCCGGGCTGGGCTGGGAACCGATCGCCCTGGTCATCGCCGGGGTCTTCGCCACGATCCTTTTCGGGCTCGCCGGCGCCCGGATGCTGGGCCGGGGGTGGCGCCTTGCGCTGCTCACCGGCGGGGCCGTCGCGATCTGCGGCGCGTCGGCCGCCATGGCCATCGCCTCGATTCTGCCGAAAAACGAGAACTCGCAGCGCAACCTGACATTCACGGTCCTGGGCGTGACCGTGCTGAGCACGCTGGCGATGATCGCCTATCCGATCGCCGCCGACCTGCTGGACCTGAGCGAGGCGGCGACCGGCGTGTTCTTCGGCGGCACGATCCACGATGTTGCCCAGGTGGTCGGCGCCGGGTTCTCCGTGTCGGAAACGGCGGGGGAGACCGCGACGGTGGTGAAACTCATCCGGGTGACCATGCTCGCGCCGGTCATCCTGATCTTCGGCCTGTGCCTCGCCGGCTTCGGCGTCGAGCGGCAGGCCGGGGAAAGGCCGCCCCTCGTGCCCGGTTTCATCCTGCTGTTTTTCGCGCTGGCCGCCGTCAATTCGTTCGAGCTGATTCCCGCCGCGGTGCGCGACCTGCTCGCCGACATTTCGCGCTGGGCGCTGCTCACCGCGATCGCCGCGGTCGGCATGAAAACGTCGCTGCGCAAGATCGCCGAAGTCGGCGCCGCGGCAATCGTCCTGATCTGCGCCGAAACGCTGTTTCTCGCCGCGTTCATCTGCGTCGGCGTGCGCGCGCTGATGTAACGGGCTGCTGCCGCCCGGCGCCCCGGAACGGGTCTCCGGCCGGGCGGCCGGAACGGGCTCCGCCTCCTGCGCAACGCCGGCGAAAATGAAAACGTTTGCAAATTAGTTTTCATTCAATAGCATGATCCGGTACCGGATTTTTGAGGGCGGGGAGCGGGTTTGGAATTTCTCGACCATTTCGGCGCAGTTTTCACATGGTCCTCCATGCTGATCCTGTGCGCCGGCACAATCGGCGGCCTGCTGCTCGGCGCGACCCCGGGCCTGTCGCCAACCATGGCGGTCGCCCTGCTGATCCCCTTCACCTTCCATATGGACCCGGCCCAGGGGCTGATGCTGCTGGGCGCGGCCTATACCTCGACCGTTGCGGGAGGGGCGGTCAGCGCCATTCTGCTCAACATTCCCGGCGCGCCGGCCAATATCGCGACGGCGCTCGACGGCAACGTCATGGCGCGCAAGGGCGCTGGCGCGCGCGCCCTGCAAATCTGTTTCATCTCCTCGGCCATCGGCGGCGTCCTCGGCATTCTGGTGCTGATCTTCCTGACGCCTGTGCTGGCGAGCTGGGCACTGAAATTCGGACCGTCGCACCTGTTCTGGGTCGCCATCCTCGGCGTGACGATCATCGGCACGCTGGATTCGAAGTCCGTGGTCAAAGGGCTGCTCGCCGGCTGCATCGGCCTGTGGATCGCCATGATCGGCTCGGACTCGATCCAGGGCGTCGAGCGTTTCATCTTTACCGAGGAACTGGAGGGCGGCGTCCACATCATCGCCGCCCTGATCGGGCTGTTCGCCATTCCGCAGGTTATCGAGATGCTGGAAGGCGGCCGCAAGGATCCGCGGCGGACGGTTTTCGAAGTCCGGCGGGCCAATGTCTGGCGTTCGGCGCTGGAGACAGTGTCCAAGGTGAGGGCGCTGGTGATCGGCGGCACGGTCGGCACGGTCATCGGCCTGATCCCCGGCGCCGGCGGCCAGATTGCCGGCCTGGTCGCCTACGACCAGTCGCGGCGTTTCTCGCGGAACAGCGCGAAATACGGCACCGGCGAGAGCGAGGGCGTCGTCGCGGCCGAGAGCGCCAACAACGCGATGGTCGGCCCGTCGCTGGTGCCGCTGCTCACGCTTTCCGTGCCGGGCAGCCCGACGGCGGCGGTCCTGCTCGGCGGCCTGCTGATCCACGGCATCTTCCCGGGGCCGGACCTGTTCCAGAAACACGCCGCGGTCGCTTTCTCCTTCATCAACTCCATGCTGATCGGCCAGATCCTGATGCTGGTCTTCGGCCTGGCGATCGCCGGCCTCGCCGCCAAGGTGATCGAGGTCAAGCCGCCGATCCTCGCAAGCGCCATTCTCGTCCTCGCCGTGTTCGGCAGCTACAGCGTGCAGAATTCGATGGCCGACGTGGCGATCATGCTGGTGCTCGGCATAGGCATGTATTTCCTTGCGCGATACGGCTTCAGCCCGGCGCCGCTGGTGCTCGGCATCATCCTGGGGCCGATCGCCGAGCACAATTATGTCCAGGGCCGGATCATCGGCGAGGCGCAGGACGGCATCGCGCCCTATTTCCTGACCGGCTGGCTGAATATCTTGCTGATCGCCCTGGTCCTGCTGTCGCTGGTCTACAGCATCGTCTCCGAAATCCGCGTAAAACGGCAGGAGCGGGCCGCTTCCGCGGAGGCCGCATCGTGACCGGCAAGCCCGAAGACGCGACCCCGGCCGAAGCCGCGCCGGAGAGCGGGCCGGAAACCGCGCCCGCATCGGCGGTCGCCGGCAGAGTGCAGCAATCGGTCGCCGCCCTGATTATCCTGGCGGTCGCCTGTTGGGTCGCGATCGTCAGCTTCGATGTCGAGGATCCGCAGCCCTACCTGTTCCCGCAACTTCTTTCCGGGTTCATGGTCGCGCTGTCCCTGATGGCACTGCTGCGCGCGCTGCGCGGGAAGAATCGCACTGGCGTCGGCATCGGCGGCCGGCAGTTCCTGAACATCGCCGCCGGCCTCGCCGTGATGCTGGTTTATGTCTTCGCGCTGGCTGAGTGGCTCGGCTTCTACGGCGCGGCCTTCCTCGCCATGCTCACGCTGTACAGCCTGTACGATCCGCAGCCGCACGACAGCGTGCGGACATGGGCGGTCAGGCTGGCCGTCACCGTCGGCTTCGTTGCCGTCATCTATGTCGTTTTCGCCCTGGGCCTGAAGGTGCAGACCCCGCAAGGCATCCTGTTCTAAGGGCATCCTGTTCCAGCCGTGCCGCCGGCCCGGCTGCCAACCGGCGTTCGCGCCATCGAAGCGAAGTGGAGGAAACCGAAGATGAAGAAATTCGCAATCGCCGCGGCGGCGCTGGCCGTCGCAGTGCCGGCGGGGCACGCGGCCGCCGCCGACTATCCGACCAAGCCGGTCAGCCTGACGGTCGCCTACAGCCCCGGCGGCGCGACCGATTTCCAGGCCCGCATCGTCACCATGGTGGCGGCCAACAAGGGCCTGCTGGGCCAGCCGATCGTGATCCTCAACCGGCCGGGCGCCGGCGGCAAGGTGGGCTGGAACCACTTCGCCTCCAGGGCGTCGACCGACGGCTACCAGATGGCGGCCTACAACGTGCCGCACTTCATCGCCCAGTCGATCAAGTTCAAGACCAAGTACAACATCGACAATCTCGAGCCGATCGCCAACTGGGGCGCCGATCCGGCCGTCCTCGTCGTCAATAAGAACAGCAAGTTCAATTCGGTGAAGGACCTTACGGCCTGGGCCAAGGACAATCCGGGCAAGGTGACGGTCTCGGGCGCCGGCCTGTTCGTCGGCCACCACATCGCCTTCCTGCAGATCCAGAAGGCGCTGGGCGTGAAGCTGCGCTACGTCCCCCACAAGGGCGGCGCGCCGGCGCTCAAGTCGGTGCTGGGCGGCCAGGTCATGGCGGGCGTCAACAACCTGTCGGATTCCTACCGCAGCCGCTCCAGCCTGAAGATCATCGGCATCGCCGATCTCCAGCGGGACAAGCAGTTCCTGCCGGACGTGCCGACCTTCAAGGAGCAGGGCTACGACGTCGACGATTCGTCGGTCAACTTCCGCGGCATCATGGTCCGCAAGGGCACGCCGCAGGCGGTGATCGACAAGCTGGCCGCGGTCATGCCCAAAATGTTCGCCAACGCGCGCGTCGCCAAGCAGATGCGCAACGGCGGCTCGCCGATCCGCATCATGGACCGCGCTGCGGTGCAGAAGATGTGGAAAGAGCGTCAGAAGTTCCTGACCGGCCTGCTGAAGGACCTGTAGTCCGCGCCTCCCGAATGCCTGTCGCCGTTCGCCGGTTTCGCGCGGACGGCGGCGGCGCCCGGCAAACCGGCGGTCCGAAACCCGGCGCCGCCCGATTGACAACGTAGCGGAGCCGCCCCGCGCGGCGCCCTGCGCATGAACGGAGAATGAGGTGACGGAAGAGTCAGCACTGGCGGCGGCCGTGCCGCCGCCGGGCGGCGGAACGGCTCCCGGGGCCGGACCGGAAGCGATCGTCGCCGGCCTGGTCGACCGGGCGCGGGCGGCGATGGATGCCTACGAGAACGGCGACCAGGCGCGGGTCGACGAAGCCGTCACCGCACTCGCCTGGTCGATCTACAAGCCGGAAAACGCCCGCATGCTGGCCGAACTCGCGGTCGAGGACACCGGCCTCGGCAACGTCGAGAGCAAGGTCGTCAAGAACACCCGCAAGACCTTCGGCACCCTGCGCGACCTGATGCGGGTCAGAACGGTCGGCGTCATCGAGGAACTTCCGGAGCGCGGCCTGGTGAAATACGGCAAGCCGGTCGGCGTCGTCGGCGCGGTCTGCCCGTCGACCAACCCGGCCGCGACGCCGGTCAACAAGGCCATGATGGCGCTCAAGGGCGGCAATGCCGTCATCATAGCGCCGTCGCCGGCCGGCCAGCGCACGACGGCGGAGACCGTGCGCCTGATGCGCGCAGAATTGCGCAAGGCCGGCCATCCCGAAGACCTGGTCCAGATCCTGCCGCCGCCGGTCGACAAGGCCATGACCCACGCGTTGATGGACAGGAGCGACCTGGTGGTCGTCACCGGCAGCCAGAACAACGTCCGGCGCGCCATGAAATCCGGCACCGTGACCATCGGCGTCGGCCCCGGCAACGTGCCGGTCATTATCGATTCGAGCGCCGATCTGACGGATGCGGCGCAGAAGATCTGCGCGTCGAAAATCTTCGACAACGCGACCTCCTGCTCGTCGGAAAACGCCGTCGTTATCCTGGACGATGTCTACGAGGCGGCCGTGGCGGCCCTGGTCGCCGCCGGCGGCTACCGCTGCACGCTGCGCGAGAAAGCGGCGATAGAGGGTGTGCTGTGGCAGGGCGGGACGCTCAACCGCCGCGTCATCGCGAAGGACGCCGATGTCGCCGCGCGGGTCTTCGGCCTGCCGAAGGCCGCGGAGCAGGCGAAATTCTTCATGGTCGAGGAGGCGGCGGTCGGCGGCAAACACTCCTTCGCCGACGAGAAGCTCTCGCTGGTCCTGACGGTCTACCGGGCAATGGATTTCGCCGACGCCAGGCGCATCGCCACCGAAATTCTGCACGTCACCGGCCTCGGCCATTCCGTCGGCATCCACACGAAAGACATGGACCGCGCCCGCGACCTCGCGGAATCGACCGATGTCGTGCGCGTGCTGGTCAACCAGGCCCACACCTTCGGTAACGGCGGCAGCTTCGACAACGCCATGCCCTTCACCCTGTCGATGGGCGGAGGCACCTGGGCCGGCAACACGATCTCCGAAAATCTCAACTGGTCCCATTTCATCAACGTCACCCACCTCGTCACCACGATCCCGGAGGACCGGCCGGGCGAGGAGGCGATGTTCGGCAACCACTGGGCGAAATATGGGCGTTAGGCACGCCTGCGGCGGCACGGCATGAATTTCGAGGAACATGCCGCCAAGGCGCTGTTGAAGGCCCGCGGCCTGCCGGTGCCGGACGGCCTCGTGGCGGAGAGCCCGGAAGCGGCGGCCGACGCGGCGCGCGCGCTCGGCGGGGCCTGCGTCGTCAAGGCCCAGGCGCCCACCGGCAAGCGCGGCAAGGCCGGCGGCATCCGGTTCGCCGGTTCGCCGGACGAGGCCCGCGCGGCAGCCGCCGACATTTTCGGCATGACCATCGGCGGCCACCGCATCGAGCGCCTGTTGGTAGAAGAGCCGGTGCCGATTGCCGCCGAACTCTACGCCGCCGTGTTGAGCGATCCAGCGAGCCGCGGGCCGGTCGTGCTGTTCTCGGCGATGGGCGGAATGGACGTCGAGGAGATGGCGGCGGCCGATCCCGCAGCGATGCGCCGGATCGAAGTCGATATCGCCGCGGGTCTGAACGCCGAACGGGCGGCCGCCGCGTTGGAAGGCCTCGACCTGAACGGAAAAGCCGCGGCAATCGCGGAGTTTCTGACCGACCTCTACGAGAGCTACCGGGCGCTCGATGCCGAGCTTCTGGAGATCAATCCGCTCGCGCTTACCGAAGACGGACGGATCGTCTGCCTGGACTGCAAGTATACGCTGGACGATTCCTCGGTAGGCCGGCAGGCGGCGGTCGCCGAGGCCGGGTCGCCGGAGCGCATGACGGCGCTGGAGGCCGAAGCCCAGGCGGCGGGCCTGAAATATATCGAGCTGGACGGCAGCGTCGGCGTGCTGGCGAACGGCGCCGGCCTCACCATGACGACCATGGACGCGATCGCCCGTTTCGGCGGCCGGCCGGCCAATTTCCTCGAGATCGGCGGCGAGGCGTACACGAAGGCCGAAACGGCGCTGACCATCCTGCTCAAGAACCCCAACATCCGCTCCCTGCTGGTCAATTTCTGCGGCGCCTTCGCGCGCACCGACGTGATGGCCGACGGCGTGGTCCGGGCGTGGCAGAAGCTCGATCCCGGTATTCCGGTCTTTTTCACCATCCACGGCACCGGGGAGGACGAGGCGATTGCGCTGGTCGAGCGCGAATTGGGCCACCGGCCCTTCGACCTGATGGACGATGCGGTGAAAGCGGCTGTCGGTGCCGCCGCGGGCGGTGCAGCGCAGGGAGCGGCGGCATGATCCTGCGCAGGGGCCACCGCATCCTCGTCCAGGGCGTCACCGGAAAGCAGGGCACCTTCTGGACGCAGGCCATGATCGACTACGGCGCGGCCGTGGTCGGCGGCGTCAACCCGCGCAAGGCGGGCACGGTCCATCTCGGCCTGCCGGTTTTCGCGTCGGCTGCCGAAGCGTCCGGGGAAGCGCCGTTCGACGTGGCGCTGATGTTCATTCCGCCGGCCATGGCGAAGGATGCGGCCTTCGACGCCTGCGAGGCCGGCGCGAAGCTGCTGGTCTGCCTGACCGAACACATCCCGGCCCATGACGTGATGGAGATGATGGCCGCGGCCCGGGCGAACGGCACAAGGATCGTCGGCCCGAACACCGCCGGCCTGGTGACGCCCGGCGAGACCTTTGCGGGCATCCTGCCGGCGTTCAATCCGCGGGTGTTCCGGCCCGGCGGCGTCGGCGTGATTTCCCGCTCCGGCAGCCTGGGCACCCTGCTCAGCCTGGTGCTGACCCAGAACGGCTACGGCCAGTCGGCGATCTACGGCGTCGGCGGCGATCCGATTATCGGCACGACGACGCGCGAGGCGCTGGAAATCCTCGACGCCGATCCGAAAACCGAAGCGGCGGTCATCTGCGGCGAAATCGGCGGCAGCGCCGAGGAGGACGCTGCGGAATACGCCGCCGGGATGGCCAAGCCCGTTGTCGCCTTCGTCGCCGGCCGCGCCTCGCCGCCGGGAAAGAAGATGGGCCATGCCGGCGCCATTGTTTCCGGCGGCAAAGGCGATTACCAATCGAAGCGAAAGGCGCTTGAGGCGGCGGGGGTCGCCGTCGCCGACGTGCCGAGCGATATCCCGAAACTGCTGTCGGCGCGCCTGAGGGCGGCGGCCTGACGAAAGCGCATTCTGCGAGGAAAAGACCGATGAAGATGACGACCGAGGAAGCCTTCGTGAAGGTGCTGCAGATGCACGGCATCGAGCACGCTTTCGGCATTATCGGCTCGGCCATGATGCCGATCTCGGACCTGTTCCCCAGGGCCGGAATCGCCTTCTGGGACTGCGCCCACGAATGCAACGCCGGCATGATGGCCGACGGCTATTCCCGCGCGACCGGCAAGATGAGCATGGCGGTCGCCCAGAACGGCCCCGGCATCACCAATTTCGTGACCCCGATCAAGACGGCCTACTGGAACCACACGCCGATGCTGCTGGTGACGCCCCAGGCGGCCAACCGGACGATTGGGCAGGGCGGCTTCCAGGAGATCGAGCAGATGGCCGTGTTCGAGGACATGGTCTGCTACCAGGAGGAAGTGCGCGATCCGGTGCGCATCGCCGAGGTGCTGAACCGGGTGATCGAGAAGGCCTGGCGCGGCAGCGCTCCGGCGCAGATCAACGTGCCGCGCGATTACTGGACCCAGGTGATCGATATCGATCTGCCGCAGATCGTGCGGCTCGAGCGTTCGCCCGGCGGCCGCGCCGCCATCGAGGCCGCCGCGGCGCTGCTCTCGGAGGCAAGCTTCCCGGTCATCCTGAACGGCGCCGGCGTGGTGCTGAGCGGCGCTATCGACGCCTCCCGCCAGCTTGCGGAGCGGCTGGGCGCGCCGGTCTGCTGCAATTACCAGCACAACGACGCCTTCCCCGGCAGCCATCCGCTCTCCGTCGGGCCGCTCGGCTACAACGGCTCGCGCGCCGCCATGGAGCTGATCGCCAAGGCCGATGTCGTGCTCGCGCTCGGCACCAGGCTCAACCCCTTCTCGACCCTGCCGGGCTACGGCGTCGATTACTGGCCGAAGGCCGCGAAACTGATTCAGGTCGATATCAACCCGGACCGGATCGGCCTGACCAAGCCGGTGGCGGTCGGTATCGCCGGCGACGCCAGACTGGTCGCCGAACAGCTTCTGGAAAACCTGGCGCCGGACGCCGGCGACCGCGAGCGGGAGGCGCGCCTGTCGTCGATCCACCACACCCGCTCGGCCTGGCTCCAGGCGCTGAGCGGCATGGACCACGAGGACGACGATCCCGGCACGACCTGGAACGAGCGCGCCCGCGCCCGCGAGCCGGAGAGGATGAGCCCGCGTATGGCCTGGCGCGCCATCCAGTCGGCCCTGCCGGCGGATGCGATCATTTCCTCGGACATCGGCAACAACTGCGCCATCGGCAACGCCTACCCGACCTTCGAGGAGGGCCGGAAATATCTCGCGCCCGGCCTGTTCGGCCCGTGCGGCTACGGCTTTCCGGCGATCGTCGGCGCCAAGATCGGCTGCCCGGATACGCCGGTGATCGGCTTCGCCGGCGACGGCGCCTTCGGCATTTCGATGAACGAGATGACGGCGTGTGGCCGGGACGAATGGCCGGCGATCACCATGGTCATCTTCCGCAACTACCAGTGGGGCGCGGAGAAGCGCAACACGACGCTCTGGTTCGAGGACAATTTCGTCGGCACCGAACTGGATCTCGACGTCCATTACGCCCGGATCGCCGAAGCCTGCGGCCTGAAGGGCGTCCAGGTGACGACCATGGACGGGCTCACGGCGGAGTTGCAGAAGGCGGTGGACGCCCAGATGAAGGACGGCGTGACGACCTTCATCGAAGTGCTGCTCAACCAGGAGCTGGGCGAGCCCTTCCGCCGCGACGCCATGAAGAAGCCGGTCGAGGTCGCCGGCATCGACCCCGCCGACATGCGCCCGCAACAGGCGGCGTAGGGGCGGCGAAGCCAACGCGTTCAGGGCGGCCGGGGCGAAGCCGAAGCGCCCCGGCCCGCAACCTCCATGCGGCGTGCCCGCAGGGATTCTCCGGCGCGGTCCTAAAAATATTTCCTCTTTTTCGATAATAGTCCTTGACACTGCCAATTTCGTTCCCTATATGAGCTTTTGCCAACGCCCGAAGTGTGCCCGCCGCGGCCGGCTCCTTGTCTGCCGGACCGGCCGGAGCGCAAAACTCCACCCGTCATTTCGACCGAAGCGAAGCAGCCTGCCTTGAGCGAAGTCGAAGGGGAGAAATCCGGCTGGCGACGGAGGCCGGCCTCAGGCACTGCCCTGTGGCGTCGCCACTGTTTTCCGGGGGGAGCGCCCGCCGGATTTCTCCGCTCCGCCCCGGCCGGGGGCCGGGGCTCCGGTCGAATTGACGGGGAAGGGAGCGGGGTTCGGGGCGCGGGCTGCCGCCCGGAGCGGGATGTGGAAACATTTCCTTCCCAAATTATTTTTGCGACCATCCCGAATCGCGTTTTCCAGCGATTCCGCGGGGTTCGGGCGCCGCCGGGCGAAAAAAAAACATCGCTACACAGACCGGTCTGTCTAATTCGGCCTGTCGCTGGAGAAACGGCTGAAAACTGCGAAAAAACGGCAGCTGGGGTGGAAATATACTGGAACAGCCGCTCAAAAAAGAGAAGGCAAACCCGCGGCCGGCGCCCTTGTTCCTTTCCCTCTTCGGAGGTCCCTCCCCTTGACGGGGGAAATTCGGTCGCTGCCCCTTTTTGCAGAGAAATCCTACAATGCCGGCCCGCACCCCCGCGAAGGCGGCGGTCCGAAGGCACGATGTAACCACGCATCCGGGAGCGAACGGCGATGCACGCGCTTATCCGCCAGGCGCTTCGTCACGCTGAAATCCTGACGGCGCTCGGGCTCGTCTTCGCGGCGGGCTGGGCGTTCGTTATCTGGATGACGGTCGACATGGCCCATCCGGCGGTCCGGCTCGCGATGCCGCTCGATACCGCCTGGTCCCCGGCGACGGCGGTCGCCGTCTTCGTCATGTGGGCGGGCATGATGGTGGCGATGATGCTGCCCTCGGCCGCGCCGATGATCCTGACCTTCGACGCCCAGGAACGCCGCAACGCGCCGGACGGGCGGGCGACCGCGCGGTCCCTGGCCTTCACCGGCGCCTATCTGCTGGTGTGGGTCGGGTTTTCCGCGCTCGCCGCCGGCGCGCAGTGGGGCTTGCAGGCCGGCGGGATGCTGACGCCGATGATCGTCAGCCGTTCGGAGGCGCTGACGGCGGGCCTGCTGATCCTGGCCGGCCTCTACCAGCTGACGCCGCTGAAGCAGGCCTGCCTGAAATACTGCCGGACGCCGCTCGGTTTCCTGATGGCGGAATGGCGCGACGGCACGGGCGGCGCTTTTGCGATGGGCCTGAAGCACGGCCTCTATTGCGCCGGATGCTGCTGGGCGCTGATGCTTCTGCTGTTCGTCGCCGGCGTCATGAACCCGGTCTGGATCGCGTTTCTGACCGTCGCGGTGGCGCTCGAGAAATGGCCGCAAATGCCGCGATGGCTGACCTGGGTTTACAGCGCGGCCCTGCTTGCCGCCGGAGCGGCGATAGCGCTTTGACCGTCCGGATCGCCCGGATTGAAGCCTTACGGCCCGGTCCAGTCGAACGGGATGTGCTTGGACGAGTTGACGTCCCAGGAGAATTTGAAGCCGAAGGCGTCGACATTGCACACGGTCGACTTCCCCCAGGTCACGAGCTGCGGTCCGGGGCCGGTTTCCGAGCCCGGCGCATTGGCGAGCCGCGGATATTCGCCCGGATTGCTGGTCGGCCCGGTGAGCGCCTCCGCCCAGGCCTTGACCTTGCCGGCGACCTCGACGCCCCAGCGCGACTGGTTCGGCGTAATCTCGAAGGAGATTTTGGCGCGCTCGATGCCGACGACCTTGCGGCCGCCGGTGAACAGGTCGTTCACCTTGCCCATGAAGCCGCCCGCGCGACCGCCGATGATGGCCGCCAGCGCCTCGGCCTGGGCGTCGTCGGCCCGGTCGTCGACGAACACGCCGGCCCGGCCCTTGACCTTGCCGGCCCACAGGTCGCCCTCCCAGCGGCCGACCCGCACGAAGGCGAGGTCGTCGAGGACGGTGTCGCCGTAATGCCCCTTCGTGACATGCCAGAACAGCACCCCGTCGCAATAGCCGTTGTCCGGCGGCTGCGCAAAGGTGCAGGGGCAGGCGACCGCGCAGCTGCAATTGTCGAACCAGTCGCCGACGATATGCCAGTTCGGCGTATCCGCCATGAGAGCCTCCGAAGCCGTCGCAATCTCCCTGCGGATAGTATTGAATAGCGGCCGGACTGCACAACAGGCTTTGCGGCGATACCGTGTCCGTTCTCGAAACCCTTGCCGGCCGCGCCCGGGCGCTCCGGCCGCACATCGTGCTGCCGGAGGGCGACGACCCGCGGATCGCCGAGGGCGCGGTGCGCGCGGCGGCCGACGGGCTGGCGCGGATCACGCTGTTGCGCGACGGCGGCGGCCGGGCAGGGGAGGGCGTGGAAGTCGTCGATCCCGCCGAATCGCCTGAAGGGGAGCGGCTCGCGGAAACCTATTGGGTGTTGCGCAGGCATCGCGGCGTCGACCGGGACGCGGCGCGCGCGGCAGTGCGCAATCCGCTCGCCTTCGCCGCTCTCATGGTGCGCGCGGGGCTGGCCGACGGCACGCTCGGGGGCGCGGTCCATACCTCGTCCGATACCGTGCGCACGGCGCTCCAGGTCATCGGCAGGCATCCCGATTACGCGCTCGTCTCCAGCTTCTTCCTGATGATCTGGCCCGACCGGGCGATCATTTTCGCCGACTGCGGCCTGGTCGTCGCGCCGGACGAGGAGGAACTTGCCGCCATCGCCCGGGCGTCGGCGCAAAGCTACCGCCAGCTGGTCGGCGGCGCGCCGCGGGTCGCCATGCTCTCCTTCTCCACCAAAGGCAGCGCCGCGCACGGTAAGGTTGCCGCGATTCAGCGGGCGACGGCGCTTGTGCGGGAACAGGAACCGGAGCTCGCCGTCGATGGCGAGTTGCAGGTCGATGCAGCGCTGGTTCCCGCCGTTGCCGAATCGAAGGCGCCGGGTTCGCCTGTCGCCGGGCAGGCCAACGTGCTGGTCTTCCCGGACCTCAACGCCGGCAATATCGGCTACAAGATCGCCCAGCGGCTGGGCGGCGCGATCGCCCTCGGCCCGACCCTGCAGGGCCTCGCACGGCCGGCCAACGACCTGTCGCGGGGCTGTACAGCCGACGATGTCTATCACATGATTGCCGTAACGGCGGCGCAAGCGGCGGACGAGACGACATGACGACCCTGGAAAACCTGGCGCAGCGATTGCGCGACTCGATGAAGGCTTCGCCGGTCCCGGACGGGGCGGCGGCCCTGTGCGGCATTCTCGGCGAGGCCCTGAAAGACCGGGCGTTCACGACCGCCATGCTGCCCGACCGCCGGGACGGCGAGCCGGTGCGCGAGATCCTGTACGAAGACCCGGAGCTCGGCTTCTGCATCTGCGGCCATGTCAACGCCGGCGCGTCGGTCGGCAAGCCCCACGACCATGGCACGACCTGGGCGATCTACGGCCAGGCCGAGGGCACGACGGAAATGACGGACTGGCGCATCGTCGACGAGGGCGGCGCCGGGGGCGCGCCGATCCGCGTCGTGCCGGAGCGGACCTATACGATGAAGCCCGGCGACGCCCATTTCTACGGCGTCGGCGCGGTCCATTCGCCGAAGCGGACCCGGGCGACCCGGCTGATCCGCATCGAGGGCGCCAATCAGGAGTTCATCCCGCGGTCCAACATCGTCGCCGCGGAAGAGGCGCTTCAGCCGTCGGGATAGTAGCGCGCGACGTTGTCGGGATAGCTGCGCGCAAAATAGTTCCAGAGCTGCTCCCCGTAGGTGCCGGGATGGTGCCTGCTCTGCATGTCGCCGACCCCGGCCTCGGTCTCGTCGCGCTGGGCCATGAAGCCGGCATCGGCGTGGCGCGGGCTGCGCGCGACGGCTTCGGCGAAGCGCGGGTCGAGCGGCAGCGGGTCGAGCGCCATGTCGAGCGACGGCCCGTGGAAATAGCCGGCGGAAAGGCGCGGCTCGCGGGTCGTCACCCGGTGCGGCGTGGCGACGAAATAGTTGCCGGTCATCTTCTGCAGCACTTCGCCCAGGTTGAGGACCAGGGAGCCCGGCACGATGGGCACCGGAATCCAGTCGCCGTCGGCGTTCTCGATCTCCAGGCCCGGCGTTTTGCCGGGCGCGAGCAGGGTGAGGAAGCCGGCGTCGTGATGGGCGTTGACGCCGAACTGGCCGGGCGGCGTCTCCGGATAGCCGATCAGCTTGGTAAGCGACATGCGCTCGTCGCCGAACAGCCGGTCGAAATGGCGTTCCTCGAGCCCGAGCCCGAGCGCGAGCAGGCGCAGCAGGTCGTCGGCCAGGTCCGACATTTCGGCGAACCAGCGGTCGAGCGCCGGTCTGAATCCGGGCGCCACGCCTTCCGGCGGCCACTGGTTCGGCCCGAGCAGGCGCAGATAGTGCGGCGTCACGCCCGCCGGCCGGGCCGGATGGTCGGTCCACAGGTCGATCTGCTCGCGCATGTCCGGCCGGTTGTTGGTGTATTCGGTGCCGACCGGCTCCCAGCCGCGGAAATGGCGCGAGTTGCGCTTGTCGATGCAGCGCTTGTCGGCCTCGGGCAGGGCGAAGAAGCGGGCGATCCGGTCGAACACGTCGTCGACGACTTCGGGCGCGATGCCGTGGCCGGTGACGATCGCGAAGCCGACATGGTGGCAGATACCGCCCAGCCGGTCCGCCAGCGCCCGGCGCGCCGCGGCGCCCTGGGTCCGGCCGGCGATGTCCACGACCGGCACGGCCGTGAAAGCGGCGGTTTCGCCGGAAGTGGGCGCGGGCGTTGCGGGAGGCGGTGTCGCGAGGTTCATGGGCCTGGCCTCGATAAGTCGGCGACAGAACGGCTCCGGCGAGCCGTCGGTTGCCGCCGAGTATAGCGCCGGAATGCTGCCGGCTAAAGCCGCCTTTCCGGCCGCCGTTTCAGCTGCCGTTTCAACCGGGGAGGGCGAATTCTTCCGCGATCCACGCAACGAAGGTGCGCGCCGCCGGCGTTTCCTCGTGTTTCGGGGCGGCGAGTAGGAAATAGCCGTCCGGCATCTCCACGCTGTGTTCGCTGGGCCGCTCGAGCCGTCCGTCCGCCAGCAGGTCCCGCGCCAGCGTATCGTGCGCCATCGCCAGGCCGCCGCCGTTGAGGGCCGCGGTCAGGGAAACGACATAGGTCGAGGCAAGGGTGACGCTCCGGCCGCGCGGCAGGCCGAACCCCTGGCTCGAGAGCCACGCCTCCCAGTTCGCCGTCACGCCGGTGCAATCGAACAGCGGCGCCGTTTCCCAGTTTTTCGACTCTGGCTCCGCATCCGGCGCA
Source organism: Alphaproteobacteria bacterium (assembly GCA_022819985.1). Taxonomy (GTDB): domain Bacteria; phylum Pseudomonadota; class Alphaproteobacteria; order Bin65; family Bin65; genus Bin65. Next base: position 70,963 of record JAJEGH010000033.1, on the reverse strand, counting down.
CAGACCGGATAGGCGCGTTCGGCCGCCAGCCGCTCCGCCGTTCCGGGCATCAGTGCGGCCCGGCCGAACCGGATTTCCACTTCCGGGACGCCTTCGGCACGCAGCGGATCCCAGATCGGCGTCGAGAGGTTGAGCGACAGCCAGGGATGGGCCGCCAGCAGGGCGCCGAGCCGCGGCGCGAGCCAGAATGTCGCGAAGGCCAGATTGCACGTCACCATCAGGCGTCGGCCCCGGTCGCCGCCTGTCAGCGCGCGGGTGCCGCTTGCCAGAATGTCGAATGCCTCCTGAACCACGGGCAGGTAGTTCGATCCGCTTTCGGTCAGCTGCAGCGCCCGGGTCTTGCGTACGAACAGGGCGAAGCCGAGCGCCGCCTCCAGGCTGCGCACATGCTGCGAGACCGCGGATTGGGTGAGCTTCAGTTCGGCCGCCGCCTGGGTGAAGGAAAGGTGCCGCGCCGCCGCCTCGAAAGCGCGCAGCCAGGTGAGCGGAGGCAGGCTCGCCACGAGCAACAATCCTTATGCGCAAGCACAGCATTAGATTCCTTAATGCTACGGCCGAAATTCTATCGTTTGTCAATCCTCCGCCGCATGCGCAGGGTGGCCCGGAAGGTCCGATAGCAGGTCGATAGCGATGCCGGACTGTGCGCCGACCAATGCGGCATCGAGCGGCGTAACGCTCGACCGGAAGACCCTGAAAGCGCTCGCCTGGCGCTCCGACCGGCCGGGCCTGCTCTACCTCGCGCAATGGGGCGGTGGGCTGCTGGCGACCGGCGCCCTGGTCTGGCTGTGCCTCGGCACGGCCTGGCTGTGGCCGGCCATGTTCGTCCACGGCGTTCTGCTGACCGTTCCGGCCTACGCGCTCAGCCACGAAACGGCCCACGGCACCGCCTTCCGCAGCCGCCGGCTGAACGAGACGGTCTTCTGGCTCACGTCGCTGATCTACATGGAAGAGCCGCTGCACCGGCGCTACACCCACACCAATCACCACACCTGCACCTGGCATGTCGGCAAGGATTGCCAGATGCCGTTCGACACGCCGATCGTGCTGGGCGGCTGGCTGGCGGAAGCCTCGGGGCTGGCCTTGCTGCGCTATCAGGCGACGGTTCTGCTGCGCCTGGCGGCCGGCCGCTACACCGGCGTCATGCGGACGGTGACGCCGGCGGGCGAACTGCCGAAGATGACGCGCAACGCGCGCATCTTTCTCCTGATCTATGCCGGCGCGGCCCTGCTTGCGGCGCTCGGAGCCGCCTGGCTGCTCTGGTTCCTCGTCCTGCCGCGTCTGCTCGGCATGCCGGTCATGATGCTGTTCACGCTGATCCAGCATGTCGAGATGCAGGAGAATTCGCCGTCGATTACGGAGAGCACGCGCTCGTTCCGGACCGACCGGCTCGGCGGGTTCCTCTACGCGAACATGAACTGGCATGTGGAGCATCATCTTTATCCCCAGGTGCCCTTCTTCGCCCTGCCGGCCTTGAGCCGCGCCGTCGCCGCGCAGGTGCCCGGGCCCGATCCCGGTTTCTTCCGCTCCAACCGGGAGGTGTTCACCGTCGTCGTGCGGCGATCGCTGGGCCTGTCGACCAAAGCGCCGTCGATCCGCCAGGCGCCGCACATGATTTCCGACGGCGGCGCGTTCGAACGCGTCGCCCGCCGGACCATGTGATGCGAGAGCGCCTTGCAGCGGCGGCCCGGGTGCCGCGAGGAATTGGCAAAGCCCTCGACAAACTCCGGCCGGTGCTTCGGTGAACGACGCCGCGGACTACCGGAAGCGCTTCGCCGCCCGGCCGCAGCCGCTGACGCTGGAGCAGGCCGCCCGGATCACGCCGCCCACGCGGGCGACCGATACCGAAGCGCCGATCGACGTGCCGCGGATGCGCGCCTGGCGCCTCAACCGGCTGCGCGAGCAGATCGCCGCCCACGGCCTCGACGCCGTCATCCTGGCCGAGCCGCTGTCGATCCGCTACGCGACGGGCGTGCGCAACTGCGCGCTGTTCCAGATGCATATCCTGGCCGGCTACCTGTTCGTGCCCGCCAGCGGCCCGGTCGTCTACTTCGACAGCGAACCGGGGCGGAACACCGGCGGGCAGCTCGAAACGATCGACGAGGTCCGCGACGATCATTTGCCGCTGTCCTACATGTTCGCCGGCGCGCGGCAGCGGGAGATGGCGCGCAGATGGGCCGCGCAGACGGGCGATCTCCTGAAGGCGCGTTGCGGCGGCGGCGCAAGGGTCGGCATCGACCGTGTCGGTCTTTGCGCCCGGCAGGCGTTGGCGGAAGAGGGGTTCGCGCCGGTCGACGCAGCGCCGGTTCTCGCCCATGCCCGCAAGATCAAGTGCCCGGAGGAAATCCTGGCCATGAACCTCGCCCTGGCGGCGGCCGAGGACGGCATGACCCGCATGCGCGAGGCCCTGCGGCCCGGCATTGCGGAACAGGAGCTCTGGGCCCTGATGTGGCAGGCGGCGATCGAGCATGGCGGCGAATGGCTCGAATACCGGCTGCTCGCCTCGGGCGACCGCACCAATCCGTGGCAGCAGGAAGCGTCGAGCCGGACGGTCCGGGCCGGCGACCTCGTGGCGTTCGACTGCGGGGTGATCGGCCCGTTCAGCTACGGCGCCGATGTCAGCCGCGCCTTTCATTGCGGGCCGGGCCGGCCGGGCGAAGAACAGAGAAAGCTCTACACGCTGGCCTGGAACGAGGTGATGCACAATACGCAGCTCCTGCGCGCCGGCGCGTCGTTCCGCGATTTCATCGCCGGCCGCTACGTTCAGGAAGCCGGCTATGGCGACCAGCCCTATCCCTGCCTCGCGCACGGCGTCGGCATGGGCGACGAATGGCCGGTCATCCACCATTCTCCCGCGCATGACGAGCATTACGACGGCGCGTTCGAGGCCGGCATGACCATCTGCGTCGAAAGCTATGTCGGCGAGGTCGGCGGCGCCGAGGGGGTGAAGCTGGAGGACCAGGTTCTGGTGACCGAAAGCGGGCCGGTCGTGCTGTCGCGCTACCCCTACGAGGACTCGCTCCTCAGCCGCGAAGTCTGAGCGGGGATGCGGGGCATGGGCGAGTGGATCGAGGTCTGCGCGGCGGACGATATCGACGAAGAGGACCTGATCCGCTGGGACCGGGACGGCCGCAGCTTCGCGGTCTACAACACGGAGCGGGGCTTCTTCGCCACCGACGGCTACTGCACCCACGAGCGCCAGCATCTCGGCGACGGGCTGGTCATCGGCACGGTCATCGAGTGTCCGCTGCACCAGGGCCGTTTCGATATCGTCACCGGCAAGGCCCTGTCGGCGCCCGTGTGCGAGGACCTGGCGACCTATCCCGTAAAGGTCGAGGGCGGAACCGTCTTCATCCGGCTCTGAAACGCGGCGGCGCTTCGGCCAACGGTTTCGTTACGCCCCTTGCGCCCGGAGGAGGTCCAGCACTTTGCGGATACCGCAAGGCGGATTGCGGCGATGCAGCGCCGGCCGCCTCCGGCCCATGCTTGGACCGGTGCGGATTTCGAAAAAATCGCTTGAAATTCGAGTTTAGAACATTATATGAACAAAAGGCATTCGATCGACAGGGAATGCCGTCGGGCGGCGGCGCATGACGGATCATGACATTTCATGACACATTGCAATACCGCCGCCCCCTGCCGTCATTTCGACCGGAGCCCCGGCCCCCGGCCGGGGCGGAGCGGAGAAATCTGGCGGGCGTTCCATCGACGCCGCAGGGCAGTGCCTCCGGCCGGCGCCCGTCGCCAGCCGGATTTCTCCGCTGCGCGGCTGACGCCGCTTCGGTCGAAATGACGGGTGGGGGGCCGCTTGGGTCGGAACGACGGGAGGGAACGGCGCCGGGGGTGCTATGATAAAATTCCTCGCCGCGTCTTTTTTCGAAAGACAGACCGTTCTGTCCAGCCACGCGGTCAGGACGAAGAAAGGACCGGATCATGACATTTCATGACACATCATGACACTTCCGAACCCCCTCCCTCGCCGCCCCGGATGCCTGCCCCGGACCCCGATCCGGGGAGCGAAGCGGAAATCCGGGGTCCAGAGCCTGCCCTTCGGCAAGCTCAGGGCAGGCTCTGAGCGAAGTCGAAGGGGCCGGCCGCGAAAATCGTGCCTGGCGACTCTGGGCCCCGGATCGGGGTCCGGGGCGACGCGGCGTTGCGTTCGGTGCGAGCCCGAAGCGCCATGACGGAACATGACATTTCATGACACATCATGACATTTCCCGGCACCCCACCGCCTTGCCGTCATCCCGAGCGGCCTCGCGGCAGGAGGAGGCGCCGCGATCGAGACGGCATCCTTCGAGCCTGTCGGGCGGCGCGTGCGTTGCATCGTTGCCTTGGTGTGTATATAATTGCGCATGTTGCGTAACAGCCGAGACATCGTCAAGCGTCTCAAGGCCGAGGGGTTCGAACTGGTGAACGTCAAGGGATCGCACCACAAGTTCAGAAAAGGCGCGATCACCGTGGTCGTACCGCATCCGAAGAAGGACTTGCCCTTCGGCACCGCCCGGAGCATCGCCAGGCGGGTGGGCTGGAACTGAGGAGGCAGCCATGCACTACGTCGCCGTCATCGACAAGGACCCCGAAAGCGCCTACGGGGTCCGGTTTCCGGAGGTGCCGGGATGCTATTCGGCCGCCGACAGCTTCGATAACATCGTTCCCAACGCTATCGAGGCGTTGAGCCTGTTCTTCGAGGACGGTGAGCCGGCGCCGCCGCACGGCATCGAAGCGGTACGCGAGCAAGTTGCCGAGAGCATCGCGGAGGGAGCGGTGCTGATGATGATTCCCTATGTGCGGGACCGGAAGCGGGTCGTGCGGGTGAACTTGAGCCTGGAGAAGGGGTTCCTCGATACCCTTGACGAGGCGGCGCGCATGCGTGGCATGACGCGCTCCGCATTCGTTCAGAAAGCAGCCGCGCGAGAGATACTCGACCCTGCCTGAAACGGGCAAAGTCGCCGGCCGGGGCGGCGCGCACGGGGGCATCCGGCCCGCCCGCTAAATTCCCTCTTTCCCCCGGCTGATCGCGACCGCGCCGGTGCGGGCGACCTCGATCAGGCCGAGCGGCTTCATCAGGCCGATGAAGCGGTCGATCTTCTCGGTCTGCCCGTCGAGCCGGAAGATGAAGGATTCCAGCGTCGTATCGTCCACCTTGGCGCCGAAGATGTCCGCGATGCGCAGGGCCTCGACCCGCTTGTCGCCCTGGCCGGCGACCTTGAGCAGCGCCAGCTCGGTCTCGACATGCGGGCCCTCCTCGGTCAGGTCGCGGACCGAATGGACCGGCACCAGCCGGTCGAGCTGGTTCTTGATCTGCTCGATGATCATCGGCGTGCCGATGGTCACCACGTTGATGCGCGACAGGCCGGCCTCGGCATCGACCTCCGAGACCGTCAGGCTCTCGATATTGTAGCCGCGGCCGGAAAACAGGCCGATGACCCGGGCGAGCACGCCGGGTTCGTTATCCACCAGCACGGCGATGACGTGCCGTTCGGTCATGGCTCTTCCTGCCGTCGTTCGTTGGGGGCTCTATCCGGCGGCCGGCGCCTAGACCAGCACCATGCCTTCTTCGGAGACCGGATTGTCGGCCTGGTCCTCGGGGCCGAGCAGCATCTTGTGGTGCGCGGCGCCGGACGGGATCATCGGGAAGCAGTTCTCCGCCTTGTCGACCAGGATGTCGGCGATTACCGCCTTGTCGACCGCGATCATCTCCTCGATCACACCGTCCACATCCTCAGGCTTCTCCGCGCGCAGGCCGACGGCGCCGAAACTCTCCGCCAGCTTCACGAAATCGGGCAGCGAATCCATGTAGCTTTCCGAATAGCGCCCGCCGTGCAGCAGCTCCTGCCACTGGCGGACCATGCCCATATACTCGTTGTTGAGGATGAAGATCTTCACCGGCAGGCGATACTGCGCCACCGTGCTCATCTCCTGGATGTTCATCAGGACGGAGGCTTCGCCGGCCACGTCGATCACCAGGGCGTCGGGATGGGCGACCTGCACGCCCATCGCGGCCGGCAGGCCGTAGCCCATCGTGCCGAGGCCGCCCGAGGTCATCCAGTGGTTCGGCTTCTCGAAGGGCAGGAACTGGGCCGCCCACATCTGGTGCTGGCCGACCTCGGTGGTGACGAAGACATCGTCCCGGCCCCTGGTCAGTTCGCGCAGCCGCTCCAGCGCGTATTGCGGTTTTATCAGCGTGTCCGACGGCTTGTATTTCAGGCAGTCCCGGCCCCGCCACTCGTCGATCTGCGCCCACCAGGCGTCCAGTTTCTTCCGGTCGGCGCGATACTGCCGGGCCTTCCAGACCTTGGTCAGGTCCTCGATCACATGGGCGGCGTCGCCGACGATCGGAATGTCGGCCCGGACATTCTTGTTGATCGAGGACGGATCGATATCGACGTGGATCTTCTTCGAATGGGGCGCGAATTCGTCCAGCTTGCCGGTCACCCGGTCGTCGAAGCGGGCGCCGATGTTGATCATCAGGTCGCAATGGTGCATGGCGAGATTGCTCTCGTAGGTGCCATGCATGCCGACCATGCCGAGGAACTGCTTGCTGGAGGCGGGCAGGGCGCCAAGGCCCATCAGCGTCAGCGTGCAGGGAAACCCGGTCAGCTTGACCAGCTCGGTCAGCAGGTGCGACGCCTTCGGCCCGGCGTTGATGACGCCGCCGCCGCAGTAGAACAGCGGGCGCTCGGCCTGGGCCATCGCCGCGGCGGCCTCTTCGATCCGGTCGATATCGCCTTTCCTCTTCGGCTTGTACGACCGGTGGCCGTTGACCGACGGCGGCGCATAGCTGCCCTTGCCCTGCAGGATATCCTTGGGCAGGTCGATCACGACCGGGCCCGGCCGGCCGCTGCGCGCGACATAGAAGGCCTCGTGGACGGTCTGCGCCAGGCCGTCGATGTCCTTCACCAGATAATTGTGCTTGGTGCAGGGCCGGGTGATGCCGGTGGTGTCGGCCTCCTGGAAGGCGTCGTTACCGATCAGATGGGTCGGCACCTGGCCGGTCAGGCAGACCACCGGCACGGAATCCATCAGCGCATCGGTCAGCCCCGTGACGGCGTTGGTCGCGCCGGGACCGGAGGTCACCAGCACGACGCCGACCTTGCCGGTGGAGCGCGCATAGCCTTCGGCGGCGTGGACCGCCCCGCCTTCCTGGCGCACCAGGATGTGCCGGATCGAATTCTGGACGTGCAGGGCGTCGTAAATCGGCAGCACGGCGCCGCCGGGATAGCCGAATACCGTGTCGACGCCCTGGTCGACCAGGGCGCGCAGGACGATTTCCGATCCTGTCATCTCTTGCGACATCGATCCGTCTCCCGGGATTTGTCTCGCCGGATTTGTCTCGCCGGATTTGTCCGGGGGCCGGGCGGCCCCGGCCGACGGCAGCGCCGGCCGGCATCCCGGTCCGTCCGGCAGCGAAAAAAACCGCCGCTTGCGGCGGCGGGAACTGCGGTTTATCCGCAGCCGGGAAATACGAGTGGCGATTTACCCCGTCAACCGGAATTGACGAATTTTATTAAACATTTCGTCGCGCATACTTTCCGAAAATTGCGCAAAAACGGCATCTGGCGAACGAAATTGACGCCGGAACCAGGTGAACTGCCGTTTGGCAAAGCGCCGGGTTGCGGTCTGGCCGCATGTAATCATCGTCGCGCGGTCGGTCTCGCCGCGGAGATGAGCCAGGATCTGCGGCACGCCGACCGCCTTCATCGCCGGCAGCGAAGGATCGAGCCGCAATGCTTCCAGCCTGCGAACCTCGTCCAGAGCGCCGCGCCCGATCATCCTCGCGAACCGGTCGTCGATGCGCCGGTACAGCGTCTCGCGCGCGGGCAGCGCGGCGATCCTGAAGGCGCGGAGAAGCGGCGCGCCGCCGGTATCGTTCGCCCAGGCGGAGAGCGGTCGGCCGGTCCGCTCGTAGACCGAAAGCGCGCGGATCACCCGCTGGCGGTCGAGGGCCGGCAGGCGCCCGGCGGTCGCCGGATCGACGGCGCGCAATCGCTCGCGGCCGGCCTCGAGCCCGGCCTCGTCCAGCCAGGCGGCAACGGCCTGCATCGCCGCTTCCGGAATGTCGGGAACCTCGGCGATCCCGTCCAGCAGAGCCTTGAGATACAAGCCGGTGCCGCCGACCACGACCGGCAGCAGCCCGGCCCGGCGCGCCGCGGCGATCTCGTCCAGCGCCATGCGCCGCCAGCGCCCGGCCGAGCAGCGCTCGCGCGCCGGCAGGATGCCGTACAGCCGGTGCGGCGCGGCCGACAACGCCGCGTCATCGGGCCGCGCGGTGACGATTCTGAGTTCCTGATACACCTGCATGCTGTCGGCATTGATCACCGCGCCGCCGAATTCCCGTGCGATATCGAGGGCGATTTCGGACTTGCCGCTGGCGGTCGGCCCGCCGACGACGACGACTTCCTCCGGCCGGGCCGGAAGGTCTGCCGGCCGGCTTTCCGTTGTGCTCAGGCCCATCCGTTTCCCGCCATCCGTTTCCCGATTGCGCCGCAGGGAAATTTCTCATCGGCGCCATAATCTTCGCCCGCAATGAGTCACTTCGTGACGCTTATTGCCAACCCGGCGCTGCCGCGCCTGTCCGACGGAACCGTCACGTCGGCGCGCTGGGCGCTGGAAGACGCCGGCGCCGAGGGCGGCGAACCCGAATGGCTGTCGCCCCAGGTGGCCTGCGATATTCCGTTCGCCGGCGGCGATCCCGGCGCTGCGCAGGCGGCCGTCGTACAGTCGGTCGGCCGGCTGCCGGTCGATGCGGTCGTGACCGGCGCGGACAACCGCCGCAAGCGGCTGCTGGTCGCCGACATGGAATCCACGGTGATCCGCAACGAGATGGTCGACGAGCTGGCCGATCTCCTGGGCGTCGGCGAGACCGTCCGGCGGATCACGCAGCAGGCGATGAACGGCGAAGTCCCGTTCCGCGAGGCGCTTGCCGTGCGGGTCGAAATGCTGGGCGGCCTGGAAAAGGAGTTTCTGCGGGCCTTCTGCTACCGCATCGAATTCACGCCGGGCGCGCGGACCCTGGTGCGCACCATGCACAAACATGGCGCACTGACCGCGCTGGTATCGGGCGGCTTCCGGATCTACTCGGAATATGTCCGTGGCGAATGCGGGTTCGATGTCGATGTCGCCAACGACATCGTGCTCGACGGCGGCGTCCTGACCGGCCGGCTGGAGCAGCCCGTGCTCGGCGCCCAGGGCAAGCTGGAGGCCATGGATGCGTTTCTCGCCGGCCGCGGCCTGGCCCGGCAGGACGCGCTCGCGGTCGGCGACGGGGCCAACGACATTCCGATGTTGCAGGCGGCCGGCGCGGGGGTCGCGTTTCGCGCGAAGCCGGCGGCCGCCGCTGCCGCCGGGCACCGGATCGAACATGGCGATCTCACCGCCCTCCTGTATCTCCAGGGGTATCGGCGCGACGAATTCGCGGCGCCGGATTCGGGAACCTGACCGCCCGGCGATGCGGGCCCCGGCCGTCACTGCTCCTGTTGCAGCCTGAACCGGAGCACGACGAAGCGCCGGTCCTCGCCGCGCTGGATCAGCAACAGGGCCGATGTCTTGCGGGCCTCTTTCGCCTCGTCGACCAGTTTCCTGACCGCCTCGGGAGTCGCGACGGCGGTCTGCTCCATCTCCACGATCACGTCGCCGGGCGCCACGCCCTTGCGGTCGGCGTCGCCCTTCGGCTCCACGCCCAGCACGATCACGCCCTCCCGCGTCGCCGTCTTGTAGCGTTCGGCCAGTTCCGGTGTGATTTTGCCGAGGCGCAGGCCGAATTCGGGGAACAGGTCCGGCCTGATCTCCTCCGCAGGCGTATCCTGGACGGCGCCGGCTTCCATCGCCTTTTCCAGTTCGCCCAGGACGATCGTGAGCGCGACGGTCTTGCCGCCCCGCAACACGGACACGGTCACGCTCTTGCCGACCGGTGCGGCAGCTACGATCTGCGACAGACGCGATGCGTTGGGCACCGGCTTGCCGTCGAACCTGAGGATCACGTCTCCGGAGACGATGCCGCCCTCGGCCGCCGGGCTGCCGGTCACGACATTGGCCACCAGCGCCCCGGTCGGCGATTCCATGCCGAGCGATCGGGCAAGCTCGTCGTCTACCGGCTGGATATTCACGCCCAGCCAGCCGCGCCGGGTCCGGCCGTAGCGCCGCAGTTGTTCGACGATCGGCGCCGCCAGGTTCGAGGGCACGGCAAACGCAATGCCGGCGTTCACTTCAGCGCGCGAATAGATCGCGGTGTTGACGCCGATGACAGCGCCGGCCCGGTTGAACAGGGGGCCGCCGCTGTTGCCCTTGTTGATGGCCGCGTCGGTTTGCAGGAAATCGACGAAGGAACTGCCCGGAATGCCGCCGAAATTCTGGAGATGGCGGCCGCGCGCCGAGAGGATGCCGGTCGTAACGGTCTGGCTGAGGCCGAACGGGTTGCCGATGGCGACGACGTCCTGGCCGATACGGATGGTGTCGGAGTCGCCCCATCGCACATAGGGCAAGGGCGATCCGGGCCGGATCTTGAGCACCGCCAGATCGGCCCGGGGATCGCGCCCGATGACTTTGGCGTCGAGCTGACGGCCGCCGTCCAGGATCACGCGCACCGCCGCCGCCTTGTCGATGACATGGTTGTTTGTCACGACATAGCCGTCGGCGCTGATGATGAAACCGCTGCCCATGGCCGAACCGCGCTGGCGGTTCCGGCGTTTTTCGAAATAGTCCTTGAAGTACTTCTCGAAGGGCGATCCCTCCGGCGCCTTCCGGTGTTGCGCCGGGCCGCCGCCCTGGACCGTCGTGATGCTGACGACGGACGGCAGCAGGCGGGCGACGAGGTCGGGCAGGGCGGTCCGTCCGGCTTGCGCCGAGCCCGGTGCCGCACCCGGCGCCGCACCCGGCACCACACTTGGCGCCACTGGGGGCGGATTGCCGGTTTCGGCCCTTGCGGTGCCGGTAACCGCACCCGGCGCCAGGACGGCGAAAACTGCCAGGGCGATAAGCGTGGCCGGGAGGTTCCGGTCGGGAGGCGGTGACGTCCAACGGTTCATCGGGGTCTTCCGTGTTGCGGCGGCCGATGCTGCCCTTGCAATGGCCGCGGGCCATTTACCCATTTTCGACTATACCCGAAATTGGGCAACATTCTGCCGGGAATCGCCCGAATCGTCACGCCGGATCGGCGAAGTGCTCCCCGGCGGTGAGCGGGAATAACGAACGCCGGCCGTCGGCCTACCAGCGGAAAGCGGCTACCGCCCAGGTCGGACGCTGCCCGTAGCGGGCGTAGAGCGGCGCCAGCGCGCCGGCCGGCGGCTCGCCCAACGGGGCGATGCCCAGCTCTTCGGCCAGCAGGCCGCCGGAGACGAACAGGGAATCGATGCCGACTGCGTTGGCGCCGGCAACGTCGGTGCGCAGCGAATCGCCGACCGCCAGGATGCGCGCGGGCGGGATGCCCGGAAACCGCTCGAAACTCAGCGTGTAGATCGGCCGGTGCGGCTTGCCGTGATAGCCGACATCGCCGCCGATCGCGGCATAGCGCGCCGCGATGGCGCCGGCGCAGATCTCGCGATTCGGTCCGCGCAGCACTTCGAGATCGGGATTGACGCACAGCATCGGAAGCCGCAGCCCCCGCGCTTCGGCCAGCAGGGCGGCATAGTCCTCCACCGTGTCCGTCCGCCGGAAGGCCCCGACGCACAGCAGGAATGTCGCCCGTTCCAGGGAGTCGACCTCTTCGACGGCCTGATCCCGGAGAACCGATTCGTCGCCGGCCTCGCCGATAAGAAAGGCGCGCTCGCCGAGCCCGGCGTGCCACGGATCGGCGCGCTCGCGCAGGGCCAGCCAGCCGGCCTCGCCGGACGACAGGACCGGGCCGTAGCAATCCCTCGGAATGCCGACCCTGTCCATCCGGTCGATAACGGCGCCGGAGCGCCGGGGCGCATTGGACAGGATCAGGACGGCCTTGCCTCGTTGCGCCAGGGCGCGCAGGCAGTCGACGGCGCCCGGCAGCGGCTCGACGCCGTTGTGGATCGTGCCCCAGAGATCGAGGATATAGCCGTCGTACCGCTCGGCGATGGCCGACAGGCCCGGAATGACATGGTTCGTTTCCGCCATGGGCGCCCTGTTGTGCCGCTGCGGCGAGGCCCGGAACCGCCGGGCAACCCTCCGGCCAACCCTCCGGCCAACCCTCCGGCCAATCCTCCGGCCAATCCTCCGGGGCAATCCTCCGGACCGCTGAAGCGCCATAGCATCCGGCAGTCCGCGGCGCCGTCCGACAGTCCGCCGCATCGCCCCGGTTACGGCCTTTCCGAAGGCTTGCCGGCCCCTTGCGCCGCCCGTATAGTCCCGGCCGCTTCGTCTCCGAACCGATGGTGGCGCAATGAGCCGTCCCTGGCCGGACGTCCCCGGATCGTATCGTCCTACCACGGACGAGCCGTTCATGAATCCGGTCATGGCCGCCTATTTCCGGCGTAAACTGGAGCGCTGGCGCGACCAGCTCCTGGGCGATGCCGAAGAGACCATCCACGCCATGCAGGAAGAGAGCCTGAACGAGGCCGACATGGCCGACCGGGCTGCCCTGGAATCGGACTGGGGCCGGGAGCTGCGCACGCGCGACCGGCAGCGCAAGCTGATCGCCAAGATCGACGCCGCCATGCAGCGGATCGAGGACGGTACCTACGGTTTTTGCGAGGAGACCGCCGAGCCGATCGGCGTCGACCGGCTGGACGCAAGGCCGATCGCCACGCTGAGCATCGAAGCCCAGGAGCGCCACGAACGCCGCGAGCGGACGCAGCGGGGGAATTGAAGAGGCGTAGCGCGGGAATCGAGGCGGCGGGATTTGCCCGGCGGGTGGAAACTATCGCCATTTCCGGCGCTTCCAAATTCCCGCTAAGTCCTTGAAAACATTGGTGGGCGCGGCTGGGTTCGAACCAGCGACCCCTGCCGTGTGAAGACAGTGCTCTCCCGCTGAGCTACGCGCCCCCCGGCCGGCCCGCCGCGCCTCCTGCGCGGGGTCCCGGTCGCCGCCGGTATGCGCTGCGGACCGGGATGCCTGCCGGCTGCGCTATCTATGGATTGCGGCGCGCGGGTGTCAAGGCACCGGTCCGGCGCGCCCGTGCCCGACGCGAACGCGCTTGCATGGCGCGGCGCGCCGGCTAAGGTTGCGCGGTTTCCGCACAAGGCCCGGACTGCGGCGCGGCGCCGGGCCCACCCTGAACACGCCGATCGGAGGAACGACAGCCGCATGGCCGGATTTGCAGATTCGCCTTCCGGCGGCATGGCCGAGGGTGATATGGCCGGCGGGGCAGGGCGCCGGCGGGACGGTGCGCGCGGCGGCCGGCCGGAGCCGCGCTAGGTCATGTATCACGTCGCCTATTTCCTCGATCAGCTGATCAACGGCGTCACGCTGGGCGCCATCTACGGCCTGGTCGCCATCGGCTACACGATGGTCTACGGCATCATCGGCATGATCAATTTCGCCCACGGCGAAATCTTCATGATCGCCTCCTTCGTTTCGCTCATCGTCTTCCTGCTGCTCGGCCTGGCCGGCGGCGTCTGGTTGCCGCTGGCGATCCTGATCGTGCTGCTTGCGGCCATGCTGTTCACCGCGGTCTACGGCTGGACGCTGGAGCGGGTCGCCTACCGGCGATTGCGGGCCTCGCCGCGCCTGGCGGCGCTGATTACCGCCATCGGCATGTCGATCTTCCTGCAGAACTACGTCCAGCTCCTGCAGGGCGCGCGTAACAAGCCCCTGCCGCCGCAGATCACCGGCGGCGTCGAGGTCGTCAACACCACCAACCAGGCCGGCCAGGCCTATGCGGTCTCGCTCAGCTACCTGCAAATGCTGATCATCGTGCTGACGATCGTCCTCATGGTCGTCTTCACGGTCCTGATCACCCGCACCGCGCTCGGCCGGGCGCAACGGGCCTGCGAGCAGGACCGGAGCATGGCGGCGCTGCTCGGCATCAATGTCGACCGCACCATAGCGCTGACCTTCGTGATGGGCGCGTCTCTGGCCGCGGTCGCCGGCCTGATCTTCATGCTGCGCTACGGCGCGACCGATTTCTTCGTCGGCTTCCTGACCGGCCTGAAGGCGTTTACCGCCGCGGTGCTCGGCGGCATCGGATCGCTGCCCGGCGCCATGCTGGGCGGCCTGCTGATCGGCCTGATCGAGGTCTTCTTCGCCGGGTATTTCAACCTGGAATACAAGGATGTGGCGACGTTTACCGTCCTCGTCCTGGTGCTGATCTTCCGGCCGACCGGCCTGCTCGGCAAACCGGATATCGAGAAGGTCTGAGGCGGTGGCGGTCAACATCCCGCCCGCCGACCGAAAGGGCGTCCTGATCGAACTGGGCGGCACGGCGCTGGTCGTCTTTGCGCTCACCGTCTCGCTGGTCGGCTTCCACATCAAGGATATCTCCGGCGGCATTACCCTCGACCTGCGGTTCGTCGACGTCGCCTCGGCGGTCGCCATCGCGATCGTCGTCCGGGGCTGGCTGATCCTGATGCGCCATGGCCACTATCGGATCGTAACGGTCTCGGCGGCGGCTGTTGCCGTCCTTCTGATCGTTTCGCTGCTGTTCGGCGGGGCCGGCGTACAGACCTGGCTGCCGTTCAAGGCGAAGCTGCTGCAATGGCTGCTTGCCATCCTGTCGGCCGGATTCGCCGTCGGTTCGGCCGTGCGGATGGCGCGCGAGGGCCGGCCGGCCGGCTCCGCGCAGGACGGGGCGGTCCCGGACGAACAGGCCGCCCTGATGGACCGGGTGAGCGCCCAGGTGCAGCGCAACGCCCTGTGGATCGGCGCCATCCTGTTCCTCGCCGCCGCCGTGTTCCCGTTCATGCCCGGCGTCAACCTGCAATATCTCGACATCGCCGTGCTGGTGCTGACCTACATCATGCTCGGCTGGGGCCTGAACATCGTGGTCGGGCTCGCCGGGCTGCTCGACCTCGGCTACGTCGCCTTCTACGCGGTCGGCGCCTATTCCTTCGCGCTCTTCGCCTCGCCGGATTCGCCGCTGCTCCAGGACCTGGGCTGGACCGAAGGCGTCAGCTTCTGGCTCTGCCTGCCCTTCGCCGGGCTGATGGCGGCGCTAGCCGGCGTCGCGCTCGGCTTTCCGGTGCTGCGGCTGCGCGGCGACTATCTCGCCATCGTCACCCTCGGCTTCGGCGAGATGATCCGGGTGACGCTGCTGAATTTCTACAGCCTGACCAAAGGCCCGGACGGCATCAGCAATATTCCGCCGCCGTCCCTGCTCGGCTACTCGACCCAGTCGAAGATGGACGAGGAGACGCTGGAGAACACGACCGAATTCCACACGGCGATGGGGTGGGAATTCGACCAGGCGGACACGACGATCCTGCTCTATTTCGTCATTCTGGCGATGGCGCTCGCGACCAACTTCTTCACGGTGCGCGTGCGCAAGCTGCCGGTCGGCCGCGCCTGGGAGGCGCTGCGCGAGGACGAGATCGCCTGCCGCTCGCTCGGCATCAACCCGACTAACACCAAGCTGACGGCGTTCGGCTTCGGCGCCATGTTCGGCGGCTTCGCCGGCTCCTTTTTCGCCACGCGCCAGACCTTCGTGAGCCCGGAAAGCTTCACCTTCATCGAATCGGCGGTGATTCTCGCCATCGTCGTGCTGGGCGGCTTCGGCAGCCAGATCGGCGTCGTCGTCGCGGCCTTCCTGCTGATCGGCCTGCCGGAAATCTTCCGCGAGCTGCAGGAATACCGGATGCTGTTTTTCGGCGGTTCGATGGTGCTGATCATGCTGTGGCGGCCGGCCGGCCTGCTCGCCCATCGCGAGCCGACGATCCGCATGCATGGCCGCCGGGCGCGCGCCAGCACAGGCAGCGGCGGATGACGGCCGCAGCCGGCGACAGCGTTATGAACGGAAGCACAGGGAACGGCAGTGCCGCCAACGACCGTGCGGACAGGCGACCGCTCCTGACGGTCGAGCATCTGACCATGCGCTTCGGCGGCCTGGTGGCGATCGACGATGTTTCCTTCCGGGCCGAGGACCGGAAAATCACCGCGATCATCGGCCCGAACGGCGCCGGCAAGACGACGGTGTTCAACTGCCTGACCGGCTTCTACAAGCCCACGGTAGGCCGCCTGACCCTGCAGCGCGAAGGGCGTATGCCAGCCTATCTGGAGCGCATGGAAGGCTTCCGCATCGCCAGCGAGGCCCGGGTCGCGCGCACCTTCCAGAACATCCGCCTGTTCCCGAAGATGACCCTGCTGGAAAACCTGGTGGTCGCCCAGCACAACAAGCTGATGCGGGCGTCCGGCTATACGGTGCGCGGCCTGTTCGGCTTCGGTTACGGGCGCGAGGAGCAGAAGGCGGTCGAGCAGGCACGCTACTGGCTGGAGCAGATCGGTCTGGTCGACCGGGCCGACGACGATGCCGACAGCCTGCCCTACGGCGACCAGCGACGGCTTGAGATCGCGCGCGCCATGTGCACCGAGCCGGTCCTGCTGTGCCTCGACGAGCCGGCGGCCGGCCTCAACCCGCGGGAAAGCGCCGACCTCAACGCGTTACTCACCTTTATCCGGAACGAGCACCGGATCGGCATTCTACTCATCGAGCACGACATGAGCGTGGTCATGCAGATTTCCGATCACATCGTCGTGCTCGACTACGGCCGCAAGATTTCCGATGGCGACCCCGAGTTCGTGCGCCAGGATCCGGCGGTGATCCGCGCCTATCTGGGCGAGGAGGAGGAAGAGGACCTGCCCGATATCGTGAGGCAGGATCTGTCCGCGGACGGCGCCGGCGGCGGAGGGGACCGGCCGTGACCGAAGCTGCCGCCGGCCGGGATGTCATGCTCGATATCAGCGGCGTCGAGACGTTCTACGGGCGCATCCAGGCGCTGCGCGGCGTCGATATCGAAGTCTGCCGCGGCGAGATCGTCACGCTGATCGGGGCCAACGGCGCGGGAAAGTCGACTCTGCTGATGACCGTCTGCGGCGACCCGCGGGCCGCGGCCGGCCGGATCACGCTGGACGGCGTGGACATCACCTACAAGGCGACCTTCGAAATCGTGCGGATGGGCTTGGCGCAGGCGCCGGAGGGCCGGCGCATCTTTCCGCGCATGACGGTACGGGAGAATTTGCAGCTCGGGGCAACCACGGGCGACGAGGAGTATTTCGACGGGGACCTGGAACGGGTCTACGACCTTTTCCCGATCCTGCGAAACCGGGCCGACCAGCGCGGCGGCACGCTGTCCGGCGGCGAGCAGCAGATGCTGGCGATCGGCAGAGCGCTGATGAGTCGGCCGCGCCTTCTGCTGCTCGACGAGCCGTCGCTCGGCTTGGCGCCGATGATCGTCAAACAGATTTTCGAAGTTGTGGCCGAAATCAACGATGCGGGAACGACGGTCTTTCTGGTCGAACAGAATGCCTATCACGCGCTGCGCCTGGCCGATCGCGGCTACGTCATGGCGAACGGCCGGATCATCCTGAGCGGGACCGGGGAGGAGCTGCTGGCCAACGCTGAGGTTCGCGCCGCCTATCTGGAAGGGGGACACTGATGGCGGCGTTGTTCGGGGTTCCCGATCTTCTGGTCACCCTGTTCGTGACGGCGATCATTGTCGGTTTCGCCGCCTTCATGACCGGGCAGGCGCTGGCCAACACTTGGCGGCCGGCTTGGCAGATGCTTCCCTACGGTCTGATGCTCGGTTTTGCCGACCGTTTCCTGGTCTGGGGCCTGTTCGGCGGCGACGGCCTGTCTGTCTCCGGCTATGTCATCGATACGGCGTACCTGATCGCCGTCGGCTTCGCGGCCTACCGGCTTACCCGAGCGCGCCGGATGGTAACCCAGTATCCGTGGCTCTACGAGCGCGCCGGGCCGTTCGGCTGGAAGGACAAGCGGTGAAGGCGGCGACCGCCGGCCGGCCCGATGCAGCGTGATGGAGCGCTAATTCGCGTCCTTGTGACTGGGGTGCGAGGCGGCTTCCTCGTTGCGAAGCTGTGCCGCTCGGTTAGAATACGCGCAGAGATGCCGCCGCATTCGGACGGCAGTATCGCAAGGGGGCCGGTCGCCGTGCCGCAAGCCTGTGACAGGCCACCCCGGTTCGAACCAACAGGGAGAGTTCCGCAATGACCCGTTTGAAGTTTTCGTTTGCGGCAGCGGCCGCAGCATCGGTATTGGCGTTCTCGCCGGCGCAGGCCGATCTTGTGATCGCCACCGTCGGGCCGATGACCGGTCAGTATGCTTCTTTCGGCGAGCAGATGCGCCGCGGCGCCGAGCAGGCGGTCAAGGATCTGAACGCAGCCGGCGGCGTGCTGGGCCAGAAGGTCAAGCTGGAGATCGGCGACGACGCCTGCGATCCCAAGCAGGCCGTGGCCGTGGCCAAGAAGCTGGTCAGCCAGAAAGTCGTGTTCGTGGGCGGGCACTTCTGCTCCGGCTCGTCGATCCCGGCCTCCAAGGTCTACACCGCTGGCCGCATCTTGCAGATTTCGCCGGCTTCGACCAATCCGAAGCTGACCGACGAAGGCGGCCCGAACGTGTTCCGCGTCTGCGGTCGCGACGACCAGCAGGGCGTTGTGGCAGGTACCTTTCTGCACAAGAACTATCCGGGCAAGAAGATCGCCTTCCTGCACGACAAGACGGCGTACGGTAAAGGCCTGATGGACGCGACGCTGGAGAACTACCAGAAGGCCGGCGGCAAGGCCGCGATGGTCGAGGCCTATACGGCGGGCGAAAAGGACTATACCGCGCTGGTTTCCAAGATGAAGGCGGCGGGCATCGACGTCTTCTATCTCGGCGGCTACCACACCGAGGGCGCCCTGATGATCCGCCAGGCCCATGAGATGGGCTACAAGCCGCAGCTCGTCTCCGGCGACGCGCTGGTTACCGACGAGTTCTGGAAGATCGCCGGCAATGCGGGCGAGGGCGTGCTGATGACCTTCTCGCCGGATCCGCGCAAGAATCCGTCGGCCGCGCCTGTGGTCGCCAAGTTCAAGGCGCAGAAGTACGAGCCCGAGGGCTACACCCTCTATACCTATGGCGCGATCCAGGCATGGGCCGCCGCCGTGACCAAGGCCGGCTCGACCGACCTCGCCAAGGTCGTGAAGGTGCTGCGCTCCGAGCAGTTCGAGACGGTGCTCGGCAAGATCGGCTTCGACAAGAAGGGCGACGTGACCGCGCCCGGCTACGTCTGGTACGTCTGGAGCAAGGGCACCTACGACTACGCGAAATAGCCGTACCCCGCTCCGGCAACGGAGCTCCGGAAGCAAAAGCCCGGCGGGAAACCGCCGGGCTTTCTCAATGCCGGATCAGTTCGTCACCCGGGCTTCCGGCTGTCCGCCGCGGCCCCGGCGGCCGAGCCCGATGCGCTTGGCGAACTCCGAACGGCGCTTGGCGTAGTTCGGTGCGACCATCGGATAGTCCGCCGGCAGCCCCCATTTCTGGCGGTATTCGTCGGGCGACATGTCGTAGGTCGTCCGCAGATAACGCTTCAGCATTTTCAGCTTTTTGCCGTCTTCCAGACAGACAAGATATTCCGGTGTCAGCGAACGGCGCACCGGCACGGCCGGTTTCGGCGCTGCCTCGGCCGCCTGCGCTTCGCCCAATGCGTTGAGCGAACTGTGGACGGTCTTGATCAGGTCCGGAAGCTGGTTCGTCGCGGTCGTGTTGTTGCCAACATAAGCCGAGACGACATTAGTGGTCATCCGGAGCATCTCCTCACGGGAGATACGCTCCGTGTGCTCGTTACTCATACCCCGCGTCCTTTTTTCTTGCGCTTGGCTTTTCCGGCAGGCTCACCTTTTTCGGCGTTAACCTGCCGGCACGCATTTCACTCTATTGCACAGTATTCATCGTGAGTCAATTCTCTCAAAATCCGTTTCTTTTCATCGAATCAAATTGTTACTCCATCTTCTTAAAGCGATATTCACGCACGTCTGTTTCCCGGTGCCGTTTAGTTGCATCTGATTTACTCCGTCTTGCCCATAGCCCGGCCGCCACTCCGGCAGCATTGAAGGATATGTTGCGACAGCGGGAGGGGCCGTCGCGGCCCGGCGCGGAATTGCCTTCGGTCTGCGAAAGGGATATACGAGATCGTGTCGTTGCACCGGCGCGATCCGCGATATCTGGTGGTTCGAGCAGGAATTTGCGTCGCCGGCCGGAAGGCGGAGAAGCCGAAGCCGGCTATCGAAGGAACGGCGATTGAATGCGAAAACCGTAGCCGTTGCATCGGATCATGCCGGCTTCGTTCTCAAGTCCGCCCTGGCCGACGAACTGAGGTCGTCGGGCCACAGGGTTCTGGATCTGGGGCCGGCCTCCGACGAGCCGGTCGACTATCCGGATTTCGGCCATGCGCTGGCCCGGTCGGTTGCCACGGGCGAGGCGGAGTTGGGCGTGGCCGTCTGCGGCTCCGGCATCGGCATCAGCATCGCGCTCAACCGCCACCGGGGCATCCGCGCCGCGCTGTGTCACGATAGCCTCTCGGCGCGTCTGTCGCGGCAGCATAATAATGCCAATGTGCTGGCGCTCGGTGGGCGGCTGATCGGTGTGGAGACGGCCCGCGACGCGCTGCACGCTTTCCTCGAAACGCCATTCGACGGCGGGCGGCATGCGGCGCGGGTCGACAAGATCGACAGCGGCGCCGGCTGACCGGCCGTCGGTCGCCCAACGGAATATCAGCGATGACAAGCCCCGGCTCCGCAACGATCCTGCCTTTCGACAACGGCTTTTTCGCCGCTTCGCTGCGCCAGTCCGATCCGGAACTGTATGACAGCATCCAGGCGGAGCTGGGCCGGCAGCAGGACCAGATCGAGCTGATCGCATCCGAAAACATCGTCTCCCGCGCCGTACTGGAGGCCCAGGGATCGGTGCTCACCAACAAGTATGCCGAAGGCTATCCGGCGCGCCGCTACTACGCCGGCTGCGACCATGTCGATGTCGCCGAAAGCTTGGCGATCGAACGGGCGAAACGGCTGTTCGGCTGCGCCTTCGCCAATGTGCAGCCCCATTCCGGCGCCCAAGCCAACACCGCGGTCATGATGGCGCTGCTTTCGCCCGGCGACACGATCCTCGGTATGTCGCTGGCGGCCGGCGGCCATCTCACCCACGGCGCGGCGCCCGCGCTGTCCGGAAAATGGTTCAACGCGGTCCAGTACGGCGTGCGCGAAGACAATCACCTGATCGACTACGACCGGGTTGCGGCGCTGGCCGAAGAACACCGGCCCAAACTCATCATCGCGGGCGGGTCGGCTTATCCGCGCTTCATCGATTTCGCCCGGTTCCGCGACATTGCCGACAGCGTCGGCGCGAGGCTGATGGTGGACATGGCGCATTTCGCCGGCTTGGTGGCGGCCGGCGTGCATCCCAGCCCGGTGCTGATCGCCGACATCACGACGACCACCACCCACAAGACCCTGCGCGGTGCCCGCGGCGGCATGATCCTGACCGACGACGAAGCGCTGGCGAAGAAAATCAATTCGGCGGTGTTTCCGGGTTCTCAGGGCGGGCCGCTGATGCACCAGATCGCCGGCAAGGCGGCGGCCTTCAAGGAAGCGCTGACTCCTGAATTCAAGGTCTATTGCCAGGCCATCGTCGCCAATGCGAAGGCGCTGTCGGCGCGTCTGGTCGAGCGCGGCTTCGCCATGGTGGCCGGCGGCACGGACACCCATCTGATGCTGGTCGACCTGCGGCCCAAGAGGGTAACGGGCAACATTGCCGACGAGAGTCTCGAACGGGCCGGCATCACCTGCAACAAGAACGCCATTCCGTTCGATCCGGAAAAGCCGACGGTAACTTCCGGCATCCGTCTCGGCACGCCCGCCGCGACGACCCGCGGTTTCGGCGTCGCGGAATTCGAGCAGGTCGGCGACCTGATCGCCGATGTGCTGGAAGGTCTGGCGGCGGATCCGGGGGACAATTCGGCGGCCGAATCGGCGGCCCGGGAAAGAGTCCGCGTGCTATGCCGGCGCTTTCCCGTCTATCCGTCGATGTAGGTGCCCGGCACAGCGGCGGACCTGCCGGTGGTGCGGCGTTCGAGGCCGAAGGCGCCGGGGGGCGAGAAGGAGAGAGGCCATGCGCTGTCCGTTCTGCGGGAGTGACGAAACCCAGGTGAAGGATTCGCGGCCGACCGAAGACGGCGCGTCGATCCGGCGCCGCCGGTTCTGCACCAACTGCGGCTCGCGGTTCACGACATTCGAGCGGGTCCAGTTGCGCGACCTCGTGGTGGTCAAGAAGAACGGCCAGCGGGTGCCGTTCGATCGCGACAAGCTGTTCCGGTCCATTTCCATAGCCTTGCGCAAACGGCCGATCGGCGAGGACCGGATCGACCGGATCGTCAGTTCGATCACGCGCCGGCTCGAAAGTTCCGGCGAATCGGACATCCCGGCCAAGCATATCGGCGAGCTGGTGATGGAGGCGCTGGCCGGCCTCGATCAGGTCGCGTATGTCCGTTTCGCCTCGGTCTACAAGAACTTCCGCGAAGCCAGGGATTTCGAGCAGTTCCTCGGCAGCCTGGGCGAGCGGGAAGAGGAACCGGCGGTCGAAGATTGAGCAACGGCGCCGCCGACCGCCGCTGGATGAAGACGGCGCTGGCCCTGGGCCGGCGCGGCCTCGGCACGACCGCGCCTAATCCATCGGTCGGTTGCATCCTGATCGGGGACGGCCGGGTCGTCGGGCGCGGCTGGACGCAGCCGGGTGGACGGCCGCATGCCGAAACCGAAGCGCTCCGCCGGGCCGGCGCAGCGGCTCAGGGCGCCACCGCCTATGTCACCCTGGAGCCCTGCGCTCATCACGGCCGCACGCCTCCTTGCGCCGAAGCCCTGATCGAGGCCGGCGTTGCGCGCGTCGTGACCGCACTGGACGATCCGGACAGCCGCGTCGCCGGCTCGGGCCTAGCAAAACTCGCCGCTGCTGGAATCGCCGTCGACTCGGGTATTTGCGCGGAGCTGGCAACTGAAGATCTCGGCGGCTATCTCAAGCGCCAGCGGGCAGGGCGCCCGCGCTTCTCACTCAAGCTGGCAACGGGCCTCGACGGTCGCATCGCGACGGCAGGCGGTGACAGCCAGTGGATCACCGGCCTGCTGGCCCGGGCACGCGGGCACGCGCTGCGTGCAAGGCACGACGCCGTCATGATCGGGATCGGCACCGCCCTGGCGGACGATCCGCTGCTCACCTGTCGCCTGTCCGGCATCACGCGGCGGACCCTGCGCATCGTCCTCGATTCGCATGCCCGGCTGCCGGCGAACTGCCGCCTGGTGCAGACCGCGGCCGAACATCCCGTTTGGCAGTTTTCGACCGCCGGGCAAGCGCCGGCGGCACCGCCGGTCCGCCGGATTACCGCTGCCGCCGACAGCACCGGTCGGCCCGACCCGAAGGCCGTTGCCGCCGCGCTCGGCGGCGAGGGGTTGAACGATGTGCTGGTCGAAGGCGGCGGGCAGGTGGCCGCCAGCCTGATGCGCACCGGTCTCGTCGACCGGCTTTACTGGTTTCGCGCCGGCGCGGTGCTGGGCAGCGACGCCCGGCCGGCGGTTGGCGAACTCGGCCTCGATCGCCTGGCCGACGCTGCCGCATGGCGCTTGAATTCCCGCGAATCCTGCGGCGACGATCTGTTGGAAATCTGGCATCGCGAGCGGAGCCCGGGAGACGACCCGGCGGAGGACGACCCATGTTCACCGGAATCGTAACCGACATCGGCCGCATCCGCAGCCGCACGCGGCCGGCCGGCAGCGACACGCGGTTCGAGATCGGCACGGCGTACGACACGGCCGGCATCGCCATCGGAGCCTCGATCGCGTGCAGCGGTGTCTGCCTGACGGTAGTTGAGACCGGGCCGGACTGGTTTGCCGTGCAGGCGTCGGACGAAACCCTCTCCTGCACCACCCTGGGCGACTGGCGCGAAGGCCGGCGCATCAACCTGGAGCGGGCCCTGCGGGCGCAGGATGAACTGGGCGGGCATATAGTTGCCGGCCATGTCGACACGATAGGCCGGGCGGTGTCGCGCGAACCGGCGTCCGGCAGTGAGGTTTTCCGTTTCGCCGTCGACCGGGCGTTCGGCAGATTCATCGCATCGAAGGGTTCCGTCGCGGTCGATGGCGTTTCGTTGACAGTCAACGCCGTTGACGACGGCGAAGACGACGCGGTCACGGGATTTTCCGTAAACCTGATTCCGCACACGCTGGCCATGACAACCTTGGGCGATTTGCAGCAGGGCGGCGCGATCAATCTGGAAGTGGACCTGATGGCGCGTTACGTTCAGCGTATGCTGGCGGTCGGGCCGGCGAGCGGAGAGGTCTCGGCGTGAGCAATCGCGAACATCTGAGCCTGGTATCGAAGCGGGACGTGCGCCGGGCAGCGGACGACCTGGCCTTCCTGTCGCCGATCGAGGAGATCATCGAGGACGCGCGCAGGGGCAGGATGTTCATCCTGGTCGACGACGAGGACCGGGAGAACGAAGGCGACTTGGTGATCCCGGCGGAAAAGGCGACGCCGGAGGCGATCAACTTCATGGCCAAATATGGCCGCGGCCTGATCTGCCTCGCCATGACGGGGGAACGGGCGGCCCATCTCGGCCTGCAACTGATGCCCCAGAAGAACAACAGCCGGTTTTCGACGGCCTTCACGGTCTCCATCGAGGCGCGCGAGGGGGTGACGACCGGCATTTCCGCCCACGACCGGGCGCATACCGTCGCGGTGGCGATCGACGAAGCTTCCGACGCCAGCGCGATCACGACTCCCGGCCATGTGTTCCCGCTGGTCGCGCGCGACGGCGGCGTGCTGGTGCGGACCGGCCACACCGAGGCGGCAGTCGACCTGGCGCGGCTGGCCGGGCTGCACGCTTCCGGCGTGATCTGCGAGATCATGGACGAGGACGGCTCGATGGCGCGGCTGCCGCAGCTCGTCGCCTTCGCGCAGTTCCACGGTCTGAAAATCGGATCGATCGAGCACCTGATCGCCTATCGCCGGCGCTTCGACAAGATTGTCGAGCGGGTGGAGGAAGGCGATTTCACGTCGGATTTCGGCGGCACTTTCCGCGCCATCATTTACCGCAACCGGATTTCCGGCACCGAGCATATCGCACTGGTCAAGGGCGATATCGCGGACGGTGCGCCGGTCATGGTCCGGATGCACGCACTCAACGTGTTCAGCGATCTCCTGTACCAGGCCGGCACGGGCAAGTCGGGCGAACTCCAGCGTGCCATGCGGATGATCGGCAATGCCGGCCGCGGCGCCGCCGTTCTGATCCGCGAGCCCTTGTCACTGGCAACATCGGGCCATCTGGGAAACCGCGCATCGGTCGGCGACAAGGGCGGCGGGCCGCAAGGCGAGCTGCGCAACTACGGCGTCGGTGCACAGATACTGACGGATCTCGGCATCCGCGACATGATCCTTCTGACCAACAGCAACCGCACGGTGATCGGTCTGGACGGCTACGATCTTTCGATCGGCGAGCGCCGGCCGATTCCGGCCGAATAGAGCCGGGCGCCCGCATGAACTCCCGCCCACCCCACATTCTTATCGTCGAGGCGCGATTCTACACCGATATTGCCAACCTGCTGGTGCAGGGCGCAGAGGCGGCGCTGACCGAGGTCGGCGCAACCTGGGAACGGATCGACGTGCCGGGCACGTTCGAAATTCCGGCGACGATCAATTTCGCTCTCGACCGGTTCGACGGTTTCGTGGCTCTGGGCTGCGTGATTCGCGGCGAAACCACCCACTACGACTATGTCTGCTCGGAAAGCGCGCGCGGCCTACAGGAACTGGCGTTGCACAAGCGCGCACCCATCGGCTACGGCATCCTCACGACGGAGAACCGGGAACAGGCCGTCGTCCGCGCCGATCCGAAGCAAAAGGACAAGGGCCGCGACGCTGTCGTGGCCTGCCTGCGCATGATTGAGGTGAAGCGCCGCTTCACCGGCACCTGAGGCCATGACGGCAGCCCCGGCAGGGACCAGCGACGCCCTTCCCGAAGCCGGGTCCGGCCGCCCGGCTGCCCGGCGCTCCGACCGGCGGACGCAAGCCCGGATTGCAGCCGTGCAGGCGCTCTATCAGCTCGGCGCGACGGATGCTGTACCGGACGATGTCGTCGACGAATTCCATCTGCACCGGATGCGCGAAGCGGGCCCGGCGGCCGCCGCGGACAAGGCGCTGTTCGAGGAAATCGTTCGCGGCGCCTGCGGCGACCGGGCGGCGCTCAACCGGATGATCGCGGAGTCGCTGTCCGAAAACTGGGCGCTGGAACGGATGGACCGTGTCCTGGTCGCGCTGCTCAATGCCGGCGCCTGGGAGTTGCTCGGCCGGGCGGAGACGCCGGCCCGCGTCGTCATCGCCGAATATGTCAATGTCGCCCGGGTCTTCTTCGACAAGCGCGAGCCCGCCTTTGTAAACGGCGTGCTCAATCGCCTGGCCCGGACCCTGCGGTCCGGGGAGTTCAGCGAAGGGTCCGAAGCGTCGGAACCGACGGAGATCCGGAATTCCGCTCCGGCAGGGGACGAGGTCGGACCCGTAGTTGGCGGAGCCGCCGGGCCGGAGGCCTGATGCCGTGGCGGCGCGGAGCGCCCGGTCGGGCGAATTCGACCTTATAGCTCGCTATTTTGCGCCCTTGGCGGCCGGCCGGTCCGGCGCGTTCGGACTGACCGACGATGCCGCCTTGCTCGACGTCGCCGACGGCGCGGACCGCATCGTCACGACCGACGCCCTTGTCGAGGGAACGCATTTCCGGCCGGACGACCCGCCCGATCGCATCGCGCAGAAGGCGCTCAGGGTGAATCTGTCCGATCTGGCGGCGATGGGGGCGACGCCGGAAGTCTACACCCTCGCGCTCCGGATTTCGGAGGAACGGGGCGACGACTGGGTCGCCGCCCTGGCGCGGGGCCTGGCGGCGGATCAGACGCGCTACGGCGTCACCCTGATCGGCGGCGATACGGTCGACGGCGTCGGGCCGGCGATGCTCGCGGTCACCGCGATCGGCCGCCTCGCGCACGGCCCGGCGCTGCGCCGCAGCGGGGCGTCGGCCGGCGACGATGTCTGGGTTTCGGGAACGATCGGCGATGGCGGCCTCGGCCTGCAGGTCTGCTGCGGTGAGGCGGCCGGGCTCGACGAAGCGCAGCGGCGGTATGCGGTCGACCGCTACCAGCTTCCCGAGCCCCGGGTCGAGCTCGGCCCTGCCCTGGTCGGCATGGCGACGGCGTGTCTGGATGTTTCCGACGGGCTGGTTGCGGACCTCGGCCATCTGGCGCGGGCATCGGGTCTTGCGGCCGAAATCCTGCTGGCGGAGGTGCCGCGGTCCACTGCCGCCGAGGCGTCCTCCTTTCCCGAGACCGGGCGGATCGTGGCGGGCGACGACTACGAACTCGCATTCACGGCGCCGCCGGATCGGCGGGATGCGGTCAGGGAGACCGCCCGGCAAACGGAAACCCCTGTCACCCGGATCGGCAGAATGAGGCCGGGCTCAGGCATACAGGTGCTCGACCGGCGCGGGGCGCCTGTTTCCGTCGCGCGAACCGGATGGCGGCACCGTTAGCTGTCGTCCGCACAGGCTTGCGCCGCAAACTTGTCACATTGCTAGCCCTCGATCGTTTCGGCATTGTCCGGCCGCATCGCCGGGCGCGCCGGGGCGCATCGGAGATCGATCCGCCGGCCATGCGCCCGACAATGACCGGCAACGGGGCCGGACCTCATCGGAAGCCGCGTATTGTGGAGTCCTGGCGTTGGCCGGGCCTCCGGACGGACTCCGCGAAGAGAAGCTTGGGAAGAGGACATTCCTGAAATGGACTGGGTACCGTATTTCGCGCTCGTCTGCGCGCTGCTTGCGGTCGTCTACGGCATTGTCACCAGTCGCATGGTGCTGTCGGCCGGGGCGGGCAACGAGAGGATGCAGGAGATCGCCGCCGCCGTTCAGGAAGGCGCGCGGGCCTATCTGAACCGCCAATATCTGACGATCGCCGTGGCCGGCGTCGCAATCGCGGTCATTGTGGCCCTGCTGCTCGGCGTGTGGGTTGCTGTCGGTTTCGCAATCGGCGCCATCCTGTCTGGCGCGGCCGGCTATATCGGTATGAATGTGTCGGTCCGGGCCAATGTCCGGACGGCTGAAGCGGCGCGCCAGGGGCTTGCCCAGGGGCTGAAGATCGCGTTTCAGGCGGGCGCGGTTACCGGGATGCTGGTGGCAGGCCTCGCCCTGCTGGCGGTCGCCGGATACCTGCTCGTCCTGAACGCTTTGGGCGTGGACCAGCGCGGCCTGGTCGACGCACTGGTGGCGCTCGGCTTCGGCGCTTCGCTGATCTCGATTTTCGCTCGGCTCGGCGGCGGCATCTTCACCAAGGGTGCCGATGTCGGCGCCGACCTGGTCGGCAAGGTCGAAGCCGGCATTCCGGAAGACGACCCCCGCAACCCGGCCGTGATCGCCGACAATGTCGGCGACAACGTCGGCGACTGCGCCGGCATGGCGGCCGACCTGTTCGAGACCTACGCCGTGACGGTCGTCGCCACCATGGTGTTGGCGCTGATCTTCGGCATGGTGGAGGGCCTGATCTATCCGCTCGCCATCGGCGGCGTCTGCATTATTGCCTCGATCGTCGGCACCTATTTCGTCCGGCTCGGTGCGTCCGGCAACATCATGGGCGCGCTGTACAAGGGCTTCATCGCGGCGGCCGTCCTGTCGCTTGTCGGCATCGCCATCGTCACCGAACTCGTCCTCGGCTTCGACACGGCCTTCAACGCCGGCGGAACCGCCTTCACCGGCATGGACCTGTTCGTCTGTGCCGTGATCGGCCTGGTGGTCACCGGCCTGATCATCTGGGTCACGGAATACTACACCGGCACGGATTACCGGCCGGTCCGCTCGGTCGCCAAATCCTCGGAGACTGGCCACGCCACGAACGTCATCCAGGGCCTCGCCATTTCAATGGAAGCCACCGCCCTGCCGGCGATCATCATCTGCGTCGCTATTCTGGCGACCTACCTGGTAGCCGGCCTGTTCGGCATCGCCATCGCCGTGACCGCGATGCTGGCCCTCGCCGGCATGGTCGTGGCACTCGACGCTTACGGCCCGGTCACCGACAATGCCGGCGGCATCGCCGAAATGGCCGAACTGGAAGAAGAGGTGCGCAACACGACCGACGCGTTGGACGCCGTGGGCAACACGACCAAGGCCGTGACCAAGGGCTACGCGATCGGTTCGGCCGGCCTGGGCGCGCTGGTGCTGTTCGCCGCCTATACCCAGGATATCGCCTACTTCAAGACGGCGGAGGTGCCCTTCTTCAAGGACGTGAACGTGAACTTTGCGCTGTCCAATCCGTATGTCGTGGTCGGCCTGATCGTCGGCGGCCTGCTGCCCTACCTGTTCGGCGCGCTCGGCATGACGGCGGTCGGCCGGGCCGCCGGATCGGTCGTCATGGAGGTGCGCCGCCAGTTCCGGGAAATCCCCGGCATCATGGAAGGCACCGGCAAGCCGGAATACGGCCGTTGCGTCGACCTGCTCACCAGGGCCGCGATCAAGGAGATGATCGTGCCGTCGATGCTGCCGGTCCTCTCTCCGATCGTGCTGTTCCTGGTGATCTGGGCGATCGGCGGCAAGTCGGCAGCTCTTTCCTGCGTCGGCGCCATGCTCCTTGGTGTGATCGCGACCGGCCTGTTCGTCGCCCTGTCGATGACCGCCGGCGGCGGCGCCTGGGACAACGCCAAGAAATTCATCGAGGATGGCAACCACGGCGGCAAGGGCAGCGAGGCCCACAAGGCCGCCGTGACGGGCGACACGGTCGGCGATCCCTACAAGGATACCGCCGGGCCGGCAGTCAACCCGATGATCAAGATTACCAACATCGTTGCTCTGCTCATGCTGGCGGTGCTGGCGCATTAGATGCGTGCGCCGGTCGGCCCGTGCCGCTTCGCTGCCGTGACAATGCTGTCAGAGGCTTGAGCGCCGACCCGCGGTTTCCGGCGACCGGGACGGAATCCTGGACCGGATGCGAGGGCTTTCGGTGCGCCGCCGCGCGTTATTGAACCAGCGGGCTCTCCGCGGTGGCGATGTCGAAGCCGGAAATGCGGGCGTCGCCGGCGAGCAGCTGGACATACTGCCGGAAGGCGCGCCGCCAGGACGCCTCCTTCAGATAGTCCGCCACCTTGCCGGCCACCCCCTCGTAGGGCAGCGCCCGCCCCGGCACGCGCTTGTCGACGCGCACGACATGGACGCCGTAGCGCGTCTTGACCGGGACCGGCGAGATCTGCCCCTCCTCCAGGTTGAACAGGAAGGTCTCCATCTCCGGCACCGTATCGCCGCGCGACAGCTGGCCGAGCCGGCCGTCACTGTGCCGCGAATCGCAGGCCGAATGCGCCCGCGCCAAGTCGCCGAACCGCTCCGGCGCGCCGGCCAGCAGCGCGATCAGCTCTCCGGCGCGGTCCTCGGCCGCGGCGCGCGCGTCCGCATCGTCGGGCGCGGCGGCCAGCAGGATGTGCGCCGCCTCGACCAGGTCGGCGCTGCGGAAGCGCGCCGGGTTGTTGTCGTAATAGCGGCGGCATTCGGCCTCAGCCGGCGCCGGCACGTCGACCTCGCGCTCGATCACGGCCTCGACCGCCGCCGTTTCGTCCGGTTCGTCGATCCCGAGCGCGCCGGCCCGGTCGAGCAGCAGGGCGCGGATCACGAGCCATTCGGCCGCCGCATGGCGCGCCGCGGCGACGTTTTCGGCCGGGTGATACTGCATCTCGCGCAGGATCGCGTCTTCGTCGATGCAGCGGCCGTTGACGCGGATTTCGGTCATGGTCGAATCGGTCATGTCCGGATCGGGCCTGTCCCAATCAGGCCGGGCGGCGGCCTTCGCGGGTGCGCACCACCTGGTAGCCGCGCCGCCCGAGATAGCCGACCGGCGCGCTCCAGATATGGACCAGGCGGCTGAACGGGAAGATGAGGAAGATGGTGACGCCGAGGAAGATGTGCAGCTGGTAGACCCAGTGGACGTCGGCGACATAGTCCGCCGCATCGGCCTGGAAGGTGACGATCTTCTGCGCCCACAGGGATAGGGCGACCATGACCTCGCCGCCCTCCCGGTGCGCCCAGGAGAAGGGGATTGTCGCCATGCCGAGCACCAGCTGCAGCCACAGGATCGCCAGGATCGCGATGTCCATGACGCTCGACGTCCGGCGGATGCGCGGGTCGGCAATCCGCCGGTGCAAGAGCATGGTGAGGCCGATGAAGCAGACGATGCCGAAGACGCCGCCGGCGATGATCGCCAGCATCTGCTTGGCGCCGGAGCTGAGGCCGACGGCGTGGTAGATCTCCTTCGGGGTCAGCAGGCCGACGAGATGGCCCAGGAACAGCATCAGGATGCCGACGTGGAACAGCACGCTGCCCATGATCAGCTGCCGGCGCCGCAGCAGCTGGCTCGATCCGCTGCGCCAGGTGTACTGCTCGCGGTCGAAGCGGATCAGGCTGCCGGCCAGGAACACGGTCGCCGCGA
Organism: Alphaproteobacteria bacterium; assembly: GCA_022819985.1. Taxonomy (GTDB): domain Bacteria; phylum Pseudomonadota; class Alphaproteobacteria; order Bin65; family Bin65; genus Bin65. Next base: position 39,588 of record JAJEGH010000033.1, on the reverse strand, counting down.
AATAGGGGTAGTAGCCGAAGACGAGGATATGGAACCAGTCGCCCATGATCATGCTCCGTCTTGTTCGTGCGGGGCCTGTTCGTGCGAATGGGGGGCCGCCGCCAGCTCCGCCATGCGGTTGAGGGTGTCGCGCGCCGCGGCGCAACTGCCGTCCGGGGCGCCGGCCGGGGCGCCGCCGAAGGCGGGCGCTTCCTCCCACTCCCTGTCGAGCTCGGCCGCTTCGTCTTCCGGCGGCTTGTCCTGCTCGAGCAGGCTGTCGACGGCCGCGCGGTCGGGTTTCCGGGCGGCCAGTTCCTCGAGCGCCTGGAAGATCCCGGCATAATCGCTGCCGCGCCGCTCCAGCCGGATGCGGAGCGCGGCGAGGATATGGGCGACGTCCGACAGCAGGTCCGCCGCCTCGCGCGGTTCGACCAGCGAGAGGAATTCGAGGAACAGCGGCAGATAGTCGGGCAGCTCGTTCGATTCGATGCTGTAGCCGTGCGTCTCGTAATGCGCCGCCAGGTTGACCATCGCCTGGCCGCGGTCGCGGGATTCGCCGTGGATATGCTCGAACAGGTGCAGCGACAGGCTGCGCGACCGGTCGAACAGGCCGACATACGCCTCCTGCGCGCTCAGCAGGTCGCCCAGCGTCAATTGCGCCGCCAGCCGGTCGATCGCCGCGGCGGCCTTCCGGGACAGCCGCGCCTCCGCGCCGACCAGCGCGGCGACCTCGCCCGCCGCCGCGGCCAGCTCGGCGGACGGATATTGCAGCAGAGCCGCCAGCGCCCGGTAGGTCTTCATCGTGCGAGCCTCATCGTGAAGCCTTCATCGGGGGGCGCCGACCCGGTCGGACCGGCCGCCGGCGCTCGGCCCGACCCGGACCTCGTGGCTGAACAGGTCGAGCTTGCCGCTGCCGCCGCTGCAGCCGTCGCCGAAGCTGAAGCCGCACTCGCCGCGCAGGTCGAAGGCCTCCTCGGCATATTCGCGGTGGGTCGTCGGAATCACGAAGCGGTCCTCGTAGTTCGCGATCGCCATGGTCTGGTACATGTCCTCGACATCGGTTTCGGTGAGGCCGACCTGCTCCAGGGCGCGCAGCTCGCGCCGGTTGTCGACATGCCTGGCGCGCATGTAGACCCGCATGGCGAGCATCCGCTCCAGCCCCAGCTTGACCGGCGCCTCGTCGCCCGCCGTCAGCATGTTGGCGAGATACCGGAGCGGGATGCGCAATTGCGAGATGTCCGGGATCAGGCCCTCGGAACCCAGCTTGCCGGCCTCGGCCGCCGACTGGATCGGCGAAAGCGGCGGCACATACCAGACCATCGGCAGGGTGCGGTATTCCGGATGGAGCGGGAAGGCGACCTTCCAGTCCATCGCCATCCGGTACACCGGCGAGCGCTGCGCCGCGTCGATCCAGGCCTGGGGCACCCCGTCCTTCAGCGCCTGCCGGATCACCGCCGGGTCGAAGGGATCGAGGAAGATATCGAGCTGCGCCTGGTACAGATCCTGGGGGTCTTCCGCCGCCGCCGCTTCCTCGATCCGGTCGGCGTCGTACATCAGCACGCCGAGATAGCGGATGCGCCCGACGCAGGTTTCCGAACAGACGGTCGGCTGGCCGGCCTCGATCCGCGGATAGCAGAAGATGCATTTCTCCGACTTGCCGGACCGCCAGTTGTAATAGATCTTCTTGTAGGGGCAGGCCGAGACGCACATGCGCCAGCCGCGGCACTTGTCCTGGTCGATCAGGACGATGCCGTCCTCCTCGCGCTTGTAGATCGCGCCCGAGGGGCAGGCCGCGACGCAGCTCGGGTTGAGGCAATGCTCGCACAGCCGCGGCAGATACATCATGAAGGTGTTTTCGAACTGGCCGTAGATGTCCTTTTCGAGCGCCTCGAAATTCACGTCCTTGCTGCGCTTGGAGAATTCGCCGCCGAGAATTTCCTCCCAGTTCGGGCCCCATTTCACCTTGTCCATGCGCTCGCCGCTGATCAGCGACCGCGGGCGCGCCGTCGGCGGCGTCTGCGATTCCGGCGCGTTGTGCAGATGCTCGTAATCGAAGGTGAAGGGCTCGTAGTAGTCGTCGATCTGCGGCATGTCCGGGTTGGCGAAGATCTTCGCCAGGATGCGCAGCTTGCCGCCCATCTTGGGCACGATGCGGCCGTTCTTCTTGCGCACCCAGCCGCCGTTCCAGACCTCCTGGTTCTCCCACTCCTTGGGATAGCCGACGCCGGGCTTGGTCTCGACATTGTTGAACCAGGCGTATTCCATGCCCTCGCGGCTGGTCCAGACATTCTTGCAGGTCACCGAGCAGGTGTGGCAGCCGATGCACTTGTCGAGGTTCAGGACCTTGCCGATCTGCGCGCGAATCTTCATTCCGCCGCCTCCATTGCGGGTCCCCGGTAAGGACCTTCCATCCAGTCGACCGTCTGCATCTTGCGCACGATCACGAACTCGTCGCGGTTCGAGCCGACGGTGCCGTAATAGTTGAAGCCGTAAGACTGTTGCGCGTAGCCGCCGACCATGTGGGTCGGCTTGACCGTCGCGCGGGTGACGGAGTTGTGGATGCCGCCGCGCGAGCCCGTCACTTCGCTGCCCGGCACGTTCACGATCTTCTCCTGGGCGTGATACATCAGCGTCATGCCCTCCGGCACGCGCTGGCTCACGACGGCGCGCGCGACCAGGGCGCCGTTGGCGTTGTAGGCCTCGATCCAGTCATTGTCCTCGATGCCGGCCTTGCGGGCGTCGATCTCGCTGATCCAGACGATCGGCCCGCCGCGCGACAGGGTGAGCATCAGCAGATTGTCGGTGTAGGTGCTGTGGATGCCCCACTTCTGGTGCGGCGTGATGAAATTCAGCACGACCTGCGGATTGCCGTTGTCCTTCTCGTCGATCAGCGGCCGGATCGTCTTGGTGTCGACCGGCGGCTTGTAGACGCATAGCTGCTCGCCAAAGGCGCGCATCCAGAGATGGTCCTGGTAAAGCTGCTGCCGGCCGCTGAGCGTCCGCCACGGGATCAGCTCGTGCACGTTGGTGTAGCCGGCGGTGTAGGTGACGTTTTCGGCCTCGACGCCCGACCAGGTCGGCGAGGAGATGATCTTGCGCGGCTGGGCCTGCAGATCGTGGAAGCGCAGCTTGTCCTCCTCGCGCGCCGCCGCCAGGTGCTCGTGCTCGCGGCCGGTCGCCTTGCCCAGCGCCGCCCACGCCTTGACGGCGACATGGCCGTTGGTCTCCGGCGCCAGCGCCAGCACGACCTCGGTCGCGTCGATGTCGGTGTCGATCTTCGGCAGGCCTTTCGAGACGCCCTCCTCGCGCACCTCGCCGTTCAGCCGCTTGAGGAACGCGACCTCGTCGTCCGTGTTCCAGCTGATGCCCTTGCCGCCGTTGCCGGCCTTCGTCATCAGCGGGCCGAGCGCGGTGAATTTCCTGTAGGTGCTGGGATAGTCGCGTTCGACCACGACCATGTTCGGCATGGTTTTTCCGGGGACCGGATCGCATTCGCCCTTCTTCCAGTCCCTCACGCCGGTCGCCTGGGCCAGTTCCATCGGCGTGTCGTGCAGGGTCGGCACCAGCACGAGGTCGTGCTCCGTGCCGAGCACGCCTTCGGCGACCTCGGAAAATGACTTTGCGATGCCCTTGAAAATCTCCCAGTCGCTGCGGGTTTCCCATACCGGGTCGACCGCGGCGGACAGCGGATGGATGAAGGGGTGCATGTCCGACGTGTTGAGATCGTTCTTCTCGTACCAGGTCGCCGTGGGCAGGACGATGTCGGAGTAGAGGCAGGTGGTCGACATGCGGAAGTCGAGGGTGACGAGCAGGTCGAGCTTGCCTTCGGGCGCCGCGTCGTGCCACGCGACCTCGACCGGTTTTTTGCCGCCGCTTTCGCCGAGCTCCTTGCCCTGGACGCCGTGCTGGGTGCCCAGCAGGTGTTTCAGGAAATATTCGTGGCCCTTGCCGCTCGAGCCCAGGAGGTTCGAGCGCCAGACGAACAAGTTGCGCGGCCAGTTCTTCGGATCGTCCGGATCCTCGCACGACATGCGCAGCGTGCCGTCCTGCAACCCGGCGACCGCAGCCTTGACCGGGTCTTCGTCGCCGGCGTCGCGAGTTACCCGGAGCGGATTGGCCTCGAGCTGCGGGGCGGACGGCAGCCAGCCCATGCGCTCGGATCGGACGTTGAAGTCGATCAGGCTCAGGTCATTCCACTCCCCTTCGGGCGCCAGCGGCGAGACGATTTCGTCGACCGCGATCTTCTCGTAACGCCACTGGTCGGTGTGGTTGTACCAGAAGGAGGTGCTGTTCATGTGCCGCGGCGGGCGGTTCCAGTCGAGGGCGAAGGCGAGCGGCAGCCAGCCGGTCTGGGGCCGCAGCTTCTCCTGCCCGACATAGTGCGACCAGCCCCCGCCGGGCTTGCCGACGCACCCGCACATCACCAGCATGTTGATGATGCCGCGGTAGATCATGTCCATGTGGTACCAGTGGTTGAGCGCGGCGCCGACGATGACCATCGAGCGGCCTTCCGTCTTGTGCGCGTTCTCGGCGAACTGGCGCGCGACGGCGACGACCTTGTCGGGCGCGACCCCGGTGATGCGCTCCTGCCATGCGGGGGTGTAGGGCACGTCGTCGTCGTAGGACGTGGCCACATTTTCGCCGCCCAGGCCGCGGTCCAGACCGTAATTCGCGACGAACAGGTCGTAGACCGAAGCCACCGGCGTCGGGCCGTCCTGCGTCTCGACCGTTTTCACCGGCACGTTGCGCCACAGCACGTCGTCATGGTCGGTGCCGGCGAAATGGTCATGCTCGGCGTTGCCGAAATAGGGGAAGCCGACCGACGCGATATCGTCCCGGATGTCGATCAGGCTCAGGCGCAGCTTCGTCTCCGCGCCGTCCGCGCCGTCCTTTTCCTCGATATTCCACTTGCCGGTCTCGCCCCAGCGGAAGCCGATCGAGCCGACCGGGCAGACCAGGGCGTCGCCCCGCGATTCGTCGACCGCGACGGTCTTCCATTCGGGATTGTTGGCCTGGTCGAGCGCGCCGGGCAGGTCGGAAGCGCGCAGCATGCGGTCGGGCACATAACCGTCCCCGGTCTTCCGCAGGGTCACCAGGAACGGCATGTCGGTGTAGCGCCGGCAATAATCCTCGAAATAGGCGCTCTTGCCGGTGAGATGCCATTCCCTGAGAATCACATGGCCCATCGCCAGCGCCAGCGCGGCATCGGTGCCCTGCTTGGGATTGAGCCAGATGTCGGCGAATTTCGACGCCTCGCTGTAGTCCGGCGTCACCGTGACCGTCGTCGCGCCCTTGTAGCGGACCTCGGTCATGAAATGGGCGTCGGGCGTGCGCGTCTGGGGCACGTTCGAGCCCCACATCATCAGGAAGGTCGAGTTGTACCAGTCCGCGCTTTCCGGCACGTCGGTCTGCTCGCCCCAGGTCTGCGGGCTCGACGGCGGCAGATCGCAATACCAGTCGTAGAAGCTCATGCACACGCCGCCGATCAGCGACAGGTAGCGCGAGCCCGCGGCGTAGGAGACCATCGACATGGCCGGGATCGGCGAAAAGCCGATCACCCGGTCCGGCCCGTGGGTCTTGACCGTGTAGACGTTGGCCGCCGCCACGATCTCGTTGACCTCGTCCCAGTCGGAGCGCACGAAACCGCCGAGCCCGCGCACCCGCTGGTAGTCGCGGCGCTTCTCCGGGTCCTCGACGATCGACGCCCAGGCGTCGACCGGCGCCATGGTCTTGCGCGCCTCGCGCCAGTGCCGGACCAGCCGGCTGCGCACCAGCGGGTATTTCAGCCGGTTGGCGCTGTAGATGTACCAGGAATAGCTCGCGCCCCGGGAACAGCCGCGCGGTTCGTGGTTCGGCAGGTCGGGCCGGGTCCGCGGATAGTCGGTCTGCTGCGTCTCCCAGGTGATGATCCCGCCCTTGACGTAGATCTTCCAGCTGCACGAGCCGGTGCAGTTCACGCCGTGGGTCGAGCGCACGATCTTGTCGTGCTGCCAGCGCGCCCGGTAGGAATCCTCCCAGTCCCGGTCCTCGTTGGTGACGATGCCGTGCCCGTCCGCGAAGGTGTCGACGGTCTTCCTGAAGAAGGTCAGCTGATCGAGGAAATGGCTCATCGGGTCGGTCTCCCTACGGGTTCTTCACATAGGCGTTCTTGCGCAGATAGAACCACCAGTTGATGCCGATGCAAACCAGATAGAAGGCTGCGAAGCCGTAAAGCGCATATTCCGGCGTCGTGGCCTTGATCTGCTCGCCGAACACCTTCGGGATGATGAAGGCGCCGTAGGCGGCAACCGCAGAGGTCCAGCCCAGAACCGGACCGGCCTGCACCTTGTCGAACACGATAGCGATGGTCCGGAATGTGGAGCCGTTGCCGATGCCCGTCGCAGCGAACAGGATCAGGAAGAGGATCAGGAACGGCGTGAAGTATTCTTCCGGCGTCGGCGACGCGTAGGCGAGCGACAGGAAATACGCCACGCCCAAGGCGCAGGCGACCATGACGATCGAGATGATCTGCGTGACCAACGCCCCGCCCAGACGGTCCGAGATCATGCCGCCGATCGGACGGATCAGGGCGCCGATGAACGGCCCCGTCCAGGCATACATCAATGCGCTCGGCCCGTTCGGGTTGACCGTGGTGTGGGTCATCACGCCGTCGACCTCGATATGCTGGAAGCCGAACACGACCTTGATCGCCAGGCCGAAGGCGGCGGCGTAGCCGATGAAGGAGCCGAAGGTCATCGTGTAGATGACCGTCATCGCCCAGGTGTGCTTGTTCCGGAAGATCGAATATTGCTGGTCGAGGCTCTGGCGGATCGTGCCGGGAATGAGCCGCAGGGCGAACACCGTTGCGGCGATCACAAGGGGCAGGACGATCCACTTGCTCAACTCAAGGCCGGAGCCGCCGGCCTTCTCCGGCAGCAGCAGCCAAAGCCCGATCGCCGCCATAACGAGACCGATCGCCAGCATGCCCAGGATCTTGCCGAAGGCGGTAACGGTGGAGCCGAGGCCCGGCGAGACATGGCTGGCGGTGATGTTGTTCATGCCGAACCAGGCGGCGATCACCAGCGGGATCAGGATAGCGACCCAGATGTAGCCGGCGTTGTGAATATAGGTCTCGGTTCCGGCCGGAATCTTGCCGACCAGCGTGCCCGAACTGTTGGCGAGGACCAGCGCCGTCCCGCCGAAAACCCCGAATGTCATGACCAGCGGCACCAGGATCTGCATCGTGGTGACGCCGAAATTGCCGAGGCCGGCATTCATGCCGAGCGAGTAGCCCTGGACCTTCTTCGGATAGAAGAAGGAGATGTTCGACATGGAGGAGGCGAAGTTGCCGCCGCCGAAGCCGGACAGCAGCGCCATGATCTGGAACTGCCACAGCGGCGTATTCGGATCCTGCAACAGGAAGCCGGTCCCCGCCGCCGGGAGGATCAGCAGCGCCGTCGTCAGGAAGATCGTGTTGCGGCCGCCGGCGATCCGGATGAAGAAGGACGAGGGGATGCGCAGCGTCGCGCCGCTCAACCCGGCGATCGCGGCGAGCGTGAACAGTTCCGCCTGGGAGAAGGGGAACTTCAGGTTGATCATCTGAACCGCGATAATGCCCCAGTACAGCCAGACCGCGAAGCCGCACAGCAGGCAGGGAATCGAGATCCAGAGATTCCGGGTTGCGACACGCTTGCCTTCGGCGTTCCAGAATGCCTCGTCTTCCGGATCCCAGGTCGCCAGGTTCTTGGCCATCTAAATCCCTCTCGATTTTCCGTCCGGGCAACAGCCGCAGGGCGTCGCCGCTTACTGCGCAGAGGCCGGCGCCGGCTCCGGCTCGTTCGGAACGTCGCTGAGATAGCGCTCGTCAGCGAGGCCCGGATGACGGCGGCGCTCCATCAGGCGGATGGCGACATGCATCCAGACCGTGCTCACCAGCACGATGACGAACATCAGCATGAAGGAACTGGTCCACACGCCGAACCAGTCGTTGAGGATGCCGAACGTGATCGGCAGCACGAAGCCGCCCAGGCCGCCGATCATGCCGACGAGCCCGCCGACAGAGCCGACATGGTGCGGGTAGTAGACCGGGATGTGCTTGTAGACGGCGGCCTTGCCGAGCGACATCACGAAGCCGAGCAGCACGCTCAGGATGACGAAGACCGTCAGGCTGACCCCGAAGGTGAACTCGATCGGCCCCTCGATCCCCTGCACCGTGTACTGGGTGCGCGGATAGCTCATCACGAAGAGGCACGCCAGCGACACGATGAAGGTCAGGTACATGACGAAGCGGGCGCCCCACTTGTCCGACATCCAACCGCCGAGCGCGCGGAACACCGATCCCGGCATGGAATAGGCCGCCGCCAGCATGCCGGCGGTCGCCAGGGACAGGTCATAGGCGCCGACATAGAAGCGCGGCAGATAGGAGGCGAGGGCGACGAAGCCGCCGAACACGAAGAAGTAATAGGTGGCGAACCGCCAGACCTGCATGTTCCTGAGCGGTGCCAGCTGGTCCTTGGTGGAAACCGGTTTGCGTCCTTCGCGCTTGCGCGCCACTTCAGACGGGTCCGGCTTGGCCAGAAAGTAGAAAACGACGGCCGTCAGCGCTAGCAGGACCGCATAGATCTGCGCGGTCTGCTCCCAGCCGAAGGCAAGAACTAGGAAGGGCGCCCCGAAGTTGGTGACCGCCGCGCCGACATTGCCGACGCCGAAGATGCCCAGCGCCGTGCCCTGATGCTGCTTCTCGAACCATTGCGACGTGTAGGCGATGCCGACGATGAACGAGCCGCCGGCCAGCCCGACGCCGAGCGCGGCGATCAGAAACACCTCGTAGGTCCGCACCTCGGACAGCAGCCAGCAGGCGACTGCAGTGGCGAGCATCTGGAGGGTGAAGACGAGGCGGCCGCCATACTGTTCCGTCCACACGCCGAGGAAGATGCGACTGACCGAACCGGTGAGGACCGGCGTTGCCACGAGGATGCCGAATTCGGTCTCCGACAGCCCGAGATCCTGTTTGATCTTGACGCCGATGATCGAGAAGATCGTCCAGACGGCAAAGCACACGGTAAAGGAAAAGGTGCTCAGACCGAGCGCACGGTACCGGTCGCTCCCGGTGACCTCCGTCAGGTCGTGCATGGATCGCGGCCTCCGAACCACAAGTACCTGCGCAGCCTATGCGGACGCGACCCCCGCACAAAATGACCTAGATCAAGTTCTTCGTTCGTTGCATTTGATATTTTTGCGCCATCCGGCCTAAGAGCCCATCTCACTTGGCGGTTCTGCTTTGAATGGCGAGATTAGCAGTCGACTTGGCTCGCTGGCGCCCCTGACCGGTGTTTCGCGCGAAACGCTGTGCAATTTAACCCGCGGCGCTTCGATTCGTCGTTATCCCGCTGGCACACAGATAGCAGAACAGGGCGCCGCGCCGGAATTTCTCAACGTACTGCTGGAGGGGAGCGTCGAATTGATCGGCAAGGGGCGGGACGAGCGCGAGTCAGTCGTTCGGTGTTGCGAACCGATAGACTTTTTCTTTCTTGCCGCCGTCCTCACCGACATGCCCTGCCTGCTGGGTGCGCTGGCGGTCGAGCCGGTGAAGGTGCTGACAATCTCATCGCAGACTGTCCGCGAAGGTGTCGCATCCGACCATCGCCTAGCTCTGAATCTGATGGGCGTGCAGGCGCGCCAGTTCCGTTCGATCGTCCGCCGGGTAAAGAATCTCAATTTGCGCACGGCGACAGAACGGCTCGGCTGTTATCTGATGCTCCAACGCGAAAGGACCGGCAGTATCGCATTTGCGCTGCCGGTTCCCAAACGGCAGATTGCGGTCCGACTCGGCATGACACCGGAGAGCGTATCCCGGGCCTTCGCGTCGCTGCGCGAGTATGGCGTTTCGGTATCCGGCCGCGAGGTGGTGCTCCGGGATCCGGATCTGGTGCGCGCCAGATGCGTGCCCGACCCGTTGATCGATCTCGACGATCGGGAGCGGTCGTTTCCCGAAGCCGACACCTGATCCATCGCCCCTACAAGGGCAAGGGCATCGCGACGGTTCCGCGCTTGCGCTGGCCAAGACGCCGGGCCACGATGCGCCGCGATCCACCGGCCGGTGGCCGCGTTCCAGCTTTGGAGGACCGATGCAGCTTGCATCCCGGCGTTACGACGTCTCCGATGTCGTGGCCGCGCAGGAATTCTACCACAGCCGGGGCTGGACCGACGGCCTGCCGGTTGTGCCGCCGACCGCCGAGGCGGTCGAGGCCTGCCTGGATTGGGCGATGCTCGCGCCGGACCATCTGGTTGGTATCGAGCCGGTGCGCGCCCGTGCGCTGACCGCTGAAAAGCTGGCTATCAACGCCGTCATGGCCGGCTGCCTGCCGATGCATTTTCCGGTCGTCGTGGCGGCCTTTACAGCCATGCTCCGGGAGCCCTTCCTGCTGCACGGCGCGACCGCCAGCACGGGCGGCTGCGCTGTGCTGCTCGTCGTCAACGGGCCGATCACCGCTGAGATCGGCATGGACCCGACCTTCAACGCGCTGGCCTCCAGCGACCGCGCCTCGACGGCGATCGGGCGGGCGCTCCGCCTGTGCCTGATCAATCTGCTCGATGTCCGGCCCGGCGATATCGACCGCTCGTCGCTCGGCCATCCGGGCAAGATCAGCTACTGCCTCGCCGAGGACGAGGCCGGCTCGGAATGGCTGCCGCTTGCCGGCGAACGCGGCATGCCGGCCGGCGCGTCCTGCGTCACGGTCATGGCGGCCGGCGCGCCGCGCCAGCTGATGAACGAGTGGACGACGGTTCCCCAAGAAATCCTCGATACCTACGCTGCCGAAATGCGCGCCAACATGCGCCACTATTCGATCTGGCCCGGCAACTACGTCATCGTCGTGCCGCCGCAGCTGCGCGCCCATTTCAACGCCGCCGGCTGGTCCAAGGCTGATGTCCGCGCCTATCTGTTCGAGAAGGCGCGCATCAAGCGGGCGGAGTGGGCCGAATGCGGCAAGGGCGCGCTGGTGCGCGACCGCGGCAGCCGGGAATATGCCGCGCTGACCGCCCCGGAGGATTTGCTCGTGGTGGCGGCCGGCGGCCCGGCGGGCGGTTTCGGCGCCGTCATCCCGCCCTGGCTCGGCGACAAGAGCCGGGCGGTGACGGTGGCGATCGGTGCCTGTGTCGACTGCGAAGTACCGTAGCCGAAACTTTCGGGAAACGGAGACAGCATGCAAATTCTCGATCCATCGCACGAAGAAGGTGCCGAGGGTTTCGCCCCAGCGGCCCGGCTGACCGGACTTGAGGGTGCGACCGTCGGGGTGATCTCCAACGGCAAGGAGGGCACCAGGGGATTCTTCGCGGCCTTCGAGAAGGAACTGCGGCAGCGCTACGGCGTCGCGCAGGTCGTGCTGCGCACCAAGTCCAACTACAGCGCGCCGGCAGACGCGGCATTGATGGACGAGGCGAAACGCTGGCACGCACTCGTCGCCGGGGTCGGTGACTGAGGGAGCTGCTCGTCGTGCAGTTTGCACGATGCGGTGGCCGGAGAACGGCTGGGAATCCCCTCCGCCGGCGTTATGACGGAAACATTCGTTAGCGCGGCCGAACTGATGGCGCGCGTGTTAGGCGCCGACGGCTATCCCTTTGCCGTGATCGAGCATCCAATCAGCAGCGCCGATGGGCCGGCGCTCGCCGCCCGGGCCGAACGCGCCGCCGCCGAATGCGCCCGGCTGCTCACCACGGGCGCCGACCGCTAGCCTGCATCGTTCACCACAGTTTTTCGCTGGCCAGCCGGGCGCCTTCGGCGAGAGCCCTGAACTTGGCCCAGATGACCGTCGGGTGGACCTCTGTATGGTAGCAGGCCTGGGAGGAGAAGCCGCAATCCGCTCCAGCGACGACATTGTCCCGGCCGACCAGGCCGGCGAAGCGGACCAGCCATTCCGCGATCAGGTCCGGATGCTCGACGATATTGCTGGCGTGGGTAATCATGCCGGGCATGATTTTCCGGCCTTCGGGCAGCCGGACCGTTTCGAAGACGTGATAATCGTGCTCGTGGCGCGGGTTGGCCGCCTCGAAGGAATAGATTGACGCGTCGATCCGCAGAATATGGCCGATCACGTCGCCGAGCTGCGGTTCGAAAATGCGCGGGCCCTCGTTGATGCCGTAACAGGTGTGGAAGCGGATTTTTTCTTCCGGCAGGCCGCGCAGGCCATGGTTGATACTCTCGACATACATGTCCGCCTTTCGGACGCGTTGACCGTCGTCGAGTTTCGGGTCGCCGAAAATGTCGGAGAGAAAAGGATCGTCGACCTGGAGAAAAAAGCCGGCGTCGACGATCGCCGCATATTCCGTGCGCATGGCGTCGGCGACGGCAAAGAAAAATTCTTCTTCGGATCCGTAATAGTCGTTCCAGCCGATGCCGCTCGGCGCCGTTGCCGGCACGAACGCGCCGGCGCAGTCCGTGGCGTCGAGCGCGGTACGCAGATTGCCGAGATCGCGCTCCAGTTCCTCCCTGCCGGCATACTCCAGCGGGCCGACGCAGTAGAGCGGGACGACCTTCGCGACATTGCCGCCCAGCATGGCCTGGGCCATGTAGGCTTCGTAATATTCCGGGAAGGCCTCCCGTTCGGCGGTATAGATTTCGTACCTAGCGTCCGGCCGCGGTTCGAGCCCCGATAACCGCTGCTCGGCATAGGCGAAGAAGCCGGCCTTCGACATTTCGCCGTCCGAGACGATGTCGATGCCGCATTCGGTCTGCCGGGCGACGATCTCCGCCACCGCTTCGGCGACGCGCACCCGGTAGGCCGTTTCGTCCGGCCGGTCGCCTTCGCCTGTCAGACGCGCCTTCATCATGTCGAGCAGGTCGTGCGGCCGCGGCAGGCTGCCGGCGTGAGTCACAGGAATGCGGCCTTCGGGCATGGACATGATCAGCACTTCCTTCTCCCGGTCACCGGCAACCGGCGTTACGACAGGGCGGGCCGGAATCGACATTCGGTTATTGCAGCAAGCAAGCCACGGCGCGCTTGTCAACTGCCGGCAGGTAAGGGGTCAAGCCTGGCGCCAATTCTGGTTGGCCGAAAAATTTCGTGCTGAGAATAAAATGTTCAGAGATTTTTCGACTAACTTGTTTGGAATACACCGAAAAACCCCGCCGCTTGTAACGCCTGCGTCGGATTGGCACGGGCGCGAAGTCAGACGGGGTTCGGCGCATGTTGCGCGTAACGGTCTCTCGGACCGGTAACGGCGACTCTTTTTGGCAGAGCCGCAGATATTCCGTTCGATTTTTCGGTGAAGTGGGCCGTCTTTTCCGTTGACCGGTTCGGGCGTCAGCGAATGGGACGGCCCGGTAAACTGTACGGCGGTTCGTTCGTCATACGGCGCCTCCTGGAAAGGGTGTCACCGCACTGCCTCATCGGCAGCTTGCGAATATTGTCGATCTGCACCGGCGCTGTGTCAATTCACGATTTCGGATTTTGCAGGGCGTTGTGCAAGTCTTCGAGCGTTTCGTACAAAGCGGCGATCCGCTCCCTTCCAAACGCCTCTTCGATGGCACGATACTGGGCTTCCGAAAAAGGCGCCCGCCGCTCCAGAAGCGCGCGGCCGGCCGGCGTGACGGCGACCAGTGTCCGGCGCTGGTCCGACGGGGCAGGGCGGCGCACGACAAGACCGGTCGCTTCCAGATGTTTCAGGATGCGGCTGAGGCTCGGCGTCAGCAGGCAGCAGAGGCGGGCCAGCGTTCCGGTCTCGACCTCGCCGCCGTCGTACAGCGCGCGCAGCACCCGCCATTGCTGCTCGGTCACGCCGAAGTCGCGCAGCGAGGGCCGGAACCGGTCCATCACCGCTTCGCGCGCCCTGAGCAGCGCCATGGGCAGCGAGCGGGAGAAGTCCCGCATCGGCACGCCGGCCTCGTTCCCGTCGTTCACCTGTCGAACCGGGCAGCGGGAACGTCGTCGTCCGCCACCCTGTTGGAGAGGGTGCCGACGCCCGTCACCTCAACCTCGACCGTATCGCCCGGCGCCAGCCATTTCGGCGGGTCGAAGCGGATGCCGGCGCCGGTCGGCGTCCCGGTGGAGATCACATCGCCGGGCTTCAACGCCGTGAAGGCCGAGACGTAGGCGATCAGGTAGCGGAATCCGAAGATCATGTTGGCAGTCGTATCGTCCTGGCGGACCTCGCCGTTCACCCGCGTCGTCACGCGCAGGTCGTCAAAATCGTCGAATTCGCCGGTGGTGACCATCCAAGGACCGGTCGCGCCGGACCGCTCGAAATTCTTGCCCTGAGTGATGTTGAACTTTCCGTGGCGCATCCAGTCTCGGACCGAGCCCTCGTTGAGGCAGGTCAGGCCGGCGATATGCTCTTCGGCCCGGTCCTGCGGAATGCGCCGGCCCGGCTTGCCGATGATAATGGCGATCTCGCCCTCATAGTCGAACTGTTCGGATTCCGGCGGTCGCAGGATCGGCTTCCGGTGTCCGGTCAGCGACCCCGGCGTGCGCATGAACACGTTCGGATATTTCGGCAGGTCCGAACTATCCGCATATTCGTCGTTCCGGTTCGCATAGTTCACGCCGATGCACAGAATTTTTTCCGGGTTGGGCACCGGGGGCAGAAATGAGATTTCTTCCAGGGCAAAATCGGCAGCAATGCCGCGGGTCGCTTGTGCAGCTTCGGCCAGCGCCTCGGCGCGCAACAGCGACAGGAGATTCGGATAGCGCCTCAACCGGGCGCCGAGATCAATCGCGCCGGCATCGTCGACACCGCCCCAGCGGTCCTGCCCGTCGGCATGGAAGCTCAACAGTTTCAAAAGGCTGTTTCTCCTGTCCTGGGCGGATTCATGCGATCTGCGCAAACCGGCGATCCGATTGACAGCAGGACCCGCAGGCAATATTACTTAACATGTTAATAGTTTGGCAGCGGCAGGTCAATCGCCGCCGCCGCGACGGGCGGGGACCCCTGTTATGCCCCATTTCAGGGTCGAATATTCGCGCAACCTGGAAGCGCCGCTGGATGTACCGGCGTTGTTGGACAGGCTGACCGAGATTGCCGCCGGCACCGGCGTGTTCCCGCTGGCCGGCATCCGTTGCCGGGCCCTGCCGCGGGACGAGTACCGAATCGCCGACGGCCATCCGGACAACGGCTTTGTCCATGTCGAACTAAGGGTCGGCGCCGGGCGGGACGTTCCGACCCTGCGCCGCGCCGGCGAAGCGGTATTCGAGGCGCTCGGCGATTACATGGCGGACCTGTTGGCGCAGCGGCCGATTGCCCTTTCCTTCGAAATCGCCGAGATTCATCCGGACCTGAATTTCAAGGCCGGCAATATCCGGGACCATATGAAAGCGCGGGCGCATAGCGCGGAGGCTGCCGAATGACCGACATGCTGACCGAGCACCTGGCGAAGCTGGCGCCGTACAGGGAGCGCATCTGCGCCGGTATCCTGCCGCACTATATCGGTGGTGCGCCGGATCCAGGCTCGTCGGGAAAGACCTTCGAGAATCTGACGCCGGTCGACAATTCGAAATTGTGCGACGTCGCCCGCGGATCGGCGGCCGAAATCGACAGAGCGGCCGAGGCGGCCGAGGCGGCCTTCGCCGACTGGCGCAAGGCTTCGGGAAAGGCGCGCAAGCAGATCCTGCACCGGATCGCGGAACTGATCGTGGCGCGCCGCGAGGAGATCGCCCTGCTCGAATGCCTCGATACCGGCCAGACGATCCGTTTCATGAAGGCGGCCGCCGAGCGCTCGGCGGCCAACTATCGCTATTTCGCCGACCGCGCGCCCGAGGCGGCCGACGGCCTCGCGCTGCCGGCTGAGGAACATCTGAACTACACGATGCGGCAGCCGATCGGCCCGGTCGGCGTGATTACGCCGTGGAACACGCCCTTCATGCTATCGACCTGGAAGATCGCGCCCGCGCTCGCGGCCGGATGCACGATCGTTCACAAGCCGGCGGAGTGGAGCCCACTGTCCGCCACGATTCTGGCCGAGATCAGCCAGGAGGCCGGCTTGCCCGCGGGTGCGCACAACCTGGTGCACGGCCTCGGCGAGGATGCCGGCGTTGCGCTCACCGAACATGAGGGGATCAAGGCGGTCGCCTTCGTCGGCGAGTCGGCAACCGGATCGAAAATCATGGCCCAGGGCGCGCCGACTCTGAAACGCGTGCATTTCGAACTGGGCGGCAAGAACCCGGTGATCGTATTCGAGGACGCTGACCTCGACCGGGCGCTGGATGCCGCAATCTTCATGATCTACTCGCTGAACGGCGAACGCTGCACCTCGTCGAGCCGCCTACTCGTCCAGCGCAGCATCCACGACGCCTTCGTCGGGAAGCTGGCGGCGCGGGTGCGCAATATCCGGGTTGGCCATCCGCTCGATCCCGAAACCGAGGTCGGGCCGCTGATCCACCCGGTCCATTTCGACAAGGTGATGGGCTACATGGAGATTGCGCAAGCGGACGGTGCGACGGTTGCGGCCGGCGGCGCGCGCGCCGCGTTCTCCGATGCCGGCAACTTCGTCAGCGCCACCCTGTTCACCGGCGCCCGGACCGGCATGCGCATCGCCCAGGAAGAGATTTTCGGCCCGGTCCTGACCGTGATCCCGTTCGACGACGAGGAAGAGGCCGTGCGCATCGGCAACGACGTGCGCTACGGCCTGGCCGGCTATCTGTGGACCGGCGATGTCGGCCGCGCCCACCGGGTCGCCCAGGCGCTCGACGCCGGCATGATCTGGGTCAACTCCCAGAATGTCCGGCATCTGCCGTCGCCTTTCGGCGGCACCAAGGCGAGCGGCATCGGCCGGGACGGCGGCGACTACAGCTTCGATTTCTACATGGAGACCAAGAATATCTGCGTCGCTTTGGGCGAACACCGCATCCCGAAACTGGGTGCCTGACGCAATGAGTCTCTATTATGTCCAGAAACTGATGTATCAGCTCAATCGAGACCCGAGAGTGCGCGAGCGCTTCGAGGCCGATCCGGAGCGTGTGCTCGAGGAATACGAGCTGACGGACGAGGAACTGGAAGCCATCCGCAAGCCGGATATCGGCCTGCTGTTCGTGCTCGGCGTCAATGGCCAGCTCCTGATGCATTATGCTGCGATGCACCGGTATCCTTGGGCCGACTATATCCAGGCGATGCGTGACGGGGTCGAGGAGCACGGCAAGGTGCGCGAAGGCCTGTACGCCATGCTGGAGGAATAGCGCCATGCCGCTGGTCTTTGCCGGCGTCTGCAGCCACGCCCCCGGGATCACCGGCCGGGCGCATCTGGCGGATCCGGCGATCCGGGACGAGTTTTACAGCCACTATCACAGGCTGCGCGGCGCGCTGGAAGCCGCGAAACCCGATGCGCTGGTCGTCGTCGGCGCCGAGCATTTCGCCAATTTCTTCTTCGACAACATGCCGGCCTATTGCATCGGCATGGCCGACTTCTACGAAGGCCCCATCGAGGACGAGGAATGGCTCGGCATCCAGCGCCGACGAATTCCGGGTGCGCCGGATCTGTCGAAGCGGCTGATCGCCCGGGTCATGGACGATTGCGACGTAGCCTACGCCCAGGAATGGAAGTTCGATCACGGCATCTCGGTGCCTTTGCATTTCCTGACGCCGCGCTACGACCTGCCGGTCGTTCCGGTCAACATCAACTGCCAGGAGCCGCCGCTGACCCCGCTACACCGGGCCTGGGCGTTCGGCCGGGCGTTGCGCAAGGCCTGCGACGCCGCGCCGGAGCGCATCGCGCTCATCGGCACCGGCGGCATCTCCCACTGGCCCTGCACGCCGGACAGCGGTACGGTAAACGAGACGTTCGACCGGGATTTTCTCGACAAGTTCGTCAATAACCGAAAAGACGACCTGCTTGCCTACACCGACGAGGAGGTCTACCGCGAGGCCGGCCACGGCGGTTTCGAAATCCGTACCTTCATCGCGATAGCTGCGGCGACCGAGGGCGCGACCGGCGAATTGTGGTTCTATGCGCCGATCCCGATCTTTGCCGTCGGCTGCACGGTGGCGACCATGAGTGTGTAGTAGGGAGGCTGTGATGGACGGATCCGTAACCCTGGACGACCTGGCCAACCGCCCGGCGCACATCCACGAAGAAGAGTGGCTCATGCGGGTCGAACTGGCGGCCTGTTACCGCGTCTTCGACCATCTCGGCTGGGTCGAACTGATCTTCAACCACATCACCTCGCGGGTGCCGGAAAGCGCGACCGGCGGGGAGGTCCACTTCCTGATCAACCCGTTCGGGCTGATGTACCGCGAGGTGACGGCGTCCAACCTGGTCCAGATCGACCTGGACGGGAACATCATCGGCGACAGCGCCTGGGGCATCAATCCGGCGGGCCTGCCGATCCATAGTGCCATTCACGGCCATCACCCCAACGCCCATTGCGTCATGCACACCCACACGACAGCCGGCATGGCGGTAGCGTGCAAGGTGGCCGGGCTGGACTGGAACAATTTCTATTCGGCGCAGATCTACAACGAGGTCGCCTACCACGATTTCGAGGGCATCACGGTGAATCCCGGTGAGAAGGTGCGCATGCTCGCAAGCCTCGGCGACAAGCGCCAACTCATCCTGCGCAACCATGGCCTGCTGAGCTGGGGCGAAACCATCGCCGAAGCCTTCGCCCGCTTGTGGACGTTGAACCGGGCCTGCGAGATCCAGATGGCGGCCGAAGGGATACCCGGCCCGTCCATCCCGCTGTCGGAGGAGGTCCGGCAGCAATGCGCCCGGGTCAACCTGCAGTTCGACCGGCAGTATGGCGGCGGCCAGAACGTCTTCGACGCGCTGCGCCGGACCGTCGACGCCATCGACCCATCCTACAGGACGTAGCGTGAAGCTCTGCATTGTCGGCGCCGGCGCGGTCGGCGGTTTCGTTGCCGCCCTGCTGGCCGACGCCGGTCAGGACGTCTCGGTCGTCGCCCGCGGCGCTCACCTCGAAGCGATCAGGGACGGTGGGCTGCGGCTGGATTTCGAAGGACGCCGGGTCACGGCGCGGGTCGAGGCCTCCGATAACCCGGCCGACCTCGGCAGCCAGGATGCCGTCATCGTCGCGGTGAAAGCGCCGGCGCTGCCGGCCGTTCTGCCGATGCTGGAAACGCTGCTGGGACCGGAGACGCCGATCGTGACCGCCATGAACGGGATTCCCTGGTGGATGTTCGATGGCTTCGGCGTGCATGACGGCCTGACCCTGCGGTCAGTCGACGGCGACGGCGCACTTGCGCGGTTCGGCAACCGGGAGCGCCTGATCGGCTGCGTCATTCATACCGCTTGCGAGGTGCCGGAGCCAGGCCTGATCCAACACAACAGCCAGAACCGGTTCATCCTCGGCGAGCCCGATGGTACGCTGAGCGCGCGGGTGACCGGCCTGGTCGGCGCCATGGCTTCTGCCGGTATCGGCGCCGAGACGACGGCGGAGATACAGCAGGAAGTATGGATCAAGCTGTTGGGCAATCTGCCGTTTGCGCCGGTCAGCATGATTACCGGAGCGATCAACGACGTCATGGCCGGCACGCCGGACATCCGCCGGCTTATGCTGGACATGTTCGAAGAGGGTGCCACGGTCGGCCGGCATTTCGGCCTCGATCCCGGCATGACGCCGGAAGCGCGCATCGACCTTGGCGGCTCTCTGGCCGGCTTCAAGACCTCGACCCGCCAGGACTTCGAACAGGGCCGGCCGGTCGAACTTGACGTTATCGTCAACGCGGTGCGCGAAATGGGCGACATCGCCGGAATCGACACGCCGACCGTCGATATCGTCTACGCCCTGGCGGCGCAGAAGGCGGCGATCGCCGGTCTGTACCGCTATGACGGCGGCCCGGCAGAGGAGAGTGAAGCGGCATGAGCCAGCGTACGAAACCGCCGTTCCGTGCCGATCACGTCGGCAGCCTGCTCCGGCCGCCGGACTTGGCGGACGCCCGGCGGCGCTGGCAGGCCGGGGAGATGCCCGAAGACGAATTCCGCACCGTCGAAAGGGCGGCGATCCACGATGTTGTTGCAGGACAGCGCGACGCCGGCTTGCAGGCGATCACGGACGGCGAATACCAGCGCGACTGGTGGCATCTCGACTTTCTCGCCGGGTTCGACGGCATGGAGTTGTGGCACACCGAACTGGGTGGTGGGTTCAAGGTGGCCGAACAGCCGCCGCTCGTCCGTTGTACCGGGAAAATCGGCTGGCCGGACGGCGGTATCTTCGTTGAGGCCTTCCGGCGGCAGAAGACGGCGGTCGAAGAACTCGCGCCCGGGGCCACGCCGAAGATCACGATACCCGGTCCCGGCATGATGCAACTGCGCGCCGGCAAAAAAGCCGTCGATCCCGCAGCCTATACCGACATGGAGCTGTTCTGGTCCGATCTTGCGGCAGCTTACCGGCGAGAGATCGCCGCGCTGGCGGATGCCGGCTGCACCTATCTGCAGATCGACGATGTCAGCTTCGCCTATCTGTGCGACGAGGGCCAGCGCGCCGGCTTTCGCAGTCGCGGCGAAGACCCCGAAGACGTGCTGCGTCTGTATCGCGACGTTACCAACGACGTCCTGCGCGACCGGCCGGCGGGCCTGACCGTGACGACCCATATGTGCCGCGGAAATTTCAAGAGCAGCTGGGTTGCCGAGGGCGGCTACGGCCGGGTGGCGGAAACCCTGTTCCCGACGCTGGGCGTCGACGGCCTGTTCCTGGAATACGATACGGACCGGGCCGGCGGTTTCGAGCCGCTCGCGTGCGCATCCGCCGACAAGCAGATCGTGCTCGGCCTGGTTACCAGCAAGACCGGCGCACTGGAAAATCGCAGCGACGTGCTCCGGCGCATCGAAGAGGTGGCGAAATTCCTGCCGCTGGACCGGCTGTGCCTGAGCCCGCAATGCGGCTTCTCCAGCACACACCACGGCAACGCACTCAGCCCCGACGAGCAGTGGGCCAAGCTCGGCCTGATCGTCGATCTCGCGCGCGAGGTCTGGGGATAGAACCGTCGAATTGGCGCCTGGCCGTTTACCGAACCGCCGGACCTGTTTCCTTCAGTCCGTCGCGGTAGCGCCGGGCATTCTCGATATAGTAGTGCGCGCTCAACCGCAGGCCGTCGATCTGGTGCGCATTCAGTTGCCGGACCGCCTTGGCCGGCGCGCCGACAATCAATGAGCCTTCTGGAAATGACTTGCCCTCGGTGACCAGCGCGCCGGCGCCGACCAGGCAATTCGGGCCGATGGTCGCGCCGTTCAGGACCGTAGCGCCAATCCCGATCAGCGCCCGGTCGCCGATCGTGCAGCCGTGCAGGTTCACATGATGACCGACGGTCACCTCCCGGCCGATGTCGAGCGGGAATCCGATGTCGGTGTGAAGCATAGCGAAATCCTGGACGTTGCTACCTTCGCCGACGGTAACCGGCTCGTTGTCGCCGCGCAGCACCGCCTGCCACCAGACGCTGGAATCCTTCGCCAGCGAGACCCTGCCGATCAGGCTGGCGTCCGGCGCTATCCAGAGTGCATCGCGGCAGTCGGGCGTTACCCCGTCCAAGCTGTAAAGGGTCATACGTCAATAGCTCCTTCGTCGGATTGCCGGCGAACGGTCCGGCAGCCGGCTATCCGGTCGCCAAATCGGGCAGGCCCAGAGCGCCGTCCAGCATCGCGCCGTCGAACCGCGCTCCGGCGAGGCTGGCGTTGTCAAGCACGGCTTCGTGAAGATCTGCGCCGGCAAGAACGGCGCCGGCCAGCTGCGCCCGCTCCAGGTTGGCGTGGTTGAGTTCGGCGCCGGCCAGGCTGGCGCCGGTGAGGTCGGCCTCGACCAGCAGCGCCCGGTGCATAAACGCTCCGGACAGATCTGCGCCCTTCAGGTTGGCGCGGGACAGGTCGGCACGGATCAGTTCGGCGCCGCGCAGCGAACAACCTTCCATATTCGCGCCCTCCAGCGTATGGCCGTGGAGGTTGAGGCCATCGAGCGCTGCACCGCGGAAATCGCCGCGCGCACCAGCCTTGCCGCCGGTAAGCAGCCAGGTCATGTGCCTCTGGAAAACCTCGTCGAATTCCGCGCGCGTCATCGCCGGCCGGGTCTCCTTTCCGAACGCGCCACACGGACCCCGGCCAGCCTCAAAGGTCAAGCTCTTTCGGGTGCGCAGCGTGCGGCCGGGCAAGGTCGGTACTGCCAGGTTCGCAGGCCCGGAATTCGACATAATGGAAAAGCTGGCGTAATTGGCGTAACTTGCCGCACGAGGTTGCGACGGACTCGCATCGGCGATTCGTTTTCCTATCTGTCGAACGCACGGCCGGTGAGCCGATTAAGGGGCCGTCATTTAAGGAAAGTCGGCACTCATGACAGTCGAGGCGCAACAAGAAGGTCCGCCGGCGCAGCCGTCCGGGGAAATTGAAGTGGCCGCGGGCGCTTCGCGGCCTGCCGGAAAGGGCGGTTTCTTTCGCGCGGTCGGCCGCGGCATTGTCCTGCTGTTCAAGACGGCCGTCCCGGTGGCTGTCCTGGGCGCCGCGTTCCTCGCCTTCCAGTATATGATTGCCACCCGGCCGTCCGTCGTGCGCAAGCCGGTGGAGGAAAAGGTCTATTTCGTCGATACGGTCACGGGGTCCAAACGCACGATCGTGCCGCGGCTGTTGCTCTACGGCAATATCGTCGCCGGGCGCGAGGTTGAGTTGCGCCCCTTGGTTTCCGGCCGCGTCGTCCGCGTCGCAAAGACCTTTTCCGACGGCGGCATCGTCAGGAAAGGCGACCTCCTGGTCGAGATCGACCCGTTCGACTACCGGATCGCGGTGACGGAACGCAAAGCCCAGCTTTCCGAGGCGCAGGCACGCCTGACCGAGATCGAGGCGGACCTGAAGGGCGAGAAGGCCCTGACCCAGCACGAGCGGAACCAGATTGAACTGCGTCAGCGCGACCTCGCCCGACGGAAGTCGTTGCTCGAACGGGGCGCCGGTACGGCGAAGCTGCTCGACGATTCGAAACTTGCGCTGAGCGGTCAGCAGCAACGGCTGGACGAACGCATACGCCGCGCGACGACGCTGGAAGCGCGTCTGGTTCAGCAGAAAGCGGTTATCGCCCGGGCCGAATGGGCCCTTACCCGCGCCGAACGGAACTTGCGCGACACCCGGCTGGCGGCCCCGTTCGACGGATTTCTGAGCGATATCTCGACCGAAATCGGCAAGAAGGTCGGGGTTAACGACAAGATCGCGCGCCTGACCGACGCAGGACGCTTCGAAGCGGAGTTCCAGGTGAGCGACGCCCAGTACGGCCGTCTGGTTCGCGAAGGGAGGGTGATCGGCAGGCCGACATCCGTTGTCTGGCAGACCGGCGGTCGCAATTTCACATTTCCGGCGACCATCGCCCGCGTTTCCGGCCTGGTTTCGAGCGCCAGCGGTGGCGTCAACCTGTTTGCCCGCTTGCAGGCGACGGACACCACAACCCTGTTGCGGCCCGGAGTCTTCGTTGAGGTCAGGATGGCGGACACAACCTACCGGAACGTGTTCCGCCTGCCGGACGACGCGCTCGACGACGGGCGCTTCGTATATGTCGTGGTTGACGAACGTCTGGTCCGCCGGCCGGTGACGATCGCCGGGCGGGTCGGCAACGATATCCTGGTGCGGGGCGAAATCGCCGACGGCGACCGGATCGTAGCGCGCACATTTCCGGAAATCGGGCCGGGCCTGAAGGTCAACGTGCCCTCTGCGTCTGCCCGCAATACCCAGTGATTCCACGTCGATGAGCGTTTCGGCAGACCGTTCGGCAGAATCGGGCAGCACCCGGTCCGATACCGGATACGGGCCGCGCAATATCCGCCGGAAAAACGATCTGATCGGCCTGTTTGCGCGTCACCGTACGGCGGCGAACTTGCTGATGGTGCTGATGCTGGTCGCCGGCTTCTTCGGCCTGTACCGGATGACTACACAGTTCTTTCCCGATTTCGGGATCGATGTCGTCCTGGTTTCCGTTTCGTGGCCTGGCGCCAGCGCCAGCGATGTCGACAGCAATATCGTTCAGGCCGTCGAACGGGAAGTCCGCTTCATCGACAGTGTGAAGGCGGTCAAATCGTCGGCGTTCGAGGGGTGGGCGTCGATCGCGGTGGAATTCGAGGCGGGCTCAGACATGCAGAGCGCGCTTTCGAATATCGAGACCGCGGTCGGTCAGGTGACCACCCTGCCGCAGGATGCCGAGACCCCGACGGTCCGGCGGATTGTCCGCTACGATACGCTGTCGCGTATCCTGGTGTCCGGGCCGTATTCGGAATCGGCCCTCAAGGTCTACGCCAAACAGATCCGCGACGGTCTGCTCCGGCGGGGAATCGACAAGATCGATATCGGCGGCGGGCGAGACGAGGAAATTCTGGTCGAAATCAAGCCGGAAACGCTGCGCCGCCTCGACCTCACCCTGAATGAGGTCGCGCAGAAAATCCGCCAGATCACGCAAGACGTTCCGTCCGGCGACATCGCGGGCCGGGCGGAACGCCAGCTGCGCAGCG
The DNA here is from genome assembly GCA_022819985.1 of Alphaproteobacteria bacterium. GTDB lineage: Bacteria > Pseudomonadota > Alphaproteobacteria > Bin65 > Bin65 > Bin65. The sequence goes on along the minus strand of JAJEGH010000033.1, from coordinate 15,219 downwards.
TCGGTGACGTCAAATCGGCCCGGGAACTCGGCAGGATCGAGATCAAGTCGCTCGCCAGCGGAGAGAAAATTCTGCTGCGCGATATTGCGACGGTGCGCGAGGCCTTCGACAGCGACGGGCGCACCCATTGGCGGGGCCGCAACCGCGCCATCGAACTGCACGCCAAACGCACGCCTGCGGACGATGCCCTGACCCTGGCGGACGAGGTCGACAGGTATCTCGCGGAAATCGGCCCGACCCTGCCGCCAAATCTGAAGCTGGAGCGGTTCGACGTTCAGGCGGACCTGGTGCGCAGCCGCATCAACCTGCTGCTCGAGAACGGTGCGACCGGACTGCTCATCGTCCTGGTTGTCCTGTTCCTGTTCCTGAACGGCTGGGTGGCGTTCTGGGTGGCGGCCGGCATCCCGATCTCGCTGGCCGCGACGATGCTGGTGATGTGGCTGTCCGGCCAGTCCGTGAACATGGTCAGCCTGTTCAGCATCATCATGGCGATCGGCATTATCGTCGACGACGCCATCGTCGTCGGCGAGCATTCAGAGGCGCTGCACCGGCAGGGCTACGACAATACGCTGGCGGCCGAAGCCGGCGCCCGGCGCATGGCGACTCCGGTATTCTGCGCAGCGCTGACAACGATCGCGGCGTTCCTGCCGCTGCTGCTGATAACCGACGTCATCGGCTCGATCATCCGTACCATTCCGCTGGTGGTGATCGCCGTGATCATCGCCAGCCTGATCGAGTGCTTCCTGGTGCTGCCCGGCCATATGCGCCATGCGCTGGCAATCACCGCCCGGCGGCGCGGCCGCCCGACGCGCTGGTTCGCACCGCTGTTCGGCATCCATCTCCTGTGGCTCTGGCCCCTGATTCCCCTGGTTCTGGCCCTCCGTTTGCTCGTCCGCATCCTGATGGCGTTCAAGCGCGGGTTCGATCGCGCGTTCGAATATTTCCGCGAGCGGATTTTTCTCCCGATCGTCCGCACGACGATACGCTGGCGCTATACGACCGTCGCCCTGGCGCTCGCCGCCCTGATCGGCGCCTCCTCCATCGTGGCCGGCGGGCGCATGAATTTCGTTTTCTTCGCCAATCCCGAGGTGGACAATATTTTTGCCACAGCAGAGTTTTCCGCCGGAACGCCGCGGGAGCGCACCCGCGCAATGGTCGAAGAGATGGAACGGGCCATGCGCGCCGCGGAACGGCAGCTGACCGGCGGCGAGAACGGCTTGGTCCGCTTCAGTTACAGCGTGATCGGCTTTCCTCTTGGTACCCGGCCCAACGAATCGCCGGTCAGGGGCGGCCATGTCGGCGGCATGTTCGTGCAACTCATCCCGGCCGACCGGCGCACCGTCCTGTCCGGGCAGTTCATCGAGGCCTGGAAGGAGCGGATCCGCAGTATGCCCGGATTGCAGCAATTGAAAATCAAGTCGGCGACCGGCGGGCCGCCGGGCCGGGATGTCGATGTCCGCCTGACTGGCGCTTCGACCTTCGAGTTGAAGAAGGCGGCCGAGGATTTGAAGCTCGTCCTCAAGACGATCCCGGGCGTCCTGGCGACGGAAGACAATCTGCCCTACGGCAAGATCGAAACGATTCTCGAGCTGACTCCGCGCGGCAGGGCGCTCGGCTTCACGACGGAAAGCGTCGGCCGCCAGGTCCGCAACACCTTCGAGGGCGCGATTGCCAAACGGTTTGCGCGCGGCGACGAGGAAGTGGTCGTCCGGGTGCGCTTCCCGAAAGACCGGCTGACCTCCGAGGCGCTCGACAGCCTGCATCTTCGTGCGCCCAACGGCAGTTTCGTACCGCTGGGCGCCGTTGTCAGCATTCGGGAAAAACAGGGATTTGCCCGGATCAAGAGCGAAGACGGCCTGCGCGAGGTCGCTGTGACCGCCGATCTGAATACCCGTGTGATGACGACCCAGCAGGCGGTCGCCGAAATGAAAAAATCCGGACTGGACGACATCGCGCGAAAATACGGCGTCGAGTACCGGTTCGAAGGCCGCGACAAGGAACAGAGGCGTACCTTCAAGGACATGCAGATCGGCGCCGGCATCGGCCTCACCCTGATCTTCATCATTCTGGCCTGGGTGTTCGCCGGCTACCTGCGACCGCTGGTCGTCATGTCGGTCATCCCGATGGGTTTCATCGGCGCGGTGCTGGGCCACTATCTGATGGGCTTCGACCTGAGCATCCTCAGCCTGATCGCGCTGATCGGCCTGTCGGGCATCGTGGTCAACAATTCGATCATCCTGGTCACGGTCGTGAAAGAGCGGATCGAAGCAGGCGAACCGGTCTACGATGCGATCGCCAACGGCTCGCGCGACAGGCTGCGCGCCATCATCCTCACCACGGCAACGACCGTCGGCGGCCTGATGCCTCTCCTGTTCGAGACCGACCTTCAGGCGCGGTTCCTGATCCCGATGGCGATTACCCTCGTTTTCGGCCTTATGGTCGCGACCCTGCTTGTGCTCTTCGTCGTGCCGTCGCTGATCGCCATCCAGGCCGATTTCGGGCGCATCTTCCTGGGCCGGGACCCCCGCATTTCCGCGGCGTCGGCGCCGGCCGAATAAAGGTGTTCGCAGGCTTTGTCCCGGCGCGTTGACTTATCGCGGTGACCGCCGGGCCTGTTTCTGTACAACCGAGCCTCGATCGACACACTTTCGGAGAAAACCATGGCCGACGAGAAAGTCGCCGTGCTGACGGCGGCGGGCAGCGGCATGGGCGCTGCGGCGGCCCGCAAACTGGCCGATCTCGGCTACCGGATTGCCATCCTGTCTTCCTCCGGCAAGGGCGAGGCGCTGGCGCAGGAACTGGGCGGTGTTGGCGTGACAGGCTCCAACCGGTCAAATGGCGACCTGCAGGCGCTGGTCGATAAGGCGATGACGGCCTGGGGCCGGATCGACGTGCTGGTCAACAGCGCCGGCCACGGCCCGCGCGCGCCGATCCTGGAGATTACCGACGACGATTGGCACACCGGCATGGAGGTCTATTTCCTCTGCGTCGTGCGCGCGGCCCGCCTGGTTGCGCCGATCATGCAGCGGCAGGGCGGCGGTGCCATCGTCAACGTCTCAACCTACGCCGCCTTCGAGCCATCGCCGACCTATCCGACATCGAGCGTGTTCCGCGCCGGCCTCGCCGCCTATGCCAAGCTGTTCGCGGACAAATACGCCGCCGACAACATTCGCATGAACAACGTGCTGCCGGGCTATATCGACAGCTTTCCGGAGCAGGCGGAATTCCGCGCGAAAATCCCGATGCAACGCTACGGCACGGTAAGGGAGATCGCTGACACGATCGCTTTCCTGGCGTCGCCAGGCGGTGCCTACATCACCGGCCAGAATATCCGGGTCGACGGCGGCATCACGCGCTCGGTGTAACCGGGATCAAGCATCTCCGCCGCCGTCCCCGCCTTCGTTCCAGGGGCGGCGGTTGATCGCGTAGCCGCCCCTGCCGCGCCGGAACGGCTGGAGCAGCATCCGGTGCAGATGCAGTTCGCCGGCCTCGCGAAACACATCCAGCCCGATGGTCATTCCTTCGTGCCCGAGCGCCGGCTGCGATCGGTAGGTGCCGAGGAGCCGGTCCCACCACGGCAGGTTGAAGCCGAAGTTGCTGTTGGTTTCGGCCGGGATGTCGGAATGGTGAACCCGGTGCATGTCCGGCGTCACGACGAACCAGCGCAGCACCCGGTCGAGCCCCGCGGGAAGGCGCACATTGCCATGGTTGAACATGGAGGTGCCGTTCAGCAGAACCTCGAAGATCAGCACGGCGACGGCCGGCGGGCCGATAACGGCGACGGCGGCCATCTTGAGCAGGACCGACAGGAGGATCTCGACCGGATGGAAGCGGGAACCGGTCGTTACGTCGAAATCCAGATCGGCATGGTGCATGCGGTGCAGCCGCCACAGCGCGGGCACGGCATGGAACATGACATGCTGGAGATAGATGACGAAATCCAGCACGACGACCGAGAGCGCGACCTCGAACCAGAATGGCAGCGCGACCAGGTTGAGCAGGCCCCAGCCGCGCTCCGCTGCGAAAACGGCCAGCGCAACCGGCGCCAGCGGAACGAGTAACCGCACGACCGCCGTGTTGAACGCCACGATGCCGATATTGGCGTACCAGCGCAGCCAGCGCGGCTGGGCGAGCGCCCGGCGCGGCGCCGCGACCTCCCACAGCGCCACCAGGGCGAAGATGCCGAGAAAGAAACCGAGCCTGATTGCCGGTTCGTTTGCGGCGACAATCTCCGACATGTCCCCATTCCGTACGCAGGTTTCGCGCCCTTTGCAGGGTATCACAGGCGTTGCCACAGGAGTCGGGCCGGTGGATTGTGCCCGGACGGTGCCTGGAACGCCGAAGGCGTGCGGGAGACGGCGGCAACGGGGCGCCGGCCGCTTTGCCCCATGACAAATCGGGCGGAACAGGCCACTTTCCGGCCATGGCGCGGAACGACCGGCATGCCCACCGCCTCGTGGCCCAGAACCGCAAGGCGCGGCGCAACTATTTCATCGACGACTCCCTGGAGGCCGGGATCGTCCTGACCGGCACGGAGGTGAAATCGCTCCGCGCGGGCAAAGGCAATATCGCCGAGAGCTACGCCAGGGACGACCGGGGCGAGCTGTTCCTGTTCAACAGCTACATCCCGGAATACCACGCCGGCAGCTACAATAACCACGAGCCGCGGCGGCCGCGAAAGCTGCTGCTGCGCCGGCGCGAGATGGCGCGCCTTATCGCGGCGGTCCAGGAAAAGGGCATCGCGCTGGTGCCGCTGTCGATCTATTTCAACGAACGCGGCGTCGCCAAGCTCGATCTCGGCCTGGCGCGCGGCAAGAAACAGCACGACAAGCGCGAGACCGACAAGCGGCGCGACTGGCAGCGCGAAAAGGCGCGGCTGATGCGCGAGAAGGGGTAGGGCGGGGCGGTCCTGTACGCGCCGGCCTCAGTCGAACATCGCGATACAGTCGATCTCGACATTCACGCCCTTGCGGTGCGGCGTGCCGCCGATGCAGGTGCGCGTCACCCGCTCGCCGGCCATGAATTCGGTGAAGGCCTCGTTGAATTTCGGGAAATCCGCCGTATCGCGCAGGCAGACCCGCATGTTGACGACGTTGGCGAAGGTTGCCCCGGCCGCCGTCAGCACGCCCTGCAGATTGGTCAGCGTCTGCCGCGTCTGCGCCTGGATGTCGTCGGACACGACCTCCCTGGTCGCCGGGTCGAGCGGCCCCTGGCCGGAAACGAACAGCATGTTGCCCCAGCGGATGCCCTGGGCGAGCGGCGAGGCGGTCTTGCGGTCGGTGAAGCCGGTGGTCGGCGCGGCGGCCGAGGTGACGAATTCCTTGGGCATGGCGGTTCCCCGGAAGCCTATTCGGAAGGTGCGGGCATGATGTGGCCGCAGGCGCTGCAGGTGCGGTGCGCCTCGATATCGAAGAAATTGGCATAAGCCTTCGAGACGGGATCGAGGGCGTAGTCGACCACGACGAATTCCTCTTCGTGCAGGAAAGCGCCGCATTCCGGGCAGAACCACTGGAAACGGTCGATCTCGCCGGGCCGGCGCTTGCGCTCCTGGACCAGCAGGAAAGCGTCGGGCGGGAAGCGCGGCGAATGGGGGATCAGCGGCGCGGTGTAGACCGCCTCGCCGGCTTTCAGAACCTGGATGTCCTCGTTTCCGTCCGGGTCGCGGTAGTGCAGGTTCATTTGCCCCGAGATCATGTACATGACCTCGGAACTCGGGTTGATGTGGAACTCGCTGCGGTATTCGCGGCCGCGGGCGACGAACAGCAGCGTTTCCGGTTCCTGCCATAGCACATGCACCCGCCGGCCGGTTTCGGCAAGCTCCCGGGAGATGGCGTGCAGATCGCCGACTGGCATGGGTAACATATCGAGCCCTCCGTCCCGAATGTCCGGTGCCATCGTATGCAGCGGACCGGCGCCGGCGCAAAGAATTTCTCGCGCCGGCCGGCGCCGGCGGCCGGTCAGCCGGCGAAGGGCAGGCCCGTATAATTCTCGGCCAGGGCCTGCTGCCCGGCGGCGCTGCCCAGCACATAGTCCAGCTCCGCGCGCTGCACCCGGCCGTCGAAGGCGCTCCGGTCGGGGAAGCGGTGGAGCAGGGACGTCATCCACCAGCTGAACCGCTGCGCCTTCCAGATGCGCTTGAGGCAGGTGTCGGAATAGGCATCGAGACCGGCGCTGCTCCCGGTGCGGTAGTGGGCGTCGAAGGCTTCGGCGAGCACGCGCACGTCGGCGACGGCGAGGTTGAGGCCCTTGGCGCCGGTCGGCGGCACGATATGGGCGGCGTCGCCGGCGAGGAACAGGTTGCCCCAGCGCATCGGCTCGGCGACGAAACTGCGCATCGGCGTGACGCTCTTGTCGGTCGAAGGGCCGGTTTCCATACCGGCCGACGCCTCCGGGCCCAGCCGTCGCTGCAATTCGGTCCAGATCCGGTCGTCGGGCCACTCGTTCAGGTCTTCGTCCGGCGTGCACTGGATGTAGAGCCGGCTGACCCGGGTCGAGCGCATGCTGAAGAGCGCGAAGCCGCGGGCGCTGGAGGCGTAGATCAGTTCGTCGGAAACCGGCCTGGTGTCGGCCAGAATGCCGAGCCAGGCGAACGGATAGACGCGCTCGAACAGTTCGAGGCGGTCGGCCGGGATGCTGGCCCGGCTGATGCCGTGAAACCCGTCGCAGCCGGCGATGAAATCGCACTCGACGCGATGCTCGGCGCCGCCGCGGATATAGCGCAGGGATGGCCGGTCGCTTTCGACATCGTGGAGCGACACCGGCGCGGCCTCGAAGACGATGGCGGCGTTGTCGGCAATTCGCCGGTCGAACAGGTCCTTCTGGATTTGCGTCTGGCCGTAAACGGTGACGCAGCTCCCGCCGGTCAGGGCCTTCATGTCGATCCGGTGGCGGCGGCCGTCGAGCGCGATCTCGATGCCGTCGTGGACCAGGCCTTCGCGTTCCAGCCGCTCGCCGACGCCGGCGGCGGTCAGCAGGTCGACGGTGCCCTGTTCCAGCACGCCGGCGCGGATGCGGCCCTCGACATAGGCGCGGCTGTGGCGCTCCAGGACGACCGATTCGATGCCGGCATTGTGCAGCAGTTGCGACAGCAGCAGGCCGGCCGGCCCCGCGCCGACGATGCCGACCTGCGTGCGGATCGTTCCCACCGGTCAGGCGGCCGGGCCGGTCCAGGCCGGCGCGGTCGTGCGCCGCTTGCCGTCCAGCGTCCGCTTCACGCCGGGTTCGTCCAGCTCCCTGCGGTCCCAGAGTTTGCAGGTCACTTGCTTGTGCTTCTGGTCGAGCCCTTCGCAATAGTTGGTATATTCGCAGACCCGCACCTCGCTGCCGCAGCCGGCGCGCACCTTGAGGAAGAAGTCCGGGTCGGCGAGGGCCTGCCGCGCGATGCCGACGATGTCGGCCTTGCCTTCCCGGAGGATCCGTTCGCCTTTCTCGAAACCGTGGATGCCGCCGGTGACGATGACCGGCGTCTCGAAACCGGCGTCGCGCACCGCCTTGCGGATCGCCGCGCCCGGTTCGACGTTGCGGCCGAACGGCCCGCGCTCGTCGGAAATGTAGGCCGGCATGCATTCGTAACCCGACCGGCCGGTGTAGGGATAGGCCGCTTCGCCGACATTCGGCTGCTTGGCGTCCTCGAACCGGCCGCCGCGGGACAGCGACAGGAAATCCATCCCGGCGCGGGCGAATTCGGCGGCGTAGAAGCTGCTGTCGGAAACCTCCGAGCCGCCGTCGACGATATCTTCGGTCAGGAAGCGGCAGCCGACCGGGTAATCCTCGCCGACGGCTTCGCGCACCCGGGCGAACGCCTCGAGCGGCAGGCGGACCCGGTTTTCCCGGGAACCGCCGTAGCCGTCGTCCCGGTCGTTGGTCCGCGACAGGAAGGAGGCCATCGTATAGGCGTGGGCGTAGTGCAGCTCGACGCCGTCGATGCCGGCTTCCTGCGCCCGTCGCGCTGCATCGGCGAACAGGTCCGGCAGCACCTTGGGCAGATCGCGGATATGGGGCACATGGGTGTCGCCGACCCGTTCGCGGAAGCCCATGCGCAGCGCTTCGAGCTGGCGTTCGTCGAGAATGCCGTCGAGTTCGGCATCCGGCGTCGCCTTCAAGGCCTCGCGGACCTCAGGCTCCGGTGCGCTTTCCATGCCCAGCGCCGCCCGGATATCGTCGGTCACGACGAGGAAGCGGTCCAGGAACTTCGCCGGGTCCGGCCGGCGCCGGATCGCCAGAAAGTCGATGCACTGGATGAACAGGCGGGTCCGGCCCTCGCTGGCGCGCTGCACGGTCTGCGCGATTTCCCGCAGTCCGGGGATGTAGCGGTCGTGGCCGATGCGCAGCAGCGGGCCGGACGGGATATCGCGGATGCCGGTGGCTTCGATGACGAGGCCGCCCGGTTTGCCGCGGGCGAACTGCTCGTACCAGTCGAGCACGTCGTCGGTGACCCAGCCTTCCTCATTCGAGCGCCACGGCACCATGGCCGGCACCCAGGTGCGGCTCGTCAGGGTCAGCGGCCCGATGCGGATCGGGCTGAACCACAGGGATTGCGAGGCCTGTTCGGCCGTCGGCCAAGCGCCCGGTTCGGGCTGGTATTTGATGCGCTCCGGCGGTTTCCACATCGCATCGCCACTCCGGCAGCCGGCCGGCTTCCCGAGCCGATCCCGCCCCAGGGAAGCCGACCGCAATTAGTTTAGGTCTAAATATTTTAGATATAAACTAATTGCAATGCAACCGGTAAGGCATTCGGCAGATGCCGGAACCGGGTCGGCAGACCGGACGATCCGGCACGGTCCGTTCCGGTTGACGGGCCGGCGCTCCTTATGGTCGAACGGTCCCGGCCAACCCGGCCCCGGCCGCGCTGCCCGCCCGTGGGCGCCGAAATGCGACGCAAGGCATGTTCACGACGTTTTTCCTCGAACTGCGCAAGGCCCACCTGCCGGTCAGCATGAAGGAATATCTGCTGCTGCTCGAAGCGGTGAAGCGGGGGCTGGCCGACTGCCGGGTCGACGATTTTTACTATCTCTCCCGGTCGGCGCTGGTGAAGGACGAGCGCAACCTGGACAAGTTCGACCGGGTGTTCGGCCACGTCTTCAAGGGGCTGGAGATGCTCTCCGAGCTGTTCGATCCGGCCAACATCCCGGAGGACTGGCTGCGCAAGATGGCCGAGCTCCACCTGACGGAGGAGGAGAAGGCCGAGATCGAGGCCATGGGCGGCTGGGAGAAGCTCATGGAGGAACTCAAGAAGCGCCTGGAAGAGCAGAAGGGCCGGCACCAGGGCGGCAACAAGTGGATCGGCACGGCGGGCAAGAGCCCCTACGGCGCCTACGGCTATAATCCGGAGGGCGTGCGCATCGGCCAGGACGGCAACCGCAACTTCTCGGCCGTCAAGGTGTGGGACAAGCGCGAATTCCGCAATCTCGACGATTCGGTCGAACTGGGCACGCGCAACATCAAGGTCGCCCTGCGCAAGCTGCGCCGCTTCGCGCGGGAGGGCGCGGCCGACGAACTCGACCTGCCGGACACGATCCATTCGACCGCCAAGCAGGGTTGGCTCGATATCAGGATGGTGCCGGAGCGGCACAACGCCGTGAAGGTGCTGATCTTCTTCGATGTCGGCGGCTCGATGAGCCCGCACGTCAAGGTCTGCGAGGAGCTGTTCTCGGCCTGCAAGACCGAGTTCAAGCATCTGCAATATTATTACTTCCACAACTGCCTCTACGACTATGTCTGGGAGGACAACCGCCGGCGCAACAGCGATCCGATGCAGACCTGGGACATGCTCCATACCTACGGCAGCGACTACAAGGCGATCTTCGTCGGCGACGCCTCCATGAGCCCCTACGAGATCGCCATGCCGGGCGGGTCGGTGGAATACTGGAACGAAGAGGCGGGCGAAGTCTGGCTCAACCGCATCGTCCAGACCTTCACCCACTGCGTCTGGCTGAACCCGGTGCCCCGGCGGCACTGGCAGTACACCCCCTCGATCGGCATGATCGGCGACATTTTCGAGCGCCGCATGTTCGAACTGACCCTCCAGGGGCTCGACGAGGCGATCAAGGAACTGAGCCACTAGGGCCGGCGGCGACGATGGCGCGGCTCCGGCCCGTCGCGGCCACGAACCGCTTTTGTTCTCCATGAGGATGAGGAATGACTGCCTCGCTGGCGTGTTTGATCGACACGAGCGTCGTCTCCGAAACGATGCGGCTGCGGCAGTCGCGCGCGGGCTCGCCGTTGTGACCCGGAACGCCGGCGAGTTCCGCAACACCGGGGTCGAGACCTTCGATACCTGGGCTGCGCCGCAGATCCGCGTTCCAACCTGTTGACACATTTGGGTTCCAAGGGATCGAGCCCGGTCGCCGGAAGACACCCGACCGAAATTCGCGTCTCGGTTCCCACGCCGCACTAGATCAGCCCCGCGAGCAGCGTCGCGATGCCGAGAAAGCTGAAGAAACCGGCGACGTCGGTGATCGTTGTGAGCACGATGGAGGACGATTGAGCGGGGTCCTGGCGAAGGACCGTCAGCAGGATCGGGATGGCCGCGCCCGAGATGCCCGCGATCGCCATCGAGACCACCATCGAGGCCGCGATGATATAGGCGAGCCCGTCCGAGCCGCTCCAAACATACACCCCGACCGCGGTCGTCAGCGCCACCGCAACGCCGTTCAACAGGCCGACATTCGCTTCCTTGGCGACGACCCGGAACCACTGCGCGGGCCGGATCTCGCGCAGCGCGAGACCGCGCATGGTTACCGCGAGCGCCTGGGCGCCGGTGTTTCCCGACTGTCCGGCGACCACCGGGAGCAGCACCGCCAGCGCGGTATACTGGGCGATGGTGCTCTCGAACAGCCCGACGACCGCGGCTGCGACGAAGGCGGTGAGCAGGTTGATCTCAAGCCAGGGCAGGCGCTTACGCACGGCGAACGGGACCGTCGAGGTCGCCCGTTCGTCCCTGCTCACGCCCACCATGGTTTGAATGCCGAGGCTCGCGCGCTCCAACTCGGCTTCGACCACCGAAGCATGGCGGATCGCACCCAGCAACCGGCCGTCGAGGTCGACCACCGCCAGGTCTGCCAGGGGATTCCGCTCCAAAAACTCGCCGACTTCCTCCATCGTCGCCATCGGATCGACCGATCCGCTGACCGGCCGGATCAGATTCCCGATGCGCTCTTCGGGCTCGGCGAGCGCGATGTCCTGCATGGTCACCCAGCCGGCGAGACGGTTGTCGGCATCGACCGCGAAACAGCCGGTCCGGCCGGGTCTGCGGTTCCGGCGCAGCCGCGCGCGCATGTCGGCGACGGTGCCGGACTGTCGGAACAGTTCGACGTTTGTATCCATCGTCGCGCCGGCGCGGTCGGGCGGGTATTGCAGGAGGGAACGCACTTCCTTCGCGGTGCGTTCGGCGACGAGCGACAGGAATTCTTTGCGTTCGTCTTCCTCGAACGCGGCGAGGATGCGCGCAAGTCGGCCGGGATCGAGCTTTCGCATCGTCTCGACCGCGACCGGCCGGGGCAGCGCCGCCAGCAGCCTCCCGGCGATATCGGGGGAGAGGCGCCCCCAGACCGTCAGCATCGCGGGGACGGGCTGGCGTTCGAAGATCGCGACCTGGTCCGCCGTCTCCAGCAGTTCGAGCGAGTCGGCCGCTGCGGCGGGGTGGCTCAAAATGAAGGCCTCTTCCAGACTTCGTTCGGTTTCGGAGGTTTCGTTTCTGGTGGTGTCGGTCATTGGCATCCTCCCCCGAAGGCGTTTCAGCCTCGCCGTCCGTCCTTCGCCGGGCCGGCGAGGAAGAAGTACGCTGTCCGCCAGTAGAGTTCTGCAAGATCGAGAGCCAGATCCCCGAGATCGTCATTGAGCGCCGGAACACCCGATTCGGCAATTGCGCGGAGCAAGGCTGTCCGGCGCACGACGCCGAGGAACACACCCCGACGATCCGTCGCCGGGAGAATGTCGAACCGCTCCCATGCCTCCATGAGGCTCGCCTGTCGGAGACCGGCGCCGGCCCGCAGCGCGACCGGTTCGGCCCGCTGGACTTCCCGCATCGGCCGTGCGGCGTTCTGGAGAAGGCAGTCGCGCACGTCCACGACACCTGCAAGGCGCTGATCTTCGTCCAGGACATACAGGTATTTGCGCAGCGACTTGGGGGCGCGGCGAGCCAACTCGACCGCTTCTCCGATGCTCGTCTCCGGCCGTACCGTGACGATGTCGGGGTCGATGAGGGAACCTACGCTTCTCGGGGAAAATCGCAGTGCCATGGACAACCGCGCCGATGCCCGCGCGGGCAGGGCCTTCATCAACGCTCCACGCTCTGCCCGGCCGAGACGGAGCAGGAGCGGCGCGGCCAGATCCACGGGTAATTGCGAGACCGGTCCGGCCGCGGCATCCGCCGGCATCCGCGCAAGCATCCGCGCCGCGGCGTCCGGCAGCGCGGCCCGGAGCACCGCCGCTGCGGCGGAGGACGGCAATTCCGAAAGGATCTGCGCGGCCGGCCCGGGATCGGCCCGTTCCAGAACGCGGGCCGCATCCAGGGGGAAAGCCTCGATGAATTGGGATACTACCGGACCGGGCATGTCAGGCGTCCGGGTCGCGGAGGATCGAGGTCTGTTCGTCGAACAGCCGGGCCGGAACCGTCGCGCGGCCCTGCTCGGTGTCGAGCACGACAGTCGAGTTGGTGATTTCCAGGATCTCTCCTTCGAGGGAGCCCACGGCGACACGCTGTCCCACGCGGTAGTTCCGGCGGACATAGTGCGCCGCAATCAGGTTGCCGGCTGCGCCGGCCGCTCCGATTCCGAACGCCAGCGCGCCGCCGCCGAGAAGCACCGCCGTTGCGATGGTAACCACGTTGACGAGCAGGGCCACGTCGATCCCGATCTGGCCCGCTGCGATGATGCCCGCGAAAACGAGGACGACGACCCTCGCCAGCCGCCCCAGGAGTTCCGGGTTGGAAAGACCGGCCGAGCGCGCCGCCGAGGCGACGCCGCTGGAGACCAGGCCGCTCGCCACATAGACCGCGAACACAGCCGCCGCCCAGACCAGCAGCAGCGGCAGATAAAGCAAAAGCTGGGCGAAGATGTCGACCAGTCCCGGAAGGGCCAGCACTTTGGACGCTGCGGCGAGGAAGAATACGATCGCCAGCCAGTAGGCGCAGTGGGCCAGGATCCGCGAGATCGGCCAACGCAGTTCGGTCTGCGATTGGCCTATCCGGTGGCGCGCGGTGTCGATCACGCGGTCGATTCCGGTTCCGAACCGGGCGATAGACGCCCTCAGCGCGATCGCGACGAGCCAACCGGCGAGCAGAAGCAGCGCCGCGCCGACTGCGCCGGGAACGAATGCGGCGGCCGCTTCGACCATCTCCCGGAACGTATTGTCCAGCGCGGCGAGCCATATCTCGTAGGTCGACCGCCAGGCCGATTCGTTCGCTTCCTGCGGCATCGCCCCAATCCTCACAAGACCTGCTATGGAGCCTAGGCCATCCTCGCCAGCTCTTCGAGCAGGTAGCCGCGGAACAGCGCGTAGTTCTCGATCATCGGGAAGTGCCCGATCCCTTTCATGACGGTAAAGCGGCAGCCGGGGATCGACTCCGCTACGGCCCGCGTCATCTCCGGCGTCGCCGAATAGTCGTATTCGCCGGTCAGCAGCGAGACCTTGCAGCGGTTGGTGTCGATCCGCCGGATGTCCTCGCGCGCGTCCCAGTCCTCGCAGTAATACCAGACGTCGCCTTTGTAGACCCCCGGCCCGGACTGGCTGTAGTACCACCAGTTCTCGCGGCAGCCGGCCTCCGGCGAGTCCGGGCCGTTGAGCCCGTAGGTGTAGCAGGCCGCGAGCTCGCCGCCGTGGATCGCCGGATGGTGCAGGAAGTCGTTGTCGCGTCCCTCGGCGAAGGCGGTGCTTTCCAGCCCGACGATGCCGGTAATCTCGTCCTGGTGGTCGGCGGCGACCTTGAGCACGATCGCGCCGCCCATCGAGCAGCCCATCACTACCGGGCGTTCGAGCCCGAGCGCGCGCCAGAAATCGCGGATCAGGCCGAGATAGACCTCCATGGTGAGGCGGTATTTCTCCAGCCACCATCCGTCGGGCGGGTTCGAACGCCCGTGGAAGGGAAGGTCGAAGGCGAGCACACGAAACCGGCCGGCGATTTCCGCATCGTTGAGAACGTGGCGGAACTGCCGGCTGTCGGCGCCCGCCGTATGCAGGCAGATCAGCGGCCTGCCTTCGCCCGCCTCCTCGTAATAGATCCGGTAGCGGCGCCCGCCGCTCAACAGGTTGAGATAGCGGCCGACCACCGGCTCAAGATCGGCCATCGAGCGGCTCCATCGTCTTGAGAATGTTCATCATGCGGTGCAGGGCGCGCGCGTTCTGCATCGCGGCGAGGGAATCGCCGTCGAGCTCGAAGTCCGGCACCCGCATCAGCATGGCGAAGAAATCGTGGTACAGCGGCTCCGGGTCCGGCCGGATGAACTTCGCCCAGACCCGCATCGGTGCGGAGATCGTGAACCGCGCCGGCCGGTCGAAACGCGGGCGATGCACGATGTCCTCGATACGCCCCTCGCGCACCGAGAGCAGCCAGGCGTCGCCTTCGAAGGACAGTTTGAAGTCGAGCGAGAACCAGTCGCCGATGACGGCCATCTCCGGGTCCGCGTTGACCCGCTCCCGGTAGCGCTCCATCCAGTCCGCGGTCGGTACATCGCCCATCGAAATTCCCGGAATGTCAGGCGGCGCGCAGGGCAGAGTCGCAGATCGTTGCGGGGCGGCTCCGGTTTTGCGCGCTGCGCCGGTGGTATCACCGATCCCGGCCCGGCGATAGCCGAAACCCGCCCCGAAACTTGCCGGAGGCCCCCGATGCGGGAGTGTCGGGATATGTCATGAAACGTCATGATTTGTCATGAAACGTCATGATCGGTCGTGGCGTTTCGGACGTGCGCCGACCGCAATACTACAGTGCCACGCCGGACTCGATCCGGCGTCCAGAGGCGCCCGGCACGGTCTTCGCCTGCGGCCCTGGACCCCGGATCGTCGCTGCGCTCCGTCCGGGGTGACAGGAGAGGGGTGTCGGGTATGTCATGAATTGTCATGCCGGGCTCCGTTCTGCAGGGCTGCGGCGCTGCCGTTGTGCCGGTGGGCCGCCCGGGGCTCCCGGGGCGGGGGCGCGGCGGCGCAGGGTACGGCGTCCGCCGGCGGCGCGACCGGCGCGAACGGGGCGTCCTCCGCGTCCCCCGCCTGTACCTGGCCCGCCTG
>JAJEGH010000044.1 GCA_022819985.1 Alphaproteobacteria bacterium | reverse complement strand
GACTTCCTGAAGACCCACGCCCGGACCCGGCCGCTGCTGGAGATCCGGATCGCCGGAGAGCATCTCCGGGACTTCGAGCTCCTGCGCCCCTGCCGCGGAGAGGACCGGACCGTGACGGACCGTGACAATTCCTGACGGATCCAACACCCCTACCCTGTCACCCCGGATGGAGCGCAGCGGAAATCCGGGGTCCAGAGCCAAGCGCGAAGACTGTTGGGGTCGACTCTGGGCCCCGGATCGGGGTCCGGGGCGACACGGTGTTGCGTTCGGTGCGAGCCCGAAGCGCTATGACGAATCCTGACAATTCCTGACAGAGCGCGACATATCCAACTTCGCCTCCTCCTTCCCGTCCCTTCGGCTACGCTCAGGGCAGGCAATTTCGACCGGAGCCCCGGCGCAAGCCGGGGTGTAGTGGAGAAATCCGGTGGGCGTGCCGTCGACGCCGCAGGCTCCGGCGTTCGGCCGGCCTCCGTCGCCGGTCGGATTTCTCCGCTGCGCGCCCCGGATTCGATCCGGGCCGCTCCGGTCGAAATGACGGGCGGGGGGTGCGTTTCGGTCGAAATGACGGGAGGGGGTGCGGCCGGAACGGGCCGGGGCGGGGAAGCCCGGCTAACCGGGTTTGCCGATCCAGAACAGGTACATGCCGTCGAAGGTGTCGGGATTGTCGCGCTCGAAGGCCGCCCAGGCCTCCAGGTCGCGCGCGGCGTCTTCGCCCTGCCCGCCGGAGATGGTGTCGGCGAAGGCGTCGGCGATGTGGGGGCGCACGTCCATTTCGAGCAACTCCAGCCCCTCCTCCGCCAGGAAGGCGCCGATGGCCTCCAGGGTCAGCGGCCGCTCATGGGCATGGAACAGCAGGTCGCGCACCTCGCTGAGCGTGTAGAAATCCGCCGACTCCGCCAGCGAGCGCTCGAAATCGTCCTGCGGATCGGCGAGGATCCGGGCGCGGACGGCGCGGATCGCGTCCGGGTCGGTCCGGTCGACGCCCTCGGCGGCCAGCCGTTCGCGCAGGGCGGTCAGGCCGCGCCGGGCGGTCGCGCTGTAGAGGCCGACATACATCAGCCCGCCGGGCCGCAGCCGCTCCAGCAGGATGCGCCAGCCGGCGAACGGGTCGGCCATGTGATGCAGGACGCCGACGCATTCGATGAGATCGGCCGGCCCATCGAAGGGCGGCTCGAAGGGCGGCAGGTCGAGGATGTCCGCCTGACGGAAGCGGATGGCGCCGAGCCCGTGCTGGCGCGCCTTCATGGCGGCGTAGCGCAGGCTGGCGCGGCTGAAATCGAAGGCGAGCAGCCGGGCATCCGGCGCGTAGGCGAGCGCGGCCTGGACCGCCGCCTGCCCGGTGCCGCAGCCGGCGACGACGATGCGCAGCGGCCCTTTCGCCCAGCCGCCGCCGGGCGGCCCCGCCGGCGCCGCCGCGGACCTGCCGGCGATGCGCGCGAGACGCCGCCGGCCGGCCCCGGCGGGCGGCGCCTGCATCCAGCCCCAGCGCGGATAGGGATTGGCCTCGTACTGCGCCGCCACGGCAGCGCCCGTCGGGTCCGTTATGCCGGTTGCCGGGCCGGTTATCGGGCCGCTTGGCGGGCCGAGCGCCGCTTCCGCCCGCGCCATGGCGCGCCGTTCGCGGTTTATGTCGGCGGCCAGGCCCGCAAGGCGGCGGGGCGCATCGGCGTCCGACGCCGGGCACCAGGCGTCCGGCGGCAGATAGAGCGCCGCGACGCCGCGCGCCGCCGGGTCCGCGAGGTCGAGCCGGCCGACAGCGGCGCGTTCGGCCTCGCCGGCCGGCCAGACCGCTTCGTTGAGCCAGACCTGCCGGGCCATCGCGGCGAGCAGCGTTTCGTCCCCCGGCGCGGAGGGGCCGGAAGAACCCGACAGGCCGTCGAGCGCCGCGCGCCGGCGCGCAACCAGCCAGCTTTCCAATGCCGGTTCGCGGACCGGCGCGGCGTCGAGCAGGGCGATGAGCAGGGCCGCCTCGTCGGTGCCGGGGGCAAAGGCCGCCCGTTCGCCGCGCCCGGCCAGCAGCAGGCCGGCCGCCCGGCCCAGCGGGTCGGCGGCCACCCGATCCAGCCGCAGCGCCGCCGCCAGCCCGGCCGCGCTGACGGTCGCAAAACTCACCGGCGTGACGGCGGCGAAAATACCCGACAGCGTGCGCGCGGCTTCGGCCGAGCGCGGGTTGGCGGCCAGATGCGCCGCCAGCACTTCGATCGCCGTCATCGGCTCCGCCGCTTCGAGCAGGACGCCGGCGAACAGGCAGGCCGCGCCGGCATCCTTCGGCGCGGCCTCGTGCGCCTCGCCCAGCAGGATCAGCGCATAGTCCGTCTCGCCCCGCACCAGCGCCTGCCGGGCCTGCGCCAGCAGCTTCCCCAGATTGGCCCTGGCCCTTGCCATCGCCGCCGTCAGTCGCCGAGCGCCCGCGGGTCGAGGGCGTCCTGCAGGCCGTCGCCGAGGAAGTTGAAGGCGATCACGGTGACGAAGATCATCAGGCCGGGCCAGATCATCAGCAGCGGCGCGTTGGTCATCTGCTCCTGGGCGCCGGTCAGCATGTTGCCCCAGCTCGGGATCGGCGGCTGGATGCCGAGGCCGAGGAAGCTCAGGACCGATTCGAACAGGATGATGCCGCCGACCGACAGCGTCGTCGCCACCACGATGGGCGAGATGGCGTTGGGCAGGATATGGACGCGCATAACCCGCCACGGGCTGGCGCCCATGGCGATGGCGGCGCGCACGAACTCCCGCTCCTTGAGCGACAGGGTCGCGCCGCGGACCAGCCGGGCGACGCCGGTCCAGCCGAACAGCGCCGTGATGACGATGATGCGGTAGAGGCTGATATCGCTCGCGTTGGCGACCGAGGCGGGCAGGCCGAGCTTGGTCAGGTCGACCGCGGCGAGGACGATCAGCAGCGGCAGGATCGGCAGGGCGATGACGCCGTCGGTGAGGCGCATCAGCAGGTCGTCCAGCCGGCCGCCGAAATAGCCCGCCAGAATGCCGACGACGGCGCCGATCAGGGCCGAGAACACCGCCGCCGACAGGCCGACGAGCAGCGAGATCCGCCCGCCGTAGAGCAGGCGCACCAGCAGGTCGCGGCCGAGTTCGTCGGTGCCCAGCGGATGGGCGAGGCTCGGCCCCTGGAGCAGCGCGGTCAGGTCGACGTTGCGGATGTCGGTGCCGAGCAGCCGCTCGACCGCCGGGGCGAAGGCGGCGGCCAGGATCAGCAGCGCCAGGACGACCGCCGACGCCACGGCCAGCCGGTGGCGCAGGAAGCGGCGCAGCCGGCGGCGCCGCATGTCGCGCCGGCCGGCGGCGGCCCCCGCCGCCGGGCTCAGGACGGCCGCGCTCACGGCCGGCCTCCCATGCCCGGCTTCTCAGGCCCGCATACCCGTTGCCCGTCCTCACCGCTTCCTTTGCGAAAAGAGCACCGATCGAATCCCCCTCCCCTTGGGGGAGGGGCAAGGGGAGGGGTCGTTTGGCGTTGCAACGAGGCCGTTTCCGGCAAGGCTACTGCCGCCGCATACCCCTCCCCCTGACCCCCTCCCCCAAGGGGAGGGGGGACCGTTTCCTTGTCTGTCGAAACCGCTTCGCGGTTATTTCGCAGAGGAATCCTCATTGCAGGGCGATCCGCGGGTCGAGCACGGCGTAGGCGATATCGGCGCCGAGATTGGCCGCCAGCGTCACGAAGGTGGCGAACAGCAGGCCGACCAGGGCGAGGTTGAAATCGTTGGCGAGGATCGAATCGAAGATCATCTTGCCCATGCCGGGATAGGCGAACACCGTCTCGGTAATCAGCGCGCCGGAGAACAGGGTGCCGAAATCCAGCGCGACGATGGTGACGATCGGGATCATGGCGTTGCGCAGGGCGTGGCCGAGCAGGACGCTGCGTTCGGTCAGGCCCTTGGCGCGCGCGGTGCGGATGAAGTCCTGGCGCATGACGGCGATGGTTTCCGCGCGGACGAAACGGGCGAAGCCGGCGACGTTGAGCAGGGTGAGCGCCAGGACCGGCAGGACGAGATAGTGCAGCCGGTCCCAGAAGCCGCCCTTGCCGATGGTCTCCAGCCCGCCGGCCGGCAGCCAGCCGAGCCAGACCGCGAAGACGAAGATCAGGATCAGCGCCAGCCAGAAGGGCGGCGCCGAACGGCCGGCGAAGCTGAACAGGTTGACCGCATAGTCGCGCAGCGAATAGGGCCGCGCCGCCGCCCAGACGCCGAGCGGGATCGCGATGGCGACCGAGATGACGAAGCTGAGGCCCATCAGCAGCAGGGTGCGCAGCAGGTGCGGCCCCATGACCTCCAGCACCGGCCGGTTGTGGCTGCGCGAAAAGCCGAGGTCGCCGCCCAGCGCCGCGGTCAGCCAGTTCCAGTAGCGCTCGCCGATCGGCAGGTCGAGGCCGTAGAGCGCGCGCAGGCGGGCGGCGTCGGCCGGCGTCAGCTTCGGATCGGACGAGATCATGATGTCGATCGGGTCGCCCGGCATCAGCCCGATCAGGGCGTAGACCAGGAAGGACATGATCGCGATCACCGCCAGCGACTGCACCAGCCGGCGGATCAGGAAAGCGCTCATTGCCGTTTCGCGTCAGCTCCGGCGTGCCAGTCCTCGACCCACAGGGTGGTCGAAAACTGGTGCCCGGTCGGCCGGATGCCCTTCAGCCAGCGGGGGAAGACATAGGGGTTGGCGCGGAAGTAGAGCGGCAGGACCGGCAGTTCCCCGGCATAGATCTGCTGGATGCGCTTCCAGATCGGCACGCGGTCCTTGAGCTTGAGCGTCACTTCCAGCTTCTCGATCAGCCGGTCCATCTCGGCGTTGCGGAAGCCGGGAAAGTTCTGGCCGGACCAGTTGTTGTCCGCCGTCGGGATTTCCGACGAATGCAGCGTGCCGCGCGGGTTCGATTCCGGGGCCGAGATCCAGGCGTACATCGCCATGGCCGGGAACCGGCGCCGGGTCACGGTGCGGCCGAAATAGACCCGCGCCGGCTGGGTCTTGAGCCGGATGTCGATGCCGATGCGCCGCCAGTAGGCCTGGAGGATTTCCATGACCTGCTCGCGCGCCCGGTTGCCCGCCGTCGTCATCAGCGACAGGCTCAGCCGCTCGCCCTTCGCATTGTAGCGCCAGCCGTCGCCGCGCCGCTTCCAGCCGGCCGCGTCGAGCAGCGCCGCCGCCTTCTTCGGATCGAACGGGTAGGTCGTCACCTCCTTCGACGCCACCCGGTCGAGCGGGCTGATATTCGTATGCGCGACCGGCTGCAGGCCGCCGAAGAGCTGCTTGCTCATCAGTGCCCGGTCCATGCCGTAGGCCAGCGCCCGGCGGACCCGGCGGTCCTTCAGGATCGGGTTGTCGAGGTTGAAGTCGATATGCTCGTAGATCAGCCCGGCCTTGAAGACGAAATCGTAGCGGTCCTTCGCCCGGCGGCGCAGCCCGGTCGCCTGGTCCAGCGACAGGCCGAGTTCGCCGGCCGCATAGTCGATGCCGCCGGCGCGCAGGTTGGCTTCCAGCGCGGCCGTGTTGCCGATGACGCGCACGACGATCCGCTTGAACGACGGCTTCCTGCCCCACCAGGTCTTGTTCGGGACCAGTTCGACATGGGAGCCGGAGACGATCCGGACGATCCGGTAGGGGCCGTAGTAGAGGCCGGGATTGGCCGGGTCGCGGTCGTAGGCCGTGCGCCGGCGGTATTCCTTCGGGTCGCCGAACGCCCCGGCTTCGAGATGGGCGGGCATCGGGTCGGGGACGAGCTGGTTATAGTCGTAGCGCAGCTTGTCGAGGACCTGCACGAAGGTCCGCTCGTCGATCCGCTCGATGGCGACGGTGCGCAGGAACGGCTCGCGCCCGGCGACGCCGCTCTGCGGATGGCGGCCGACCTTCCAGGCGAAGACCACGTCGTCCACGCCGACCGGGCGGCCGTCGCCCCATGTCGCGCCCTTGCGGATGCGCCAGGTAATGCGCAGGCCCTTCTTTCCCTTCAGTTCGCCCTTGTCGAAAGTGACGACCTTCGCGCCGCCGTTCTCGACCGTCGGCAGGGTCTCGCACAGCAGGCAGACCAGCTTCCATTCCCGGTCGAAGGTGACGAACGGCCGCCGCACCATGGCCAGGATGTAGCTCTTGGCCAGCATCGAATCGATCATCGGGTTGAAGGTCGACGGGAACTGGGTGATGCCGATGGTCAGCCCGTCGCGCCGTTTCGTCTGGGGCTTCTCCTGGGACTGCGCGGGCGCCGCAGCCACACAAAGAAGTGCCAGCAGGAGGAGTGCCGTCTTGATCATGCGGCCCAAATTGGACGAAGCCCGCAGCCGGCGCAATCGCCCATATGCGCTGCGGCGGCCCGACGCCGCTGCCGCAGCGCCGCCGGCCGGTTCGATTATCGTTGCCGCTTCGGCAGGGCCGTGCCGAGAAAGGCGACGATCTGCCGGTCGATCCGGGCGAGGAAGGCGCGGCGGTCGAAGCCCGGCGGATCGCGAGCCGGTTCGCCGACCTCATCGATCAGAGCGGCCGGGAAGGGTTCGATGAAGGCGAAGTGATGGGCTTCCGGGTGCACGACCGGGCGCGCCCTGCCGCCCATCAGGCGTACGATGTTGTCCGCGTGCCACGGCCTGCGCAATACCCGGTCCCGGCCGAGGCGGTGGATTTGTGCCCGCGCCCTGCCCCCGGCGAAGGCGCCGGGCCCGAACAGCGCGCCGACAGGCGCTACGGCCACCGCCGCCCGGACCCGCCGGTCGGACAGGTCCGGCAGCCTGCCGCCGATCGTTCCGTCCTGCCGGCCATAGCTGCAGAAGACGGGGTCGCGGTCGCGAAATGCGGTGCAGTGGCGGGCGAGGAGGGTCATGTCCGCCCGCCCGCCGATCAGCGCCAGCACGCTGTAGCCGCCGGCCGAGTGGCCGAGGGCGGCGATGCGCTCCCGGTCGATGCGCGGGCCGAATTCCGGATCGGCGAGAAGCCGGTCGAGAACCGCGCCGAGCTGGCGCGGGCGGCGCACCCAGTTGGCCGCCGTGCCGCTGTACCGGCTGTCGCGCCAGTTGTCGCCGGCGTGCTCCGGCGCCGCTGCGACATAGCCGGCCTGCGCCAGCCGAACCGCCGTGCCGCGATGGTTCAGGCGCCCGCCGCCGGTGCCGTGGGAGATCAGGACGAGGCCGAAGCGCCCGGCGCGGAGGGGCGCATCGCGGGTCGCCGCCATGGCGAACGGTCCATCGACAGTACGCCCGGACGGCACGCCGGCCGGATACCAGACCGCCACAGGCATCCGCTCGCCGCCGGCCTCGATCCGAACATCGCGGAAGCCGACGCCGTCGGCCTGTGCGCCGGCAGATGCAACGGCGATCGAAAGAACGGCCGCGGCGAGGGCTTTCATGGCTGTCATCGCGCCGCGCCTTACGCCGGATCGACAAATTTCGCAACGACCTTCTTCACGCCGACGTCTTCGAAGACCACCGTGAGCTTGTCGCCTTCGGCCGTCTTGACGACGCCCCTGCCGAATTTCTCGTGTCGGACCGGATCGCCCTGGCCGAAGGCGCTGTCGCCGCCGCTGCGGATCAGGTTGGCCTCGCCATCCACGATAACGGGTTCTGCGCGAGCGATGCGCCGGCGCCCGCCGCCCCGCCCGCCGGATTTTTGGGCGAGCGGCGCGGTGTTGTTCCAGCCGTCGTCGAAGCGGTCCCGGTTGCCCGGCCCGGCGCCGCCGTCGCCGAAGCCCCCGCCCCCGAATCCACTCCCGAATCCACTCCCGAATCCACTGGCGCGCCGCCTGCCGCCCGCCTCGGCAAGACCGGCCCCGAAGACCGGCGCGCCCTGCCCGCCCGGCCGGCCGGCATAGAGCCCCTGCTCGGTCGCGACCTCGACATGCTCGGGCGGCAGTTCGTCGATGAAGCGGCTCGGCAGGTTGGAAGCCCACTGGTTGTGGATGCGCCGGTTGGCCGCGAAGGAGATATGCACGTTCCTCCGCGCCCGGGTCAGGCCGACATGGGCGAGGCGGCGTTCCTCCTCCAGGCCGGCGACGCCGTTCTCGTTCATCGCGCGCTGGTGCGGGAACACCCCCTCCTCCCAGCCCGGCAGGAAGACCGTGTCGAATTCCAGGCCCTTGGCGGAATGAAGGGTCATGACGTTGACCATGTCGGCCTCCGTCGACCCGGCCGCTTCCATGACCAGCGCGATATGTTCGAGAAACCCGCCGAGATTCTCGAACTCCGTCAGGGCGCGGACCAGCTCCTTGAGATTCTCCAGCCGGCCCGGCGCGTCGGGCGACTTCTCCTGCTGCCACATGGCCGTGTAGCCGCTCTCGTCCAGCACGGTTCCCGCCAGTTCGACATGGGGCGCGGTTTCCGCCATCCGGCGCCAGCGCTCGACCATCCGGACGAATTCGTCGAGCGACCGGCGCGCCCGGGACTGCAACGGGGGCCGCTGATCGGTCGCGGTTGCCGCCAGCCGCGCGGCCTCGAACAACGGGACGCCCCGTTCCGTGCGCAGCCGGTGCAAATGGCGCAGGGCGGCATCGCCCAGCCCGCGCTTCGGCTTGTTGACGATGCGCTCGAAGGCCAGGTCGTCGTCGGTCGAATGGACGATGCGCAGCCAGGCGACGGCGTCGCGGATTTCCATGCGCTCGTAGAAGCGGGGGCCGCCGATCACGCGGTAGGGAATGTTCAGGGTGATGAAACGCTCCTCGAACTCGCGGGTCTGGAAGCCGGCGCGCACCAGGATGGCGATCTCGTTCAGGGCATGGTCCCTGCGCTGCAGGTCCTCGATCCGGTCGGCGATCCCGCGCGCCTCCTCCTCGCCGTCCCACACGCCGGTGAGCGTCAGCTTGTCGCCGCCCTCGGCCGCGGTCCACAGGGTCTTGCCCAATCGACTGTCGTTCTTCGAAATCAGATGCGATGCAGCGGCGAGGATCGGCGCGGTCGAGCGGTAATTCTGCTCCAGCCGGATGACCGCCGCGCCGGGGAAATCCTTCTCGAAGCGCAGGATGTTCTCGACCTCGGCGCCGCGCCAGCCGTAGATCGACTGGTCGTCGTCGCCGACGCAGCAGATGTTGCCGTCCTTCCGGGCCAGCAGCCGAAGCCAGAGATATTGCGCGACGTTGGTGTCCTGGTATTCGTCCACCAGAATGTAGCGGAAGCGGTCGTTGTATTTCGCCAGGATGTCGTCGTGCTGCGTCAGGACCGTCAGGTTGTGCAGCAGCAGGTCGCCGAAATCGACCGCATTCAGGCTTCGCAGCCGGTCCTGGTAGGCGGCGTAGAGGTCGGCCGCCCGGCCGCCGGCGAAATCGCCGGCATCGGCCGCCGTGACCTGCTCCGGGCCCTTGCCCTTGTCCTTCCAGCGCTCGATCATCCAGTGCAGCAGCCGGGGCGGCCAGCGTTTCGTGTCGATGTCGGCCGCTTCCAGCTCCTGCTTGACGAGGCGGAGCTGGTCGTCCGGGTCGAGGATCGTGAAGTTGGATTTCAGCCCGACCAGCTCGGCATGGCGGCGCAGGATGCGTGCGGCGAGCGCGTGGAACGTGCCGAGCCAGATTTCCTCCGCCGCCTCCGGCCCGAGCAGGGGCCCGACCAGCCGGCCGACCCGCTCGCGCATTTCCCGCGCCGCCCGGTTGGTGAAGGTGACGGCGAGGATCTGCCACGGCATGGCGGGCCGGGTGGCGAGGATATGAGCAATGCGGACGGTGAGCGCCCGGGTCTTGCCCGTGCCCGCGCCGGCCAGCACCAGAACGGCGCCCCCGGTCCGTTCCACCGCCTCCCGCTGCTTGTCGTTCAGCCCCTCCAGCCACGCCGGATCGTCCGCCGCGGACGGGGCGACGGCAGCGCGCTGGGACAATGGGCGGGGATCGGCGGCCGGTTCGGTCATCGTCCGGGAGACTATAGGGCGGCGAGCCCTGTAGCGCCATCGGCCGGATAGCGCCGTGAAGGCAGCCGCCGCGGCGGAAGCCGGGCTAAGCGGCGTGCGGCTCGATCTCCCGTTCGATCTGGCTCCGCACCGTGCCTTCGGCGACTTCGAGGTCGAAGCGTGTCTGCAGATTGAGCCAGAACGCCGGCGTCGTGCCGAAATACCGCCCGAGACGCAGCGCGGTGTCGACCGTCACGGCGCGGCGGCCGCGCACGATATCGTTCAGCCGCGGCCGCGAAATCCTGAGCGCCTCGGCCAGCCGGTAGACGCTGAGTTCCAAGGGCTTCAGGAACTCGTCGCGCAAGATTTCTCCGGGATGGACCGGCGGCAGCCGCTGCCCGGACGCAACGTCGGAGAAGTCAACCTGCCGCCGGTCGATATCGTCCCGCTCGATGCCCACGTTCATGTTCCTTCTCAATGATAGTCGACGACCTCGACATCCCAGGCCGAAGCGGCGCGCCAGGCAAAACAGATGCGCCATCGGTCGTTGATGCGAATGCTGTATTGTCCCCGGCGATCGCCCCGCAAGGCTTCCAGACGATTACCCGGCGGCGCGCGCAGATCGTCGAGCCGACCGGCCGCATCGATCATCAGGAGCTTCGTCCGCGCACGCGACTGAATCGATGCCGGCAGACCGCGAACGGCCCGACCGGAGAAGAGGGCGGCGGTGCGCTTGTCGGCAAAGCTCCCGATCACCGGATCGAACGTAATGTCAGCCGTTACGATCTGTCAAGCCGGCGCCTGCGGTTCCGGTTCGGAGAACGGCCGTGCATGGGTCTCCCTGAGCGCCAGCCAGACCAGGAGGCCGGCCAGGTAGCAGGCCGGCAGCAGCAGGAATGCCTCCTGGTAGGCCGCCACGGCGTAGACCCGGGCGCCGTTGACCGTCTCGCCGGTCCAGGACAGGTCGAGCAGCAGGCCGATCAGGGGCTGGGACACCGCGCCGCTCAGCACCGTGCACATGTTGATCAGGCCGAGCGCGGTCCCGGCCGAACGGGCGTCGTTATGCTCGCGCCCGAGCGCGAACGCGGTCACCATCGCCGAAGCGCCGAAACCGGCGAGGAACACGCAGACCCGGAACGCGCCGAAGGGCAGGCCGGGCGCATAGATCGCCACGCCGGCCGCCGCCAGGCCGAGCACGCCGCCAGCCAGCAGGACCGGTTTGCGCCGGCCGAGCCGGTCGCTCAGCAGGCCCCAGAGCGGCCCGCCGCAGGCGACGCCGAGCAGCATCGCCGCCATGGCGAAACCGGCCGCCGCGGTGTCGACGCCGAACCGCGCCACGGTGTAGGGCACGCCCCACAGGCCGCCGAAGCCCAGGATCGGCACCGACAACAGGAAGGCGAAGGCGGCGAGCAGGTAATTCTGCGGCTGGCGCAGCGCGCGGACCAGGCTGCGCCGCATCGGCTCCGGCCGGGGCACCGCCGCAGCGGAGTCGGCCGGCTTGTCGGGCGCGGGCCGGGGCGGCCGGTCCCGGATCAACAGCCAGGCCAACAAGGCATGGATCAGCGCCCAGCCGGCGAGCGCGACCATATAGTCGCGCCAGCCGAGCGCCGCGACAGCCGCGGCGAGCGGCCCCTGCCCGATCACGCCGCCGGCCAGCCCGACGGCGAGGGCCACACCGCTGAAAAAGGCGAAGCGCCGGGCCGGCAGCCAGATGCCGGCGATCACCATGCCACCGACGAAGGCGAAGGCGGCGCCGAAGCCGATCAGCGCCCGGCCGGCATAGGCCAGTTCGATGGAGGGCGCGAAGCCCATGACGGCGCAACCGAGTCCGGTGGCGAGGATGGCGACCGTCAGCACGCGGCGCGGCCCCCAGCGGTCGGTGAACAGGCCGCACGGGATTTGCAGGACGGCGTAGGCCCAGAAATAGACCGCCGAGAGATTGCCGACGATGGCCCCGCCGACCGCGAAATCGCGCATCAGCGGCTCGACCGTGATCGACGGCGCGACCCGCAGGACCCAGGCGTAGAAAAAGAATACGGCGGCAACCAGCCAGCCGGCATACGCCAGCAGCGGGACGGTTTGCCGGGGGGGTTGCCGGGACGGGGCAGCGGACGGGGCGGGAGCGGCCGGCGCGTTCATGGCGGCACCAAGTAGCGCCGATGCCGCCCGCCGGAAAGGCCGGGCCGGGCATGGGCCCGTTGCACGGACGGCGTCTCGGACGGGCGGCGGCGCGGCGGCCCTGCCCGGTCCTTCGGGCTGCGCGCCGGGGCCGCAGGCGACGGTCGCGAATGCTCCCGGATTACCGGTCCCGGACCTCGCTTTCGGCAAATCCCGATAATTCGATCGGCGGCCGGTCAGGGAACCGGGCGATGAGCGCCAGACTGCCGCCCATGGCCTCGACAGTTCGGCGCAACGTCGAGAGAAGCAGGTCGCTGCGCTGTTCGAGACGCGAGACGCCATCCTGACTGATGCCGAGTTCGCGTGCGACGCTGGCCTGGGTCAGCTGCTGGGCCTTGCGCAACTCGCGCAGCGTCATTTCCTCGGCGATGATCTCTGCGGCCATTTCCTCCACTTCGCGGCGCAGGGCGGGATCGAGTTTCTCGATCACATCGTCCACGTTGACTGCCATCACGATCCTCCTCCTTCTTCTTCGAGGCGGAGCAAGTGCCGGTCGAAACGCTCGTCCGCCGTGCGGATGAGCTTGCGATAGGACCGTCCGGTACTGCCGCCGGACTTGTCGCCGGCCGCCAGAAAAATGGCTCTGCGTTGCGGATCGAACGCGAAGGCAAGCCGCCATTCCCCGTCGGCAGCGCTGAACCGCAACTCCTTCATGTTCGCATGCCGGGACCCGTTCAGCGTGTCGACCCGGGGCCGTCCCAGTTGCGGTCCAAACTGTTGCAGGACGAGCGACAGAGCCAGGATCGCCTTGCGTACATTCCTCGGTAGGCTATGCAGTTCCGGCTCGAATTCATCGGCGATCTGAACAATCCATGCCATTGTCAAAAAAAATGTCTCGAATAGCATATGCCGTCAAGCGCATGTTTTGGCGCAACGTTTGATGCCGTTCGGGCGGCGTTGCGGCAGCCCGTCCAATGCTCGACCGAGCGCCGGGACGGATCGCATCGCACCAGCCGTCGTCTTTCAGCGCCGAGGCGGCGACCGAAACGGACATCGCCTTCGGGGATTTCGGGCGGCAGTCCGAAAACGCCAACGCCGCAGTCGCGGATAGCGGGGGAGCGGAATTTCGAAGTCATTTGAACCGCCCCCGTATTTATGGGAATATGGTGACATGAAAACGACCGTCGAACTTCCCGACCCCCTGTTCCGGCAGGCCAAGATGCTTGCCGCCGCCCAAGGGATTTCCCTGAAGCATTTCTTTGCGGAGGCAGTAGAAGACCGGCTTCGCCGCAGCGCCGGTGAAAAGGGCGCCGGAGACAGTGAGCCGGCATGGATGGCCGGTTTCGGCGCGCTGGCCGATCTCGCCGAAGAGAACCGCCGCATTCTCGAAACGATCGAAGCGGAATTCGAAAGGCTCACGCCCGAAGACCTCGCATGATCCTCGACACCAACGCCTTGTCCGCCTGGGCGGAGGGGCAAGAGGGGATCGAAGCGCCGTTGCGCGCGGCCGAACGGCTGGTCGTGCCCAGCGTCGTTCTCGGCGAATACTGGTTCGGCATCCGCCAATCCCAATATCGGAGCCGCTACGAGGATTGGCTCGCGCGGCATTTGCCGTTCGCCGAAATCGCCGCGGTCTCCGCGGCGACGGCCGGCATCTATGCCGACATCCGACTGGACCTGAAACGGGCCGGCTCCCCCATTCCCGCCAACGACGTCTGGATCGCCGCGCTCGCCCTTCAGCATACGCTCGCGGTCTTGAGCAACGACCGGCATTTCGACCGTGTCGGCGGCGTCAATCGCATCGCCTATTGAATCGCCCGGTTGAATCGCCCGGTTGAATCGATTGGCCGGGCCGCCTTGGCGTTGCGCTGCCGGGCGCGATACAATCGGCCCGAGCCAGCCCCTGGCAACCACCGTATGCGAGAAGGAACCGCCGGCCATGCAGGCGCCCTACCATCGTTACCGCGACAACCCCGACGCCGTCCGCGCGCTGGTCCGGCCGCGCGAGGTGCATCGCGACGTCTATATCGACGAGGAGGTGTTCCAGCTCGAGATGGAACACCTGTTCGCCAACACCTGGGTCTATGCCGGCCACGCCAGCCAGGCGCCGGAGCCGGGCGATTTCATCACCTGCGAGATCGGTGGCAAGCCGCTGCTGATCTCGCGCCATACGGACGGGGAAATCCACGTCAACTACAACCGCTGCCCGCACAAGGGCACGCGCATCGCCGGCGAAGCGTGCGGCAATGCGGGCAAGATGTTCCGCTGCCCCTATCACGGCTGGGCGTTCCGGACCGACGGGTCGCTGCTCTCCGTACCGCTGCGCAAGGGCTACGACGGCACCGGCTTCGAGGACATGCCGATGACCCGCGGCCTGGCACCGGTGAGGAATTTCCGGGTCTACCGCGATTTCATCTTCGTCAAGCTGAACGACGGCGGGCCGGATTTCGAGAGTTTCTTCGGCGACAGCCTCTCGACCATCGACAACATGGTCGACCGCTCGCCCGAAGGCCGGCTGATCCTGGAAGGCGCGCCGCTGCGTTACATGCACCGCTGCAACTGGAAGATGCTGGTCGAGAACCAGACCGACACCTGCCATCCGATGGTCGCCCACGAGAGCAGCGCCGGCACCGCGGTCAAGGTGTGGAAGGAGACCGGCCGTAACGACCGGCACCCGGCGATCGAATTGCTGGCGCCGTTCACCTCGACCTACAAATTCTACGAGGATTTCGGCATCCGGGTCTGGCCCAACGGCCACGGCCATACCGGCGTCACGAACTCGATCCACGCCGACTATTCCGATATCCCCGGCTACTGGGAGAAAATGGTTGACGCCTACGGCGAAGAGCGGGCGAAGGCGATCCTCGGCGATATCCGCCACAACACGGTCTACTTCCCGAACATCATGGTGAAGGGCCCGATCCAGACCCTGCGCGTCTTCCTGCCGCTCGCCGCCGACAGGACGCTGGTCGAAAGCTGGACCTTCCGCCTCGCCGGCGCGCCGGACCAGCTGTTCGCCCGTACCCTGCTCTACAACCGCACGATCAACGCGCCGACCTCGATCGTCGGCCATGACGACCTGGAGATGTACGAACGCATCCAGACCGGCCTGCGCGCCGACGGCCACGAATGGGTCAACGTCCAGCGGCTTTACGACGAGGACGAGGAACTGGATGCAACCGTGGTGGTGAACGGCACCTCCGAGCGCCAGATGCGCAACCAGTTCAGCGCCTGGGTTCGCTATATGACCCAGAGCATGTCCCCGACGACCGGTATCGCGGCGGCCGCGCCCTCGGCAGCCGCAGAATTGCAGGGCGCCTGATGGCGGCGCCGGGACTGGCGGAGGCCGCAAGCGCGGTCACCGCAGAGGATATCGTCGCATTCGTCTATGCCGAAGCGCGGCTGCTCGACGAGTGCCGCTACGAGGACTGGCTCGACCTGTTCGCCGAGGACGGCCGCTACTGGATCCCGGCGGAATGGGACCAGACCGACCCGGTGATGCAGCCCTCCCTGTTGTACGAGGACCGCTTCATGCTCGACGTACGCATCCGCCGGCTGCGCGGTGCGCGGACTTACAGCCAGAAGCCGAACAGCCGCTGCGTCCACGTTCTCCAGCAGCCGTCGGTCGAGGCGATGGACGCGGCGGCGAACAGCTACCGGACCTGGACCCCGTTCCACTATGTCGAGACCCGCGGCGACGAGCGGGACTATTTCAACGGCTGGGCGCGCCACGACCTGATGCTGGAAGGCGGCGCGCTCAAAATCCGCCTGAAGCGCGTCGACCTGGTCAACCTCGACGCGCCGTTCGGCAACATCCAGCTGTTCATGTAGCGGTACGCCGCCGGCCGGTGCGCCGGGGCGGATTTACGGAAGGACGGGAGCGCCATGAGCGAAGATGCGGGCCGCTACACGGCGGTCGTCACCGGCGGCAGCGCCGGCATCGGCGAGCGGCTGTGCCGCGACATGCTGGACGCGGGCTGGAAGGTCATCTGCGTGGCGCGGCGGCCGTCGCCGATCGACCATCCGGATATCTCCTCGGTCTGCGCCGACCTGCTCGACCCGCAGGAGACCGTCGACGCCGGGGCGGAAATCGCCGGCCGGGACGTGACGCACATCGTCCACAATGCCGGCCTGATCCGGCCGAACCTGCTGCCCGAGGTCGTCCCGGAGGACCTGGAGACGCTGACCCACATCCATCTGACGGCGCCGCTGCTGCTGACCCAGGCGGTGCTGCCGAAGATGCGCGAAAAAGGCTTCGGCCGCGTCGTCTTCGTCACCTCGCGCGCCTCGATGGGCGTGCCGACCCGCACCGCCTATTCCGCCACCAAGGCCGGCGTCCACGGCATGGCGCGGACCTGGGCGCTGGAACTGGCACCGGAGGGCATCACCGTCAACGTGGTCGCGCCCGGCCCAGTCCTGACCGACAATTTCTGGGGCATCATCCCGAAGGGCTCGGAACGCGAGGCGCGGCTGGCCGACAACATGCCGGTCGGGCGCCTCGGCGAGCCCGAAGACGTGACCCGCGCCGTCATGTTCTTCGCCGACCCGGACGCCGGCTTTATTACCGGCCAGGTCCTTTTCGTCTGCGGCGGCGCGAGCCTGGGCGGGATTTCGCTTTAGCGGATTTTCAGCGACGACAGCCGCGCCCGCGCAATGCCGTAGCGCGTCTTGAGCGCCATTTCGACCGGCAGCCAGATACCGGGCTTTTTCAGCCGGACCACCCACATCTTGAGCGGGTGCAGCTTCGGCACATCCTTCAGATGGCGGGCGCGGAAGCCGGCGACGCGCTTGGCGTGGAGCAGGCAGACCGTCGCCTTGCGCGGCAGCTTGTGCCCCTTCAGCCGCAGCGCCTTGCCGTAGCGGTGGAAGGTCAGGTGGATGTCGATCCGGCGCCGGCCCTCGAACAGCCTGGCTTCGTATTTGCAGGGCGGCCCGCTGCGCGGCGCGACCAGGCCGTTCAGGATCGCGGTCAGCGGGTCGATGGCGCCGCGCTGCATTTCCTGCGGCACCGTCTTGCGCTTGCCCTTGTTCTCCGGCGGATCGATGCGGGTAGATATGTCGCCGGACGGCGCCCAGGCCATCGACACGGTGCGGTAGCCGCCGCGCTTCATAAGGTAGCGCTGGCGCATCCGTTCGGGGACCATCGCGCTGCCGTTGACGCGCCCGGCCGTGCTCCAGTAGGTCCGGTTCTTGGCGGCGACTTCGACGACGCCAAGGCTCTTCGCCGAGAATTCCGCCGTGTAGCGTCCGTCCGCAATCTCCGTCGTGAGCCGCGCCTTGTAGATCGGCAGGCCGCCCCAGGTGATCGTCCATTTGACCGCGATCCGGCGGTCGGGAAGCGTGGCGCCGCCGGCGGCGCCCGCGGCAGACGCCGCAGGAGCAACAGCCGCAATCGCTGCCAGCAGGCACAGTCCCGCCATGCCGGGGCGCCATCCCGGCGTCCTTTCCGCCGGCCTGTGCAGATTACGTCCTGGCCGGTTACGTCCTGGATCGTGCGGGTCCGTCACGTCGGCGCCCCTCTTCCCGGAATTGCAGCGGCAGCCTACGCCCCTGCCGGCGCGGCGGCAATCGCGCAGCATGCCCCTGGAAATCCCTGCGGGGCGCCTCCGGACCGGACATCGCAGCATACCGGTTCCAACGCCGCCGGGCTTGATTTCCGTCGGGCCGCTGCGTATGTAGGCGCTCTGCCGGGCCGCCGGAAGGCGGAGCCCGGCGTTTGCTTGGTCGCCACAGCAAATTCTGACGGAGCGGGATCATGGCGCGGCGCTGCAGCATCACCGGCACGGGCGTTCAGGCCGGCAACAATGTCAGCCACTCGCACCGCAAGACGCGGCGGCGCTTCCTGCCCAACGTCCACAAGACTTCGCTCTACAGCGAGGCGCTCGGCCGCATGGTGCGCCTCAAGCTGTCGGCCAGCGGCATCCGCACCATCGAGCACAAGGGCGGCCTCGACGCCTACCTCGCGGGCACGCCCGACAAGAAGCTGACCGACGACGCCGTCCGCCTCAAGAAGCAGATCGTGAAGGCGCGGGCGGCGGTGACCGGTTAAGGGTCTATAGGACGGTCTTGCCCTCGGCTATTGCGACCTCGATACTTAACAACGGACCTGCCGCAAATTGATGTAGCGACCTTACATGCAGAATCGATGTAAAGTATACTTCCGAGCCAAACATTCTGCTGTTGGATGTACAGGAAGGCGGGAACGCAATGAGCGACAACGTCCTTCAAGACCTGATGCTGGAGAACTTCCGGGCTATTCGCCAGGAACTCGGTACCGTTCGTGCCGATATCTCGGACATCAAGGCCAGCCTCGCCAGTATTCGCCAACATATGTCGGGATTCATGGCGAGCGACGCTGCTCAAGAAAGCACGATCGCAACCATTCAGACGCGCCTCGACCGCATTGAGCGGCGCCTCGATATCTCCGACGGTTGACGGGCGGGCTTATCGATTCGGCCCTTTCGGCCGTACGGACCGCATACTTTTTCCTACCGCATCTCGAACATCAGCAGCAGGGTGCGCTGGAGCGGATTGAAGTTGTCGTCGCTCAGGATGTAGAGAACGGTTTTGCCGTCCGGCCCGCGGCGGGCCGAAATCCCTTCGAAATTGTCCACCGTCATCGACGGCGCAAGGTGCAGGAGTTCCCGGCCCCGGACCGTCTTGCCCGCCGCGACGGCACTGCGGGGGACCAGCACGATGCGCGCAGAAACGCCGGTCGCCGGGCTGTAGTGCCGCTCCAGCACGGCGATGTCGCCGTTCGGCAGCACCGTCGTGTCGGTCGGCCGGAAACCGCCGGTCCGCGAATAGGCGACGGGCCGCCAGCGCCCCTTCCGCGCGACCCAGCCGGCGAAGGCGCCGCTGCCGCGGGCCAGTCCTTCGGTCAGAAGCAGAAGATCGCCGCCGCCGATATGGGCGAGGGTTTCCGCCCCGCCGTTATCCGGCGCGGCGGCGAGGCCCGCCGGCGCGGACGCGCGGACCGGCCGCCCGGACAGGGGTTGCGGACCGGCGGGATAGCGCAAAATCCGGTGCCGCCGCTCGAACGCCACCAGGGCGGAACCGTCGGGCAGGAAGGCCAGCGCCTCGGCGTCGGCGTCCAGCCCGCGCAGCGGCCTGCCGCCGGCGCCAAGCAAAGGTCCGATCCGGCCGTCGGCCAGCCCGGCGAGCCGGCCGGCGCCGTCATGGCGAATCCGGGCGCGGAACCAGGCGCCGCGGTCGGATACGGCGGTGAGCCGCCGGCCGTCCGGACCGACGGCCAGACCGGAAAACCCGCCGAACCGCTTGTCGGGCGAGCGGACCGCAATGCCGCCGCGGTAATGCAGCGCACCGGCCCGGACCTGCATTGTGTCATCCGGGTTCAGCGGCACCGTTTCGACGGCCAGCGGCACGGCATCGTCCGCTGCCGCGGCAGAGGGAACCGCCGCCGGCAGGACGGACGGGATAACGAGCGCGGCCCACAGGACCCGCAGAACCGAAGCATGCAGGCTCACGGCGATGTGCCTCCGTCTTGTCGCAATTCCGTGCCACACTTGCCCGGATATCGAACGCCCGCAACCCACCGGGCCGGGGCCTGCCGTCCCGCCGCTCCCCAGCGGGGCGCACGGTAGACACAGGAGGATAACTACCATGACCATCCATCGCCGCAACGTCCTCAAGGGCGCCGCCGCCCTGCCGCTTTCGGCCATTCTGGCCGACGCCACGATAACGGCCGCCGTCGCCGCCGGGCTCGACACCGTCTCCATAAAGACCGGGAGCGGTCGCAACGTCAGCGCGGCGCTCGCCCTGCCCGCCGCGCAGAAGGCGCCGGCCCTGGTACTGATCCACGAATGGTGGGGCCTGAACGACCAGATCAAGGCGGTCGCGGCCGACTATGCGAAAGCCGGCTATGTCGCGCTGGCGATCGACCTCTATGACGGCAAGGTCGGCAAGACGCCCGGCGAGGCGCAGGCGCTGATGCGGGCGTCGATGAAAGACCCCAAGGCCGGCTTCGAGACCTGCGGCGCCTGGATCGACTGGCTGAAGGCGCATCCGCGCTCGAACGGCAAGGTCGGCACCGTGGGCTGGTGCTTCGGCGGGGCCTGGTCGCTCAACGCCTCGATCGCCCGCCCGGTCGACGCCACGGCGATCTATTACGGCCATGTCCTGCGCAGCGTCGACCAGCTCAAGAAGCTGAAAGGCCCGGTGATGGGCCATTTCGCGAAGAAGGACCGGTTCATCGACGCGAAGATGGTGAGCACCTTCGAGAAGACGATGGCTGCCGCCGGCAAGAAGGATTCGTTGCAGGTCTTCTGGTACGACGCCGACCACGCTTTCGCCAACCCGTCGGGCGGCCGGTTCGACGAGGCGGCCTCGAAGCTCGCCTGGTCGCGCACCGCGGCGTTCTTCGAGAAGAACCTGAAGTAGCGGCGAAGCCTCTTGCCGTGGCGCTGCCCACCATCGCTCCGCGTCGACGTCCATCGTCATATCGACCGGAGCAGGCCGCAGGCCTGCGAAGCGGATATATCATTCCTGCACATTACCGGGACCCGAAGTGCCGTACCGGAAAGATTTCTCCGCTACGCCCCGATGAATCCGGGGCTCCGGTCGAAATGACGGGACAACGGATGCAGATCTCCTGTGCCCGGAGCCTTGCGCTGCGGCTTTCCAACCGCCGGCGGCGGGACTACAACCGTCCGGCCGTTCAACAGCATCCCGGCCGGCCGCCATGGACCCCGTCTACCTTACCGAAGAACACCGCATGCTGCGCGACACGGCGCGCCGCTTCATCGAGGAGGAGGTGCAGCCGCACGGCGACGCTTGGGAGGCGGACGAGGAAATCCCGCGCACCGCGTTCACCAAGATGGGCGATCTCGGCTTCTTCGGCGTTCAGGCGCCGGAGGCCTATGGCGGCACGGACATGGGACCGGTCGCGATGGTCGCCCAGTGGGAGGAGCTGGGCAAATCCAGCTATGGCGGCTTTACCGGCAGCACCTCGGCCCATGCCGAAATGGCGGTGCCCCACCTGATCAACGCCGGCACTGAGGAACAGAAGGAACGCCTCCTGCCGGACCTGATCGCCGGGCGCAAGGTCAGCAGCATCGCGGTGACCGAGCCCGACGGCGGCTCGGACGTCGCCGCGCTCAAGACAAGGGCCGAGCGCAAGGGCAACGACCGCTGGGTGCTCAACGGCGCCAAGGTGTTCATCACCAACGGCTGCCTGGCCGACGTCCATTTCGTCGCCGCGCGCACCGACCCGCACGCCAAGGGCTCGCGCGGCATTTCCATGTTCATCGTCGAGAAGGGCGCGCCGGGCTTCAAGGTCGCGAAGAAGCTCGACAAGCATGGCTGGCGCTGCTCCGACACTGCCGAACTGGTCTTCGACGACTGCGAAATCCCCTACGAGAACATCCTCGGCGAGGAGAACAGGGGCTTCTACGCCGTGATGATGAACTTCCAGAACGAGCGGCTGGTCGCCGGCGCGATGAATGCCGGCGCGATCCAGAACGCGCTGGAAATCACCACACGCTATGTCAAGGACCGCAAGGCGTTCGGCGGCACGCTGTGGGACAAGCAGGTGGTGCGCCACAAGCTGGCGACTCTGGCGACCCAGGCCGAGGCCTTCCGCCATCTCACCTATCATTGCGCCTGGCTGGTCTCCGAAGGAAGGGACTGCGTGAAGGAAGTCTCGATGATCAAGGCGATGGGCGGCGAGCTGGTCAACCGGACGATGTACGACTGCGTCCAACTCCATGGCGGCATGGGCTATATGCGCGAAAGTCCGATCGAGCGGATGAGCCGCGATGCCCGGGTCGCCTCGATCGGCGGCGGCGCGACCGAGGTCATGCTCGAGGAAGTCGCCAAGCGCATGTGAGGCCGCAGAGGCTTGCGGCGGGCTTCGGGCGGGAATCCGGGAACTCCGGCGGTGGCAGCCGATGTCGCAATCGTCGGCGGCGGCTTCACCGGCGCCGTCTTCGCGATCCACCTGTCGCGCACGGCCGGCCGGCCGCTCGACATCGCCATCGTCGAGCCGCGCGCCCGGCTTGGTTGCGGCGTCGCCTACGATACCGAAGACCCGGATCACCGGCTCAACGCGCCGCTTCAGGTCCATTTCGTCTACCCCGACGCGCCGGACCACCTGCACGACTGGTATGTCGAACAAGGCGGCCCGGCGCGCGATGCCGATGCGCAGGGCCCGGACGGCAACCTCTACATCCGGCGCGGGGATTTCGGGCGCTATGTCGAAGCACAGCTTCGCGCCCATAGCGCGGGCAACGCCTCCGGCTCGACGATCCGGCATGTCCGCGCCCGCGCTGTCGCCGCCTGCCGGACGGCCGATGGCTACCGGCTGACCCTCGATGGCGGACAAACGCTGGCCGCCCGGCTGACGGTTCTGGCCGCCGGCTACGAGCGCCCGCGGGCGCCGCCGCCCTTCGACGGTACGGCCTCCGGCCATCCGGGTTTCATCGCCGATCCGTGGAATACGACCCGGCTCCGCGAAATTCCGGCCGATGCCAGGGTCCTGGTGCTCGGCATGTCCCAGACCGCGTCGGACGCGATCGCCGTGCTGTTGCGCAACGGGCACAACGGGCCGATCGCCACGGTCGCGCGCCGCGGCCTGCGCCCGCGCGCAAAACCGGCGGGGGCATCGGGCCCGCCGCCGGATATCGTCGAACGCCTCGTCCGGCCGGTGTCCCTGTTCACGGCAGCGCACGGCCGGCACGGGACTGCGCTGAGCCTGCTGCGCACGCTGCGATCCGAGGTCCGCCAGGCCGAGGCCGCGGGCGACGACTGGACCGGGCCGTTCGGCGATCTGCGGGATTCGGTCTGGGAGGTCTGGCCCGCGCTGCCGCCGGCGGAAAAGCGCCGCTTCCTGCGCCATCTGCGGGTCTGGTACGACGCCCACCGCTTTCAGCTGCCGCCGCAGGTCGAAGCCCGTATCGCCGCCGCCGAGGCCGCCGGGCAACTGTCCTTCGAGGCGGCCCGCTGCGAATCGGCCGCATCCGACGGCAGCGCCCTTTCCGTGACGCTGCGGCGCCGGGGCAGCGGCGAGCGCCGCCGCGAACGGTTCGACGCCGTCGTGAACTGCACCGGTCCCGCCTTGCGGCCGGACCGGTCCGGCAATCCCTTCGTGGCGAACCTGACGGCGCAGGGCCATGCAGCGCTCCATCCGGCAGGCATCGGCTTCAGCGTCGACGCCGAGTGCCGCGCGTTCGACGCCGGCGGCCGCGCGGACCCGCTTCTGCGGATCGTCGGCCCGCCGGTCTACGGCGCGTTCGCCGACCAGCAGGGCGCGGCCTTCATCGCGCTGCGCCTGTGCGCCCTCATGCCCGGCATCGCCGCCACGCTGCAACGATAGCGGTGCGCCGTCCGGCCAGCCTCTTGACACGCCCGTCGTTCGGGAACGGAATCCGTGGAGCGTTATCGTTACGGAGGGAAGCGCGGCATCCCCTCCGACAGGCTCGGGGCAGACTCCCGATATGCCCCGGACCGATTTGGGGTTACGCGGGGCGAAGTTAGTATTTGCAAGCGCAAATACTTGGTCCCACCCTGAGGCACCCGGGTTCGATCCGGGGCGTATCGAAGGGGCCGCATCGTCCGGGAGAGAAAGGGAAAGGGCCGATCATGCGCGTGACACGCCGGGCGATTCTAGCCGGAGCGGGCGCGGCGCTTGCCGTGCCGGCATTCGGAAATGCGGCGCCGAAGCCCCTCTCGAAGCGTATTCCGGCGACCGGCGAGCCGGTCCCGGCGGTCGGGCTCGGCAGCTGGATCACCTTCAACGTCGGCGACGATCCCGTGCTGCGCGCGGATTGCCGCGCCGTCATGGCCGCCTTTTTCGAGGTGGGCGGCGGCATGATCGATTCCTCGCCGATGTACGGTTCTTCCCAGGCGGTGATCGGCGACGCGCTGGCAAAGCTGGGCCGGCCGCCGGGCCTGTTCTCGGCCGACAAGGTCTGGACCTCGGCCGCCAACGGCCCGGCGCAGATCGCGGAGACCGCCCGCCGCTGGGGCGTCGGGCGCTTCGACTTGCTGCAGGTCCACAATCTGTGGGACTGGGAGCGCAACCTCGACACCCTCGACGCCATGAAGGCGGCGGGCCGGCTGCGCTATACCGGCGTCACCACCTCGCACGGCCGCCGGCACGGCGAACTGGAAGCGATCATGCAACGACGGCCGCCCGATTTCATCCAGCTCACCTACAATATCGTGGACCGGGAGGCGGAGCGCCGCCTCTTGCCGTTCGCCCGGGAGCGCGGCATCGCGGTGATCTGCAACCGGCCGTTTCAGCGCGGCCGGCTGCCGGACCGGCTCGCCGGCCGCCCGATGCCCGGCTGGGCGCGGGAGATCGGCGTTGCGACCTGGCCGCAATTCCTGCTGAAATTCATCCTTTCGCACCCGGCGGTCACGACCGCGATTCCGGCGACCGGCCGGGTCGACCATCTGCGCGAGAACAAGTCCGCCGCCCTCGGCCCGATGCCGGATGCCACCATGCGCCGGCGTATGGCGGAGCATGTGCGCGGCCTTTAGGACGCCGCCGGCCGGGCGGTCCGGGCCGGCAGGCCGGCCGATTGCAGGGACGGACTAGAGGCCGGCGATGGCGGGGACGTGGGCGCCGCAGGATTTCCTGCTCTTCTCGCCGCGGGTCTATTGGCGGCTCTTCGCGCTGGAAAACGAGTCCGTCTGGCCGGTCCAGGTGCCGCTGCTCGCCGCCGGCGCGCTGCTCGTGCTTTTTCTCTTGCGGGGCCTGCGGCCGTCCGGGCGTCGGCCCGACCCTGCGTTCGGTCTCGCGCTCGGTCTTGCCCTGGCCGCAGCCTGGCTCTGGACCGGCTGGCAGTTCGTGGCGCTGCGCTACGGCACGATCAACTGGGCCGCGCCGACGCTCGCCTGGGGCTTCTACGCCGAGGGTGCGCTGTTGGCGGCGCTCGGGATATGGGGACGGCTGGATTTCGCCGGGCGCGGGAAACGGGCGCAGGCGGGAATCGGCCTTCTCGCGGCGGCGGTCCTCCTCTGGCCGCTCCTCGCCCCGCTCGACGGGCGGCCATGGCAGGAGGCGGAGGTCCTCGCCATCGCGCCCGATCCGACCGCTGTCGCCACCCTCGCTCTGCTTTCGCTCGCGGCACGGAGCCGGTGGGCGGCCCTGCTCGCCGTCGTCCCGGCACTGTGGCTCGCCGTTTCCGCGCTCACGCTCTTCACGATGGGCGCCTGGCAGGGCTGGGCGGTGTTTGCGGCCCTGATCGCCGGCCTCGTCGCCGGCACCGCGCCGGGGCGAAAGCCGCAGGGCAGCCCCTAAGCGCCGGGCCGGGTCAGGCCGGCGAGGCCACGCCGCGCCCCCCGTCGGCCCATCGCATCGCGGCGAAGGCGACGGCGCCGAAGACTGCAAAGGCGGCGATCAGGGCATACATGGTTCCATCGAAACTCTGGCCCACGATCGAGCCGAGCGGCACTGACATGATCGTCGAGGCGGAGGCGACCACGGCCGCGCCCACACCCGCGACGTGGCCGAGAGGTTCCATGGCGAGCGTGTAGAGATTGCCGAAGAGCAATCCGAGACAAAGAAAGACAAGGCTCAGATAGATCATGAACAGCCACAAGGGCGGCAGCCCTCCGTAAGCGTAGGCCACCGGCCAGGCAACGGCCGAAACCAGCGTTACGGATACCGCTGCCGTCCCCGCGATCCGGCGCATCCCGTATTGCATAACGAGACGACCGTTCGCGAGCGAGGCACCGCCGATGGCCAGCGCCAGAACGGCAAAATAGGCCGGGAACAATGCGCCAGTGCCGTAAGCTTGCTGAAAGATCTGCTGGGCGGAACTCAGATAGGCGACAAAGGGGGCGGAGACGCATCCGTAGGCAAGGATAAAGCCGAGCGCGGCTCTTGTCTTCACCACCTCCCGGACGGCGCCGCCGATGGCCGCCAGCGTAAAGGGCCGGCGGCGATCGGCGGGCAGGGTCTCCGGCTGCCGCAGCCCGAACCAGGCGAACGCGACCACCGCGATGGCAAGGAAGGTGACGAATATCGCGCGCCAGCCGCCCAGCCACTGGATGCCCTGTCCGAGCGCCGGGGCGACGGTAGGAACGAGAATGAACACGGCCATCGCGAACGACATCAGGCGCGCCATCCTGCGGCCCTCATACTGATCGCGCACCAGGGCGATAATCACGGTGTGCGGACCGGCGATTCCGATCCCCTGCAGGATGCGGCCGGCGATCATCGCCTCGAAGGCGGTGGCGACCATGCTCAACAGGCATCCGGCCATGAACAGGATCAGACCGGCATAGATCGCCGGCTTGCGCCCGATGCCGTCCGAGAGCGGGCCGAACAGGATCTGGCCGATGCCGAGCCCCAGGAAGATCGCAACGATGACGTATTGAAGGTCGTTCGGGCGCGGCACCGCGAGAGCCTCGCCGATGGCGGGCAGCGCCGGCAGCACCGCATCGATGGCGAGCGCGACTAGCGCCATCAGCAGGGCGATAAGGGGAATGAACTCGCCCTGTCGCAAAGGGGGCCGGACGGGAGGCCGCAGGGCCGAGCGAACGGAGGTTCGGCTCATGCCTTCTCGCTTCGGCGGCGGATTTACGGCCCTACGCCGTAGCACTCGCCCGGTGCGGCGGGACGCCGTCGTCCGTCACCAGGTGGCAGCGCACCCGGTGGCCGTCGCGGATGGTCCGCAGGGCCGGTTCCTCGGCGCGGCAGCGGTCTTCGGCGAACGGGCAGCGCGAGGCGAAGCGGCAGCCCGGCGGCGGATCGATCGGGCTCGGCGGATCGCCAACCAGACGGATACGGCTCGCCCGGTCGCGCAGCACCGGATCGGCCGACGGCACCGCCGATAGCAGCGCATTGGTGTAGGGGTGCAGGGGCTCGCGGAACAGCGAGACCCGGTCGGCATGCTCGACCACCTGGCCGAGATACATCACCGCGATGTCGTCGCACATATACTGGACGACGCCGAGATCGTGGCTGATGAACAGGTAGGTGAGGCCGAACTCCTCCTGGAGCCGGCGCAGCAGGTTCAGAATCTGCGCCTGGATCGCCACGTCGAGGGCCGAGACCGGCTCGTCGCAGACGATCAGGTCCGGCTGGGTCGCCAGCGCGCGCGCCACGCCGATGCGCTGGCGCTGGCCGCCGGAGAACTGGTGCGGGAACAGGGCCTGCTGCTCCGGACGCAGGCCGACGAGGCGGAACAGCTCGGCGACCCGGTCGTCGCGGCTCTCCCGGTCGCCGACGCCGAGCTGGTCGAGCGGTGCGCGAACGATCTCGCCGGCGCGCAGGCGCGGATTGAGCGACGAATACGGATCCTGGAAGATGATCTGCATGTGGCGGCGCTGCTGGCGCAGGGCTTCGCCGGACAGCGGCACGAGCTCTTCGCCGTTCAGCAGAATGCTGCCCTCGGTCACCGGCGCGAGACGCATGACGGCGAGCGCGGTCGTCGTCTTGCCCGAGCCGGATTCGCCGACCAGGCCGAGGGTCGCGCCGCGCGCCGTATCGAAGGACACGCCGTCCACGGCGTGGACCTTGGGCGCCGGCGCGAACGGGCTCTTGCGCGGCAGGCTGAAATGGACCTTCAGCCCGCGGACTTCCAACAAGTTATCGGCGAGCGGATTGCCCGCTGCGGAAGCTGCCGGGCCCGTCATGCCGCCGCCTCCGCATCCGGATAGAGCCAGCAGGCGGCGGTATGATCTTCGCCGACGGCGGTTTCGGGCGGCATGTCCTGCCGGCAGCGGTCCATCGCCTCGGCGCAGCGCGGCGCGAAGGGGCAGCCGCCCCGGCCCAACTCGGCGACCGACGGCACGACGCCGGGAATTTCCATGAGCGGCGGCCGCTCCAGCGCCGGATCGGCCTCCAGATGGGGCACGCAGGCGATCAGGCCGCGCGTGTAGGGATGCTTGGGATTGGTCAGCATCTCGTCGACCGGCGCCTCCTCCACCTTGCGGCCGGCATACATGACGACGACCCGCTGGGCCATTTCGGCGATCGCGCCCATATCGTGGGTGATCAGGATGACGGCGGCGTGGGTCTGCTGCTGCAGTTCTTTCAGAAGATCGAAAATCTGGGCCTGCACGGTCACGTCGAGCGCGGTCGTCGGCTCGTCCGCGATCAGCACCTGGGGCTGGCAGGCCAGCGCCATCGCGATCATCACGCGCTGGCGCATGCCGCCGGAAAGCTGGTGCGGATATTCGTCCACCCGTTTCTCCGGCGCCGGGATGCTGACCGCGCGCAGCATCTCGATGGCCCGGTCGCGCGCCTCCCGGCGGCCCAGGCCCTGGTGCAGGCGGACGGTCTCGCCGATCTGGTCGCCGATCGTGTAGACCGGGTTGAGCGAGGTCATCGGCTCCTGGAAGATCATCGAGACGTCGTTGCCGCGCACGTCGCGCATCCGCGCCTCGGTGGCGTCGAGCAGGTTCTCGCCGGCGAGCCGGATCGCGCCCTCGGCGATCCGCCCCGGCGGCACCGGCACCAGCCGCATGATGGCGAGTGCGGTCATGCTCTTGCCGCAGCCGGATTCGCCGACGATGCCGAGGGTCCGGCCCGCCGCCAGTTCGAAGTTCAGGCCGTCGATGACCCGGGAGACCGTGCCGTCCTTGAGGTCGAACTCGACCGACAGTCCCCGGACCTCGAGCAGCGCGCTCATCGTTCCCTCAGCTTCGGGTTGAAGGCGTCGTTCAGCCCGTCGCCGATCAGGCTGACCGAGAGCACGGTGATGAAGATGGCGAGGCCCGGGAAGGTGACCGGCCACCAGGCCTCGAGGATCTGCGGGCGGTTGACGCTGATCAGGTAGCCCCAGCTCATCACGTTCGGATCGGAAAGCTGCAGGAAGGCGAGCCCGGCCTCGAACAGGATCGCGATGCCGACCGAGAGCGCCGCCGAGACGATCAGCGGCGGCGCGGCGTTGGGCAGGATGATCGTCCAGATGATCCGGACGTTGCGCGCGCCGATGGCGCGCTCGGCCTTGA
This sequence comes from Alphaproteobacteria bacterium, assembly GCA_022819985.1. Classification (GTDB taxonomy): domain Bacteria; phylum Pseudomonadota; class Alphaproteobacteria; order Bin65; family Bin65; genus Bin65. The sequence goes on along the minus strand of JAJEGH010000044.1, from coordinate 53,649 downwards.
CGAAATCCAACTCCCGCAGGCGCAGGAACTCCGCCCGCACCAGGCGCGCCGTGGCGGGCCAGGACACCACGCCGATGGCGATGGAGATGGAGTAGATCGAGGGCGAGAAGAGCAGCACGACGACCATGGCGAGCAGCAGGGGCGGCAGCACCTGGAAGAATTCCGTAATGCGCATCAGCACCTCTTCGACCCAGCCGCGGTAGAAGCCCGCCAGCGCGCCGAACAGGATGCCGATGGTAATGGTGATTGCCGCCGCCGCCGCGCCGACCATCAGGGTGGACTGGCTGCCGTAGAGCAAGCCGACGACGAGGTCGCGGCCCTGCTGGTCGGTGCCGAGCAGGAAACCCTGCTCGCCCGGCGGCAGCAGCAACGGCCCGGTCGGGGCGAACGGATCGACGGGATAGACGAAGGGGCCGAGCACGGTGACGAGAACGATCAGGCTCAGCGTCACGAGGCCGGCGACGGCCGCCGTATTGCGCCGGAACATGCGCCAGGCTTCGCGCCACGGCCGTTCGACCTCGATGACGACCGGCTCTTCGGCCGGAACGGCCGGCCCTGTCATGTCTTACCCGCCGTCTTGATGCGCGGATCGACCAGCCGGTAGGCAAGGTCGGTCAGCAGGTTGGCGACGATCACGATGAGCGCCGAGAAGAACAGGATGCCGAGCAGGGTCGGCGTATCGCGGCGCAGGATCGAATCGAAGGCGAGCGTGCCGAGACCGGGCCAGCTGAACACCGTCTCGACCAGCACGGCGCCGGAAAACAGCGCCCCGAACTGCAGGCCCGCGAAGGTGACGACCGGCAGGACGGCGTTGCGCAGCGCATGCTTGAACACCACGACGCGCTCGTTAAGCCCCTTGGCGCGCGCCGTGCGGATATAGTCCGCGCCCAGCACGTCCATCATGCTGGCGCGCGACAGGCGGCTGTAGAAGGCCAGGTAGATCGTCGAAAGGGTGAGGACCGGAAGCGCCAAATGGTGCAACACCTCCCAGACATAGTCGAAGCCCGAGGCGCCGAGCGGGCCGGCGTCCATCCCGGAGGTCGGAAACAGCGGGATCAGCGACGCGAACAGGATGACCAGCATGATCCCGGTCCAGAAGACCGGCAGTGCATAGCCGAGCAGGGCGAGGACGGTGATGATCTGGCTGAGCAGGCCGTTGGGCCGGCGCGCGGCGAACACGCCGAGAAAGGTGCCGAAGGAGATCGCGATCAGCAGCGACGACACGACCAGCAGCAGGGTCGGCGCCAGATTTTCGAAGATCACCGTGGTGACCGGCTGGTCAAAATAGAAGCTGTGGCCGAAATCGCCCTGCACGATCTTCGCAAGATAGAGATAGAGCTGGTCGTGGAACGGCAGGTCGAGGCCGTAGTCCTTGCGGATCTTGGCCAGCATTTCCGGCGATGCGCCGCCGGCCTCGCCGGCGATCGTCTCGGCGGCGTCGCCCGGCGCCAGGTAGAGCAGGGTGAAGTTCAGCACCAGTACCGCGAACAGCAGCACCAGGGCATAGCCCATGCGTTTGGCGACTGCGGCCGGCAGCCTCACGGCCGGCCTCGGGGAACAACGGACCTCTGCATTGTCTAGCCTTACGCCAAAACGACCGGGCCGGCAGCTAAAAACTGCCGGCCCGGCACGATAGCGCGGCGTACCGCTGTTACCGGAGACACCCTATTTCGGCTGCTTCTTCCAGTAGATGTCGTCCATCGGGGAAACGATGCCCCAGATGCCGACCGGCGGGTTGCCGAGATCCTTGCTGTACGCCGTGTGGTAGGGCAGCACGCTGATCCAGTAGACCGGCAGGTCGTCGGCCAGGATCTGCTGGAACTTGACATAGAGCGCCCGGCGCTTGGCCGGGTCGGTCTCCTGGCCCGCTGCTTCCAGGATCTTGTCGACCTCCGGATTGCAGTATTGCTGGGTATTCGACCAGATGACGCCCTTTTTGATGTTGTTGCACAGATAGGACCGGTGCACGCCGATGACCGGATCGCCCCAGTTGAACGGCAAGTCCATCGTCATATTGAACTGCCAGTTGGAGATGCGCTTGGCCCAGGTCGGGAAGTCGGGCGAATTGCGGACCGTGACCTTGATGCCGACCTTCTTGAGCTGCCCCCGGGCATATTCGGCGATGCGCTGCTGCACGTCCGGCACGGCCGGCAGATAGTCGATGGTCAGTTCGAGCCTCGTGCCGTCGGCCTTTTTCTTGTGGCCGGCCTCTTCGAGCAGGGCCTCGGCCTTCTTCAGGTTCACATCGTAGGTCTCGACTTCCCTGGTATAGAAGGGCGAGCCCGGCACGATCGGCCCGGTGGACGGCGTGGAAACGCCGCGGTGCAGTTGCCCGGTGATGAACTTGCGGTCGATTGCGTAGGCGATCGCGCGCCGCACGCGGACATCCGCGGTCGGGCCTTCCTTGGTGTTGAAGGCCAGCCAGGTGTTCGGCCCGATGCCGGCATAGCCCTTGTCGGTCACGACCAGCTTGTCGCTCTTCTTCAGCCGGGCGATGGCGGCGACATCCGACATGAAGGCGAACAAGCTGCCTTCGCCGCGCTCCATGGCGATGACGCGGCTCGAAGCGTCGCGGATTATCTTGTAGACGATCCGGTCCATATAGGGCCGGCCCTTGAGGAAATAGTTCGGGTTCCGCTCAAGCAGGATGTATTGCGCCCGCTTGTATTCCTTCAGGATATAGGCGCCGGAGCCGACGACATTCTTGATGTTGCGCGGATGCGCCTTCGGATTCTGGCCGTCGCCGTAGACGTGCTTCGGAATGATCGGCACGATCGAGGTCGACATGGCCAGCGTCAGCGCCGGATGCGGATGCTTCAGCTTGACGACGACGGTGTGGGCGTCCGGCGTTTCGACGCCGGTGACCGCGCCCAGCGAGGTCTTGAACGGATGGTTGGCCTTCTGGGTCTCGATCGAGAATTTCACGTCCGCCGAGGTGACGGGCTTGCCGTCGTGAAATTTCGCATCCGTGCGCAGCTTGAAAGTCACCGACTTGCCGTCCGCCGAGGTCGTCCAGCTTTTCGCCAGGTAAGGATGGATTTTCCAGTCGGCGTCGGCCCGGACCAGGGTGGCGAAGATGTGCGCGCCCGGCGCCATCGTCGCGATGCCGGACTGGACCGCCGGGTTGAAGTGGCGCGGCACCTGGCTGGACACGATCACCAGCGTGCCGCCCTTCTTGGGCGTGTCGGCGGCAACTACCGTCGCGGCGCCCGCCGCCACGGTTGCGGCAAGAGCCGCGAGACCGAATTTCCTGAGCATGAAGTTCCTCCCTTCGGAGCCGGGCGGCATTCGAAACCGCCGGGCCGAATTTACACTGCTCCGTTCCCGGGACGTCGAACCGTCTTTCCCGACCGGCAGGTTTGACACTGCGCAGAGGCTGCAATATCGGGTTTGCAGGCGCCCGGAACCGGGCCGGCGGGATATCAGCACATGAAAGCCCTTACAGTCTACACCGCGCGGGCGATTCGCACCCTGAACCCGTCGCTACCTGTTGCCACGGCTGTCGCCGTGCGCGGCGACCGGATTGTCGAGGTCGGCACGCCCGAAACGCTGCAACCCTGGCTGGACGCGCACCCGCACCGGATCGACGACACGTTCCGCGACCATGTGCTCATGCCCGGCTTCATCGACCCGCATCTGCATCCGACGCTGGCGGCGGTCCTGCTGCCCTGCCATTTCATCACGGCGATGGAGTGGAAGTTGCCCGGCCGGGTCGCCGCGCCGGTCAAGGGCCACAACGCCTATCTCGACCGGCTGGCGGAAATCGACGCGCAGATGGCCGATCCGGCGGAGCCGCTGGTCACCTGGGGCTATCACAAGATCTGGCACGGCACGGTCGACCGGCAGGCGCTCAACGGCATCTCGCAAACCCGGCCGGTCTTCGTCTGGCAGCGCTCGTTCCACGAGATTATCGCCAACGACGCCGCCATCGACTGGATGGGCCTGAACCGGGACGATCTGTCCCGCCACGAGCAGATCGACCCGGAAACCGGGCGGTTCTACGAGACCGGCCTTTCGGTCGCGCTCAACGGAATGAAGGACTATCTCTACGCCCCGGAGCGTTTTCTCGGCGGGCTGGAACAGGTCGCCCGCGCGGTCCATGCCGGCGGCCATACCACGATCGGCGACATGGCGGTGCCGCTCGCCGACCTGGAGATGGAATGGCCGGCGCTGGTGCAAGTGCTCGACCGGCCGGAGATTCCCTTCCGCTGCCAGATGATCCCGCGGGCGACCGAACGCGGCGGCGCGCCGGGCGACGAGGCGGCGGAGGTCGCGCGGGTCCGGGAAATGGCGGCGCGCGGCACGCAACGGCTTCAATTCGGCAACGGCGTCAAGCTGTTCACCGACGGCGGCTTCTACGCCGAACTGATGCAGCTTCAGGAACCCGGCTTCATCGACGGCCACCACGGCGAATGGCTGATGCCGCCGGAGCAGGTCGAGGCGCTGGCCCGCGCCTTCTGGAACGAGGGCTTCCGCATCCACGTCCACTGCACCGGCGACATGGGCCTGGAGCTGGCGCTCGACGTGCTGGAAAAGCTCCAGTTCGAGCGGCCGCGGGTGAACCACCGCTTCACCATCGAGCATTTCGGCGTCTCGACCCCGGAGCAGGTGCGCCGGATCGCCGACCTCGGCGCGCTGGTCTCGGCCAACGCCTACTATGTCCACGAACTGGCCGACGCCTATTACCGGCACAGCTTCGGCCACGAGCGGGCCTCGCAGATCGCCCGGCTCGGCACCGTGGCGCGGCACGGCATCCCCTTCGCGCTGCACACCGATTTCACCATGGCGCCGGCCCTGCCGCTGACCTCGGCCTGGGTCGCGGTCAACCGGCTGAGCGAGAGCGGCGCGGTCATGGCGCCGGAGGAACGGCTGACGGTCGAACAGGCGATGCGCGCGATCACGGTCGACGCCGCCTACGTCCTCGGCCTGGAGCACGAGATCGGCAGCATCCGCGCCGGCAAGAAGGCCGATTTCACCGTGCTGGAGGCCGACCCCTTCGAAACGCCGCCCGAAGACCTGAAGGACATTCCGGTGTGGGGCACCGTCTTCGAGGGCGAGCCGGCGCCGCTGGGGTAAGGGCCGGAACCGTTGGGCGGCCAGCAATATCCTACGGCAAGAGAACGGCCAGCTTCTCGCGAACTTCGGATACCAGTTGCGGCGGAGCCCGTTCCTGGAATCGGGCGCCGCGCGCCCGCCAGTCCAGCGACCGGATCTGGTCGGCAAGGACCACGCCCGTAACGGCGCCGGAGGCGGGCAGCGGAACTTCGAAGGGATACCCCTTGACCCTTGAGGTTATCGGGCAGAACAGCGCCAGACTTGTCTTTTGGTTGTAGCTCAGTGGACTCAGGACCAGAGCGGGCCGCCGCCCCGCCTGTTCATGCCCGGCCTGGGGCGAAAACCTGAGCCATACGAGGTCCCCCGCGTCCGGGACATACCTGTCCCCTACCATTGCTCATTGCCCTGGGGCTCGCCGAAGTCCTGTTCCTCATGCAAATTGTCCGCCGTAATCCGGCTCAGCATGTCTGCGAGATCGTGCGACCGTTTCCGCAGCACAATCCCTCCGTCCTGCGCCTCCATCTCCATGGCCGAACCCTCCGACACGCCGCATTGCTCTGCGATGGCCTTCGGAATGCGCACGGCCAGGCTGCCACCCCATTTGGCGATATGCAGTTTTGCGCCCATGAGCTGGCTCCTTTGTATCTATTTTATATATCTTGTTTGACGCGATACTGAAATGCAAGGTTTTCCGGAACCGCACACATCCGGGATTGCTGCAACGATACGGTTGCGCCGGACCGCGGGCTCATGAGAATGAAGCCCCAGGCGAACCGCCCGGTACACTGGCGCCTTCGCCGCCATCGCCTGAAAGGAGACCCGAGCGATGAACACTGTCCGGCATTACGTTTCCGGCGACATCTGGGCCGGAACCTCGGACCGGTTCGGCGATGTCTACAACCCGGCGACCGGCGCGGTGACGGCGCAGGTCGCGCTGGGCGGGGCGGCCGAGGTCGACCGTGCCGTCGCAGCCGCGAAGGCGGCGCAGCCGGCCTGGGGCGCGACGCCGCCGGCCAAGCGCGCCGAAATCATGTTCGCCTTCCGCGGCCTGCTGAAATCGCACGTCGAGGAACTGGCCGAAATGCTGTCGTCCGAGCACGGCAAGACCCTGCCGGACGCGCGCGGCGAGATGGCCCGGGGGATCGAGGTGGTGGAGTTCGCCTGCGGCATCCCCCAGCTGCTCAAGGGCGAATATTCCGAGGGCGTGGCGAGCGGCGTCGACAGTTTCGCGATCCGCCAGCCGGTCGGCGTCGTCGCCGGCATCACGCCGTTCAACTTCCCGGCCATGGTGCCGCTGTGGATGTATCCGGTCGCGCTCGCCTGCGGCAACGCCTTCGTGCTCAAGCCGTCGGAGCGCGATCCGTCGGTGGTGCTGCGCATCGCCGGGCTGCTCTCGGAGGCCGGGCTGCCGGACGGCGTGTTCAACGTGGTCAACGGCGACAAGGAGGCGGTCGACGCGATCCTCGACCATCCGGATATCGACGCCGTCAGTTTCGTCGGCTCGACCGCCGTCGGGCAGTATATCTACACCCGCGGTACGGCGTCGGGAAAACGGGTGCAGGCGCTGTGCGGCGCCAAAAACCATCTCGTCGTCATGCCGGACGCCGATATGGGCCAGGTCGCCGACGCGCTGATCGGCTCGGCCTACGGCTCCGCCGGCGAGCGCTGCATGGCGGTTTCCGTTGCCGTCCCGGTGGGCGAGGAGACCGCCGACCGGCTGGTCGACACGCTCAAGCCGCGGGTCGAGAGCCTCAAGGTCGCGCCCTATACCGACCCGGCCTCGGAAATGGGGCCGGTCGTCACGCGCCAGAGCCTCGAGCGTATCCGAGGCCTGATCGGCGAAGGCATCGACGCCGGCGCGGACCTGGTAGTCGACGGGCGCGATATCCGGCTCCAGGGCTATGAGGACGGCTTCTTCCTCGGCGGCTGCCTGTTCGACCGGGTGACGACCGACATGTCGATCTACCGGCAGGAGATTTTCGGGCCGGTGCTCTCGGTCGTGCGCGCGGCGGGCTACGAGGACGCGCTCGGCATGGTCAACGACCACGAATACGGCAACGGCGCAGCCATCTTCACCCGCGACGGCGACACCGCGCGCGATTTCTTCACCCGCGCCAAGATCGGCATGGTCGGGGTCAATGTACCGATCCCGGTGCCGGTCGCCTACCATTCCTTCGGCGGCTGGAAGCGCTCCCTGTTCGGCGACCATTACATGCACGGCATGGAGGGCATCCGCTTCAATACGCGGCTCAAGACCATGACCACGCGCTGGCCGGAAGGCATCAAGGAAGGCGCCGTGTTCGCCTTCCACGCCGGCAGCGAAACGAAGAACTGAGCGGCCCCTCGATATGGCCCCCTCGATACGGCGCTGGCGCGCCTACTCGGGATGAAGGATTTGTTGGGGGTTTGAGAACATACGACACCGCTCTTCCTCATCCTGAGTAGCCCCGGCCCCGGGCCGGGGCGTATCGAAGGGGACAGCGGAAAGTTCAGGACGGAGAACGACCCCCGATGGGCAAGATGCTGACCCCGGCGCAGATCGCGGATTTCGAGCGCGACGGTTACCTCTTCCCGCTGCGCGCCTTTTCCGCCGCCGAGGCGCGCGGCTACCGCGACGCGCTGGAGGCCTACGAGGCGGAAACCGGCGACGCCATCCATTCCAACATGCGCCACAAGGTGCATCTGCTGTTCCGCTGGGCCGACGAGATCGTGCACCATCCGCGCATCCTCGACACCGTCGCGGATATCCTCGGCCCGGACCTGCTGTGCTGGACCACCAACTTCTTCATCAAGGAGGCCGAGGACCCGGCTTTCGTTTCCTGGCACCAGGATTCGACCTATTGGGGCCTTGAGCCGAGCGATGTCGTCACCGCCTGGGTGGCGTTCACCGACGCGCCGGTCGAGAGCGGCGCCATGAAGTTCCTGCCGGGCTCCCACAGGCTCGACCAGATCGCCCATCGCGACACCTACGCCGCCGAAAACCTGCTGACCCGCGGCCAGGAGATCGAGATGGAGGTGGACGAGGCGCAGGCCGTGGACGTGCCGCTCAAGGCCGGCGAATTCTCGCTGCACCATATCCGGCTGGTCCACGGCTCGGAGCCGAATACCACCCCCGACCGGCGCATCGGCCTCGCGATCCGCTACATCCCGACCTATGTCCGCCAGGTGAAGATCGACGATTCCGCCACGCTGGTGCGCGGCCGGGATCGCCACGACAATTTCGAGCACGAGCCGCGGCCGGCCGCCGACCTCGATCCCGCCGCCCTCGCCGCACACACGGCGGCAATACAGCGGATGCTCGGCACGGTCTACTCCGGAACGGAGGTGACCGAAGCGCGGCGCTGACGCGGATTTTCGCTTCGAACCCCGTCCGCACGCTGCCGCAGGAAGCGCGGCGCCGCCATGCCTTCGGGCGCGCCGGCCGCGCAGGTCGATCGCGAGGGCCGGATATGGCGGCTTATTTCCGCCTTGCCGCGCGCCGCCCCGCACCGTACCTCGCCGCGATGAAATTTCTCGACCAGGCCAGGATATTCGTCCGCTCCGGCGACGGCGGCAACGGCTGCGTCTCGTTCCGCCGCGAGAAGTTCGTCCCGGAGGGCGGTCCGGACGGCGGCGACGGCGGCCGCGGCGGCCATGTGGTCGCCGAATGCACCGACGGCCTCAATACCCTGATCGATTTCCGTTACCGCCAGCATTTCAGGGCCCAGCGCGGCCACCACGGGATGGGCAAGGCGCGCACCGGCGCCGCCGGCGGCGACCTGAGCGTCAGGGTGCCGGCCGGCACGCAGATTTTCGAGGAGGACCGGGAAACCCTGGTGGCCGATCTGGTGAGCGCGGGCGATCGCGCGCTGCTCGCCAGGGGCGGCGACGGCGGCCGCGGCAACATCCATTTCAAGAGTTCGGTCAACCGCGCGCCGCGGCGCTGCGAACCGGGCCGGCCCGGCGAGGAGCGCTGGCTGTGGCTGCGCCTGAAGCTGATCGCCGACGCCGGCCTCGTCGGCTTGCCCAACGCCGGCAAGTCGACCTTCCTGGCGCGGGTCTCGCGGGCGCACCCCAAGATCGCCGATTATCCGTTCACGACCCTGCATCCCAGTCTCGGCGTGGTCGATGCCGGCGACCGCCGGTTCGTGCTGGCCGACATTCCAGGGCTGATCGCGGGCGCTCACGAAGGCAAAGGGATCGGCGACCGCTTTCTCGGCCATATCGAGCGCTGCGGCGTGCTGCTCCATCTGGTTGACGGCGCCGCTGGCGATCCGGCGGCGGCCTACCGGACGATCCGGCGCGAACTGGCGGCCTACGGCGCCGGGCTGGACGGCAAGACGGAGGTAGTGGCGCTGAGCAAGGCCGACGCGCTCACTCCCGGCGGGATCGAAGCGGGGCTGGCGGCGCTGCGCGACGCCGGCGCTGCCGAGCCCTTCGCCCTTTCCGGCGTTTCGGGCGCAGGCGTCGAAACGGCGCTGCACCGCATCGCCGACGCCATCGAGGCGCACCGGAAAGAAGATGCCGCCCGCGCGCCGGCCGCCGCATGGTCGCCGCTATGACCGCCGCCGGAACACCTGCCGGACTCGGAACGGCCAGGCGGATCGTCCTCAAGATCGGCTCCGCCCTGCTGATCGACGACGTCTCGGGCGCGCTGCGGCGCGACTGGCTGCGCGCCTTCGCCGACGATGTCGCCCGGCTGCACAGCGACGGCCGGGAAGTGGCGATCGTCTCCTCGGGCGCCATCGCCTTCGGCCGCCGGCAGCTGGACCTCACCGGCAAGGCCCTGGCGCTGGAAGAGAAGCAGGCCGCCGCCGCGGTCGGGCAGATCCATCTGGCCCATGCCTGGCAGGAGGCGCTGGCGGCCCACGGGCTGACCCTGGCGCAAATCCTGCTTTCCCTGTCCGATACCGAAGAGCGCCGCCGCCACCTGAACGCACGCGAAACCCTGGCCGCCCTGTTCGGCTTCGGCGCCGTGCCGCTGATCAACGAGAACGATACGGTGGCGACCGAGGAAATCCGCTTCGGCGACAACGACCGGCTGGCCGCAAGGGTCGCCCAGATGGCGAGCGCCGACCTGCTGGTCCTGCTCTCGGACATCGACGGGCTGTACGACCGGGATCCGCGGCTGCACGCCGACGCCCGGCACATTCCCGATGTCGCCGCTTTGACTGGGGATATCCGCGCCATGGCCGGCAAGCCGCGGCCGGGCTACAGTTCCGGCGGCATGGTAACCAAGCTGGAGGCGGCGCGCATCGCGGTCGGCGCCGGCTGCGCCATGATCATTTCCGACGGACGCGCGGAGCATCCGCTCCGCCGGCTGGAGTCCGGCGAGCCCCACACCCGCTTCGCGCCGGCCGCCAGCGCCGGCACGGCGCGCAAGCGCTGGATCGCCGGCGCGCTGGGCAGCGACGCGCGGATCGCCGTGGACGCCGGTGCGGCGAACGCCCTGCGCCGGGGCAAGAGCCTGCTGCCGGCCGGGGTCACGGCGGTCGAGGGCAACTTCCGGCGCGGCGACGCGGTGCGCATCGTCGGCCCGGACGGCGCCGAAATCGCCATCGGCCTGATCGCCTACGACGCCGACGCCGCGCGCCGGATCGCCGGCCGCCAGAGCGGCGAGATCGAGGCCCTGCTCGGCTACAAGGGCCGCGACGTGCTGGTCCACCGCGACGACATGGTGGAAAGAACGAAATAAATCGATTACCTTGTATTTGAAACTTCCGGCCCGTCGTTTGCGCGGCCGCGGCTGTTTCGGGGAACAAACAATGAATTTCGGAGTGAACGATGGGTTTGGACGTATACCCCCTGGGCAAAGCGAAACCGGGGCACGAGGAGGAATGGAAGCGTTTGATGCAGACGCTTTACGACGACCGCGAGGAAAGCGAGGAAGACGAAAAGCGGCGCGATGAAATTTCGGACAGGCCGTACGAGGTGCCAGGCGCTCCCCGGGTCGGCGAAGACGAAGAGGCCGACGCCTGGATGCTTGAGCAAAAGAATCCGGAAAGCGGGATGTCGGACGAAGAATTTCTTCGGAGGACCGCCGGCTACTACGTCCTCGAATTGTTGCGCGGCAAGTGCGATGGCGTGCCGCGATACTCGCACGGCGGCATCTTCGACAAGATCGACGAGACGAGTTTCCGGGGCAAATTCCTCGAATCCTGTGTCGGTCTCTTCGAAGACGACATGCTGCTATACCGGGCCTGGACGCAGTGTATGCCGCCGGAAGAGGCTGTGGAATACGGGAAGGCGCTTCTCGCCAGCGCAGACAACCCCTGGGTCGAACCCCCGCCCCCGCCGCCTGCGCCGCCTGCGCCCCCAGCGCCGGAGCCAGGCTTTCTTGGGCGGCTCTTCGGCCGGAAACCTCCGGAACCCCGGGAGCCGGAGCCGCCGGAGCCGCCGCCAACGGAAGAGGAGATCGAGGAAATGCGGAACATATTGCGCGCGGCCGGCCGCTGGTACATTTTCTGGGGCGAGCGCGGTCATCCGATCTGGGCCTGGTTCTAGGATGTTCTAGGATGGTCCGTCGCCGGACCCGCTTCTCCTTCCGCCAACCTCGATCCTGTTCGCAATCCAGCTATCTCTTTAGCCAGCTTGCTCCGAAGGGATGCGCGGTCATGGTTGTCGTCAACGTCCATCAGGCAAAGACCCGGCTGTCCCGCCTGTTGGCGCAGGTCGAGTCCGGCGAGGATGTCGCGATCGCGCGCCGGGTCGGGCCGGTTGCGCGTCTGCTCGGCTGCAAGCGCCGAAACAAGCGGCAAGCCGATCTCCTCAAGGGAAAACTCTCCGTTCCCGACCGTTTTTTCGACCCGCTGCCGGAGGACGAGCTGGCGGCATGGGATGGCCGATAGCGGTGCGCGCCCTCCTGGACACCCACGCCTTTCTCCGGTGGATGGCGAATAGCGGCCGGTACGGTGTCGCCCGGTTGTGGTGACGGCAGAGGCAGGTCCGCACGCCGCGCCAGCCCGGAGCATAGGCCGGGAGCAGGCGCCGGGGGCGATGCCCGATCCGAATTCTGCGTGATTTCACCTGCCGAAAGCGTTATGTCGGGCTCCGGATAGCGGAACGGAACGATGACTGGCTCCATCGAATGGGAAATGCTCGCGCTCGGCGAGCGGGCGCGGGCCGCGGCGACGGCGATGACCGGCGCGGCCGAGGCGGCGAAGAACGCCGCCCTGGCGGCAGCGGCTTCGGCTCTGCGCGCGCGGCAGGACGAGCTGCTCGCCGCCAATGCGCGCGATCTCGAGGAAGCCTCGGGCCGCGACTTCAACAGCGCCTTCGTCGACCGGCTGACCCTGACGCCCGAGCGCATCGAGGCGATGGCCGCGGGGATGGCGGAGATCGCCGCCCTGCCCGACCCGGTCGGCAGCGTCGCCGCCGAGTGGGACCGGCCGAACGGCCTGCGGATTTCCCGGGTGCGCACGCCGCTCGGCGTCATCGGCATCATCTACGAATCGCGGCCCAACGTGACCGCCGACGCCGGCGCGCTGTGCCTGAAATCCGGCAACGCCGCCATCCTGCGCGGCGGCCGGGAGAGCTTCCACACCTCGCGCCCGATCGTCGACTGCCTGCGCCACGGCCTCGGCGAAGCCGGCCTGCCGGAAGACGCGGTCCAGCTCGTCCCGACGACCGACCGGGCGGCGGTCGGCGCCATGCTGCGCATGAACCGGCATATCGACATCATCGTGCCGCGCGGCGGCAAGGGCCTGATCGCCCGCGTCCAGGAGGAAAGCCGCATCCCGGTGATCGCCCATCTCGACGGCAACTGCCATGTCTACGTCGATGCCGCGGCCGACCTGGAGATGGCGCGGCGGGTGACGTTGAACGCCAAGACGCGCCGGCCCGGCATCTGCGGCGCGGCCGAGACCCTGCTGGTCGACCGCCAGGCCCATAACAGCCATCTGGCGCCGATTGTGGGCGACCTGCTGGAGGCCGGCGTCGAAATCCGCGGCGATACGGCGACCCAGGCGATCGACAAGCGGATCGTGGCGGCGACCGAAGACGACTGGGACACCGAATATCTCGACTGGATCATGGCGGTGAAGCTGGTCGACGGCGTCGACGGCGCGATCAACCATATCGAACGCCATGGCAGCAGCCACACGGACTCGATTATCACCGAGGATGCGGCGGTCGCCGAGAAGTTCCTCGGCGCGGTCGACAGCGCCATCGTGCTGTGGAACGCTTCGACCCAGTTCGCCGACGGCGGCGAGTTCGGCATGGGCGCGGAGATCGGCATCTCGACCGGCAAGCTGCACGCCCGCGGCCCGGTCGGCCTGGAGCAGCTCACCAGCTTCAAATATGTCGTGCGCGGCGACGGGCAGATCCGGCCCTAGGAGCTCGAATGGCTCCACACGACCGGCGGGGAGCCGTTGCGTGCAGCCGGCGTATCGTTGTCGACCTGCGGGGTACCGGTCAGGCCGGCCGGTAGCGCTCCACGGCAATCTCGTCGGCCCGAGCCCGCATCTGCGATGAATCGTGCCATGCCTGCATCCGCAACAGCAGGTCCATGCTCACGTCGAACGCCTTTTCGACGCGCAGCGCCATTTCCGGCGACAGCGCGACGTTGCCGTTCAACAGGTCTGAAAGCGTCGCCCGGCGAACGCCCAAAATCCGGGCCGCTTCGGTGACATTCAGGCCCTGATCCTCAAGCACCTCCGCGCGAATGAACGCGCCGGGATGTGAAGGGGTCATCCTCACCCTGACGTTGCTGACTGTCATCAGTGGTAGTCCTCCAGGTCCAGATGCTCGACGGCACCGCCCTGCTCTTCGAAAGTTATCCGCCAGTTGCCTGAGACGGAAACGCTCCAGACGTTCCGGCGGTCGCCGGTAAGGCGGTGAACGCGCCAGCCCGTAGGAGCCTGGGCGATCAGTTCATCGATGTCGTCTGCCAAGACAAGCGCAGTTAATATATTGCGTACGCGGGCCGCCAGGTCCTGTTTCAGGAATCGGGGCGAATCGTTTTCCAGAAGCCCGCGCAAGCCCCGATGGCGAACGGAACCGATGACCATAACCAAGATTGTACGGTCTTGCCGTACATGATGCAATACGATCCCAGCGCACGAACGACAGGTGACGCGTTGACATACTGGCATCCCCGCCCGCCCAGCCCCTTCGCCGCCCGCAGCGTCGGCCTGCTCGGCGGGTCGTTCAACCCGGCGCATGACGGCCACCGGCATGTCGCGCTGGCGGCGCTGGCCGGCCTCGGCCTCGACGAGATCTGGTGGCTGGTCTCGCCGCAGAATCCGCTCAAGCCCGGCGGCGCGATGATGCCGCTGGCGGACCGGCTGGCCTCCGCGGCCCGCATGACCCGGCATCCGGCGATGCGCGCGACCGACCTCGAGGCCGGCCTGGGCACGACCTACACCGCCGATACGCTGGAAAGAATAAAGGCGCTGTATCCGCGCAACAGATTCGTGTGGATCATGGGCGCCGACAATCTCGTTCAAATACCCAGATGGAAGAACTGGTCAGAAATCTTTAACAGCATTCCCGTTGCCGTATTCGCCCGTCCGTCCTATTCTGCCCGGGCGTTGTCCGGCGTGGCGGCGCAGCGTTTCGCCCGCCGCCGGGTGCCGGAGAACCGTGCGCGACGCTTGGCGCAGCGCACGCCGCCGGCCTGGACCTTCTTCCATTGCCGGCTGCACGATGCGTCGGCGAGCGCGATCCGCGCCGGGACGGCGGCTTCTGCAGAAGCGGCAATTCCGGCGGATATGTGAACCGGCGTCCGGCGGCGCAGCCGTCCGGGCGTCCTCGAAACGGGAGGTCCGAAGATCCGCCGCACATTGCGTGACTTGCCCTCGGCCGACGCGCTGAAAGCCGTTGCCGAGACCTCGCTCGACGATGACAAGGCCGAAGATATCGTCGTGATCGACCTGGCCGGACGGGCCGGGTTCGCAGATTACATGGTCATCGCCACCGGCCGCTCGGACCGCCATGTCCACGCGATGGCCGACCGCCTGATCCGGAAGATGAAGCAGGCCGGGTTGCCATCGGTCCCCGCCGAAGGGATCGAACGCAGCGACTGGGTGCTGATCGACGGCGGCGATGTGATCGTCCATCTCTTCAAGCCGGAAGTCCGCGGCTTCTACAATCTCGAAAAGCTGTGGAACGAGGAAGCCGACGCGCGGGACGAGGCGCGGGCGCTGGAGATGGCCGGCTAAGGCGATCTCCGGGGCCATGGCACGGCTGACGGACGGGCCGGACAGGCGCAGGCAACCGACCGGCGGAACCCGGGCGCGATGCGTATCTGCGTAATCGCCGTCGGCCGGCTGCGCGACGGCGCCCCGAAAGACCTCTTCGCAACCTATTCGAAGCGGCTGCCCTGGCCGCTGACTGCGGTCGAGATCGCCGAGCGCGGCAGCGATCCGCCGGCCGTCCGGGTGCAGCGCGAGGGCGAAGCGTTGCGCCGCCGCCTGCCGGACGGGCCGCTGGTCGTGCTGGACCGGTCGGGAACCGACCTCACCAGCGAGGCTCTCGCCGAAACCCTGGCGCGCTATCGCGATAACGGGGCCGCAACAGTCGCCTTCGCCATCGGCGGCGCCGACGGCCACGCGCCGGAGACCCTCGCGGCGGCCGATCTCGTACTGTCCTTCGGCCGGGCGACCTGGCCGCACCAGCTGGTCCGCGTCATGCTCGCCGAACAGCTTTACCGGGCATCCACGATCCTCGCCGGGCATCCGTACCACCGGGGGTAGGGGCACCGACCGGCATTCGAAACGAATGTTCCGGAGGCCGGTCGGATCGGCGTGCAGCTTTCCCGGCTGCCCGTTCCCGGCGATCGGGCGAAACGGTTTGACGCGCCCGGCGCATATCGGACTGCGGCGAGACTCCCTATGCCATCGCAGCGTCGGGCACGGCACTTTTCGATTGTCTTCGAAATTTATGTTATATTATACTAATATTGAATATTCGGTGCGCCGGAGTATTGCCGATGATCAGCCCGAAAACCTGGAAAGCGGGGATCGTAGCGGTCGCGTTGGCCGTCCCGACGCTGGCCCTCGCTGCCGGCGGGCCGGCCCGCGCCGAGGCGCCACGGGTGGTCGTCACCATCAAACCGATCCACGCCCTGGCGGCGTCGGTCATGGACGGGGTCGGTACGCCGGCGCTGCTGCTCAGCGGATCGATCTCGCCGCACGGCATCACCCTGAGGCCGTCGCAGGCGCGCCTGCTGTCCGAGGCCCGGGTGGTGATCTGGACCGGACCGGCGCTCGAGCTGTCCGTCGAAAAAATCGTGAAGAACCTCGCGGGGAAAGCCGTTTCGGTGTCGCTTCAGGAAGCGAAGGGCGTTCGGCTTCGAAAGTTGCGCGAGGGCGGCCTGTGGGAGCTGGACGATCACGACCACCATGGCGAGGACGAGGGCGACGAGGACGAAGAACGCGCCGATGTCGATCCGCATATCTGGCTGGACCCGCATAACGCGATCGCCATGACCCGGGCGATAGCAGAGGCCCTGGCCCGGGCCGACGCACCGAACGCCGCCGCATACCGTGCCAACGCGGCTGCGACGGTCCGCCGGCTCAAGGCGCTGGATGACAGGATCGCCAAGGCGCTTCGACCGATCCGGAAGAAGAAGTATATCGTTTTCCACGACGCCTATCAGTATTTCGAGAAACGCTATCGTCTGGCGCCGGCCGGCTCGATCACCGTCGATCCGCACCGGACGCCGTCGCCGCGGCGCCTCTACGAAATCCGCACGCGCATTCTCGAGCGCGGAGCGTCCTGCGTGTTCCGCGAGCCGCAATTCGCGCCGAAAATGGTCGATGTCCTGATCCGGGGTACGCCTGCCAGGACCGGAACGCTGGATCCGGTCGGCGCCGCATTGCCCGCCGGCAAGGGCGCCTACGAATCCCTGATACGCGGACTCGCCGACAATCTGCGCGCCTGCCTTACGGGCTAGACGCACAAGCGCCCGCCGACGCTGTCCACCGCACAGCCGGAGCGCAAAAACCAAGAAATATTATACGGTTATGGGAGACGGCGAGATGCGAGATGCGACGGAAAACGGTGCGGCCCGCCCGGCTGTGCTGTCGACGTTGGCGGCCGTCGCGCTGGCGGCGACCGTAGCGTTGGCGACCGGCGCGGAAGCCGTGGCGCAGACGAATGCGCAACGCCTCAAGCTTCTGGAGCAGACGGTGAAAGAGCTGCTGGAGCGCGACGAGGCGCGCGAGCGCAAGATGAAGGCGATGGAGGCCGAACTGAAGCGGCTGCGCCGGTCGAGCGGCCTCGCCACCGTGACGCCCCGGAAGAAGCCGGCCCCGGAAGATGGCGATCGCGACGACGACGGCCATGGCCATGGCAAGAAGCCTGCGGCCGACAAGGACGCCAAGATGGCCGGCAAGTCGGACGGGCACGGCCATGCGCATGGGGAGGAAGCCGGCGAAGACTCCGCAGA
Source organism: Alphaproteobacteria bacterium (assembly GCA_022819985.1). Taxonomy (GTDB): domain Bacteria; phylum Pseudomonadota; class Alphaproteobacteria; order Bin65; family Bin65; genus Bin65. Next base: position 36,224 of record JAJEGH010000044.1, on the reverse strand, counting down.
GGAAGTGGGCCACGAGCCGACAGGCGTCTGGTCGGCCCGGGTCGGCGACGGAGTGCTGCGCCTGAAGCGTCTTGGCCTCGACGTGGATTTCGCCATGGGCGCCAGCACGGCCAAGGGCGAGGATATGGAATCCCTGTTCGGCGGCCATCACGATCCCAAGCGGACCGGATTCACGCTTCAGGGCGTCGATCTTTCGGTGGCCGGCAGCTACGATCCCTTCTTCGACGCTTTTTTCAATACGACCTTTACCGTCGACGGGGAGGGCGAAACCTTTCTGGAGATCGAGGAAGCCTGGGTCCGTTCGAAATGGCTGAGCGGCGGCAACCTGCGCCTGCAGGCCGGGCAGTTCTACGCCCCCTTCGGCGTTGTCAACCGGACCCATCTGCACGATTGGGCCTGGCAGACCCAGCCGGTGGTCGCGACGCGGGTGTTCGGCGCTGACGGCGCTCGCAGCCTGGGTGTCCAGGCGGAAACCCGGCTGGCCAACAACCGCGCGATGCGCAGCACCTTGTTTATGAGCATGCAGAACCGCCGCAGCATCCATGCGCACGCGCACGGCGAGGAAGAGGAAGGACACGTCGAAGACCACACGCACGATGCAGGCGATGGCGATGGCACCGGTGGAGTCCAAGAGGGAGAGGAAGAGCACGCCGACGAGGGCGGTTCCGGCGTCGACGGGCTGGACGATTTGGCCTATACGATCCGGATGGAGAACCGGCTGGCGGTGTCGCCGCAAACCACGGTTACGTTGGGCGGGTCGGCGATGTTCGAGCCGAACCCGGACGGCAGCGACACCCGGGTCTCGACCTTCGGCGCCGACGTCACGATCAATCATCGCCTGTCCTCGAAAAACCGCCTCGTCCTGACCGCCGAATACATGCACCGGACCTCCAAGGCGGCCGTCGCCGAGGATCACGAGGGCGAGGAGGAAGAAGAAGAGGAGGGGCACCACGACGAACGGATCCGAGCCCAAGACTACGGCTTCTATCTTCAGGGTATATGGTACACGCCGGACGGCTGGGGCGTCGGCCTGCGCTACGAACATGCCGACAGCCGCGGCGGCGACGCCGAAGCGCGCGCGGCCGACCCGATGCGCGGCACCCGGACCCGGATATCCCCGCTCCTGCTCTGGCAGTTTTCCGAACTCGGCCGGCTCAAGCTGCAATACAACTACGACCGCACCGAATTCCTGGAACACCGCCTCGCGCATTCGCTGTTCCTGAGCGCGAGCTGGTCCCTCGGCCTCGGCTTACCAGACCACGCAGGCCACGCGCACTGAATCCCGCAGCGGCGGGCGGTCCGGGCGCCTTGCCGCCCCTGCTGCGGCTGCGTAGACTGTCGGGTGTCTGACTGGCGGGCTCGACAGGGTACAACGGCCTATGCGCAAGCAGGGTGCGAAGATTCAATCCGAGGTGCTGGCCGCGTTGCGCCGCCAGGCGAAGCCGCTGTCCGCCTATGAGATCCTCGCCCGGCTCAATCGCCGGAACGGCAAGCTCGCACCGCCGACCATCTACCGGGCGCTGGCCTCGCTGATCGAGCAGGGCCGGGTCCACCGGATCGAATCGATCAACGCCTTCGTCGCCTGCCAGAGCCTGGGGCACGCCCACGCCTCGGTCCTGTCGATCTGCGACGATTGCGGCGCGGTTGCGGAGCATCACGACGACGCGATCCTGCAAAACCTGTCGGCGCTCACCGAACGGTCCGGCTTCAGCCCGACGCACCACATCATCGAGGTCCACGGCCGCTGCACCGGCTGCGGCACGGAGGCGGGGCAGTAGAGCGCCGCCCGGCCGTCCGGCCGTCCGCCCACCCGCCGAAACGCCCGCCCCCGCCCCTACCGCTGCCGTGCGGCGCCGCTCACGTCGAGGGCGGCTTCGCGGACGGCTTCGTTGTAGGTCGGGTGGCCGTGGAAGCAGCGGGCGAGGTCTTCGGCGCAGCCGCCGAACTCCATGACGTTGACGACCTCGTGGATCGTGTTGCCGGCCTCGGGCCCGACGATATGGGCGCCGAGGATGCGGTCGGTTTCGGCGTCGGCGAGGATCTTCGCCATGCCGTCGGTCTCGCCGGTGCAGATGGCCCGGCTGTTGGCGCCGAACGGGAACCTGCCGGCCCGATAGGCGATTCCGGCCTCCTTGAGCTGCTCCTCCGTCCTGCCGACGCTCGCGACCTCCGGCCAGGTGTAGACGATGCCGGGCACCGTTTCGTAGTTGACGTGCCCGGCCTGGCCGGCGAGCAGCTCGGCGAGCGCGACGCCCTCCTCCTCCGCCTTGTGGGCCAGCATCGGGCCGGGCACGACGTCACCGATGGCATAGACGCCGTCCACCGCGGTGCGGAAACGGCTGTCCACCGGGATGAAGCCGCGCGCGTCGGTCTCGATGCCGGCGCTCTCCAGGCCGAGACCGTCGGTGAAGGGCCGGCGGCCGATCGCGACCAGCACGACCTCCGCCTTCAGGCTTTCGGTCTCGCCGCCTTTCGCCGCTTCGACCGTCAGCGTCACGCCGCCCCGCCCGGCCTTCGCGCCGGTCACCTTGCGGCCGAGGCGGAACTCCAGCCCCTGCTTCTTCAGGATTCGCTGCACCTGTTTGGCGATCTCGCCGTCCATGCCGGGCAGGATGCGGTCGAGATATTCGACCACGGTGACCTGCGCGCCGAGCCGGGCCCAGACCGAGCCCATCTCCAGGCCGATATAGCCGGCGCCGATCACCGCCAGGGTCTTCGGCACCGTGCCCAGCGCCAGCGCGCCGGTCGAGGAGACGATGCGCTTTTCGTCGATCTCCACGCCGGGCAGCGGCATGACGTCCGAGCCGGTGGCGATGACGATGTGCCTGGCCGCGTAGCGTTCGCCGCCGACCTCGACCGCCCCGGCGGCCTTACCGTTGCCGGCGAGCCGGCCGCGGCCCTTGAGATGGTCGATCCCGTTCTTCCTGAACAGGTAGGCGACGCCCTTGGTCAGCTTGTCGACCACGCCGTCCTTGCGCGTCATCATCGCGGCGAGGTTCAGCGTCGCCGTCGCCTCGATGCCGTGCCCGGCCAGGCCGTGCTGCGCCTCGGCGAACTTCTCCGAGCTCTGGAGCAGCGCCTTGGACGGGATGCAGCCGACATTGAGGCAGGTGCCGCCCAGGGTCTCGCGCTGCTCCGCCACGGCCACGCGCATGCCGAGCTGGGCGCAGCGGATGGCGCAGACATAGCCGCCGGGCCCGGCGCCGATGACGATGACGTCGTAGGTCTTGCTGTCGGTCATAGAGGATTTCTCTGCAAAGTAAGCCAGGCCGCCGAAGAAGTACCCCTCCCCCGCTTGGGAGGTCTCTTCTGCGAAAGGAACATCGACCGAATCTCCCTCCCCCAAGGGGAGGGGGGACGCGTTGCTTCTTCTGTCGGGACCGAATTCACGGCCTTTCGCAGGGCAATCATCGGGGGCTTCCGCAAAGGTGGGACGGGTCAGGCGGCGGTCGCCGCAGCACGGTCGTGGCGCAGATATAGATATAACGGCAGCGCCAATGACAAGCCGACACAAAGGCCGGCAGGCAGGACGAGCCACCAGGCCGCGACGCCGTGCTGCCGGGCGTCGCGATACGACCAGAGCCAGAAGACAAGCATCGAGATCAGCACGTCGACCGTAAAGCCCCCGGCGGCGCTGTTGGCGAACAGGCCGGTCGCGAAGGCGGCGATGTCGATGCCGTAGGCGGCGAAGAAGCTGCCGAAGAACAGCCACGGCACGACCGTGCCGAGGGCGGCGGCAAGCAGATAGAAGGTCTTGAGGGTCATCGGCATCCGGCTCCTGCGCTACCCGCCGCCCGGCGGGCCGTTTCGATCGACGCCCCCGATGCCGCATCCGCCGGTCCGCGGCAAGGGCCGTCGCCGCATCGGGTCCGTCGCCCCGCTGGCGCCCGCCGCCTGCGCCCCCTATGTTAAGCCAGCGGTAACCCGGCAACCGGCGGAGGCCCGATGGACGCAGTTTTCCAGAGCATCCTGAGCGGGGCGCCGTTCCTGCTGCTCCATGCCGGCGTCACCATCGCCATGCTGGTCGCCGGCGTCACGCTCTACATGTGGATGACGCCCTATGAGGACATCGCCCAGATCCGCGCCGGCAACGGGGCGGCCGGCATCGCGCTGGGCGGCGCGATCCTCGGCATGGCGATCCCGCTCGCGATCACCCTGCGCGGCAGCGTCAACCTGTGGGACATCGTGCTCTGGGGCGTGCTGATCGTCATTCTCCAGATGGCGGTGTTCAAGGTCGTCGACCTGATCCTCAAGGACCTGCCGAAGCGGATCGAGAACGGCGAGACCGGCGCCGCGGTCCTGCTCTCCAGCGCCAAGATCTCGGTCGGCGCGATCAACGCGGCCGCCATCGCGGTGTGACGCAGGCCCCCGGTTCGCCCCCCGGTTCGTCATGCGGAGCCTGCCCTTCCTCGTTCTCCTGATCGTCGCGCTCGCCGGCATCTTCGACCTGACGACGGCGCCGGAGGACGCAAGGCATGCGCGCGAGGACAACCGGATGCGCCGGCCCGACCCCGGACAGTTCGTGCGCCGCGATGAAGCCGACAACCAGGGGACCCGGCGCGAAGCCTGGAAGCCGCCGCAGGACGCCGGCGGCCAAGGTAGCCGGGGGGGCAGCCTCCGGGCGCCGTCGGCCGGCGACCCGGCGTTCAGCGTCGCCATCCCGTCCGACAAGCGCAACTCCATCGGCACCGCCTTCTCCCTCGACCGGCGCGGCGTGTGGATGACGGCGCGCCATGTCGTGGACGGCTGCGCCCGGGTGCTGATCGTCACCGGGCCGAAGCGCGGCGTGCGGGTCCGCCGGACTTACATCCATCCGCGCGCCGACCTCGCCGTGCTTCAGACCAGCGGCGGCGCGCCGGCGGTGGCGTTCACGCAGCAGACGCTGCGGCGCGGCCAGACCGGCTACCATTTCGGCTATCCCAAGGGCCGGCCAGCCGCCATCCAGTCCGTCCTGATCGGGCGGCGGCGCATGCGCTCGGTCGGGCGCTACAATGTCGTCGAGCCGGTGGTCGCCTGGGCCGACCGGGTGCGCGTGCCCGACAGTTACGGCGGCCTGGGCGGCATCAGTGGCGGGCCGGCGATGGACGGCCGCGGCACGATTATCGGCGTCACCGTGGCGGGATCGAAGCGGCGCGGGCGCATCTTCACCACGGCGCTGGCCTCGATCGCCGCGGCGCTGGAACGCTCCGGCGCGCCGGCGGAACGCAGCGGCGGCCGGCGCGGCGCGATCGACGGGCGGAATTTTCCCGAAGTCGGCGCGGACCTGCGCAAGCGGCTCACCGTGGCGCTGGTCTATTGCACCGCGGCGTGAGGCGGCGCGGATGACCGGCGCCGCAAGCAGGCCGCCCGAATGTCCGCCCGAATGTCCGGTCGTCGGGGTCGGCGTCGTCGTCTGGAAAGGCGGCCGGGTGCTGTTGATCCGGCGCGGCAAATCCCCGATGCGCGGGCGCTGGAGCCTGCCCGGCGGCCGGCAGGAGCTCGGCGAGACCGTGCGCGAGACCGCTATGCGCGAGGTCCGGGAGGAGACCGGCCTGGAGATCCGCCTCGGCGCGCTGCTCGATGTGGTCGACACCATCCGGCGCGACGAGAGCGGCGCGGTCACGCTGCAATACACCCTGGTCGATTTCGACGCCGACTGGATCGCCGGCGAACCGGCCGCCGCCAGCGACGCCGAACACGCCGAATGGGCCGATCCCGACGCCCTCGCCCCCTACGGCCTGTGGAGCGAAACCCTGCGCATCATCGCGCTGTCGCGCGAGCGGCGGGGGTAACGCCCGGCGGATTCCGGGGGAAAGTACTGGACAACTGCAAAAGGCTTCCCATATAAACAATCAAGAACATATAGAGAATATTAGGCCTCGACCGCCGGTCGGACAGGACCGAGCCCGACATCTCCCGACGGAACCTGACACAACATGACATTTCCTGACACACCATGACATTTCACCACCCCTCCCTTGCCGCCCCGGACTTGATCCGGGGCCCAGAGCCTGCCCCTTCGGCAAGCTCAGGACAGGCTCTGAGCTTGTCGAAGGGGCCGACCGCGAAGATCGCGCCGGGCGGCTCTGGACGCCGGATCACGTCCGGCGCGACACTGTTTGGCAGCACCACGCTATGGGCCGGGGCGACACGGCGGTGCGCTCGGTGCGAACCCGAAGCGCCATGACACTTCCTGACATTTCATGACATTTCCTGACACATTCCCACCCCCATCCGTCATTTCGACCGGAGCCCCGGCGCAAGCCGGGGCGGAGTGGAGAAATCTGGAGAACGCTCCATCGACGCCACAGGGCTGCGCCTCTGGCCGGCCCCCGTCGCTGGCCAGATTTCTCCGCTCGCTTCGCTCGGTCGAAATGACGGTTGGGGGGTTGCGCTCCGGTCGGAATGACGGGAGGGGGGTGTGTGCCCTGCCGGAATGGCGCGGACGCCGGAAAAAAGCGTTTGACTTCCCGCAATGGAACATTATATGAACATAAATCGTCCCGCACCGGCCCGCCGGGCGGCCGTTCCGTAACATCCGTTCCGCCGGGCCGCGGCGCCCCCCGCCCGGCAAAAAAACGGTAGATAGACCGGTCTGTCTGATTCGTAACGCCTTGAAAAACAAGGGAACAAATTTGAACGAAAAGCCAAAAATACAGGAATAATGTCCGTTTCTTCGATCCGGCCGCGCGTTACAGGTCCAGCGAATCGAGATGGCGGGAAATCATGATCTTCTGGATCTCGGAGGTGCCCTCGTAGATCCGGTAGACCCGGACGTCGCGATAGATTTTCTCGACCGGGAAATCGTTGAGGAACCCGGCGCCGCCGTGGATCTGGATCGCCTCCGAGGCGACCCGCTCCGCCATCTCCGAGGCGAAGAGCTTGGCCATCGAGGCCTCGGCCGCGCACGCACGCCCCGCATCCCGGAGCGCAGCGGCGTGGAGGTAGAGCTGGCGCGCCGCCTCGATCTGCGTCGCCATGTCCGCCAGCTTGAAGGCGATGGCCTGGTGTTCGGCGATCGGCCGGCCGAACGCCTCGCGCTTCTTCGCATAGTCGCGGGCCGCCTTGAGCGCCGCGCGGGCGCCGCCGACCGCCTGGGCTGCGACGCCGATCCGGCCGGCGGAGAGGTTGGCGAGCGCGATGCCGAGGCCGCGGCCCTCCGCGCCGAGCAGGTCGGCGTCCGGCACGGCCATGTCCTCGAAGACGACCTGCGCCGTATCGTTGGTGCGGTGGCCGAGCTTGCGCTCTTCCGCGATCACCCGGTAGCCGGGATTGTCCGTCGGCGTGACGAAGACGGAGATGCCGCGCTTGCCGGCCGCCGGGTCGGTGACCGCGACGATCATCGCCAGCTCCGCCGTGGCGCCGCCGGTGACGAAGGCCTTGTGGCCGTTGAGCCGCCAGCCGCCGTCGACCTTCTCGGCACGGCTGCGGATCGCCGCGGCGTCGGAGCCGGTGTGGGGCTCGGTCAGATGGATGCAGCCGATCCATTCGCCGGAGGTGAGCTTGGTCAGGTATTCGGCCTTCTGGCGCTCGGTGCCGTGTTCCTGGATCGCCGCCGCAACCGGCGAGTTGTTCGCCGCCATCATGTTGGACATGCCGCCGTCGGCCGCCGAAATCTCTTCCAGCGCGAGCGCGTAGGACACGAAATCGGCGCCGGCGCCGCCCCAGGCCGGATCGATGATGACGCCCATCAGGCCGACTTCGGCCATCTCGCGCAGCACGGACCGCGGCGCGCCCTCCTGACGGTCCCATTCCGCCGCATGGGGCGCAATCGCCCGCGCGGCGAAGGCGCGGGCCGATTCCCGGATCTGCCGCTGGGTCTCGCTGAGCTGCATGGCGCCGCAGCGCTAGCCGCCAAGACCGAACAGCCTGAGCGCGTTCGTGCGGCCGATCTTCAGGCGGTCGGCTTCGTCGATGTCGACGCTGTCCATCCAGGCGGCGGAATAGTCGACATTCTCGAACGGCCAGTCGGTCGAGAACAGGATCCGGTCCGCGCCGATGACCTGCATCGAGCAGAGCAACGCCTCGGTGCAGTAGTTGCCCGACACGGTGATATGGAAATTCTCGCGGAAATATTCGGTAAAGCTCTTCTGCGCCGGCTGCGGGCCGCTGCTTCCCGGTTTCTTCGTCCGGGCGTTCTTGTTGTCGACCCGCCAGATGTTGAAGGGCAGGCCCTCGCCCATATGGCCGACGATGATCTGCAAATCGGGATGGTCGTCGAAGAGGCCGGAGCCCATGAGCCGGAGGGCATGAACGGCGGTTTCCTGGCCGAACGCCCAGCCCGGCCCCATGAGCCAGGGATGGCCGCCGTAGATGCGGGCGTCCTGCGGCAGCGGGTTGCGCGGGTGCAGGTAGAAGGGCACGCCGAGTTCGGCGCAAACCGCCCAGAAGGCCCGGTATTGCGGCAGGTCGTAGTAGAGCGGCGCGTCGCTGCCCTCGATCTCGGAGAACCCGTTGGCCAGCGCGCCGACGAAGCCGAGTTCCCGGATGCAGCGGGTCAGTTCCGCCGACGCGAGATCCGGGTCCTGCAGCGGCAGGGCGGCAAGTCCGCGGAAGCGGTCCGGCCGGCGGGCGACCTTCTCCGCCAGATCGTCGTTGGCCCGGCGCGCGACGTCGGCCGCCCGCGCGACGTCCGGGATCGCCTGGACCGCCGGCGCGTTGAGCGACAGGATCATCGTTTCCATGCCGTTCGCGTCCATCTCGCGCAATCGCCGCTCCTCCGGATCGACCAGCCGGCCCGACAGTTCCTGCCAGGTTTCCGGCGGCAGGAACCCCGCCGAATCCTGCAATGTGTCCGCTATGGCAAAATGCTCCTCCAGGCCGATCTTGCCGTCCATCTTTCCCTCCGGCGCTCCCCTGACCGCCGCATCGTAAGGGCAGCCGGGCCGCATTCCATGCTTTTCTTTGCCCCGACGCAGCAGATGGCCGTTCGACGGCCCGGCCCATCTGGGATAAACGGATAGGCGAAGCCGCGGCACGGGCCGCATTCCCGCACGCGGACGGCATCCGGAGGGAGATATCGATGCAAGGCAAGATCGCGTTCGAAGAGCATATGGCGATCGAGGAGACCCTGGGCGGCTCCCGGCATTTCGCCGGCGAATCCGGGCGCTGGGACGAATTCACCCGGGAGCTGCTGGACGTGAGCGAACGGCGCATCGAGGCAATGGAACGCTGCGGCGTCGACTTCGCGCTCCTGTCGCTCAACGCGCCGGCCGTCCAGGGCATCCTCGATACCGGCGAGGCGATCGCCGTCTCCCGCAAGGCCAACGACAAGATCGCCGAGGCGGCGGCCCGCTATCCACAGCGCTATGCCGGCCTGGCGGCGCTGCCGATGCAGGATCCCGACGCGGCGTCGGCGGAACTCACCCGCTGCGTGCGCGAGCTCGGCTTCAAGGGCGCGATGGTCAACGGCTTCACCCAGAAGGACGAGCCGGACAGCGCCATCTATTACGACATTCCCGAGTACCGCAGTTTCTGGGCCACCGTCTCGGAACTCGACGTGCCGTTCTATCTCCATCCGCGGATGCAGATCCCGGCCCAGGCGCGCAACTACGAAGGCCATGCCTGGCTGATGAGTGCGCCCTGGGGCTTCGCGGTCGAGACCTCGATCCACGCGCTGCGCCTGTGCGGCTCCGGCCTGTTCGACGACTATCCCAACCTGCGGATCGCCGTCGGCCATCTCGGCGAGAACATCCCCTTCGCCCTGTGGCGGCTCGACGCGCGGATGCGGTTTTCGCCCCGCGGTTATCGCGGCAAGCGACCGCTCGGCGAGTATTTCGTCGAGCATTTCCACATCACGACGAGCGGCTTCTTCAACGATCCCGCCTTCAAATGCACCGTCGAGGTGATGGGCACTGACAGGGTCTATTTCTCCGCCGACTATCCCTTCGAGCGCATGGAGGACGCCGCGAAATGGTACGACGCGACACCGACCGTCGCCGACAGCGACCGCCTCAAGATCGGCCGGACCAACGCAATCCGCCTGTTCGACCTCGATCTGGAACAATAATGTGCGTCCCTCGATACGGCGCTGACGCGCCTACTCGGGATGAGGGAGTTGTTGGGGGTTCAAGTGCCTGAACACCCCTCCCTCTTCCTCATCCTGAGTAGCCCCGGCCGCAAGGCCGGGGCGTATCGAAGGGCCTGCCGAACGGCCTCGGAGCCCTGCCCATGACCGAGCGATCCGATACCGTGAAGCCCGCCCGGCTCGACCTGCCCTTCGTCGGCATCCAGACCTTCATGAAAAAGCCGTACCGGCCGGACTGGGACGCCATCGATGCCGATGTCGCCATCATGGGCGCGCCGTTCGATCTCGGCACCCAGGTCCGCCCCGGCGCGCGCTTCGGGCCGAAGGGATTCCGGGACGCGTCGCAGCTCTTCGCCATCGGCGACGGTGCGTACGATCCGGAGGACGACATCGTCCACCTCGCCGGCGACGAAGCCCGCATCGTCGATATCGGCGACGCCGACATGGTGCATATCGACGCCCTGCAATGCCTCGACAATATCGAATACGGCGTGCGCAAGATCCTGGCGGCGGGCGCGCTGCCGGTCGTTCTGGGCGGAGACCATTCGGTGCATATCCCCTGCATCCGCGCTTTCGATACCGAACCGCCGGTCCATATCGTCCATATCGACGCCCATCTCGATTATGTCGACGAGCGCTTCGGCGTGCGCCACGGCCAGGGCAATCCGCTGCGCCGGGCCGCCGAATGCGGCCACGTCACGGGCATCACCCATCTCGGCATCCGCAACCTTGGCTCCAGCGCACGATCCGACTTCGCCGACGCCCGCGCTGCGAACTCGGACATCCTGTCGGTCCGGGATTTCCGGGAGCTTGGCATCGCCAGGGTCGTCGAGCGGATACCCGAGAACGCCCGGCTCTACTTCACCATCGACGTGGACGGCTTCGACCCATCGCTGGTGCCGGGCACGGGCACGCCCAGCCCCGGCGGTTTCCTCTATTACGAGACCTGCGATTTTCTCAAGGCGGCGGCGATGCGCGGGACGGTCGTCGGCATCGATTTCGTCGAACTGGCGCCGGAATACGATCCCGGCGGCGCCACAAGTCTGTTCTGCACCCAGATCCTGGTGAATTTACTCGGCTACCTCTTCCACGCCGCAAAAATCAAGGCCGGCGCGATACCGGACGACGGCTGGCCGGTCCTGCGCGGCGTCGGGCAGTAGAGGCCGGCGGCCCGGCCGGCCCGTGTCGGGCGAAACCCTGCAACGGCGGTTGACCGCGCCGCCAAGTCTCGCGAAAAGGGTCCGGCGAACGACCATAGGGAGGATGTGTAATGTTCAGGCAACCGGCTTTCAGGACCTCTGCGATAGCGGGAGCGGCGGCAGTTGGTCTTCTGCTGTTCGGCGGCCACCCTGCCGACGCTCAATTGAAGCGCCTGACAATCGGGACCAACCCTTCCGGATCGACCTATTTCCTGCTGGGCAGCGGATTCGCCAAACTGTTCCAGGAGAAGCTCGGCATCCGCTCGACGGCCCAGCCGCACGCGGGCTCTTCCGTGTATCTGCCCCTGATGGAAGCCGGCGAAATCACGCTCGGGCTGAACTCCAGCCTCGATTCGGGCCTCGCCTTCAACGGTCAGGCGCCCTACCGGAAGGCGGTCAAGAAGGTGCGCGTCATCGCCCGGATCTGGGTTCTGCCGTACGCCTACATGGTCAAGGCCAACACCGGGATCGAATCGGTCGAGGACCTGAAGGGCAAACGCGTCGTCGTGAAGGTCAAGACGAATGTCTCCCTGGCCAGGCTCAACCGGACCATTCTGGAAACCGCCGGCCTCAAGGAAACCGACGTCAAGGCCGTCGATTCGGGCGGCGTCGTCAAAGGCATCAACATGGTGATCGAGGGACGGGCCGACGCCGCCCCGGTCGCCCTGCTTATGCCGGCGATGCGAAAGGCCCATGCAACGGTGCCCGGCGGCCTGCGCATCGTCGCCCTCGGCAAGATGGCGACCGACGCGAAAATGAACGCGGGCATCGCAGGCTCGCGAACTCTGGTCGCCAGGCCGCACAAGCGGCGACCGTTCGTCGTCGGCGAAACGAAAGTGGCGGCGTTCGACACTTATATCAACGCCGGCACTTCGGTTTCCGATACCGACGCCTACAGGCTGGCAAAGACCATCCATCAGAACTGGCAGGCCTTGCAGAAGGCCTATCCGCCGTTGCGCGGCGTCAAGCCCTCGGCCCTGGCCCCGGCCACCAATGCGATGCCGTACCATCCCGGCGCGGTCAAATACTACAAGGAAGCGGGCCTCTGGACCGCCGCCAACGACAAGCATGAGGCCAGCCTGAAATAGGCGCGCCCGACGCAAATACGGCAGGAGCGATCGGCGTGGACCGCGTGCGCCGATCGTTTTTGCATGCCTGCCTTGCGCTGCTGCCGATTCTCGGTGTTGCCTGGATCCTGTCGATCCCGAACTATTTCGGCCTTGCGCTGGTATCCCAGCAGGTCGTGGCGGTGGTGCTCGGCTGCGCCACGGCCGCAGCCCTGCTGAACTACCCCTACTTCCGTCGGGCCGTAGCCTTCGATGTCGTCCTGGCGCTTGCCGCCATCGCGGCATGGTCGTGGATGGCAGTCAATTTCGAGCTCTGGATCGTCAGTATGGCGGATCGGACCCCTGACATGTGGGGGCCGGGGATTGTTGCGATCGCGCTCGCACTGGAGGGCCTGCGCAAGGCCGCCGGCAGGGTTATCGCCGGCCTGGTCTGGCTGCTCATTGCCTACGCCTATTTCGGCAACCTGCTGCCCGGCACGCTGGAGGCGGAGGTTTTCCCGCCGACCAAGACGATCCTCTACCTTTATGCCGACAATAACGGCGTGCCCGGCATTGTGCTGCGCGTCGTCACCGAACTGGTGCTGGCCTTCATCGTGTTCGGCAAGCTGCTCCAGATCAGCGGCGCAACCGCCTTCTTCAACGATCTCGCCATGAGCTGGATGGGTCACCGGCGCGGCGGGCCGGCCAAGGTCGCGGTGGTTGCGTCGAGCGCCTTTGGCACGATCTCCGGCTCGACGGTCGGCAACATCATGTCGACCGGCATCGTCACCATCCCGATGATGAAGAAGTCCGGCTTCCGGCCCCGGCATGCCGGCGCGATCGAGGCGGTGGCGTCGAACGGCGGGCAGATCGCGCCGCCGGTCATGGGAGCGACGGCCTTCATCATCGCCGAGTTTCTCGAAGTGCCCTACGAGGATGTGGTGGCCGCCGCGCTGGTTCCGGCCATCCTCTATTTCGTGGTGCTTTTTCTGCAGGTCGACGGCCTGGCGGTGCGCTACGGCATCCGCGGTGCGCCGCGCGAGGCCCTGCCGAAGGTGCTGGCGACGCTGGCGGGCGGCTGGGTGTTCGCCATCCCGCTGGCCATCCTGATCTATTTCCTGTTCGGCCTCGGCTACAATCCGGGACTGTCCGCGCTGTACGCAGCAGCGGCCGTCCTGCTCCTGCTGCTGCTGAAACGCGCGCTGCAACGGCAGACGGTGACCGCCGCCGAGATCCGGGAACTGTTCGTCGGCGGCGGACTGAACCTGATGCCGCTGCTGCTGATCGCCGGCGGCGCCGGCATCATTATCGGCGTTATGAACAGCACCGGCCTGGCCTTCCAGCTTTCGCTCATCCTGACGGCGATCGGCCAGTCCTCCGGTCTGCTGACGATGCTGCTGCTCACCGCTGTAATCTGCATCGTCCTCGGCATGGGGATGCCGACCGCGGCGGTCTATATCGTGCTGGTTTCCGTCATTGCGCCGGCGCTGATCGAGATGGGCCTGACGCCCATGGCGGCGCATCTCTTCCTGTTCTATTTCGGGCTGTTGAGCATGCTGACGCCGCCGGTTGCCGTCGCCAGCATGGTGGCCGCCGAGATCGCCGGCAGCGACATGTGGCGCACCGGATTCAGCGGCGTTCAACTCGCCGTCGCCGCCTATCTGTTGCCCTTCCTGTGGGCCTTCAACCCGGCCATTCTGCTCGACGGAGGCTGGCTCGCCATCGGCTATGCGCTGGCGACCTGTCTGGCGGCCGGCTACATCCTCGGCCGCATGGCGGTCGTCGCCGGGCGCGGCATCGCCGGCCGGCTTCATGCCGGGCTGCTGTTCGCCCTTGCGCTGGCAAGCGGCAGCGCGACTGTCTGGACCGGTCCCGATTCGGCCTTGTCGCTGGCGCCGGCCGGCGCCGCCGTAGCGCTCACCCTCCTGCTCGATGCCCGCTCGCCTGCCCTACGGGCCGGCCCGTCGAATGACCGCACGGCTTGAAACGCCGGTCCTGATCGTCGGTGCCGGCCCGGTCGGCCTGACGCTGGCGATGGACCTGGCCTGGCGCGGCGTCGAGGCGACGGTCGTCGAGAAGCGGGCCCGGGCCGCGCCGCCGCCGCCCAAATGCAACCATGTCTCGGCGCGGACCATGGAGATATTCCGGCGTCTGGGCGTGGCGGGAAAGCTGCGTAACGCCGGCCTGCCCGCCGATTATCCGAACGATGTGTCCTACCGGACCTGCTTCACCGGGCAGGAACTCGCGCGTATCCCGATCCCGTGCCGGCGCGACCGCTACATCGCGACCGGCGGCCCGGACACCGACTGGCCGACGCCGGAGCCGCCGCACCGGATCAACCAGATCTTCCTGGAGCCGATCCTGTTCGACCATGCCGCACAGATGCCGAAGCTCCGGATCCTGAGCGAGATGGAAGGGGAAGCAATCGAATACGGGAACGGCGGCGCACAGGCGCAGGTAAGGGACCTGAAGACCGGCGAAGTCCTGACCGTCGAATGCCGCTACCTGGTCGGCTGCGACGGCGGCTCGTCGCTGGTGCGCAAGGCGATCGGAGCGCAGCTCGAAGGCGATCCCGCGGTCCAGCGCGCGCAATCGACCTTCATCCGGGCGCCGGACCTGATCGGCCTGCAGCGGGAGCAACGGGCCTGGGCGACCTTTTCCCTGAATCCGCGGCGGTCGGGTAACGTCTATGCCATCGACGGCCGGGAAACCTGGATCGTCCACAACTATTTGCGCCCGGAGGAGGCGGATTTCGGCGCTATCGACCGGGACTGGGCGATCCGCACCATCCTCGGCGTGGACGACAGCTTCCGATACGAGACGATTGCCAAGGAGGACTGGTTCGGCCGCCGCCTGGTGGCGGACCGGTTTCGCGACGGCCCCGTCTTCATCTGCGGCGACGCCGCCCATATCTGGGTGCCCTATGGCGGCTACGGCATGAACGCCGGCGTCGCCGATGCGGCCAATCTGGCATGGCTGCTCGCCGCCCGCCTCAACGGCTGGGCCGCGCCTGCGATCCTCGGTGCCTACGAAGCCGAGCGCCTGCCAATCACGCATCAGGTCTCGCATTTCGCCATGGACCATGCGTACGCCATGGCCAGCCAGCGGGGCGGCGTGCCGGCCAATCTGGAAGAAGACAGCCCGGCCGGCGCCGCGGCGCGAGCCGAACTGGGGCAACGCGCTTACGACCTCAACGTCCAGCAATATTGCTGTGCCGGCCTGAACTTCGGCTACTACTACGACCGCTCGCCGATCGTCGCCTACGATGGCGAAGCCCATCCGCCGTACAGCATGGCGGAATATACGCCCTCGACCGTGCCCGGTTGCCGGGCGCCGCATTTCTGGCTCGGCGAGGGACGCAGCTTTTACGATGCGTTGGGGCCGGAATACACGCTGGTGCGCTTCGACAGGTCGGTGGAGGTATCGAATATGCTTTCGGCAGCGCGCGAAAAGCGGTTCCCGCTGGCGATGCTGGACGTCGAAGGAATTACCGCCGTCCCGGTACCCGACCGCTTGCTGATCGTCCGGCCCGACCAGCACGTCGCTTGGCGCGGCGGCGAAGCCCCCGGCGAACCGGGCCTCTTGCTCGACAAGCTGGCGGGAAGGGGCGGCTGAGGGCGACAGTCGCCAACCGAGGGACCCGACCGGCTTTCTCGGCGCGCCGTCAGGCAGTAGTCTCGCGCCCGCGGCCGGCCGGTTCCAACACGCCGAGGCCAGCGACAGGGAGAGGACAATGGCAGCCAGGGTATATCGCGACTACGACCAGGAGGGGCTCGACGCCGCCTATAACGCCCGCGCAACGGTCGATTTCGACGCCACGATCGCAATGTGGGAGGCCGAGGCCGCGGCAGCGCGCAAGGCGCTGGACATCGACCCGGACAAAGCCTTCGGAACGTCCGAGATGGAGGTGCTGGATGTCTTTCCCTCCGGCAGCAAGGGCGGCCCGATGCATCTGTTCATTCACGGCGGCTACTGGCGCGCGCTGACCAAGGAGGAGCACAGTTTCGTCGCCGCCGGGCTGGTGCCGGCCGGCGCGACGGTCGCGGTCAACTCCTACGACCTGTGCCCGAGCGTCACCCTCGACATGATCGTCGAGCAATGCCGGCAGGCCGTCGTCTGGTGCTGGAGCCACGCCGCGGACTACGGCGCCGACCGCGACCGCTTCTTCGTCTCCGGCCATTCCGCCGGCGGCCATCTCACCGCCATGATGCTGGCGACCGACTGGACGCGCTACGGCCTGCCCGCCGACGCGATCAAGGGCGCGACGCCGATCAGCGGCCTGTACGACCTGGAGCCGCTGCGCCTGGCCTACATCAACGAATGGATACAGCTGGAGCCGGCCGACGTTCCGCGGGTCAGCCCGGTGCATAACCCGCCGCCGGTTACCGCGCCGGTGACGATCTCCTACGGCACGAAGGACCCGACCGAGTTCGGCCCCCAAGCGGACGCCTATCTGAAGGCCCTGGCGGATAGCGGCATCGAGGCCGACCTCTACGTCCAGGGCGGCGCCGACCATTTCGCCGCCGCCTTCTGCCTGCGCGATCCCGCAAGCCCGCTCGCCCGGCTCATTCAGGCGCAGATGGGGCTTTAGGGAAGCGCGCCCCTGAGCCGGCGCCTTGAACCTGCGCGCCGGCAGCGGTATCCAACGAAGCCACGGCGCCGTGCGGCCCGTACCCCGCCGGCGCGCACAATCCAGGAGCGCAAGTTATGACGGTGCAGGAAAAACCGCGACAGGCGGCAAAGGAAGCGGCGGAAGCGCAGGGCGAGCCCGGCTACGGCAACGCCCGCGTCATCACCGCGGACGAATATTTCCAGCGCGTGCGCCACGGCGCGGTGCGCGGCTGCAAGTGGGACGGCGACGAGATGCTCGGCCTGCTCGAAGAACTGGGCAAGGATCCGATCCGCCATGCCGAGCGCCGCTTCGTCGCCCTTGTCAACGAGGATCACGGCGACCTCGCCGGCGCCGCGCCCGGCATCTTCATCGGCATCCAGCTGATCCACCCGGGCGAGCTGGTGCCCAACCACCGGCACAACTCGGTCGCCATCTACCACTATCTGCAGGGCCGCGGATGGACGACGGTCGAAGGCGTCCGATATCCCTACAAGCGCGGCGACACCATCGTCTGCCCGGCCTGGGCCTATCACGAACACCATGCCGACCCGGAGCATGACGAGGACACGATCATGTATGTGGCGCAGGACATGCCGGAGATGGCCGCGAAACGCACCCTGTTCTTCGAGGAACCGCAGGGCCTGGAGAATGTCCGCCACATGGTGCAGGGCACGAGCAAGTCGTGGAGCGCCACCCGGGATCCGGACACCGAGTAGATATTCCCGCCGCGCGAACCGGACTTAATTCAAGCCCTGACAGTCGTCACCCGAAGACGGATCGCCAGCATGACCGACCCGGCCATTGATACGCTGCACGAGGATTCCCGCCTCGGCGCCTTCCGCTACATGGCGCCGGCTGCGGAATCGTCGCTCTACCGCAACGGCAAGGTGCTCACCCGCCGCGACCTCGACGGCAGCGACAGCGGCTTCGAGGGCATCGACCTCGAACCGCGCGAAATGAAGATCGTCGACGCGCGCACGCTGGCTCCCGGCGAGCAGCCGACGCTTGCCGCCAACGGTTTCGAGCTGCTCGACCGGCCGATGGCCCGTCCCGACCTCGACTTCCTCGATCACGAGGCGGTGGTGCATACCTACTATCCGGATTGCGTCGCGATCGTGCAGGCGGCGACCGGCGCCGCCACCGTGGTCGCATTCGACCACAATATCCGCTCGGCCAGCGGCAAGTCCGACAAGAAGCGCATCGCCGGCGGCCAGCAGGTCCAGGGTCCGGCCCATGTGGTGCACGGCGACTACACGCTCACCAGCGCCCCCCAGCGGCTGCGCGACCTGGCCCGTCCGCCGACCGCCAACGACACCTACCGCACGGCGCTGGCCGAGGGCCAGACACTGCTCGACGCCGGTGCCGTCGAACGCGCCATCGAGAGCGGGCGCTTTGCGCTCATCAACCTCTGGCGCAACATCGCCCGCGCGCCCGTGGCGACCCGGCCGCTTGCGCTGTGCGACGCCGCGACCGTGCAGCCCGACGAGCTGGTTGTCTTCGAGATCCACTACAGCGACCGGATCGGCGAGAATTATTTCGCCAAGCACAATACGCGCCATCGCTGGGTCTACTGGTCGGGCATGACGCGCGAGGAGGCGCTGCTCATCAAGCAGTGGGATTCGGCGGGCGCCCTGGCCCGGACGGGCGGCGCGCGGCCCGACGCCGACGGCCAAGGCCGGTCCAGCACCTTCAGCTTCCACAGCGCCTTCAAGGACCCTGCCACCCCGCCCAACGCCCCCGACCGCTGGAGCATCGAAGTCCGCTGCGCGCTGCTGTACGGGTGAGGGGGCGGCAGGTGCAGCGGCAGATGCGGGAAGGCAGGGCCAGGGCCGAGGACATGCAGGCCCGTCTGGACGTGAGCACGGCGGGCGGTTACGCCCGAGGCTGCGCGCTGCCGGGGAAAGCCGACACGGCGGTGAGACCGCCCCGATCTTGAGCGTCGGCCCGGCGACGACAAGGACGCCTGCCGACCGGACGCAAGGACTGGCCCATGACCGCACTCCCCGACCTCCCGCTCATCCCGACGACGCTGACCGGCAGCTATGTCCAGCCGGATTGGCTGGTCGACCGCGAAAGGCTGACCGGCCGGCCGCCGTCGCGCGCCCGCGGCGACGATATCTGGCGCATCGACGGGGACGGACTGGAGGACGCGCAGGATGCCGCTACCCTGATGGCGATCCGTACCTTCGAGGAGGCCGGCCTCGATATCCTGACCGACGGCGAGATCCGGCGCGAAAGCTATTCCAACCGGTTCCATACGGCGCTCGACGGTATCGATGTCGACAACCCGGCGATGGTGCCGGGGCGCTCGCCGGGCAAGACGATTCCGGTGCCGCGCATAACGGGGCCGCTCCGCCGCCGCCATTCGGTCGAGGCGCGCGACACCGAGTTCTTGCGCCGGCATACCGGCCGGCCGATCAAGATGACGCTGCCGGGACCGTTCACCCTGTCCCAGGTTTCGGTCGACGAGCATTACGGCGACGAGGAGGCCGTCGTGATGGCGCTGGCCGAGATCGTGCGCGAAGAGGTGCGGGACCTGTTCGCCGCCGGCGCCGATATCGTCCAGCTCGACGAGCCGTGGATGCAGGCGCGGCCGGAGAAGGCCCGGCAATTTGCGATACAGGCAATCGACCACGCGTTGGCGGGCGCCGCCGGGCCGACGGTCGTCCATCTGTGTTTCGGCTACGCCTATACGGTCAAGGAGAAGCCGTCGGGTTATTCCTTTCTGCCCGAACTCGACGCCTGCGCCGCCGACCAGATTTCGATCGAGGCCGCCCAGCCGCAGCTCGACCTGTCGATCGTCGAACACCTGCCGTCGAAGCAGATCATGGTCGGCGTGATCGACCTGGCCGATCCCGTCGCCGAGACCGCCGAAGCCGTGGCCGGCCGGCTGCGCCGGGCGCTCGACGTGCTGCCGGCCGAGCGGATCGTCGCCGCGCCGGACTGCGGGATGAAATATCTCGACCCGGCGGTCGCCCGCGGTAAGCTCCAGGCCCTGGTGGAAGGCGCGGCCATCGTACGGAGGGAACTGGGCGGCTGACGCGGATCGAGCTGGCGTTCGAGTGTTTCCCTGACCGCTTCAACCGCTCTGGTTTCCGGTATCGAAGCCGATCCTAGCTGCCGGGATTGAAAGCGTAGTCGAATCGCTCCCGGTATTCCGCCAGTTTCACGCGGAACTCGGGTTCTGTTTTCCGGCCGGACACGGCGTGGGGAGAATCTTCGGAGACGGCGCTGTAGGGGAAGTCGTCGAGCTGCTGCATGCTCGGCCGGCTCGCCATACGGTCCCACCAGGCCCGGGTCAGCGGATAGGGTTCCAGCCAGAAATCGAGGAAACGGACCATCTCCAGCACTTTGACAAAGGGCGCAAGGTTGGTTTCGGCCAACGTAAACCGGTCGCCCATAAGATACGGCCGGCCGTCGGCAAGTGCGTGCTCCATCAGTTTGAAGACCATCTCGAACGAGCCGATGGCGCGCATAACGTAGGGCGAGGAAACGCCCTCCCTGATGACCGACTGCTGGCGATAAAGCCGGTCGATGCTGGGAATGACTTTCCAGCGTTCCTCCATCTTCTCCCGCGGCACGGTCAGGCGAAACTTCGTGACGAAATTGATCACTGCTGTGGCTTCGAATGCCCTCTCGTCAAACAGCTTGATCCATTCGTCCATTTGGTATCGTTCAAAGGGATCGCCGGGCTTTAACGGCGGGTCGGGCCGCAGACCGTCGATGTATTTCGTGATAAGAGAGGACTCGCGGATTGGCTTACCGTTGTGAACGAGGGTCGGCACGACGCCTTGGGGATTGAGTTTGAGATATTCGGGCTGAAACTGATCCCGGTTCATCAGGATCATCTTGCGGGGAATCCAGTCCGTGATCCCCTTTTCTGCCAGGGTGACGACGGCTCTGTTGGAGCAGATTGAATCGGTTTCTTCGAGATAGTACAGCTCAAGCGTCATATTGGTCTCCTGCCCTGCGTGTTGTGATCGCCAGAAAATCGTAGTGTTTTCAGCATCTTCTTTAGCGGGGCCGTCGATGGCTTCGTTCCACAGTTTGTTCGATGACACCCAGGACGGTGTTACCGGCGTAGTCGAAAAGCTCGGTGCGCATGGAATCGCCGGATTTCATGCTCGTGTCAACGGAGGCGGGATTATGTACCGGAGGGGCGGTTGCGGAGCGCGAATCCCGGACGCCGCGACCCGGATGACGACAGGCGCTCAAAACGGCTCCGATGGCAATGCGGAGGTCCCGGAACGCCCGACCGCCCGATAGCGGACCGCGAAGCCGCAGCGACGAAGACTTGTCCGGCAGCCGGGAAATAATGGTACAACCGCGCCTGCGCGCCGTTCGGGAGGCTGCATGAACGTCACCGTCTATGCCGCGTCGGTCGGCCATTCGGTCTGGTTCAGCCACGACCTTGGCGAGAGGTGGAACCGCGCCTTCACGCCGACCGGCGGCATCTACAACGAATCCCGCGCCTGGTGCGTCGCGACCCATCCGGCGCGGCCGGGCGACGTGCTGGCGGGCACCGATATCGGCGTCTACCGCTGGACCGTGGAAGGAGACCGCTGGGAGCATCTGCCGTCGCCGATGGACGAGCTGCACATTCTCCAGATCGGCCAGTCGCCCCACGATCCCGATGTTATCTTCGCCGGCACGCGCCCGGCACAGCTCTATCGCTCGGCGGACGGCGGCCGGACGTGGCGGCGCTGCGATGTCGGCAACGGCGTGGAATGCGAATTCATCAACACGCCGCGGGTCACCTCGATCCATTTCGATCCGCGCGACCGCGAGACGATCTGGGTGACCATCGAGATCGACGGCATCTTCGTCAGCCGCGACGGCGGCGAGACCTGGGAGAAATGCATCGACGGGCTGAAGAGCCCGGACACCCACAATCTGGTTTTCTTCGACGACGATGACGGAGACGGCCGGACCATCCTGTGCTCCACCGAAGAGGGCCTGCACCGCAGCCGCGACGAGGGTCGGAGCTGGCAGTGGATCGAGGTGCCGGACGCCCCCTGGCCCTATTTCCGCTGCATCGCGAAGCGCCCCGACGATTCCGGCGTCATGTTTCTCTCGGTCGGCGACAAGCCGTCGGGCGAGCAGGGCATGCTGTTCCGCAGCCGCGACAGGGGCGAGACCTGGGAAATCGTCGATCTGCCCGAGCCGCCCAACACGACCATCTGGTGGGTCGCGACCAATCCGGCAGACCCGGACCTGATCTTTTTCTGCACCATCTTCGGCCAGGTCTTCCGCTCGACCGACGGCGGCGAGAGCTGGCTCAAATTGCGCCGGGAACTGGGCGAGCTGCGCATGATCGCCTGGCAGCCGGCGGCCTGAATTCGAACGCACCCCAGAGACGGGAGCAAGGGGAGGAAAGCCATGCCGCACAACCTGGAAATGCCGCAATACGTCATCGACCGCATCATGGCCAAGCGCGGCAAGCTGGAGGTGTTCGACAGCTTCGACCCGGCGCGCACGGCGCTGGTCGTCATCGACATGCAGAATTTCTTCGTCGCGGAAGTCGAGACCGCGATCAGCATCGTGCCCAACATCAACCGCCTGGCCGACGTCGTCCGGGACCGCGGCGGGGTCGTCGCCTGGGTGCTGCTGACCGTGGCGGAGGAGATGGGCAGTGAGAGCCAGTGGCCGATCTATCACGACTATTTCTTCACCGAGGCCAAGATGCACGCCCACAAGAACGGCCTGACCGAGGGCAGCGAGGGCCACGCGCTCTATCCCGACCTGGTCGTGAAGGACGGCGACATCGTCAGCCGCAAGAACCGGTTCAGCGCCTTCATCCAGGGCGCGTCGGACCTGGACGAACAACTCCGGGCCCGCGGTATCGAAAACCTGCTGGTCTGCGGCACGGCGACCAACATGTGCTGCGAATCGAGCGCGCGCGATGCCATGATGATCGGCTACCGCGCGGTCATGGTGCTCGACGGCAACGCGGCCCGCTTCGACGAGGACCATCTCGCCGGGCTGACCAGCTTTTGGCAGAGCTTCGGCGACGTGCGCACGACCGACGACGCGATCGACAACCTGCTGCAGGCGCCCGCCGCGGCGCAGGCGGCGGAATAGGCGGCGCCGGCACAAAGGAGGCGACGGCATGAGCGATATCCTGCGCATTCCGGGCAACGTGCCGACCCGGAGCTGGGGCTCGGCCTACAAGGACTTCGTCTGGGCGCTCGGCATGTCCGACGATTTCTCGCTCGATTTCGAGGAACAGGCGAAGCGCGCCTTCGACGCGCTCGACCGGGGCCTCGCCGCCGCGGGCACCGACAGGACCCGCCTCATCAATGTGCAGGTCTACCTTTACGATATCGGGCGCAAGGGCGAATTCGACCGCTGGTGGGCCGACTGGATCGGCGACGAACCGCAGCACTGGCCGATGCGCTCCTGCGTGCAGGTCACCTTCGCCGGCAACAACAAGATCGAGCTGCTGGCGGTCGCCGCCCGCCCGGACCCGGACGGCTGAGGCCTGGGCCGGTCCGGTGTCGAGCCAATTCCTTTACCGGCCGCATGTGAGGTCCGGCGGCAAGGTCTACACGCCGGATCTGGTCATCGAACTGGCCTGGGTGTCCTACGGTCAGGGCAAGGTCGTCGCGCTTCCGGTCGACCGGCTGACCACGGCCTCTGCGATCCAGCAGCCGGGCGGTAGCCAGCATGGCATCGCAGCCATCGCCCTGGTCGCCGCCGGCGACGGGCCGCTGCTCACCGTCGCCTCTTTGCATTCGGCAAGTTTCTATGCGCCGGCGCTTCTGGCCTGCGCCAAACCGCTCAGCCGGCAGGCCTGGCGGCTCGCGGATGTCGCGCCCCATCTCAACCGGCTGAAATTGCGCAGCTGGCATCTGACCGGGGACGAGCGCAGGCCGGCAACGGAAGAACCCGCGGGCCGCGTCGCCGGATTTGCCGCGCTCAGCGACCTGCCGCCCGAACGCGTCATCCTGTTCGCCGCACGCCAGGCAGGGCGACCGCACGGCAAAGCCGACGGATTCGAAGTGGAACTGGAAGACCCGGTGCGCGGCGAGACCCTGAGCCTGAGATATTCGGCCGAGAATATCGAATGACGGCGAGTTGGCTTCCGTTCCGCCCCTTCGGCGGACAGCCCGGTCTCTTTCCGATCCGATAGCCGGAATACAGAGGCAGTTCCAAAGGATACGGATCGCATCGTCCGTATACGGCCTACCCCGACGACGCCCCCGTGCGGTGGCGGAACAGGGCGCGGTCGCGGGTGAGGCCGAAGATGCTGGCAAAGACGATGCCGGTGCCGACCCAGACCCAGATATCCGGCCACTCGGCGAACAGGATCAACGCGGCAATTGCCGAGAAGGGCATGCGCAGGAAGTCGAACGGTCCGGAAAAACTGGCGTCGGCTGCGGCGATGGCGCGTGCCAAGCCGTATTGCGCCCCGGTGCCGAGGACGGTGATTGCCGCGATCCAGGGCAGGTCGCTCCATTGCGGGACGTACGAATTGTAGACGAACGGGATCGCGGCGACCGCGGCGATCATCAGGTTGGTCCAGCCGACGATCCGGCTCGCCGGCTCGGTGCGCGAAAGATACTTGTTGATCGCCGAGCTGCTAGCGAAGAGCACCGCCGAGGCCAGCGCGGTTATCGCAGCGGTCTGGATGACCGCCGCCCCCGGCCTGAGGATCAAGACGATGCCGGCGAAGCCCATGGCGATCGCGGCCCAGCGCACCGCCGATACCTTCTCGCCCAGAAACATCCCTGCCATCAAGGCGAGGAAGATCGGAGTCGTTCCGCTCAGCACGGTCGCTTCGGCCATCGGCATCCAGGTCAGGGCGAAATAGAAGCAGGTCTGGGCGGCGAAGATGAACACACCGCGCAGGACGAACCAGGGCATGGCCTTGCGCAGGGGGCCGCCATGCCCCATCCGGCCGGCGCGCCGGATCAGCGGCATCATCACGGCGACCGAAAGCAACCCGCGGTAGAAGGACAGGTCGGAGATCGGCACCCGTCCCTCGAGCATGCGCACGCAGATCGCCACGCCGGTCCACAGCGTGACCGCGAGTATCATCCACAGGGCGGATTGCAGGCGCCGGTTCGGCGTGACCGAGAGAGGAGGCTCAGCCACGGCGCAGAACGGTCAGGTCGAAGGGCCTTTCAGTTCGACCGTATTGCCCTCCGGGTCGGTGAGATAGATCGACGGGCCGTAGCCGGTCGCGCCGTA
The DNA here is from genome assembly GCA_022819985.1 of Alphaproteobacteria bacterium. Lineage (GTDB taxonomy): Bacteria > Pseudomonadota > Alphaproteobacteria > Bin65 > Bin65 > Bin65. Next base: position 11,168 of record JAJEGH010000044.1, on the reverse strand, counting down.
GCGGATCGCGGAATCCTCCACATCGCAGCCGCGCGCTTCCAGCGCACCGCGGATAGCCTGCTCGTCCCATGGATCGACCAGCAGGCAGAAATGGTCCTGGTTGTGGCCCTCCCGGCCCGGCGCCGGGCCCTTCTGCGTGCCGATGGGACCGTCGACGGGTGCGAAGTCGATCAGCGCATCGCCGGCGCGCATCTGCCAGAGGCCGATATCCTCCTGGACCTTCTCGAGCGTGCAGCCGAGCACCTCGCCGTAATAGCGGAGCATCGTATCGATATCCCGCACGCGCAGGACGATGTGATCCAGGCCCTTGATCGGTATCGGATTTTCGGCCATCCGGCGCCCTCCCTCAGCCGGCCCCGGCGCCGGCACCCAGGTCGGCGAAGCGGTCGAGGTGGTGGTCGGCGTCGCCGAACAGGGTGCCGATCATGGTGATTCGCTTGAAATAGGCGCTGATCGGCATTTCACGGGTCATGCCCATGCCGCCGTGCATCTGGATCGCTTCCTGACCGACCGACTTGCCCTTTTCGCCCGCGTAGGCCTTGGCCGCCGAGGCCGCGCGGGACGCCTCCGGCCCGTCGCCCGCTGCCGCGCGCACGACCGCCATGTACGCCATGGACTGGGTCTGCTCCTTGTGGATGAACATCTCGGCCATGCGGTGCTGCAACACCTGAAACCTGGACAGCGGCACGCCGAACTGCTTGCGCGTCCCGATATACTCCCTTGTCTGGCTCACCAGCGCCTCCATCACGCCGGCAGCCTCGCAGCACAGTACCGAAGTGGCAACGTCAATCGCCGGTTCGAGCAGCGCCATACCGTTGTCGACGTCGCCCAGGACCTCATCGGCCCCGGCGCGGACCTTTGCAAGCGTCACTTCGGCGGCCCGGCCGTCGTCCATCGTCCGGTAGGCGCGCAGGGCGATGCCGTCGGCGTCGGCCGGCAGCAGGAACAGGGTAATGCCGCCCGGCTCGGTCTGCCCGCCCGCGGTGCGCGCCGGCACGATCAGCCGGTCGGCCGACGGGGCGTTGAAGACCACGGCTTTTTGGCCGGACAGCCGAAAATCGCCGCCGCTCCGCTCCGCGGTCGTCGCAACGTCGGTGAGCGCATAGCGCGCCTGCGGTTCGGCAAATCCGGTTGCGAGTTGCAGATTACCGGCAATGAGGTCTCCGAGCAGATCGGTCCGCCCCGCCCGGGCCAGCAGGCCGCCGCCGAGCACGACGGTCCAGAGATAGGGCTCGACGGCCAGCCCCTTGCCGAGTCCCTCCGCAATCAGCCCGGCCTCGACCGGGCCGCCGCCGTAGCCGCCCGCGCTCTCGGCGAACGGCACGCCCAGCCAGCCCAGTTCGGCGAACCGTGCCCAAGTCTCCGCGCTCCAGCCCGCTTCGCTCCCGGCCTGCCGGGTGCGGATGTCGAAGCCGTAGTCGCGCTCGACGAACCGGTCGACGCTTTCCTGGAGCAGCTTCTGTTCGTCGGTCAGGGCGAAGGGCATGGAAGGTTACCGTCAATGGCTGGCGTGGCGCGGCCGCGCTGACGCCCGGCCCGGCAGGCGATGACTGCGGCGGAACGGAATGCCGCGCACGGGGGCGATCAGAAGCCCAGCACCATCTTGGAGATGATGCCGCGCTGGACCTCGTTGGAGCCGCCGTAGATCGAGGTCTTGCGCAGGTTGAAATAGCCCGGCGACAGGCTGGCGGCGTAGTCCGGCCCGACCGACGGCTCGTTCCAGCCGAACTCGCGGGCCTCGGGCGTATCAGGATGGCTGTAATAGCCGATCGCCTCCATGAGCAGTTCGCCCAGTTCCTGCTGCAACTCCGTCGCGCGGATTTTCAGCAGGGAGGCTTCCGGGCCGGGCACGCTGCCTGCGCTTTCCGCCGAGACGACGCGCAGCAGCGTCATCTCCAGCGCCATCAGGTCGATCTCGGCCCGCGCGATCTTCTCGCGGAAACGCGGATCGTCGGCCAGCGCAGCGCCGTTCTTCTGCTCGGCGGCGGCGATTTCCTTCAACTTCTCGAGCTGCGCCTTGGAGCGGCCGATCTCGGCGATGCTGGTCCGTTCGTGGCCGAGCAGGAACTTGGCGATGGTCCAGCCCTTGTTCTCCGCGCCGACCCGGTTCGAGACCGGCACGACGACGTCGTCGAAGAACACCTCGTTAACCTCGTGGCCGCCCTCCATGGTGACGATCGGCTTCACCGTAATGCCCGGCGTCGTCATGTCGATCAGCAGGAAGGAGATGCCCTCCTGCTTCTTCACCGTGTCGTCGGTGCGCACCAGGCAGAATATCCAGTCCGCCCAGTGGGCCGCCGTCGTCCAGGTCTTCTGGCCGTTAACGATGTAGGTGTCGCCGTCGCGGACCGCGCGGGTCTTGAGCGAGGCGAGGTCCGACCCGGCGCCGGGCTCGGAATAGCCCTGGCACCACTGGATCTCCGAACTCGCGATCTTCGGCAGATGCTGCGCCTTCTGCTCGTCGCTGCCGAAGGCCTGGATGACCGGGCCGACCATCTTCAGCCCGAACGGCATCAGGCGCGGGCAGTGGTTGCGGCCGGTCTCCTCCTCGAAGATGTGGCGCTGCATCGGCGACCAGTCCGGCCCGCCGAATTCGACCGGCCAGCCCGGCGCGCCCCAGCCGTTGGCGTGGAGGATCCTGTGCCAGTTGACATGGTCTTCCTTGGAGAGCTTCAGGCCGCGGCGCACCTTTTCCCGGGTATCGGACGGCAGGTTCTTGTCGATGAACGCCCTGACCTCGTCGCGGAAGGCCCGGTCTTCGGCGCTGATATCGAGGTCCATGCATCCCTCCCTGGGCATTGCAATGCCGGGCCGGCATCCGTGCGACCCTTATCCGGCCGGTTGATTCGTCGGGCATCGGATTATAGGAAGCCCCTGACCGTTGCAACCTGACCCTTCGGCCCACGATGGCGCGGGGCCGCTTCATGCCGGCGCGCCTCTCCGATTTCCAGCCGGACGATCTCCGATGAAATACGACGACCTGTTCCGCCTCGACGGCAAGGTGGCCCTGATAACCGGCTCCTCCAAGGGCATCGGCCGGGCGACCGCCGAAGCGATGGCGGCGCAGGGCGCGAAGGTGGTGATCTCCAGCCGCAAGCTGGACAAGTGCGAGGAGGTCGCGCAAGGCATCCGCGACGAGGGCGGCGACGCCGTCGCCATCGCCTGCAACATCTCCCACAAGGACCAGTTGCAAGACCTTGTCGACCGGTCCAACGCCCATTACGGCCGCATCGACATCCTGGTCTGCAACGCGGCGGTCAACCCCTATTTCGGCACGCTGCAGGACCTGCCCGACGAAGCCTACGAGAAGACCACCGGGGCCAACCTGCGGTCCAACATCTGGCTGTGCCAGATGGTCATTCCGCAGATGGCCGAACGGCGCGACGGCGCAGTCATCATCGTCTCTTCCATCGGCGGGCTGAAAGGCACCCGCTATCTCGGCATCTACGGCATCACCAAGGCCGCCGATTCTGCCCTGGCGCGCAACCTTTCCGTCGAATGGGGCGACCGCAACGTGCGGGTCAACGCCATCGCGCCGGCCATCGTCAGGACGGACATGGCGCGCGCCCTGTGGGAGAACGAGGAAATCTACAACGCCGCCGTCAAACACTATGCGCTCAGGCGCATCGGCCATGTCGAGGAAATCGCCGGCGCCGCCGTCTTCCTCGCCTCGAAGGCCGGCAATTTCACGACCGGTCACACCCTGGTCGTCGACGGTGGCGCCACGATCAGCGGCGAGTTCTAGGGCAGCGTCGAATCGGGTTGCTACTTCTCCATTCTTTAGCGATCGTTCATTTTCCTTTTCCGCACAAACCCCGGAATTGCGCCATTTTCCGCTCGATCAAAAGTGGACAGACCGGTCTGTATATAGCGTTTTTTCGTCACCGGATAGGTTTTCTTTCGCCACCGGACAAGCCGCTCTCACATCTTATGTTCATTTAATGTTCCTTGCTCCTCAAGTCAAGTAAAAAATGTGCCGGCGCGGGCAGGACCGCGCTTTTCGCCGCGCAGCGGGTAGAGACGCCCCCTTCGACAAGCTCAGGGCAAGCTCCTTCGATACGCCCCGGCCTGGCGGCCGGGGCTACTCAGGATGAGGAAGAGGGGGTGTTGAGGCATTTGATCCCCCAACAATCTCCTCATCCCGAGTAGGCGCGTCAGCGCCGTATCGAGAGCCTGCCCTGAGCGAAGCCGAAGGGGGGCCGTATCGAGGGGGCCGTATCGGGATCGGGGGGCCGTATCGAGGCGCCGTGCACGCCCTATCGAGGCAGCGACGACCCGCCCATCAGGAACTCGTCCACGGCGCGGGCGCATTGCCGGCCCTCGCGGATCGCCCAGACCACCAGCGACTGGCCGCGGCGCATGTCGCCCGCCGCGAACACCCTGGGGTCCGAGGTGACGTAGTTTTCGGTATCGGCGAGGACGTTGCCGCGCGTGTCGAGATCGACGCCGAGCTCCTCGATCATGCCTTCATGGACCGGATGGACGAAACCCATCGCCAGCAGCACGAGTTCCGCCTTGAGGTCGAAATCGGTTCCCGGGATTTCCTTCAGATTTTCGTCCAGCCGGACGCCGTGAAGGGCGGTAATGGCGCCGCCGACGCCGGACAGGCGCTTGGTCGCGACGCTCCAGTCGCGCTGCGCACCTTCCGCCTGCGACGAGGAGGTACGCAGGCGCAGCGGCCACAGGGGCCAGACAGTCTCCTTGTCCGGGCTTTCGGGCGGCATGGGCAGGATTTCCAGTTGCGTCACCGAGACCGCGCCCTGGCGGAAAGACGTCCCGATGCAGTCCGAGCCGGTATCGCCGCCGCCGATCACCACGACATGTTTGCCGCGGGCGAGAATTTCCTCGCCGTCGCCGAGGGGTTCCCCGCCGATGCGCCGGTTCTGCTGCGGCAGGAAGTCCATCGCGAATTCGACGCCGCCCAGATCCCGCCCCTCGACGGGCAGGTCGCGCGCCTTCTCCGCCCCGCCGGCCAGCACGACGGCGTCATACTCCTCAAGAAGGTGCTGCGCCGGTATATCGACCCCGACATGCACGCCGTTGCGGAAGGTCACGCCCTCCGCCTCCATCTGGCCGACGCGCCGGTCGATATAGTGCTTTTCCATCTTGAAATCGGGGATGCCGTAGCGGAGCAGACCGCCCGGTTTGGCGTGCTTCTCGAACAGCGTCACGTCGTGCCCGGCGCGCGCCAGCTGTTGCGCGCAGGCCATCCCGGCGGGACCCGATCCGACGATGGCGACGCGCTTGCCGGTCCTGGTCCCGGGAATGTCGGGAACCACCCAGCCTTCCTGCCAGGCATGGTCGGCGATCGCGCACTCGATCGTCTTGATCGTCACCGGAGCGTCGCTGATGTTCAGCGTGCAGGCTTCCTCGCACGGCGCCGGGCAGATTCGGCCGGTGAATTCCGGGAAGTTGTTGGTCGAGTGCAGGACCTCGATGGCCTCGCGCCACTGGTCGCGATAGACGAGGTCGTTCCAGTCGGGGATGATGTTGTTGACCGGACAGCCGGTGTGGCAGAACGGAATGCCGCAATCCATGCAGCGCGCGCCCTGCTGCATCAGCGTGTTCTTGTCCAGCGGGACCAGGAATTCGTTGAAATGCCGGATGCGGTCGCCGACCGGCGTGTACCGCTGTTCGAGCCGGTCGATCTCGAGAAAACCCGTAACCTTGCCCATGGTTCAGCGGCTCTCGGCGACGAGATCGACGGGATCGGCCGGCTGGGCGAGTTCCATTTCCCTGAGGGCGCGGTAATAATCGACCGGCATCACCTTGACGAACTGCGGCAGATAGAAGTCCCAGCGTTCCAGAATCTGCCGGCCCCGCGCCGAGTTGGTGTAGCGGACATGCCGTTCGATTAGCTGGCTCAGGCGCTCGGCGTCGTAGCGGGTCATGTCGCGCATGACATCGACCAGTCCGTGGGCTTCGAGATCGCCGCCCTGGTGCGCCAGGCGTTCGAGCGAATCGTCCTCCGCCTTGATGGGTTCGAGTTCGACCATCGCCAGGTTGCAGCGGCGTTCGAAATCGCCCTGCTCGTCCAGGACATAGGCGATGCCGCCACTCATCCCCGCCGCGAAATTGCGCCCGGTATGACCGAGGCAGACGACGACGCCCCCGGTCATGTATTCGCAACCGTGGTCGCCGACGCCCTCGACCACCGCCACCGCGCCGGAATTGCGCACCGCGAAACGCTCGCCCGCGACTCCGCGGAAAAAGCACTCCCCGGCAATCGCGCCGTAGAGGACGGTATTGCCGATGACGATGCTCTCTTCCGGGACGACGCCGCTGTCGGCCGGCGGATAGACCACGAGACGGCCGCCCGACAGGCCCTTGCCGGTATAGTCGTTGGCCTCGCCGATCAGCTCGAACGAGACGCCGTGGGCGAGAAACGCGCCGAAGCTCTGGCCGGCGGTGCCGCGGAACGTTGCGCTGATCGTATCTTCCGGCAGGCCGGCATGGCCGTAGCGCTTTGCCACCTCGCCCGACAGCATCGCGCCGACGGTGCGGTGGATATTGCGGATCGGCATGTCGATGCGAACCGGCCGGCGTGCAGTCAGCGCGGGTTGCGCCTGCTCGATCAGCCGGCGATCGAGGACCTTTTCCAGATTGTGGTTCTGGCGTTCGCTGTTATGGGTCGCGACTCCCGGTGCGGCATGGGGCTTGGCGAGGATCCGCGACAGGTCGATGCCCTTCGCCTTGTAGTGTTCGATGGCGCGGCGCTGGTCGAGCCGCTGCGATTCGCCGATCATTTCGTCGAAGGTGCGGAAACCGAGCTGCGCCATCAGCTCGCGCACCTCTTCGGCGACATAGAAGAAATAGTTGATCACATGCTCGGGCGTGCCGGAGAACCGGCGGCGCAGCTCCGGATCCTGGGTCGCGACCCCCACGGGGCAGGTGTTGAGATGGCACTTGCGCATCATGATGCAACCGGCGGCGATCAGCGGCGCCGTGGAGAAGCCGAACTCGTCGGCGCCGAGGAGCGCGCCGACGACAACGTCGCGACCCGTCCGCAGCCCGCCGTCGACCTGGACGGCGATCCGGCCGCGCAGCCGGTTGAGCACGAGCGTCTGGTGCGTCTCGGCAAGCCCGATCTCCCACGGCGAACCGGCATGGCTGATCGAGGTCAGGGGGCTGGCGCCCGTACCGCCCTCGAAACCCGAAATCGTCACATGGTCCGACCGCGCCTTCGAAACCCCCGCCGCCACGGTTCCCACGCCGACCTCGGAGACCAGCTTGACCGAAACGTCGGCGTCCGGGTTGGTATTCTTCAAGTCGTAGATGAGCTGGGCGAGATCCTCGATCGAGTAGATGTCGTGATGCGGCGGCGGCGAGATCAGGCCGACGCCCGGCGTCGAATGGCGCACCTTGGCGATGACGGCATCGACCTTGTGGCCCGGCAACTGGCCGCCCTCGCCGGGTTTCGCGCCCTGGGCCATCTTGATCTGCATCATGTCGGAATTGGCGAGATATTCGGTGGTCACGCCGAAGCGGCCCGAGGCGACCTGCTTGATAGCCGAGCGCATGGAATCGCCGTTGGGCATGGGCTGGAACCGGTCCGGCTCCTCGCCGCCCTCGCCGGTGTTCGACTTGCCGCCGATCCGGTTCATGGCGATAGCCAGGGTCGAATGCGCCTCGCGCGAGATCGACCCGAACGACATCGCTCCGGTCGAGAACCGTTTGACGATTTCGCGCGCCGGCTCGACCTCGTCGAGCGGCACCGGCGTCTCCGCCGGGATCAGCTCGAACAGGCCCCGGATCGTCATCATCCGGTGATCCTGGTCGTTCACCTGTTCGGCGAAGGCGCGGTATTTCTCGGGCAGTTCGCCGCGCACGGCATGCTGCAGGTTCATCACCGTGTCGGGCGTCCAGTAATGCTCCTCGCCGCGCAGGCGGTAGGCGTATTCGCCGCCGACATCGAGCGCGTTGCGATAGACCGGCGCGTCGCCGTAGGCCAGCTTGTGGCGTTCGACGGTCTCGCGCGCGACCTCGGCGAGTCCGACACCGCCGATGGTGCTCGCCGTGCCGGTGAAATACCGCTCGACGAAATCCTCGCCCAGTCCGACCGCGTCGAAAATCTGCGCGCCGCAATAGGACTGGTAGGTCGAGATGCCCATCTTGGACATCACCTTCAGGATGCCCTTGTCGACCGCCTTGATGTAGCGCCGGTATAGCTGCCGGTCGGTGAGCTTCTCCGGCAACTCGTCGCGCATTGCCGAAAGGGTCTCGAACGCGAGATAGGGGTTGATCGCTTCGGCGCCGTAACCGGCCAGGGTGCAGAAGTGATGGACTTCGCGCGCCTCGCCGGTCTCCACGACCAGCCCGAGGAGGGTTCGCAACCCCTCCCTCACCAGATGATGGTGAACCGCCGACGTGCCCAACAGCGCGGGAATGGCGATTCTGTCTTCGCCGATCGCGCGGTCGCTGAGCACCAGGATATTGTAGCCTTCCTCGCATGCCTTCTCGGCCTGGGCGCATACCGAGTCGAGCGCCGGCCGCATGCCCTCGGCGCCGTGTTCGGCGGGATAGGTCAGATCGAGGGTAAGGGTCCGGAACGCACTGTCCGCGATCTCGCCGATCGAGCGGATCTTTTCCAGGCCCCGGTTGGTCAGGACGGGCTGGCGGACCTCGAGGCGCCTTTGCGGCGTCGTATCGTCGATGCCCAGCAGGTTGGGCCGCGGGCCGATCAACGACAGGAGCGACATCACGAGCTCCTCGCGGATCGGATCGATCGGCGGGTTGGTGACCTGGGCGAACACCTGCTTGAAATACGAATAGAGCAGCTTGGGACGCGACGACAGCGCCGAAATCGGGATGTCGTTGCCCATCGAGCCGACGGCTTCCTGCCCGGTCGACGCCATCGGAGACATCAGGAACTTGAGGTCTTCCTGCGTGTAACCGAAGGCCTGTTGCCGATCGAGCAGCGTCACCCGGTTGGGCAGAGCGACGGGGGCGTTGGTCGCGGGCAGGTCCTCCAGCACAATGCGGGTGCGATCCAGCCATTCCTGGTACGGCTGGACCGAAGACAGTTCGGCCTTGATGATGTCGTCATCGAGGATGCAGCCCTGTTCGAGGTCGATCAGCAGCATCTTGCCGGGCTGCAGGCGCCACTTCTTGACGATGCGGCTCTCGTCGATCGGCAGGACGCCGACCTCGGAGCCCATCACCACCATGTCGTCGTCGGTAATGACGTAGCGGGCGGGCCTCAGCCCGTTGCGGTCCAGGGTCGCGCCGATCTGGCGGCCGTCGGTGAACGCCACGGCCGCCGGCCCGTCCCACGGCTCCATGATCGCTGCGTGGTATTCGTAGAAAGCGCGCCGGCGCTCGTCCATCAGCGGATTGCCGGTCCACGCCTCCGGAATGAGCATCATCATGGCGTGGGCCAGCGAGTATCCGGACTGCACCAGGAGTTCGAGCGCGTTGTCGAAGCTCGCCGAATCGGACTGGCCTTCGGTGATCAGCGGCCAGAGCTTTTCCAGATCGTCGCCCAGCAGTTCGGACTTCATCAGATGGCGCCGCGCCGCCATCCAGTTGATGTTGCCGCGCAGCGTGTTGATCTCGCCGTTGTGGCAGATCATCCGGTAGGGGTGCGCCAGCCGCCAGGACGGGAAGGTGTTGGTGGAAAACCGCTGGTGGACGAGGGCCAGCGCGGTGACCATCCGCTCGTCCCTGAGGTCGCGGTAGAACTCACCCACCTGATGGGCCAGCAGCATCCCCTTGTAGACGATCGTCCGCGAGGAAAATGACGGCATGTAGAAGTCGTCGCACGCCTCCCCCAAGGCGTCGATCCGGTGCTCCGCCTGCTTGCGGATGACGAACAGCTTGCGCTCGAACGCATCCCGGTCCGCACAGTTTTCGCCCCGGCGGACGAAGACCTGGCGCACGGAGGGTTCGGTCGGCAGCACGCTCTCGCCCAGCCCGGAATTGTCCACCGGCACGTCGCGCCAGCCCAGGACATGCTGCCCTTCGGCCTCGACTATCTCCTCGACGATACGAACGCAGTCCGCGCGCGGCCCTTCGGCCTGCGGCATGAAAACCATGCCGACGCTGTACTCGCCGGGTTCCGGAAGTTCGATTCCGATGTCGCCGCAAACCGCGCGCAAATGGGCGTCCGGCATCTGAATGAGAATGCCCGCACCGTCGCCGGCCAGCGGATCGGCGCCGACCGCACCCCGGTGCGTCAGATTCTTCAGAACCTGCAATCCCTGTTCGATGATCCGGTGGCTTTTGCGGTTTCGTATGTCGACGACGAAACCGATCCCGCAGGCATCGTGCTCGTTGCGCGGGTCGTAAAGCCCCTGCTTCTCGGGTAGCCCCTTACGCATGTGCGGTACGCGCTCAGTCATGCTCCACCACACTCCCCTCCGGTCTATGCGGTATCGGAATTGCCGGACCTGTCCGCGACCCGGAAGCGGCCGCGCGGGCGGACCTGCAAGATAGGGCGGGCGCGCCTGTCGGAACAGTCCGGCGGCCCGGCCCGGGCCTATTCAATTTGTCCCCCGGACCGCCGCGCCCTATCGCGCGCGTTCGCGTTCTCCGGCCGCTTCGCCGGACGCCCGAACCGCGGCGCGGTTTACCGGAACGGACTGCCGATCGTGCGCCCCGAAGCCGCCCAAACGCCGCCGTCTGCAAGCCGGCGCCGGATTCCCGGTGTCCGGCGGCGGTTTGCCGGCCGCGCCTCGTTTTCTTGCCATTCGAGCGGGAGAATTCAGGATAATTCGGTTTTTGCAACAGGTTGAATGGTCGGAGCGGCGGGACTCGAACCCACGACCTTCTGACCCCCAGTCAGACGCGCTACCTGGCTGCGCCACGCTCCGGCCCGACGCCGAAAATAGGACAGGGCGACCGCGGTTACAACGCGGCTTCTGCTGCACCGGGCCGCCAATCCGGCGCAGCGGAACTACGAATGAACTACGGATCCGGCGGCGGGCCGCGCAGCCGGTCGCGAACCGCCTCCAGGCCCTCCACCAGGCTCGCTACCGTTGCCCGGTCCAGCGATATCCCGTCCGCAGCCGCGGTATCCGGCCTTGCAGGTTCCCGGGGAACGCGCCGGGCATCGGCCGGCAACGCCGCAGAGCCGGCCTCGCTTCCATCTTCGGCCGCGGGCGTTGCCTCGGGCCGGCGCAGCACCGGAGGATCGGCTGTCACCCGGCCCCGTTCCGGCGCCGACGCTC
>JAJEGH010000030.1 GCA_022819985.1 Alphaproteobacteria bacterium | reverse complement strand
GACTTCCTGAAGACCCACGCCCGGACCCGGCCGCTGCTGGAGATCCGGATCGCCGGAGAGCATCTCCGGGACTTCGAGCTCCTGCGCCCCTGCCGCGGAGAGGACCGGACCGTGACGGACCGTGACAATTCCTGACGGATCGTGACATTTCCCGACATATCGCAGCGCTAACCTTGCCCGCGCCTCCCCTTCCCCGTCCCTTCGGCTTCGCTCAGGGCAGGCTGCTACGCGGGCTGACGCCCGCTCCGGTCGAAATGACGGCAGGGGGTGCGGCGGGAGGGAACGGCGCCGGGGCACGGATTCGGCCGGGCCGGGACCGGCGCTTCCGCCCGGCGCTTCCGCCCGGTGCTTCCGGCCGCCGGTTCCGATTGACGGTCCCTGCCGGAGGCCGTTATAGTGGAATTAGTCTAATATAGGAGGAAATGAATATGTCCAAGACAGCCGACCTCTTCGAACTCTATGCCGAAGACCCGGAAAAGGCCGACCGGATCGTGTTCGGGCGCGAGGCGCATCCGGACCGCCGCGGGTTCCTGAAAGGCGCCGGCCTCGCCGGCATGGGCGCCCTGATCGGCGCGGCGATCCCGTTCCACCGCAACATGCCGTCGGGCTTCATCCCCGAGGCGATCGCCGCCAAGAAAATGACCATCGAGGGCAAGGACGGGCTGACGGTGCTCAACGACCGGCCGGTCAACGCCGAGACCCCGGCCCATCTGCTCAACGACGCGGTCACGCCGACCGCCCGGCACTTCATCCGCAACAACGGCATCGTGCCGGACGACATGGACCCGGCGACCTGGAAGCTGCGCGTCGACGGCCTGGTCAACAGCCCGATGACGCTCGGCATCGACGACCTGAAGAAGAAGTTCGAGGTCGTGACCCAGCAGCTCACCATCGAATGCGGCGGCAACGGCCGGGCCTTCTTCGACCCGCCGGCGCGCGGCAACCAGTGGACGGTCGGCGCGGTCGCCAGCTCGAACTGGACCGGCGTGCGCCTGGCCGACGTGCTCAAGGCCGCCGGCGTCCAGCCGAACGTCGTCTACACCGCCCATGTCGGCGCGGATACGCACCTCTCCGGCAAGGAGGGCAAGCTGCCGATCTCGCGCGGCGTGCCGATCGACAAGGCGATGAACCCGAGCAACCTGATCGCCTTCGGCATGAACGGCGGGCCGCTGCATCCGATGAACGGCGCGCCGCTGCGCTTCGTGATCCCCGGCTGGCCGGGCTCCTGCTCGCAGAAGTGGCTGAAGCGGATCTGGCTGCGCGACAAGGTGCATGACGGGCCGAAGATGACCGGCAGCGCCTACCGGGTGCCGGACTATCCGGTGTCGCCCGGCGAGAAGGTGCCGAAGAGCGCCATGGGGATTATCCACGCCATGCCGGTGAAATCGCTGATCACGACGCCCAAGACCGGGCTGACGATTTCCGGCCGCGAGCTGGAGGTCGCCGGGCACGCCTGGGCCGGCGACGACGAGGTGGCGCGGGTCGACGTGTCGATGGATTTCGGCGCGTCCTGGCAGCAGGCCGAGCTGGGCCGGCCGGCCAACCCCTATGCCTGGCAGCACTGGAAGGCGGCGCTGAAATTCCCGCAGAAGGGCTATTACGAGGTCTGGGCGCGGGCGACCGACTCCCGCGGCGTCATCCAGCCCTTCGCCATCGCGTGGAACCCGAAGGGCTACCTGAACAACTCGATGCACCGCATCTCGGTCCGGGTCGCCTGACCGCCATGGGAGTGCCACCGCGGGCCGCGGCCCTGGCCGCCGCGGCCCGGACGATCCTGGCCGCGACGCTTGCCGTCCTGTTGGCGATGGCGGGCGTCGCCCTGGCGGCCGACCCGCCCGCCGGTAAGGCCGGGCCGGACAAGGCCGCGGCCGCTCCCGCCGCCGGGACGGATGACGAGGAGGACGAGGACGACGAAAACGACGACGAAGACGAGGACGAATATGAAGGCCTGCCGCCGGGCGAGGGCCGGGACGAGGTCTTCAGCTATTGCAGCGCCTGCCATTCGATCCGGCTGGTCACCCAGCAGGGCCTGACCCGCGCAGACTGGGGCGAGGTCCTGGTCTACATGGTCGAGGAGCACGAGATGGCGGAACTCGAGCCTGAGGACGAAAAGCTGGTCCTCGACTATCTCGCCCGCTTCTACGGCCGGGACCGGCGGGCGCAGAAAATGACGCGCTAGGCCGGGGCGGGCGACCGCGATACTATCCCGCCGGCAACGGCGTTACGGGCGGGTTTCCGTGGAGCAGGAATTCCAGGCCGTTCTGGACGGCATCGAGGGCGACCGGGAGGCGCTGGCCGACCTGTGCCTGACCCTCGGCAACCTGCCCGACTATTCCGGCGAGGAGCGGCCGGTCGGCGAGGCCGTCGTCGCCTGGCTGGGCGAGGCGGGCATCGAGGCCCGGCTCCAGTTCATGGCGCCGGAGAGCGTCAACGCGATCGGCCTGATCCGCGGCGCCGGCGACCGGGCCGGCGGCGGACGTTCGCTGATCCTCAACGCCCATATCGACACCCAGGGCGCCCGGCCGGCCGGCGGCGAGGCGGCCGAACGGCGGCTGCGCGGCGCCTGGATCGAGGACGGCCGGCTGTTCGGCCGCGGCCTCGCCAACGACAAGGCGCAGCTCGCCGCCCAGATGATCGCCATGCGCGCCATCGTCCGGTCCGGCCTGACGCTGAAGGAAGACCTGTTCCTCGCCGGGAGCGGCCAGGAAACCTCGGCGCCGCCCGCGGCGTCCGGCGACATTGCGGTATGGTCCGGCGTCGGCCCGGCCGGCAGCCAGGTGCGCGAGGGGCATGGCGCCCGCTGGCTGGTCGAGCACGGCGTAGTGGCGGACTATGCGCTGGTTAGCGAAGTCTCCGATTTCCGGGTTACGGTCGCCCAGGCCGGCTATCTGCGCCTGCGCATCGCCGTGCCGGGCAGCCTGGCCTATACGCCCGGCCTGCGCCGCGGCGCCCCTTCGACGGGGGGCGGGCCGGCCGGCAGCCCGAACCCCTTCGAGCGGGCGGCGCGGATCGTCCTCGCGCTGGAAGACTGGGCGCGCCGCTACGAGACCGAGGGTCGGGAGACCTTCCACGGCGGCACGCTGGTGCCGAAGGCGCAGGTGCTGGAAATGCGCCCGGCCGGGCCGCCCTGGACCGAGGAGCGGGACTGGTGCCACATCTTCTTCGATGTGCGGCTGATGCCGGGCGCCCACGCGCCGGCGGTCCGCCGGCAGGTGTGCGAGGCGGTCGCCGCAACCGGCATCGACGCGCAGGTCGACGCCTACGATTTCAAGCGCGGCTATATCGCCGAGGGCGCCGAACCGCTGCTCGACGCGCTGCGTGCGGCCCATGAAGCGGCGGTCGGCGGCAAGCTCGACTATACGGCGTCGCTCGAGATGAGCATGTGGCGCGACAGCAACGCCTTCAACGAGGCCGGGATACCCGCCATCGGCTACGGCCCGCCGGTCGCCGATCCGGGCGGGCCGCGCGGCGCGGCGGGCGTGCAGCGGCCGGTCGCCCTCGACGACCTCGTCAAGCTGGCCAAGGTGTTCGCCCTGACGGCGCTGCAGGTCTGCGGCACGGTTGAGTGAAGCGAGGGAAGCGGACCCGATGCCCCGCCCGATGCCCCGCCCGATGCTCCGCCCGATACCAGAACCGATCGACAGCCCGGCGGACTGGCGCGGCCCGGACCTGGCGCGGCGCACCGACTGGATTTGCCGGCTGACGGCGGGCGACCGGGCAGAGATTGCGGCCGGGCTGGAACACGCCCTGGCCCGCAACCGGCCCTTCGCCGACATGACCGCCGCCGACTTGCCGCTGCCGACCTTCGCGCAACGGCTGCTGCACGCGCGCGATGTGCTGGAAACCGGCTGCGGCATCTTCCTGTTCCGCGGCTTTCCGGTGGCGGATCGCAGCGTCGACGATCTGCGCCGGCTCTACTGGGGCATCGGCCGGCATGTCGGCACCGCTGTGTCCCAGAGCAAGCGCGGCGACATGCTGGGCGACGTGCGGGACATCGGCACCGACGTCTCGGGCCGCGAAGGCAGGGGCTATACCAGCAGCGCCGAACTGGAGTTTCACACCGATTCGGCGGATGTCAGCGCCCTGTTTTTCCTCAGGACCGCGAGGGCCGGCGGCCTCAGCCGCTTCGTCAGCTCCGTGGCGATCCACAACGAGATCGCCCGGCGGAATCCGGAATTCCTGGAGGTCCTGTATCGACCGTATATCTGGAGCCGGCAGGGCCAGGAACGCGCCGGCGAAGCGGCCTGGTACGGCCAGCCGATCTACGGCGTCGCGCAGGGCCGTTTCGCCAGCCGCTACATCCGCACCCACATCCTCTCGGCCCGAAAGCATCACGGCGCGCCGCCGCTCACCGACATTCAGCGCGAAGCCTTGCAGGCCATCGACCGGCTGGCCGGCGATCCGGCCTTCTGCCTCGACATGATGCTGGAGCCGGGCGACATGGCGTTTCTCAACAGCCACACCACCTACCACGCGCGCACCGAATTCGAAGATCATCCCGAGCCGGAGCGCAAGCGCCACCTGTTGCGCCTGTGGCTCTCGGTGCCGAACAGCCGCCCGCTGCCGGAAGGCTGGTCGGAAATCTACCGGGACCGCCGGCCCGGCGCCGTGCGCGGCGGCTTCCCCGGCCACGCCGAAGCACCGGCCTACGCCACACCCCCTTCGACACGCTGAGGGCAGCCCTTCGACCCTTCGATACGCCCCGGCCCGGGGGCCGGGGCTACTCAGGATGAGGAAGAGTGGGGAATGTCGAGGCATTTGGACCCCCAACAACCCCCTCATCCCGAGTAGGCGCGTCAGCGCCGTATCGAGGGGGCCGTATCGAGAGCCTGCCCTGAGCAAAGCCGAAGGGGGGCCGTATCGAGGGGCTCGATCATCCATTACGGCGGCGGGCGAATTTATCCTCGGTCGCCGCCCAGTCGTCGAAGCCGACGATCCGCTTGTAGTCCTCGAAGCCAACGCCGGTCTCCCACAGTTTCATCTCGCCGGAGTGGAAATCGGCCAGTGCGTCCTGCATGGTGCGGGCGATGCGCAGGATCAGCGAGATGCCGTAGACGATCACGTCGAAGCCGAGTTCGTGCAGCCGTTCGGGCGGCAGGATCGGCGTGCGCCCGCCCTCCAGCGGGTTGGCGAGCTGCGGCACGTCGAAAGCGCCGCCGACGATCGCCAACTCCTCCTCGGTCTCCGGCGCCTCGACGAAGATGGCGTCGGCGCCGGCCTCGACATAGGCGCGACCGCGGCGCAGCGCCTCGTCCAGCCCGTGAACCGCGCGGGCGTCCGTGCGCGCGACGATCATGGTGTCCGGATCGCGTCTGGCATCGAGCGCCGCGCCGATCTTGTCGACCATGAAAGCGGCGTCGACGACATCCTTGCCGGCCATGTGCCCGCAGCGCTTGGGCCAGGTCTGGTCCTCGATCATGATGGCGCCCGCGCCTATCGCCTCGTAGGTGCGCACCGTGTGGGCGACATTCTTGACATCGCCGTAACCGTCGTCGCCGTCGACCAGGACCGGCAGGCCGGTCGCGCCCAGGATGTCGCGCACGCCGGCCGAAATTTCGCCCAGGCCCTTAATGCCGATGTCGGGCACGCCGTAGCGCGCGCCGACCAGCGGGAATCCCCCGATGAAGAAGGCGGGATAGCCGGCCTGCTCGATCAGCCGGGCGCTCAGCCCGTCATGGGCGCCGATCAGGATCAGCGGGTCGTGGGCGGCGAGGATGCTGCGAAACGAAGGGCGGTGCATGATCTTGTCTCCCTGCGAGCCGGCGCCGGCTTCGCGCCGGCCTTGCGGCTTGCCTTACCCCAGGTCCGGTCCGGCGGTGGCGTAGAGCAGGGCCGGGTCGCCGAAGCCGGCCTTGCGGCTGCGCACCATGCGAATGACGGGCCATTGCAGCACGAATCCGCAGGTCTGCAACCACTCGACAAAGCCCCGCCGGTCGTCGACGGCATCGATCCGGACCGGCCCCCGCACCGCGCCGAGCGCGGCGGCGGCGAGCGCCCGGGCCACGTCGTCGCCGATCGCCGCCAGCGGGCCGACCTGCACCGCTTCGCGTCCGTCTCGCGCCAGGACATAGCCGGAGAGCCGGCTGTCCCGAAAGGCGGCGAAGGCGGCCTCCGGCTGCCGGCGGCGCAGGTGGTGAAGCAGTTCCAGGCGGTCGGCGCCGAACAGCCGGCGATCCATCCTGGAAACCGCTTCGAGGTCGGCGGCGGCCAGCCGGCGCACCGGCGGCCCGCCGGCTTCCGGCGCCGGCGGCGGCGATACGGCCTCGGCCCGGTAGCGGCCGAGACGGTAGAGGTCGCGGAAGCCGGCGCGGCGGCAGGCCTGGCGTCCGTCCGGAGTCGTGTCCAGGGCCAGCACCCGTCCGGCGGCTTCCTGCCGGCGCACCACCTCCGTCGCCAGCAGGGAGGCGATGCCCTGCCCACGCCAGTCGGGCGCGACCAGCACCGGGCAGATCCAGGCGAACCGGCCGTAGGGCAGGGCCGTCGCCGCGGCGACCGGCGCCTCGTCGACATCGACCAGGCCGGCGCCGATTCCGCGCGCCAGCAGGAAACGCCAGTCGTCCGCAGTCCGGTTTCCGCCGGTCAGGGCGGAAAGGCCGGACAGGGGCTCCGCATGGGCCGGCGACAGGTCGGTCAGCCGGAGCGATTCCATCGATGCCGCCATAGCTAGAACGCGCCGTCGTGCGAAGCCGCGGCCAACCTGCACCCGGCCGCAAAAGACGGCGTTCGGAGTTCGGCCCCGGCCGGAAGCGGACGCCGCGCCGCCATCAGGCTCTTTGCACCGCCGCCGGGATGGCGCCGGTCTTGCGGAGCGCTTCGATCTCGCGTTCGGAAAAGCCGAAATCGGCCAGCACCGCTTCGGTATCCGCACCGATGGCGGAGGCTCCGCCGCGGATTTCCGGCCCGTCCTCGTTCGCCATGAAGGCGCCGCCGATGGTGCGCGGGGCGGCGGGATTGTCGGCCGGATCGTCCCGGAACACGGCGCGGTGCGCCATCTGGTCGAGGCGAGCGACCGCTCCGGCGTCGAGCACGCAGGAGGCCGATTGCCCGGCGGCGCGCAGCCGGGCCTCCCATTCCCGCATCGGGCGTTGGCGGAAGGCGTCGCAGACAAGGTCCGCGATCTCCTGCGAGCGCGGCGCGGTCGGGTTCTCGGGGTCGAATTCGTCCCAGAGACCGGGGTCGAGGCCGGCCAGTTCGAGCACGATCCGGCCCTGGGGCCGTGTCACCGCGCTCACGGCGATATGGCCGTCGCTGCACGGGAAAGCGTCGGCGGTCAGCACCGCGGCGGTCGAGCGGTTGCCGATCAGGCCGCCGCCGGTGCCGTCGGTAAAGACCCGGGAGAAGACCGAGAGCTGCATCAGGATCGCTGCGTCGATCATGGCGAGGTCGATATACTGGCCGCGGCCGGTCTGCGCCCGGCGGAACAGGGCGGCGGCGATGGCGTAGGCGGCCAGGAAGGCGCTCGGCACGTCGACCGGAAGGAAGCCGGCGCGGGTCGGCCCGGTCTCCGGGTGGCCGTTGTTCGACATCATGCCGGAGATCGCCTGGATGGTGCCGTCGTAGGCCGGCTCGCCGGCCAGAGGCCCGGTCTGGCCGTAGCCGGAGATGGAGCAATAGACGACGTCCGGCCGGACCTCGCGCACCGCGTCGTAGTCCAGGCCCAGACGGCCCATCACGCCGGGCCGGAAATTCTCCAGCAGCACGTCGCAGCCGGCGGCGATCCCGAGGATGGCGTCGCGGCCGGCCGGGTTTTTCAGATCGATCGAGACCGAGCGCTTGCCGCGGTTGACCAGCTCGTAGGCCGCCGAATCGGCGTCCGCCGGCTGGGAACCCGTCTTGAAAATCTTGCGCAGCTGGTCGCCGCGCGCCGGCTCGACCTTGATGACCTCGGCGCCCTGGTTGCCCAGCAACTGCGCGGCGTAGGGCCCGGAAACGACCTGGGAGAAATCGAGAATGCGGAGCCCGTCAAAGGCCTGGGTCAATGGGTCGATCCCTTCGATTCGTGCGGGTACATACGGCGCCGCTTATAGGAAATTCTTAGACCTGCTCATATTATTTTTCTATTTGTCTTGATGAGGTCCGGCGGCGACGATGAGGCCGTCCTCGCCGCTCCAAGAGGGATTCGATATGTGGCTGGAATCTATCTTTGGACGCCGCGGCCGGCATTCGCCGTTTCGGCAAATGCGCTGCTGTTCGCCGGCCCGATGGTGTCTGGCGGCGGCGCTCGCCGTCGCCGCGCCCGCGGCCGCTGCTTCTGCTGAACCCACGGCGGCGGACGAACGGACGTCGGTGGGCAGCCGCATTCCCGGTTCGGCCGCCGTGCGGCCGGTCCATGTGATAACCCGGCAGGAGATCGAACGGTCCGGCGCGATAACCGTCACGCAACTGGTGTCGAGCCTGAACGGCTACAATTATTTCGGCACCTATCGGCCCCTGCTGGGCGGCACGGTATTTCTGGTCAACGGCCGCCCCCTGGTCGGTCTGAATACATTGCCGGTTCCCGCCATCGAGCGCATCGAAATCCTGAGCGACAGCGGCGGAGCGCTCTATCCCGGCAGCCCGGGCGGCGCGATCAACATCGTGCTGCGCCACGGCTTCGAGGGCGCGACGGCGTGGGCCGGCACCGAACGCCCGGCCCGGCCAGGCAGCGAAATCGAGAATACCGGCGGCATGTGGGGCGGCAAGGTCGGCCGCGGCCGCCTGACGGTCGGCGTCGAGGGTTTCCGGCGCGCCGAGATCCGCAGCAAAGACCGGGCCCACACCCGCGCCTCCTGGGGCCGGTCCTTCGCCGACACCGCCGGCGTCAGCGTGGGCGGCAATACGGTGTTTATCACCGACGGCAAGGGAACCGCAACGGACGGGACCGACGATACGACGATCGCGCGTCCGCTGGGCGCATGTTCGGGCGGCGGCTATACCGGCGCACTGTTAAACCCCGAGGGCCAGCCGGGCAGCGGTTGCGGTTTTGCCTGGGCCGATATCGCCTGGATCGACGATCACGATCGCTACGGGCAATACAGCCTGTTCGCCAATTTCGACTATCCGCTCGGAAATGGCGCAACCTTTTATGCCGGCGCCCGGGTCGCACAGGGCCGGGAGGAGTCCCGCTACGCGCCGTCGGTCGGCAGGCTCGACGTCGATTTTTCCGACGATCCGAACGATCCGAACGATGGTCCGAGTATGGAAGAACTGGCTTTCAGGACCCGGCTGCTCTCGTCACCGGACCTCGATCTCCCCGGCGACCTCGTCGAAGCTAATGTTACGGGAGTGTCCCTGAGGCACCGCTTCACCGCGCACGGCAACCGCGACTGGCGTACCGACGTGCTTGAGTACGATGTGGCGTCGGGCCTGCACGGCCGCTTGGGGGCGGGAATCGGCTACGACATGCATGTGCGCAGCCATCGCTACTCGGAACTGACACGCGGCACATATTTCGTGAGCAGGTCGCTGATCGAGCAAGCCATCATTGATGGACGCTATTATTTCGAAGACCCGCTCAACCCGCCGGACGAAAGGGCCGACGCGCACCGCGCGGCCATCCGCGAAAGCACCCTGCGGCAGAAATCCAGTGTGTTGTACACGATTCGGGGTGCGCAGTTTTCCCTGAACGGCCCCGGAGCCGCGCTCCCCGGCGGCGCCATGCGCTGGGCGGCCGGCCTGGAAGTCAACCATGAGGAAGAGCGCAGCAACCAGTTCTACCGCGGGCGCAGCGGGATCCACGACGTGAGCGACGTGGTCGGCCAGGGCGGCACGTCCTACTCCGGGGAGCGCCTGCGCTGGTCGGCGTTCGGCGAACTGCGGCTTCCGCTGCACCGGGACTGGACGGTGGCGCTCGCCGCCCGCCACGACCGCTACGACGATGTCGGCCCGACCTGGTCGTACCAGGCCGCCACCGTGTGGCGCATGCACAGGATCCTGTCGCTGCGCGGTTCCTGGGAGGCCGGCCGGGTCCCGGCGGATATCTCCACCCTGAATAGTCCGGCCTTCGAATATTTTCCGAGAGTCTGCGATACGAAAACATGGACCGGACCGCGGGCGGACTGCCCGAACAGCCAGATCAACGGCGAGGTTGTCCCCAGCCCGGAACTGGAACCCTCCAGGAGGCAGGCCTATACGATCGGCGCGAAGGCAACCCTCGGCAGGCTTTCCGTCTCCGCGGACTGGTTCCGGATCGAAGAATCGGAAACGCCAGCCAATATGTCGACCCAGAAGATCGTCGACATCGACGCCGAGGGCGGCTCGCTGCCGCCCGGCGCCGCGGTGATCCGCGACGGCACCCGCATCACCAACATCGTCAACCCGATCATCAACAGCGGAGAATCCGAGACTTCGGGAGTGAACATCCAGGCCGGCGCCAGATGGAAACTCGACGAACTCGACACCGGCTTCGACCTGCGCTGGGTGCATATACTCAATTCGGAGAGCAGGGTAGACGGCGTCGAGCAGCCCGGCGATTTCGCGCGCAACCGCGTCCACGCCACGCTTAGCGCGGGCCCGGGATTGCGCGGGAACGGCTGGGTCGTCGACTGGCACATCCGCGTGGTCACGGAATCTGCGAATATCAGCAACACCGGGCTCTTCGAGACCTGGATCGGCCACGATATCGGGCTGAACTGGCGCAACGTCATGGGCATCGAGGACCTGACGCTGCGCGGCGGTGTGTTCAACCTGGGCGACGCCGGGCCGCAGACCGATACGTCGAACCGCGGCAGCACAATCGGCCGGTACGACTCGGTCCGCGGCCGCACCTTCTACCTGTCGCTCAAGGCGAAGTGGTAGCGGCGCCCTGCATTCGGCGGCCGGCCGGAAGGTCGATTACCCAAGGGAAAGATCCACCGCGCCTTTGAGGCCGCCCGGACTCAGTAGAGGGCGTCGTCGGCCGCGTCTCCGGCGCGATACTGGTCGAGCGCGGCCAGCAGCGTGTTCTTCGTCGTCGTCAGAAGCCCGCGCATCGCCTTCGCGGCGTTTTCGGCATCGCGCAGGCGCACGGCCTCCAGGATCTGCTCCTGGGCCGAAATCAGGACCGTCCGGGTTTTCCAGTCGTCGAAATTCTCGCTGCGGACGAACTGGGCATGGCCTTCGATCTGGGATATCGCCGCCGCGAGACGGCGGTTCCCTGCCATCGCAAACAGCCGGCTGCGGAAATCCTGGCTCGCCTGCACGAAGGCGATATTGTCGGAATCGGTCAGGCACTGTTTCTCGGTCTGGATCACGACGTGCATGCCGGTGACGCCCTCGTGATCGGCGTTGCGCGCCGCCAGGCCGGCGGCATAGGGCTCGAGCAGGTAGCGCAGTTCGAAAATGTCATTCAGATCGTCGGCCCGAAGGTCCGGCACCCTGAAGCCGCCATGGGGCATCGATGAGAGCAGCCCCTCGCGGCTGAGCAGGCCCAGCGCTTCGCGCACCGGCGTCCGCGACACGCCCAGCGCTTCGGCGATGCCGATTTCGGTCAGGCGCTGGTTCGGCCGGTATTCGCCGGCGCGCAACGCGGTCCGCAGGCGCTCGTAAACCTGCTGGCGCAAGGACTGCGGGCGTTGCAATGCTTCGATAGGCATGAATTGAATACAGTATTCCTTGAAGGGCCCGTCAACGGATTTTTTCGATATTTCCTTTTTATTCGATATATGTTGCTGTTTTAATCCGGAATTTTCGATGGTGCGGAGGGATGGACGGCCTCTGCGGACGGCGATCGGGATAGGCAAATGGACCGTCCGAAGGCGGACTCCGGCGGCCTTTGCCTTCTCGCGGAGGTAGCCGAGGCGCGATCATGCGCCTGCCGGGACAGGACCATGCGCCCGCCGGGACAAGGCGGCGAATTGCCCGCCACCCGTTTGCAGCTATGTAGCGCGCAGGCGGCCGGCTTTCGCGGCGGCGCTGCTTATCGGGTCGATATTCTCCATGCCGAAATTCGCCGCCTTTACCGTCCCCCTGTGGCTGCTGATCACCTGCGGCTGTCTGATCGGCGCCATCAGCTTCGGCTCGCGCGCCGGCCTGGGCCTCTACATGAACGACATCAGCGTGTCGTTCTTCGATAACAAGACCGCGATCCTCAGCCTGTCGCTCGCCATCCAGAACCTGGTCTGGGGCGCCGTCGCACCTTTCGCCGGAACCTTTGCCGACAAATACGGCGCCGGAAAATCCCTAGCGGTCGGGGCGGTCGTCTACGCCGCCGGCATGGCCCTGATTCCCCATTCGACCGCGCCGATCATGATGCATGTTTCGGCCGGCGCGGTGGTCGGCGTCGGCGTCGCCTTTGCCTCCTTCTCCATTGTCGTCGCCACGTTCGGCCGCAAGGTCACTCCCGAAAGGCGCTCGCTCGCCTTCGGCGTCGGCATCGCCTCCGGCTCGGTCGGCCAGCTCATCCTGGTCCCGGTCGCTGCCTATTTGATCGGCGAATACGGCTGGCAGGCTTCGCTCTACATCCTGGCGGCGCTCCTGCTGACCATCGTCCCGCTGTCGCTCGCCGTGACCGGCAAGGGCGAGCCGGAAGCCGGCCAGCCGGACCAGACCGCCCGCGAGGCGTTTGCCGAAGCCCTGGGCTATCGCAGCTATCTGCTGCTGTGCGCCGGTTTCTTCGTCTGCGGCTTTCACGTCGCGTTCATACAAACCCACCTGCCCAAGCATATCCAGGATGCCGACCTGCCCCTGTGGCTGGGCGGCGTGTCGTTGAGCCTGGTCGCCTTTTTCAATCTGGTCGGGACGTTCGGCGCCGGCTGGCTGGGCGGCAGATACAGCAAGCGCAGCACCCTTTCGGCCATCTATTTCCTGCGCGCCGTGGCGATCGCCGTTTTCGTCCTGACGCCGCTGTCGGTCTGGTCGATCTACATATTCTCTTCCGTGCTGGGCCTGCTCTGGCTGTCGACCGTGCCGCTGACCACCGGGCTGGTCGCGCAGTTTTTCGGCATGCGCTACATGGCGGGCCTGTTCGGGGTCGTGTTTTTCGGCCACCAGCTCGGCGCGTTCCTCGGCGTCTGGTTGGGCGGAATCCTCTACGACGCCACCGGCAACTACGAGGCCGTCTGGTGGATGGGCGCGGCCCTCGGCGTTTTCGCCGGCCTGATCCATCTGCCGATCAAGGAGGTTCCGGTGCCGCGGCTGGCGCGCGCTCCGGCGACTTCCTGATCCGCCGTTCCGGACGCCAAACGACGACCGCAAAAAAAGCCCCGGTTCCGAAGAACCGGGGCCCCTTGATTCCGGGTGTTTCCGAGTATTGCCGGATGAACCGGCGGCTATTTGGCCGGGCCCAGATCGACGGCCTTGCCGCCCTTGACCTCCCACTTGTTGTAGGAGCCGGCGATATCGCCATCCTTGTCGAAATCGATGTCGCCGGTGGCGCCGGCATAGTCGATTTCCTTGCCCGCCTTGATAGCCGCCAGGGCTTCCTTCCACTGGCCGGGCAGGATCTTCATGCCCTTGCCGTTGCCGACGGCGCGCAGGGCGTCGCGCACCTTGGTGCGGTCGGTCGAACCGGCCTTGGCGATCGCCAGCGCGAGAACGAAGGCCGCGTCGTAGGTCTGCGGTACGAACAGCCCGCCCGCACTTTTCGGATAAGCCTTCTTCATCGCGGCATTGAACGCATCCAGCGCCGGACCGGACGGAGAAGCCGGACGGGTGTAGAAGAGGCCTTCGAGATTCTTGACCCCGACGGTCTTCCACATCTTGGCGTCATAGATCGCTTCCGGGCCGATGAACTTGCCGAACAGGCCGCCTTCCAGAGCCTGACGGATGATGACCGGAGCCGAGGATTGCGGATAGGCAACCAGCACGAGATGCTTTGCGCCGCCCTTGCTGAGCGTCGCCAGTTCGGAGCGGTAGGAACTCTTCTTGTCCTCGTGCGCCTGATCGCCGGCGATCGTTCCGCCGCCCTTCTTGAATGCGGACCGGAAATTGTCGGCCAGCCCCTTGCCATAGTCGTTCTTCACATAGGTCAGCGCGACCTTCTTGATGCCGCGGGCCAGAACGGCGCGCGCCAATACCTTGCCCTGGAAGCTGTCCGACGGCGCGACGCGGAAGATGAAATCCTTGTCCTTGAGCGACGTGATTGCCGGCGAGGTCGAGGCCGGGGAGATCATGACCACGCCAGTCGGGACCGCGACAGCGTTGGCCGCGCCGATGGTGGCGCCGGAGCACAGGGCGCCGACGATGCCGGCGACGTTTTCGACATTCACCAGTTTGTTGGCGGCGCCGACGGAGCTCTGCGGATCGCATTTCGAATCGCCGAGCACGAGACTCATCTTGCCGCCCAGGATGCCGCCCTGGTCGTTGACGTGTTGAACCGCCAGCTTCGCGGCGTCGATGATTGGCGGGACCGCGCCCTGGATCGGGCCGGTGATGCCGCCGAGAAAGCCGATCTTCGCGCCGGCGGCCATCGCCGGGGCGGACAGAATCGCCGCCGCGACGCCTGCAAGGACCAGGCTCCGGCCCGTCTGATTGATCGTCATTCCGTTTTCTCCCTTTCGAAAGCTTCCCAATGCTGTTGCGGCGCAATCGCGACCGTGACTTGCCCCGGCCGCCGCCGCACCTGCGGCGCACTTTAGCCGGGATTGGCTCGAGCGCGCAATTGCATGTCCTGTCGAGGTGCGGCAGGCGGCGGAGTTGCGCCGGCAGCCGATCGAAAGCAGCGCCCCGGCATCGCTCCTCCGGTCCTGCTTCGCCGATTCGCCGCTGCGCCTGTCTGCGAAACCGGCCGGAGCGCTACGACACGCGTGTGACCCGTTCCGGCTGGTTCAAAGAGGCGAGTGCGTCGTTCTTCGAGGCAAAGAAGTTGCCGATCTTGTCCAACCCGGTCAATTCGAAAACCTCGCGGATATGATCGGCCGGGGAACACAACAGCAGCTTTGCGTCGAATTTCCTGAGAGTTCTGGCCGTCCACAAGCAGGCGCGCAGGCCCTCGCTGCCGATGTAGACCAGCTTTTCCATGTTCACGATCACGGCGCGGTCGCCCTCTTCGAATCCGGATTTCAACGCATCCAGAAACCGGCCGAAATTCGCGCTGTCGATGCGGCCTTCAACATCGACGGAAAGGACGTCGCCGATCCGTTCGGTCGTGACGTTCAACATCGTTCCGTTATCCCGAACTCCCGGTAGCGGTTCGCCGGTGTGCTGCACACGCGACGAAACCGGGTCGTTCTGCGAAAAGCCGAATGCGGTGCGGGCGGGTGGCCGGACAGTCCGATCCGGCGCCCGGAAATTTCGACTGCCCGCAAGCCGCAATTTCGCTGTCCGACACTAACAGGGCGCGGAAGCCGAAACAATGCCCGTTCCGGTTCGGCACATTCCGGGCGACGGCGCGGAGCGCCGGATCAATCGTCCAGTGGCGAAGCGGTTCGCGCAAGGGCGGATGAGAGATCGTCCAGATCCAGTTCGGCAAAGCGCGCGGTCAGCATCTGCTGTATGTCCGCAACGATTTCAGCCGCTTCGGCGGCGCAGGCCTCGCCAGTATCGGTAAGGTGCAGGCGTACCCGGCGCCGGTCGTGCGGATCCGGCGCGCGATAGACCAGATTCTCGCTCACCAACCGGTCGGCCATCCGTGTCAGCGTCGGCCCGCCGATCACCAGGGCGTCCGACAATTCGGTCATGCTGAGCCCGCCGGCGGCGCTCAGGGCGTGCAGGACACGCATTTCGTCGACCTGGAGGCCGAGGGGTTTCAACCGGATACCGAGGGTGCTGCTCACCTGCGCACTCGCCCGCAATATCAGTTCGGTGAGCGTCTCGGGCGCCGGATCGGCCGTGTCGGAACGACGGTCCATAGGACAGTAATTGCCTTTTAAATATTTTACATTTCAAGGAAAATATGGTTGCATCCCGGAGAGATCAAGCAAAAAGCCGGACAGCGGCCGTGGGCGGTGCGGCGGCCCGCGCCGCGGCAATCGAAACGGCCCGGCCCCGCCGAGAGGAGGGAGTGTATTGGACCTGCCGGCCTGCACGCTGGACAGCCCGACGAACGACGCCCCGAGGAACGACGCCCCGAGGAACGACGCTTGGAGCAGCGTCCGGTCATCGGCGCCTCCGGGCGAGCGGCGCGATCGGATTTCTCCGTTGGGCCCGGCCCGCGCCCCGGACGAGCAACGGCTGATCCGCATCGGCCTGCTGTTGCCGCTGAGCGGATCGAGCGGATTGCACGGCCCGTCCGGCCGCTCTTGCGCCCAGCTGGCTGCGGAGGAGATCAACGCCCTCGGCGGCATGCTGGGCCGGCGCATCCAGGTTGTCGTCGCGGACGGCGGTATGTCGTTCGCCGCCTCGGCGCGCGAGGGCGAACGCCTGATCGAAGAAGACGGCGTCGCTGCCCTGATCGGCACCCATCCGAGCGGCGTGCGTGAAATTCTCGGACCTCGGGTCGGCCGCCGACTCCCCTACATCTATACGCCGATCTTCGAAGGCGACGCCTATGAGCCCGGCGTTTTCTATCTCGGCGAGACCGCCTATCAGCAACTGGCGCCGGTGCTGCCCTGGATGAAGGCGCATCTCGGCGCCCGGCGCTGGTACCTGATCGGCAACGACTATCGCTGGCCGCGCGACGCGCATCGCATGGCCTGCCGGCTGCTTGCCGAGCAGCGAGCGGAGATCGCCGGCGAGACGATGGTGCCGCTGGAGACCGAGAATTTCGACGCCGTCGTCGCGGAAATCCGCGCGCTGCAGCCCGATGCGCTGATCGTGACGCTCATCGGCAGCGACGCCGTCATCTTCCATCGCGCCTTCGCCCGCGCCGGCCTCGACGCGCGGATCTGGCGCCTGGGCCTGCTGACGGAGGAAAACACCCTGCTCGGCATCGGCGCCGAAAGCAGCCGGCGGCTGTTGACCAGCGCCGCCTATTTCGCCAGCCTGCCCTATCCCGAGAACGAGGAATTTGTGGACCGTTACCGGAGCCGCTTCGGACCGCACGCGCCGGTGCTGAATTCCATCGGTCAGTCCTGCTACGAAGGGCTGATGTTTCTGCACCGGATCGTCTCGGCCGCCGGCAGCCTGGAGGTCGGGAAACTGTGCCGGGTTGCAGACGGCTTGGAGATGACCGGGCCGCGCGGCCGGATGCGCATGGTCGGCCGGCATTTCGTCAAGGACATGCACCTTGCCGAGGCCGACGGCGTCGAGTTCGCGATTCGGCAGTCCTTTCCGCAGGTCGCCCCAAACAAAGGGAATTCCAAGTGAGCAATCCTTCCGACTGGACCGCATCGGAGGCGCTGCGCGAGATCGGCGCCGGGCGTATCTCGCCGCGCGAATATGCCGAAGCCCTGCTGGCCCAATGCGACGCCGCGGCCGGGCTGAACGCTTTTATCCATCTCGATCCCGAAAGGGTGCTTGCCGCCGCCGACCGGGCGACCGCGGGCGCCGGTGGCCGGCTGCGCGGTCTGCCGGTCCCGGTAAAGGACAATTTCGATACCGCGGATATGCCGACGACCGGCGGCACGCCCGGGCTGCGCCACCACCGGCCGGCGCGCAACGCGCCCGTCGTCCAGCGGTTGATCGACGAGGGCGCCACTGTCATGGGCAAGCTCAACATGCACGAGCTGGCCTTCGGCATTACCTCGAACAACAGCGCTTTCGGTCCGGCGTGTAATCCGTACGATCCCGGCCGGATTCCCGGCGGCAGCAGCGGCGGCTCCGGCGCCGCGGTCGGGGCGCGCATGGCGCCGGTTGCGATGGGCTCGGACACCGGCGGCTCGGTGCGCATCCCGGCTGCCCTGTGCGGCGTGGCGGGCCTGCGTCCGACCACAGGCCGCTACAGCCAGGCCGGCGTGGTGCCGATCTCCCACACCCGCGACACGGCCGGTCCGCTGGCCCGTTCGGTCGAGGATCTCGCCCTGTTCGACAGCGTCATTGCGGGCGAACCGGACGGCCTTGCGGCGATCGCTCTGGCGGGCGCAAGGATCGGCGTTCCCCGCGGCCATTTTTTCGAGAACCTGCATCCCGAGACCGCCCGCGTGGCCGAAGAGGCGTTGACCGCCCTCGCCGCGGCCGGCGCCGTGCTGGTCGAAGCGGACATGCCGGACGTGCCGAAGCTCGACGAGGCGGCAGGCTTCCCGATTGCGCTCTACGAAACCGTCGTCGATCTGAACCGCTACCTGTCGGGCCATGGGCTGCCGATCGATTACGCTGCCCTGGCGGGCGCCGCAGCCAGCCCGGATGTCGCCGGCCTGTTGCAAAGCCTGACAACGCCGGAGGGTGCGATCCCGGAGGCGGTCTATCGCGAGGCGCTCGACGCGACGCGCCCGGCGCTCCAGGCGGCCTATGCCGACTGGTTCGCGGCGAACGACGTTCTGGCGGCGATCTTTCCGACGACGCCTTTGCCCGCCGCACGGATCGGCGAGGACGAAACCGTCGAACTCAATGGCGAGGCGGTGCCTACCTTCTTCACCTTCATCCGCAACACCAGCCCGTCGAGCGTCGCCGGCATCCCCGGCGTCACTCTGCCTGCCGGCCTTTCCGCCGACGGCCTTCCCATCGGCATGGAGCTCGACGGCCCGGCCGGCAGCGACCGCACCCTGCTGGCGTTGAGCGCCGCGGTCGAAGAAATCCTGCCGGCCACTCCGGCACCGGTTTCAAGCAAGGCCGGCAAATGAACCGCCGGTCCCCCAGGTTGGCAATCGAACCTTTCAACAGGGAGTGAACGTCATGACCAAAATCTTCAATCCGATTTCGCGCCGCCGTTTCGTCGCCGGCGCGGTGGGCACGGGCGCGGCCGTCGCTGCGCCGGCCGTCCTGACCGGCGCGCGGGCCGCCGGGGAATTCAAAATGGCCACTTTCCTGGCGCTGAGCGGTCCGGCCTCGCTGTTCGGGCCGACGCAGACCGCCTGCGCCAAGCTGGCCATCGACCAGATCAACGCAGGCGGCGGCATCGGCGGCCGCAAGGTGACGGTGATTCCCGCCGACGGCGGCGCGACCCCGGCCGAGGCCGCCAAGGCGGCGATCCGGCTGATGCTGCGCGACAAGGTCGACCTCGTGCTCGGTTCGCACAACAGCGCGGTGCGCGAGGCGATCGTCGCGGCGCTCAAGGGTCGGGTGCCCTATGTCTACACGCCGCTTTACGAAGGCGGGGAATGCAACCCCAACGTCTATGTGACGGCGGACACGCCCCAGCAGCAGGTCCAGCCTTCGATCTCCTGGCTGGCGAAAACCCTGGGCGCGAAGACCTACTACCTGATCGGCAACGACTATGTCTGGCCGCACAAGACCAACGAGCAGGCGAAGAAATATATTGCGGCGGCCGGCGGCAAGGTGGTCGGCGAGGAATATCTCCCGCTCGGCGCACCGAACAAGTTCGAGGATGCGGTAACACGGATCAAGGCGAAGAAGCCCGATCTCGTGGTCATCACCCTCGTCGGCGGCGACAACGTCAACTTCAACCGGACCTTCGCCGGCTTCGGCCTCGACAAGTCGATCAAACGCGTTTCCTACCTGCTGGAGGAACTGACCCTGTTCGGCATCGGCGCCGAGAACAGCGCCGGCCTGTACAGCGCGATGTCGTATTTCGTGAACGAGAAGAGCGAGGCCAACACCAAGTTCAAGGCGGGTTTTGCCAAGGCCTTCGCACCCAAGCCGCCGCCGCTCAGCATGCTCGGCGCCGACGTCTATTCCGGCGTCTATTGCGCCAAGGCGCTGGTCGAGAAGGCGGGCGGTGCGAATGATGCCGGCAAGCTGATGGCCGCGGCCAACAACCTGCAATACCGGACCGCCACCGGCACCGCTGTGATGACCAACCGGCACGTCGTCAAGGACATGTACCTTGCCGAATGCAAGGGCACGAGCTTCAACATCGTCGAGAGCTTCAAGGCGGTGGCACACGGCCAGACCTGCAGCTGATCCCGTTTCCGGTCTCGCCCGCGCCGGCACAGGCCGCCGGCGCGGGCGAGCGCCGAGACAACGGTCCTGCTCAAAACGCCGGAGCCATCCGCGTATCCGGCCGTTCCGCCGCGACCGACTCATGACAAGACCGGCCCCGATGCGGTAAGGAGTGTCAGGCAGGGCGTCTGTTCGATCTATCGGTATGCCCGACCCGGAATTGCCGGGACGACGACGATAGCGCCCGTAGCGTTGGAGGCCGTTTGACATGACCGAATTGCCCGCCATCGGCCTTCCGGCGACCGATTCCGCGGTGATCGTCGTCGATATGCAGAATTCCTACCTGCACCCGGAAGGCGCGTTTGCGCGGCTCTGGCCGGAAAT
Source organism: Alphaproteobacteria bacterium (assembly GCA_022819985.1). GTDB lineage: Bacteria > Pseudomonadota > Alphaproteobacteria > Bin65 > Bin65 > Bin65. The sequence continues at coordinate 97,862 of JAJEGH010000030.1, read as the reverse complement.
GAATACGCCGCCCGAGTACGATCCGCAGCGCATGCGCCGGGCGATTCCCGGCTGCCGCCGGCTGATCGACGCTGCCCGCCGGGAGCAGGTTCCGGTTGTCTATCTCAAATATGTCTATCGCCCGGACTATCGGGACGGCGGCGTCCTGATCCGGGAGGTCTGGCCGGCGCTTAAGGATGCCAACTATGTGGCGGCGGGCACCTGGGAAGCCGAGATCGTCGACGAGTTGACACCGGCCGATGGGGATTTCGTCGTCGAAAAATCGCGCTACAGCGGTTTCTACGCCACCCGCTTGGAAACCGTGCTCCGCAGCCTCGGCGCCTCGACCCTGTACATGTGCGGCGTCGGCACCAGGCACTGCGTCGAGAGCACGGCGCGCGACGCGCATATGCGCGACTACCGGACGTTCATCGTCGCGGATGCGACGGCGGATGTGGGCGAGGACATGGAGCAAAGCGTTTTCGTCAGCTTCTCGGTGGGGTTCGGCTGGGTCGTGAGCAGCGATGAGATCATCGCTTCCTGGCAGGCCGGCGGAAGATCGTAACGCCGGCCCGCCCGGTCGCTGGCTGCCGGCGCTGATTCTGTCGCACCTGCACCCGCGCCGGGAGCCCTGACGCCGATGGATCCGATCCTCACCATCAACATCCTGAATGTGGTGTACGAGGTTTCCACCCTGGCGGTCGTCGTGCTCGGCCTCGCCGTCGTGTTCGGCCTGCTCGGTGTCATGAACCTCGCCCATGGCGAGTTCGTCATGATCGGCGCCTATTGCGCCTTCTTCATCCAGGCTCAGAACCTGCCCTTCCTCGCCGCCATCCCCCTGGCGCTGCTCGTGTGCGGTTTCCTGGGCCTCGTCGTCGAGCGGCTGCTCGTGCGTCCGCTCTACGCCCGTCCGTTCGATACGCTGCTGGCGACCTGGGGCCTTAGCATGCTGCTGCGCGAAGCCGTCGAAGCGGTCTACGGCCGGGGCTTCCGCAGCGTCGCCACGCCGCTGACCGGTAGCGTCGACGTGCTCGGCGCGGACTATCCGTCCTACCGTCTGCTGCTTACGGTCGTTTCGATCGCGCTGGTCGCCGGGTTGGTCTGGTGGTTCGTGCGCAGCGCCACCGGCCGGCGCATCCGGGCCGTGGTCAACAATCGGGAACTGGCCGGATCGGTCGGCATTCCGGTCACGGCGCTGGCGCGCAACACCTTCGTTTTCGGCTGTTGTCTGGCGGCGCTTGCCGGCGTGATGCTGGCGCCGCTTCTGCCGGTCAATCCGACCCTGGGCCTGGATTTCATTCTCAAATCCTTCTTCGTCCTCGTGGTCGGCGGACTCGGCAGCCTGGTCGGCCTGATCTCCGGTGCCGGCGTCATCGGCGGCGTCGAAAGCGTCGTCAGCGCCTTCCTGGACCGGACCTACGGCTACACGACCGTCCTGATCATCGCGATCCTGTTCCTCTGGCTGCGCCCCAATGGCCTCTTTCCTCGGACATAGCGCGGCCCTGGTCGCGGCGCTCGCCCTGCTGCCGCAACTGGTCGGCGAGTTCTGGGCCTACACGCTGGCGCTGTATTTCCTCTACGCCATCGCGTCGCTCGGCATCGGCCTGTGCTGGGGCCAGGCCGGGTTCCTGCCGCTCGGCCAGGCCATGTTCTTCGGGCTGGCCGCCTATCTTTCCGGCCTGTCGCTGATCCACTTCAAGGACAGCTGGCTGCTGCTCCTCCTCCTGCCGGCGGCGGCGCTGGCGCCGGGGCTTCTCGCCTACGGCATCGGCCTGCTGGTGTTCCGCGGCCGGACGCTGAGCGGGCCTTTCTTCGCCATGATCACGCTGGCGCTGACCCTGCTCGCCTTCCAGATTGCCAACAGCTGGAACGACGTGACCGGCGGCTTCAACGGCCTCAAGAATATCCCCGGCCTGCCGGGATTGAGCGACTTTACCGACCTCTACTACGTTTCCGCGGTCGCGCTCGGCGTCTGCCTCATCGGCATCGCCTGGCTGCGCCGCGCGCCGGCCGGCGTGCTGTGGCGCGCCGTGTCGCAGAACGAGCAGCGGGTGCGCTTTTGCGGCTTCGCGGTGCAGAATGTGAAGGCCGCGGTGTTCGGCCTGAGCGGCGTGCTCGCCGGCATCGGCGGCGCCCTCTACGCGCCCCAGCAGAATCTGGTCACGCCGCAGTTGTGCGGCTTTCTCCTGTCGGCCGACCTGGTGATCTGGGCGGCGGTCGGTGGGCGGGCCACGCTCTACGGTCCGGCCGTCGGCGCCGTCCTGATCGGCATCCTGACCGCCGACCTCCGCGACGAAATCAGCTACTGGGAGGTCATCCTCGCCGCGATCTTCATCGTCGTCGTGCTGTATTTTCGGCAGGGGCTGATGGGCTTCGTCGAGCCGCCTGTCGAACGGCTGTGGCGCCGCCGCGCAAAGCGCACGCTCGACGGCCCGGCCCGGCCTGCGGCGTCCGGCGATACCGGATTTGCCCTCGACGGCGTGCGCGTCCGCATGGGTTCGGTGCGCATCCTCGAAGGACTTGACCTGGCGATCGACCGGCACGGCATCTATTGCCTGATCGGCCCGAACGGCGCGGGCAAGACCTCCTGCTTCAACGCCATGACCGGGGAACTGCCGGTGCGCAGCGGGCAGATTCGTATCTTCGGTCACGCGCGCACCGGCACGGCGGCCGACCTGCTGAGCCGGATCGGCGTCGGGCGCAAGTTCCAGGCGCCCAGCCTGTTTCCGGACCTGACGGTGGCGGAGAATTTCAACATCGGCCTGTGGGGAGGCCGCGCGCGGCTACGCGACCTCGTCCGCATGCGCAGCCACGGCTGGTCCAGCGCCATTCTGCGCGAGGCACAGAGCCGCTTTCCGTTCCTCGCCGAAGAAGACCGGCGCGCCGGCGACCTCTCGCACGGCCAGCGCCAGATCCTGGAACTGGTCATGGTCCTTATCGCCGAGCCGCGGCTGCTGCTGCTGGACGAGCCGTCCGCCGGCCTGTCGCAGACCGAAACCCAGGAGGTGATCGAGGCGATCCGCTGGGTCGGCGGACGGCTGAACGCCTGCACGGTGATCGTCGAGCACGACATGACCTTCGTGCGCGAACTGGCCGACCGGATTTTCGTGCTGCATCAGGGCCGGCTGCTCGCATCGGGCACGGTCGCGGAAATCCAGGCGGATGAGCGGGTCCGGGCCGTCTATGTCGGAGCTTCGGCATGAACGGGGGCGTGAGCGGGCCGCTGTTCTCCTTCTCGAACGTCACCGGCGGCTACGGCGCAACCACGGTCGTCCGGTCGGCTGGCGGCGAGGTCTCGCCGGGCGAGGCCTGCTGCATCCTCGGCCGCAACGGCGTCGGCAAGACGACGCTGATGCGCCTGCTCACCGGGCATCTGCCGCTCCAGTCGGGCTCGGTACGGTTCGACGGGCAATCGCTGGACGGCCTGCCGCCCGACCGGCGCCACGCCCTGGGGTTGATCTATTGCCCCCAGGAACGGCCGGTGTTTGACAATCTCTCGGTCCGGGAAAACCTGACCCTGATGGCGCCGGCTATCGACGAGGGCCGCTACGCTCCGTTCTTCGCCGCCTTTCCGATTCTCGAATCGCGCATGACCCAGTCGGCCGGGACACTGAGCGGCGGCGAGCGGAAAATCCTGTCCTTCGTGCGCGGCGTCGCCGAAGCCGGGCGGCTGCTTCTGCTCGACGAGCCGAGCGAAGGCGTGCAGCAGGAAAATGTCGAGCGCATGGCCGGCTTCCTGCACGAGGCCAAGGCCGCGGGACGGGCTCTCCTGATCGTCGAACAGAATCTCGCCTTCGCCCTCGACATCGCCGACCGGGTCATCGTCATGGATCATGGCGAGGTCGTACTCGCCGGCGCCGCGGCCGACATGACCGAAGAAACGCTGGCGGCGCACATGCATGTGTAAGCAGAGCGCCGGAGTAGGGGAGGAGCTTGCACCCTCCCCCACGGAACGCCCCTAACGAAACGCCCTTGCGAGATCCGCCAGGAAGCGGGCAGCCGGCTGTCGCCGCTGCTACCCGGTCATTGCGCGCAGGCCTTCCTCGTAGAAGAAGGAATTCGCGCCGAAGGCCGGCTCCAGCCCGTCGAGCCAGGTCGCCTCGGGATCGTATTTCGCGAAGAAGGGCCGGCCGACCCAATCGGGATCGCGGCCCTGCAGGAAGCGCAGCACGAACACCTTCTCGCCGGCGACTTCCTGGACGCCCAGCACTTCGACCTTGCCGGGGGTTGCGCTCATGCTCGGGCCGCGTACGGTGCGGGCAAGACCCGACACCTGCTCCACCGCGCCCCGGAAGACTTCCCAGCAGCGCTCCAAGGGCACTTCGAAGTACCGTTTCGCCCCGGTGTCGCGCTCGACGAACATGTAATAGGGGATGATGCCGAGCCGGACCTGTTCGCGCCACATGCGCGCCCAGACATCGGAATCGTTGTTGATATGGGCGAGCAGCGGCGCCTGGCCGCGAATCACCGCGCCGGTATCGCGGATCCGGCGGATCGCCTCGCGCACCACGTTGGTCTGCAACTCCTGCCAGTGGTTGAAATGCGCCATGATCGCGACATGGCGGCCGGCGCGCACGACATCCTCGAGCAGCCGCAGCATGTCGTCGGCGTCGTCGTCATGGACGAAGCGGTGCGGCCAGAAGGTCAGCGCCTTGGTGCCGATGCGGATGTCCTGGACATGGTCCAGGGCCGGATTGTCGATGAAGGGCCGGAGATAGCCTTCCATCACCCGCGTCTTCATGATCATCGGATCGCCGCCGGTGATCAGGAGGTCCGAGACGTCCGGGTGGGCGGCGAGGTAGCGATGCAGGCCCTCAGCGTCCTTCGAGGAGATTTTCAGCTCCTTGTCGCCGACGAACTGGGCCCAGCGGAAGCAGAAAGTGCAATAGGCGTGGCAGGTCTGGCCCTGGCTCGGGAAGAACAGGACGGTCTCGCGGTATTTGTGCTGGAGACCCTCGAAGACTTCGTCCTCCTCGCTGGGAATGTTGAATTCCCGCTGTCCCGCCGGATGGGGATTGAGCTTGGCGCGGATGTCCGCCACCGCGCGTTCGATCTCGGGCCTGGGCGCCTCGCGGACCATGAGGTCGGCAACCCGCCCGAAGTCCTCGTCCGCCAGCATGCCCCTCTGCGGAAAGACGAGCTGGTAGAGCGGGTCGTCGGGGATCCGGTCCCAGTCGATCAGGTGTTCGATGACATAGCGGTTGGTCCGGAACGGCAGGACGGAACTGACGACGCGCATGGCGAACAGGTCGTCGCCGCTGACATTGCCGTACTCGGTGATCGAATCGAGATTCCTGGTCGTCAGTGCCTGAAACTTGCCGGGCGGCAACTCGATTGCGTTCGGCGCCCCCGGCCGTCCGGTTCTCGGCTTGCCCCGCGTTTCCGGAATCACTTGAACATTCATGGTCTCATACCTCCCGGACAAAGAATTCGCATTCCGGCCCGCAGGCGGGCACAGGATGCAGGTTCTCCGCGCTCGAAGCGCCGAACCGAGTGAATTTCTTTCGTTTGCGTCCCCGGTTTTCCGTCTTCCGGGTTGAGTCCTTTCACCTCCTTGTCAGCACCGGAACGGCCGGAACGGGACCGCACCCGAAGCCGCCGGGGACGGCCGCTCCGGTTCCGGATTTCCTGCCCCTGACTGCTCCGGCACGCTCTCCGGAACCCTGGCGACCGCGCCATGAAACGCGCGGTCTGCGCGGCGCCGCAGAACCCGTACCCGGGCTCTGCGGACCTGTCAGGACGTCCGCTCCGCGCGCTCTGCGCACCGTCCGGACATCCCGGGCTGCATCGCCGGCGCCGATTGCGGACGCCGGATTGCGGGCCTCGCGCGGTCGGCCGCTACTTTCCGGCCAACTGCTTCAGGACTTCGGCGTCCACCGCCGTCGTCTGCGACTTATAATAGGCCATCGCCGCCTTGCCGTCGACGCCCATGGCGTTGATCGATTTGATCCAGTCGGCGAACAGTGGCGCCCAGGCCTTGCGGAACTTGGCCATTTCCGCTTCCGGCATGGTGTGAACCTTGCGCGTAGTCTGGAATCGCTTGAGCGTCTTCGCTCTCGACTCGTCCCACGGCAGGCTGCGCTGGCCCAGATTCTCGCCGGACAGGCTCCAGATGATCTTTTGGTCCTGCTCGGGAATCGTGTCCCACTTCTTCTTGTTCCAGAAGGTCGAGAAGGTGGCGCCGAACCAGCCCTCGGGAATGACCGTGGCAGACTTGGCGTATCTGTCGATCTTGAAGGCAAGCAGATCGCCGGGGGTCAGGCCGACGAAGGCATCGACCACGCCCTTCGAGACGATCGGATAAATCCGCACGGCCGGGCCGGGAACGATGTTGGCGCCGGACAGTTTCAGCGCCTGGGCCGGGATCGACGGCAGGGTCCAGGTCTTAATCGTCTTCAGCGACGCCACCGACAGGAGAGGCGTGTCGGACATGGAATACCACAGACCGTCCGGTGCGCCGAAATAGCCGACCATTTCGAGGTCTTTGTAGTTCGCCTTGTCCTTGAAGAATTTCTGGTACATGCGCCACAGGGCGACCGAGCGGCCGATGCCGGTGACGGCCATCTGCGGATGGATGCTGATCTGGGTCGACGGCACCAGCTTGCGCAGGAACGCGTTGAACACGAAGGCGCCATCGGCGGTGCCCTTCTGCACCATCACCATCTGGAGCGGCGGCGGCGCCATCCGGCAGGCTGGCACAAAGCGGATCGAGACCCGGCCTTCCGTCGCTTTCTCGATGTCCTTGGTCCACGGCTGGAGAATGCCGTGGCTGATCACATGCTTCGGCGTCACGAAACTGCAGAACAACAATTTGGTCTTGGCCTGCGCCGGCGCGGCCGCAAGGCCCGTTGCGGCCCCGGCCGCCAGAATGCCGGCAACGAATGCTTTTCTCATGGGTCTTCCTCTCCCTGACGCCCCGATTGACCGCCGGAGCTACCGTCCGCATGATCGTCGCTGGGCTGGCGCGCGTCAACCGGCTGTCCGACCGGACAGGGCGTCGGATCGACTTCCGGCGCCGGACGGAGCCTGAAATCTTCCCCCATTCCCGTTCGTTGCCCCGGACGGCCGCTGGCCCGGCAGGGCTCCCGAAGGCGGAAAGGGATATTCCATGAATCTCCTTCATCTCGAAGCGTTCAAGGCGGTGATGACCACCGGAACCTTCAGCAGCGCCGGGAAGATCGTCGGCCGGAGCCAGCCGTCCGTCAGTCGAATCGTCGATGCCCTGGAAAACGAACTCGGCGTGGTGCTGTTCGAGCGGCGGCGGGGAAAGGCCGTGCCGACGGATGCCGCTCACGAATTGCTCGACGAACTGGAGCGCATTCTGGTTTCGATGAAGAAAATCAAGGATTTTGCCAGCCAGACTCGCTCGGCCGGTAACGACGCTATCGGGATCGGCGTCATGCCCGCTCTTGCGACGAGCTTTCTCCCCAGAGTCATCGCCCGCTTCGCACGACAGTTTCCGGACACCCGCGTCGCCATGAATGTCAGGTTTACTCCGACGGTCGAGGAAGGCGCAGCTACGCAGCTGTTCGATATCGGCCTCGCCGAAGAGCCTTTTCACCGGACGGGCTTCGAAACCAAGGCCTTCATACGGGCCCCCTGCACAATCGCCGTGCCTTCGAGCCATCCGCTGGCCGGGGCCAGGGTCATTACCCCACCGGACCTGCGGGGCGTCACCCTGATTTCGGGGACGCCCTTTACCGCGGCGCGGCATCTGTCCGATGCCATTTTCAGGGCGGCCGGGGTTACGGTCAGGCCGCGTTTCGAGACCACGCTCGCTCTCGGCGGGCTCGCCTTGGTGCAGAATGGCATGGGCCTGGGCCTCGTCGATCCGGTCACGGCGGCCGAGCATGCCGGCGCGGGTGTGCGCTTGGTGCCCTTTCGGCCCGAAATCCCCTTCAATGTCGGCATGCTGTTGCCAGACCGGCGCCGCAAAACTGCGGCTCTGGACGCGTTGGTTGCGGTGCTGCTTTCGGAGCGCGATGACCTGCTGCAAAAGTTGCCCGTACCCTGAGCGGGAGGCGGCTTAATAATTCATTTATCGCATAATATAATGCAATAATTTCATTTTTCCGATACCCGGTCGCTGCCCTAGATTCGTTCCGACACGTCGCGCTCAAGTCGCGGGATGCCACATGGAACGCGCCTTCCCGACGCTTCACCGGGAGCATTTCGACGTCGTGGTAATCGGAGCCGGGATTAACGGTGCCAGTGCAATCCAGCATCTGGCGTCCGCCGGCTACAGATGCCTGATCGTCGACAAGGGGGACTTCGCTTCCGGGGCGAGCGGCCGGTCGTCGCGCATGCTTCACATCGGTCTGCGCTATTTCGAGACGCCGCACCCGCTGCTTCATTTCGGCTTGAGGCCAGGGCGGCTGGTCACGGCCGTGCGGCTGGCGAGACAGGCCATGGCCGCGGTCGAAGAGCATCTGGCCGACGCCGCCGACCGGATCTGGCCGTACAGGATGTGCTTTCCGATCTACCGGGACGATCCGGTGAAGCGGTGGCATGTCGCTGCCGGGTTGCGCCTTCTGAGCCTGCTGGGGAAGGGCCGCGTCCACCTCGATCCTGAAATGGTCGATCGGGACTATGCTTCGAAAATCCCCTTTTTCGACGATCTTCGCGATACGGGCTCCGTCCGCGCCATCGCTTGCTATCGGGAGTTCAAGTTCGACTGGCCGGAACGGTTCTGCCTCGACATGCTGTTCGATGCGGAAAGGAATCGGGCCGTCCTGGCAAACTATTGCACGGCCGAGCTAGGCGAACGCGACGGGAAGGACGGCTGGACGGTTACGCTCCACAGCACGGGAAACCCGTCGCTGAAGCCGGCCGTCGTACATGCGTCCCTGGTCCTCAACATGGCGGGAACGTGGATCGACGACATCCTGCCATCGCATCGGGGCAGGATCGTCCAGGGCACCAAGGGCGCGCATATCGTCGTGGAGATGCCCGAGAAGTACCGGGGCTTCGGGATCGCCACGTTAAGCCGCCTGAACCAGCCCTTCTACATTCTGCCCCTGCACAAGAACCTCTACTCCGTCGGAGTAACGGAAACGCTGTTCGAGGGCGACGCAACGGACGTCGCCTGCAGCGACGACGAGATCGACTATCTGATCGACGAGACGAACCATGTACTGCCCGGACGGGCGCTGCGCCGCTCGGATGTCCTGCGATCCTGGGCTGGCGTTCGACCGCTCACCTACAGCGCGACCGAGCCGATGGGTACGCGCACGAGGGAATTGCACGATTTGGCCGGGCGCGGATTTCCGGGCGTCTTCGCCCTGACCGCAGGGCCGATCATGACCCACAGAAGCAGCGGACGGCTCGTTCTCGACACGGTCGCGAAGCGCCTGCCGCCGTCGGCGCCGCCGGGGCGGATCGATTTTGCGCCCTACCGGTTCTCGACGGGCGAAAACTCGCCGCCGCTCCTCGCCGACGAACCGGAGGTCCGGGTCTCCGATATCGAGTTCGGCGTGCTGAAGGAGCACGCAAAGTCGCTGACCGATGTGTTGCTGAGGCGCACGGGCCTGGCCTGGCGCCGCAACCTGACGCGAAGCGAAGCGGAACTGGCGGCGGGCGTCGTTGCGCCGCTCCTGGACTGGTCGAAGGAAGAGAAACGGGTCCAGGTCGAGGCGTTCATGGCGTTCCAGGACACCGTGTTTCGCCGGCCGCCGGCCGCAGAGCGAATCCCTGACACCTTCAAACCGGAAAAAGGAGCGTAGATCATGTTCAACATCTTCAAGAAGAGCGCCGGAGCGCTCGTTTGCGCGGCCCTGCTGTCGGGCGTCGCGTCGTCCGTTCCGCAGATTGCGTCGGCGGCGAACGAACGGCTGCAGGCGGTCCTCGAGCGCGGCGTCGTTCGCATCGGCGTCCAGAGCCGCTTCGTGCCCTGGGCGTACAGGGCGAAGGACGGCAGCCTGAAAGGCATCGAGGTCGATCTGGCGCACGACGTTGCCAAGGCTATGGGCGTGAAGCTGGAACTGGTTCCCATCCGGTCGTCGAACCGGATGCAGTTCCTGCAACAGGGCAAGGTCGACCTGCTGATCGGCGCCATGTCCGACCGGCCGGACCGACGCAAGATCGTCGGCATTGTCGAACCGTCCTACTGGGCGTCGGGCATGACGCTGATGGCCAAGAAGGGCGCGGTCTCAAGCTGGGACGATATCAGGGGCAAGCCGATTTGCGGCAAGCAGGGCGTCTTCTACAACAAGATCGCCGAGTCGCAGTTCGGCGCCAAGGTGATGGCGTTTACCGGAAACTCGGAGGCCAAGGAGGCGTTCCGCAGCGGCAAGTGCCTGGCGTGGCTGTACGACAGCAGTTCCATCGGCATGGATCTGGCGATGGGCGAATGGAAGGGCTACGAGGCTCCCGTACCCACCATCCGGGAGAATCCCTGGGGCGCGGCGGTACCCATGGAAGAGCGGGACACGCTGTTCGGGCGCTTCCTGTCCGGCATGGTCTACCATTGGCACGAGTCGGGACGCCTGATCGAACTTGAGAAAAAGTGGGGAGTTCCGCCGTCGCCGTGGATCGCCGGGATGCACAAGACCCACAAATACAACAGGGCATATCTCGGCAAATAGCCGACCTCGCACCGGGCGGCCGATCGCATAGTCGGCCGCCCGGCCCTACCCGCGATGTCCGGCCGGAGCGGACGGCGCGCGCCGGCCCCCGGGAGTGTGGCATGTTCGAGTGGATGGCTCCGGCCTTTGCGTCTCTCTACAAGGCGACGGGCTGGAATTTCATCGTCTTCTACGAGCGCTACGAGTACGACCGCTTCGTCGATGGCGCGATGCTGTCGATCGGTCTGATTTTGCTCTGCCTCGTTCTTTCCATTGTCATCGGTGTGCTGGGCGCTTGGGCCCAGGGGTCCCGGTCCCGTGCGATAAGGTGGGGGATGGGCGCCTACATCCAGGGCTTCCGCAATACGCCGCCCGTCGTCCAACTCCTGTTTTTCTACTTCGGCTTCGGCGCCTTCGTTCCGCAGGTCGATGCCGGCGGCTACTACGAGCCCCTGATCACGGCCTTCGGCTGGGCCGTCATTTCGCTCGGCATCTTCGGCGGTGCCTTCAACGTGGAAATCTTTCGCGCGGGGCTGGAGGCGGTTCCCCGCGCCACGGTCGAGGGCGCGGAAAGCCTCGGTTTCTCCCGGCTGCAAATCTATGCCTACGTCACGCTGCCGCTGGCCTTCCGCTTCTGCCTGCCGGCCCTCTCGAACAACCTGGTGAGCCTCGCGAAGACGACGTCGCTCGCCTACGTCATCGCGGTGCCGGAAATGACCTACACGCTCAACCAGGTGTGGTCGGACAATGTCAACGTGCCGGAGATGATGATCCTCCTCTTCCTGTTCTACGTCGTTGTCGTGAGCCTTCTATCCGTTTTCCTCGGCTGGCTAGAGCGTCGCCTCGCCCTGTCGGGATTCGGCTGACGGGCCCGATCATGCTGGATGCAATCGAGACCCTGTTCGTCTGGATTCCCCTGATATTGCAGGGGTTTCTGCTGAACCTTGCGATGAGCTTCATCGCGATGGCAATAGCTACCGTGGCCGGTTTTTTCGTCGGCATGATGTTGCTGAGCCGGCGTGCCGCCGTGCGTCTCCCGACGCGGTTCGTCAACACCTCGATCAGGAACAGCCCCTGGCTGGTGGTGCTGTTCATATTCCTGCTGGCGCTGCCGTTCGAGGTGAAAATCCCGGGCTTCGGGGTTGCGTTCATCCCCGACTGGCTGAAGGCGACGATCGCTTTTTCGCTTCCGGTCACCGCAAACGTGGCCGAAATTGTGCGCGGGGCGATCCGGTCGGTGCCGACCGGACAGACGGAAGCCGCGGAGAGCCTCGCCTTCACGCGCCGGCAGGTCTTCTGGAAGATCCTGCTGCCGCAATGCTACAAGCGGATGCTGCCGCCCTGGATGAACTGGTATGCGCTGCTGGCCCTCGGCACGCCGATGGCCGCAATCCTCGGCGTACAGGAGGCCCTGGGCACCGCCCAGGAGGCCATGGAGGCGGCGGGCGGAAAGCCTGAGTTCCTGGTGCCGTTCTACGGCTTCCTGCTGTTGCTGTTTTTTGCCTACATCTATCCGATCGCGCTCTACACGCAGCGCCTCGAACGACGCTATGCCGTGAAAGACTGAGACCGAACGAGCCCGCTCGCGCCTTTCGGGTAATGACTCGGTTCGAATTGCGGTCCCCGACTTCCCTTCCCGTCATTTCTCCGTTCCACGTCTTCGGCGTTCCGGTCGAAACGACGGTCGGAGGAGCCGGCCCCTTGTTCGACACCGAAAATCGAACCGGGTCGCTACGCCATTTCCGCCGTGCTTGATCCGCGGCGGTTCGCCCGGCATTCTTGGCGGCGACATGCGGGAAGATGGCCGATGAACCGCGTCGATTCCAGGACGGCTGCATGACCGACGAATCCCGGACGGACGGTCGCGTTGCGGACGGCCCGCGCGCGCGGCGGCATTTCCTCGCCGAAGCGCCGGGGCGGCTGCGCTTCCTCAATATCGCCGCCGCCCTGGGGCTGGTCGCGCTGCTGTTCTTCGTTCTCGTCGTCGGCCGGGACTTCCTGGTGCCTTTCGTGGTCGCGATCGCGATCTGGTATCTGATGATCGCGCTCAAGGAATCTTTCAAGCAGAGCGCAAAATACACCCGCATCCCTGTGCCGGACGCCATCGCCATGATCCTCGCCATCGCGGCGACCGTCCTGGCGATCACGCTGATCGTGGTGCTGATCAACTCCAGCATCAACGGGGTCATCGCCTCGATCCCGAAATACCAGGACCGGATCAACGACATCATCGGCAACACGCTGAAGCTGACCGGCTACGAGGGCGAGAACCCCTTGCGCGAGTTCATCGCGAACCTGAGGCCGCAGGAATATCTCTCCCGCGCGGCCAGCGCGATCGGCGGCTTGGTCCAGGATATGGGCCTGATCATCGTCTATGTCCTGTTCCTGCTGCTCGAAACCTGGACCTTCCGGCGCAAGCTGAACGCGATCGCGCGGACCGACACCCACCGGGAAAACCTGCACACGGCCATCCGGGAGATCGGCGAGGACATCAACACCTACATGCGGATCAAGACCTGGCTGTCGGCGGCCGTGGCGGTGCTGTGCTATGCGGCGATGAAGCTGGCCGGCGTCGATTTCGCCGAGTTCTGGGCCGTCCTGTTCTTCCTGCTGAACTATATCCCGACCATCGGCGCGATCCTCGCCGTGTTCTTCCCGGCAATGCTGATGATCGTGCAGTTCACCAGCATCCCGCTGATCGTTTCGGTGATCGTCGTGCTGATCGCGATCCCGACCGTGATCAACAATTTCGTCGAGCCGCGCATGATGGGCCGGTCGCTCAACCTGAGTTCGCTGGTCATCATCATGTCGCTGATCCTGTGGGGCAGCATCTGGGGCATCATCGGCATGTTCCTGTGCGTGCCGATCATGGTGATCCTGAATATCGTGCTGGCCAAGTTCGAGACGACCCGGCCGCTCGCCGTCATGCTGTCGGCCAACGGCAGGATCGATTCGAACCGGGCGGTCGCCGCCGAACGGGCGGCGGAATAGCCGATGGCCGAAGCCGGAGCCCCGGCCGGTCCGGGCGCCGCCGCGCCGGTCGTCCGCTTCGACGAGGTGACCGTCCGCTTCGGCGCCGAGACGATCTACGACCGGCTGTCTTTCGATGTGAAAGCGGGCGAGTTCCTGTGCATCCTGGGGCCGAGCGGCTGCGGCAAGTCGACCTCGCTCAGGCTGATGGGCGACCTGCTGGCGATCCAGGGCGGCCGGGTCGAGATCGAGGGGCGGACGCCGGCCGAAGCCTGGGACCGGCTGGCCTATGTCTTCCAGTCGCCCCGCCTGGTGCCCTGGCGCACCGCGCTCGGCAACGTCATGCTGGGCATGGACCTGCGTTTCGACGGCATCGCGAAAGCGGAAAAGACGGCGCGGGCCGGACAACTGCTCGATCTGGTCGGCCTGGCCGCCGACACGGCCAAATTTCCGGCGATGCTCTCCGGCGGCGAGCGCCAGCGCGTGGCGATCGCCCGGGCGCTTTCGGTCGAGCCGGACATCATCCTGATGGACGAGCCGTTCTCCGCCCTCGACCTCAACACGCGCCGCCGCATGCGCCAGGAGATCATCCGCATCTGGCGCGAGACCGGCAAGACTATCGTCTTCGTCACCCACGATATCGACGAAGCCTTGGTGCTTGCCGACCGTATCCTGCTATTGTCTAACAAGCCGACCTCGGTGCTGGACGTGATCGAGATCGACGAAGCGCGGCCGCGCGACATCGGCAAGACGCTCAGCCTGCGCGAGCGGCGCGAGCGGCTCGTGACCCTGTTCCGCCGTCTGGAGCCGGGAACAGTCAATGAGGAGGGAGAAATATCATGATCCGACGTCAATTTTCGCAGGGGCTCGCCGGCCTGTGCGCCGGAGCCCTGGCTCTGGGGCTTAGTGCCGCGCCGGCTGCCGCCAAGGAAAAAGTCACTTACGGCTACCTGATCGATCCGGCGCTCGAAGGCGTGCTCTACGCCATCAAGCAGGGCATCGTGAAGTCCGACAAGATCGAGATCGAGGGCAAGGCGCTGGCCATCCCCGCGCTGATTCAGTCCACGCCCACCAAGCGTTTCGACGTCCTGATGAACGCTGTCATGGCGATCCCGCTCGCCGCCAAGCGCGGGCTCAAGCTGGTCGTTCTGTCCAGCGCGCTGCGCGCCGGCAAGGGCGGGCTGGGCGCCGGCATCTGGGTCAAGAAGGACAGCCCCTACAAGACCATGGCCGATCTCAAGGGCAAGACCATCGGCAACTACGCCCTGCGCGCGACCGGCACGACCTGGATCCGCCTCGCGCTGATGAAGAAGTACAAGCTGAACATCTCCTACAAGGGCGGCGATATGAACTGGGTGCAGATCCCGGCGCCGGCCCTGCTGACCGCGCTGGAGACCGGCCGGGTCGACGCCGCGACGCTGATCCATTCCCAGGCCTACAAGGCGCGCGGCTCGGGCAACTACCGGGTGCTCGCCTGGACCAACCAGGATATCCGGGAACTCTACGGCGTCGATACCGTGGCCGCGGTCAACGTGACCTATCCCGAGAAGCTGGCCAAGCGGCCGGAGGCCTTCAGGGAATTCAACCGGATGCTGTACGAATCGGTGCAGTATGCCGTGAAGAACCCCGACGAGGTCGGCGCGGCGATCGCCAAGGGCGGCAAGATCAGCGCGGCCTATTTCAAGGCCTGGATGAAGGATTACTCCTACTTCCCCGGCGCGGTTTCCGACGCCGACATGAAGGCGATGGAGACGATCTGGGCCGGCGCCAAGGAGATGGGCATCCTCAAGTCGGTGCCGAAGGCCGCCGACGTGGTCTGGGAGCACGCCGTCCGCGAATAGCCGCCAGGATGCGCGAGCCGGATTCTTGGACGCTCCGGCAGCGGTAACGGCCCCGGCGGCAGCCGGGGCCGCCGCAGGGCGCAAGGCGCGCCTTGCGGCGCATCTCTTCACGCTCGGGGTGCTCGGCGCCTGGGCGGCCTGGGGCGCCTCGGTGGAGAGCTACCAGATGCCGGGGCCCTTCGCGGTCGCCGAGCGCCTCGGCATCTTCTTCACCGATGCCCACGAAATCGGCCACATGTTCTGGTCGTTCGGGCACATCATCGCCGCGGTGGTCATCTCGTTCGTCATCGGCTTCGCGCTGGCGCTGCTGCCCTGGTATCTGGGCGTCACGCGGCGGATGATGCACGGCCGCCTCACGCCCTTCCTGAACTCCTATCCCGGCATCGGCTGGACCATGCTGGCGATCATCTGGTTCGGCGTGAACGATTTCACCGTCGTCTTCGTCATCAGCATGGTGCTGATCCCCTTCGCCATCATCAACATGCGCGAAGGGCTGGAAGCGCTCGACCCGGAACTGCTGGAGATGGTGCGCAGCTTCTCGCGCCGCCGGCTGCGCGCCCTGCTGCTGCTCGTCCTGCCGGCGCTGTTCCCGTTCATGTTCGCCACGCTGCGCATCAGCTTCGGCGTTTCGTGGAAAGTGGCGCTGACCGCCGAGCTGTTCGGCGGCAACAGCGGGCTGGGCTACCTGCTCAACCTGGCGCGCAACGATTTCGACACGCCGCTGATCTTCGGCATCATCCTGATCATCATCGCCTTCGTCTACAGCGTGGAGCGGTTCGTCTTCGATCCGGTCCAGAAGCGCCTGGCGCGCCATCATGCCGGCTGACGTCCCGTCCTCCCGCATCGCCGCGCGCGCCGCCGGCGTCCGGCCGTTGCCGGTCGCGCTGGCCGAAGGGTTGATCGTCGCCGCGGTGGTCGGCTGGTGGGCGGTCTCGCGCGACCTGTCCGAAGCGGTGATGCCCGACCCCTGGACGGTTGCGGTCACGACCGCCGAACTGTTCACCGAGCCGGAGCAGCTCGCGCACACGCTCACCAGCATGCTGCGCGTCGTCATCTCGGTGATCGCCGCGGTCGTGCTCGGCACGGTGCTCGCCTTCCTGCCGCGCCGCTATCCGGCGCTCGACGTCATCGTCTACGGCCGCATCCAGCCCTTCCTGAACGCCTTTCCCTCGGTCGGCTGGGCGATCGTCGCCAGCATCTGGTTCGGCCCGTCCCACGAGACCATCGTCTTCGTCGAGGTCGCGATCCTCACCCCCTTCTGCCTGGTCAACGTCGCCCAGGGTCTGCGCGAGCTCGACGCCGAGGCGATGGAGATGGCGCGCAGCTTCACGCGGTCCCGGCCCAAGACGCTCTTCCTGGTCACCATCCCGCTGCTCATGCCGTATATCGTGGCGGCCCTGCGCATCGCCTACGGCGTCGGCTGGAAGATCGCGCTGGTCGCCGAACTGTTCGGCACCGAGAGCGGCCTCGGCTTCCTGATGCTGCGGGCGCAGACCCTGTCCGACGCCGCCACCGTGTTCGCCGCCTGCTTCGCCGTCGTGATCCTGTTCATCGCCGGCGAAAAGCTGGTAATCGACCCGCTGGCCCGGCGGGTCCGATACAATTGACGCGCAAACCGACCGGAGCCGGACGGCATCGCGGCGTTGGCGGCCGGGAGGCATTGCCTAAATGTATCTTGTGGGATACAGGTTGATCCGTGATCGAGATCCGTCGGACCGACGCGTATGAGAGCTGGTACCGAAAGCTTCGCGACAGAGACGCAAAAGCGCGGATTCTTATCCGCATCGGGAGACTGTCGGCGGGCAACCCGGGAGATGTGCGCCCGGTGGGCGAAGGCGTTTCGGAGCTTCGGATCGACTATGGGCCGGGCTATCGCGTGTATTTCCTTCGGATCGATGGGGATTTGGCGGTGCTGCTGCTCGGTGGCGATAAGAGCACCCAGCGGCAAGATGTCGAAAGGGCCCGCGAGCTGGCGCGGGAGCTGGTGAAAGGAGGCAGCTCATGAATGGACCGCGAACGGAAGCGGCTGTCGCAAGGTCGAAGACCCGCCCATGGGACCCTGCGGACTATCTGGAAGACGAGGGCGATGTCGTGGCTTATCTCGAAGCGGCGTTCGAGGATGGCGATCCGGGCGTGATCGCGGGAGCGCTCGGAGACGTGGCCCGTTCCAGGGGAATGACCGCCGTCGCGGCGAAGTCCGGGCTGGGTAGGGAAAGCCTGTACAAGGCGCTTTCGCGCGATGGAAACCCGGGTTTCGCAACCGTGCTGAACGTGCTGCAAGCCCTCGGCCTGCGCCTTCGTCCGGTGACGAAAGGCCGGATCGTTTCGAAACCGGACGATCGGCCACGATGGGTCGCGCAGGCGGCAGGGGACGAACTGTCGGAAGGCGCGCGCAAGTAGAAGGAATGCCGGCGAGGGGTTTCGCAGCGGAATCCTCGAAAGGAGAAGTTATCGGGACGACGCGCCAGCCGGATCGCGTATTGTCTTCGCGACGTGGACCCTTTGAACGAGGATGATTGGCCCCGGCAGCACGAGTGGCTCGCGGAACATCTGAACAAGATTCACGAAGTATTTTCCGAGCGGGTCAAGAACCTGTAATCCGCCCCGTGCGTCCTCAAGGAGATTTCGAGCGATGACCGCCATCCAGTTCAGGAAAATCCCCGGCCCGCCGGACATCGCCGTCGACGAGGCCGGCGCGGGGCCGCTGCTCGTCTTCATGCACGGCATCGGCGGCAACCGGACCAACTGGACCGAACAGGTCGAGGCCTTCGCCGCCCGCGGTTTCCGCGCGGTATCTTGGGACGCCCGCGGCTACGGCGACAGCGACGATTACGACGGGCCGCTGGATTTCAGCGACTTCTCCCACGATCTGGCCCGGCTGCTCGACCATTACGGCGTCGAAAA
The DNA here is from genome assembly GCA_022819985.1 of Alphaproteobacteria bacterium. Taxonomy (GTDB): domain Bacteria; phylum Pseudomonadota; class Alphaproteobacteria; order Bin65; family Bin65; genus Bin65. The sequence goes on along the minus strand of JAJEGH010000030.1, from coordinate 79,606 downwards.
AGCCCATCTGTGCGGCCTCTCGATGGGCGGGCGCATCGCCCAGGATTTCCACGCCCTCTATCCCGACCGGATCGCGACGCTGACGCTGGTCGCCACCTTCGCCGGCCAGAGCAACTTCTCGCCTGCCGAGCGCGAACGCTTCGTGGCGCTGCGCCTCAAGCCGCTGGCCGAGGAAGGCAAGGAGCCGAAGGACATCGCCCCGGTCGTCGCCTCGACCCTGCGCGGGCCGGACGCCACCGAGGCCCAGTATAAGCGCCTCGTCGCCAGCATGGCGGCGCTGCACAAGGAAAGCTACATGAAGACGGTGCGCGCGACCTCGATGTTCGAGCGCACCGCCGAGCTCGAATCGATCCGCGTGCCGACGCTGCTGATCTACGGCGACGGCGATTCCCTGACCACGCCGGAGATCGGCCGCGGCCTGCACGAGCGGATCGCCGGATCGGAATTGGTCGTGGTTCCGCGCGCAGGCCACCTGATCAATCTGGAGAAGCCGGCCGAGTTCGACGCGGCCCTGCTGCCCTTCCTCGCCGAACACCGCGACTTGGCCGGCTGAGCCGCCATGCCGACCGAATCCGGCAGTCCGACCGAATCCGTCGCCCCGGCCGCTCAGGCCGCCCCGGTCTATCGAGGCTACAGCCAGGCCGAACTGGATGCGCAATACAACCAGGCGACGCTGGTGCCCGATGTCAGCGGCTATCTCGACGCCTGGAATGCGGAGAGCGCGCGGGTCCGGGAAAGCCAGGACTGCCGGCTTTCCGTGCCCTACGGCGACGGGCCGGCGGAAACGCTGGACATCTTCCCGGCGGAGAACGGCGCCGGCGGCGTGCCCGTCATGCTGTTCATCCACGGCGGCGCGTGGAAGGCGCTCTCCAAGGACAGTTTCAGCTACCCGGCCGCCCCGTTCGCCGCGGCGGGCGCGGCCTGGGTCGCCGCCGATTTCTCGCTGCTGCCGGACGCGAGCCTGGACGAACAGGTGCGCCAGAACCGGGCGGCGCTGGCCTGGCTGTGGCGCAACGCGCGCAGCTTCGGCGGCGATCCGCACCGGCTCTATGTCTGCGGCCATTCCTCCGGCGCCCATGTCGGCGGCGCGCTGGTGCAGGACGGCTGGCGCGCCCGGGCCGGCCTGCCCGAAGACGCGATCAAGGGCGCGGTGCTGGTCAGCGGCATGTACGACCTGGAGCCGGTGCGTCTGTCGGCGCGCAACGACTATGTCCGGCTGGACGAGGTGGCGGTGCGGCGGTTGAGCCCGATCCACAACGTCCCGGAGCGCCTGCCCGCCCTGGCGCTGTTCTGGGGCAGCGGCGAGCTTGACGAATTCCGCCGCCAGTCGCGCGCCTTCGCCGAAACGCTGTGGGCGCGGGGCCACCGGGCCGAAGCTATGGAGATCGCCGGCGCCAACCATTTCGACATGGCCGACGGCTTCGCCGACGACCGCAGCGCGATCCTGCGCAGCTGCTTGGGCATGATGGGCCTGCTGTAGGCCGATGCCCGGCGCAACCGGTCCCGAGACCGGCCCCGATCCCGAATCCGATCCCGATCCCGGTCCCGACGATATCCCCTGGCCGACGGTGCGCGCGCAGCCGCTCGACGCGTCCGCCCTCGCCGAAAGCCGTGCGGCGGCGATGGCGCAGCGCCCGGCCGGACCGGTCTGGGTGTTCGGCTACGGCTCGCTGATCTGGAATCCCGCGTTCGAGCCGGCCGAACGCCGCCGCGCCGTCCTGCACGGCTACCGCCGCGCCTTCTGCTTCTGGACCGTGTCGGCCCGCGGCACGCCGGAGCGGCCGGGCCTCGGCCTGGGGCTCGAAGCCGCGCCGGGCGCCGCCTGCCGCGGCGTCGCGCTCCGGATCGCCGACAGGACCGAGGCCGCGGACCTGGAGACACTCTGGGCGCGGGAGATGTATTCCGCCGTCTACCGGCCGGTCTGGGCGCCGCTGTATCCCGTCGAAACGCGGGCCGGGCAGGACCCGGCGCCCTTCGCCGCGCTCGCCTTCGTCGCCGATCCGGGCCATCCGCAATACTGCCCGCCGCTCAGCGACGCCCAGAAGGCCCGCATCGTCGCCGGCGCTTCGGGGCAATTCGGAAGCTGCCGCGACTATCTGGAGAATGTCGTGGGCCATCTTGCCGAATCCGGCGAACCGGACGGCGAACTCGAAGCCCTGCTCCGAAGGGTGCGGGAAATCGAAGGACGAAGGCCCTTCCAGGCCGCGACCCGGCCGTTTCCGCCGGCCGACGCCCGCCGCCGGGGCAAAGACGCTACCGGCCGGTGAACTCCGGCTTGCGTTTCGCCATGAAAGCGTCGACCCCTTCGAGATGGTCTTCGGTGCGGGCCGAGCGGATCGTGCGGTCGGCCTCCATGTCGAGGCAGGTCTTGAGGTCGGCAACGCCGGCGCGGTTGAAATTCTCCTTCATGTAGCGCAGCGCGACCGGCGGACCGGCGGCGATCGCGCCGGCCAGCTCGCGCGCCCGGGCCGCGAGGTCCGCATCCGGCACGACCTCGTTGAAGATGCCGAGCCGGAGCGCCTCGGCGGCGTGGACCCGGCGGCCCGTGAAGTAGATCTCCTTCGCGCGGCCGGGGCCGACCAGCCGGGTGAGGAACCAGCTTCCGCCATAGTCGCCGGACAGGCCGATGTTGACGAATCCCGGCGCGAGGAAGGCGCTTTCGGCGGCGATCCGGATGTCGCAGGCCAGCGCGATCGACATGCCCGCGCCGGCGGCTGGGCCGGGCAGCACGGCGATCGTCGGCTTGGCCAGATGGTAAAGCCGCAGGGTGAGCGTGTCCTGCTTGTGCTGGAGGCCGCGGATCGCGTCGTCGGCGCTGAGCCGCGGCGCCTCCGCGGTTCCCTCGTTGAAGGGCCGGCCCAAGCCCGTCACATCGCCGCCGGCGCAGAACGCGCTTCCCGCACCGGTGACGATCACGGCCCGCACCTCGGGATCGGCCTCGGTCCTGAGCAGGGCTTCGCGCAGCGCCGGCGTCAGCGTATCGCCCAGCGCGTTGCGCTTTTCCGGCCGGTTCAGCACGATCGTGGCAATGTGGCCTTCAACCGAGCACAGCAGTTCATCCGTGCCCAGGTCGAGCGTCCGTGCGGCCATGTCCGTTCTCCCCAGGTTGCCGGCCAAGGTTGCCCGGCCCGCGCGCGGCGGCCGGCGCTGCTCCTACGCGCGTCCGGGCGGACGACTGCCGCAGGCCGTCACGGCGCCGCTTCCGCAAGAAGGCAGCCGTCGCCGAGCGGCTCGACCGGGCTCAGGTCGCGGTGGTGCTGATGATCCGGCCGCTGGTGGCGGGTGAGCGCGTTGGCGACCGGGTTGAGGATCAGCGAGAAGATTGTGCGCGGCCAGGGCGTCATGTTGATCGAGGAGCCGTGGACCAGCGTGTCGCCGAAGATCAGCACCGTGCCGGGCGGCCCCTTGGCGGCGACCAGCCCGCCTTCGGCGACCAGGCCGGCCACGGTCGCGTCGTCGACCGTCCAGAGCGGATAGCTCGTCGTCTCGGTGTCCAGCGTCGCCGGTGCCGCGCCGCGCCGGTGCGAGCCGCGGATGAAGACGATCGGACCGTTGAACTCGTTCACCTCGTCGAGCAGCACATGCAGGTTGAGCGCCAGCGGCTCGGGCACGCCGTCCTCGCCGTGATGGGTCGCGAAATCGTAGTGCCATTGCCAGACGTCGCCCGAGAAGGCTTCCTTGGCGTTCACCTTGACCTGCTGGATGTAGAGCGCGCCGCCCAGGAGTTGCCGGGCCGGCCCGACGAGGCGGGGATGCCGGACCAGCCGGGCATAGACGTCGCTGCGCAGGTGCAGGGCCATGGCGGTGCGCACGGCATCGCCCTTCTTCTCGCGGAAATTCTCCGGCCGGCGCTCGGCGAACAGGCGCGGCAGCTCCGCCTTGAGCACTGCGACCTCCGCGGGCGAGAACAGCGCCGGCAGGATCAGGAACCCGTCGTCCCGGAACTGCGCGATCTGTGCGTCGGTCAGGCGCATGAATTTCCTGCACGGTGGCGGGGCCGGCTCACGCCGCCAGCGCGGCCACGTCGTCCGGCGGGGCGAAGCGGGGGCCGTGCCTGTCGGCGAGGGCGTTGCACTGGTCGGTGAACTCCGCAGCGCCGGTCTGGCCGACCCAGGAGAGCACGCCGCCGGTGTACATCGGGAAACCCCAGCCGAGGATCGAGCCGACATCGGCGTCGGCGCGGCTGGTCACGACATTCTCGGCCCGGCAGCGCAGCGCCTCGACCGACTGGATGTGGAGCAGGCGGCGCCTGGCCTCCTCGACGTCCGGCTGGTCGGCGGCGCGCGGGAAATGGCGGCCGAGTTCCGGCCACAGGCGCTTGGTCTTGCCGCCGGAGCCGCCCTCCGGCCAGTCGTAGAAGCCCTTGCCCGCCTTGCGGCCCGGCCGGTCCAGCGTCTCGACGAACAGTTCGAACACGTCGTCCGCCGGGTGGCCGGCATAGGCGTCGCCCAGGTCCTTCTTCCACTGGCGGCGGATCGCCAAGGACAGGCCGAGGCTGGTGTTGTCGACCACTTCCAGCGGGCCGACCGGGAAGCCGGCGATCTTGCCGGCATTCTCGATCAGCGCCGGCGCGACGCCCTCCTTGAGCATCGCGACGCCCTCCATGACGTAGGTCGCGAAGACCCGGCTGGTGAAGAAGCCGCGGCCGTCGTTGACCACGATCGGCGTCTTGCCGATCGCCTGGACATAGTCGAGGGCGAGGGCGACGGCGGCATCGCCGGTCTCCGCGCCGCGGATGATTTCGACCAGCGGCATCTTCTCGACCGGCGAGAAGAAGTGGATGCCGATGAATTGCGCCGGCCGGGCGCTGGTCTCGGCGAGGCCCGTGATCGGCAGGGTCGAGGTGTTGGAGGCGAAAACCGCGTCCGGGCCGAGCCGGGCTTCGGCGGCCTTGGTGACTTCGGCCTTGATCGCCCGGTCCTCGAACACGGCTTCGATGACCAGGTCGCTGCCTTCCAGTTCGGCATAGTCGTCGGTCGGGGCAATCCGGTCGAGCAGCGCCGCCATCTGCGCCTCGCCCATCCGGCCCTGTTTTACCCGCTTTTCCAGCGGCGCCGCGGCGCGCGCCTTGCCCGCTTCGGCGGCTTCCCGGTCGACGTCCATCAGCACGCAATCCATGCCGCGGCCGGCGCTGACCGAGGCGATGCCGGCGCCCATCATGCCGGCGCCGAGGATGCCGAGCCTGCCGATCTTCGCTTTCGGGATGCCTTCCGGCCGGCCCTTCAGCTTGCGCGCCTTCGTCATCTCGAAGAATCCGGTGCGCACCATCGCCTTGGTGACCGGGTGGCGGATCATGTTGACCAGATACTTGCTCTCGACCCGGAGGCCGACATCGATGTGGCGCTGGCAGCCTTCGTAGACGCAGGACAGGATCGCCTGGACCGCCGGATAGTTGCCGTAGCTGCGCTCCCGGCCCATGGCGTTGGCCGCCGGGAAAAGCTGCATCCCCTTTGCGCTCTGCACGTCGCCGCCGGGAATGCGGAAGCCCTTGCGGTCCCAGGGCTGGGTCGCGTCCGGGTTGTCCAGCGCCCAGCGTTTCGCCCGGCCGAGCAGGTCTTCCGGGGGAACGACCTCGTCGACCAGCCCCATCTTCGCCGCCTGGGCGACCGTGTGCTTCCTGCCGTCGAGCAGCATCTGGAGGCCGGCCTGGAGGCCCAGCATGCGCGGGATGCGCTGGGTGCCGCCGCCGCCTGGCAGCACGCCGAGGCCGATCTCCGGCAGGCCGATGCGCGCCTTCGGGTTGTCCGCCGCGATCCGGTAATGGCAGCACAGCGCCGTCTCGTAGCCGCCGCCCAGCGCATGGCCGTTGATCGCCGCGACGAAGGGCTTGCCGGAGGTCTCCATGGCGCGCCCGACCTTGTCGAACATCAGGAACTGCGGCAGCAGGGCCTCGACGCTCAGATCCTCGAGGAAGCCGTCGATATCCGCCCCGGCGATGAAATCCTCCTTGGCCGAGGCGATGACGACGCCCTTCACCGCATCGTCGGCGATCGCCTTCTCCACCTCGTCGCGGAACCCGGCCATCGTCGTCTCGTTCATCACGTTGACCGGCCGGTCCGGGATGTTCCACGCGATGACCGCGATGCCATCGGCGTCGATGCTGGTGTCGAACATGGGCGGTGTCCTCGTTGAGATGCGGTTCCGGCTGCCGGGACTATAGAGCGTATCCGGGACCGGGTGAATCCCGCGGTTCGGGAATCGGGCCGGCCGCCGGAAAAGAATGTCGCGTTCCGGCTCTTCGTCCCGGGGTGGCAATGGGGGCGGCAACGGAGGCCGGCAACGGAGGCCGGCAACGGGGGCGGCCGGCGCCCCGGCCGCAGGTCTGCGGCCTTCTCATTTATTGAGCAGGCATTCAAAATTCTCTTTGTCAGTGCCGCCTCTTTCCGCAGTTTTCCGCCGTTTTTCGCACAGAAACAAAATAGACAGACCGGTCTGTCTTCTATTTTTTTGCACTTAGAAAAGGAAACATTCCCATATCCTGCTCCGGGACGGCGGCCCGCACCCCGAACCCGACCTCTGCCCCTTTACCGTCATTTCGACCGGAGCCCCGGACTTATTCGGGGCGTAGTGGAGAAATCTGGCGAGCGCGCCGTCGGCGCCGCAGGCTCCGGCGTTTGGCCGGTCTCCGTCGGCAGCCGGACTTCTTGTATCTTACCGAACTGCCCCTGGTGTTATAGTTCAGGTGGGGCGCCTGCGCTTCGGTCGGAACGACGTTCAAAGGAGTGCGATCCGGCCGGACCGGGAGACAGAGGCCCGGCCGCAACGTCCGACGGCGGTTTGCGCAGCGGGCGCACTTCGAGCGTTGGCATGATACATATAGGGAACGAAATTTACCGTGTCAAGAAATAAACTCGTATTCCGGAAAATATTTTTCCCGCGCCCCGTCCCGCGCCGCCGGAGTCCTCTGCGGAACCCGGCCGGCCTTGAGATATGGCGACGGAGTTCGCCGTGCGGCCGGACAGCGGGGGCTTGAAAGACGAAGGGTCCGGGTGTCACATTCGGTGGACAGCGCCAATGGAAAGCCGGGACATTCGCGTATGAACGACGTTGCCGCGACGCGCACGGCAGGTCAGGGCACAGGTCAGGGCGCCGGCTCCGAATCCGGTTCGGCCAGGGGCCGCATTTCGACGGAACGGCAGGGCGGCCTGCTCCTGATCGGCATCGACCGGCCGGCGAAATACAACGGCTTCACGCCGGAGATGTGCGGGGCGCTGGCGCAGGCCTATACCGATTACGAGGCCGACGACGACCTGCGCTGCGCCGTGATCCATGCCGAAGGCGCGCACTTCACCGCCGGCCTGGAGCTGAGCGCGTTCGACATCACCGAGCCGGAGTTTTTCCCGCCGGACTTGGTCGATCCGTTCGACCTGCGCCCGCCGTTCCGCGCCAAGCCGGTGGTCGCGGCGGTCAAGGGCATCTGCTTCACGCTGGGCATCGAACTGATGCTGGCGGCGGACATCGCGGTCGCCGAGGAAGGGACGCGCTTCAGCCAGCTCGAAGTCAAACGCGGGCTGATGGCCTTCGGCGGCGCGACGATCCGCTTCGTCGAACGCGCCGGCTGGGGCGACGCCATGCGCTGGCTGCTGACCGGCGACGAATTCGACGCCGAAACCGCGCTGCGCCTCGGCTTCGTGCAGGAGGTCGTGCCCCGGGGCGAGGGGCTGGCGCGCGCTGTCGAACTCGCCGAAAGGATCGCGAAGCAGGCGCCGCTCGCCGTCCGCGCGACCCGGGAGAATGCCGCTATCGCCGTGCGGCAGGGGCCGGATGCTGCCGTGCGGGCCTTTCGCGGCCGGCTTGCGGAGATCGCCGGGAGCGAGGATTTCGCGGAGGGCGTGCGCTCCTTCGTCGAGCGGCGCGAGGCCCGGTTCAGGGGGCGATAGGGGAAGCAGCCATGCCCGACTACGACAATATCCGCCAGCAGCACGATATGGGCGGCCTCGACAAGGGGCCGGTCGTGCCGTCGGCGCACGAGATCGAGCTGTGGGAGAAACAGGTCGAGGCGATCATGCGCCTGCTCTCCATGCGCAAGGACAGGATCGTCACCGTCGACGAGCTGCGCCGCGGCATCGAGGAACTGCCGCCGGAACTGTACGACACCATCGGCTATTACGAGCGCTGGATCATGTCGCTCAGCAACATCCTGGTCGAGAAGGGCGTGCTCGACCGCGCCGAACTGGACGCGCGGGTGCAGGAACTGGAGGCGGCGGAATGACCGGCGGTGGAATAACCGGCTCCGGCACCGAACCCCGATTCAATCCGGGCGACGCCGTTACCGTCTCGGCCCGTTTCCCGACCGGCCGGCGCCATCTGCGCACGCCGTTCTACATCCGGGGCAAGACCGGCGAGGTCGAGCGGGTGTGCGGCGCGTACAAAAATCCCGAAGACCTCGCGTTCGGCAACTACGACGCGGCGCGCGTCCCGCTCTACCGCGTGCGCTTCGACCAGCGCCATGTCTGGGACGATTACGCCGGCAACCCGGCCGACACTATCGACATCGAAATCTACGAACACTGGCTGGAGCCGGCCGCAACGGGGGACCCTGGCGATGCCGCATGACGATCCTCACGCCCACGACCACGATCACGCGCCGATCGAGGCCGACGGGCCGCAGGGCTATTACCAGCATCTCGCCGCGGCGACGCGCAGCCTGCTGATCGAAAAGGGCGTGTTCAGCGCCGGCGACATGCGCGCCATAATCGAGAAGATCGACGAACGCTCGCCGGCCCTCGGTGCGAAGATCGTCGCCCGCGCCTGGACCGACGCCGGGTTCCGGGAACGCCTGCTTGCGGAGGGCAAGAAAGCGATCGAGGCGGAGATGGACATCGACGCGGTGGCCGCCGACATCGTCGTGGTCGAGAACACGGCCGACGTTCACAACGTCGTCGTCTGCACCCTGTGCTCCTGCTATCCGGTGTTCATCCTCGGCCGGCCGCCGGACTGGTACAAGAGCTACGCCTACCGCAGCCGCGCCGTGCGCGACCCGCGCGGCGTGCTGCGGGAGTTCGGCACCGAGATCGACCCGGCCCGCGAAGTCCGCGTCCACGATTCGACCGCCGACATGCGCTATCTCGTGCTCCCGATGCAGCCCGAGGGCACGGAAGGCTGGCCGGAGGACAAACTGGTGGAGATCGTCACCCGCGACACCATGGTCGGCACCGCCGAGGTAAGGGCGGCGGGGTAGGGAGGGCGGACGAAGCGCCCTTGCCAGCATTTGCTGTAAGCGGCCGATACGCCGGCCAGCCGGCGCCGGCCCGGCGCGCAATCACGCCTCGATACGAACCGCGTTCAGTCCCTTGAAGTGGTCGAAATCGCGATCCTCGGTGACCAGTTGGGAAACGCCGGCTTCCCGGCAGAGTGCGACGATCTGGGCATCGAAGGCCAGATTACCTACGGCGTTTGCCTCACGAATCGCTTCCACCAGAAGCGCCGGGTAGTCCGCCCCTGGAGAGAGCACCGTTACGCTTGGCGAGGCGAGTAGCCTGGACAGCGCCTCGCACGCTTCGTCCGCGGAGTGCGGGGAATGGAATAGCCTCGGGTGGGTGATTACCCGAATGAACTCGCCGATGCAGAACACCGGAATCGCCCAGCGGGCGGGCGATTCGGCGAGCGCTACGATGCGCGCTTGAGCTGGCTCATGCTTGATCGAATCTTCACGATGCGCATGGACGAGAACATTGGTGTCGACCGCGATCAATCGCGGCCGTCCATTCTCTCGTAGAGCGCGTTGCGGTCGTCGAGGTCGACGCCGGCGGCCGGCGCGCCCCGCTTGGTCAGGAGTTCGGCCCGGAAGCCGGTCGGCCGCTCGCGTACGGGCCGGAGATAGTCGCGAAGGGCGCGCTCGATCAGCCGCGTGAGCGTGTCGCCGTCCTGGGCGGCACGCATCTTAGCGGCGCGAAGCAGGCGATCGTCGAAGTTGAGGGTGGTTTTCATACAGAAATATGTATCCCGTCGCCGGTACCGTCAACTCGACTCGCCCCGGTTCACGCTCCCGGCGGCACGTCGATGGTCTGGTTGCAGTCGCAGAACCCGTCGGCCTCGAACCGAAGGCTGGCGCGTTCGTTTCCTCTAAACCCGCCCCTTCAATTCCGGAGCGTCGGGGGCATAGCGGCGCGCCCGGAAGATCCAGTTGAGTTCGGTCCCGAACATCCGCGAATAGGCGGTGTGCGGCGACAGATATTCCCACACCACGTCGCCTTCCGGCGTGACCTCGAACAGGCAGCCCCGGGCGCCCTCGCAGATGAAGGTGTTGCCACTCCACAGGCGCTGCACGCCGGAGATATTGGCGGAGTAAAAGCTCTGGGGCGGCTTGGCGTCGTAGCGCCAGACGATCTCCTTCGTCTGCGGATCGATCTCGAGGATATGCGAGAACATGTCGTCCGTCCGGCCGTGGAAGCCGTTGGCGAACACCAGCACGTTGCCGTTGTCGAGTATCTGGCAATCGTGCTGGTGGCCGAGCACCGGATCGCACATCTCCCAGACGATCTGCCCGGTTTCCCGGTCGACGATGCAGATCAGGTTGAGCACCCGGAAGCTCAGCATCACATTGCCGTCGGCAAGCGGCGCGCAGGTATTGGCGTGTCCGAACTCGGCGCGGTCGCAGATGCCGCAGATCGGGTATTTCTCGATCTCTATGTCGCGGATCCGCCACTCCCAGACCGTCTCGCCCGAAGGATCGATCTCGCGCACGAGGTCGCCGTATATCCTGCCATCCACTTCCGTGCCCGGCAGGCCGCCCTGCACCCGCTTTGCCGTCGCGTCGTCGAGCAGGTCCCAGGCGATGTAGAGCGTGTTGCCGTTCTGGAGCCGGCGGGCATCGTGATGGTGGTTTTTGTCGTAATGCTCCCAGACGATGTTGCCGTCCCAATCGTATTCCCGCAGCAGTCCGCCCTTGCCCGCCATCAGCGGCGGGCCTTCGAGCGTGGCCTGGGTCACGAACAGGGTGCCGTCGCCGATCAGCTGGCAGAGGTTCACACCGCCCAGCCCCTCAAGCCGCCACTCATGGACCGGCCGGCCCTCCATGTCGATCAGGAAGGCGCGGTCGCTGCGGATCGCCGAGAACAGCGTGAATCCCGGCGTCGCGCGCGCCCGGTCATGGGTCCTCAGTCCGGGTTCGGGTGTCAGCATTTCCGGTCTTTGTTGCGGGTGGTTTCCGGCGGTGCGCTTTGCGGCATTCCGGTACGGGCCGCTGTCACCGCCGATCCGCTATCAGCACCCCTGCCAATGCGCCAATAGCGGTCGATCCCAAGGCAACCACAGAATCGGGAACGGCCTTTTCATATGCCGCGAGGACGATTGCGCCGACCAACGCGAGCCCCGCGATTGCCGCCAGCGACCCGGCAACTATCCGATAAAAGAGCCGGTCCCGAAGATAGGCGGGTTCCGACCTTAGCCGGGTGATCGCCGAGTCCGCAGAGCCCCAGTCGTCGGGCGACCCGCTCATTTCGTCGGGCGTCTGCTCGACTGCCATCAGGTATTCGCGCCGTTCAGACCCGCGATTACCAATGTCTCCGTCGATCCGTCCTTTTTCTTGATCAATAATTCTCCCCCGTCCTCGATCTTCCTCGTTATTCCCTCGGTAATCGCCAAGGCGCTGCTCACGGTTGAGGCCTTATTCCTCGAGTTCAGTCTGGTCGTGAGATATTCGGTATTGGCGACGTCTCGTTCGGTAAGATTCATCGTTACCTTTCTCAACTTCATAGCTTTCGCCTCTCTCGTCAGTTGCACGCCGGCAAGGACCGGCGTTGATATGGCGATTATATGGATAATGTCTGGAACTTCAATGCCCATGCAATTGCAGCGGGGAACGAACGAGTGCTGGACTTGGGCGCTACCGCCGCCACTCCGTATCCTGGCCCAGCGCGATCACGTCTTCGCGGACATGCTGGGTGCGGGCGAGGCGGGCCATGATGGCGTCGGCGTCGCTGCGCCGGACGGCGCGGCGCAGGGCCGAGAGATCTTCGGTGAAGCGGTCGAGCATTTCCAGCACGGCTTCGCGGTTGGTCAGGAACACGTCGCGCCAGAAGTCCGGCTTGGTTGCGGCGATACGGGTGAAATCGCGAAAGCCGCCGGCCGAGAATTTGACGACCTCGGCCTGCACGTCCTCTTCCAGCTCGGTCGCCGTGCCGACGATGGTGTAGGCGATCAGATGGGGCAGGTGCGAGGTCATGGCGAGCACCAGATCGTGGTGCCGCGGGTCCATGATCTCGATTTCGGAGCCGGCGGCGCGCCACAGCGCGGCGACGGTTTCGACGGCCGCCGGGTCCGTCCCTTCCGGCGGCGTCAGGATGCACCAGCGGTCCTCGAACAGTTCGGCGAAGCCGGCATCGGGGCCGGAAAATTCGGTGCCGGCGATCGGGTGGCCGGGCACCAGATGGACGCCCGCCGGCAGGGGCGGGCGGAGTGCGGCGACGGCGGCCTGCTTGGCCGAGCCGACATCGGTGACGATCGCGCCGGGTTTCAGATGCGGCGCCACGGTCTCGGCAAGTCCGGCATAGCCGCCGAGGTGGATGGCGACCACGACGAGATCGGCGCCTTCGACGGCCTCGGCCGGATCCTCGACCGCGCGGTCGGCGATTCCCAGTTCCAGCACGCGCGCCCGGACCTCGGCCCGGCGGGCGCAGCCGACCAGTTCGTCCGCCAGTTTCTCGCGCCGCATGACGCGCAGCAGGGACGAGCCGATCAGGCCGGTGCCGATCACGGCGGCCCGGCCGAACCGGGGGGCGTTGCCGCTCATCGGTCGACGCCGCTCATCGGCCGACGAAGGTGCGCAGCGAAGCCACGACCGCCCGCATTTCGTCTTCCAGGCCGACGGTGATGCGCAGGAAGTCCGGCAGGCCGTAGCCCGCGACCGGCCGCGGAATGACTCCGTCGGCCTTCAGATGCGCTTCGGCTGCTTCGGCATTCCTGCCGTCTTCGGACGGGAATCCGACCAGCACGAAATTGCCGATGCTGGGCAGGACGGTCAGCCCGAGCTGCTGGACCTGTTCGGCGAACCAGGGCAGCCAGATATCGTTATGCGCCCGCGCCCGGTCGATATGGCCGACATCGTCGAGCGCCGCCAGCGCCGCCGCCTGGGCCGCCGCGTTGACGTTGAAGGGTCCGCGCGTCCGGTGCAGCACGTCGCAGACCGCCGGCGCGGCATAGCACCAGCCGACCCGGAGCGCGGCGAGGCCGTAGATTTTGGAGAAGGTGCGCATCGTCGCGACGTTTTCATGCGTCTTCGCCAGTTCCAGCCCGTCCGTGTAGTCGTTGCGCGTGACATATTCGGCATAGGCGGCGTCGACGACGAACAGGACGTGAGGCGGCAGGCCGGCATGCAGGCGGGCGACTTCCCCGGCGGTAACGTAGCTGCCCGTCGGGTTGTTCGGGTTGGCAAGGAAGACGATCTTCGTCTTTTCCGTCACAAGGCCCAGCATGGCGTCGACATCGGCGCGGTAGCCGGCCTCGGGCGCCGTCACCGGGGTCGCGCCGGCCGCCAGCGTCGCGATCGGATACATGGCGAAGCCGTGCCGGCTGAACAGCACCTCGTCGCCCGGCCCGGCATAGGCCTTGGTTACCAGGCCGATGATCTCGTCGCTGCCGTTGCCGACGACGATGCGGTCCGGGTCGATCCCGTGGCGCGCGCCGAGCGCCCGGCGCAGGGCCGCCGCGCCGCCATCGGCGTAGCGGTGCAGCGAGTCCTTCGCCGCCGCGTAGGCCGCAATGGCCTTCGGGCTCGGCCCCAGCGCGCTTTCGTTGCTCGCCAGGCGGATCGGGTCGTCGATGCCGGGCAGGCCGCCTTCGCCGCCGACATAGCGCGCGATTTTCATGATGCCCGGCCTCGGCTGCGGGCGCTTCTCAGGTGCGCTCATGGCGCATGCTCCCTTGTTGGAACGAAATGAAAGTCGCTGTAGCCCGTCTATTGGCGTGCCGAGCCGGCATCGCCTCTTTTGGACGATATATCGTCCGGTTCTCCGATGCCGCCAATCTGCATGGGCGCGCGGTCGGGGAATTCCACTACCAGTTTCAGTTTGCCGCCCATGCCTTCGATATAGCCGCGAAGCGTGGAGATCATGAGATCGCTGCGCTTTTCCATCTGGGCAACCGTGGCCTGGCGAATGTTCAGCGTCCTGGCAATTTCGACCTGGGTGAGCTCTCTCGCTTTACGAAGTTCCCAAAGGGTCTTGTACTCCTCGTGCAGGCGGTCCGCCTCGGCTTCGATAAGCGCCCTGCGCTCCGCCGGAAGACCGTCCATGATGTTTTTCAGCATTGTTGCCATCGGTCTAACCTTTCATTTCGCCGAGATGAACGTCGAAACGCTCATCGGCCCTGGCGATGAACTGCCTGTAAAATCGCCTTTCGGCGACTCCCGATTTGTCGCCGGCGACCAACAGAACGGCCCTTCGTTTCGGGTCGAAGGCGTACGCGATGCGCCACACACCATCGTCGGCGCTGCACCGAAGCTCTTTCATGTTCGCATGTTTCGACCCGGCAAGGGTGTCGGCATATGGCCGGCCAAGCTGCGGCCCGGCGCGCTCCAGAAGTCTCGCCCGGGCAAGGATCGCGTTCTGAACCGATTCCGGAAATCCATCGAACTCAGCCTCGAAATCCTCGAAAAGGGCGACGGCCCACCCGGTCATAATATAGTATATAGCCTATATAGAGTAGAGCCTATGTTTTGTATGTTGCCGGTTTCACCGTTTGTCGCTTCGATCGCGCGCCAACCTTTCCGGGAGGCTCCGGCGAACCGCTCCGGGGACGAGACGGGAAAGATCATATTTCCAGCGGGGCGGGGAATCGGCCCAATCGCAGCACCGGCCGCTCGTCGGCCGGCCCCGCATCCGCCGGCCCCGCATCCGCCGGCGCGTCGGCGAGTTCTCCGTCGACCGCGAGCACGGCCCGGCCGTCGGGCAGGGCGCACAGGGTCTCGATTGCCGGATCGTCGGGCACGCGGTCGGGCGGGGCGATGGCCACCGTCAGGTCGTCGCCGCTTTCCTCGGCGGCGCCGCGTCCGACCGCGATCCAGCCGCCGCCCGGCGCCGTGAAGGGCAGGCGCCACAGCAGGGCGCAATCCGGCCGCACCGCCAGCAGTCCTGCCGCCGCCTTCCAGGCATCGCCGTCGCGAACCGGGAAGAGCGCGATGTCCGCTTCGCCGCTCGCCACATCGACGATCGGGCTGGCGGCCCAGGCGTAGCGCTGGCTGGCGCCGAAATGTAGGCGCGCCGCCTGTTCCGCCGCACTATCCGGCGCGACGACGACCAGCGGTCGCTGAACCGCGATGGACGCTCCGATGACCTCGCGCCAGACCGCGTGGATTGCCGCCGACTCCATCGGTCCGTCGTAGCGCGCAATCAGCGCCCGGATCAGGGAGGCTTCCCTGCCCGGACGATGCACCGGCGCGCCGTCTTCCGCCCTGCCGCCCGCACTCTTGGCGGCGCCGACCCGCTGCGAAATCTCCATACGCTCGGTAATGGCGGCAAGCATGCGGGAATCGACATCGTCGATCCGGGCGCGCAGCACGGCGAGGGTATCGGCGAGAGCAGCCGAGGCTTTGTCGCTGTCGGCAGGCATATCGAAACGGTGTCCCGGTATCGCGGGAGAGGGGCGGGCCTCCTCACCTACACCGGCCGGGGCACGGCGTCCACGTTCCCGCCATCTCGACAACCGGTTCGCATATGCCATATCAGCGTTCCGCAACCCTTTGCGCCGCCGAGCCCGTCCATGCCGATCAAGATCCCCGACGACCTGCCCGCCGCCAACATCCTGCAAAAGGAAGGGGTGGATGTGATGCGCGAGCAGGACGCGGTCCGGCAGGATATCCGGCCGCTCAGGATCGCGCTCCTGAACCTGATGCCGAAGAAGATCGAGACCGAAACCCAGCTCTCGCGCCTGATCGGGGCAAGCCCGCTGCAGGTCGAGATGACGCTGGTCTCGCCGTCCCACTACATCCCGTCCAACACGCCGCAGGAGCATATGCTCGCCTTCTACAAGCCCTGGGAGGCGATTCGCGACCGGAAGTTCGACGGGCTGATCGTGACCGGCGCGCCGGTCGAGGAGATCGACTTCGAGGAGGTCAAATACTGGGAGGAACTGGAAGCGATCATGGATTGGTCGAAGACCAACGTCCATTCCAGCTTCAACATCTGCTGGGGCGCCCAGGCCCAGCTCTACCACCACTACCGGGTGCCGAAATACCTGCTGCCGCGCAAGCTGTCCGGCGTCTTCGGCCATCGCGTGGCGCGGCGCACCGACCCGATGGTGCGCGGCTTCAACGATATCCTGCCCGTGCCGGTTTCGCGCTACACCGAATGCCGCGCGAAGGACATCGAGAAGCACGAGCCGCTGAGCATCGTCCTGGAGTCGGACGAGGCCGGCGTCTGCATGGTGACGGACAGGGCGCTGAACGCCGTCTACATGTTCAACCACCTCGAGTACGAATCGCGGACGCTCTACAACGAATATGTCCGGGATATCGAGGCCCGGCCGGATACGGTGCGGATCCCGGAAAACTATTTCCCCAACGACGATCCTTCGAAAACCCCGCGCAACATCTGGAAGGCCCACGGCCATCTGCTGATGGGCAACTGGATCAACAAGCTCTACCAGACCACGCCGTTCGACCTCGACGGGATCGGCAGCGGCGAGTAGCGATGGCGCCCCGACACGGTGAGGCGGCCGTCGCGGCTCCGGCCGGGCCGCCGCGGACGGCATGCCGCCCGGCTTGACAGCGGCCGGGCCTTCATCCTATCTCGCCAGGCGCCGATGAGGGCCTGCGCCGGCCTGCATCCGGCGCCTCGTCCGCCGGCCCCCGCCACCGGATTGCCGGGGCCGGATTGCCGGGGCCGGGCGCAGCACGCCTGGGGCGGAGTAGCTCAGCTGGTTAGAGCAGCGGAATCATAATCCGCGTGTCGGGGGTTCAAGTCCCTCCTCCGCTACCATTTCCCGCTCCATTGCCGTTCCTGAGAACGATTCGCGCCGTTGTGCCTCGACGCTTGCCGAGGCCGGCACCCGCGCGCCATATCCCTCCTTATGGAGTGGACCGACGACGCCATCGTGCTGGCGGCCCGGCCGCATGGCGAGGGCGGGCTGGTGGTGCAGCTGCTGACG
Organism: Alphaproteobacteria bacterium; assembly: GCA_022819985.1. Classification (GTDB taxonomy): domain Bacteria; phylum Pseudomonadota; class Alphaproteobacteria; order Bin65; family Bin65; genus Bin65. Next base: position 62,521 of record JAJEGH010000030.1, on the reverse strand, counting down.
GCGGAGCACGGCCGCCATGCCGGCCTCGCCCATGGCGGCGCCTCCAGGCGCCAAAGGCCGGTCTATCAGCCCGGCAACGGTGTCCGGGCGACCTGGCGCGGCCGGCTCGCCGAACATCTCGGCACGATGAAAACGGAACTCGTCACCGGCAGGGCCGGGCACTGGATCGGCGATCCGCTGCGCCTTGCCGGGATCGCCGCCGCTTGCGCCCTCGCCGAGGCCGCGCTGCCGGAGCGCGCGCCGGTCCCGGCCGTCTATCGCGGCCTAATCGCGCTGCTCGATGCGCTGGAGCGCGACGACTGGGGCCAGGCCTATGTCGCGTGGGAGATCGCGCTGCTCGGCGAACTCGGCTTCGGGCTCGACCTCGAACGCTGCGCTGCAACGGGCCGGAACGACACGCTCGCCTTCGTGTCGCCGAACAGCGGCCGGGCCGTCAGCCTTTCCGCCGGCGCGCCCTATGCCGAAAAGCTGCTGCGCCTGCCGGACTTCCTCAACGGCGGGGCCGATGCTGCCGTCAGGGCCGGGGGCGGGCCGGGGGCGGTTTCCTGGCCGGACATCGCCGACGGGCTGAAGCTGAGCGGCCACTTCCTCGAGCGCCACGTCTTCGCGCCGCACGACGGCGACCTGCCCCCGGCGCGCCGGCGTTTCGCCGAGCGGGTCGGGGGACGAAGTGCGGTTTAGCGATTCCGACTGCGGTTACGACGGTTTTCGCCCGGCCGTCGCGTTGCGAAGAATGGCCTTCCTCTTGTAAAATTCGAAACGAACCGGTGAGGTTTTTCGGTATGGCAATCAATCGTATCGCGGATGTGTTGCCCGCCGTGACTGCGCTGCTGCGGCGTCGAAAATCGGACCGCGAGAACGTCACAGTCGGAAGCGATGACCCGATCCTTGCCTTGCGCGGGATGGGCAAGGAGTTGTGGGAGGACGAGGACGCCGACGCCTATGTCGACCGGCTCCGGGACGGCTGGCAGTAATGCGCCTTCGATCCCGATGCGGGGCCCGTATCTCCGGGCACGACAGATCTTTGCAGACACATTCAACAGCGTAGCAAGACGATCCCGGCCGCCGCCCCTCCACTCGCTTGACAGCCGCCGGGGGCTGCCCTACATGCCGCGCTCTGCGACGGCGCATTTTTCGGGCGCATTTCAGGGTGCGTTCCGGGGTGTATTCCGGGACCCGATCCGGTAGGGCGCCGCGCCTGCTGCGGGGGTGTAGCTCAGTTTGGTTAGAGCGCCGGCCTGTCACGCCGGAGGCCGCGGGTTCGAGTCCCGTCACTCCCGCCATTCCGCCCCCGCCATTCCACCTCGGGCCTCCGCATCGGCGAAGAATGCGCTCACGAAAGTTTTGCCGCGCCGCGGCCGTGCGCCGGCTGTGCGGCCGTGCGGGATCGTGCTAAGGCTATGCAAAGAAAACCGCCGGCCCTATAACCGGCCCGTCCGGTCAGGTGCGGGGCAGGCGAAAGCGCGCGGCGAGCACGAAAATGCCGCTGCGCCGGGTCGTGGATCGAGGCAACCCTTGCGGGACAGATGAGCGACATCCTTGCCGAATATCTGCCGATCGTCATTTTTCTGGGCATCGCCCTGGGACTGGCGCTGGCGATGGTGGCCGCCTCCTGGGTGCTGGCCCGGCAAAAGCCCTATTCCGAGAAGCTGGCCGCCTATGAATGCGGCTTCGACGCCTTCGAGGATTCGCGCGGCCAGTTCGACGTGCGCTTCTATCTGGTCGCGATCCTGTTCATCATCTTCGACCTCGAAGTCGCCTTCCTGTTCCCCTGGGCGATCACGCTCTCGGAGACCCAGCATTTCGGCTTCTGGTCGATGGTCGTTTTCCTCGTCATCCTGACCGTCGGCTTCGTCTATGAGTGGAAGAAAGGGGCGCTGGAATGGGAGTAGCCGCCCCTGACAGCCCCGCCGCCGCCTCTGCGAAGCTGCCGGAGCTGGACGCCTTCCTGGACAAGGAGTTCCGGTCCAAGGGATTCGTCGTGTCCAGCCTGGATTCGCTGGTCGGCTGGGCCCAGTCCGGTTCGCTCTGGCCGATGACCTTCGGCCTGGCCTGCTGCGCCGTCGAGATGATGCATACCGGCGCCAGCCGTTACGATCTCGACCGGTTCGGCACCGTCTTCTTCCCCAGCCCGCGCCAGTCCGACGTGATGATCGTCGCCGGCACGCTGACCAACAAGATGGCGCCGGCGCTGCGCCGGGTCTACGACCAGATGGCCGAGCCGCGCTGGGTGATCTCCATGGGCTCCTGCGCCAACGGCGGCGGCTATTACCATTATTCCTACTCGGTGGTGCGCGGCTGCGACCGCATCGTGCCGGTCGACGTCTATGTCCCCGGCTGTCCGCCGACCGCCGAGGCGCTGCTCTACGGCGTCCTGCAACTCCAGAAAAAGATCCGCCGCACGGCGAGCTTCGTCCGCTAGCCCGAAGAACCCCGGCAGCCGATGACCCTCGAAGCGCTCAACGAACTGAAAGAGCACGTTCTCGCCGTCCTGCCCCCGGACGCGATCGGGGAGGCGACCGGCGCGGAAATCGTCCACGGCGAACTGTGCCTGACAGTCGGCCGGGCATCGATCGTCATGGTGTTGACCCGGCTGCGCGACGATCCGAACTGCGCCTTCACCTGCCTGGTCGACCTCTGCGGGGTCGACTGGCCGGCGCGCGAGCAGCGCTTCGACGTGGTCTACAATCTGTTGAGCGTTACCGCGAACCTGCGCTGCCGGGTCAAGGTCCAGACCGACGAGGAGACGCCGGTGCCGTCGGTCGCCGAGGTCTTCAGCGCCGCCGGCTGGTTCGAGCGCGAGACGTGGGACCTGTACGGCATCTATTTCGCCGACAATCCGGACCTGCGCCGCCTGCTGACCGACTACGGCTTCGACGGCCATCCGCTGCGCAAGGATTTCCCGCTTACCGGCTTCGTCGAGGTGCGCTACGACGAGGAGCAGAAGCGCGTGGTCTACGAGCCGGTGACGCTGCAGCAGGACTACCGCACTTTCGATTTCCTCTCGCCCTGGGAGGGCATGACCCGCGGTCTGCCGCCGGTCGCGCCGGGCGACGAGAAGGCCGCGCCGGCGGGCGCGGCGGAGGGCTGAGGGAATGCTGGACGGACGGACGGCGGCCGCTGCGCCGGGCGATCTCAGATCCGGCCCGGGACCCGGCGATGTCGAGATCAAGAATCTCAACCTGAATTTCGGACCGCAGCATCCGGCGGCCCACGGCGTGCTGCGCCTGGTGCTGGAGATGGACGGCGAGATCGTCGAGCGCGCCGATCCCCATATCGGCCTGCTGCATCGCGGCACCGAGAAGCTGATCGAACACAAGACCTATCTCCAGGCCGTGCCCTATTTCGACCGGCTCGACTATGTCGCGCCGATGAACCAGGAGCACGCGTTCGCGCTGGCGACGGAGAAGCTGCTGGGTATCGAGGCCCCGCCGCGCGGCCAGGCCATCCGGGTGCTCTATGCCGAGATCGGCCGGGTGCTCAACCATCTGCTGAACGTGCCGGCCTATGCCATGGATGTCGGCGCGCTGACCCCGTTCCTGTGGGCGTTCGAGGAGCGCGAGAAGCTCATGGGCTTCTACGAGCGGGTGTGCGGCGCACGGCTTCACGCGGCCTATTTCCGGCCCGGCGGCGTGCATCGGGATCTGCCGGCGGGCCTGGCCGACGACATCCGCGACTGGCGCGCGGCGTTCCCGAAGGTCATCGACGATATCGAAACGCTGCTGACCGAGAACCGCATCTTCAAGCAGCGTTCGGTGGATATCGGCGTCGTCGATGCGAAGGACGCGCTGGACTGGGGCTTTTCCGGCCCGATGCTGCGCGCCTCCGGCCTCGCCTGGGACCTGCGCAAGGCGCAGCCCTACGACGGCTATGAGGATTACGACTTCGACATTCCCGTCGGCCGGAACGGCGATTGTTACGACCGCTACCTCGTGCGCGTCGAGGAGACGCGCCAGAGCCTGCACATCATCGACCAGGCGCTCGACCGGCTGGAGACGCTGGACGGTCCTGTGGCGGCCGACGACAACAAGATCACGCCGCCCAAACGGGGCGAAATGAAACGCTCCATGGAAGCGCTGATCCATCATTTCAAGCTCTACACCGAGGGCTACCGCGTTCCGGCCGGCGAGACCTACACGGCGGTCGAGGCGCCGAAGGGCGAATTCGGCGTCTATCTGGTCGCCGACGGCACCAACAAGCCCTACCGCTGCAAGATCCGGGCGCCGGGATTCGCCCATCTCCAGGCGACCGATTTCATGTCCAGGGGCCACATGCTGGCGGACGTCTGCGCCATCGTCGGCTCGATGGATGTCGTGTTCGGCGAGGTCGACCGGTGAGCGGACCGTCTCCTGTGGCCGTGGAGCAGCCCGACAGCTTCGCCTTCGCCGGCGCCCACGCCGATGCGGCCGAGAAAGCGGTCGCCCGCTATCCGGAGGGCCGGCAGGCGAGCGCCGTCCTGCCGCTGCTCGATCTGGCGCAGCGCCAGCACGGCGGCTGGGTGCCCCGGGCCGCCATCGAGCATATCGCCGGGCGGCTCGGCATGGCGAAGATCCGCGTGATGGAGGTTGCGACCTTCTACACGATGATCAACCTCGCGCCGGTCGGGACGTTCCACCTCCAGGTGTGCGGGACGACGCCCTGCATGCTGCGCGGCGCCGGCGAGGTTTTCCGCGCCATCCGCGACGAGGTCGGCATCGGCCCCGGCGAAACCAGCGGGGACGGGATGTTCACCTGCTCCGAGGTCGAGTGCCTGGGCGCCTGCGTGAACGCACCGATGGTCCAGGTGAACGACGATTTCGTCGAAGACCTGAGCTACGAGAATTTCGCCGGCGTCCTGCGCCGGCTGAAGAACGGCGGCGACCTGCCCGTCGGATCGCTGGCCGGCCGGCATTCGTCGGAACCCGAAGGCGGTGCGCTGACCCTGACCGACGTGCCGGTGCCGGTGCGCTTCGATCCGGCGGCGGTCTACGGCATGGGCAACGGCTCGGCGCCGGCGGTCGCTGCCGGCGCTGTCGATGCGCCCGTCCGCCCTCCGGCGCTCGATGCTCCCCGCGGCGGCAAGGCGGACCCGCTCACCGGGATCAAGGGCCTCGGCCCGAAGATCGAAAGCGCTCTGCACGGCATCGGCATCTACCATTTCGACCAGATCGCCGCCTGGACGTCGGGCGAGAGGCAGTGGGTCGGCGATGCGCTGAAACTGGGCGGCCGGATCGAGCGCGACGACTGGGGCCGGCAGGCCGCGGCGCTGGCCGAAGCGGGGGAGGGCGGCACCTGATGCTCCAGGACCGCGACCGCATCTTCACCAACCTTTACGGCTTCGACGACTGGGGCCTCGAAGGCGCGCGCCGCCGCGGCGACTGGGATCAGACGGCCTGGTTCCTGGAGCAGGGCCGCGCCTGGATCTGCCAGCAGGTCAAGGAATCCGGTTTGCGCGGCCGGGGCGGCGCCGGTTTCCCGACCGGGCTCAAATGGTCCTTCATGCCGCCGGACGACAAGCGCGACGGCCGCCCGCACTATCTGGTCGTCAACGCCGACGAATCCGAGCCCGGCACCTGCAAGGACCGGGATATCATGCGCCACGACCCGCACAAGCTGGTCGAGGGCTGCCTGATCGCCGGTTTCGCCATGGGCGCCAACACGGCCTACATCTATGTCCGGGGCGAATTCTACCGCGAGGCGGAACGGCTCCAGGCCGCCGTCGACCAGGCCTACGGCGCCGGACTGATCGGCAAGAACGCAAGCGGCTCGGGCTGGGACTTCGACATCCACGTCCACCGCGGAGCGGGCGCCTATATCTGCGGCGAGGAAACGGCGCTGCTGGAGAGTCTGGAGGGCAAGAAGGGCCAGCCGCGCCTCAAGCCGCCGTTTCCCGCGAATGCCGGCCTCTACGGCTGCCCGACCACGGTCAACAACGTCGAATCCATCGCCGTCGTGCCGACGATCCTGCGTCGCGGCGCCGCCTGGTTCGCCGGCATCGGCCGCGACGCGCGCAACACCGGCACCAAGCTCTTCTGTATTTCCGGCCATGTGAACACGCCGTGCAACGTCGAAGAGGCGATGGGCATTCCGTTCCGCGAGCTGATCGAGAAGCATGCCGGCGGGGTGCGCGGCGGCTGGGACAACCTGCTCGCCGTCATTCCCGGCGGTTCCTCGGTGCCCTGCCTGCCGGCGGACATCTGCCAGGACCTGCCGATGGATTTCGACACGCTGGCCGGCTTCAAATCCGGCCTCGGCACCGCGGCGGTCATCGTGATGGACAAGTCGACGGATATCGTGAACGCGATCTGTCGCCTGTCGAAATTCTACATGCACGAAAGCTGCGGCCAGTGTACGCCCTGCCGCGAGGGCACCGGCTGGATGTGGCGGGTCATGACTCGGCTGGTGCGCGGCGAGGCCGACATCGGCGAAATCGACATGCTGGAAGAGGTGACCTACCAGGTCGAGGGCCATACCATCTGCGCGCTCGGCGATGCGGCGGCCTGGCCGATCCAGGGCCTGATCCGCCATTTCCGCCCGGAGCTTGAGCGCCGGATTCTCGAACGCAAGGTGGCGGCGTAAGCGCGATGGCGACGATAACCGTTGACGGCACCGAGCACGAAGTCGACGGGCGCCTGACCCTGTTCCAGGCGTTGCAGTCGATCGGCAAGGAAGTGCCGCATTTCTGCTTCCACGAGCGGCTGTCGATCGCCGGCAACTGCCGCATGTGCCTGGTCGAGGTCGAGAAGGCGCCCAAGCCGGTGGCGTCCTGCGCGCAGCCGATCCTGGACGGCATGGTCGTATTCACCGATTCGGAGAAAACCATCAAGGCCCGCCGGGGCGTGATGGAGTTCCTGCTCATCAACCATCCGCTGGACTGCCCGATCTGCGACCAGGGCGGCGAATGCGACCTGCAGGACCAGGCGATGGCCTACGGCCACGACCGCACGCGCTTCGAAGAGAACAAGCGGGCGGTGCACGACAAGGAAATGGGGCCGCTGGTCAAGACCATCATGACCCGCTGCATCCACTGCACCCGCTGCATCCGCTTCGCCGAGGAGGTTGCCGGCGTCGAGGAGATCGGCGCGCTGCATCGCGGCGAGCATATGGAGATCGCGACCTATCTCGAACGCTCGCTGACTTCCGAACTGTCGGGCAATGTCATCGACCTGTGCCCGGTCGGCGCGCTGACCTCCAAACCCTACGCCTTCACCGCGCGGTCCTGGGAGTTACGCAAGACCGAGTCCGTCGACGTCATGGACGCCGTCGGCTCGAACATCCGGGTCGACAGCCGCGGCGCCGAAGTCATGCGGGTGCTGCCGCGGCTCAACGACGACATCAACGAGGAGTGGATCTCCGACAAGACGCGCTTCGCCTGCGACGGGCTGAAACGGCAGCGGCTCGACCGGCCCTATGTCCGCCGTGACGGTGAGTTGCAGCCGGCCTCCTGGCCCGAAGCCTTCGCCGCGATCGCCGGGAGGATTGCCGAAACCGGCGGTGCGGGTATGGCGGCGATCGCCGGCGACCAGGCCGACTGCGAGGCCATGATCGCGCTGAAAGACCTGTTCGCGGCCTGCGGCTCGGAGAATATCGACTGCCGCCAGGACGGAGCGAAGGTCGATCCGTCGGTGCGCGCCAGCTACCTGTTCAACAGCGGCATCGCCGGCATCGACGAGGCCGATGCGCTGCTGCTGATCGGCGCCAACCCGCGTGTCGAGGCCGCGGTGCTCAACGCCCGCATCCGGCGGCGCTGGCGGGCCGGCGGCTTCCGCATCGGCCAGATCGGCGAACCGGCGGACCTGACCTACCGCACCGATCGTCTGGGCGCCGGGGCCGAAACGCTGGCCGCGCTCGCCCGGGGGGATCACGGGGGCGATCAAGGGGGCGGCCACGGTTTTGCGAAAGTTCTGGAGCATGCCGAACGGCCGATGCTGATCGTCGGTCCGGGCGTGCTGGCGCGCGAAGACGGCGCGCAGATGCTCGGCCTGGCGCGCGCCGCAGCCGAGCGCTTCGGCATGGTGCGCGACGGCTGGAACGGCTTCAACGTCCTGCATACTGCGGCATCCCGCGTGGGCGGACTCGACCTGGGCTTCGCGCCGGGACCGGGCGGTCGCGACACCGCTGCGATTCTGGACGGCGCGGCGGCGGGCGAGATCGGGCTGGTCTGGCTGCTCGGCGCCGACGAGATCGATATGGACCGGCTGGGCGGGGCCTTCGTCGTCTATCAGGGCCATCACGGCGACGCCGGCGCGGGCCGGGCCGACGTCATCCTTCCCGGCGCGGCCTATACCGAAAAAAGCGCGACCTATGTGAATGTCGAGGGCCGGCCGCAGCGCACGGCGCTCGCCATCTTCCCGCCCGGCGATGCGCGCGAGGACTGGACGATCGTCCGCGCCTTCTCGGAAGTTGCGGGACATACGCTGCCCTACGATTCGCTGGCCCAGGTCCGCGCCCGGCTGGCCGACGCCAACCCGGTGTTCGAGGCGGTCGACGAAATCGTGCCGGCCGAATGGCGGCCCTTCGGCGACGATGCTTCGGACGCAGCGCCGGTCTCCGCTCCGTTCCGCTCGCCGATAGAGAATTTCTACATGACCGACCCGATCGGCCGCTGTTCGGAAACCATGGCGCAATGCACGCAGATGCGCCGGTCGCTCGACGCCGGCGCGCGTACTGGCACGGACGGGTAGCGCCCCATGACGGTTTTCTGGGAAGGCTATGCCCTGCCGGCGCTGATCCTGATCGGCTGGGTCCTGCTGATCGTCGTGCCGCTGATGCTCGGCATGGCCCTGCTCACCTGGTACGAGCGCAAGGTCCTGGCCGCCATGATGCTGCGCAAGGGGCCGAACGTGGTCGGCCCCTTCGGTCTGCTCCAGCCGATGGCCGACGGCCTCAAGCTGCTGATGAAGGAAACGGTCATCCCGTCCGGCGCCAACCGGGCGGTGTTCCTGTTTGCGCCGGTCCTCACCTTCACCCTCGCCCTGGTCGCCTGGGCCGTGATTCCGCTGGGCCGGAGCGAGAGCGGCATCTGGGTGCTGTCCAACATCAATGTCGGCGTGCTCTATCTCTTCGCGATTTCGTCGCTCGGCGTCTACGGCATCATCATGGCGGGCTGGGCGAGCAATTCGCGCTACGCCTTTCTCGGCGCCCTGCGTTCGGCGGCGCAGATGGTGTCCTACGAGGTCTCGATCGGCTTCGTGATGATCACCGTGCTGATCGCGGCCGGGTCGCTCAACCTGGCGGAGATCGTGCTCGCCCAACAGGGCGGCTTCTGGAACTGGTACTGGATCCCGCTGGCGCCGATGTTCGTGGTCTTCTTCATCTCGGCGCTGGCCGAGACCAACCGCCATCCCTTCGACCTGCCGGAGGCCGAGGCTGAACTCGTCGCCGGCTATTTCGTCGAATATTCCGCCTTCCCGTTCGCCCTGTTCTTCCTGGGCGAATATATCAACATGATCATGATGAGCGGCATCACCGCCGTCCTGTTCATGGGCGGCTGGCTGCCGCCGCTCGACGTTTCCTGGCTGAACTGGATTCCGGGGCCGATCTGGCTGGCCCTGAAGATCGCGTTCCTGCTGTTCGTGTTCATCTGGGTGCGGGCGACGCTGCCGCGCTACCGCTACGACCAGTTGATGCGGCTGGGCTGGAAGGTCTTCCTGCCCCTGTCGCTGATCGCCGTCGTGGCGTATTCCGGCGTGTTGCTGTACGCCGGCTGGCTGCCGGCCTGAGGGAGCGAGAACCATGCTGCGCGCGGCACGAACCGTCCTGCTCTGGGAAATCGGCGTCGGCCTGTGGAAGACGCTGGTCTACTTCTTCAAGCCCAAGGTGACGATCAACTACCCCTACGAGAAGGGGCCGCTCAGCCCGCGCTTCCGCGGCGAGCACGCGCTGCGCCGCTATGCGAACGGCGAGGAGCGCTGCATCGCCTGCAAGCTGTGCGAGGCGATCTGCCCGGCCCAGGCGATCACCATCGAGGCCGAGCCGCGCGCCGACGGCAGCCGCCGGACGACGCGCTACGACATCGACATGACGAAATGCATCTATTGCGGCTTCTGCCAGGAAGCCTGCCCGGTCGATGCCATCGTCGAGGGACCGAATTTCGAATTCGCGGCCGAGACGCGCGAAGAGCTGATGTACAACAAGGAGAAATTGCTGGCGAACGGCGACCGCTGGGAAACCGAAATTGCGCAGGCGCTCGCCGCCGACGCGCCCTACCGCTAGCCGCCGATGATCCTGCAAGCCATCGCCTTCTACCTGTTCGCCTTCATCGCCGTGGCCGCCGCCGTCATGGTGGTGACGGCGCGCAACCCGGTCCATTCCGTCCTGTTCCTGGTGCTGACCTTCTTCAATGCCGCCGGGCTGTTCGTGCTGACCGGGGCCGAGTTCCTCGCGATGATCCTGGTCATCGTCTATGTCGGCGCGGTCGCCGTGCTGTTCCTGTTCGTCGTGATGATGCTGGACATCAACTTCGTCGAACTGCGCGAGGGCTTTCAGCGCTACCTGCCGATCGGCGGCCTGATCGCCGCGATCCTGCTCGGCGAGATCGTCTTCGTCGGCGGCATCTGGGCGGTCGCGCCGGAGGTCCGGGGGGCGCTGACGGAAAGGGTGCCGGAGGGCAGCGCGCTCACCAATACCGAGATGCTCGGCCGGCTGCTCTACACCAAATACGTCTACCTGTTCCAGTTGGCCGGCATGGTGCTGTTCGTGGCCATGGTCGGCGCCATCGTGCTGACGCTGCGCCAGCGCCCCGGCGTGCGCAAGCAGAAGATCGGCGAGCAGGTCCGCCGCCGCCGCGACGAGACGGTGGAGCTGAAGCAGGTGCGGCCGGGGGAGGGCGTCTGAGACGATGTGGGAGATCGGCCTCGCGCACTATCTGACGGTCGCCGCGATCCTGTTCACCATCGGGATCTTCGGCATTTTCCTGAACCGGAAGAACGTCATCATCATCCTGATGTCGGTCGAGCTGATCCTGCTCGCCGTTAACATCAACCTGGTCGCCTTCTCCTGGGCGCTGAAGGACCTGGTCGGCCAGATCTTCGCCATGTTCGTGCTCACGGTTGCCGCGGCCGAGGCCGCCATCGGGCTCGCCATCCTCGTTATCTACTTCCGCAACCGCGGCTCCATCGCGGTGGAAGACGTGAACGTGATGAAGGGCTGAGCTCGGCATGTACGTTGCCGCCATCTTCCTGCCGCTGCTCGGCGCCATTATCGCCGGGCTGTTCGGCCGCCGGATCGGCGACCGGGCCTCGATGTACATCACGTCCGGGCTGCTCTGCGTCTCCGCGGTGCTGGGCGCGATCATCCTGTATCAGGTCGGCTTCGCGAAAACCGGCCCGCAGGAGCCGATCCGGCTGTTCACCTGGATGGCGTCGGGCGAGCTGAGCGTCGACTGGGCCCTGCGCTTCGATACGCTCGCCGCCGTCATGGTCGTGGTGGTGACGCTGGTCTCCGCCGTCGTCCATGTCTACTCGATCGGCTATATGGGCCACGATCCGCACAAGCCGCGGTTCTTCGCCTATCTCAGCCTGTTCACCTTCGCCATGCTGATGCTGGTGACGGCCGAGAACTTCGCCCAGATGTTCTTCGGCTGGGAAGGCGTCGGCCTGTGCTCCTATCTGCTGATCGGCTTCTGGTACAAGCGCGAGAGCGCCAACGCGGCCGCCATCAAGGCGTTCCTGGTCAACCGGATCGGCGATTTTGGCTTCGCGCTCGGCATTTTCGCCGTGTTCGCGATATTCGGCTCGCTCGATTTCTCGACGGTGCTGCCGGCGGCGCAGGAACTTCCCGGCAAGGAAATCACCACGGTCGGCGGCTACGTCATCGACGGCCAGACCGCGCTGGACTGGACCTGCATCCTCCTGTTCATCGGCGCCATGGGCAAGTCGGCCCAGATCCTGCTGCACACCTGGCTGCCCGACGCGATGGAGGGTCCGACGCCGGTCTCCGCCCTAATCCACGCCGCCACAATGGTGACGGCGGGCGTGTTCATGGTCTGCCGCCTGTCGCCGATGTTCGAGTTCGCGCCGCTGGCCCTCGCGACGGTCGTCACGGTCGGCGCGCTCACGGCCTTCTTCGCCGCGACGGTCGGCCTGGTGCAGAACGATATCAAGCGGGTCATCGCCTATTCGACTTGTTCGCAGCTCGGCTACATGTTTTTCGCCGCCGGCATCGGCGCCTATCCGGTGGCGATGTTCCACCTGATGACCCATGCCTTCTTCAAGGCGCTGCTGTTCCTAGGCTCGGGTTCGGTCATCCACGGCATGTCGGACGAGCAGGACATGCGCCGGATGGGCGGCCTCTGGCGGAAGATGAAGACGACCTACATTCTGATGTGGATCGGTTCGCTGGCGCTGGCCGGGGTCGGCATCCCCTTCGTCTTCGGCTTCGCCGGATTCTATTCGAAGGACCTGATCCTCGAAGCGGCCTTCGGCGCCCATACCGGGCTCGGCCTGTTCGCCTTCTGGATGGGCATCGCCGCGGCGATCATGACCGCCTTCTATTCCTGGCGACTCATCATCATGACCTTCCACGGCGAGAGCCGCGCCCCGGCCGAAGTCCAGGCACACGTCCACGAATCGCCGACGGTCATGCTGGCGCCGCTGTTCGTGCTGGCCCTCGGTTCGGTGTTCGCCGGCGCCCTCGCCGTCGGCTGGTTCGCTGGCCACGACTGGGCCGGCTTCTGGGGCGATTCGATCTACATGCGCAACGAGGGCGCGATCCTCGACGCCGCCCACCATGTGCCGGCCTGGGTCAAGATCCTGCCCGTCGTCGCCGGCCTGGCCGGGATCGGGCTCGCCTACGCCATGTACATGCTGCGGCCGGCCTGGCCGAAGGCGCTCGCGAAGCGGTTCCGCGGCCTCTACTACTTCCTGCTCAACAAGTGGTATTTCGACGAGCTGTTCGACCGTCTCTTCGTCCGCCCGGCCATGATCCTGGGCCGCGGCCTGTGGCAGAAGGGCGACGGCGGCACCATCGACCGCTTCGGCCCGGACGGCGCGGCCGTCGCGACCCAGGGCGGCTCGCGGCTCGCCGCCCTGCTACAGACCGGCTACGTCTACCACTACGCCTTCGCGGTGCTGATCGGCGCCTTCGGCTTCGTCTCCCTCTTCGTCTTCGGGCTGTGGGGCTAGGCGATGGAAACCTGGCCGCTGCTCAGCATCGTCACCTTCGCCCCGCTGCTCGGGGCGCTGCTGATCCTCCTCATGGTGCGCGGCGACCGGGAGGCGACGGACCGCAACGCCCGCTGGCTCGCCCTGTGGGCCTCGCTGGCGACCTTCCTGATCTCGCTGCTGATCTGGATCAACTTCGATACCGGGACGGCGGATTTCCAGTTCGTCGAGAAGACGGCCTGGTTCAAATTCCCCGGCGGCTACACGCTGAGCTACCACATGGGCGTGGACGGCATCTCGATGATGTTCGTCCTGCTGTCGACCCTGCTGACGCCGATCTGCATCCTGTGCAGCTGGGAGATCAAATCCCGCGTCCGCGAATACATGGCGGCGTTCCTGGTGCTGGAAACCTTCATGGTCGGCACCTTCTGCGCCCTCGACCTCGTCACCTTCTATGTTTTCTTCGAAGGCGTGCTGCTGCCGATGTTCCTGATCATCGGCGTCTGGGGCGGCAACCGGCGGGTCTATTCGGCGTTCAAGTTCTTTCTCTATACGCTGCTCGGCTCCGTCCTGATGCTGGTCGCCGTCATGGCGATGTATTTCCTCAGCAAGTCGGCCGGGCAGGGCACGACCGACATCGTCGAGTTGCTGAAGTTCGCCCGGGAAACCGGCTTCGGCGCGGAAGCGCAGAAATGGCTGTGGCTGGCCTTCTTCGCCTCCTTCGCGGTGAAGCTGCCGATGTGGCCGGTCCATACCTGGCTGCCGGACGCCCATGTCGAGGCGCCGACGGCAGGCTCGGTGATCCTCGCCGGCGTGCTGCTGAAAATGGGCGGCTACGGCTTCCTGCGCTTCTCGCTGCCGATGTTCCCCGACGCCTCGGTCTATTTCGCGCCGCTGGTCTACACGCTGAGCATCGTGGCGATCGTCTACACCTCGCTGGTTGCGCTGGCCCAGGAGGATATGAAGAAGCTGATCGCCTATTCGTCGGTCGCCCATATGGGCTTCGTGACCCTCGGCATCTTCGCCGCGACGGTGCAGTTCAGCGCCGGCACCCTGCCCGATGCCCTCCTGGGCGAGCAGGCGGTGACCGGCGCCATGTTCCAGATGCTGTCCCACGGCATCGTCTCGGCGGCGCTCTTCCTGTGCGTCGGGGTGGTTTACGACCGGCTGCACACGCGGGAGATCGACCGGTACGGCGGGCTGGTCCACCGCATGCCGCGCTACGCCGCCGTGTTCATGGTGTTCACGCTGGCGTCGGTCGGCCTGCCGGGCACCAGCGGCTTCGTTGGCGAGTTCCTGGTGCTGTTCGGCGTGTTCCAGGTCAACGTCTGGGCCGCCGCCCTGGCGGCCACGGGCGTCATCCTGGGCGCGGCCTACATGCTGTGGCTCTACCGCCGGATCATCTTCGGCGAACTGGTCAAGCCCGACCTGATGCGGATGAAAGACCTCAACCCGCGCGAGGTTGCGATCTTCGCGCCGCTGGTCATTCTCGTGCTGTGGATGGGCATCTGGCCCGAACCGTTCCTCGACGTGTTCGACGCCTCCGTGAAGAACCTGCTGACGAGCTTCAAGGCCGGCGCCTGCCGGGTCAACGAAGCCTGTTTCGCAGCGCGGTAGGGGCGAGGCGCCATGATCCTGCCGAACCTGGAATACGCCGCGTCGGAAATGTTCGTCGCCGTCGCCGCGATGGTCCTGCTGATGATCGGCGTGTTCCGCGGCGAGGGCTCCGCCCGGCTGGTTTCGGCCCTGTCGATCCTGGTGCTGGCGGCGGCGGCCGCGATTACGGTCTGGATGTCGCCGGGCGAGAGCCGGATGGCGTTTGCCGGCATGTTCGTGAGCAACGGCTACACGACCTTCCTGAAGGTCGGCATCCTGCTCGCCTCGGCGGTCGGCATCGTCCTGTCGGTCGGCTACAACGCGCGCGAGGCGATCGAGCGGTTCGAATATCCGGTGCTGATCGTGCTGGCCGCGCTCGGCATGATGGTCATGGTCTCGGCCGGCGACCTGCTGTCCCTCTATATCGGCCTCGAACTGCAGAGCCTGTCGCTCTACGTCATCGCGGCGATACGGCGGGATTCGGTCAAGTCGAGCGAGGCCGGCCTGAAATATTTCGTGCTCGGCGCGCTGGCCTCCGGGATGCTGCTGTTCGGCGCCTCGCTGGTCTACGGTTTCGCCGGCACCACCGCGTTCGCCGGCCTCGCCGCCCAGTTGACCGGCGCGTCCGCGCCCTCGGTCGGGCTGGTCGTCGGGCTGGTGCTCGTCATGGTCGGTCTGGCCTTCAAGGTTTCCGCCGTGCCGTTCCACATGTGGACGCCGGACGTTTACGAAGGCGCGCCGACCCCGGTGACCGCGTTCTTCGCCGCCGCCCCGAAACTGGCCGCCATGGGCCTGTTCGTGAGCGTGCTGGCCGGCCCGTTCGGCGGGCTGGTGAAGCAGTGGAGCCAGATCGTCATCGTTCTCGCCATCGCCTCGATGGTGCTCGGCGCCTTCGCCGCGATCGCCCAGACCAACATCAAACGGCTGATGGCCTACAGCTCGATCGGCCATATCGGCTACGCGCTGGTCGGGCTGGCCTCCGGCACGAAGGACGGCTACAGCGCCGTGCTCGTCTACATGGCGATCTACATCGTGATGACGCTGGGCGCCTTTGCCGTGATCCTGGCGATGCAACGCAGCGGGCGGATGGTGGAGGAGATCGGCGACCTGACCGGCCTGTCGCGCACCAATCCGCTCATGGCCGCCATGATGCTGATCTTCATGTTCTCCATGGCCGGCATCCCGCCGCTCGCCGGCTTCTACGCCAAGCTCTACGTCTTCCTCGCGGCGGTTGAGGCGGAGCTGTATTTTCTCGCGGTCATCGGCCTGGTGACCAGCGTGGTCGGCGCCTACTATTACATCCGCATCGTCAAGGTGATGTATTTCGACGAGCCGGAAGACGCGCTCGACCCGCGCCCCGGCCGCGACCTCGGGGCTATCCAGTTCGTCGCCGGCATGGCGACCCTGCTGTTCTTCCTGTTTCCGAGCCTGCTCGTCGGCGCCGCCGATACGGCGGTCTTCAGCCTGACCGGCGGTTAGGCGCGTGGACCCCCGGTTGCCGCAAACCCGGCGCCCCGAGGCGGAATCTGCGGCCGGTCGCGACGGGATCGCTGCGCTGCCGGCCGGCTTTCTCCTGCACCGTTTCGGCTCCGTTCCCAGCACGAATGACGAAGCCCGGCGCCTGGCGCAACGGGGCGCGCCGGACCGCACGGTCGTCCTCGCCGAGACCCAGACCGCCGGCCGCGGGCGCCACAGCCGGCACTGGGAATCGCCGGGCGGCAACCTGTACGTTTCCTTCCTTTTCCGGCCGCAGATTCCGCCGCGGAACGCCGGGCAGATCGGCTATGTCGCTGCCGTCGCGGTCCACGACACGGTCGCGGAATCGATCGGCACGCCGGCGCCGGTCGCCTGCAAATGGCCCAACGATGTGCTGGTCGGCGGCGAAAAGATCGCCGGGATCCTGCCCGAATCCTCGATCGGCGCCGACGGCGCGCTGGAATGGATCGTTCTCGGCATCGGGCTCAACCTCGTCAGCGCACCCGTCGATGCCGTCCGGCCGGCGACCTCCCTGTCCGCGCACCGGGACACGCCGCCCGGTCCCGAAACGGCGCTCGCCGCGCTGGGCCGGGCTCTCGACGGCTGGATGCGGCGTTGGCTCGACGACGGCTTCGGCGGCGTGCGCGAGGCGTGGCTCGCCCGGACCGGGCCGATCGGCGCATCCCTGCGGGTCGTCCTGCCGGACCGCAGCATTGTCGGCCGCTTCGGCGGTCTCGACCGCGATGGCGCCCTGGTCCTCGACACGGCGGCCGGCAAGCAGGTCGTCCATAGCGGCGAAGTCTTTTCCGGCGAGGCGCGCTGATGCTGCTCGCGATCGATTCCGGCAACACGAATATCGTTTTCGGCGTGCATGACGGCGCGGAATGGCGCGGCATCTGGCGCAGCACGACGAAAGGCGACCGGACGGCCGACGAACTGGCGGTCTGGATGATGCAGCTGTTCGACATGAAGGGGCTGAAGCGCCGCGCGGTCGACGCCGCCGCCATCGCCAATGTCGTGCCGAGCAACGATTTCAGCCTGCGCTCCCTGTGCCGGGACCATTTCGGGGTCGAGCCGCTTGTGATCGGCGACGCCGACGTCCGGCCCGGCATCGAATTGCTGACCGACGCGCCCGAAGAGGTCGGCGCCGACCGGATCGCCAACGCCGTCGGCGCCTTCGCCGCGCATGGCGGGCCGCTGATCGTTATCGACTTCGGCACGGCGACGACCCTGGATGTGGTGGACGGGAAGGGCAACTATTGCGGCGGCGCCATCGCGCCCTCGGCCGCCCATTCCGTCGATGCGCTGCACCGGGCCGCGGCGCAGCTGCCGCGGATCGACGTGCGCCGCCCGCCTGCCGTGATCGGCACCGCCACCGTCCCGGCCATGCAATCCGGGGTCTACTGGGGCTATGTCGGCCTGATCGAAGGGCTGGTCCGGCGCACCCGGGAAGAGTTCGGCGCGCCGATGAAGGTGGTGGCGACCGGCGGCCTGGCCGAGACCTTCTGCGCGGCAACCGACGCCATCGACGTGCAGGACCCCGACGTCACCCTGCGCGGCCTGCTCGAAATTCATGCCAGAAACCGCGCATGAGCGGCGATGCCCTCCATTTCCTGCCGCTCGGCGGCGCCGGCGAAATCGGCATGAACCTCAACCTGTTCGGCTATCGCGGCAGCTGGCTGATGGTCGATCTGGGCGTGACGTTCGGCGATCCCACGATCCCCGGAATCGAGGTGATTACGCCCGACCCGAAATTCATCGTCGAGCGCAGGGACCGGTTGGCCGGCTTGGTCCTGACCCATGCCCATGAGGATCATATCGGCGCGGTGCCGCATCTCTGGCCCCGGCTGAAGTGCCCGATCTACGCCACCGGTTTCACCGCCTCGGTGCTGAAGCGCAAGCTGGCCGAAGCCGATCTGGAGGACGACGCCCGGATCACCCCGATCGAACCCGGCGCGCCCTTCGAGGTCGGTCCGTTCGGCATCGAGCTCATACGCCTGACCCATTCGATCCCGGAGCCGAACGCCCTGCTGATCCACACGCCGCTGGGCGCCGTGTTCCACACCGGCGACTGGAAGCTCGACCCGGACCCGCTGATCGGCGCGCCGGTCGACGAGGCGGCGCTGCGCCGGATCGGCGATGACGGCGTCCTGGCGCTGATCGGCGATTCGACCAACGTGTTCGAGGAGGGCCGGTCCGGCTCGGAAGCCGATGTCCGGCAAAGCCTGATCGATCTGGTCGGCAGGTACGACCGCCGGGTCGCCATCGCCTCCTTCGCGTCGAACGTCGCGCGGCTCGAGACGATCGCCGCGGTCGCGAGGGCGACCGGCCGGCACGCCGCCCTGTGCGGCCGGTCCCTGCGCCGGATGGACGAGGCGGCGCGGGAAAACGGCTATCTGCGGGACTGGCCGCGCTTTCTCGGCGAGGAAGACGCCGCGAAGCTGCCGCGCGACCGGGTGCTGATCGCCTGTACCGGCAGCCAGGGCGAGCCGCGCGCGGCGCTGGCCCGGATCGCTGCGGGCAGCCATCCCAAAATCGGCCTCGACGAGGGCGATGCCGTGATCTTCTCCTCGCGCAAGATTCCCGGCAACGAGCGCGCCATCGCCCGGCTGCAGGACATGCTGGTGCACCGGGGCGTCGAGGTCGTCACCGAATCCGAGCATTTTGTCCATGTCAGCGGCCATCCGGCGCGCGACGAGCTGGTCGACATGTATCAGTGGATCCGGCCGCAGATCGCGGTGCCGGTCCACGGCGAGCGCCGCCACCTGCACGAACACCGCCGGCTGGCGCGCCGCTGCCAGACGCCCCAGGCCGTCGTGGCGACCAACGGCGAGATGGTTCGCCTGGCGCCGGGCCCGGCGGCGGTCGTGGAAAAAGTCCATAGCGGCCGGCTGGCGGTCGAGGGGGAAAACCTGCTGCCGGTCGACGGCCCGGTCATCCGCGAGCGCCGCCGCCTGATGGACAACGGCGCCGCCGTGGCGACCGTCGTGGTCGACGCGAAGGGCGAACTGCTGGAAGACGCCGTCGTCACGCTGGCCGGCCTGGGCGGCGAGGACGAGGGGCGGGACGACGCGCTGTACGACGCGCTGATCGACGCCGTGGACGAGGCGGTGGACGACCTGTCGCCGGGCGGGCGGCGCGACGACGAAAAGCTTGAACAGGCCGTGCGGGCCGCGATACGTCGGGTGATCCGCAGCGAAACCGGCAAGCGCCCGGCGACCGATGTCCATGTCGTGCGCCTGACGCCGGCCCTGATCGACCGAGCCCACGCATAGGGGCCCACGCATAGGGGCGCACGCATAAGGGCGCAAGCATGAGGGCAGAAGCATGATCGGCCGCCTCAACCATGTCGCTATCGTCGTCCCCGACCTGGCCGCCGCCTCGGCGACCTACCGGGACACGCTGGGCGCGACCGTGTCCGAACCGGAAGACCAGCCGGCCCACGGCGTCACGACGGTCTTCGTCGAGCTGGACAACACGAAGATCGAGCTGCTGCACCCGCTGGGCGAAGGCTCGCCGGTCGCGAAATTCCTCGAGAAGAACCCGTCCGGCGGCATGCACCATGTCTGCTACGAGGTCGAGGACATCCTGGCGGCGCGCGACCGGCTGCAGGCGGAGGGCGCCCGGGTGCTGGGCGATGGCGAGCCGCGCATCGGCGCTCACGACAAGCCGGTGCTGTTCCTGCATCCCAAGGATTTCTGCGGCACGCTGGTCGAACTGGAGCAGGTCTGAAGACCGCCGGCCCGCCGGGCGCTGCCGCCCGCCGCCGCCCCTGACGGCTTGCCATGAGCGTCGTCGAAGCCGTCGTGGTTTTCGCCATCGTCTGGTGGCTGTTCTTCCTCATGCTGCTGCCTTGGGGCGTCGAGCGCAACGAAGCGCCGGAGGAAGGCCACGACGCCGGCGCCCCGGTCCGGCCCAAGCTCGTGCGCAAGGCGCTGGCCGCAACCGTGCTGGCGGCCCTCGCCACGGCCGTTATCCGCTGGGCCGTCGAGAGCTATCTGGCGGACTTCTGAGGGTGGCGGGCCGTTGCCTTGCCCCGGCCGAGACCCTAGAGTCCGGACGCCTCCGCCGGGCCCGGAGCCTCTCGCATATTCCTGTCCGATACCGATTTCCCAGCCAGCCGAGACCGAGCCGCCATGCGCCTTTCCCGCTTCTTCCTGCCGACGCTGAAGGAGACGCCCGCCGAGGCGCAGATCGTCTCGCACCGCTACATGCTGCGCGCAGGCATGGTGCGCCAGGCGAGCGCCGGCATCTATTCGTGGCTGCCGCTCGGCTACCGGGTGCTCAAGAAGATCGAGCAGATCGTGCGCGAGGAGCAGGACCGGGCCGGCGCGATCGAGATGCTCATGCCGACCATCCAGTCGGCCGACCTGTGGCGCGTCTCCGGCCGCTACGACGATTACGGCAAGGAGATGCTGCGCATCGAGGACCGGCACGGGCGGGACATGCTCTACGGCCCGACCAACGAGGAGCTGATCACGGAAATTTTCCGCACCTCGGTGCGCAGCTACCGCGACCTGCCGAAGAACCTCTACCATATCCAGTGGAAGTTCCGCGACGAGGTCCGGCCGCGCTTCGGCGTCATGCGCGGCCGGGAGTTCTACATGAAGGACGCCTATTCCTTCGCGCTCGACTATCCCTCGGCGGTCCACGCCTATAACCGGATGTTCGTCTCCTACCTGCGCACCTTCGCCCGGATGGGCCTCCAGGCGATCCCGATGCGCGCCGAGACCGGGCCGATCGGCGGCGACCTGAGCCACGAATTCATCATCCTGGCCGAGACCGGCGAGAGCGCCGTCTACTGCCACAGGGACATGCTCGCTTTTGACATCTTCACCGAAGACGTGGATTACGACAGCGACCTGCAACCGATCGTCGACCACTGGACCGGCCTCTACGCCGCGGCCGACGACAAGCACGATCCGGCGGCCTGCCCGGTGGCGCCGGAAGACCTGGTCGAGGCGCGCGGGATCGAGGTCGGCCACATCTTCTATTTCGGCGCGAAATATTCCGAACCCATGGGCGCCGTCGTCACCGGGCCGGACGGGACGGAAGTGCCGGTCGAGATGGGCTCCTACGGCATCGGCGTGTCGCGGCTAGCCGGCGCGATCATCGAGGCGAGCCACGACGATAACGGCATTATCTGGCCGGAGGCGGTCGCGCCTTTCAGGGTGGGGCTGGTTAACCTTCGGGCGTCAGACGATGCTTGCGTTTCGGCCTGCGATGCGCTGTACGACGGGCTGAACGGCGCCGGAGTCGAATGCCTCTACGACGACGGCGACGACAGCGCCGGCGCGAAATTCGCCCGGATGGACCTGATCGGCCTGCCCTGGCAGATCGTCATCGGGCCGCGCGGCGTGAAAGCCGGGACGGTGGAGCTGAAAGACCGCAAATCCGGCGCGCGCGAAGAACTGAGCGCCGAATCGGCGCTCGCCCGGCTGGCGGGCTGAGGCCCGCGCGCCGGGCGGCAGCGGAGCGGCGGTTCAGGGTGTTTTCGCCGGCCGAACGCATGGTCGCCTTCCGCTATCTGCGCCCGCGGCGCAGCGAAGGCTTCATCTCGCTGATCGCCGCCTTCGCCTTTCTCGGCATCACGATCGGCGTGGCGACGCTGATCGTCGTCATGTCGGTGATGAACGGCTTCCGCGCCGAGCTGCTGTCGCGCGTGCTCGGCTTCAACAGCCACGTCGTCGTCTACGCCGACGGCCGGCCGATCCGGGACTACGAGCGCCTCGTCGCCGAAATCCGCAAGATCGACGGCGTCGCGACCGCCGCGGCGGTGGTGGACGGCCAGGTCATGGCCTCGGCCGGCGAGCGGAGTTCCGGCGCCTTTGTCCGCGGCATTGCGCCGGAAGACCTGAAGCGTCACCGCCTGCTGCACGACAATCTGAGCCCGGGCGCCTTCGCGGGGTTCCGGGACGGCACGCTGATCTTGGGCCGGCGCCTGGCCGCCTACCTCGCCGCGGGAACGGGCAGCCGCGTGCGCCTGCTGTCGCCGAAATGCGAGGCGACGCCGGTCGGCTGCGTACCGGGCATCGCCAGCTTCGACGTCGTCGGCCGGTTCGACGTCGGCATGTCGGAATACGACCGCGGCTATCTCTTCATGCCGCTGGAGACGGCCCAGGACTTCTTCAGGGTCGAAAACGGCGTCACCAACATCGAGATTACGGTCGCCGATCCCGACCGGGTCGAGACGGTCGCGGAGCGGGTGCGGGCGCTGCGCATTCCGCGCGCCTTCGTGCGGACCTGGCAGGAAATCCACTCGACCTTCTTCGGCGCGCTCAAGGTCGAGCGGAACGTCATGTTCCTGATCCTCGCCCTGATCGTCCTCGTGGCCGCGTTCAACATCGTTTCCAGCATGATCATGCTGGTGAAACAGAAGGGCCAGGCCATCGCCATCTTGTGCACCATGGGCGCGACGCGCGGCAACATCCTGCGCCTGTTCTTCATGACCGGGGCGACCATCGGCGTGGCCGGCACCTTCTTCGGCGTGCTGCTCGGGCTCGGGGTGGCCTACAATATCGACGGCATCAAACGCTGGGTCGAAGACCTGCTCGGCGCCGAGTTGTTTCCGGCGACGGTCTATTTCCTGTCCAGCCTGCCGTCGAAGGTCGAACTGGCGGAGGTCGCCCAGATCG
Source organism: Alphaproteobacteria bacterium (assembly GCA_022819985.1). GTDB lineage: Bacteria > Pseudomonadota > Alphaproteobacteria > Bin65 > Bin65 > Bin65. Next base: position 39,732 of record JAJEGH010000030.1, on the reverse strand, counting down.
TGGCGATGGCGCTGGTGCTGACCTTCCTGGCGACGATCTATCCGGCCTGGCGGGCGTCGCGGCTCGATCCGGTCGAAGCGCTGCGCAATGAGTAAGCCGCCGGACCGCGCGGCTGCCAGAACGGATGGCGGGACGGACGCTGGAGCGGACGGCGCCGGCGCAGCCGGGGAGGCGCCGCTGCTGGTCCTCGACGGCGTGCGCAAGACGTTCCGGCAGGGCGGGCGGGAGATCGAGGTATTGCGCGGCGCCGACCTGACGGTCCGGCCGGGCGAGATGATCGCGCTGGTCGGCCCGTCCGGCGCCGGCAAATCGACCCTGCTGCATATCGCCGGCCTGCTGGAGCGGCCGAGCGGCGGCCGGGTCGTCGTCTGCGGCCGGGAATGCGACGGCCTGTCCGGCCAGCAGCGGGCGGTGCTGCGCGGCCGGTCGCTCGGTTTCGTCTACCAGTATCACCATCTGCTGCCGGAGTTCAGCGCGCAGGAAAACGCCATGCTGCCCCTGATGCTGGCCGGCGCGGGCCGGGCCGAGGCGCGGGCACGGGCGGCGGAGCTGCTGGAGGCGCTGGGCCTGGAGGACCGGCTGGGCCACCGGCCGGCGGCGCTGAGCGGCGGCGAGCAGCAGCGCGTCGCGATCGCCCGGGCGGTCGCCAACCGGCCGTCGGTCCTGCTCGCCGACGAGCCGACCGGCAATCTGGACCGGGAGACCGCCGGGCGCGTGTTCGAGCAGTTTCTCAAGCTGGTCCGCGGCAGCGGCATCGGCGCCCTGGTCGCGACCCACAATCCGGCGCTCGCCGGGCGCATGGACCGGACGCTCGAAATCGCCGACGGCCGGCTCCGGGAGCGGCCGGCCGGTTAGCCCGGCTTGTTCACCGGTTTTCCACCGAATAATCCCCCGGAATCTTTTTCAGCGGCGTGCGCCGGCCGGGCGCGGCGGACGGAATGGGTATAGGCTGGCGCCGACGACATCCAGGATTTTTCAACCCGCCGCGCCGGAGCGCCCATGTCTCACGCCGATTTCGTCCATCTCCGGGTTCACTCCGCCTATTCGCTGTCCGAAGGGGCGCTCAAGATCCCGGAAATCGCGGCGCTGTGCAAAGCGAACCGGATGCCGGCAGTGGCGATCGCCGACACCAACAACCTGTTCGGCGCGCTGGAATTTTCCGAGACCTGCGCAAAGGCCGGCGTGCAGCCGATCGTCGGCTGCCAGCTTTCCGTCGCCTTCGAGGCGCCCGAGCCGAACCGGCCGCGACACCGGGACGGCTTCGACCGGCTCGTGCTGCTGGCGCAGGACGAAACCGGCTACCGCAACCTGCTGCGGCTGACCTCCCAGGCCTTTCTGGCGGTCGAGGCCGGGGCGTCGCCCCATGTGCCGGGCGAGGCGGTCGCGGCCCATGCCGAAGGCCTGATCGCGCTTACCGGCGGCGCGCAGGGGCCGCTCGGCCGCTACCTGGCCGCCGGGCAGGAGGATGCGGCGGAAGCGGCCTGCGACCGGCTCAAGACGGTCTTCGGCGACCGGCTCTATATCGAGATCGCCCGCCAGGGCGTCGCCGAGGAAACGGCGATCGAGCCGAAACTGCTGGCTCTGGCCGACGCCTTCGACCTGCCGCTGGTCGCGACCAACGAGGCGTTCTTCGCCGGGGAAAGCATGTTCGCTGCCCACGACGCCCTGCTGTGCATCGCCGGCGGCGCCTCGGTCAACGAGCCGGACCGGCGGCGTCTGACTCCCGAGTTCCGCTTCAAGACCGCCGAGGAAATGCGCGCCCGGTTCGCCGATATCCCCGAGGCGCTGGACAATACGCTGGCGATCGCCGGGCGCTGCGCCGTCATGGCGGAGACGAGGGCGCCGATCCTGCCGCGTTTCGCCTCCGAAGCCGGCCGGTCGGAGGCCGACGAACTGCGCCACCGGGCGGCCGGGGGCCTGGAAAAGAGGCTGGCCGCCCATGTCGTCGAAGCCGGCGCGCCGGACGCGGAGCGGGAGGCGGCCGCGCGGCCCTACCGCGAGCGGCTGGAGACCGAACTCGGCATCATCGAGAAGATGGGCTACCCCGGCTATTTCCTGATCGTGGCCGACTTCATCCAGTGGGCCAAGGGAGAGGGCATCCCGGTCGGGCCGGGGCGCGGCTCCGGCGCCGGCTCCGTCGTCGCCTGGGCGCTGACGATCACCGACCTCGACCCGCTGCGCTGGGGGTTGCTGTTCGAGCGTTTCCTCAACCCCGAGCGCGTCTCCATGCCGGATTTCGACATCGATTTCTGCCAGGAGCGGCGCGACGAGGTGATCCGCTACGTCCAGGGGAAATACGGCGCCGACCGGGTGGCGCAGATCATCACCTTCGGCAAATTGCAGGCCCGCGCGGTGCTGCGCGACGTCGGCCGCGTGCTGGACATGCCCTACGGCCAGGTCGACCGGCTGTGCAAGCTGGTGCCGAACAATCCGGCCAACCCGGTAACGCTCCGCGAAGCGATCGAGATCGAACCGCAGCTCCAGGAACAGCGCCGCCGGGACGAGAGCGTCGAACGGCTGATCGATATCGCGCTCCAGCTCGAGGGCCTGTACCGCCACGCCTCGACCCACGCCGCCGGCGTCGTGATCGGCGACCGGCCGCTGGAAGAGCTGATCCCGCTCTACCGCGATCCGCGTTCCGATATGCCGGTCAGCCAGTTCAACATGAAGGACGTCGAGAAGGCCGGCCTGGTCAAATTCGACTTCCTCGGGCTGAAAACCCTTTCGGTCCTGCAAACCGCGGTCGACCTGCTGAAGGCCCGCGGGATCGAAGTCGATCTCGAACGCCTGCCGCTCGACGACGCCGGGACCTACGAGATGATCTCGCGCGCCGATACGACCGGGGTGTTCCAGCTGGAAAGCAGCGGCATGCGCGACGTGCTGCGCCGCCTGAAGCCGGACCGGTTCGAGGACATCGTCGCCGTCGTCGCCCTCTACCGGCCGGGGCCGATGGAGAATATCCCCTCCTACATCAACCGGAAGCACGGCATCGAGGCCGTGGCCTACGACCATCCCAAGCTGGAGCCGGTCCTCAAGGAAACCTTCGGCATCCCGATCTACCAGGAGCAGGTCCAGCAGATGGCGCGGGACCTGGCCGGCTACACGCTGGGCTCCGCCGACCTGCTGCGCCGCGCCATGGGCAAGAAGATCAAGGCGGAGATGGACGCCCAGGGCGCGACCTTCATCGCCGGCTGCGAAGAGCATAGCGGCATCGGGGCCCGCCACGCCCGGCAGATTTTCGACACCATGGCGGCCTTCGCCGGCTACGGCTTCAACAAGTCCCACGCCGCGGCCTATGCCCTGGTCGCCTACCAGACCGCCTGGTTCAAGGCCAACCATCCGGTCGAATTCTACGCCGCCTCCATGTCGTTCGACATGGGCAACGCCGACCGGATCGCCAATTTCCGGCGCGAGCTGCAGCGCGAAGGCATCGACCTGCTGCCGCCCGACGCGAACCGCTCGGGCGCCATCTTCACGGTCGAGGACGGCGCCGTGCGCTATGCCCTGGCGGCGCTCAAGAATGTCGGCGCCGCGGCGATGGAGAGCCTGGTGCGCGAGCGCGAGGCGAACGGCCCGTTCCGGGATGTCGGCGATTTTGCCGACCGGCTCGGCGCCGGGGTCGTCAACAAGCGGCAGATGGAACATCTGGTCAAGGCGGGCGCGCTGGATTCGCTCGACCCGAACCGCCGCCGGCTGTTCGAGGGCGTGGACGGCATCGTCCGGCTGGCCGCGGTCGCCGCCGAGGACCGGTCGAGCAACCAGGTGAACCTGTTCGGCGACGATCCGGCGGCGGCGTTGCGCCTGCCCGACGTGCCGGACTGGCCGCTCACCGACCGGTTGCGCCACGAGTTCGAGGCGGTCGGCGTCTACCTGTCGGCGCATCCGCTGGACAGCTATGCCAAGAGCCTGGAGAAGCTGGGGGTCGTGTCCCACGCCCGGCTGATCGAAGCGGTGCAGGCCGGGCGGCCGCCGTCGGTCGCGAAGCTGGCCGGCACGGTGATCGGCCGCAGGGAGCGGCGCAGCGAAAAGGGCAGCAGTTTCGCCTTCGTCCAGCTCAGCGATTCGAGCGGCATCTACGAGGTCACGGTGTTTTCCGAGGCCCTGGCCGCCAGCCGCGGCCTGCTGGACGACGCGGCCGAGACCAATGCGCCGGTGCTGGTCGAGGCCGATGTCCGGATCGAGGACGGGGATTCGGTGCGCCTGCTGGTGCGCTCCTTCTCGACCCTGGATTCGGCGGCGGCGCGCTCGACCCGCGGTTTCCGGATTTTCCTCGGCGGCGACGAGGCGATCGGCCCGCTGCACGGCCTGCTCACCCGCGAGCGCGGCGGCCACGGCACCGTGGACCTGGTGGTGCCGTGGGGCGGGCGCGAGGCCGAAATCCGCCTCGGAACGACGATCCCCACCGCCCCGGCGGTCCACCAGGCGATCAAGTCGATCCCGGGGATCGTGCATGTGGAGGAGGTGTGAGGGGGGGGCCGGGCGGTTCGGCCGCCGCTTGAACCCTGAGCGGCCGGCGCTTACCTTTCCGGCCGCGCGGCAGGGGACGCACCGCAGGGGACGCAGGACAGGGGGAGGCGACGGCCATGGCGAGCATCACGATCCGCAAACTCGACGACGAAGTGAAGGCGCGGCTGCGCATACGGGCGGCGGAGAACGGCCGATCCATGGAGGAGGAGGCGCGGACGATCCTGCGCGAAGCCGTCGGCCCGGAGGCCCCCCCGGAGAATCTGGCCAGCTTCATTCGCGAGTGCTTTGCGCCCTTGGGCGGCGTCGAACTCGAACTCCCGCCGCGCGAACCGGCGCGCGAACCGCCCAAATTCGACTGAGGCGCCGGGCGTGATCGTGCTCGACACCAATGTGGTGTCCGAATTGATGAGGCCGGAGTCTTCACCCGCCGTTTGGTCGTGGATGGCCAAGCTGGCGACGCCCAGCCTCCATCTTACGGCGATTACCGAGGCGGAGTTGCGTTTCGGCCTTGCGATCATGCCGGCCGGCAGGCGGCGGGATAGCCTCGATGCAGCCCTTCAACGGGTAATGTCAGCAGGCTTCGCCCAACGGGTCCTGCCCTTCGACAGCGCGGCGGCCCGCGCCTATGCGGATATCGCCGCCGCTCTCCGCACCGCCGGGCGGCCCATCGGACAGGCGGATTGCCAGATTGCGGCGATCGCCGGTTCCCGCGGCATGGCCGTGGCGACGCGGAATGTCCGGCATTTCGCCGGAACGGGCGTCCGGACGATCGATCCTTGGACGGCGGACTGAGCCCGCCGCTGTGACGCCGGCGGACTTCATCGCCAAATGGCGCGCTGCCGAACTCAAGGAACGCTCGGCGGCGCAGGAGCATTTCATCGACCTGTGCCGGCTGCTCGGCGAACCGACGCCGGCGGAAGCCGATCCGACCGGCGAGCGCTATTGCTTCGAGAGGGGCGCGCGCAAGGATACGGGCGGCGACGGCTGGGCCGACGTGTGGAAGCGCGGCTGCTTCGCCTGGGAATACAAGGGCAAACACGCCAACCTCGACGCGGCGTTCAACCAGCTTCGGCAATACGCGCTCGCGCTGGAAAACCCACCGCTCCTGATCGTCTCGGACATGGCGCGGTTCCGCATCCGCACCGCCTGGACCAACAGCGTGAGCGAGACCCACGAATTCGCGCTGGACGATCTGGCGGACGCGGCGGTCCGCGACACGCTGAAATGGGCGATGTCGGACCCGGAGCGGCTGCGCCCCGGCGAGAGCCGGCAGGCGCTGACCGAGCGCGCGGCGGCGACCTTCGCGGAACTGGCGCATTCGCTGCGGGACCGGGGCCACGATCCCCAGGCGGTCGCGCATTTCGTCAACCGGCTGGTGTTCTGCATGTTCGCCGAGGATATCGGCCTGCTGCCCAATGCCATGTTCACCCGGATGCTCGAACATGCGCGCCGGCGGCCGGACGGGTTCGCCGATCTGGCGCGCGACCTGTTCGGCGCGATGGCGACTGGCGGGCGGATCGGGTTCGAGGCGGTGGCGTGGTTCAACGGCGGGCTGTTCGACGACGATTCCGCGCTGCCGCTGGACCGGGAGGGGATCGACACGGCGCTCAAGGCCGCGGCGCTCGACTGGTCGGAGATCGACCCGTCGATCCTCGGCACCCTGTTCGAACGCGGGCTGGACCCGGACAAGCGTTCGCAACTCGGCGCCCACTATACCGACCGCGACAAGATCATGCGGATCGTCGAGCCGGTCGCGGTCCGGCCCCTGCTGGCGGAATGGGCGGCGGCGAAGGCGGAGATTGCCGCCAGGCTCGAACGGGCGGTCGCGGCCAAATCGAAGGCGGCGCGCACCCGCGCGCGCAACGGGGCCGAACGGCGGCTGCGCACATTCCTCGAACGGCTGCGCGGTTTCACCGTGCTCGATCCGGCCTGCGGCTCGGGCAATTTCCTGTATCTGGCGCTGCACGCGCTCAAGGACATCGAGCACCGGGTGCAACTGGAAGCCGAAGCGATGGGCCTGGAGCGCGCCTTTCCCGAGATCGGCCCGGCTAATGTGAAGGGCATCGAACTCAACGCCTACGCGGCGGAGCTCGCCCGCGTCTCGGTGTGGATCGGCGAAATCCAGTGGATGCGGCGCAACGGCTTCGAGGCGGCGCGCGACCCGGTCCTGAAGCCGCTGGACAATATCGACTGCCGTGACGCCATCCTCGCGCCGGACGGGACGGAGCCGGAGTGGCCGGAAGTGGACGCCGTGATCGGCAATCCGCCGTTTCTGGGCGTTCAACGGTTTCGGAGCGTTCTCGGCGATGAGTACACGGAGAACCTGCGGGCCACATATGAAGGTCAGGTTCCGGGTGGTGCCGATCTGGTGTGCTTTTGGTTTAACAAGGCGGGCAGGCTGGTAGAGCGCGGAAAAATCGCTCGTGCTGGACTCGTCGCCACTAACTCGATTCGCGGAGGAGCGAACCGGATTGTACTTGATCGCATTGTCGGGCGAACAGCGATCTTTGACGCTTGGTCCGATGAACCTTGGGTGGTCGACGGCACGGCGGTGCGAGTTTCTCTGGTCTGCTTCGCACCCGAGGCCGCGGAGGTAGCTTGTTTCCTCGATGGCAAGGAGATAGACCGGATCGCTCCTGACCTTAAGGCGGGACAGGCCGGCTTTGTCCGTGCGGCGCGCCTCAACCAGAATCGCGCAGTCTCTTTCCGGGGCACCACTAAAAACGGCCCCTTCGATATACCCGGCGACCTTGCGCGGGAATGGCTGCGGCTTCCAGCGAATCCGAATGGGAGACCCAATGCCGACGTTCTCAAACCATGGACGAACGGCATGGATCTAATGCGCCGGCCATCAGGCAAATGGATTATCGATTTCGGTTGGCGAATGTCGGAAGCAGATGCAGCACTCTACGAAGAACCATTCCGATACGCCAAAGAGCATGTTTGCCCCATGCGGCAGCGTAATCGCCGAGATGCCTATCGAAAATTCTGGTGGCGGTATGGCGAAGTAAGGCCGGGGATGTGGCGCGCATTTGAGCCGCTTTCCCGTTACATCGCTACATCCATGGTCGCGAAACACCGTCTGTTCGTTTGGTGCGATGCTCGTGTTTGCCCGGATCAACAACTGATCGTTATCGCGCGCGACGACGACACAACCTTCGGCATCCTGCACAGCCGCTTCCACGAAACTTGGTCGCTGCGGCTCGGAACGTGGCTTGGCAAGGGTAACGACCCGCGCTACACGCCGACGACGACCTTCGAGACCTTTCCTTTTCCCGATGGCCTCTCACCCGACATCCCGGCCGCCGACTACGCCGAAGACCCGCGCGCCATCGCCATCGCGGAAGCGGCCCGGCGGCTGGCGGAGCTTCGCGACCGCTGGCTCAACCCGCCCGAATGGGTCGAATGGAGGAACGAACCCGCCCCCGGCTACCCGAAACGCCCCGTCCCCCGCAGCGAGGAAGCCGCCAAAGCCCTCAAATCCCGCACCCTCACCAACCTCTACAACACCCGCCCGCAATGGCTGACCGACGCACACGATGCACTGGATGCAGCGGTGGCGGAAGCCTATGGCTGGGACGCGGGGATTGGGGAGGATGAGGCGTTGGGGGAACTGTTGGGGATGAATTTGGTTAGGTCTTCGAGCTTGGTGGGCAAATAAAGTGAACTTTAGCAAAGAATGTGCCCAGCTTGTCGAAGAAATCATCAGGCAAATCCGCGACCTCCCGGACGTTCCGCATTGGGCTCGCTACGATATAGCAAAAAAACAATACGAACTCCCTATAACACTGTATGTAGGTGAGGCTAAGAGTATTGAGATTTCGCCTGAAATTGAGAAAAATTTAACTAAATTATCTAAGTCATTAATGGGAAATTATTTTTCTTCATACAAAGTAAAATTTACCAACTCCGAATGGAACAAAATTACCAAACGTGCGTTTGGATTGGTATTTAATCATCGAGAGGATCAAGTTTATCTTGAAAAAGATGCGAAAGGAGCTCTGGAATTTATTGTCGAACAGCTCTGCAAATGGATTCGCGAAATTCAGGAACGCGAGTATGCTTTCGGATGCCATTTTTGCAACCTTCCTGACTTTGAACCGTTGTCCATAGGCCCGGTGCGGTTCGAACCTAGAATTGCATGGCTTAAGAGAATGTTTGATAACGGTAATGTATCGAAAGTATCGGTGGCGCGCATAACAAAGTCATGGGAAGGAAAACGGCTTCGCAAGAGAAAACTCTCTGAGGATGGACTCCGCGAAAGGCAGATTCTCGGCGCCATTGGAAAAAGCGAATTCGTTTGCAGTGTTACCGTTGTGCAAACCGGTGCGGAAGCGGGACTTCAGAAAGCGGCGACAGCTGCCCGACTTGCGATGACGGTAATTGCCCTTGCATGGGACAAACCGTCATCGACCCTGAATTATATGGCGCTCATTTTCGACGGAGAACCGCATGCGCAACAAAGCGTGATTTTCGTTCCGGAGGGTCTAGGCGGGTTTTCAGCTTCCCGGTCCTATATACCAGGAGGAGTAACTTGGCTCAAAGAAGAAGAGTGGGATAGCTTAAGAATGAATCTTGAGAAGATATTTACTTGTGGTGGCGATGTTATCGAGTATTTTTTAGGTAATTCTGATGAAACGCAGCGACCCAAAATTTTTGACGTACTATTGCAATCGATTCTATGGTTCCACGAAGGTTGTCGGGAAAAAACCGACCTTATGGCGATCGTCAAATTCTGGTCGGCGATGGAAGCGTTATCCGGCGGTAAAAAAAAGAGGGGTGTCTTAAGCCTTATCGAATCCAGATTGACAATTAAAGACAAACAAAGGCTCGTGAAAGAGATTGATGAAATCTATCGCGATGGCCGTAGTAGGACAGTACACGGAACGAACGATAAGTTAGGATACGATTGGAGCGACTTAAGGAACCGGGCGGAGCGGCTGGCGCAGCTATGCCTGATTTCCTGTCTGGATTGGGCTTCGAAGAATCCTGACGCCAAAGATCCAAAACTCCTATCGTCTGCGGGAACGTAATTTGCGTTATTCGGCTTCTGTCCGCGCGGCTGTACTCTGGTGTCATTTCTATCGTTGGCGATCAAGGCAAGCCTTTAGACGAAAGTCGGAACTAACGTTGCCGCGCTCACGGCAATCCCCACCCGTCATTTCGACCGGAGCGGCGGAGCCGCGTAGCGGAGAAATCTGCCCTTTGCCGTGCGCTCCGTTTCACGCTCCGCCCTTCGGCGCCGGCGGAGCGCCGACAGATTTCTCCACTCCGCCGCCTTCCAGGCGGCTCCGGTCGAAATGACGGGATGGGAGGGCTACGCGCCCGCCCGCGGGCGCCGCCGGGTTACGGCGACGACAGCGCTCGCCGGACCGCCTCCGGCTCCTTCTGGATGACGCGCAGGAGCGTCGCCGCCGGGCCGCTGACCCGCCGCGTTCCCTGCTCCCACTTGCGGTAGCCCGACAGGCTCATGCCCATCAGGGGCGCCATCTGGGCCTGGGTAAGCTTTGCCTGCCGGCGCACTTCGCGCGGGTCCGCCGCCGTATGGACGGTCGCCGTATGGACGGTCGCCGTATGAACGGTCGCGGGGCCTTCGCCCCCGGCATGGGCCAGCGCCTCGTTGAGGGACCGGACCGGGTCTTCTCCGAACGCACTCATTATCGCTCCTTTCCGGCGGCCTTTATCGCCGCAGCGATCCCGTCCGCGGCGCGCCGCTCCGCCGGGGTCGGGGCCGAACGGCTTGCCGGCCCGACGGGTGAAGGTCGGGGTCCGGCGGCCGTTTGCATCGGACGGCATATAGCCCAATGGGATACCGAAACAAGCCGGTCGCGCAGCGCAGCGCGGCGTCGCCTCCGGGCGGAGGACGCAAAAAACTTCTTGACGCCCGATCCATGAACATTATATGAACAAAAAAGTTCCTTCGGCCAGCGCCCGCCACCGGCCGGATATGACGACACTTGGCGAAACCCGGCACTCTATGACGGCCATGACATTTCATGACATATCGCTATGCCCCTCCATCCCGTCATTTCGACCGGAGCCCCGGCTCCGGCCGGGGCGGAGTGGAGAAACCCGATCGGCGCTGTGCCGACGCCGCAAGGCCGTGCCTGTGGCCGGCCTCCGTCGCCGGCCGGATTTCTCCGCTACGCGGCTGACGCCGCTCCGGTCGAAATGACGGGCGGGAGTTTGCGCTCAGTCGAAATGGCTTGCCCTGAGCGAAGCGGAAGGGACGGGAGGGGCAGGAGTCCCGGAACGATCCCAAACCGGGGCCGGAGAAGCCGGAGCCGGCGTTTATGCGATAAAATTCCGTCTTGCGCGCAAAGCGACTCCGGAGTTCCGGCCGGGACGGCGCCCGGCGCCGGCAGGAACGGCGAGCGGGGCGGAGGAGGCAACGCCTTGAAAAACAGCGATATTTCCCGGCGCGGAGCGGCTCGCGCCGCCCGGAGGAGGTAAAAAACCCCAATATGCTGTGTTTTTTCGAAAGACAGACCGGTCTGTCCAATCGGGCCGGAACGGCCGTCCGGGAGCGCGAATCATGACACATCATGACATATCCCGGCACCCGCCGCTGCGTGCGGCCGGCCCGGCGCGCCCGTCCATCTGGCGCGGCATGACAATTCATGACATTTCATGACACATCATGACCCGTCCCGATATCGTCGTCGCCGGCGCCGGCAACGCCGCCTTCTGCGCGGCACTGGCGGCGCGCGAGGCCGGCGCCTCGGTGCTGATGCTGGAGCGCGCGCCCGAGGCCGAGAACGGCGGCAACTCGCGCTTCACCGCCGGCGCCTTCCGCTTCGCCTACGGCGGGGCGGCCGATATCCGCGCCCTCTGCCCGGACCTGCCGGAAACCCAGGCCGCGATCACCGATTTCGGCGCGTATCCGGAGGAGAGCTTCTACGACGACATGTTCCGCCTGACCCGCTACCGCACCGATCCGGCGCTGTGCGAGCGGCTGGTCACGGAATCGCGGGAGACCGTGCAATGGCTGCGCGGCAAGGGCATCCGCTTCCTGCCGATCTACGGGCGGCAGGCCTTCAAGACGGCGGACGGGCGGTTCCGCTTCTGGGGCGGGCTGACGCTGGAGGCCTGGGGCGGCGGCCCCGGCCTGGTCGACGGCCATACGAAGATCGCCCGGGCGGCCGGGATCGATATCCGCTACGGCGCGCGGGCGTTCGATCTGCTCCATGACGGCCACAGCGTCGGCGGCGTTCGGCTCAAGCACGGCGGCAGGATCGAGACCGTACCGGCGAAGGCGGTGGTGCTCGCCGCCGGCGGCTTCCAGGCCAATCCGGAATGGCGCACGCGCTATCTCGGCCCCGGCTGGGAACTGGCGAAGGTGCGCGGCAGCCGCTTCAACACCGGCGACGGCATCCGCATGGCGCTGGAGGCCGGCGCGGCGTCGTACGGCAACTGGTCGGGCGGCCATGCCGTCGCCTGGGACTACAACGCGCCGGAATTCGGCGACCTTGCGGTCGGCGACGGCTTCCAGAAGCACAGCTATCCCTGGGGCGTCATGGTCAACGCCGCGGGCCGGCGCTTCGTCGACGAGGGGGCGGACTTCCGCAACTACACCTACGCGCGCTACGGCCGGGTCATCCTGGAACAGCCGGACGGCTTCGCCTGGCAGGTCTTCGATGCGCAGGTGGCGCATCTGCTGCGCGACGAATACCGCATCCGGCAGGTCACGAAGGCGAAGGCCGATACGCTGGACGGCCTGGCCGACCGGCTGGAGGGCGTGGACCGCGGCGGCTTCCTCGCCGAAATGGCGGCCTACAACGCGGCGGTGGACACCGGCACCCCCTTCGATGCGACGGTCAGGGACGGGCGCGCTACAAGCGGCCTGGCGGTGAACAAGACGAACTGGGCCAACACGGTCTCCGAGCCGCCCTTCGAGGCGTACCGGGTCGGCTGCGGCCTTACCTTCACCTTCGGCGGCCTGCGCATCGACCCGGCGAGCGCGCAGGTGCTGGACAGCGACCTCGCGCCGATCCCCGGCCTTTACGCCGCCGGCGAGCTGGTCGGCGGCCTGTTCTGGTTCAACTATCCGGGCGGCACGGGGCTGACCAACGGCGCCGTCTTCGGCCGCCTCGCCGGCCGCTCGGCGGCGGCCGCGGCGACCGGGTAGGGCAACCGGCCTATCCGTTCAGCAGCCGCCGCACGGCTTCCGCCGGATCGGCCGCGCCGGCGCGGACCTGTTCGACGAGCGCACGCCGGTCGCCGGCGGGCAGGACTTTCAGCGCGTCGCGCACCAGTGCCCCCGCAATGGTGGCGAGCCGGTCGACCGCCTGCCGCTCGGCGCGCGCGTTTCGCTCTTCCGGCGTCACGGCCGCGCTGAGCCGCGCGGCGGCGTCGACAAGTTCGGCGACGCCCTCGCCCGTCGTCGCGACCGTTGTGAGGACCGGCGTTTCCCCGCGTATGGCGCTGCGTCCCACTGTTCTGAGGCCGAGCATCGCCTCGAGCTGCCGGGCGGCGTCGTCGGCGCCGGGCAGGTCGGCCTTGTTGACGGCGAGAATGTCGGCGACCTCGAGGATGCCGGCCTTGATCGCCTGCAAATCGTCGCCCAGGCCGGGCGCGCCGACTACGACGGTCACGTCGGCGACCTGCGCCACCTCGATTTCGGACTGGCCGGCGCCCACGGTCTCCAGCAGCACGATGTCGAAGCCCGCCGCGTTCACGACGTCGATCGAGGCCTGGATGTTGAGCGCCAGCCCGCCCAGATGGCCGCGCGCGGCGATCGAGCGGATGAAGACATGGGGATCGGAGCCGTGCTCGCCCATGCGCGCCCGGTCGCCCAGGATGGCGCCGCCGCTCTTCGGGCTCGACGGATCGACCGCCAGCGCTGCCACCCGCATGTCCCGTTCGCGCAGCGTGCGGATCATCGCGCTGATCAGCGTGGACTTGCCCGAGCCGGGCGGACCGGTCAGGCCGACGACCGGGGTCTCGCGCCGGTCCTCATCGAGTGCCTGGAGCAGCGCCCGCGCCTCCTCGCCGCCGATATCGGCAACGGTAAGCGCCTTGGCGAGCGCCCGTGTCTCGCCCTCGCGCAGCCGGCCGGCCAGGCCGGCGATATCGGTCCGGCGCGGATCGGCCCGATGCGGATCGGCCCGATGCGGATCGGAGTTCCCGCTCACCAGCCCGGCATCCCGTCCGGCCCGACCGCCTCGACCAGTGCGCCGGCGCGCGCCAGCCCGACGGCGGCCTCGATGTCCGGCGCCATGTAGCGGTCCTCTTCGAGCGGCGGCACGACCGCGCGCAGCCGCCCGACCGCTTCGGCGAGGCGGGCGCTCGTTTTCAGCGGCGCGCGGAAGCCGATGCCCTGGGCGGCGGCCAGCCATTCGATGGCGACGATCTTGGCCAGATTGTCGTTCATCTCGGCCAGCCGGCGCGCGCCGTGGGTCGCCATCGAGACATGATCCTCCTGGTTGGCGCAGGTGGTCAGGCTGTCGATGCTGGCCGGCGCGGCCCTTTGTTTGTTTTCGGCGGCCAGCGCGGCGGCGGTGATTTCGGCCGCCATGAAGCCGCTGTTGACGCCGGGGTCCGGCGTCAGGAAGGCCGGCAGTTCGCTCATCGCCGGATCGACCAGCAGGGCGATGCGCCGCTCCGCCAGCGCACCGATTTCGCTCACGGCAAGCGCGATCTGGTCGGCGGCGAAGGCAACCGGTTCGGCGTGGAAGTTGCCGCCGGAGAGGATCTCGCCGCGTTCCGGCAGGACGAGCGGATTGTCGGTCGCCGCCGCCGCTTCGATCGCCAGAACCGAGCCGGCCTGGCGCAGCAGGGTCAGGCAGGCGCCCATGACCTGGGGCTGGCAGCGCACGGAGTAGGGGTCCTGCACCCGCGAGCAATCGACATGGGAGGCGCGGATTTCGCTGCCCGCGAGCAGCGCGCGCAGCGCCGCCGCGACGTCGATCTGCCCCGGATGGCCGCGCAGGGCGTTGATCGCCGGATCGAACGGCGTGTCCGAGCCGAGGATGGCGTCGACCGAGAGCGCCCCCGTGACCAGCGCCGCGCGCAGCAGCCGCTTGGCGTCGAACAGGCCGGCCAGCGCCAGCGCCGTCGAGCACTGGGTGCCGTTGATCATCGCCAGGCCTTCCTTGGCGCCCAGCGCGACCGGTTCGATCCCGGCCGCCTGCATCGCCGCGCCGCCCGGCATGCGTTCGCCGCGGTAGTGGGCCCTGCCTTCGCCGATCATCACGGCGGTCAGATGGGCGAGCGGCGCCAGGTCGCCGGAAGCGCCGACCGAACCTTGGGCCGGCACCGACGGCGTCACGCCCGCCGCCAGCATCCGCTCCAGGGTCTCGACGATTGCCCATTGCACGCCGGAGGCGCCGCGGCCGAGGCTGAGCAGCTTCAGGGTCATCATCAGCCGGACGATGCGGTCCGGCAGGTCCGGACCGACCCCGGCATTGTGCGAAAGGATCAGGTTGCGCTGCAGCCGTGCGGTTTCCTCCGGCGAAATGCGGGTGCTGGCCAGTTTGCCGAATCCGGTGTTGACGCCGTAGATCGCCGCGTCGCCGACAGCCGCCTCTTCGACGACCGCGGCGGCGCGCTCGACGTCCGCCCGGCAGGCCCGGTTGAGCGCGGCCGGCGGGCTGTCGCGGTACAGCCGTTCCAGGACCGGCAGGGCGATCGGCCCCGGCGTCAGCGTGACCGGCTCGGGCATCACAGTTCCTCGACCAGTTCGGTCATGGTCTTCCGGTATCGCGCGCGGATTGCGTCTTCGCCGGGATGGCGGCCGTCCTCGATAACGCGCCGCCCGGCGACCCGGACCTCCCTAAGCGCCGAACCGGCGTTTGTGAAGACCCAGGCGTCGAGCAGTGTCTCCGGCCCGTGCGCTGCCAGCGTCGGATGATCGGGGTCGAGGACCAGCAGGTCGGCCGCGCAGCCCTCTGTAATGGCGCCGCAGGGCTGGCCCATCGCCCGCGCTCCGCCGGCGGCTGCGCCGAGCCACAACGCGGCGCCCAGCGAATGGGGCGGCGCTGCGTCGCCGGCCACCAGCCGGCGTTTCAGGACCAGCCGCTGGGCATATTCCAGCCAGCGCAGTTCCTCCTGCGGGTCGAGGGAGACGTTGCTGTCGCTGCCGACACCGAAGGCGCCGCCGCCGGCCAGCCAGCCGGGCAGGGCGAAGATGCCGTCGCCCAGATTGGCTTCGGTGGTCGGACAGAGGCCGGCGACGGCGCCGGAGGCGGCGGCGCGCCGGGTTTCCTCTTCGGTCATGTGGGTGGCGTGGACCAGTGTCCAGCGGCCGTCGACCGGGACGCCGTCGAGCAGCCATTCGACCGGCCGCAGCCCGGACCAGGCGAGGCATTCGGCGACCTCCTTTTCCTGCTCGGCAATGTGGATGTGGATCGGGCCTTCGGGGCGGATGGCGTCATAGGCCGCCAGCGCGTCCGCCATGTCCGCCGGCAGAACGGCGCGCAGGCTGTGCAGGGCGGCGCCGGTGGTCCGGGTCGGCGACACGCCGGCCAACGCGGCAACGATCCCGGCCCATTCGTCGATCTCCAGCCGGAAACGCTGCTGGGCCGGGGCGAGCGGCCCGCCGCCGAAACCGCCCTCGCGGTACAGCACCGGCAGCAGCGTCAGCCTTATGCCGGCCGCCTCTGCGCCTGCCGCGACGCGCCGGGCCAGCTCCGAAATGTCGTTGTACCGGCCGCCGTCCGGCGGGTTGTGCAGATAGTGAAACTCGGCGACCCCGGTGTAGCCGGCCTTCAGCATCTCGACGTAGAGATGGGCCGCGATCGCTTCGACCTGCGGCGGCGCGAGGCGCTCGACGAAACTGTACATGGTCCGGCGCCACGACCAGAAATCCGACCTTTCCTCGCCGCCCGACCGCTCGGTCAGACCGGCCATGGCGCGCTGGAAGGCGTGGCTGTGCAGGTTCGGCATGCCGGGGATGACCGCGCCTGCAAGCTGCGTGTGCCCGGCGGCGGGCGCGCCGGTTTCGATCCGCCGGATCGTACCCGCGTCGTCCACTTCCAGCAGTACGCCTTCCGCCCAGCCGGACGGCAACAGGCAGAGCGGGCACCAGAGGCCAGAAAGCGGGCTCGTCATCGCTGCGCCGCTCTTGCCGGCCCGGCGGATGAGGCAGCATACTTGCCGTCAGGGAGATACACTGGCGGGGCTTTCCGCGCCCCGACCGACCGCGAGGGCCGATCATGACAGCCTGGGACAGCCTGTGGACCAACGCCCGGATCGCGACCATGGCGACGTCCGGTGATGACCCCTATGGCGCCATCGAGGATGGGGCGATCGCGGTGTCCGGCGGGAATATCGTATGGATCGGCGCGTCGGCGGACCTCGATCCGGTGCAGGCGCAGGGGGTGCCGTTGCACGACGCGGGCGGCGTGTGGATCACGCCGGGGCTGATCGACTGCCACACCCATATCGTCTACGGCGGCAACCGGGCCGCGGAGTTCGAACAGCGGCTCAACGGCGCGACCTACGAAGAGGTCGCAAGGGCCGGCGGCGGCATCGTCTCGACCGTGCGGGCGACCCGGCAGGCCTCGGTCGACGAATTGGTCGAGAGCGCCCTGCCGCGCGTCCGCGCCATCCTGGGCGAGGGCGTGACGACCATCGAGATCAAGTCCGGCTACGGCCTCGATACGGAGACCGAGCGCCGGATGCTTCAGGCAGCGCGGCGCATCCCGGACCATCTGCCGGTCGAGGTCGAGACGACCTTCCTCGGCGCCCATGCCCTGCCGCCGGAATTTGCCGGCGATGCCGACGGCTATATCGACCTGGTGTGCTGCGAGATGATCCCGACGGTCGCCGAAGCCGGCGAGGCCGACGCCGTGGACGCCTTCTGCGAGTCGATCGGCTTCACCCGCGACCAGACCGAGCGTGTGTTCCGGACGGCGCGCGACCACGGGCTGCCGGTCAAGCTTCATGCCGAACAGCTGAGCGACCTGGGTGGCGCGGCGCTGGTCGCGGACTATGGCGGGTTGTCGGCCGACCATCTGGAATATGCCGGCGATGCGGGCGTGCGCGCCCTGGCGCGGGCCGGCACGGTGGCGGTGCTGCTGCCCGGCGCCTTCTACTACCTGCGCGAAACGCAGGTGCCGCCGATCGACCTGTTCCGCGAACACGGCGTCGGCATGGCGCTGTCGACCGACTGTAACCCCGGCAGCTCGCCGGTCACGTCGCTGCTGCTGATGCTCAACATGGCCTGCACCCTGTTCCGCCTGACCCCGGCGGAGGCGCTGGCCGGCGTGACCCGCGAGGCGGCGCGCGCGCTCGGCCTGCACGACCGGATAGGCACCCTGGAGCCCGGCAAGGCGGCGGACTTCGCCCTGTGGGACATCGGCAGCCCCGGCGAACTGGCCTATCCCGCCGGCTTCAATCCGTGCCGTGCGGTCGTCAAGAACGGAGCGGTCGTCGCGGCAAGGGATTAGCGCGCAGTTCTCGCTGACAGATGTGTCGGCCCTCGCGGCCTCCCGGCCCGGCCAAACACGCGCGCCGGAGTCCGGGGCGGGAAACCGCCGAATATTGAACGTGGTAGGGTCATGGACTATGAATGGACCCAAGGTGCCCGAAGGGGTTATCCACTGTAGGCGGATCATGGGGACAAGATGAAGTCCAGGATGAGTTTGTTGCTGTTGCCGCTGTTGCTCGGCGCGGCGGTTTCGACGGCGGACAGCCGGGAAAAGGACAGGGCGAATCCGCGCCCTGTCGTTCTGGTTGAATGGAATTCCAGCCGGAGCCTCGAGCGTCTGGCTCGCTCGTCGAACAAATCGGATTTCTTTCCGCTCAGCAACCATTTCGTCAGTCAGAACAACAAGATATTCTGCGGACTGGCTTCCGCCTCGATCGTCCTGAACGCGCTGCGGCTGGGCAGGAAGACCGGCCTCCCGCAGGACCGGCAATCTATAGCGGAAGACGAACTTGCCTGGCTGCCCCGAGGGTTCAACCCGTTCTTCGGCAAATATACGCCGAATAATGTGCTCAACGCGCGGACGAAAAGCAGAATCGAAGTCCTGGGCAAACCCATCGAGATTGAAGGCGTCTTGAAGAAGGACTACGGCCTCCAGTTGCGACAACTGGCGCGGGTATTGCGCAGCCACGGTCTCGATGTGGCGACCCGCGTCGTCGATAACGAGGCGGACGCCGGGGCGATCAAGCGGGAGATCGTCGCCAATCTGGCCTCCGGGGACGATTTCGTCTTGGTCAACTATGCGCGCAAATCGCTCGGTCAGAAAGGCGGCGGCCATATCTCCCCGCTCGGCGCATACGACAAGCGCAGCGATTCCTTCCTGGTCATGGACGTCAATCCCAACAGCGCGCCTTGGGTATGGGTCCGGTCCGACGACCTGATCCGGGCGATGCGCACCTTCGATACGGTCGAAAATCGCGGTTACCTTCTGATCTCGGATAAGGCGCGATAGCCCGGGACAATGGTGCGAAATCCGGGCTAAACCCGCTCCCGCGCCCAGGCGAGCGCGGCCTCCAGCATGGCGCGTAGTGCGGGACGGACGCCGGCGGCCTTGTTCGGCGCATAATTCCAGGGCGGTTGCTCGTCGCAGTAGGTCGCCATCGACAGTTCGAGCTGGAAGGCGTGAATACGGTTGTCCGGATCGCCGTATTGCCGGGTGATGAAGCCGCCCTTGAAGCGGCCGTCGACGATCAACCGGTCCTCGCCGTAGTCGCCTAGGGCTTCGGCCAGGCGCAGGCTGAGGCCGGCGTCGCAGGCGCCGCCCGCCGCGGTGCCCAGGTTGAAGTCCGGCAATTTGCCGTCGAACAGGCGCGGCACCTCTGACAGGATCGAATGGCAGTCGAACAGGATGGCGATGCCATGCCTGCGGTGGATCGAGGCCAACTCCCGCTCCAGCCGCTGATGGTAGGGCAGCCAGAAGGTGCGCAGCCGCCCGGCCAGCTCTTCATCGCCGGGCGCTTCGCCATTCCGATAGAGCGGATTGCCGGCAAAGTCATGCTCGGGGATCAGGCCGGTCGAGAGCTGACCGGGATAGAGTGGGGCGTCGTCCGGCGGCCGGTTGAGGTCGACGACATATCGCGACCAGACGGCCTGGAGGGTCGGAATGTCCAGTTCGTTGGCAAAATCGTAGAGCCGGTCGAGATGCCAGTCGGTATCCGGTCGCATGAGCGCGCGACCGGCCATCCGCGCTTCGATGGCCGCCGGGATCGCGGTCCCGGCATGAGGTATGCTCATCAGGAGCGGCGCGTCCCCCGGCGTGAAGCGGTAAGGGTTCATGCGCTCCACAGCACCGGGAAATCGTCCCCGGCCAGCGGCTCGCCGACCTCAAGTCCAAGATCGGGGAAGGGCGGAGAGTGCACGCCTTTTTCGGCGTAGACGGCATCGTCGCCGACGAATCGGATCGAGAAGGCGCGACGCCGGTTCGCCGAGTTGTTGGCCGGCGCGCCGTGCACTGTCCGATAGGTAAAGGCAACCGCATCGCCAGGCTCCATCGCCCAGCCGCGGATGTCGTAGTCGTCCCGGCTGGTCGATATATCGGGCATCCGCTCGCGGGTATCGCCGGGGGTGAGCGACGCGCCGTTAAACCGTTCGGGCCGGAACTCGCGGCCCCATCGGTGGGAGCCGGCGACATATTCGATCACGCAGTCCCGCGCCACCGGATCCAGAGTGATCCAGAGGCTGCAGTTCATGCTGCCTTCGACGCAGTAGTACGGCATGTCGTGATGCCAGGGCGTGACCACCGAGGAGCCGGGCTCCTTGACCAGGATATGTTCGTGGAACAGACGCGCCGTTTTCGATCGCATCAGGCGGGCTGCGACTCCCGCGGCCGGCGATTCCTTCACGAATCGGTTGTATTCCGGGATCTTGTCCCAGTTGCAGAAGTCCTGGAAGAAGGCCGCGGTGCCGTCCTCCGGCTGGATGCTGCGCTCGCGCCAGCTCGGCGCCGCCATGTTGGTTTCCATGCCGCGGCGCAGGTCGTCGACCCAGTCGGCGAAGGCGCCCCGGAGCAGCAGAACGCCGTCGCGCTGGAACGCCTCTATCTCCCGGTCGGTGACGGTCGGACGGTCGGCGGCCATTTCGTCCCTATCCTCGTTCGTCTTCCGGCAGTTCGCGCTCGGTCGGTTTTTTCAGAATGGATTCGAGGTTCATGCAGTACCGTGCCGGTAAGAGACCGGCCCTTCGGGCAGGAAACTATCGGTTTCACTCGGCGGCGGCCCGCGTTCGCGATGCCTTCCATTCGTTCCAGTTGCGAAGGTTCTCGCGGCTGAGCGCACTCTCGGCCGCTGTGGCGCGGATTGCTGCAGCGTCCTTGGCGCAGAATTCCAAGCGGTAGCCGTTCGGGTCGTGGAAATAGATCGAGCGGAATATGCCGTGGTCGATCGGCCCTTCCACCGACACGCCCTTTGCCTCCAGCTTCTCCTTCCAGACATCAAGGGCCGGATAGTCGGCCACGCGCATGGCGAAATGCAGGTCCATGCCCCAGCGGGTCTTGAACAGTTCGTCCGGATCGTCGTCCGCGCGGTCGGTGACCTCGAAAAAGGCGATGTTCTCCGGCATCCCCTCTTTTTCGCGCGAGATCTCGAAGAAGATGTGGAGATAGTTTACGTCCTCGCCGGTCGTGGGATGCCGGTCGATATGGAGCGCCAGCGTGCACGGGAACCCGCAAATGTCTTCGTAGAAGGCGCGGGTTTCCTCGGCATCGCGGCAGCGATAGGCGGAATGGTCCAGGCCATAGACCCGGGGCAGTTCCGGATCGACGGGAATGCGCGTCATCCTCTTCCTCCTCTGGAACGGCGCTCCGAACACGCTGGGGAATGCCGCAGTTTGGCCTCCGTTATCCCAGATTTCCGCTATCGCGGAAAGCATCGAGGCTCCGGCGCCCGCACCGAACTGCTCCGTTTGGCCCGAAATCGCCCCGGCTCAGTTGACGAAGTGCTCCGGCGGAATGAGCGACCGGCAACCGTTGACAAGCTCGGTCGTCAATCCCGTCAGCGCCCGATAGTTCGAAGCGATGCGCAATTCCTCTTCGCTCAGGACGTCCCGGATATCGTCGAAGCCGTCGGGCGCCCGCGCTTCGACCAGCGGCATGAAATGCTCCGGTCCGCCCGCCCGGTTGCCGCCCAGGACTTTCTCCATGGCGGGCCGGCGATCCGCCTCGTAGGCCTTGAGCGCGGCCTGCGGATCGGAAGGGTTCGCCGCCAGTTCGCGGCCAAGAATCCGGGCATCGACAATGGCGAGAGAGGCGCCGTTCGAGCCGATCGGCGTGAGCGGATGGGCCGCGTCGCCAAGCAGCGCGACGGTGCCGAAGGTCCATTGCGGCAGGGGATCCCGGTCGACCTGCGGATATTCCCAGATGCCGGCGGTCCGGGAGACGATGTCGGGCACGTCGATCCACGGAAACACCCAGTCCCGGAACTCTTGCGCGAAATCCTCGGCGGACCCCGCGCGGTTCCAGTCCTCGGGGCGGAATTCCACATCCTCCGGCACGATCAGTTCGCACAGCCAGTTGAGCATAATGTCGTTTTCGCCGGCGGCCCGTTCCGCCGGAGGCTTGCGGATCTGGTAGGCGACGAATTTCTGCCGGAAGGTGCCCATAACGATCATGGTGCGGCCGTCCAGCATGCGTGTGTCGCCGGTCACGCCGCGCCACATAATGACCCGGTTCCAGTGGGGCGGCTTCTCGTCGGGATAGAAGTGCGCCCGCACCGTCGAGTGCACACCGTCGGCGGCGATCAGGACGTCGGCGCTGACCGGGCCGGCCGTCTTCCCGGTTTCCCGGTCCACCAGCCTGACGGTGACGCCGTTGCCGTCCTGCTCGACGCCGACGCAGCGATGGCCCAGTTTCAGCGCACCGGGGCCCAAGCGGCGGTTTACCTGGTCCGCCAGCATCATGTGGAAGGCGCCCCGGTGCATGTGGAACTGCGGCCAGTCGAAGCCGGCCTCGGAGCCCAGCCTCTCCGTCAGCACATGCTGGCCGAGTCGGGTGTAGTAAGCAAGGCCGCGGGCGGAGATGCCGATCTCGCGAATCCGGTCTTCCAGCCCGAGCCGATACAGTTCGCGCACGCAATAGGGCTGAAGGTTGATCCCCGTGCCCGACGGCCGGAGTTCCCGGGCGGCCTCGTAGACGGTGCAGGAAATACCGAGTTGGTGCAGCGTCAGCGCCGCGGTCAGGCCGCCGATGCCGCCGCCGATGATCGCGATGTCCACTACCCGGTCTCCGCTGGCGCGGCTAATCTGCCAGCCGGTCCGCGCCGGCGGCGATGTCGGTCAGCAGTTCTCGCACCCGATCCGGCGTCTCCCGGCCGTAGCCGCAGTAATGGGCGACGCCGAAATCGGGCAGGAACTTGCGCGCGGTCTCGGCCCGCCGGATCATCTCGTCGACGCCGTCCGCCAGCTCCAGGCCGAGGAAGACCCTGGCGTCGCCGATCTCCAGATCCCGAAGCGGGCGGAAAAACGCTTCGTCCGCGTCGCGCATTACCGGCAGATGGAAGAAGTCGACCCGCCGGGGCGTGTTCGCCGCGAGGCTGTTGGCAAGGCGCACGCACAGGCCGATATCCTCGACCTCCGTCATCGGCCAGCCGCCCCAGGTACCGTAGCACAGGTGGTAGCCGATCGGCACATCGTCGGGAATCGCTTCGGTCATGGGGGCGAGATAGTCTTTAGACGTGTATTTCCGGAACAGTTCTTCGCCGGACAGCGTCGGCGGCGCCCCCCCGACGCTATCCAAATGCCTTTCCCTCGCGCCGAGAATTTCGAGAATCTCGATACAAAAGTCCCACTGGATGGTCAGGTCGGCGGCCGGAATATTCCGAAGCAACTCGCGGATTTCTCCCTGAATGGCGCGTTCGTAGGCCCGCATGACGACCGGGTGATCGGCCGGGTCGGGAAAGAAGCCCTTCGTGGCGTCGACGGTGCATGGAAGCGAGACCTGGAAACGGATGCCCGGCGCGATTTTCCCGGCGGTTCGGAGCTTTTCGAATATCCCGTATGAGCGAATGGCCTCCAAGGCGTAAGGCAATTCCAGTGTTGTTTCGCGGACGCCGGGTTTGAGCCGGTAGGTGCTGCGCGTCGCCTTCACCAGTTCCGGATCGTGGCTCGCCGGGCTTTTCACCCGGTCGGGCGGCACTACGCGGATCGGATCGAAATCCGGATTCCTCGAGTAGCAGAGGCTCGGCAACGCCAGGATCCACGTCAGACGCTCGCCGATCTCGCCGTCCGGCAGCGCAAAGGCATGCGCGCCGAGTGTGCTGGCGCAGGTTTCAAGCACCTCCTCGACGCTGTCGAATGGGACGCTGCCGACCAGTAGGACGTTACCTGGGCTCGATGACATTCCGGCCTCTCTCGTCGCCTCTGGTTATACCAGGTTATACCGGTGCCAGCCGACGGTTAATGCAAGACCTCGCCGAGCAGGTCGACTGCGCGCCGATGGTCCTCGAGAATGATGCGCATATAGTCCGGTGGCGCGTCGTCACCTTCATCCGTCAACATCCGGCCGGGCCTCTCCGGAACGCGGCCGAAACCGCAGGGCGCCGCCAGTCCGAAATTCGGCAGGTATTTATTCACCATCTCCAGCTGGGCGCGCATCCCATCGACGCCGTGCAGATGGTGAATGGCGCCGACATAGACGCGTGCATCGCCGACATCCAGATCCCCGAGGGGGCGGAACCACGCGTCATCTGCCTCGGCGACTGTCGGGAAGTGTACGAAATCGACCGGCCGACCGCACGCCGCGGCGTGGGCGTTCAGCAATAGTACCGTGCCGGTAATGTCTGCCGGCTTTCGACTCGGCCAGCCGTTGACGGTGCCATAGCAGGAATGCAGCCCGATATGAACGTCGTCGGGCAGATCTGCGCAGACTTCGCCGAGCGGCGCGGCGACATTCGCGGCTTCGACCCGCGCGCCCTCCGGGTCACCGGCGACGACCTTCGCTTCAATGCGCCGGTTTTCGATGGCGAGATCCCACTGGATAGCAAGCTCTGCCGGCGGGATGTGCGCGGCGATGTTATCGACCTCCGCCTTGAGCGCCTTCGTCATGCCGGGCGCAACTTTCCGAAGGTCGGCTTCGTCCGGAACGAACAGCCCGAGGGTGCTGTAGGTGAGCGGCAGGCAGACCTGAAAGCGGACATGGCCAGGGATCGCCCCTTCCTTCTTCAGCGTCCTGAAGACGAACCAGGAGTTGATCGCGTCCCGCGCGTAGCCGAGACGCCAGCCCGGATCGCCGAACGATACTTCATCGACGCCCGGGACGACGCGGAACTTGAACTGGTCGTGGTCGCCCTGTGGGCGCCAGGTGTCGGGACCGTGTTCGTCGGGCGCCGGGCGTCCGATCGTCTCGAGTTGCGGATGGCCGTTCAGCACCCGGTAGGCCACGGCATCGATCCAGAAGCGCCGGTCGCCCACTTCGCCGTCCGGCAGGTAGGCGAGCCAGTCGCCGATTGCCGGCCCGAAGGTGCGGAACACGTCTTCAGGCGTATCGAGGGGAATGCTGCCGACCAGCAACAGTTCCTCTGTCATCGTTTCCTCCCGACTGTCCGCAGCCATCGCACCGGACCGGCCCGTCATATACGGAATTTTCGGCAGCCGTGGAAGTTCTCAACGCTTTCCACGCGCTCCCATTCTTCGACACGTCGCGCGAATTTCCGGCCCGGTCTGCGAAACTCCGCCGCTCCGCCCCCGGAATGCGGGCCGGCGGGCCGCATTTCTTGCAGCGGGCGGATCGTGTATTTCCTGCCGACGCCGAATGGCGGCACGGACGGACGGGAGGAAACCGGATGACGGATCGCGACCTGCGCGCCTTTTACATCGGCGGCGAATGGGTGGCGCCGGACAGCAAATCGGAGTTTCCGGTCCTGAATCCGGCGACCGAGGCGCAGTTCGGCACCATCATTCTCGGCAACGAAGCCGACGTGGACCGCGCCGTCGCTGCGGCCGCCGCCGCCTTCGAGAGCTATTCCCGAACCTCGAAGGAAGAACGGCTGGCGCTCCTGCGCCGCCTGCTGGAGGAATCGACCGCCCGGCTGGAAGACCTCGCCCGGGCGATGACCGCGGAGATGGGTGCGCCGATCACGATGTCGCGCGAAGCCCAGGCCGATGCCGCCGTGGGCCACCTTCAGGCCTTCATCGAGGCGTTGAAACAGCAGGACGCGCGCGAGACGCTGCCGAACGGCGAGATCCTGGTGCGCGAGCCCATCGGGGTCTGCGGCCTGATCACGCCGTGGAACTGGCCGATCTACCAGATCGCGCTCAAGGTCATTCCTGCGCTCGCCGCCGGCTGCACCTGCATTCTGAAACCCTCGGAACACACCCCCCTGTCGGCGGCGCTCTATGCCGAGATTATCCACGCCGCCGGCTTCCCGCCGGGCGCCTTCAACCTGATCCACGGCGAGGGCCCGGTTGCCGGGGCGGCCCTGTCGCGCCATCCCGGCGTCCAGATGATGTCCTTCACCGGCTCGACCCGGGCCGGCATCGCCGTCACCAGGGATTCGGCGGATACCGTGAAACGGGTGACGCTGGAACTGGGCGGCAAGTCGCCCAATCTGGTCTTTGCCGATTGCGACCTGGAGGAAAGGGTCGCGAATTCGGTGATGGAGTGCTTCTACAATACCGGCCAGTCTTGCGATGCGCCGACCCGGATGCTGGTCGAGCGCCGCTGCTACGAGGAAGCGAAGGCCATTGCGAAAGCCGCCGCCGAGGCCACGGTCGTCGGCGATCCCAACGAGGAGGGCGAGCGCCTCGGCCCGTTGTTCGACCGCATCCAGTTCGACCGGGTTCAGGCGCTGATCTGCACGGGAATCGAAGAGGGCGCGACCTTGCTGACCGGGGGCCCCGGCCGGCCCGACGGCCTGGAGACCGGCTGGTATGTCCGGCCCACCGTGTTCTGCGACGTGCGCAACGACATGACGATCGCGCGCCGGGAAATCTTCGGCCCCGTTCTCGCCATGATGCCGTTCGACGACGAGGAAGAGGCCATCGCGATCGCCAACGACACGCCCTACGGCCTCGCCGCCTTCGTCCAGACCGGCGATCCCGAACGGGCCGAGCGCGTCGCCGCACGCCTGCGCGCCGGCGCCGTCCATATCAACGGCGGCGTTTATCAGTACGGTTCGCCGTTCGGCGGCTACAAGCAATCCGGCGTCGGCCGCGAAGGCGGCATCTGGGGGCTGGAGGATTATCAGGAAACGAAAATCCTGCACTTCCCGTGAAGCGGCGGTTTATCCGGTTCGGGTCGCGCCAGGGGTGCGGCGGTATCGTCAGGCAATTTCGCTGTGTTCGGGTAACGAACAGCAAACAGGGTATCCGGCATGCTGCCCTTCAAAGTCTCCATCTGCGGTCTCGACGAGATCGAGCGCTTCGCCGGCGCCGGCGTCACCCATGTCATTTCGCTGCTCGATCCGGACTGGCCGGATCCGGACGGCTGGGCCGCGCTCGGTCCGGTGGAACATCATCGCTTCCACATGCACGACATCGTCTCCGAAAGGCTGGGATGGCGCCCGCCGCTGGAGGAGGATGTCGAACGGCTGCTCCAGATCGGCGACCTGCTGGCGCGCTCGGAGGTCGGCCATCTGCTGGTGCATTGCCATTTCGGCCGGTCGCGTTCGACGGCGGCGGCCCTGATCCTCAAGGCCCAGCACTTTCCCGGCCGCGAGGCCGAGGCGGCGGACGCCTTGCTGGCGGTGCGCAACCCGCTCTGGCCGAACAGCCGCATGGTTGCCTATGCCGATGCAATGCTGGAACGCGACGGCCGCTTGATCGAAGCGGCGCGCGGCCTGTTCGCCCGGGTCGCCCGCGAACATCCCCAGTTCGCCGAGTTCATCCTGCGCACGGAGCGGGCCGGCGAGGTGCCCGAGGGGTAAATCAGCCGCGGTGCCTGCTGTAGCGCCTGCCTATTCCACCGTCACGCTTTTCGCCAGGTTGCGCGGCCGGTCGACGTCGGTGCCCCGGATGACGGCGGCGTGGTAGGCCAGAAGCTGGACCGGAAGGGCGTAGAGGATCGGCGCGACGAAGGAATCGACCAGCGGCAGTTCGACGGTCGCCGTCGCCTTTCCGCCCAGCCTTTCGATGCCCGGCCGGTCGCTGAGAAAGATAACCTTGCCGCCCCGCGCGATCACCTCCTCCGTATTTGACGCCGTCTTGTCGAACAGGGCATCGGACGGGGCGACGACGATTACCGGCACGCTGTCGTCGATCAGGGCGATCGGCCCGTGCTTCATCTCTCCCGATGCATAGCCCTCGGCGTGGATGTAGCTGATTTCCTTGAGCTTCAGCGCGCCTTCGAGCGCGATCGGATAGGCCGTGCCGCGACCGAGATAGAGCACGTCGCGCGCTGCGGCCACCGTTTCGGCGATGTCCCGGATCGCGTCGTCATGGGCCAGGACCTCGGCGGCGCGCGACGGCACTTCGGCGATGCTGCGGGAGAGCGCGGCCTCGCGGGCATGGTCGATGGCGCCCCTGGCGACGGCCGCCGAAATCGCCAGGCAGGCGAGCGTGGTCAGCTGCGTCGTAAACGCCTTCGTCGAGGCGACGCCGATCTCCGGTCCCGCCTTGGTCGGCAGTACGACATCGGATTCGCGCGCGATCGAACTCTCCGGCACGTTGACGACCGAGACGACATGCTGGCCCTGCGCCCTGGCGTAGCGCAGCGCGGCGAGGGTATCCGCCGTTTCGCCGGACTGCGAGACGACCAGCATCATGCCGCCTTCGGGCATGGGCGCCTCGCGGTAGCGCAACTCCGAGGCGAGATCGATCTCGACCGGGATGCGCGCGATCCGCTCCAGCCAGTATTTCGCGACCAGCCCGGCATAGTAGGCGGTGCCGCAGGCCGCGACGGTGATCCGCGGCACGGCCGCAAGATCGAACGGCAGGTCGGGCAGGTTGACGGTCTGCCCGGCCGGGTTGAAGAAGCTCTGCAGGGTGTCGCCGATCGCCGTCGGCTGCTCGTAGATCTCCTTCAGCATGAAGTGGCGGTAGCCGGCCTTGCCGATCGGCGCACCGGATGCGGCGGTCTCGACGATCCGGCGCTCGACCGTCCCGCCGGCGGCGTCGTAGACGGTCGCGCCTTTCCGGTCGATCACGACCCAGTCGCCCTCTTCGAGATAGCCGATGCGCCGGGTCAGCGGCGCCAGGGCCAGGGCGTCGGAGCCGAGGAACATCTCGCCGTCGCCGTAACCGACGGCGAGTGGGCTGCCGCGGCGCGCGCCGATCATCAGCTCCTCCTCGCCGGCGAAGACGATGGCCAGGGCGAAGGCGCCGTGCAGCCGGTCGAGGGTCGCGCGGACGGCGTCGCGCAGCGGCATCCCGCGCTCCATATGGTCGGTCAGCAGGGCGGCGACGACTTCGGTGTCGGTATCGCTGTCGAACCTGCGCCCGCCGGCGAGCAATTCGTCTTTCAGCTCCTGAAAATTCTCGATAATGCCGTTATGGACCAGCGCCACCCGGTCGGTGATGTGCGGATGGGCGTTGATCTCGTTGGGAATGCCGTGGGTCGCCCAGCGCGTGTGCCCGATGCCGATCGTGCCGCCGATGGGCCGGTCGCGCAGCTTTGCTTCGAGCCGGGATATCCGGCCCTCGGCGCGCCGGCGGCGGATCAGGCCGTTCTCGACCGTGGCGACGCCGGCGCTGTCGTAACCCCGGTATTCCAGCCGCTTGAGGCCGTCGACCAGCAGCGGGACACAGGGTTCCCTGCCGACGATTCCGATGATGCCGCACACGCGCCGCCGGTTCCCTGGCTAATTCCGGCCGCCGGCTGTCCCGGACATCTTGCGCCGGCGGATCCTTGCGGCGCCCTCGGGCACGGCCGTGTGGTCGGCGCGGGTCAGCGCCAGGGCGTCGGCCTGGACATCCCGGTCGATCGTGCTGCCGGCGCCGACGATGGCCCGTTCGCCGACGCTGACCGGCGCCACCAGAGCGCTGTTCGATCCGATGAAGGCGCCGTCG
The DNA here is from genome assembly GCA_022819985.1 of Alphaproteobacteria bacterium. Lineage (GTDB taxonomy): Bacteria > Pseudomonadota > Alphaproteobacteria > Bin65 > Bin65 > Bin65. Next base: position 10,403 of record JAJEGH010000030.1, on the reverse strand, counting down.
CCGATCACCGTTCTGGCTTTCCGGAACCCGTCATAGTTGCAGGTGATGGTGCCGGCGCCGATATTCGCTCCGGCGCCCACCTCCGCATCGCCGAGATAGGCCAGATGGTTCGCCCTGGCGTCCGGCTTTAGGACGGCGTTCTTCACTTCGACGAAGTTGCCGACCTTCGCGCCCTCCTGCAGCTCGGCGCCCGGCCGCAGCCGGGCAAAGGGGCCGACCGCAGCGCCGCGGGCGATCGCCGCGCCCTCGATATGGCAGAATCCCTTGATCTCGACCTCGTCTCCGACGGTGACGCCCGGGCCGAACACGACCTGGGGGCCGACGGTTACATCCCGGCCGAGCACGGTATCGAAGCTGAACCACACCGAGCCGGGGTCGGTGAGCGTGGCGCCGCCCGCCATCGCCGCACGGCGCATCCGCTGCTGGAAGCTGCGTTCGGCGGCGGCAAGTTCCTCCCGGCTGTTGATGCCGAGCAATTCGTCGGGTCCGGCTTCGACCACGCTGCTTGTCCGGCCGCGGCGGCGCGCGATGCCGACAATATCGGTCAGGTAATACTCGCCCTTGGCGTTGTCGCTGCCCACTGCGTCGACCAGGTCGAACAGGACCGCACCGTCGACCGCCATGACGCCGGAATTGCACAGGCCGATCTTGTGCTGTTCGGCGCCGGCGTCCCCGGCTTCGACGATGGCTTCGAGCGATCCGTCCCCGCCGCGCACCAGCCTGCCGTAGCCGCCCGGATCCGCCGGCCGGAAGCCCAGAACGACGACGGCATTGCCGCCGTCCCGGCGCCGGGCGATCATGGCCTCGAGGGTCCGCGGGCGGATCAGCGGCGTGTCGCCGTAGAGGATGAGGACGGTATCGGCGTCCGGCCCGATCCGGCCGCGCACCGCCTTGACGGCGTCCGCCGTGCCGCGCGGTTCGGCCTGGACGGCGGTCGGGACGGGCGCGACCGCCTCGGCGACTCCCGCCATGCCCGGCCCGGCTACGACGACGCAGGCCTCGGCGCCGGCGGCTCGCGCTGCATCCAGGGCGTACAGCACCATCGGCCGGTTGCCGATCCGGTGCAGAACCTTCGGCAACCGCGAATTCATGCGCTCGCCCTTGCCTGCGCCCAGTATGACGGCAGCGATCCGGTGCGACGCGGCGCGGTTGCCGCCAAAAGCGGAGAGCTCCTGTGTCATGGCCCGGTCGTGTCCTTCCGGCCGGCAAATGTTACTCGGACGGCAGCGCGGGCTGCGACCGCCCTGCATCCGGTTCGGCGCGAATGTGCCATAAGCCCCGGCGCCTCACCAAGTCACGTATTGTTACGGTTTGCGACGCGTTCGATACAGGCGCAGACCCGCCTCGGGAACCTCCGGCGCCGCCCCGCTCAAGCGCCTTCGCCGCAGATTCCAGGAGTGGCCGGGCAGCGGTGATTGGGCGTATACTCCGGCGCATGTCCAGGATACAGTTCTATATTTTGCGGCAAGTTGCCGTTGCAACATTGTTTATCGCCGTCACGCTGACGGCGGTCGTCTGGCTGACCCAGTCGACCCGTTTTTTCAAGCTCATCCTTAACCGCGGCCTTTCGCTGGACGTATTCTTGGAGCTGACTTCGTTACTGGTTCCGTCATTCCTGCTCATCACGCTCCCGATCGCGCTCTTTCTCGCCATCCTGTTCGTATTAAACAAGATGCTGAATGATCGCGAACTATTAGTGATGCGCACAGCAGGACTGAGCGATCTGTATTTGTCGATGCCGGTAATAACGCTTGGAATAGTTGGCATTTTGGTTTGTTTTTTTATCAGCCTTTACCTGCTACCGGTCTCATTCAAGAATTTTCGAAACTTGCACGATGATGTTCGCAGCAATTTTTCCGTAGGCCTCATCCAGAAAGGTGTATTCAATAATTTTGGCAGCAAAATTACAATCTATGTTCGCGATCGGGCGGGAGACGAAGTTCGAGGTATTTTGGTCCAGGACAACCGCGACAGTGCTAAAGCGATCACGATGGTCGCCGAGCGAGGTAGGATTACAATTACCCCCACAGGTCCGCACGTACTAATGAGCAGAGGTAGTCGCCAAGAGCGAGATCGGAAAACCGGCAAGATTTCGACTCTATATTTTCAACGCTACAGTTTTGACTTTGCTTTGGAGAAGCGGCGTAAGCGAGTTGACGCTAAACCCAACGAGAGATTTCTTGGTACATTGCTCTGGCCGGGAAGTAGCACATATGATCGCCGAAACCGCAGTAAACTGGTTGCTCAAGGACACAATCGGCTGATTGCTCCGTTGTATGCACTCACTCTGCCAATCCTTGCTCTTGTAGTCATGTTGGCTGGACAGTTCAATAAGCGAGGACAAGGCATTCGAATTGCCTTGGCTCTATCGGCAGCAGGAATATGCGAAGGCATTGCGATCAGCCTCACAAATGCGTCAGCCGATATGAATGCACTGATTCCGCTTGCCTATGCCAATGCGATCCTCCCGATTGTTTTCGGACTGATACTACTGGTTCGCACCAAGTGGTTGAACGCATTAGCCGGTCTGTTCGAGAGGACGAGCAAACATGAAATTCGCACATCGGGGCCGGTAGGATCATGACCGCGATCAACGCTGCGAGAAGACTGCGACGACCTTCGGCGTTACGTCCGATAAGGCAAACTCGCTTGTCCTTGAGCGTTTCATTCTATCTGATCCGGCAGTTTTTAGGGTGGTTTTTATTTGTATTTCTTTTGTTTGTTGCCATTATCCTTATCGTAGATCTGATTGAATTGATAAGGAGGGGATCCGGCAAGGAGGGTGTTTCATTCAGCATTTTGCTTCGAATGGCAGTGTTCAAATTGCCGTTGGCCGTGCAAAAAACACTACCTTTCGCGATCCTGTTCGGCGGGATGCTGGGTTTTTGGCGTTTGAACCGAACCAGCGAGTTGATTGCCCTAAGGGCTTCTGGAGTTTCGGTCTGGCATTTTGTGTTGCCAATAGTCTTTGCCGCAGCAGTCCTCGGCGCTGTCAAGATAACAATAATAAATCCGCTTGGTACAATACTAATAGGCCGCTACGAGCAGCTGGAAAATCAATACCTCAAAGGACAAACTAAGTTGATGGCCACGTCTACCGCGGGAGTCTGGTTGCGCCAATCGGTGAATGATCGTCAGACTGTGATCTATGCAAAAAGCTCCACTGTGCAGAATAATACCCTTGTACTGAAAGAGGTGATGGTACTGTTGTATGGCCTCAAAGATCGTTTCTATGGCCGTATAGACTCTCCAGCTGCCGTGCTCAAGGACAAGTCATGGCATCTGGAACGCGCTGTGACAACATTGCGAGGTAAACCGCCGATACTGAAGCCAGTCCACAAGATACCAACAACACTCACGCTCGCATCAATTCAGGAAAGTTTTTCCTCGCCCCGTACTATCTCATTTTGGGAGCTACCGCGTTTTATCGAGACCTTTGAGGCTATGGGCTTCTCGGCGCTCGGGCACCGGCTGCATTGGCACTCCCTGCTCGCCGATCCCATGCTCTATTGCGCAATGATATTGATCGCCGCAGTATTTTCGTTGCGGCATAACAGGCGAACCGGAATTCTGCTGGCGGTCTCAGGCGGAATCGGTGCGGGCATTATTTTATTTTTTGTGGCTGACCTCGTTCTCGCTCTGGCGCACTCCACCGGCGTGCCGCCGTTGCTCGCGGTATGGGCGCCGGCATTGGCAACAACATTCCTGGGCGTTACCGTTTTACTCCATCTTGAAGATGGCTAGCATGTTGTCGCGTCGATCGCTGAAGATGTTACAGTGCTTCAGGCTAATGCTGGTGCTTTCCTTCGTGTTGCTCCCCGGCGTTGGTTCTCCGCCATTGGCACAAACGACGGATAACTTTAAACGCTCTTTTTTGATCACTGCTGAAAAACTCTCTCAAGACAGGCAGCGCGGTGTAGTCGTTGCAACGGGGGATGTTCAAATTACACAGGGCGACCGCACAGTTCGCGCCGACGGACTGATTTACGACGAGCAAACCGGACAGATCACGGCATTTGGAAACGTTTCAATCGTCGAGCCGCGAGGCGAAATCGTTTTCGGTAAACGCGTTCAGATCTCGGGAGATTTTCAAGACGGCACGATCGAGCATTTTCGAATGCTTTTTCCAGACAAAACACGAATTGCAGCTATCGGCGCGCGCCGACGCGCTGGAAGGCGGACAGAGATGACCAACGTCGTCTTTTCGCCCTGCAAACTATGCAAAGAAGATCCGACAACGCCAAACTTGTGGCGGATCAAGGCGCGAAGGGTGATTCACGACGGAGAAGCACGAAATATTGAATACCACGATGCGTGGCTGGAAATATACGGATTTCCTGTATTTTACACGCCGATCCTGTCTCACCCAGATCCAACGGTGTATAGTCGTAGTGGCTTCATTGTACCAGAAGTAGGGGCTCAGAGACCTCTTGGTACCTGGATAAAGCTACCATATTATTGGCGTATCAGTGAAGATAGCGACGCAACGCTCGCTCCGTTGATTTCCTCGCAACAGAATCCGGTGTTATTTGCCGAATACCGGCAACGTTACAAGAAAGGGTCAGCTATAGTTGCCGGAAGTTACACCTATGCACGTCGCGTGAATACGAGTGTAAGACCGGTACTGGAAGGTCAGTCTCGAGGTCATATTTTTGGTAAAATTCGCTACGATATCGATTCGAATTGGCGGTTTGGTGCGAATTCGAATTGGACGACGGACGACACTTTTTTGCGACTCTACGATGTCAGCAATGCCGATAGCTTGCATTCCTCTGTCTGGTTTGAAGGATTTCATAATCGGAGTTATACTCAACTTCGACTTCATCATTTTCAGGGCTTGAGGGAGGAAGACAGTTATCGTGCGACACCATTGGTTGCCCCGTATGTAGAGTTCGAGCGAATTGGATCGCCGGAGCGACAGCTGGGCAGATGGCATTTTCGGTTTTCCACAGCCAATCTGACGCGATGGGAAGGTACCGATAGCTATCGCGCCAGTGTCAACTTGGGTTGGCGCCTTCCTTATATTCACAAGCCGACGGGAGTTACTCTGGCCGCGGCGCTCGATATGCATGCCGACGGGTATTACCTCGCGGAGTCGGGAAGACCAGATTCCTCGCAGTTTACCGGGTTTTCTAACCGCATCCATCCAGTCGCCGAGTTGGACATTCGCTACCCGTTCGTAAGAGAATTGGGAAATGTCCGAGCGATCATGGAACCGCGCGTCTCCCTGATTTCTACGTTCAGAGGATTGAACGATGCAATAATTCCGAACGAAGACAGCGTTGATGTAGAGATCGACGACGCCAATTTGTTCTTGGCAAATCGCTTTCCGGGTCGAGACAGGGTCGACGAGGGTTCCCGGTTGGTTTATGGCTTCAATACGGTGTTTCTGGGCAATCGCGGCGGACAGTCAGAATTGTTTCTCGGTCAGAGCTTGGAGCTTGGCAGCAGCCGGGAATTCGAACCGGCCTCCGGGGTTCAAGGGTCCGTCTCCGATCTTGTCGGCCGGCTGCGAGTCAATCCCGGCCGATATCTCGATTTGGTCTACCGGTTCCGGTTCCATCCCGACGAAATCGAACCGAAACGAAACGAGGTCAGCCTCTTCGCTGGCGTCCCGGCATTGAACCTGTCCTTCAACTATTTGAATGTTCGAAGGCGCGGAATGACCGACGGATTGCCAACGCGCGACGAATTATCCTTTACCACGCGCTCGCAGGTGACGAAGACATGGTCGGTCTTCGGCGGGGGCCGGTGGAATCTGGCCGAAGCGGCCGGCAACCTGAACTGGCAGCTGGGCGGCCAGTTCAAGAACGAGTGTTGCACGCTTCGTATAACCGGCGGTCAGAGTTACGTCAGGGATCGCGACATCCGACCGTCCACTTATGTCCTGTTCAGATTGAGCCTGAAGCATTTGGGCGAGATCGGCGACTAAAGGGCTTCAGGACACAAGGACCCGTCGTTCGCAGTCCTGCGATGTTTGGGTCAAGCGGTTGATATTGGCCCGGACCGCTGATTATATCCGGTATCCACCATGCGGTTCCGAATCGGAATTGGGAGATCGCCTTATGCCACGCTCGGTCATCCTGCCTTGGCTCGCCGCAGCACTGATGGCCGGAAGCGCCGCGACGGCGATTGCCGACAATGCTGCACGGATTGCCGCCGTCGCTAACACGCGTGCGATAACCGTGCATGACGTCCGCTCGCGCATGACACTCGTATTCATGACGGCAGGCATTCCCGACAATCCGGATACGCGCAAGAAACTGCGACCGCAGACGCTCAACCAGTTGATTGTCGAATCGCTCCAGATGCAGGAAGCCGAGCGGCTGAACATTTCCGTTGCAAACCGCGAAATTGCGGAGAGGCTCGCGGAAATCGAACGACGCAACGGGATGCCGAGCGGCCAGCTCCTGCAAATCCTGCGCAGGCGCAATGTGAACCCGGTCGCGATCGTCGACCAGGTCAAGGCATCGATCGCTTGGTCGAAGGTCATCCGGCGGGTCATCGCCTCCCGGACCCGCATTTCCGAGCAGGAGATCGACGAAGCGATCGCCCGGCTCGACGCCGACAGGGACCGGCTGGTTTATCGAATCCTTGAAATCTACATCCCGTTCGACCGGGAAAGCGGCGACAGTGCTCTACGCACCACCCGGCGGCTGATCGCGGAAATCCGGCGGGGCGCGAATTTCGGCGGCCTGGCGCGGCAGTTTTCCCAAGCGAGTTCGGCAAGCGAGGGCGGCGATATGGGTTTCGTCTTCGAGGGCCAGTTGCCGCCCGAACTCGACAGCGCCATCAAGCGCGTCCAGCCCGGTCAGGTGATCGGGCCTGTGCGGACGGCCACCGGCTACTATCTGCTCGCGCTCGTTTCGAAGCGGACCTACGGCGCAGGCAAACCGCCGACCCGGCGGCAGGTCGGAGACAGCCTGTTCAACCGGAAGGTCGGCGTCCGCGCGCGCCAGTATCTCCGCGACCTGCGCCGCGCCGCATTTGTCGATATCCGGATCTGATTCCGGCCATGCCTTAGGCGCCGGCGTCCGCACCCCGCACTTTCGAGCTTCGCCGAGAGGACCCGTCCATGTCCGGTCTGCCGCTGGCATTGACCATGGGAGAGCCCGCGGGCATCGGCGGAGAAATCGCCCTTAAGGCGTGGCGAGCGGGCCGGGAAGGCCGGTCCGGGCTGGCGATTCCCCCCTTTTTTGCTGTCGATTCGCCGAACCGGCTGCGCACGCTCTCCAGGCTTCCCGGCTGCGGCGCGCCTGTCATCCCGATCGACGCAGCGGACGAGGCCGGCGCGGCCTTCGGGGACGGTCTGCCCGTTCTGCCGCTCAGCGCCGCCGTTTCCGCCGAAGCCGGACGGCCGTCCGCGAATTCGGCTGCCGCTGTGATCGAAAGCATCGACCGGGCGATCGATCTGGTGCGCCTGGGCCACGCCGGGGCCATGGTGACTAATCCGATCCAGAAGGCGCCCCTGATGGCGGCCGGCTTCGGCTTTCCGGGCCATACCGAATATCTGGAACATCGCGCCGGCGGCGGCCCGGTCGCCATGATGCTGGCGGGCCCGAGGCTGCGGGTCAGCCTGGTGACCGCGCATTTGCCGCTGGCCCGGGTCGCGGCCGCCCTCACCGTCGGGAAAGTCGAGACCGTAGGGCGCATTACGGCCGAGGCGCTGCGCCGCGATTTCGGGATCGCAAGGCCGCGTCTCGCCTTTGCCGGTTTCAATCCCCATGCCGGCGAAGCCGGTGCGCTGGGCAGCGAGGAATCCGAAATCGTGATGCCGGCGGTCGCTGCCCTGCGCAGGGCCGGAATCGACGCGGCCGGCCCGTATCCGGCCGACACGATGTTTCACGCTGCAGCGCGGGCGACTTACGATGTCGCGGTTTGCCTGTATCACGACCAGGGCCTGATCCCGCTCAAGACCCTGGACATCGAGCATGGCGTGAATGTGACCCTGGGATTGCCGTGGATCCGGACCTCGCCCGATCACGGCACCGCGCTCGATATCGCCGGCACGGGGCGCGCCAGCCCGTCGAGTCTGATCGCTGCCCTGCAAATGGCGGCGGATCTGGCGCAGCGCCGGGCGGCGGCAGACCCGGCAGGCGGCTGACAGCCGGTGCCGGATCCGGTGCAGCGCCGGGCGGCCCTGGCCGAACTGCCGCCGCTGCGCGAGGTTATCCGCCGGCATGGCCTCGCCGCCCGCCGGGACCTCGGCCAGCATTTCCTGCTCGACGCCAACCTGACCGACCGGATCGCGCGCGCGGCCTGCGATCCCGGCGAGGCCGACCTGTCGCGCGGGACCGCGATCGAAATCGGCCCCGGCCCCGGCGGCCTGACCCGTTCGCTGCTGCGCGCCGGCGCGCGCGTCCTCGCTGTCGAGGTGGACCGCCGGGCGCTCGACGCGCTGGCCGACCTGGGCGCGCTGGCCGGCGGCCGGCTGGTCGCAATGGAGGCCGATGCGCTGGAACTGGACTTGCAATCGGCCGCCCGGTCGCACGGCCTGCCGCCGCCTTACCGGATCGTCAGCAACCTGCCTTACAATATCGGCACGCCGCTTCTGGTCCGCTGGTTGCGCAACCCGGCGGACATCGAGCGCATGGTCCTCATGTTCCAGCGCGAGGTTGCCGACCGGCTGACTGCCCGGCCGGGATCGAAGGCTTATGGAAGGCTTTCGGTTCTCGCCCAGTGGCTGTGCGAGACGGTAGCGCTGTTCGGCCTGCCGGCCGCTGCGTTCACGCCGCCGCCGAAAGTCGCCTCTTCGGTCGTTTCCCTGCGGCCGCGCGCAGCGCCGCTGGCGCCGGCCGATCCGTCAAGCCTGGAGCGGGTGACGGCGGCGGCCTTCGGCCAGCGCCGCAAGATGCTGCGCCAGAGCCTGAAACCGCTGCTCGCCGAACCGGCCGAAGCGCTCCGGGCGCTCGATATCGACCCGACGGCCCGGGGCGAAACCCTGACGGTTCAGCAGTTTTGCGCCATCGCCCGGACGGTTGCGGAGCGGGGCGGATAAAAGCCGGCCGGCTGCTTACCGGGAATAGTATTCGATCACCAGGTTCGGTTCCATCTGGACCGGATAGGGCACGTCCGCCAGGCCGGGGCCGCGGACGAACCGGCCGCGCATTTTCTCGAAATCGACCGTCAGGTAATCCGGCACGTCGCGCTCGACCTGTTCCTGGGCGTCGAGGACCAGCGGCAGCTCGCGCGACTTTTCCTTGATTTCCACGACGTCGCCGTCCTTCACCATGTAGGACGGGATGTTCACCTTCTTGCCGTTCACCAGGATATGGCCGTGGTTGATGAACTGGCGGGCGGCGAACACGGTCGGCACGAATTTCATCCGGTAGACCGTGGCGTCGAGGCGGCGTTCCAGCAATTCGATCAGGTTTTCGCCCGTGTCGCCGCGGCGGCGCACCGCGTCGTCGTAGTAGCGGCGGAACTGCTTCTCGCCGATATTGCCGTAATAGCCCTTCAGCTTCTGCTTGGCCTGAAGCTGGACGCCGAAATCCGACAGCTTGCGCCGGCGCGACTGGCCGTGATGGCCGGGGCCGTATTCGCGCTTGTTGTAGGGGCTTTTCGGGCGTCCCCACAGGTTGACGCCCAGGCGGCGCGAAATCTTCTCCTTGGAGGAGAGGCGCTTGCTCATCGATATGCTCCGTGTCCCGGCGGCGGAGGCCGGAAGGCCGGACCGCACCGATGTTGTCGTTGCTCCTGCGCAGGGCCTTGACCGGAAAGCCCGTGGCGGCCGGAAACGAAGCCCGGCGCCCGCGTCGGCAGGATCGAAGCGGGGAAGTAGGGGGAGGCGGCCGCCCTGTCAATCGGCGGCCCACGGTGCAAGGGGCGGCGAAACGGCACGCCGCGGGCGGCATATCCGGTTCCGCGTCCGAACCGGGGCGGAGGCGGCGCGAAGGCCGGCACCGTGCTGCAACCCGTCGCAACGGCCGCAGGTCTGCTGCCTCTTTGTTTTTGATTGCCTGTTCCACTATTTTCTCCGCCGCTGCAACCGTTTCCCGCAGTTTTCCGTCGTTTCTCCGCGCCGTTGCCGAATTGGACAGACCGGTCTGTATTTATATTTTTTACACTTTGGCAGGAAATGTTTCCATACCCTGCCCCGGCCGGCGGCGGGCCGCACCGCCACCCGCCATTTCGACCGGGCGCAATCCCCTCGTCGTCATTTCGACCGGAGCGTCAGCCGCGTAGCAGCCTGCCCTGAGCGTAGCCGAAGGGACGGGGAAGGGGAGGCGGTGAGAAATGTCATGAAACGTCATGAAATGTCATGCGGCGCTGCCGTTGTGCCGGTGGGCCGCCCGGGGCTCCCGGGGCGGGGGCGCGGCGGCGCAGGGTACGGCGTCCGCCGGCGGCGCGACCGGCGCGAACGGGGCGTCCTCCGCGTCCCCCGCCTGTACCTGGCCCGCCTG
>JAJEGH010000038.1 GCA_022819985.1 Alphaproteobacteria bacterium | reverse complement strand
CGGGGCCGTCCGCGGGGCCGCCTGCGAGGGCTGCCGCCGGCGCCGCGCGGCGCTGCACGCGGCCTTCAGGCGGGCGGGACGACGATTCCGCCGCCGCCCGGCGGCGGGCCGCGCGGACCCCGCGCCGGATTTCGGCCGCTGGTTCCTGGTCGTCGAGCATATCGACGCCGACAGCGGCACGGCGACCTTCCGGCTCAACGGCCGCGAGGACGAGGGCTACCGCCTCGGCCTGCCCATTCCGCTGGACTGGGAAGGCCGCCTGGCCGGCCCGGACCTGCTGGTCGAGGCGATGGCCGCCGAGGCCGTCCCGACCGTGCGCCGGGAACTGGCCGGCGCCGGGCCGCCGGACTTCGGCCGGCTCAAGCCGCTGGAGGGCCGGAAAATCGACATCGCCCATCACATCGAACGCCACTATCGCTGCGAGGATTGCCGCTATGGCTGAACAGGTGCTCATCCGTCTCGACGGCCTGGACCGCGAGACCGGAACCGTCAACGTCACGGTCAACGGAACGGCCCACGCCTTTCCGCTGCCGCTGGACAGCAACTACGAACCGCTGCGCGGCGTCGCGCTGCGCGACGAGACGATCGACCAGGCGATCGCCTGCCACCATGCCGCGCAGGCCGAGGCGGCGCGCCGCCGGCCCGGCGTCTGCGAGACGGCGGCGGCGGAACTCGCCGTGCTCGCCGGCGAATTCGACGTCTCGGCGGACTATGCCGCCTATTGCGAGACCATGAACGCCCGCCCGGACCGGGAGGCGCGCCATTTCAAGATGCGCACTATCGACGTTGCAGAAAGGGGGAGCGCATGACCGCCCCGGAAACTCTCAGAACCGAAACTTCCCGAACCCAAGCCGGCCGGACCGAAACCTTCCGGGCCGAACGCTTCGTCATCGCGTTCAACGACGATCCGCCGGGCCGCGCCTGCGAGGCCGACGTGTCCGACGACGCCGGCAGTGCGGAGATCGACCATCCCTTCGGCATGGTCGTGCTCGGCGGCAGCCTGACCGTCGAGCGGCCGGACGGCGTCGTCGAAACGCGCCGCCGCGGCTTCGTCAGCCCGCCGCGCATTCCGACCGGCCGCTGGCGCTTTACCGCCGGCCCGGAAGGCTGCCGCTATGTCTGCACCCATCCGCGCGACGGGACGGCCTGGGCGAAAACCGCGATTCCGCTGGCGGCCGGGGAACGCAGCGCCGACCTGTCCGGCCGCGACTGGCTGCTGGTCGCCGACGGCACGGTGCGCGACGGCAGCGGCCCGCTGCCCGCCGAAACTCTGATCGACCTCACGGGGCGGGACGGCGAATACCGCCTGGCCGCCGAGGACGACGCCATGCTGGTTGCGATCGATGCGCGGGCTGCGGTTTGACGGGGCGGGCGTGAAGCCCGGCTGCCGGGAGCCGGACGCCCCGCTCGCCGAAGAGACGGCCCAGCTGCTCGAACGGCTGCGGGCGCACCCGCTGCCGGAGGACCCGCGGACGGCCGCCGTCCTGCGCCGGGCGACCCAGGCCGCCTTCGCAATTCTGGAACAGGCGCGCCTCCTGGCCGGACGGCCGGCGCGCGAAACCGGGGAGACCCCATGACCGACAGGACCACGACCGAATCCGGCCGGGCGCTCGCCGCCGCGGCCGCCCGGCTGCTCGACCGGCTGAACGGGGAGCCGCTGCCGGAAGGCGTGCGGGCCGCCGCCGCGCTGCGAAGGGCGACGAGAAATGCGTTCCTTCTTGTCGAGGAAACCCGCGCCCTGGCCGCCGCAGAAGTGCCGCCGAACGAAAACAGCAGACGCAGGCCGTTTTTCGCGGTCCCGGGAGAACCGGAGAAGGACCGGGAGGACGGCGCGCCCATCGACCTTCAGGCGCATCGCGAGCGGGTCCGCCTGCTGGCCATCGCCGCCCGGCGGCGCGCATGACAAGGCGGACCGAAAAATCCAGGCGGCTGTCCTTCTGCAATTACCTGCTCGGCTGGAACGACGAGTGCAGCCAGTCTACGCCCGGCCCCCACCGGGATATCGCCGGGTGGCTGGACAAGATGTGGCGGGGGCAGCGGCGGCGCCTCCTGCTCATGGCGTTCCGCGGCGCCGGCAAATCGACCGTCGTCGGCCTGTTCTGCGCCTGGCTGCTGACCGTGCGCCCCGATTTCCGGATTCTCACCCTGTCCGCCGACGAGGCGCTGGCGCGGCGCATGCTGCGCAGCGCGCGCAAGGCGATCGAGCGGCATCCGGAGTCCGTGCACCTTCTGCCCGCCCGGCCCGAGCAATGGTCGGCGCTGCGCTTCTCGGTCGCCGGCTCGCCGCACGGCCGCGACGCCTCGATGCTCGCCGCCGGCCTCGACAGCAACATCGTCGGCGCGCGGGCCGACGTCGTCATCTGCGACGATGTCGAGGTGCCCAAGACCAGCGCCACGCCGGCGCTGCGCGACAAGCTGCGGGAGCGGCTGGGCGAGCTGGAGTTCGTGCTGACGCCCGGCGGCATGCAGCTCTACGCCGGCACGCCCCACGCCTGGGATTCGATCTACGGGATGGGGCGCCCCGATAAGGCCGGCGCGGCCGGAAACGATGCAACGCCGGCGGAGGGCGGCGGCTTCCTGGCGGGCTACGAGCGTTTCGAACTGCCGGTCATGGACGAAGCCGGCGCGCCGGCGTGGCCGGAGAATTTCGGCCGGGCGCATATCGAGACCGTGCGCCGGCGCTCCGGCCCGGTCCGCTTCGCCAGCCAGATGATGCTCCGGCCGGCCGACCCCGAAGAGACCCGGCTCGACATCGGCCTGATCCGGCCCTACGAGGCGGAGCTCGACCTGACGACCGCCAACGGCGAGCGGATCCTGCGCCTCGGCGGCCGGCAGCTGCGCTCGGCGACCTGCTGGTGGGACCCGGCCTATGGCGGCGAGGAGCGGCGCGACGCCAGCGCCATCGCCTGCGTGTTCACCGACGTCGACGGCGGCTACTACATCCACGATGTGCGGTATCTGCGGCACGATACGGCGCCCGGCCCCGGCGGCCCCGGCCCCGGGGCCGGTGTCGACGCGGCGACGGCGCAATGCCGCCAGGTCGCCGCGTTCGCCGAGCGCAACCTGCTGCCCGCCGTCACGGTCGAGGAGAACGGCATCGGCAAGTTCCTGCCCGGCCTGTTGCAGGGCGTGCTGCGCGGGTCGGGGATCGCCGTCCGGAAATGGCACCAGCACGAGCAGAAGGCGGCGCGCATCCTCAAGGCGTTCGACGCGCGCCTCGCCGCCGGGGTGCTGCACGCCCACCGC
>JAJEGH010000009.1:35000-37086 GCA_022819985.1 Alphaproteobacteria bacterium | reverse complement strand
CGCTCCACGGCGACCTCGGCACCATCCTCGAATGGGCCGGAAACGGCAGGGCGAAGGGAGCGACCGACACTCCCGGATCGGGAATGTCGGTCTCGGTGGTAGCGGGGGCAGGATTTGAACCTGCGACCTTCAGGTTATGAGCCTGACGAGCTACCAGACTGCTCCACCCCGCGCCATGTCCCGGCTCCGGACGGCGACCGCGGCAGGGCCTGTCCGGGTTCCGGGGGAAAATGGATTCCGTTTGCGCATCGAAATCAGGTAGTCGGGACCGGCGGGATCCTGCCAACCGGAAACCCGCGGGCCATGGGCTTGCAAGGCCTGGCAGCGACCTACTCTCCCACGCCTTGAGACGCAGTACCATCGGCGCTGAGGGTCTTCACGGCCGAGTTCGGAATGGGATCGGGTGTTTCCCCCTCGCTGTAACCACCAGGCCATGCAAGCCCACGGATACGGGACTTCGGGCACGGGACTCCGGAACAGGAGGCAGCCCCCGGCCGGACCATGCCGTACGGGCGGCCGGACAGATGTACGCGTACAGCCTGTACGGCCCCGGCATAACGAAAGCTGGCACGGTCGCATCCGCGTGGAGCGCCGCCTGCGGAATACAGCGTTTTCCGCTGCATGCGCGGTTTTCCGCTCCGGCCCGTCCGGGACCGGAGAAGGAACAAGCCGATCGAGCGATTAGTACCGGTTAGCTCCATGCATTGCTGCACTTCCACACCCGGCCTATCGACGTGGTGGTCTTCCACGGCTCTCAGGCGAGACCTCGTTTCGAGGGAGGCTTCCCGCTTAGATGCTTTCAGCGGTTATCCCGTCCGTACTTAGCTACCCTGCGGTGCGGCTGGCGCCACAACAGGTACACCAGAGGTACGTCCACCCCGGTCCTCTCGTACTAGGGGCAGCTCCTCTCAAGTCTCGTACAGCCACGGCAGATAGGGACCAAACTGTCTCACGACGTTCTAAACCCAGCTCACGTACCACTTTAAACGGCGAACAGCCGTACCCTTGGGACCTGCTCCAGCCCCAGGATGTGATGAGCCGACATCGAGGTGCCAAACGATTCCGTCGATGTGAACTCTTGGGAATCATCAGCCTGTTATCCCCGGCGTACCTTTTATCCGTTGAGCGATGGCCCTTCCATGCGGGACCACCGGATCACTAAGGCCGACTTTCGTCTCTGCTCGGCCCGTCGGCCTCGCAGTCAGGCTGGCTTATGCCTTTGCACTCCACAGCTGATTTCCGACCAGCTTGAGCCAACCTTCGCGCGCCTCCGTTACTCTTTGGGAGGCGACCGCCCCAGTCAAACTACCCGCCACGCACGGTCCCGGATCCGGGTTCACGGATCGCGGTTAGATATCAGAAGCGTTAAGGGCGGTATTTCAAGGATGCCTCCACGCCAACTGGCGCCAGCGCTTCAAAGGCTCCCGCCTATCCTACACATGACGGTCCTAATACCAGTGCGAAGCTGTAGTAAAGGTGCACGGGGTCTTTCCGTCTAGCCGCGGCTACTCCGCATCTTCACGGAGAATTCAGTTTCGCTGAGTCGGTGCTGGAGACAGCGGGGAAGTCGTTACGCCATTCGTGCAGGTCGGAACTTACCCGACAAGGAATTTCGCTACCTTAGGACCGTTATAGTTACGGCCGCCGTTTACCGGGGCTTCGGTTCAGAGCTTGCACCCCTCTCCTTAACCTTCCGGCACCGGGCAGGCGTCAGACCCTATACGTCGTCTTGCGACTTCGCAGAGCCCTGTGTTTTTAGTAAACAGTCGCTACCCCCTGGTTTGTGCCACCCCGGCCCGGTTGCCCGGGCGAGGTCCTCCTTCTTCCGAAGGTACGGAGGCATTTTGCCGAGTTCCTTCAGCACCGTTCTCTCAAGCGCCTTGGTATTCTCTACCAGCCCACCTGTGTCGGTTTGGGGTACGGTCTAACGTCAGGGCTATTTCCTGGAAGTCCCAGGCTGCCCGTCCAATCCGATAAGGACGGACAGCTTTCGGCCTTCGTCAACTCCTGACAGGCCACGGAATGTTTACCGTGTTCCCATCGGCTACGCCTTTCGGCCTCGCCTTAGGGGCCGGCTAACCCTGCG
>JAJEGH010000009.1:0-30000 GCA_022819985.1 Alphaproteobacteria bacterium | reverse complement strand
CGGTGCGGCGGCCCCGGCCGACGGCAGGATCGACACCGCCAGAATCGACACCGCCAGAATCGACACCGGCAGCCGCGCCGGGCGCGACGCCGAACCCGACGCGCCGGCGGATTCCCGAAAGACCGGCTCCGACCTGCGCATACCGATCGTCGAAGAAGAGGAAATTCTGCTCGTCCGGCCTGCCTACGAGGAGGATCCCGGGAGCGCTGCTGCGGCCGCTCCGGGCGCCCGTGTTGCGCCGGCGGCCCGCCGTGCAGCGCACGCGACCGGCGCGGTCCGGGCGCTGCAGGACGCCTTTCGCGATACGCCCCGCACGCCGGGCGAGACAGTGTCGGGATTCGCCCGGTGGGGAGACGACGCTACGGCGATCCCTGCGATTTCGGGCGTGCCGGGCAGCGGCGCCCCGGGAGGCGCTGCCGGCGCTCCGGCGACCCCTGCAGCCCCAGCGGCTTCGGACGCGGCGGATGCGCCGGCGGCCACCGGCAAAACGGCGCGGACGAAGCGCGGGGCGCGGCCGACCGGCGCGGCCGGCCGGCAACGGCAGGGGCGCGATACCCGGACCGAACTCGCGGGCCGGGACTTCAACGTCCGCAGCGGCAAACGGTTGCCCACCCGGACCGCCGGCTTCGAATCCGACCTGCGGGCGAATATCCTGTCCGGCCTGGCGATCGCCGCCGCTCTCGGCGCGGCCGCTTGGTATTTCACGGGCCCCGGAATAACGCCGCCGCCGCAGACCGTGGAGGCCGACAAGGCGGAAACACCGGCGCCGAAGGACAGCGCGAAACCGCCCGCCGCCGGACCGCCTTCCAAAGCCGCAATCTTCCTGCCGCCGAAACGAATCGCGCCGGCCGCGGCAAGCGCCCTCGGCAATCTGGAATTCCGGCTGACGCCCGATACCGTCGACCGGTCCGTCGTATCGGCCCGCGGCGACACCTTCGGCGCCATGCTCCGGCGCGCCGGGGTCCGGCCGGAAGATACCGCGCCGGCGGTTCGGGCCCTGCGCAAGGTCTACGATCCGCGCACTTTGCCGATCGGCCTGGAACTCAAGGTGATTTTCGAGGCCCCCGGCGTCGGCCGGCCCCGGTTCCTGGGATACCGGTTCGATTCGTCCGCCGACCGGATGGTCCGGGTCTCCCGGCTGGCCACCGGCGCCTATGGCGCAAGGAAGGTCGACAAGATCGTCACCCGGGTCTATTCCCGGGCCGACGGGCAGATCGAGACCAGCCTGTTCGGCGCCGGTGTCAAGGCCGGCGTCCCGCCGCGGGTCATGCTTCAGATGGTCCGCCTGTTCAGCTTTGCCGTGGACTTCCAGCGCGACCTGCACGGCGGCGAAAAATTCCACATCATGTATCGCTCGCAAAAGGACGAAGCCGGCCGCATCGTCCGGCACGGCGACATCGTCTATGTGTCCCTGACCGTCGGCGGAAAGACCCAGAAACTGTATCTGTACGAGCATCCCAACGGCGGAGCCAGGCAATATCTGAACGAGCGCGGCCAGGGCAACCGCAGGGCGCTGATGAAAACGCCGATCGACGGCGCCCGGCTGACGTCGCGCTTCGGCTATCGCAAGCATCCGCTCCTCGGCTTTACGAAGCTGCACGCCGGTGTGGACTTCGGCGCCCGCCCCGGCACCCCGATCTATGCCGCCGGCAGCGGCAAGATCGTCAAGATCGGCTGGTTCGGCGCCTTTGGCCGCTACATCCGCATCCGGCACGGCAGCGTCTACGAGACCGCCTACGCCCATATGAGCCGCTTCCGGCGCGGCCTCAGGGTCGGCTCGCGGGTCAAGCAGGGCGAGACCATCGGCTACGTCGGCAGAAGCGGCCGCACGACCGGCCCGCACCTGCACTACGAAGTGATAAGGAACGGCCGCCAGGTGAACCCGATGAAAGTCGCCCTGCCCTCGCGCGAGAATCTCAAAGGCCGGGAATTGAAGCAGTTCCTCGCCCAGCGGAAAGAGATCGACGCCCGTTTCGCCGTCCTCGGTCTTGCCGGGAAGCGCCAGAAGGCGGCCGGGGTGCAGACCGTGCAATCGAAGGGCGCCGGCTGTGCAGGCGGCGAGAAGATCGACCCGCAGACCGGCAAGCTGTGCAACTGAACGGCGCCTGCGGCTCTGCGGGCCCCGACGCCGCTTCCCGCGGCGGCCTCCGGTGCGCTTCCGGCACGTTCGAACCCGGGAAGCGCCGGCAGTCCTGCAAACCGTGGCAATAGAACCGAATCCGGGCTAGAAGCGCCTCAGGCGCGGCCGATCCGGCCCGCAAACTGCCGTTACCGAAGGGAGAAAGACGATATGACGATGCGATACCGCCCCGCCCCGCGCCGGGCATTTCTCGGCGCCGCGGCGGCGCTGATTGCCGCGGCGGGAAGCGCACAGACCGCCCTGGCAGCCGACAAGCTGGTCGTCGGCGCCCTGCGCTTCACCTCGCACAGCGCCGGCTTCATCGCACTCGAAAGGGGCTATTTCAAGCAGGAGGGGCTGGACGTCGAGTTCCGGTTCTTCCAGGCCGCCGCGCCGACCGCAGTCGCCGTGGCCGCGGGCGATGCCGATTTCGCCATCGCGGGCATCACCGGCGGCTTCATCAACCTTGCCGGCAAGGGCGCGATCAGGGCGGTCGGCGGCGTGCTGCACGAGCGCAAGGGTGTCGACGGCATGGCCCTGCTGGCGTCCAAGAAGGCCTACGAGGCCGGCCTGACCAAGCCCGAGCAGCTGAAGGGCAAGTCGCTGGCCATGACCCAGATCGGCTCCACCTTCCACTATATGGGCGCCGTGACGGCGGCAAAGTTCGGCTTCTCGATCAAGGACATCCGCGTGCGGCCGCTCCAGAAGGTCGGCGCGATGATCGGCGCGCTCAAGTCCGGCCAGGTCGACGCCATGTTCATGGTGCCCCACATCGCCAAGCCGCTCCAGCGGGGCGGCGCCGGCAAGATTATCGGCTGGCTGCGCGACTGGCATCCCGGCTACCAGATCACGGCGCTCATCACCTCGACGCGCAACATCGAGGAGAAGCCGGAACTGGTGCGGAAATTCCTGCGCGCCTACGCCAGGGGCATCGCCGACTTCAACCGCGTCATGCTCGACCAGAAGAAGGATCCGGCGGCGGTCGAGGCGATGGTCAAGACGATCCACAAATATGTCTACACCTCGCGGCCCTACGCCAAGGCCGCGCGCTCGATCAAGGCCGGCGCCATGTATCTCAACCCGGGCGCCTCGCTCGACGTGGCGAGCGTGAAGCATCAGCTGGAGTGGAACCAGTCCCAGGGCTTCGTGAAGAAGAACATCACGCTGGAGCAGGTTCTCGACACCAGCTTCGTCAAGACCAACTGACGGCCGCTTCCGCGAAACCGAATGCCGGGGCCGGTCCTTCGGGGCCGGCCCTTTTCTTACGACCGCCAGCGCAGGAAATAGCGCTCGGCGCGGCCGATCAGCCAGGAGACGACGAGCCCGAGTACCGACAGCATGGCGACCCCGGCGATGAGCTGGTCGGTCGCCGCCAGGTTGCCGGCCAGCAGGACATAGGCGCCGACGCCGTATTCCGCGCCGATCATTTCGGCCGCGACCAGCAGGATGATGGCGATCGAGGCGGAGATGCGCGTTCCCGACAGGATCGCCGGCAGCGCGCCCGGCAGGACGATCTTGCGCACGATCGAAAGCCAGCTCAGCCCGAACGACTGGCCCATGCGGATCAGGTTGCGGTCGACATTGTCGACCCCGCCGTAGGTGGCGATCACGGTCGGGAAGAAGGTGCCGAACAGGATGGTTGCGATCTTCGATCCCTCGCCGATGCCGAACCAGACGATGAACAGCGGCAGCAGGGCGATCTTGGGGATCGGGAACAGGGCGGCGACGACCGGCACCAGCCCGGACCGCGCGATGGAGAACAGGCCGATCGAGAAGCCGACGGCGACGCCGAGGACCATGCCGGCGCTCCAGCCGATCACGAGGCGCGAGACCGATGCTTCCAGGTGCCGCCAGATCTCGCCGGTCTCGACCAGGTAGGCCAGCGCCGCGAAGGCTTCGCTGGGCGCCGGCAGAATCAGCGGCGCGATCCAGCCGATCCGCGAACCGAGTTCCCACAGCCCGATCACGACGATGAACACCAACGGGCCGAGCGGGCCGACCGGACGCGGCGCGAAGCCGCCGCCGCGGAAGACGACGGGCCGGCCGGCAGCGGCAGGCCCGGCAGGATTTCGCCCGGCCAGGGTTTCAGGCATCGGCAAGCTCCCGGTCGGCGGCCTGGGCCTCTTCGCGCAGCAACTCCCAGAGATAACGCTGGGTCGGGGCCAGTTCGGCCACGGCGTCGGTCCGGTCCTCCAGCGGCAGGTTGATGGCCACCTGGTCGCGGATCCGGCCCGGCCGGCGCGACAGCACGACGATCTTGTGGCCGAGGCGCACCGCTTCCTGCAGGTTGTGCGTGACGTAGACCGCGGTGAAGGGCTCGCGCGTCCACAGGCCGATCAGGTCGTCCATCAGCAGGGCGCGGGTCTGGCTGTCCAGCGCCGAGAGCGGTTCGTCCATCAGGAATACCGCCGGGTTGACGGCGAGCGCCCGGGCGATCGCCACGCGCTGTTTCATGCCGCCGGAAAGCTGGCGCGGGAAGGCATCGCCGAAGTCCGACAGGTCGGTGCGCGCCAGGACATCGTCGACGATACGGGCCGTCTCGCGCTCGCTCAGGCCGTGATCCTCCAGCACCAGGCTGATATTGCCCCGGGCCGTCCGCCAGGGCAGCAGCGCGAAATCCTGGAAAATGTAGGTCAGCGGGTTGAGGCAGCCGTCCGGCGGCGCGCCGACCTGCCGGATCGCGCCGTCCGTCGGCTGTTCCAGGCCGCCGATCAGCCGGAGCAGCGTGGACTTGCCGCAGCCCGACGGACCGATCAGGCAAACGATCCGGCCGCTCTCGATCCTGAGATCGATGCCGTCCAGAACCGGCATGTCGTCATACCGGTGATTCAGCCCAACGATGTGCAGATCCATGGCGGTCGGGCGCTTCGGGCTCAGACGTGCTGGCCGCCGTTGATGTGGATCTCCGCGCCGCTGACATAGGCGCCGACATCGGTCGCCAGCGCGTAGATGACCGACGCCACCTCGTCCGGCAGGCCGAGCCGGCGCATGGGAATCTCCCGCTCGACCAGATCGTCGGTGCCCGGCGACAGGATCGCGGTGTCGATCTCGCCCGGCGCAATCGCGTTCACCCGGATGCCGTAGGGGCCGAAATCGTTGGCCATCTCCCGGGTCAGCGCCGCCAGCGCCGCCTTGGAGGTGGCGTAGGCGGCGCCGGCGAAGGGATGGACGCGGCTGCCGGCGATCGACGTGACGTTGATGATCGATCCCTTGCCGTCGCGCAGCTCCCGCATCAGGCCGCGCGCGAGCAGCAGCGGCGCGAAGAAATTCACCGTCATCACTTCCTGCCACTTCGTCAGGCTGGTGTTGACGGTGCCCAGGCGCTCGCCTTCGCGGCCCTTGGGCGAGATGCCGGCATTGTTGACCAGGGCGGTGAGCGGCCGGCCGGCCAGCTTGCGTTTCAGGACGGCGAGGCCCTCGGCCAGCGCGACCAGGTCCGACAGGTCGATCTCGACATGGTTGTCCGCGCCATGCTCCCACGGGCAGGCCTTGTCGAACGACCGGCGGGAAATGGTGATGACCCGCCAGCCGGCCTCGTGGAACCGCTTGACCGTGGCGTGGCCGATGCCCCGGCTGGCGCCGGAGATGATCAGGGTGCGGTCGCTGTAGTCGGTGGCCGGATCGAGCCGGGCGCCGGTTACCGGGCAGACCTGGTCCATCGGGGTCGGTCTCCTGCCGTGCCGGTCCGTATTCCAGCCGCTTCCGGGCGGCAGTCTGTCGGGCGCGCAGCGGTACCGGGGATATAGCATCCGCCGATGCCCCATCCAAGGCCGGTATCCGGCGGCAGTCCCGCCGCCGGAAGGCGCCGGCCGTCAGGCCGGTGCAGCGGTGCGGCGGTAGCTGAGATAGGTGCAGCGCCGTCCTTCCTTCCGCGCCTTGGCCTCGTAGCGCGTCTCCGGCCAGTCCGCCGGCCGTTCCAGCCAGTCGGCGGCGCGCCGGGCGGTCCAGTCGAACCAGGGCTGCCGGCCCATGAGGCGCAATGTCCAGCCCAGATAGACCGGATGGTCGGTGGCGATGCGCAGCATGCCGCCCGGCGGCATGAGCTGCGCAAAGCGCCGGATCGTTTCGCCCTGGACGAGGCGGCGCTCCCGGTGCCGGCGCTTCGGCCACGGATCGGGGTGGAGCAGGAACAGCCGGTCGATCGCCGCCGCCGGCAGGGCCGCCAGCAGCAGCCGGGCATCGTCGTCGAATATCCGGACGTTGTCTAGGCCGCGCTCGTCGATGTGGCGCAGCAGGGAGGCGACGCCGTTGACGAACGCCTCGCAGCCGATGAAGCCGATGCCGGGATGGTTTTCGGCCTGCCAGGCGAGATGCTCGCCGGCGCCGAAGCCGATTTCCAGCCAGCAGGCCGTCCGGGGCGTCCCGAACAATGCCGGCAGATCGACCGGGCCTTCGTCCGGCAACCGGACGCGCAGTTGCGGCAGCAGGGTCTCGACCAGCCGGGCGCGGCCCTTGCGCAGGGGGCGGCCCCGGCGGCGGCCGTGGAGGCGCTCCCGGGCCCTGTCCCGGGCGTCGTCCCGGGCGTCGTCCCGGGCCTTGTCCGAAGGCGCCTCCGGATGTCCGGCGCCGGACGGGTCCGCCCTAGAAGGCCCCTTTGAGGTCATCGACCAGATCGGTCCGTTCCCATGAAAACCCGCCGTCGCCGTCGGGCTCGCGGCCGAAATGCCCGTAGGCGGCCGTGCGCGCATAGATCGGCTTGTTCAGGCCGAGATGCTCGCGGATGCCGCGCGGCGACAGGTTCATCAGCTCCTGCAGGACGTCGGACAGCTTCTCCTCGTCGACCTGCCCGGTCCCGGCGAGATCGACATAGACCGACAGCGGCCGCGCCACGCCGATCGCATAGGCGAGCTGGATGATGCACTTCTCCGCCAGGCCGGCGGCCACCGCATTCTTGGCGAGATAGCGCGCGGCATAGGCCGCCGAGCGGTCCACCTTGGTCGGGTCCTTGCCGGAGAAGGCGCCGCCGCCGTGGGGCGCCGCGCCGCCATAGGTGTCGACGATGATCTTGCGCCCGGTCAGGCCGGCGTCGCCGTCCGGCCCGCCGATCACGAATCGGCCGGTCGGGTTCACATAGAATTCCGCCTCGTCGCACATCCAGCCGTCCGGCAGCACGTTGACGACATGGGGCCGCACGATCTCGCGCACGGCGTCGGCGTCGATCTTTTCGGAATGCTGGGCCGAGACGACGACCGAGGCCGCGCCGACCGGCTTGCCGTCCTCGTAGCGCAGCGTGACCTGGCTCTTGGCGTCCGGGCCGAGCAGGGGCAGGGCGCCGGAATGGCGCGCTTCGGCGAGCGACAGCAGGATCTGGTGCGAAAACTGGATCGGCGCCGGCATCAGCGCTTCGGTCTCGGTGCAGGCGTAGCCGAACATGAGGCCCTGGTCGCCGGCGCCTTCGTCCTTGTTGCCGGCCGCGTCCACGCCCTGGGCGATGTCGCCGGACTGGCCGTGCAGGTGGACGGCCACATCGGCCTTCCGCCAGTGGAACCCCTCCTGCTCGTAGCCGATGTCGCGCACGGCGGCCCGGGCGATTTCCGCGACATGGCCTTCGTTCACCGCGCCGTCGCCGTCGACGAGCGGCGCCGGGCCGCGGCATTCGCCGGCAATCACGATCCGGTTGGTCGTCGTCAGCGTCTCGCAGGCGACCCGGGCCTCCGGATCGGCGCCCAGGAAGGCGTCGACGACGGCATCGGAGATCCTGTCGCAGACCTTGTCGGGATGGCCTTCGGATACGGATTCGCTGGTGAACAGGTAGTTTGCACTGGGCACAGACGGTCTCCTCCCGATTGCCGCGGCCTTTCGCAGATCGCGGCGCCGGGCGGACCTTAATGAGCGCGGCCCGGCGGTGCAAGCGGACCGGCCCGAGCGGAACGCATGGCCGGCTGGCGCTATTGCAGGGGAGGCTCCGGGTCCCTCGCCTGCGGTCCGGCGTCCGGGCGCGGCGCTGCCGCCGGACGCCCCGGCGCGAAGCGGGCGATTGCGGCGACGGCCAGCAGCAAGAGCAGGAAGACGAGATCGCCGTAGCGCGCGTAGAGCGTCGGCGGGCGGGCCCTGGGGAGGTCGGCATCGAGCACGCTGCGGGCGCCCAGCGGCAGCAGGCCCGTCACCCGGCCATAAGGGTCCACGACCGCGGAAATTCCGGTGTTGGCGGCGCGCACCATCGGCAGCCCCTGTTCGATCGTGCGCAGGCGCGCGGCGGCGAAATGCTGGTGCGGCCCGGCGCTGTTGCCGAACCAGGCGTCGTTGGTCAGGTTGAGCAGCCAGCCGGGCCGGCGCGCGCCCACCGCTTCGGCCGGGAAGATCGCTTCGTAGCAGATCAGCGGGCTGGCGTCCGGCGCGCCGGGCACCGCGATGCTGCGCGGCCCCGGCCCGAAAGCGTAGTCCTGCCGCCCGTGGACGATCTTCGTCACCCCGATCCGGCCGAGAAAGGCCCGCGCCGGGACATATTCGCCGAACGGCACCAGATGGTGCTTGTCGTAGGTGCTGACCGGCCTTCCGGCCTTGTCGACGACATGGACGCTGTTCCAGGTGTCGGGCCCGGCGTCGCGGTTGGCGCCGGTAATCAGCACGCCGCGGTCCGGAATGGCGGCCCGCAGGAGCCGGCGGATGTCGCCCTTGACGGCAACGACGGCGTGACGGGTCTGCAGGCGGTAGGGCAGCGCGGTTTCCGGCCAGACGACGTGGGTGATTCCGTCGAAGCCTTCCGAGCGGGTGAGCGCCGCATAGCGCAGCAGGATGGGCCGGCGCGCGCCGGGCCGCCATTTCAGGCTCTGGGCGACGGCGCCCTGCACGATGCGCAGCCGGACGCCGGGCACCGCCTCGACCGTTGCCGGCACGGTGAAGAACCCGGCGGCCAGCGCCGCGATGCAGACCGCCGCGAGACCGCCGGACCAGCCGAGCGCGCGCCGGCTGCGCGCGCGCCTGCCGATCAGGGCGGCGGGCAGCGCGGCGAGGGCGACGGTGACCAGGCTCAGGCCGAACGGCCCCCACCAGGCCAGGGACTGGGCCGCGCCGGGAAGCCCGGCCCAGACGGTCGCGGCGGGATTCCACGGAAACCCGGTCAGGATCGCGCCGCGCACCCATTCCAGCGCCGCCCAGGCCGCGGCCAGCGCCAGCACAAGCCGGACGCCGCCGCCCGGCGCGGCGCGCCACGCGATGCCGGCGGCAACGGCGGTCGTCGCCGCGAGCACGGCGCCGAGGCCGAACACGTTGAACGGGATCATCCAGGTGAACCGGCCGGGCAGCACGGCGACGGCGAGCGCGATCCAGAGCGCCAGCACGAGGGCGGCGCCGGCCCCAGCGCCGACCCCAGCGCCGACCCCAGCGCCGGCCCGCCTGCGGGCGGTCAGCCGCGCCCCGAGCGCGCCGGCTGCGATGGCCGCGACCGGAAAGCCGACCAGCCCGGCGCCGAGCAGCAGGTCCCTTGCAAGGTCGCCGGGGACGTCGATCACGACCGGCAGGCCGAGCCAGTACAGGCCGGCGGAGAAATAGCCGATGCCGAACAGCCACCCCGCCGCCAGCGCCGGACCGGGGCGGTCGATCGCCTCGAGCCGCCGGAACAGCAGCCCGAAGCCGACGAAGAGCAGCGGCAGGAGATACAGCGGCGGCTGGGCCAGGGCGCACAGCGCGCCGGCGGCGACCGTCAGGACCGCGTCCCGCCGTCCGGACGCCGCGGCCGTCAATGGTCGCCGGGGGCTTCCGCCCGGCGCGGCGGCAGCCGGCGCAGCCGCACCCGGTGGATGCGCCGCGGATCGGCCTTCAGCACTTCCAGTTCGATGCCGCTCGAATGGGCGATCAGTTCGCCGCGCGTCGGCACCCGGTTGGCGAGGACAAACACCAGCCCGCCGATGGTGTCGACATCGTCGCGCTCCTCGTCGGTCAGCAGGGCGCCGTAGAGCGCTTCGAGGTCTTCCAGCCGGGCGCGGGCGTCGGCCTCGGCGATGCCGGGGCGGACTTCCTCGATCTTCGGGCTCTCGGCGTCGTCGTGCTCGTCCTCGATTTCGCCGACGATCTCCTCGACCAGGTCCTCGATGGTCACCAGCCCGTCGATCCCGCCATATTCGTCGACGACCAGCGCAAGGTGAATCCGCGTGTCGCGCATTTCCGCCAGCAGGTCGAGCACGCTCATCGACGGCGCCGCGAACAGCGGCTTGCGGACGATCTTCTCCAGCTTGAAGCCGCGCCGGCTGCTCCAGTAGGGCAGCACGTCCTTGATGTGCACCATGCCGACGATCTCATCGAGGGTGCCGCGGTAGACCGGCAGGCGGGAATGGGTCTCGCTGCGCGCCCGTTCGATCAGCTCCGGCAGGCCGGTCGACAGGTCGACCGCCGTGATGTCCGCCCGGGGCACCATGACGTCGCGCACCGTCAGCTCGTGCAGCTGGAGGATATTGTGGATCAGCCGCCGCTCGTCGGCCGCCATCGGCGCCTGGGGGCCGCCGGCGTCGTCGAGCAGTTCGCCGATCGTGTCGCGGATCTGTTCGCCGTTGCGCGGCCGGCGCAGGCTGCGCAGGAAGCGCTGGATCGGGCCGCGCGCCGGCCGGGCCGGGGCGCCGGCCGGGGCCGCGGGCTCGCGATGGCCGTTGCCGGCCGGGACCGGCAGGCCGGGTGCCCCAACGGACTCCGGAGCGGACTCCCGAACGGACTCCGGAGCGGATGACCGAACGGATTCGGGCGCCGGCGCGGATGCAGGCTCCGGTGGGGACGGATCGCCGGCCGAAGGGCCGCCGCTACTGCCAGAGGGCGCGCTGTCCTGCGCGCCGCCCGATTGCTCAGGCATTTTCCGTTTCCAGGGGTTGCAGGGAACTCTCCGCCATCTGCGGACCAGCATAGGGATTCGCGACGCCCAATCCAGCCAGAATTGCGATCTCCAGCCCTTCCATCCGCGCCGCGTCGGACGGGGTTTCGTGATCGTAGCCCAGCAGATGCAGCATGCCGTGAACCGTGAGATGGGTCAGACAGTCGGCCGGCGCGCGCCCGAGGCGGCCGGCGTCGCGCCGCAGGGTCTCGCCCGACAGCACGATATCGCCCAAAAGGCCGGCGGGAAGACCGCCGGGGAGGCCCGCGGGAATTTCGGGCGCGGGACGATCCGGGGTGCGGCGGTCCGGTTCGGGCCGGTCGAGCGGGAAGGACAGCACGTCGGTCGGCCGGTCGACGCCGCGGTGATCCCGGTTCAGGGCGCGGATTCCGGGGTCGTCGGTCAGGGCGATCCCGAGTTCCCAGCCCGCGAGGTCGAGGCCGGGCAGGGCCCTTTCGACGGCGCGGACCGCGGCCCGGCACAGGGCTTCGGCATCGCCGTCGGCCGGCCGCCAGGCGCCCGGCGCGAAATCGAATGCGATGTCCGGGCCGGTCATGGCGCCGGCGCGTCCTCCTCCGGCTCCAGGTCGAGCCGGCCCTGGCTGCGGTCCCTGGCGTCGTAGGCCCGGACGATGCGCGACACCAGATCGTGGCGCACGACATCGTCGTGGCCGAAATGGGCGAATCCCACGCCCTCCATGCCGTCGACGATCTCCACGGCGTCGCGCAGGCCGGAGCGGACGCCGGGCGGCAGGTCGACCTGGCTGAGGTCGCCGGTCACGACCATGCGGGAATTTTCGCCCAGCCGGGTCAGCAGCATCTTCATCTGCATCGGCGTCGTGTTCTGCGCCTCGTCGAGAATGATGAACGCGTTGGACAGGGTCCGCCCGCGCATGAAGGCGAGCGGGGCGACCTCGATCTCGCCGCTCTCCAGCTTCCTGGCGACCCGGTCGCCGGGCAGCATTTCGTAGAGCGCATCGTAGAGCGGCCGCAGATAGGGATCGACCTTCTCGCGCAGGTCGCCGGGCAGGAAGCCGAGGCGCTCGCCGGCTTCGACCGCCGGGCGCGACAGGATCAGCCGCTCGACCCTGCCGCTCTGCATCATGTTCACCGCGCAGGCGACCGCCAGATAGGTCTTGCCGGTGCCGGCCGGGCCGAGCCCGAAGGTCATCTCGTAGGCCCGCAACGCCCGGACATAGGCCGCCTGGCCGGGCGAGCGGGGGCTGACCGTCCGCTTCGGCGTCCGGATCGAAACGTCGGCGGCGTCGCCGGGCTCCGGGGGCTGTCCGGCCATGCGGATGGCGGCATCGACATCCGGCTGGGCTACCGCGCCGCCGTTGCTCGCGGCCCGGTACAGGGATTTGAGGGCGCTGACCGCCGTAACCTGCGCCTCTTCCGGCCCGGTGACGGTCAGCCGGTTGCCGCGCGCGTGGATGGTCGCGCCGGTCTTCTGTTCCAGCCGCGCCAGGTTGGCGTCGTGGGCGCCGCACAGGGCGGACATGAGCCCATTGTCTTCGAAGCGGAGGCTCGTCCCGCCGTCGCGCGGGCCGGGAAGGGCCGTGCCGGTTTCCATTCCGGCCCCCGTTCCGGTAGCTGTTTTGCGGCTCACGCGGCCCGAACCTCTTCGACGCGGTCCCGCGGCGGCGCGGCGGGCGCGTCCGCCAGGCGTCCGGCCAGGCTGTTTGCGGTCGCCCGGCCGATCGCGACATCGGCGATGGTGCCGAGCCGTCCGTCCGGCGCCGCGACATGGACCGCCTGCATCCACGGGCTGCGCCCGACCAGCTGGCCGGGCTTGCGGCCGGGGCGGTCGAGCAGCACCGGCATCGTCCGCCCGATGCAGGCATGGTTGAAGGCGGCCTGCTGGGCCTCGAGCAACTGCTGCAGCGCGGCGAGCCGCCCGGCCTTGACCGCCTCCGGCACCTGGCCGTCCGCCTCCGCCGCCGGCGTGCCGGGACGGGCGCTGTATTTGAAGGAGTAGGCCTGGGCGTAGCCGACGGCGTTGACCAGCCGGAGCGTCGCCGCGAAATCCTCGTCCGTCTCGCCCGGAAAGCCGACGATGAAGTCCGACGACAGCGCGAGGTCGGGCCGGGCGGCGCGGAGCCGGTCGACGGTCCGCCGGTAGTCGTCGGCCGTGTGCTTCCGGTTCATGGCTGCCAGGATCCGGTCCGACCCGCTCTGGACCGGCAGATGCAGATACGGCATCAGCGCCGGCACCTTGGCATGGGCGGCGATCAGGTCGTCGTCCATGTCGCGGGGATGCGAGGTCGTGTAGCGGATCCGGTCGAGGCCCTCCACGTCCGCCAGTTCGCGGATCAGCCGGCCGAGGCCCCAGACTCCGCCGTTCCCACCTCCGCCGTTTCCACCCCCTATTTTACCGGGCGCCTCGCCGGCATAGGCGTTGACGTTCTGGCCGAGCAGCGCGATCTCCCGCGTCCCGCCGGCGACCATGCGCCGGGCTTCGGCCAGGACCGCCGCGGCCGGGCGCGAAAATTCGGCGCCGCGCGTATAGGGCACGACGCAGAAGGTGCAGAACTTGTCGCAGCCTTCCTGCACGGTCAGGAAGGCCGACGGCCCTTGGGAGGCGCTTTCCTCGGGCAGGGTATCGAACTTCCCGTCGGCCTCGAACTCCTGGCCGATGGCGCTGCCGTCGCGCCGCGCCCGGTCCAGCAGCTCCGGCAGGCGGTGGTAGCTCTGCGGGCCGAACACCAGATCGACCGCCGGCGCGCGCCGGCGCATCTCCGCCCCCTCGGCCTGGGCGACGCAGCCGGCGACGGCGATCGTCGCGTCCTTGCCGGCGGCAAGGCGCTTCTCCTTGATCCGTTTCAGCCGGCCCAGCTCGGAATAGACCTTTTCGGCCGCCTTTTCGCGGATGTGGCAGGTGTTCAGGACGATGAGGTCGGCCTCGTCCGGCGTCTCGGCCCGCCGGTATCCGCGGGGCGCCAGAACGTCCGCCATACGGGCGGAATCGTACACATTCATCTGGCAGCCGTAGGTCTTGATATAGACCGATTTCTGCATGCGGGCGGTTTACCGGTGACGGCGCGGCCCGGACGCCTTTGGGCGCGCCTTCGAGGCCCAATACGGTAAGCGCGGGAATGGGTGTGTCAAGCGGCGGCCTTTCCGGCCGGAGTCCCCGGCGAACGGGACGGGACGGTCCGACAGATTTTGCGGATACAAACGAAATTGCACCGGACGGTTTAGAGTGCCGGCCGCTACGCGGCCATTCGGCGTGGCTGCCACCCCTCTTCCGTTTCCTCGAGGCTCAACTCTCCGCAGGCCGGTTCGTCGAGCCTGGAGAGTCGTTCGAGCGTTTCCCTGATCCCCTCATCCTCGCCGACATGCTCGATGTAGATAAGCCTGAGCAGGCGTTCGGCCGCGCCGTCGATCCCGCACTGCTCTTTCTCCCAGCGGGCAACGCTCTGGCCGCTCTTGCCGAGCGTTAAACCCAGTATTTCCTGAGACAGCCCCAGTTCATGCCTCAGGAACCGGATTTCCTTCCCGGTCAGGGTTTTCTTCCGAAAGACGAGATGCTCGCCGATCGCGCGATGCAGGTTGTCGATTTTGTCGATGTGCACAGCCCTGCCGTGCGGCGTTTCCGAGTATCGGAAGCCGTTCAGCAGGTACACATTATCGAGACCGCACTCGCGATAGCAGTACTTTTCCATCGTTGCTCCTTTCCCGACGCGCCGACGGCTCAGATGACCGTAACGACGGTCAGGTTCCGGCCGCCCTCCTTTATCGCCACAGCCACCCGGGTGGGCCTTCCGGCGCTGCGTTTCCGTAACGTCAGCCTCCATTCCCCGTATTCATCCAGCGCCGGGCCGCTGACGATCTTGCCGTTCCGGAGCGTATCGAACGCCTGGCGCATGGTGACGTTCCGCTCTTCCATCCTTGCGCGCGCATGATCCGACCAGCCGATCCTGCCGGAATCGGCCGCCGGCGCGCGAACGATGCCCAAGGCTTCCCTTTTGCCGGGATATCGCGGGAACGGTACGATTCCAGACGTCATCGACCTATCAATATGATAGGTACAAACCGCCGGTCAACCGTCGGAACGATCGCGTTTTTCGCGGCCGGCGGGATTGTGCGGCCTTCCGGGCTTTCTCCCTCCGCTGCTCCGGCGGTGCCTTTGAGGCCCAATACGGTTGGCACGGGCGAGAGCGTTTCAAGCGGCGACCCCGATTTCCCGGCGAAAGGGCGGGACGGTCCGAAAGATTCTGCGGATGCAAACGGAATTGCACCGGACGGTATGGAGCGCCGCCGCCCTGCACTCTCCATGCGGCGAGGCCCGCCGGTTGCCGGCCTTCAAAATATTTCCTTTTCTTCGATAATAGTCCTTGACATTGCCATTATTGTTCCCTATATGTCTCCCGTCAACGCCCGAAGTGCGCCCGCTGCGGGCCGGCCGGCGCCCGATCCGCCGCCTCTCCGCCCCGCCCCGCGCCCGTCCGTCATTCCGGCCGGGTCGCACGCCCCTGACCGTCCTTCGAGACGGGCGTTTCGAGGCAGCCGCGCGCCGCTCACCCCCATCTGACCTCCCCCTCTGAAGAGGGGGAGGAAAAAGCAAGGGAAGACAAAGCGTTATCGCCGTTATCCTTTCTCCGCTTCAGCGGATTGATCTGCGAAAGCCGGAGAAGGCAGGAAAATGGCGCCGGCACGGGTTTCCCGGCAGACCCCTCCCCCTACCCCCCTCCCCCACGGGGAGGGGGCGAAACGCCCGTATTCCGTATGTTTTTCCTGCTTCCGCACGGCGGCTCCCGCAAAAACATCCCCCCCTCCCCTCCGGGGGAGAGCCTGCCCTGAGCTTGTCGAAGGGGGGTCAGGGGGAGGGGCCACCGGCACAGCCACACCACTTTCGCAGAGCAATCCGCTTCAGCGGGGGAAGTGCCGGAGCGCAGCGCAGGCGATGGGGTGTCCGCCCGCCCGTCGCTCGGAGCGGATATGGAAACATTTCCTTCATGAATTGTTTTTGCGGTCCTTTCGAATCGCGTTTTCCAGCGATTCCGCGGGGTTCGGGTGCTCGGGGTGCAAAAAAAATTTCGAAAGACAGACCGGTCTGTCTAATTCGGCTTGTGCGCTGAAAAATGGTGGAAAACTGCGAAAAACGGAGGTTCCGATGGAGAAAAATACTGGAATGATCGATCAAAAAACGCGCAGGCCTGCGGCCGGGGCGCCGGGTTGCCGGACGGTTCCGGACTTGCGCGCCGGGCGCGTCAGGCGGCGGCCTTCCCGCCGGTTGCAGGCCCGGCGTCGGGGCGGCCCGCTCTCCCGGCTTCGGGCCCGGCTTCGGGCCCGGCTTCGGGCCCGGCTTCGGGCCCGGCTTCGGGCCCAGCTTCGGGCCCGGCTTCGGGCCCGGCTTCGGGCCCGGCTTCGGGCCCAGCTTCGGGCCCAGCTTCGGGCCCGGCCGCCGCCGGCGGTGCGGCGACGGGCGGCTGGTCCCGTCCGGTCAGCGACCGGGCTACTCCGGCGGCGATCGTGGCGTGGCACCAGGCCGACATGGCCTTGCGCGAGGCGAAGCGGTCGATGCTGACCGGATCGTGGAACCGGACCTCGACCCGCGACCGGCCGATACCCAGGAGCTGCCAGAGATGCGGCCCCATATCCATATCGCCGTACCAGGCGAAGAAGGGCCGCAGGTGCCGGCCCATCGGGATGCCGTCCAGATGGGTGTAGGCGACGGACACCGGCTGGACGGTCACCGCCCGCCCGCCGATGCGGACCGTTGCCGCGCTGAACAGGGCGCTGCGGAAGGGCAGCACGAAATTGCCGTCGCTGCTCGTGCCCTCGGGGAACAGGATCAGGTTGTCGCCGGCGGTAAGCCGTTCCTTGAGCACCTCGGACTGGCGGGCGGCGAGGCGCGGGTTGCGGTCGATGAAGACGGTGCCGCTGATTTTGGCGCAGAGGCCGAACAGCGGCCAGCCGGCGACTTCCGCCTTGGCGACGAAACACCCTTCGAGCAGCGCGCCGAGCACCGCAATATCCGCGTAGGAGGTGTGGTTCACGACATAGAGCACCGGCCCTTGCTTCACCGGCCTGCCGGCGACCTTCAGCCCGATGCCGAGCAGGCGGTTGAACACGCGGTAGACGGTGACCGGCCATTTGCGGGCGAAGTTCAGCCGCAGCGCGAGGTTGACCGCCTGGACCGGGATCAGCACGGCGAACCAGACCATGCAGGCGAGCAGGCGGACCGCCGCCCGGATGTGGGAGATGTAGAGCATCCCGCCGCCGCCCCTCAGCCGTCCGGGCCGGATCCGTCCGGAGCGCGCTTTTCCGGCCCGCGCCTGTCCGAAACGTCGATCCCGCGGGTATAGTGCTTGTAATAGCGGTCGGAGACGGCGGCCACGTCGACGACGACGCAAACGTCGACCGTGTTGAATTCATGGTCGACGACGGCGCCCTCGCCGACCGAGCCGCCGAGGCGCAGATAGCCCTTGATCATCGGCGGCAGGTCGCGGAGGGCCGCCTTGCGGTCGATCCGGTCGGCCGGCACGAGGTCCATGTCGACATAGCGGTCCCGGACCGCGACCGGGCGGTAGCGCTCGGGCGCCAGATGGTTGCGGTGCAGATAGGCCAGCGGCAGCGCGACCGCCTGCGGGTCCGTGCCGTGCAGGCTCGCGCAGCCGAACAGGAACGCGATGTCGTTCGACAGGACGTAGGCCGAGACGCCGCGCCACAGCACCTGCATGGCGCTGCGGGTGCGGTGCGCCGCATCGATGCAGGAACGCCCCATCTCCAGGATCTCGCCCGGCTCGGCGACCAGCCGGTCGATCTCGTATTCGGCCGCGGAATAGAACCGGCCGACCTGCGCCGCGCCGGCCCGGCGCATCATCCGGTAGGTGCCGACGATGCTTTCCGGCCCGCTGCCCAGATCGCCGTCGAGCACGACCAGATGATCGCAATGGGCGTCGAACTCGTCGAAATCGCGCCCGAGGCGGGCCATGTCGCCGGTCGGCCTGGCCGCCATCTCCTCGTAGAAAATCCGGTAGCGCAGGGCGAGCGCGGCGTCGATCTCGGCCGCGGTCTCGGCGAGCCGCACCTGCAGCCGGCCGACCCGCTCGTCGATCTGGCGCGCGGCGAAGCCCTCGGTGTCCCGCGGGTCGGCGATGGAGAACGGGCTCATCGGCGTTTCGGGACCGGTGCGCCGCCGGACGCCGCCGGAGCGGCGTCGGAGGCCGAACCGGCGCGGGTCACGGCCCGGCCTTCTTCTTGCGGGCGTAGAGCTCCAGCCGGTGGTCGACGAGTTCGTAGCCCAGTTCGGCCGCAATCCGCTCCTGCAGCCGTTCGATCTCGTCGTTGCGGAATTCGATGACCTGGCCGGTCTGCACGTCGATCAGGTGGTCGTGGTGCTCCTCCGGCGTTTCCTCGTAGCGCGCCCGGCCGTCGCCGAAATCGTGGCGGTGCAGGATGTTAGCTTCCTCGAACAGGCGGACCGTGCGGTAGACCGTCGAAATGCTGATGTTCGAATCGATCTCGACGGCGCGCCGGTAGACCTGCTCGACATCGGGATGGTCCTCGCTCTCGGACAGGACGCGCGCGATGGTGCGGCGTTGCCCGGTCATGCGCAGGCCGCGTTCGTTGCACAGTTTTTCGATCCGGTCGGGCATCGTCCCTTGGGCCCCGTGCTGGATACGGGACGCCGCGCGCCGGCGCGATCGTCGGCCCGCAACGGGAACAGACTATCGCGTCGGGGGCGCGGACACGAGTCCCGAAACCGGGATGCCCGCCGCCGGAAGCCGCGCCGCAGGGGCGCCGGGTCCGTCCATTGCGCCTCTCCGCCGGTCCTCTCCGCCGGTCCTATTCGCTGCGCCTGCCGCTGCGGCCGGCCTTGCCGAGGCCGATCTGCCGGGCCAGCTGGCTGCGGCGCCGGGCGTAGTTCGGCGCAACCATCGGATAGTCCGGCGGCAGGCTCCAGCGCTCGCGATACTGTTCCGGCGTCATGTCGTAGGCCGTCTTGAGATGCCGCTTCAGCATCTTGAGCTGCTTGCCGTCCTCGAGGCACACGATGTAGTCCGGCTGGATCGACTTGCCGATCGGAACGGCGGGCTTCGGCCGACCGGGATCGTGGGCGTCTGCGGAGCCGCCCTGCGCCTCGAGCGCGGCATAGGTCTCTTCGATCAGGCGCGGCAGGTCGCTCAGAAGCACCGTATTGTTTGAGACGTAGGAAGAGACGATCTCCACGGTATGCGACAGCAGGCCGGCACGGTTGCCGCCGTCCCTGTCTTCGTCTTCGCCGATATTGTCCTGGTCGGGCATTGCCGATTCCGCCGGTTATTGAAAGATCTTCAGAACTTTACACGAAAAAAGTCGTATCGTGCAACCTGTATAAAATAATATTTCTCTGAATTCCAATAATGAGTCCGGTATTTCAGAAATATCATTTTGCCGTTAGTGCAATATTTCGCGCAATTACAGGGCTTTGCGTATGTAAAGAGGGGCGTGCGCCGATCCGGAATGCCCGAGGACTTTGCGCCAGCGGCCGGGTCGGCGCCCCTTACCGGCGCGGCGCTTCGCGGCGGCTCCCGGCCGGCCGCGTTTCGGGCAGCCGTGTTTCGGAAGGCCGCGTTTCGGGCAGCCGGGCCTGGGGCGGCCGCAGATAGAGCGGGCGCGGCGGGGGGAGGCCGGCCGGCCCCGTGTTGCCGACGGTGTTCCCGAGGGCGTCGTAGCGCCGGGCGACCAGCGCGGCGAACTCGGCGGCGCGGGGCGGCGCGGGCGGCGGGTCGGCGGGGTCCCGGCCCTTGCCGGCGAGCGCGGCCGAATCGGTCACCAGCGGGACGCCGGCCGCCCCGGCGCGGGCGGCGGCGCCGGCCGCCGGGAGGATTTCCGGCGCCTCGCGCGCTGCGCCGTCCGGCCCGAAGCGCCGGCAATAGAAATCGTTCCGCTTGGTGTCGATCGCGACGACGCAGCCCGCCGGCGCGCGCACCGCCAGCGCCTCGAAAGTCTCGATCCCGATGGCGGGGATGCCGCGGGCCAGGGCCAGTCCGCGCGCCGCCGCCAGGCCGATGCGGATCCCCGTAAAGGCGCCCGGCCCGCGCGTGACGCCGACCGCGTCCAGCTGGCCGTAGCCGATGCCGGCCGCTGCGAGGACCTCCCCGATCATCGGCAGCAGGCGTTCGGCCTGGCCGCGCGCCATCGCTTCGAAACACTCGGCGGCGACGCGACCATCCACCCAGACCGCGACGCTGCACGCGCCGCCGCTGGTATCGAAGATCAGGAGCCGGGCCATGGCCGGTGGGTCAGAGGATTTCGCAGGCCTCGTCGAAGGGCATGCGCGGCGCCTGCTCCTTGAGGGCCGACCGGTCGCCGTAGCCGAGGCAGCACAGGAAATTCGATTGCAGCCGGCCGTCCGGGAAGAACTCGGCGTCGACCTTCGCATTGTCGAAGCCGGACATCGGCCCGCAATCCAGCCCGAGCGCCCGCGCCGCAACGATCAGGTAGGCGCCCTGGAGCGTGCCGTTGCGGAACGCCGTGATCCCGGCGTGGGGCTTGCCCTCGAACCACGACCGGGCGTCGGGCGCCTTGGGGAAATAGCGCGGCAGATGTTCGAAGAATCGGGTGTCGTGAGCGACGATCGCGACGACCGGCGCCGCCATGGTCTTGTCGAGGTTGGTCGCCGAAAGGGCCGGGCGCAGCCGCTCCTTCTGTTCCGGCGATTTCAGGAACAGCACCCGCGCCGGCTGGCCATTCGCGCTGGTCGGGCCCCATTTCGTCAGATCCCAGACGGCGGCCAGCGTCGCGTCGGACACCGGCCTGTCGGTGTAGCGGTCGAAGGATCGGGCGGTCCGCAGGATCAGGTCCAGCGTCGCCGGGTCGGCGGCCATCAGTAGACCGCGCGCACTTCGTGGACTTCCGGCACATAGTGCCGGAGCATGTTCTCGATGCCGGCCTTGAGCGTCATCGTCGAACTCGGGCAGCCGGCGCAGGCGCCGCGCATGGTGAGGTAGACGACGCCATCGTCGAAGCCGTGGAACTGGATGTCGCCGCCGTCCATCGCCACGGCCGGGCGGACCCGGGTGTCGATCAGCTCGCGGATCTGCTGCACCACCGGATCGTCGTCGTCCGCGCCGGGCATCTCGTCGCCGGTCTCGGCCCGCTCCGGCGCCATGACCGGCCTGCCGGCGGTGAAATGCTCCATGATCGCGCCGAGCACCGACGGCTTGAGCAGCGGCCAGTCCGTATGGCCGGCCTTGGTGACGGTGATGAAGTCCGAGCCGAGGAACACGCCGGCGACGCCGTCGATGCCGAACAGCGCCTCGGCAAGCGGCGAGCGGCCGTCCGCCGCGTCGGCCGTCGGAAAATCGGCGGTGCCCTGCTCCAGCACCGTGCGGCCGGGCAGGAATTTCAGGGTCACCGGGTTCGGCGTTTCGGCGGTCTGGATGAACATCGGCGGTCTCGCGGTCGGAGGGCGGGTCCGGCGCAGCGGGCGGGGGCCGGCCGGAAACTGCCGGATAAGTGGTGCAGCGGGCGAAACGGGTCAAGAAGCCCGGCCGCCGGAAATCCCCCGCCGGAAATCCCCCGCCGGCCGCCTGCACGCACCGCCGCGGCCGGAGCGGCGGGCCGGGGCGAAGGGGTGCGCCGGGGCGCAGGCGGCGTTTTACGATGCGTCGCGTCGCCGGATCGCCGCGCCGATGCGCGGCAGCCAGAGCAGCAGGAAGGCGGCCCGGGCGATCAGGAAGATGTAGAGCGACAGCCACAGCCCGTTATTGCCCCAGAGGTCGAGCAGCGCATAGCCGCAGGCAAGATAGACTGCGAGCGCCAGCGCCATGCCGTTGCGCATCTCGCGGGTCCGCGTCGCGCCGATGAAGATGCCGTCGAGCTGGAAGCTCCACACGCCGGCGAGCGGGATCGCGATGGCCCAGGGCAGGAAGGTCCGCGCCGTCTCGCGCACCTTTTCGATATCGGTCAGCGCATCGATGACAAGCCCGCCGGCCGCGAGGTAGGCGAGCGCGAAGCCGGCCGCCACGATGCCGGCCCACAGGGTGGTCAGGCGGACCGCCGTGCCGTAATGCGCCCGGTTGCGGCTGCCGACGGCGCCGCCGATCAGCGCCTCGGCGGCGAAGGCGAAGCCGTCCAGGCCGTGGCCGATCAGCAGGAAGAAGTGGAACAGCACGGCATTGGCCGCGAGCACCGTTTCGCCCAGCTTCGCGCCCTGGGCGGTGAACCAGGCGAAGCCGAAGATCAGGCACAGGGTGCGCAGGAAAATATCGGCGTTGGCGCGCAGCAGGCCGGCCGTCCGGCTCCGGTCGGCGAACAGGCCGCGCAGGCGCCAGTGTCCGCCGAGCGGCCGGTGCAGCCGCGCGACGACCGCAACGCCGATCGCCGCCGCCGAGATCTCCGCGATCAGGGTCGCCAGCGCCACGCCCTCGATGCCCCAGCCGAACACCGGCACGAACAGCAGATCGAGGGCGATGTTCAGGCCGTTCATGTAGAGGGTGAGCGCCAGGACGGTCCAGGTCCGCTCCATGCCGATCAGCCAGCCGATGCAGACATAGACCGTCAGCGCCGCCGGTGCGCCCCAGACCCGGATGTCGAAATAGGCGGCGGCCAGGCCTTCGACCCGCGGGCTCGCCTCGACCGCCCAGAAGGCGAACCATTGCGCCGGCGCCTGCAACGCCACGATGGCGAGGCCGAGCATCGCCGCCAGCAGGACCGTGCGCAGGGCGACGTCGCGGATTTCCTGGTGGTCGCCGGCGCCGCGCGCCTGGGCGACGAAGCCGGTCGTCGCCATGCGCAGGAAGCCGAACGCCCAGTACAGGAAGCTGAAGATCAGCGCGCCGATCGCGACGCCCCCGATATAGGCAGGCGACGGCAGATGCCCCATCACCGCGGTATCGACCGCGCCGAGCAGCGGCTGGCCGATATTCGCCAGGATGATCGGCACGGCGAGCCGCAGCACCCGGCGGTGGGTGACGGCTTCGGCGGGGTTTGCAGCGGCGGAGGGCAGGTGTGGAGCCAAAACGCAGACCGGTTCGTGCACGGGGAAGGACAACCGCCCCTTCGACCCTTCGATACGCCCCGGCCCTTCGATACGCCCCGGCCCCGGGGGGCCGGGGCTACTCAGGATGAGGATGAGGGGTGTGTCGAGGCATTTGAGATCCCAACAACCTCCTCATCCCGAGTAGGCGCGCCAGCGCCGTATCGAGGGGGCCGTATCGGGGGCCGCTCCCTACACCCGTTTGGAAATCCGGATCGCGGCGCGGGAGATGTCCCTGATGGCGCGGGTGAGCAGCGGATAGGCCGGCGCGGCCTCGGCGTTGCGGGCGAGCGCGGTGTCCTTGTGGGCCAGTTCGTCGGCCCGGAATTCCTCGACCGTCCTTTTCAGTTCGGCCTCGCTGTCGTCCAGCCTTGCGGCCTGGTCGGCGTAGTGTTCGTCGATAACTTCCTCGACCGCGACGGTACAGGCCATCGCGGCCTCCCGGCCCATCAGGGCGGTCGCCGCGCCGAGCGCGAAGCCGGCGACATGCCAGACCGGCGTCATGACGGTCGGGCGGACCTGCCGCTCGACGATCATCCGGTTGAAGGTGTCGAGATGCCTCTGCTCCTGGTCCGCCATCTCGCGCAATGCCGGCCCGTCCTCGCTCCCGCCCAGCACGGCAAGCTGGCCGGCATAGATGCGCGCCGCGCCGTATTCGCCGGCCTGGTTGACCCGGATCATGCTGTGGATCAGCGCCTCGCCGGCCGGCTCGCCCGGCATCGGCCGCCGGGGCTTTGCGGGCTGCCCGCCGCTCATCGCGCCGGCGTTCCCAGGGCGCGCAGGCCGGCAAGCAGCGCGAACCCGGCCAGTGCCGCCGAGATCAGCGCGTTCCAGCCCGCCATGGAAATCCCGGCCAGCGACCACGGCACGGCGTCGCAGCGCGCCGGCGGCGCGGCGCCGATCATGTCTTTGAGATTGCCGGTCGTGACCTTGGACGGATCGAAGCCGCCGGCTGCGGCGCTGCACGCGCCGGGGCCGGTCCACCAGGCGTATTCCACGCCGGCGTGATAGACGCCGTAGCCCGCGGTGATCGCCAGCGCGGCGGCGATGGGCAGCAGCGCGAAGGCGGTCCGGCGCCCGCGCAGCGCCGCGAGGCCGATCAGGGCGAGCGCGACGACCGCGATGTGCGGCCAGCGCTGGACATGGCACAGCGGGCAGGGCGCCAGACCGCCGAGATACTGGAAGCCGAGCGCGCCGAGCAGCAGTCCGCCGCTGCCCAGCAGGAGGAGAATGAGGGGTGTGCGTCCGGCAGTCATCGTATTGCCTAGATAGGCTCGGGAAGCCCGTCCGGCCCGCACGCCGTTCGCCGCATCGCGCCGCCGGCCGGGCCTAGGCCGGGTCGGGCGCGACCCGGATCATGCGCTTGCCGCGATTGTCGCCGGCGAGCAGGCCGATGAGGCCGCGCGGCGCGGCCTCCAGCCCGTCGAGGATATCCTCTTCGACGACCATCTTCCCCTCGCGGAACCAGCCGCCCATGTCGCGCACGGCGTCTTCGTCCCGGTCGGCGAAATCCATGACGATGAAGCCCTCCATGCGCAGCCGCTTGAAGACATGGATGCCGGGCACGCCGCGCGGGCTGGTCATTTCCGCCGTGTCGTACTGGCTGATCGCGCCGCAGCAGACGATCCGGCCGCGCAGCGCCATGTTGAACAGGGCCGCTTCCAGCACCGCGCCGCCGACATTGTCGAAATAGATGTCCACGCCGTCGGGCGCGAGCTCGGCGATGCGCTTGCGGTACGGCTCGCTCTTGTAGTCGATGCAGGCGTCGAAGCCGAGCGTATCGGTCACCCAGGCGCATTTCTCCGGCCCGCCGGCGAGGCCGATCGCCCGGCAGCCGAGATTTTTCGCGATCTGGCCGACGAACATGCCGACCGACCCGGCGGCGGCGGAGACCAGCACCGTTTCGCCTTCCTTCGGCCGGCCGACCTGGACCAGGCCGTGATAGGCCGTCTTGCCGGCGATGCCGTAGAGCGAGATCAGGTGGCTGAGCGGGCGCATATCGGCCGGCAGCTTCTGCAGGCGGCGCGCCTTGTGCACGGAATAATCCTGCCAGCCCAGCGCGCCGCCGACGATATCGCCGGGCGCGAACCCGTCCGCTTCGCTCGCGCTCACGACGCCGACGCCGTAGCCGTCCATCGCGTCGCCGGCCGCCACCCCCTTGCGGTAGGTGTCGCCCTGCATCCAGGCCCGGTTGGCGGCGTCGAGCGACAGCAGCAGGGTGCGCACCTGCACCTGCCCGGCCCCGGGTTCCGGGACGGCGCCGGTCCGCATCTCGAAATGCGTCTCTTCCAGCTTTCCGGACGGCCGTTCGACCAGGAAGATCCGGCGGTTCGTTTCGGGCATGGGCATCTCCTGCGGTTTCCACGCGCTGCGGGCGCAGCCGGAGCGTGTCCGGCGACGGCGGTTCCACCTGAAGCGAATACGCTGTAGCCAGCGGTGCACGGCCCGGTCAACCGGCGATTGGCGGGCTGCGCGGCCGCCCGGCGGGAACCGGCCGGGCGCGAATTGACCTTGCGGGCGTTTTCCTCTTGATCGCCGGCGCGTCCCGCTCTTTGACACGCCCCCATGCCGGACACGCCGCCAGACGCGCCACGGGACACGCC
Organism: Alphaproteobacteria bacterium; assembly: GCA_022819985.1. GTDB lineage: Bacteria > Pseudomonadota > Alphaproteobacteria > Bin65 > Bin65 > Bin65. Next base: position 4,511 of record JAJEGH010000009.1, on the reverse strand, counting down.
ACCGGATACGCCGCCGGACACGCCGCGGGACAAGCCGCTTTTCCGCCGGCTCTGGGTGCTGTGCCTCATCGTGTTCATCGACATGGTGGGCTTCGGCGTCATCATTCCGTCCCAGCCCTTCTGGACCAAATCCTTCGGCGCGACGGCCTTCGAGATCGCGCTGATCATGTCGGTCTACGCCGGCTGCCAGTTCGTCTTCGCCTTCCCGCTCGGCTGGCTATCCGACCGGGTCGGCCGCAAGCCGATCCTGATTCTGAGCCTGTGCGGCTCGGTCGTCAGCTTCACGCTGGTCGGCCTCGCCGAATCGCTGCTCATGATCGTGCTGGCGCGCGCGCTGGGCGGCGTCATGGGCGCCAATATCGCCGTCGCCTACGCCTATGTCGCCGACGTGACGAGCGGGGAGGAGCGCGCCCGGGCGATGGGCCTGCTCGGCGCCTCCATCGGCGCCGGCTTCGTACTCGGCCCGTTCATCGGCGGCGCGGTGGCCGGGCCGGATCCGGCCAATCCCGGACAGATCGGCTTTTTCGTCGGCGCGGCAATCAGCGCCGTGGCGGTTATCGCCGCCATCCCGCTGTTGAAGGAGCCGGCGAGCCATCGTTCGAACGCCGAGACCGGCAGCTTCCGGGGCCGGCTGCGCGGCTTCGCCCTCACCCTCTCGATCCCGGTCGTCCTGATCCCGATCGCCGTGGCCGGCATGGCCGGCCTCGCCATGACCGGGCTGGAGGCGACCTACGCCCTGTGGGTCAACGAAGTCCACGGCTGGGGCGCCCGCGAGACCGGGCTGTTCTTCGGCTATATCGGCGTCGTGCTGGTCGTCGTGCAGGCTAGCCTGATCGGCCCGGCGACGCGGCTGATCGGCGAGCGCGGCATGCTCTATCTCGGCCTCGCCTTCGCCACGGCCGGCATGGCGCTGGTCGCCGTGTCGGATACGGTTCTGCTGGTCTTCGTCAACGGCGCCCTGATCGCCTTCGGCTACGGCTTCGTCGACCCGGCGGTGAGCAGCCTGGTGACGCGCAATACGCCGGCCGGCCGGCAGGGCGCGGTCATGGGGGTGGCGCAATCGGTCGCCAGCCTCGCCCGGATCGCCGGGCCGGCCATCGCCGGGCTGCTGTTCCACAAGCTGGGCCACAACGCGCCGTATCTTGCCGGGGCGGTTATCCTGGCCGCCGCCCTCGCCTTCGCCGCGTGGCGCCTCGCCGGCGTCGAGATGCCGCCGTCGCCGCGGGCCCGCCCCCGGGACGTCCAATCCCGGGACGTCCAATCCCGGGACGCCCAATCCCAGGACACCCAATCCGGGACCCCGGCGGAGGCTCAGGCCAGGGCGCGAGGGCGGCCGCGTTAGCGGATTGCGTCGGCCGGATCGCCGGTCGGGGCCGGATTTTACAGGCGGGCGAATCGCGCTATGAACCCGCCGGGACGGTAGCGCCGGCGTTCGCGGAACGGCCGGCCGGGAATTGTTACAGGCTCTGGGGAGGGAACCCGATGGATCTGAACGGACATTCGGCAATCGTGACCGGCGGCGGCTCCGGTCTGGGCGAGGCGACGGCGCGCCTGCTGGCGGCCAAGGGGATGAAGGTCGCGATCTGGGACCTGAACCTCGACGGCGCGAACCGGGTCGCCGGCGAGATCGGCGGCGTGGCGATCCAGTGCGACGTGTCGGACGCCGGCGCGGCCGAAGCGGCGATCGAGCAGTCGCGCGCCGCCGTCGGGACCGCCCGGGTGCTGGTCAACTGCGCCGGCATCGGCCCGGCCCGCACCATCGTCAGCCGCGACGGCGAGCCCATGCCGCTCGAAGCCTTCGCAAAGGTCGTCCAGGTCAACCTGATCGGCACCTTCAACTGCCTGCGCCTCGCCGCGGCCGACATGTCGAAGGCCGAGCCGCTCGACGATGGCGAACGCGGCGTCATCATCAACACGGCCTCGGTCGCCGCCTTCGAGGGCCAGATCGGCCAGGCGGCCTACGGCGCGTCCAAGGGCGGCGTGGTCGGCCTGATGGTGCCGGCGATGCGCGAGCTCGGCCGCCACGGCATCCGCCTGATGACCATCGCGCCCGGCTATGTCGAAACCCCGCTGCTCGAGGCCGTGCCCAAGGACTTCCAGGAAAACCTGAAATCCTCGCAGATCTTCCCGCGCACCCGCTTCGGCCAGCCCGAGGAATATGCCGAACTCTGCGTCCACATCTGCGAGAACCAGCTTTTGAACGGCGACACCATCCGCCTCGACGCCGGCACAAGAATGCCGCCGCGGTAGGGGGCGCCCCTCGATACGGCCCCCCTTCGGCTTCGCTCAGGGCAGGCTCTCGATACGGCCCCTCGACAAGCTCAGGACAGGCTGCTGACGCGCCTACTCGGGATGAGGAGGTTGTCGGGGGTTCGAAAGCTCAACACCCCTCCCTCTTCCTCATCCTCAGTAGCCCCGGCCCCTCGGGGCCGGGGCGTATCGAAGGGGGATTACAGACCTAACTTGACAACAGCACTTATCGCCGTCGCGGCGACGCGCAAAAAAATACTATGGGATACTATGGGACAAAATGATTGCAGCGGAACACAGTGCCGGTTAGTTATGTATAACTAACGCATGTGGGCGAACAGGGAGGAACCACATGTTGAAGGGTGCGCGGGCTGACAATATGGACCTACTGGCAAAGGCCATGCGCAAGGTCCATGCCGAGACGTTCGGCGACGCACCAGAACTCGCCAGCGACGACGCGCAGCCTACCGACAACGAAACAACCGAAAACGACGCGCAGCCTACGGCTGCCGCCTCGTGAGGATTCCGATGGCGGGTCCGGGGAGACTTGAACTCCCGACCACCGGCGTAGCAGGCCGGCGCTCTATCCCACTGAGCTACGGACCCTAACCATTGGAAGCCGTTGGAGGCCCGGGCCGGATTCGAACCGGCGTAGAGTCCCTTGCAAAGGAAGCGCCTGACCAACTCGGCCACCGGGCCATCCAACGGACGACCACGCTAGAGACTTGCAGACGGGAGCGGAAAGGCGTAAAAACGCTTGACCCGCGCCCCGTATGAAAGCTTTTTAGCGCGGCTATACGGGCCTGAGGGAGAGCCACTTCCCTCAGGCCCGTTCGTATTTTCATCTACCTGTTGCGGTGAGTCAACAGGTCGCACCTAAATGTTGTTGGTAAGTTCTCGGTACATTAGCCGCTTGCCGGTCATGCCCGCAACGACATTGCTCATCTGGTCGATGGTGTCGGCGTCCCGGACGTTATGGCGTCCGGAAAACTCATTGACATAGCGCTGCATGAGCTTGGCGCTGATCTTGTGGAACGTGCCCTTGTGCGCCCGCTTCAGCATTGCCCAGAAGGACTCGATGCCCTGCGTATGGGCGTCGTCCCTGACGTACTCCCCGGCAGTGTGATTGACTGCTTCGTGTCGGCGCTTGGGCAACCCCCGATAAGCCGCGGCGTCGTCCGTGTAGACCGTTGAGCCTTCGACGGTATGCGCCGTCACGAAGCCCTTAAGCGTCGCGGCGCTGTTATCGGGAACGACTTGCGCTTTCACCGTGCCGGTCGCACGATCCTTGATGCCCGCGACAGGAACCTTGCCGACGACCGGGCCGCGGCTTTTCTTGAACTCGGCCTGCTTGTCCTTGTGCATGTTTTTGCGCTGCCCGCCCATGTAGGTCTCATCGGCTTCGACGGGACCGGCCATCGGCTCAATGCCGCTCTCGCCCCAGGCTTCACGAAGCCGGTGGAGCATGAACCAAGCCGTCTTTTGCGTAACCTTCAGGTCGCGATGCAGTTTCATTGAGGAGACGCCCTTGAGGCTGGTCACATACAGGTAAACCGCAAAGGCCCATTTCCGCAGCGGCAGCCGTGATTTTTCGATAGCCGTTCCGGTGCGTACCGAGAAATACGACCGGCAGTCCGTGCACCAATAGGGCATCGGCTTGGCGTTCGGGACCGGCTTGGTGTCAACGCTGCCGCAATGACCGCAATGACGCTCTTCCGGCCAGCGGATCGACTCGAACCATGCGACCGCAGAAGCTTCATCGGGAAACATCTCGGCTAGCTCCATCAGGGAGATGCCGTCGCGGTGCGATTTTCCGGGGGCTTTTCTTGTCATGGGCTTGTTCTCCATGACTTACATGTGGGAATTGCCCCTCATTTTGTCAAGTTCAATATATAATTCCCTATCGAAGGGCCGCTCCTTGCGCCGCGTTGCCATCGGGCGTTTCGTGGGTTATGTCGCCTGCGTGCCCTGCAAGGGCGTCAGCGCGCCAGTAGCTCAGCCGGATAGAGCGTCGCCCTCCGGAGGCGAAGGTCAGGGGTTCGAATCCTCTCTGGCGCGCCATTGCTCCCGCGATTCCCGCCCCGCGTCCCCCGGTGTCCCGGACGCCGCCTTCTCCCCCGGCGGTAACGTCAATTGTTATGTGTCAGGGGGAAAGGGGTAGCGATTCCCTGACGTTTGTTTTCGTGTGTGAAGATGGCGAACAGGATTCGGTCCATGGAGGTTCTGTCCTGGAAGGTGCCCATGGGTCGTGTCCGCCGCCG
>JAJEGH010000004.1 GCA_022819985.1 Alphaproteobacteria bacterium | reverse complement strand
CCGGTAGGCCTGCATTTCCCTTTCGGTGTAGGGCCGGCCTTCGGCATCGATGCGCGCCATCTCGGCGCGGGGGTCGTCGCGCCAGGCGCGCTCGTCGAACGCGGGCTCCCCGTCGCCGTCCGCCGGCATCAGGCCGGCCCGGTGTAAGGAAATGTCGGGTTCCGCCGGGTCCGCTGCGTCCGGTCCGGCGCCTTCGGCGGACTCTTGCAGAGATCCGCGTAAGGAAATGTCAGGTTCCGTCATGGCGGGGACGTCGGGCGGAGGGCCGCCCGGCCGGGTCCGCTGCGTCGGCAGCCGGCGGGCGGTCGCCAGCCAGTCGGCCTCGTCGAAGTCCTTGCGCCGCTCCAGGGCCTTCCGGCTCGCCCGGTGGGCGGCCAGCGCCCGCTCGGTCCGGTGCCGGCCGCGGTGCAGCGCCTCGGCCAACGGACCTTCGGGCGGGCCGGGCTCCGTTTCCGCCGGGCGGGGGACGGCATCCTCAACGGGCATCTCCCCGGGCGTCTCCCCCGGCAGGGGCCACAAGCCGGCGCGCCGGGAGGCGCTGCGCCGGTCGAGGCCGGACAGTTCGGCCTGCAACTTCACGACCCGGATCATCAGCGACGCCGAGCCCTGTTCCACCGCCGCGTCCCAGGCCTGCTCCAGCCGGCCGAGCAGGATCTGCGCCTCGTTCCTCTCGACCGCCCGCCACGCCGCCCGAATCGCGCGCACCCGTCCGGCAATATCGGGCCGCGCCAGCAGGTCGCACCCGGTCTGGCGCGCCGAGCCTTCGGCATAGCCGGCGTCCCGCGCCGCCCCGGCGGCGTTGCCGGTCGCGGCATAGTGGCGGCAGAACTCCTCCTGCCGCAGGGTGAGCGGCGGGGCCGGCGGGGGCGCAGCAGGCGAAGCCTCCGGCGCGGTTCCGGCCGGGTCGGCGGACAAGGGCTGGGACATGGCGGGTTTTCTTTGTTCGATGATTGTTCTATATGGGATATAGGAATATAACAGGATAATCAATAATTTTTCCTCTGCCTCGACAAACCCTCACCGTCATTCCGACCGGAGCGCCCCGCGAGGCCTGTCCTGAGCGAAGTCGAAGGGGGCGCGGAGCGGAGGAATCCCGTCGCCGGACTCCGGGTTCCTGTCGTCGGGATCGAGCCGAGATCCCTCCACTCGCTCCGCTCGGTCGGGATGACGATGGGGGGATGGTCGGTCGGGATGACGGTGAGGGGACGGTCGGTCGGGGTGACGGAAAGGGAGAGCGCCCAGTCGGGATGACGGACGGGCAGGGGCGCGACGGCCGCCTTTGTAGGGGCGGGTTTGAAACCCGCCCCTACGGCTTTGCGACCGCACGCGGCGTCCTTATAACGGAAGGCCGCTCCGGCCGGCGTCCGGGCGGGGCGCCCGCGCTTGGCGCCGGAGCGCGCCGTCGCGGACGAAAAGACTAGGCTGCTGCCGCAAAAATATATAAACGATATGAATACTGTTCCGAACAATACGCAAAATTTATGGAAGATTTGTTAGCATATGGCCGTTGCATCCTGCGGTCGTTGAGGTCGGCACAATCCAGGCAGTCCACCGTCCCAGCAATTTCGACGCCGAACAACAGTCGCCGGCGGCCGCCTTCGGGAGGTCCACACGCCGCGCGAGCGCTGCACCCGCACGTTCGGACGGCGCGGGTCGGCGTCAACCCATTCTTTCGATCGCCCCTTCAGGAGGGGTCAAAATGAATATCCGGCTCTCCCTCGCCATCCTGCTCGCCTTCCTGCTGTTCTGCGCGCCGGCCCGGGCGCAATACTGGTATCTGGGCGGCGGCATCAATTCGCTGCATTCGGAACGGGAGGATAACGCTCGCCTCTCGACCCAGTTGGGCTTTTTCGGCCCGCGCCTCTATGGCGGCTACCGGTTCAACGAGTGGTTCGCCCTCGAAGCCGAGGTCGGGAAATCCGGGTTCCGGGGCTAGCTGTGGACCACTCTCTTTGACATCAAGCTCGACATGTGGAACGTGGCGCTTTCCGGGCTGGTCTATCTGCCGCTCGACGGCCCGATCCAGCCGTTCTTCTATGCGGGCGCCGGACGGAGCTACTGGACCGTCGAAGCGGAATTTTTGCGCAATGACCCGGCGCACAGAATTTCCAGGAAATCGTCTTCCGACTTTTACTGGCACATCGGCTTCGGGGCGGAAGCCAGCGTGGACGAGAACCTGAATATCCGGATCGGCTACCGCTCCTGGACGGCCAGGATAGAGCCGCCCCGGAGCTGGCCTCATACCCCGAACGAATACCGCTGGCGCCGCCGGGCGCTGGACGTTTCGGTTCACTGGGCCTTCGGGGCGGCCGGCGAGCGGCCCTCGTCGGCCGAGCGGAGCGGCCGCCGCCCTGGCGCAGATTCCGGGCGATGGTATCTGGGCGGCGCCATCAACACGCTGCATTCGGAAAGAGAGCATAATTCCCTCCTCTCGACCGAACTGGATTTTTCCGGCCCGCGCATCTATGGCGGCTACCGGTTCAACGAGTGGTTCGCCCTCGAGGCCGAGGCCGGGAGATCCTCGTCTCGGGGCTTTGTGTGGAACGCTATCTTCAACGTCAGGCTGGACATGTGGAACGTCGCGCTTTCCGGGCTGTTCTATCTGCCGCTCGACGGTCCGGTGCAGCCGTTCGCCTATGCGGGCGCCGGCCGGAGCTACTGGACCATCGACGCGGAATTGTTGCGCAATTTCGAGGGCCATAGATTTGTCAAGGAATCGTCTTCCGACTTTTACTGGCACATCGGCTTCGGGGCCGAGGCCAGGGTGGACGAGAACCTGAGAATCCGGATCGGTTACCGCTCCTGGGTGGCCAGGATGAAACCGTCCCGCGTATGGGCTGTTGACGCGAAAAAATACCGCTACCGCCGCCAGGCCCTCGACGTTGCGGTTCACTGGGTCTTCTGAGCCGGCCGGCCGGCGGACCCATTTCGCGGGCCGAGCGAATCCTCAGCCGCTATATCAACCGGGCGCAACCCCTCCCTCCGTCATTCCGACCGGAGCGGACGCCAGTCCGCGAAGTGGAGGAATCCCGTCGCCGGACTCCGGGTTTAGCATTGCCACGATCGAGCCGGGATCCCTCCGCTCGCTACGCTCGGTCGGGATGACGATGAGGGGGCGTTTCGGCCGGGATGACGGGTTCGGGCAGGCGCGAGGCAACCGCCCGCGCCGGAATGACGTACGGAAACGGGCGCGCCGCCCTATGAAAACGCCTGAATCCCCGTCTGGGCCCGGCCGAGGATCAGGGCGTGGACGTCGTGGGTGCCTTCGTAGGTGTTGACGGTCTCCAGGTTCATCAGGTGGCGGATGACGTGGAACTCGTCGGCGATGCCGTTGCCGCCGTGCATGTCGCGCGCGGTCCGGGCGATGTCGAGCGCCTTGCCGCAATTATTGCGCTTGACCAGCGAAATCGCCTCCGGCGACAGGCTGCCCTCGTCGAACATGCGGCCGACGCGCAGGGCGGCCTGGAGGCCGATGGCGATCTCGGTCTGCATGTCGGCGAGCTTCTTCTGGACCAGCTGGGCGGCGGCGAGCGGCCGGCCGAACTGCTTGCGGTCGAGCGTGTATTGCCGCGCCGCGTGCCAGCAGAACTCCGCCGCGCCCATCGCGCCCCAGGCGATGCCGTAGCGCGCCCGGTTGAGGCAGCCGAACGGGCCGGCCAGCCCGGCGACGTTGGGCAGCAGGTTCTCCTCCGGCACCTCGACATTGTCCATGACGATCTCGCCGGTCAGCGACGCGCGCAGCGAGAACTTGCCCTCGATCTTCGGCGCCGACAGGCCCGGCATGCCCTTTTCGAGGATGAAACCGCGGATCGCGCCGTCCTCGGTCTTGGCCCAGACGACGAAGACGTCGGCGATCGGCGAGTTCGTGATCCACATCTTGGCGCCGGTGAGCCGCCAGCCGCCAGCCGTCTCGACCGCGCGGGCCTTCATCGAGCCGGGATCGGAGCCGTGGTCCGGCTCGGTCAGGCCGAAACAGCCGACCCATTCGCCGGTCGCCAGCTTCGGCAGGTATTTCATGCGCTGCTCTTCGGTGCCGTAGGCGTGGATCGGGTGCATGACCAGCGACGACTGGACGCTCATCGCCGAGCGGTAGCCGCTGTCGACCCGCTCGACCTCGCGCGCGACCAGCCCGTAGACGACATAGCTCATGCCGGCGCAGCCGTAGCGCTCCGGCAGGGTGGCGCCGAGCAGGCCGAGTTCGCCGAATTCGGTCATGATCTCCCGGTCGAAGCGCTCGTGGCGGAATGCCTCCAGCACCCGCGGCTGCAGCTTCTCCCGGCAATATTGCCGGGCGGTCTGCTGCACCATGCGCTCGTCTTCGGTGAGCTGGCCGTCGAGCAGGAACGGATCGTCCCACTGGAACGGCGGATGCGCGTTCTGCGGGACCTTGGCGATCTGTTGCGGCGGCAGGGCGATGTTCATGGCGGGCTCGACTTCGTGAGGGCGGGCCGGAGGGCCGGCGCCCGTTCGGGATGGCTGGGCGCAACCGGCGCGGTTCGCGGAGAGATTAGGGTTTTCCGGATGTCCGGGAAAGGGGCCGGGCGGCGCAGCGGCGGCGGCTCCGCGGACGGCCTCCGCCGGTGCGCTACAGCAGCTTGACCAGAGCGACGATCAACCCGCCCTGGGCAACCATCGCCCCTATCATCCATTTCAGCGTATCGGCCTTGGCCGTCTCGATCCGCGCTTCGACCCGGGCGATGTCGGCTTTCGTTTCTTGCCGCAGGGTCTCGATACCCGCCTTGGTCGACTCGATCCGCGCTTCGACCCGGGCGATGTCGGCTTTCGTCGCCAGATTGGCGTTGAGCAGGGCGACATGCTCTTCGGCCAGGGTCTCGGCCTGGCGTTCGGTAAAGCCGCACTCCGTCAGGCGCTTGACGAATCGGTGGGTATCGAAGGCGATGGCTTCGGTCATGGCTGGATCATAGGAATCGTCCCGGCCGGAGGCAAGGGCCGCCGCTGCCGGAACCCGGTCCGGGGGCGGGTCGGAAATTCCCCGGCCTACCCGACGGCGCGCATGCGGGCGAAGCCGGCTTCCAGGTCGGCGATCAGGTCGTCCGGGCTTTCCAGGCCGATATGGAAGCGCAGGCAGGGGCCGGCGGCGCGCCATTCGGTGGCGGTGCGGTAGGCCGTCGGGTCGAAGGGCATGACGAGGCTCTCGTAGCCGCCCCAGCTCGCGCCGAGGCCGAAATAGTCCAGCCCGTCGACCATGGCGGCGACCTGCGCTTCGCTCGCCGGCTCGAGAATCACCGAGAACAGGCCCGACGCGCCGGAAAAATCGCGCTTCCAGAGCGCGTGGCCCGGATCGTCCGGCAGGGCTGGGTAGAGCACGCGGTTGACCTCGGGCCGCGCCTGGAACCATTGCGCGAGGCGCAGCGCATTCTCTTCATGCTGCCTGAGGCGCACGGCAAGCGTGCGCAGGCCGCGCAAGCCGAGATAACATTCCTCGGAACCGGGGCAGCTGCCCATCGAATTGGCGGTGATCTTGACCTTCTCGAACAGGTCGGCGCGCATGGAGACGACGCCCAGCATGGCGTCCGAATGGCCGACCAGATACTTGGTCGCCGCATTGACCGACAGGTCGACGCCGAAATCCAGCGGCTTGAAAAAGAAGGGGGTCGCCCAGGTATTGTCGATGCCGGTCCGGATGCCGCGCTCGCGGGCAACCGCGGTTATCGCGGGGATATCCTGCATCTCCATGGTCTGGGAGCCCGGCGCTTCGAGCCAGATCAGGCGGGTGTTCGGGCGGATCAGCCCGGCTATGCCGGCGCCGATCGCCGGGTCGTAATAGGTCGTCTCGATGCCGAAGGGCTTCAGGAAATTCTCGGCCAGCTTGCGCACCGGCTGGTACGCGCTGTCGCTGACCAGAAAATGATCGCCGCCCCTGAGCGCGGACAGAATGGCGGCCGTGCAGCCCGCCATGCCGGACGACACGGCGACCGCCCGGTCCGCATTTTCGAGCGCGGCGACCGCTTCCTCGAAGGCCTTCGTGGTCGGCGTGCCGAACCGGCCGTAGACCACGTCGTCGAAGATGCGGGTGCGAACTTCCCGCCATTCCGCCAGGGAGCGGCGGACGATCGTGGACGCGCGATAGGCCGGCGGGTTGACCGCGCCGAAATGATCTTCCGGATGGCGGCCGGCGCTGACGATCCTGGTTTCTGTTTTCATGGCAAATCCTGGAAGGGCCGGTCCGGCCGGGTATCCGCTGTTCGGCAACGACGGGTTTCGGACTCCGGCGAGTGTTAAATTCGGAGTGAACTGACCGACGCGGCATGTTGCTTGCAATGGCCGCAATCGCTTATCGTATAGGTCTACCGGTCTGCAATGCGCCTCATTCCGCCGTACGAAGGAGGAATGGGCGTCGCGTTGTGATTTGTAGGCCCGAAACGGGAATGCCGGTCCGGTCCGGGCAGCTAATACCGGCAATAAACTCTCGGCAAATACAGGGGAAGAAAATGAATTCCTTTCTCAAAACGGCCGTTGCCGGTGCAGCGGCGCTCCTCGTCGCGGGCGCGGCCCACGCCGCCACGCTCGACGACATCAAGAAGGCCGGCGTGCTCAAGTGCGGCATCAATACCGGCCTGCCGGGCTTCGCCTACACCGACGACAAGGGCAAGTGGACCGGGTTCGACGTTGCCTATTGCCGCGCCCTCGCGGCGGCCGTGTTCGGCGATCCCGACAAGGTGAAATACGTCAACCTCACCGGCAAGAACCGGTTCCCCGCGCTGGCGGCCGGCGAAATCGACGTCCTGTCGCGCAACACGACCTGGACCTTTTCGCGCGATGTCGACCTCGGCTTCACCTTCATCGGCGTCAGCTACTATGACGGCCAGGGCTTCATCGGCCGCAAGGCGCTGGGCGTGAAATCGGCCAAGGAACTCGACGGCGCCTCGGTCTGCATCCAGACCGGCACCACGACCGAGCTCAATCTCGCGGATTTCTTCCGCGTCAACAAGATCAAGTATGAGCCGGTGCCGATCGAGACCAACGAGGAAGCCCGCAAGGCCTATGTCGCCGAGCGGTGCGACGTCTACACGACGGATGCCTCGGGCCTGGCCGCGACCAAGACGACGTTCAAGGACCCGGACGCCCACATGGTGTTCCCGGAGATCATCTCGAAAGAGCCGCTCGGTCCGCTGGTGCGGCAGGGCGACGACCAGTGGGCGGACATCGCGCGCTGGACGCTCAACGTGCTGATCAACGCCGAGGAATACGGCGTCACGTCCGCCAACGTCGACAAGCTGGCCGCGAAAGCCATCGACAATCCCGAGATCAACCGGATGCTCGGGACCGAGGGCTCGCTCGGCGCCATGCTCGGGCTGCGCAAGACCTGGGCGGTCGACGTGCTCAAGGCCGAGGGCAACTACGCCGAGATCTATGAACGCTATCTCGGCACGAAGACGCCGCTGGGTCTCGCGCGGGGTCTGAACGCCCTGTACACCAACGGCGGAATCCTCTACGCGCCGCCGATGCGCTGATGCGCTGATACGCGACGGGGGTGTCTGCGCCGGTTGCCGGCGCGGACACCCCGTCCGCTTCCGAATTCGCCTCCCGCGACACGACACCGGCTACACCGAACATGGCCCGGAACGCATCCGCCCAGCGGACCGCCGGTCAGGAGTGGCTGCGTCTCTGGTTCGACGAGCGTTCGCGCGGCCTGATCTACCAGTTGCTGGTCATTCTCGGCCTGGCGCTGGTCGTCGCCTTTATCGTTTCCAACACGATCGCCAACCTGCAGCGCGCCGGGCTCGCCTCGGGCTTCGGGTTTCTGTTCGACCAGGCCTTCTTCGACATCAACCAGAAGCTGATCGAGTACAGCTCGACCTCGACCTTCGGCCGCGCGCTGATCGTCGGCATGCTGAACACGGTGCTCGTCTCGGCGATGGGAATCGTCCTGGCGACGGCGATCGGGTTCTTTGCCGGCATCCTGCGCCTGTCGCCCAATTTCCTGCTGAGCCGGATGGTCGGCGCGTGGGTCGAGATCACCCGCAACGTGCCGGTGCTGCTCCAGATCATCTTCTGGTGGGTTCTGCTCACCGGTTTGCCGAAGGTGCGGGAAAGCCTCTCCATCGGCGATTCGATCTTCCTCAGCAATCGCGGCGTGCGCCTGCCGGCGCCGCTGCTCGAACCGGGCTTCGAGTGGGTCTTTGTCGCCTTCCTCTGCGGCGCTGTCGCCGCGATCCTGGTCTCGCACTGGAGCAAACGCCGCCAGAACGTCTCGGGCGAGCGCTTTCCCGTCTTCTGGGCCGGGCTGGCCCTGATCGTCGGCCTGCCGGCCCTGGTCTACTGGTTTGCCGGAGCGCCGCTCGCCTGGGACGTGCCCAAGGCGACCCGGTTCAATTTCCGCGGCGGCTTCAACGTGACGCCGGAGCTGCTGGCGCTGTGGATTGCGCTGTCGACCTATACCGGCGCCTTCATCTCGGAAATCGTGCGCGCCGGGATCCTGTCGGTCGGCAAGGGCCAGACGGAAGCGGCGGGATCTCTCGGGCTGCGGCCCGGCCAGACCATGCGGCTGATCGTGATCCCGCAGGCGCTCAGGGTCATCATCCCGCCGCTGACCAGCCAGTATCTCAATCTCACCAAGAACTCCTCGCTGGCCATCGCGATCGGTCATCAGGAGTTGGTGTCGATCGGCGGCACGATCCTGAACCAGTCGGGACAGGCCCTCGAAGTGGTGGGCATCTGGATGGTGTTCTATCTCGGCCTGAGCCTGCTCACGTCCATGTACATGAACTGGTACAACAGGCGCATCGCGCTGGTTGAGCGATGACGGCGCAGCCCTTCCATCGCAGCCAGGCCGAGATGCTGCCCGAGCGCGCGGCGCCGGTCACGACCGTCGGCATCGTCGGATGGCTGCGCGCCAACCTGTTCTCGAGCTGGATCAACGCCGCATTTACGCTGATCGCGTTCTATCTGCTGTGGCTGATGGTACCGGCCCTGATCGACTGGGCGTTCGTCAATGCCGACACCGCCGGCGACAACCGCTTCGCCTGCACGAGCAGCGGCGCCTGCTGGGCCTGGGTCGACCAGCGCATCGACCAGTTCCTCTACGGTTTCTATACGGCGGATCAGACCTGGCGGGTCGATCTCGCCGTCGTCCTGCTGATCCCGGCGCTGGCGCCGTTGCTGTTCGAGGGCGTGCCCTTCGCGCGCCAGCTGCGCTGGTTCTCGCTGGCCTATCCGGTGGTCGCGACCTTCCTGCTGGTCGGCGGCATCGGGCTCGAAGGCGTGCCGACCGACAAGTTCGGCGGCTTCATGCTGAACCTGACGGTCGGGCTGGCCGGCATCGTGCTGTCCCTGCCGGTCGGCATCCTGCTCGCGCTCGGCCGCCGCTCGCGCCTGCCGGTCATTCGCGTCCTGTGCATCTGCTTTATCGAGACCGTGCGCGGCGTGCCGCTGATCACGCTGCTGTTCGTCTCGAACATCATCCTGCCGATCTTCCTGCCGCCCGATGTGACGCTCGACTCGCTGATCCGGGTCATCGTCATGGTGACGGCGTTCGCCTCGGCCTACATGGCCGAAGTGATCCGCGGCGGGCTGCAGGCGATCCCGCGCGGCCAGTACGAGGCGGCGCAGGCGCTCGGGTTGCGCTACTGGCAGATGATGGGGCTGATCGTCCTGCCCCAAGCGCTGAAAATCTCGATCCCGGGCATCGTCAACACCTTTATCGGCCTGTTCAAGGACACCACGCTGGTCATCATCATCGGCCTGTTCGACATCCTTGGCATCGGCAACGCGATGGTGTCGAACCCCGACTGGCTCGGCCTGTCGACCGAGGCCTATGTCTTCATCGCGCTGTTCTTCTTCGTCGCCTGCTTTTCCATGTCGCGCTATTCGATCCATCTGGAAAAGCGGCTCGATACCGAAAGGAGGGAATGACCGATGGCCGAACCGATCATCCGGATCGAGGGGCTCAACAAGTGGTTCGGCTCGTTCCATGTGCTGCGCGACATCGATCTCACCGTCGAGCAGCGCGAGAAAATCGTGATCTGCGGACCTTCGGGCTCCGGCAAGTCGACGCTGATCCGCTGCATCAACCGGCTGGAGGAGCATCAGGAGGGCACGATCGTCATCGACGGCACGGAGCTGACCCGGGACCTCAAGAATATCGACACCATCCGCCGCGAGGTCGGCATGGTGTTCCAGCAGTTCAACCTGTTCCCGCATCTCACCGTGCTGGAAAACCTGTGCATCGCGCCGATCTGGGTGCGCAAGACGCCGCGCGACGAGGCCGAGGCGCTGGCGCACCGCTATCTCGAACGGGTCAAGATCCCGGAGCAGGCCGGCAAGTATCCCGGCCAGCTCTCCGGCGGCCAGCAGCAGCGCGTCGCGATCGCCCGGTCGCTGTGCATGGAGCCCAACATCATGCTGTTCGACGAGCCGACCTCGGCCCTCGATCCGGAGATGATCAAGGAGGTGCTCGACGTGATGGTCGATCTCGCCGAATCCGGCATGACCATGCTGGTCGTGACCCACGAGATGGGCTTCGCCTCCCAGGTCGCCGACCGGGTGATCTTCATGGACCAGGGCCAGATCGTCGAGCAGAACACCCCGTCCGAATTCTTCAACAACCCGCAATCCGACCGCACCAAGCTGTTCCTCAGCCAGATACTCGACAAGTAGGCGGGGCGGCCTGGCCAACCGTGCCGGGAAGTGCAACCCGGACCCGGTGAACAATCGTTATTTTCAAAATGCGGTGTTTTCGCTAATATTGGCGCGCGTTGTTTTCGCCGGCGAAAACAAGAGGGCCCCGCAATAGCCGCATCCCGGAAAGGTCACAAGCCGCACGGCCGCAGGGTTCGTTGCCCCGGCGGGTACTTCGCCTTCGTGCCGGCGCCGCTTCCGCCGCCCATCGAATGGGACGGCGCGCTGACAGCCGCGCTTTCGCAGGCCGATTTTGCGCTCGGGCGACTTGCCGGCGAAGGCCGCCGCTTTCCGAATCCCCACTTCTTCATCCGTTCGTTCGTCCGCCGGGAGGCTGTGCTTTCGAGCCGGATCGAAGGCACCCGGACAACCTTGGCGGAACTGCTCGCGGTCGAAGCGGGCGCGACCGGCGCGAGCGATGCAGCCGACCTGCGCGAGGTCGGCAATTATGTCGTCGCCCTCGAATTCGGGCTGGAGCGCCTGGAAACCCTGCCGCTTTCGCTCCGATTCATTCGGGAACTTCACGAACGGCTTATGCGGGGCGTTCGAGGCGGTTTTGCCGCTCCCGGAGAGTTCCGCCGGAGCCAGAACTGGATCGGGCCGCCCGGTTGCGGATTGAACGACGCCACCTACGTTCCGCCGCCGGTCGAGGAAATGGCGGAGTGCCTTTACGCCCTGGAACGATTTCTCCACAACAGGGATCTGCCGCCGCTCGTGCAGACGGCGCTGGCCCACGCACAATTCGAGGCGATACATCCGTTCGTCGACGGCAACGGCCGGGTCGGGCGCCTGCTGATCACGCTCCTGTTGATGGAACGCGGCCTGCTTCCGTCCCCGCTCCTCTATCTGAGCGCATATTTCGAAGCCACGAGAGAAGCCTACTATGCCCATCTGCTCGCGGTGACCGAGAACGGCGCGTGGGAGGACTGGCTGGTCTACTTCCTGGATGGCGTCCGCTCGCAGGCTGAGGACGCGCTTGCGCGCATCGCGCGAATCGACGCCCTGTTGGCAAGCTGGCTGGACCGATTCGCCGGTTCGAGAGCCGGGCGCGCGGAAGAGGTGCTGGGACTGTTCGTCGAGACCCCGTTCTGGACCGTGCGGGACATAGGCAGGAGAATGGGGGTCGCATACACGACGGCCCGGCGCGCCGTCGACCGGCTGGAGGATGCGGGAATCGTCGCGCTCGTCGGCGAGCGGCGGCGCAACCGCGTCTATTGCGCCCGCGCCGTCCTGGAGGCGCTCGAAGCGCCCGTGGAACGCGGTGGCGGCTGATGGGGGCGGTCCGTCCCCTCCCGATAATTCACAACAACAGGTCCTGGCCGGGAGTGTCCCCGATCACCCCCGTCGCGCGCGGGTCGGGGATCGTCCTCGTCTCCTGGCGGTAGGGCACGAAGCCGGCGCGCTGGTAGAGGGGCAGGGCGCGGGGATGGTCGTGGGTGCAGGTGTGCAGCCAGAGGCGCTCCGGTTCGTAGGACCAGGCGATGTCGATGGCTTCGTGCAGCAGCCAGACGCCGAGGCCCCGGCCGATGGCGTCGGGCATGAGGCCGAAATAGGCCAGCTCGATCTCGCCTTCCTGCCGCCGGTCCAGCTCCGCGAAGCCGGCCGGCACGCCGTGGCGGTAGAGGACGTAGATTTCGACCCGCTCGTCCGAGACGATCGCGTCGAGGGCCGCATCGTCCAGCACGCGCCGGTCGGTCCACAGCCAGTCCGCGCCGACGCCGTTGTAGAGATAGCGGTAGAAGCCGACGCCCGGATCGGCGGCGCGCATGAGCGCCACGCCCTTGGGCCGGGCGAAGGACGGACGGGCCGGCCGCGCTTTCATTTCGAGCCAGGTGATAGTGACCTCGAGCGTCGATTCCCTCCCTGCTCCGGGGTCGGTGCGAGCGGCGGCCTTCTGCGCCGCGGCCTCGCCATCCAGCCACTTTTCCAAGGTGGCGACCTCCGAGTCCGCATAGCCGAGGGCCTCGTAGAAAGCGCGCACCGGCGCATTGTCCGCGCGCACCATGAGCTGGACCTTCGGCGCGCCGGCCGCTTCCAGCCATTTCTCCGCCCGGCGCATCAGCCGCCGGCCGAGTCCCTGGCGCTGCACCTCCGGATCGACCGCGAGGTAGTAGACCCAGCCCCGGTGGCCGTCATGGCCGGCCATGACGCTGCCGGCGACCGCCCCGCCGAGTTCGGCGACGAAGAGTTCCGCATTCGGCGCCGCCCGGCAGCGGGCGATATCCTGCGCCGGATCGTTCCACGGCCGGGTCAGCCCCGCCTTGCGCCAGAGCGCGACGACGGCGTCGAAATCCTCGTCGGTGCAGGGGCGGATGCGGGCGAGGGCGAGCGCGTCGGCCATGCGGCGCCGGGAATTACGGCCCGGTGGCGACCGGCGCATCGGGCTGCGCCGCCCATTCGCTCCACGAGCCGTCGTAGACCGCAACGTCCCGGTGGCCGAGCAGATGCAGGCCGAGCGCCAGCGTGCAGGCCGAAACCCCGGAGCCGCAGGTCGCGACCACCGGCCTGTCGAGATCGATTCCGGCGTCCTCGAACGCCGCCTTCAGCCCGTCGGCCGGCAGCATCGTGCCGCTTTCGCCGTCCTGCAACTTCTGGAACGGCAGGCTCAGGCTGCCGGGGATGTGGCCGGACGGCAGGCCGGGGCGCGGCTCCTTCGCTTCGCCGGTAAAGCGGTCCCGGGAGCGGGCGTCGGCGATCTGCCGGCGGCTTTCGGCCACGATCTTGCGCATGCGCGGCAGGTCCCGCGCCATCGTATGGTCGACGCGCGGCGTGAAATGCCGCTCCTGGGGCATCGGCGCCAGGGCCTCGGTCGGGCGTCCCTCCCTGAGCCATTTCGGGAAGCCGCCGTCGAGCACGGCGACGTCGCCATGGCCGAAGCGGCGGAACATCCACCAGACCCGCGGCGCGCTGAAAATGCCGGCGCCGTCGTAGACCACGATCCGGTTGCCGTCGCCGAGGCCCAGCTTGCGCACGCGGGAGGAGAATTTCTCCGGGCTGGGCAGCGTATGGGGATAGGGCGAGTCGGTGTCGGCGATCTCGTCGATATCGAAATAGACCGCACCGGGAATGTGGGCGTTGGCGTATTCGGCCTTCGCGTCGCGGTTCATCGCCGGCAGATACCAGGAGGCGTCGACGACGCGCACGTCCGGCGCCTCCAGATGAGCGGCGAGCCAGTCCGTCGAGACGAGGGCGGTGGGATTGGCGTAGGTCATGCGCTTTTCTATCCCTCCAGCCATGCCGGCACGGGCAAATCCTTTTCGCGCAGGAAGGCCGGGTTGAACATCTTGCTCTGGTAGCGGTTGCCGTAGTCGCACAGCACGGTGACGATGGTATGCCCCGGCCCCATGTCCTTGGCCAGGCGGACCGCCCCGGCGACGTTGATGCCGCTGCTGCCGCCGAGGCACAGGCCCTCATGCTGCAGCAGGTCGAAGCAGTAGGGCAGGGCCTCGCGGTCGTCGATCCGGTAGGCGCAGTCGATCTCCAGCCCTTCGAGGTTGGCGGTGATGCGGCCCTGGCCGATGCCTTCGGTGATCGAGTCGCCCTCGGCCTTCAACTCGCCATGGACGTAATAGTGCCACAGCGCCGCGCCCATCGGGTCGGCCAGGCCGATCTGCACGTCCTTGTTCCGCTCGCGCAGCGCCATCGCCACGCCGGCCAGCGTGCCGCCGGAGCCGACGGCGCAGATGAAGCCGTCGACGCTGCCGCCGGTCTGGTCCCAGATTTCCGGCCCGGTGGTGCGGTAATGACCGTCGCGGTTGGCGACATTGTCGAACTGGTTGGCCCAGATGGCGCCGTTCGGCTCCGTCTCTGCGAGCTTTTCCGCCATCCGGCCCGACACCTTCACATAGTTGTTCGGATTCCGGTAGGGCGCCGGCGGCACCTCGACCAGCTCCGCGCCGCACAGGCGCAGCATGTCCTTCTTCTCCTGGGACTGGTTGTCCGGGATGACGATCACCGTCCGGTACCCTCGCGCGTTGCCGACCAGGGCGAGGCCGATGCCGGTGTTGCCGGCGGTGCCCGCGACGATCGTGCCGCCGGGCCGCAGCGCGCCGGACTTCTCGGCGTCCTCGATGATGGCGAGCGCGGCGCGGTCCTTCACCGACTGGCCGGGGTTGAGAAACTCGGCCTTGCCCAGGATGGTGCAGCCGGTCGCCTCCGACGGGCCTTTCAGCCGGATGAGCGGGGTGTCGCCGATGGTGCCGACAAAGCCGTCGTTGAAATTCATCGCAAGTGCCCGCTTCCGGGTGGCGGTCGATAGCGCAACCTAAGCGCCCACGCCGCACCCATCAACCGTTCCGGATGGCGGGTAGCGGGCCGGCTCGAATATCGGCGCCGAACAGGACCCGGATCTCGCAAAACAAACCCGATTGTCACCCCGGCCGACCGGAGGGAGAACCGGGGTCCAGAGTCACCGGCACGGCCTGAGCGCGCGGCCCTGGACCCCGGATTTCCGCTCCGCTCCATCCGGGGTGACACTGAGGAAGAGCCGGAGGAATGAGCATTGCGGATCGAGCGCAGAGAACGGGTCGCAGTGCGGCGGTTATCTTGAGCCGGCCGATTGCCATGCTGTGCGCAGGCGGTCGCGGTTCAGGCACAGCCATTGCAGGGCGACCACCGTGATGGCGTTGCGGATGGCGCGCGCCGCCAGCGCCTCGCGAATCTCGGCCATGCTGCACGGAAAGGCCCGGATGTCCTCGTCCTCGCCGGCGAGGCCGAAGATGCCGCCGGCGCCGGCAAGGTCGCAGCGGCCGCAGAACAGGGCGATCCGCTCGGTACACGCGCCCGGCGTGGTGTAGATGTCGGCGATCGGCTCCAGGTCGCGGACCGCGATGCCCGCTTCCTCGACCGCCTCGCGCCGCGCCACGTCTTCGGCGCTCTCGCCCGTCTTGTCGATCATGCCGGCGACGATCTCGATCTGCCACGGATCGGCGTCGCCGGCGGCGAGCGGGCCGGCCCGGAACTGCTCGATCAGCAGGGCCTCGTCGCGCACCGGATCGTAGGGCAGCACGCCGGCGGCATGGCCGCGCTCGAACATCTCGCGCTCCAGCGCCGGGCTCATCGAGCCGTCGTGCCGGGTATGGCGCAGGGTCAGCAGGTCGAGGCGGAAATAGCCGTGCCAGCCGGTCTCTCTCGACAGCAACTCGGCCTTCCGGCCGGGCCGGATGTGTCGTCCTGACAGCAATGTGAATTTCCGGTTTCGAAAAGAGTGCGGGAAGCGGCGCGCGGCCGACCATATGGCCTCTATCGGAACCGGCAAGGCGCAAGGTGTCTGACCATGGCGGGAGGGCCGGCAGGGGGAGTCCCCCTTCGATACGCCCCGCCCCTTCGATACGCCCCGGCCTGGCGGCCGGGGCTACTCAGGATGAGGAAGAGGGGTGTTGAGGCCTTTGAACCCCCACCAACCCCCTCATCCCGAGTAGGCGCGTCAGCGCCGTATCGAGGGGCCGTATCGAGGGGTGCCGCCGGATCGGCGAACCGCTACTCCGCCGCCTCCGCGGCGGCCAGTTTCGCATGGCCGTCGCGGGTCTGGGGCAGCTTGCGGCCGAGGATGCGCGAGGCGACCAGGGTGCGCAGGATCTGCGCCGTGCCGCCGGCGATTGCGAACATGCGGGCGTCGCGGACGTAGCGCTCCATCGGGTTGTTGCGCGAATAGCCGGCCGCGCCCCAGAGCTGCAGGGCGTTGTTGGTCACCTCGATCGCCAGGTCGGCGGCCATGACCTTGGCCTGGGCGGCGGCCGTCGGGTCCGGGAAGCCGGATTCGGCGGTCTCCGCGCTCGCCGCGGCGCGCCACAGCATCAGCCGGGCGGCGTCGAGCCGGATGCTCATGTCGGCGAGCATCCATTGCAGGCCCTGGAACTCGGCGATCGGGCGGCCGAACTGCTCGCGGCGCTGGGCGTAGTCGAGCCCGTGGCGGTAGGCGCCGGCGGCCAGTCCGAGCGCGACCGTGCCGGCGCCGACCCGCTGGCTGTTATAGGCATTCATCAGGTCGGCGAACCCTTTGCGCAGGCCGCGCGGCGGGATCACCATCATGGCCGGCGCGATTTCCATATCCTCGAAATAGACTTCCGTCTCGGGAATGCCGCGCAGGCCCATCGCCGGCTCCCGCCTGCCGATGCGCAGGCCGGGCGTCTCGTCGCGGATCGCGATGAAGCCGCCGATGCCCTGCTCCTCGCCTTCGGCGTCGTAGACCCGGGCGAAGATCAGGTGCAGGCGCGAGACGCCGCCGCTGGTGATCCAGTGCTTCATGCCATTGACGACATAGCGGTTGCCCTTCAGCTCGGCCCTTGTCGTCATCTCGGTCGCCGCGCTGCCGGCCTCCGGCTCGGTGATGCAGATCGCCGGCTTGTCGCCGTCCAGCACCAGGCCGGCGGCGAGCTTCTTCTGGTCCTCGCTGCCATAGGCCATGATCGCGCCGATCGCGCCCATGTTGGCCTCGACGGCGATCCGGCCCGACGGGCCGCAGACCTTCGCCATCTCCTCGATGACCAGCACGGTATCGAGATAACTGCGCCCGCCGCCGCCATAGTCCTTCGGAATCGTCATGCCGAAGAAGCCGGCGTCGGTCATGTCGCGGACATTGTCCCACGGATAGGCTTCGGTCCGGTCGATCCCGGCGGCGCGGGCGGCGAAGACGCCTTCGGCGAGTTCCCGGGCGCTTTCCTGGAGGGCGCGCTGATCGCGGGAGAGCGAGAAATCCATGGTGCGGCCTATCGGATCGAGCTGCTGGGAAGGAGGGCGATGCCCTGCATTTCCATCTGCTTCGTGGCGGCGTCGAGGGAGCCGTCACGGTCGATGGCGGCGCAGGCGTCCTCGACGACGACCGTGTCGAAGCCCTGGGCCTGGCTGTCGAGGGCGGAATAGGCGACGCACACGTCGGTCGCGATGCCGGCGAAGAACAGGCGGGTCAGCCCGCGCTCGCGCAGATAGCCGGTCAGGCCCGTCGGCGTCTTCCGATCGTTCTCGAAGAACGCCGAATAACTGTCTATCTCGCTTCGGAAACCCTTGCGGATCACCAGCTCGGCCCGCGCGATGTCCAGATGGCTGTGAAACTCCGCGCCCCGCGTGCCCTGGACGCAATGGTCCGGCCACAGGGTCTGCGTGCCGTAGGGCATCTCCACGGTGTCGAAGGGCGCGCGGCCGCGATGGTTGCCGGCGAAGCTCTTGTGGTCGCGCGGATGCCAGTCCTGGGTCAGCAGGACATGGGCGAAGCGCGCGGACAGATCGTTGATGACCGGCACGATCGCATCGCCCTTCTCCACGGCAAGCGCGCCGCCGGGGCAGAAGTCGTTCTGCACGTCGACGACGATCAGGGCATCGCTGTGCCGGTCGATCACCGGATCGCTCATGGCCGGCTCCAAAAAAACGCGCGGCGGGATGCGCCAAGTCATTGTCCGCCCGATGGCAGCGCGGTTCAAGGCCGGCGAGGGCGAAGGCGCAGCCGGGATTTTTTCAGTGGAACGGTGCCTTCAAATGGACATGGCGACTCGTGTTGCCGGACCGGGGGCCTGCCTATCCCCGTCCCCGTCCTCGCGCTTCATCTCATCTTTTTCGCCGCGCAAATGCTCGGGTCGGTGCCTCCCGCCGTCTTTCGGCAAGGGCGCAGAATCCCGTTCGTCGCCGCCGTTCCACAAGAGGCTCGGATGCGCGATGCGATAGTATCCGTCATCGTCCTTCTTCGACGCTCTGGGGTTTGACGGTTCCGCCGCCGTTTCGAACCGTCCTTTTGCTCCTTGGAGGTAGGATTCGATAAGTTCCGCACAGACCCATTTACGGTCGAGGCGCTCAGCGACTTCTCCTGTCACGCAGCTACCGCCGAAGGGGTCGAACACCATGTCGCCCGGATCAGTCAGCATCCGGATAAAGTATTCGGGCAACGCGGCCGGAAAGCGGGCCGGATGGGCCGTCAGGCCGTTCTCTTTGCAATAGCGCATGTAGCTGCTGTTGCTTTCGGTGTTCGGAATGGCGATCAGGTTCGGCGGAATCGATGCGCCGTTGTCGATTGCGAATTTCTCGCTGATGTCGTGCCCCGAAGGACGTAGTTTGGCTTTGTAGCCGTTGGCGAGAAGAGTTTTCATGCTGTCGCTGTAGGGCTGCAGGACGCGGCGGTTGCTGGCGCGCGGCCACGGAGTCCGGGACAGCCACCATATGGTGTTAACCGCATCCTTGACGCGGATACGACGGATATTCACCCATTCGGCCGGCGATGGCAGTTTAGAGGGATTCCACCAGTAGAATTCCTGAGCGAGATGGAAGCCGTATTTTTCGCACAGCAGGATCAACAGCTTGAAGTGGTAAAGGCTGCGCACCGGAAGCCCCGGTCGCCATGCGCCGCCGAGGTCGATAACGAGGCTACCGTCTTCTTTCAGAATCCGGTGGAACTGCTGCGCGAAATCCGCAAACCATTCAAGATAGGCGTCCTCCTGCTCGTTCCCGTAATCCTTCTTGCGCGTCAGCGCGAAGGGGGGGCTCGTCACGATCAGATCGACCGATTCTTTTCCAGTCTCCTTCATCACATCGAGGCTGTCCGCATGATGGATGCAGCCGAGGGGGGTCCGAAGATAGACCGTGGGCGTCGGTTCGTTCGTCATCGTGGCCCATCCTAGAGATCGAGTTTCTTGAGATTCATCGCGTGGCGCGCTTCTCGCTCAAACGGACGCAGAATTGTTGCCGGACGTTCGCCGAGAACGCTCAGGTCGGCGCCATCGAGCATGACGATCGCGAGATTCGACTCCGCCATGATCCGGTTGGCGTAACGGCGCGCCTCAGTGCCGATCTTCCCGGTCGTGACGACGACAATCACGTTGCTCTTCAGAAAATGCGTCAGTCCGACTTCCTTGGCGACATCGTCGAGCGAAACGCGGGCGGTATTTTTGCACTGCACCTGCCAGCGGGAGAAGACGAGCCGGGCGCTTTCAAAGATCAGGTCGACCTCGGCACCGCCTGTTTGGTTGGCGCGCAGGCGGGTCGCCACATAGGTCATGTCAAGGAGGCGCATGATTTTGAAGGCGAGCGCTTCAAGAGCGAGACCGGCCCTGTGGCGGTCCTTATCCTTTATCGCTACCAGAATTGCGGATAGCGGCGTGCGCAACAGCTTCAGGAGCTTTGGGTCGGCCTGCCCTTCAAGTTGCCCAAGCAACGGCTCGACGACGTGAGCGATCAGCCTCGTAGTTGGAGAGACTAGGAATGGCTTTGCTCCACGGCCTGCCGTAGTCTTCTCGGCAGTGATGTAGCCTGCCTGCGTCAGTGCATTGAGAACCAGCTTTGGCAAACTCTTCTCCGGGAATTCGACGCCGTAGGTTGCCGCAGCAAGCCTTGCGATTTCGTTAGCAGGCTGCGGCTCCGAGGTTCCTGTATTGGCGAGCGCACGCAGGAAAGCACGCTGTTCGGGCGTGAATTCGGCCAGCACGTCGAATTGGTCCGGGTTCAGACCCAGAATATCCTCAATTCGATAAGGATCGACCTGCCAACGGCTGCCGACAAAGACGCCGGCCTTTGCAAGCCAAAGGCGCATCATGCTGGGATGCTTGCCACCCGACGGATAGTGTATGCCTCTTGCGGCAAGTCCACGGCGGAGTGTCGTCAGATTGACTTGCTCGCCGGCGGCCGCCATGTCCTGAACGCAACTGATGAGCGTCATGCCGCGCAGATTCAGGAGAATATGTCTGGCGAGTCGCTCAACGAGGATCGCCTCGTCGTCCTTAAGGCCGAAGAGCTCCCGCCCGAGCGCCGTGAGTGTAGCGTCCCGCTCTATGACGCCATAGGCGATCATTCCCAATCGTGTATTGTTTGCCAGTTTCCGGCGATTGCGCTCGTCGGTTTTGTGTCCTGCAAAGTATGTCTGGTGAACCGCGTCCTCGAAAGCCCGCCAGTCGCCGCCGTAGGCATCTGCCAGCTCCAACACAGTGGAAAGCTTGATCTGTGACGGAGAAAATTCGCTACCGAACGGAAGATCGCTCTTTCGGCTCAATTCCTTTTCCCTTTCCTGCGAGGGTTGAGCATAGCTTGTATTCCATTTGCCGGCAGAGATCCGTCCACTCCGAAGCCGGTCCATACGCCGGTATCCGGTCTGTCCAGCTTGCCGCTCTTCGCCTACTGCATGTAGCGGCGATTGCCACTACGAACATTAAGAGAACTTTCGACAAAATGCAAAGGAAAAATCGGTCCGACCCGAAAGAGCCGGTGCCGGATAAGAAACGAGTGGCGGAAATCCTGAACACTATGATGGCCCCCTCCGCCCCGCGACAAGGCTGCCGAGTTGAAGCCAGCCGGCCTGTCCCGCTATGGTGCGCGCAACACGGAAACGCGGGAAAGGGAGGCCGCAGGCGCATGAGCGACGGATTGCAGTTCGCCGGGATCGACGACATCGTCGTCCACTACCGGGTCGACGGGCCGGCCGACGGGCCGAAGCTGGTGTTTTCCAATTCGCTGGGCACCGACTTCCGGACCTGGGACGCCGTGACCGCCCGCCTGTCCGGCCGCTACCGCATCCTGCGCTACGATACGCGCGGCCACGGGCTGACGACATGCCCGGAAGGCGCCTATGCCATCGAGCGGCTGGCCGACGATCTCGCCGGGGTCATGGACGCCGCCGGCTTGGACCGCGCCACGATCTGCGGCCTCTCGGTCGGCGGGGTGACGGCGCAGCAGCTCCACAAGGCCCATCCCGGCAAGGTCCGGGCGCTCATCCTGTGCGATACGGCGGCCAAGATCGGCGACGACGCCATGTGGCAGGCGCGGATCGACAACGCCCTGGGGCCGGACGGCATCGCCGGCATGGCGGAAGCCATCCTGCAACGCTGGTTCTCCGACGGCTTCCCGAAGACGGACCCGGTGGCCTTCGCCGGCTGGCGCACCATGCTGGTCCACACGCCGGCCGCCGGTTACGCCGGAGTCTCCCACGCCCTCAAGGACGGCGACCTGCGCAGCCATTGCGCCAGGATCGACGTGCCGACGCTGGTGGTCTGCGGCGCCGAGGACGGCGCGACCACGCCGGCGATGAACAAGGAACTGGCCGGCGCCATTCCCGGTGCGCGCTACCTGGAAATCCCGCAATCCGGCCATCTGCCCTGCATCGAACAGCCGGCGGCCCTGGCCGACGCCATCGCCGCCTTCATGGAGGAGCACGGCGGTGGCTGAACCGGGCCCGGCAGACGCCTATGCAAAGGGCATGGCGACCCGGCGCGCGGTGCTCGGCGACGCCCATGTCGACCGGGCCTCGGCCAACGCGACGCCGTTCGACGCCGGCTTCCAGCGCCACATCACGGCGCGCGCCTGGGGCGACGTGTGGAGCGACCCGCAGCTCGACCGGCGCACCCGCAGCCTGCTCACCCTCGCGCTGCTCGGCGCGCTGGGCCACTATGAGGAGCTGGCGATGCATGTCCGGGCGACCCGCAACACCGGCGCGACGCCGGAGGACATCCGCGAAGCCCTGATGCATGTCGCGGTCTACGCCGGCGTGCCGGCGGCCAACCGGGCCTTCGCCGTCGCCAAGCGGACGCTGGCCGAAATGGCCGAAGAAAACGCCGAAGAACCCGCCGAAGAAATGGGAGACTCCTGATGGCCGATCCCGCGCCCTACCGGGCCCGCGACTGGAACGTGCATCCCGCCTACGACTATCCGGCCTACGCCTCGACCGAGTTCCGGGCGCCCAAACAGCCGCTCGTGCCGATCCCGCACACGCTGTCCGAGGTCACCGGGCCGTCCTTCGGGCGCGACGCCGCGCCGGAAGGCGAGGCCGACCTGACGGTCAACGCCCGGGTCAACGGCGAGCCGATGGGCGAGCGCATTATCGTCACCGGCCGGGTGCTCGACGAGAACGGCCGGGCGGTGCCGGAGACCATGGTCGAAATCTGGCAGTCCAACGCCGCAGGGCGCTACATCCACGAGGTCGACCAGCACGACGCGCCGCTCGATCCGAACTTCACCGGCGCCGGCCGCACGATGACCGACGCGGACGGGCGCTACCGCTTCGTCACGATCAAGCCCGGCGCCTACCCCTGGGGCAACCACCACAACGCCTGGCGCCCGGCCCACATCCACTTCTCGCTGTTCGGGCCGGGCTTCGCGACCCGGCTGGTCTCCCAGATGTACTTTCCGGGCGATCCGCTGCTCGAATTCGACCCGATTTTCAAAGGCTCGCCGAGCCCGGAGGCGATGCAGGCGCTGGTCGCGGACTTCTCGATGGAGATCACCCGGCCGGAATGGGCGCTCGGCTATGAATGGGACATCGTGCTGCGCGGCCGCGACGCGACCCCGATGGAAGCATAGGGCGGCGGCGTCATGGCAAAGCAGACCGCATCCCAGACCGTCGGCCCCTTCTTCCTCTACGGCCTGACGCCCGAACTCGCGACCGGCATCCGCTACACCGGCTACACCGGCGCCGTGCTGGCGGACGAGGCGACCGCCGGCGAACATATCGTCGTCGAGGGCCGGGTGCTGGACGGCAAGGGCGATCCGGTGCCCGATTCTATGGTTGAGATCTGGCAGGCCAACGCCGCCGGCCGCTACCGCCACGCCGAGGACGACCGGGCGGACGTACCGCTCGACGACACTTTCCGGGGCTTCGGCCGCACCGGCACCGGCAAGGACGGCGGTTTCCGCTTCCGCACGGTCAAGCCGGGGCCGGTGCCCGGCCTGGGCAACGCCTGGCAGGCGCCGCATATCGTCGTCTGCGTGTTCGCCCGGGGCATGCTCTCCCACGCCTATACGCGGCTCTACTTCTCCGACGAAGGCGAGGCGAACGGGGCCGACCCGGTGCTCGGCGCGGTCGAGGCCGCGCGCCGCCCGACCCTGATCGCCGAACGGACGGAGAGCCGCGGGCAGACCGTCTACCGCTTCGACATCCGCCTCCAGGGCGAGGGCGAGACGGTGTTCTTCGATGTCTGACGCGCCGCGGCGCCGAGTTGTTTCGTGACGGTTTCGTGACCGTCGGCCCCTTCGCCTCGCGCCTGACCGCGCCGCTGCTGTCCGATCCGGCGGTCAACGCGGCGCTGACCGACGAGGCCGCCATGGCCGCCATGGTGCGGGTCGAAGCGGCGCTGGCGGCGGTGCAGGGGCGGCTCGGCGTCATTCCGGAGACGGCCGCGGCGCGCATCTGCGAGGCCCTCGGGGACTTCGAGGTCGATTTCGCCGCCATCGGCGCGGATGCGGCCGTCACCGGCGTGCCGACCGTCGAATTCGTCGCGCAACTGCGCCGCCATGTCGGCGGCGAGGCCGCCACCTACGTCCATTGGGGCGCGACCAGCCAGGACATTATCGACACCGGCTTCCTGCTCCAGGCGCAGGCGGTGCTGGACACAGCCGACCGCCGCCTCGCCGGTATCGTGGCGAAACTAAAGACACTGGCCGACGCCCACCGGGCGACGCCGATGGCCGGCCGGACCCGCTCGCAGCAGGCGCTGCCGATCGGCTTCGGCCTCAAGGCGGCGCGCTGGGCGCAGCCGCTGATCGGCCATCGCGAGCGGCTGGCCCAGCTGCGCCCGCGGGTTCTGCAGGTCCAGTTCGGCGGCGCGGCGGGCAATCTGTCGGCGCTCGGGCCGGACGGGTTCGCCGTCGCCGACGCCCTGGCGGACGAGCTCGGCCTGGCGCCGGCGGCGGCGAACAGCCATGTCGCGCGCGACGGTATCGGCGAACTGGCGGCGTGGCTGGCCCTGGTAACCGGCAGCCTGGGCAAGATCGGGCGCGACGTGGCGCTGATGGCGATGACCGAGGTCGGCGAACTGGCGGACAGCGCCGGCGGCGGCTCCAGCACTCTGCCGCAGAAGGCCAACCCGATCGCGGCCGAGACGCTGACGGCGCTGGCGGCCTGGACCGCCGCCCAACTGGCCGGCGTCTTTCAGGCGGCGCCCCAGGAGCACGAGCGGGGCGGGGCGGGCTGGACCGTGGAGTGGATGCTCCTGCCGCCGATGCTGGCCGCGGCGGGCGGCGCGCTGCGCACCGCCGACGACATGCTCGACCGGCTGATCGTCCGGCCCGGACGGATGCGCGCCAATCTCGAGGCGTCGAACGGGTTGCTGCTCGCCGAGGCCGCCAGCTATGCGCTTTCCGCCCATATGCCGCGCGCCGAGGCCCAGGCCCTCGTCAAGGCGGCGTGCAAAGAGGCCGCGGCCAGCGGCGAACACCTGATCGACCTGTTGCGGCGGACGACCGATGTGCCCTGCGACTGGGACGGCCTGCGCGATCCGGCCGCCCGCCTGGAGAACGACAGCCGGATCGTCGACCGGATTTTCGCCGGCTCCTGAGCCCCGGTATCCAGGGGGCGTCCGGGCGGCATGCGGCCCCGCAGCCGGCCCGCTTCGGTGCAAAAAGCGCGGATTTCCGCCTTGCCCTGCGCGGAAAAGCATCCCACATCCCGGCGGACGGCATTGGACAGCCTGCTGGTCGACTTTTCTACCGATGGTTCGGACGCGCATTCCGGCCGCCCGAATCGTTCCGTTTGAAGGCCTTCCGGAAGATTGAACGAGTCGTTTCCGCCTTCCGGCGGCCCGACGGTCATAAATCCTGAACCGTCAGGGCTTATGGAAAGGATCGTTCCGCCAATGCGGCGGATCCGGCGGCCGGCGTTTTCGGTCGCCACAACCCGCACGAAGTGAGTACGCCAGTATGCAAACCGGTACCGTGAAGTTCTTCAATACCACCAAAGGCTACGGGTTCATCCAGCCCGACGGCGGCGGCAAGGACGTGTTCGTCCACATTACCGCGGTCGAGCGCGCCGGCCTGGGCCAGCTTTCGGAGGGGCAGAAGATCCAGTTCGAAACCCAGCAGGACACCCGCGGCCCGAAGGCCGTCAACCTGCAACAGGTCTGAGGCCGCAAACCCGCCGTTCCGGGCAACCGGAGCGGCCGGATCGTCAACGCCCGCCGGTTCCCGCCGGCGGGCGCATTCGTTCCGGAGTCGCGCCGGAAGACATCTGCCCTGGATGAAACCACGGCAGTAAGGCGTCCCCTTCGGCTTCGCTCAGGGCAGGCTCTCGATACGGCCCCCTCGATACGGCCCCTCGATACGGCGCTGACGCGCCTACTCGGGATGAGGGAGGGGGTTGGTGGGGGCTCAAAGGCCTCAACACACCGCTCCTCCTCATCCTGAGTAGCCCCGGCCGTCAAGGCCGGGGCGTATCGAAGGGCGGCGCTGGCGCGCCTACTCGGGATGAGGGGGTGTTGGGGGTCCCACAAGCCTCGACACACCCCTCCTCCTCATCCTGAGTAGCCCCGGCCGCCAAGGCCGGGGCGTATCGAAGGGCGGGGCGTATCGAAGGGCGAAGGCAAAACCAGCAGGTTCTAGAATTTCAGTTCCTCGACCTGCGCCGGCGGCGGCGTTTTCGGCGCGATGAGGGGGCGCCCTTCGCTCCGGCTCCGCTCCTTTTCGAGCGCCCGGCGCTTCAGTTCCTCGAAATCCGCGGTGCAGCGGGCGATGCGGAACAGGCATTTGCCGTATTTGGCCCGGCACTGCCGGCGGGCCGCCCCGGTCGCCTCGTCCGCGGTCGCGCCTTTCCCGGTGGCGTAGCGGCCTTTCGGGGTGACGAACAGGGCGAGGCAGCCGTTCTTTACCGTCACGACGTTGGAACAGCGTTTTTCGCACATCCTCCACGCCCGGCTGCGCGCCGAGAGCCGGTCCGGATGGTTCATCGAATAGACCCAGTATCCGGTCAGCCGGCTGAAGGCGACCGCGCCCCAGCATTCGCCTTTCCGGCATTTGGCAAAGGCCGCGTCCGCGAGGACGACGCAGGCGAGCAGGGCCAGCGGCAGGGCAAGCGCCAGGCCGGGGCGTCTGACGGCATGGCGGACGGCCCGACCGGTGCGCGCGGCGGGGGCCGGGGCGGCGGCCATTTCAGGCCGGCTTCCCGGCGACGATGTGGAAGATGTGCCAGTGCTTGGCTTCGCCGCGCGGCGTGACCGAATCGGTTTCCTCTTCCTCGAACAGCAAAGGCTCCCAATCCGCCAGCAGCGCCTCGACCGCGCCGCGGTCGTGGATCGTCAGGCGGTCGCCGCGTCGCGCCCAGCCGTCGTTCGGCCCGTAGAGATGGCCGGCGAAGAACCCGCCGGGGACGACGGCCTCTGCGATCGCCGACCACAGGCCGCCGAAGCGGTCCGGCGGGCAGGACGGCAGGCAGAAACCGGCGTTGACGAGGCAGGCCGCGGGCAGGTCGAGACCGCCGCTTGAGAAATCCGCCCGGCGGAAGGTCAGCCGGCCCTCTTGCCACGCGGCCGGAAACCGGGCCCGCAGCGCGGCGCCCGCCTCGGCGGCCCGGTCGATGGCCAGCACGGCGCAGCCGGCGTCCAGGAGCGCCGCGGTGTCGCGGCCGCCGCCGCAGCCCAGGTCGACCGCCTGCGCCGGGACCGGACCGGGCGGGCGGCGGAGTTCGGCAAGCGCCGTCAGGACGGTCCGGCGCGGCGGCCTGTCGGCCGTGGTCCGGTAGTATCCGGCCCAGCCCGAAGGGGCTTCCGCCGCCGCCGGGCCGGAATCGGGCATCGCCGGCGCCTCTAGTTCTCCGCCGGCGCGTTCAGCTTGGCTTCGGCCGCCGCGACCCGGGTCGCCAGGTCCTCAAGCTGCTTCCTGAGACCGGCCGCCTCGGCGGCGCTGGCCGCCGCCGCTGCAGCCATTTCGTCGGCTTTCCTCTGCGCCGCAGCAGCCATTTCGTCGGCTTTCCTCTCCGCGGCAGCAGCCATTTCGTCGGCTTTCTTCTCCGCCGCGGCCAGCCGGCCGGCCATTGCCGCGAGCGCGCCGTCGAGCTTCTTCATCCGCTCTTCGCTCGCCGCCGCGGCTTTCCCGGCCTCGGACGCGGCGGTGGCGGCGGCGGCGGCGATTTCGGCCCGAAGTTTCTCGAGGGCCGCCTGCAGCCCGTCGGCCGCGCCGGCGACCGCACCGAGGTCCGCGCGGTTTTTCTCGACCATCCCGGTCAGCGAACCGGCCGCCTTGGCGAGCTCGCCGATCCGTTCCCGATTCTTCCCGACCGCCGCGACAGTCCTGTCGAGCGCGGCAACGGCCGCGCCGACCCGGTCGGCGACCTTGTCGAGCGCTGCGGTCAAAGCCTCGGTCGACGCGCCGGCCTGTGCCTTGACCTCTCCGAGTGCGGTGTCGAGCGCGCCGGCCCTGCCGGCATTTGCGGCCGCCGCCGCTGCTGCTTTGTCCGCCTTGCCCGCCGCCTCGGCGATCTTGCCGTCCAGCGCCGCCATCGCCTGCTTGAGCCGGTCGTCCAGCCCCTTGGCCGCCGCCGCGATCTCGCCCTTGGTGGCTTCGATCTGGCCTGACAGCTTCTCGATCTCTTCCTTGTTGTCGCAGGCGCCGAGCAGTCCGGCCGCCATCAGCAGGGCGACCGCAGGAGCAAGGCTTTTGATTCGTTTCATCTTTTCCTCCAGAGCAGGACTTCGGGGACGGTATAGCGATTGTTCCGCGCCAGACAAGCCGGACGCGGAATCGCCGCTTCGCGTCAATTCGGCGCGTCGCGCACGGGCGCCGGCCGGCGGCGGGGCAGTCTCGCGCAGCCGGTATGCCGGAAACGCAGAACGGCGGCCGGAAAGTCCGGCCGCCGTCCGGTCGGTGCAGGAGCGTTGCGGTTCAGCTGTCGAACAGATCCTTGGGCGAGCCGCCCATCTGGGCCAGCGACGCGTGCATCTTCTGCAGCGCCCGGCTCTCGATCTGGCGGATCCGTTCCTTGCTCACGCCGAACTCGACGCCGATTTCGGCAAGGGTGCTCTTGTCCTCTTCCAGGAAGCGGCGGACGATGATGCGCCGTTCCCGCGGCGTCAGCTTGTCGAGCGCGGACTCCAGCCACTTTTTCCGCGTCCGCCGGCCGCTGGCGTTGGCGGCCAGCTCCTCGGGGCCGGGGCCGGTGTCCTCCAGCAGGTCCTGGAACTGGGCGCCGTCGTCCTCCAGGCCGATCACCGCGTTGAGCGACTGGTCCGGGCGGGTGAGATGCAGCTCCATCCGCTCGACGTCGGCCACCGTGACGTCCAGCTTGTCGGCGATGATCTGCCGCTCGTCGGTCGTCAGCTGGCCGTCGAAGCCGGTGCTGAGCTGGGCGCGCAGCCGGCGCAGGTTGAAGAACAGCCGGCGCTGCTTCGGCGTCGTCGCGGCGCGCACGATGGAGGAGTTGCGCAGGATGTAGTTCTGGATCGAGGCGACGATCCACCAGGACGCATAGGTCGAGAAGCGGACCTCGCGCTCGTGGTCGAAGCGCTCGACCGCTTCCATCAGGCCGATATTGCCTTCCTGCATGAGGTCGGCCATCGGCAGGCCGCTCGACCGGAAGCCGGCGGCGATGCGCACGACGAGGCGGGCGTGCGCCTCGACGATCTCGTGCATGGCCCGCTCGTCGCGCTGGTCGTTCCAGCGCCGGGCGAGTTCCACTTCGTATTCCCGCTCCAGAACGGGCGCGTCCATCGCCGCCGAGATATAGCGCCGGTTGCTCCGTTCCGTTGCGGCAGAGTCTGCGTAAGCCATGGGGCTACCGCATCCTTTCCAGTCGATCGGATTTTCAGATGATTTCGACTCGATAATATATTACGCGCAATAATATTACAAGCGAAAAATTAGCGACTCGACATTGAATCGGCGGGTCCTAACTTGGACTGCATGACCGGCATGCCGTCTGCACAGGCCTCGCACCGATCCGCGCCAGAGCCCAACGGGGCGTCCAATGGGGCGTCCAAAGGGAACGGGGCCAACGGTTGCAGCCCCTGTACGAACGGCGCCGGAAAACCCGTCGGCGACCCGGCGGTCGCCCGCATGACGAGCCTGGTCGACCGCCTCGGCCGGGCGGTCCATTGCCTGCAATTCGCCGATGGCCTCAACCCGGCGCAATGGGCGGTTCTCCGCTATCTCGACCGCGCCAACCGCTATTCGCGCACGCCCACGGCGATCAGCGAGTATCTCGGCACGACGCGCGGCACCGTGTCCCAGACCATCAAGGCCCTGGAGGCCAAGGGGATGATCGGCCGCGAGACGAACGGCCGGGACCGGCGGGCGGTTCTGCTCAAACTGACCCGCGAAGGCAAAGCGGCGCTGGAGAACGACCCGCTGCATTGCGTCGCATCGGTCGCCGGGATGCTGGGCGACGAACTGGACGAGGCCAGCCGGTTCCTCGACCGCGTGGTCGATTGCCTGCAGGCCGGGAACGGCAGCCTCGGCTTCGGCATGTGCGCCGACTGCACGCATTTCTGCCGCAACGGCTTCGGTGCGGAGGCCCACCGCTGCGGCCTCACCGGCGATCCGCTTTCCGTCGCCGACAGCACCAAGATCTGCGTCAACTACGACGCGCCGGCCGCGCCGTAGTCCGCAGCCGGCCGGCCCCCGGCCCGGCTTCAGCGCGCCGGCTCGATCCGCAATACCCGTCCGTCGTCGTCGTCCGTCAGCAGCCAGATATAGCCGCGCGGCCCGATCCGCACGTCGCGGATCCGTTCGTCGAGTTCTTCCAGTAGCCGCTCCTCGCGCACAAGGCGCGTCCCGTCGAAACGCAGCCGGACCAACAGGCGGAAGCTGAGCGCGCCGACCAGCATGTCGCCGCGCCACGCCTCGAAGACCGGGCCGGTCACGAAGGCCAGGCCCGAGGGCGCGATCGACGGGTCCCAATAGTGCACCGGCTGTTCGAGGCCGGGCTTGTGGGTGCCCTCGCCGATACGGCCGCCCCAGTAGTGGCGGCCGTAGGCGATGACCGGCCAGCCGTAGTTGCGGCCGGGCAGGGGGACGTTCACCTCGTCGCCGCCGCGCGCGCCGTGTTCGTGGATCCAGAGCCGGCCGGTCGTCGGATGCAGCGCCGCGCCCTGCGGGTTGCGATGGCCGTAGGACCAGATTTCCGGCCGGAACCCCGCGCGCCCGACGAAGGGGTTGTCTTTCGGGATCGAACCGTCCTTGCCGATGCGGATCACCTGGCCGCGGTTGATGCGCGTATCCTGGGTGCGCCGCCGCTCGCCGCGCTCGCCCAGGGTGACGAAGAGGGTGCCGTCGCGCGCAACGACGATGCGCGAGCCGAAATGCCGGCCGCCGCTCGATTTCGGCGTCATGCGGAAGATGACTTTCAGATCGGCGAGGGCGTTGCCTTCGAGCCGGGCGCGCGCCACGGCGGTTCCGGCGCCGCCGCGGCCCGGCTCGGAATAGGAGAAGAAGATCGTCCGGTTGCGGGCGAAATCCGGATCGGCGACGACGTCGAGCAGGCCGCCCTGTCCGCTCGCCGCGACCTTGGGCACGCCGCGGACCGGCGCCCCGACGCCGCCGTTGCGCGTGACGATGCGCAGACGCCCCGGCCGTTCCGTGACCAGCATCCGGCCGGACGGCAGGAAGGCCAGCGACCACGGGTGTTCCAGGCCGCGGGCCACCGTGACGACCCTGAGCGGCCCGGCGCTCGATGCAAAGGTCTCGGCGAATGCCGGCGCCGCCGCCGGCAGGCCGGCGAAAACCAAGAGGAGGGCGGCCGCCGGGGCGGGAGCAGGGAAAGGCCGGCGCGGGGCGTTCGGTTCGGAGCGGGGCATGGCGGGCGGGCGGATGGGAAAGGGTGAAACGGATATGGGGCGTGCATCCCCCGAACCAAGAGGCTCCGCCAAAAGCCTCCGGCAACAGCCTTCGGGGAGGAGTTCCAGCCCGGCCGGATTCCGGCCGGATTCCGCCCGGCAGCGCACAAAATCCGGCAAAAAAGGCCCCGCCGGGGTACGGCGGGGCTCCGGAGTTTCGGTGTCAGACACATCGTTGGGGGAGATGACGGAAGTCAAATGCAATGTGTCTGGCACGACCCTTGTAGCAGATTTTGCGGCGCGCGTGTTATTTTTGTCACACAAAACAATTTTTTCTTATCAGGACGTATTGTCACATGGATTTTCGCTTCGGCTCTAGATCGGCCCTCGCGAGGCCGGCGGGCGCCGCTGCGGGCCGGCGCCGGAAATCGCTGCATCCGGCTGCTGGTCAATCGCACCGCCCTATGTTATGGGCCTGTGTTGTCGGAAGGCCGGAACCGTTCGGTGTCCCGGGTTCGGTGTCCGTCCGGACAGGCTGCAATTTCCGCGTCAAATGGCGCATGGCGGGAGGTTGCCGCCGCCCGCATTTCGGGGCGCGCATTCCGTGTCGTTCCGATCGGGACTTTCTTTACGCCGGCTTTGCGCCGGTTCCGTCAGCGCCCGGTGAATGAAAACCCACCCAGTCGGAAACCTACCAGGGAAAGAGTCACATGAGCGACGTTGCAGATCGCGTGAAGAAAATCGTTGTCGAACATCTGGGCGTCGACGAGGCCAAGGTGTCCGAGGATGCAAGCTTCATCGACGATCTCGGCGCGGACAGCCTCGACACGGTCGAACTCGTCATGGCGTTCGAGGAAGAGTTCGACATCGAAATCCCCGACGACGCGGCGGAAAAGATTTCGACCGTCAAGGATGCGATCGACTTCATCACCGAAATGAAATCCTGACCGGCGAACGGCGCCCTGCGCCGCCCCCGATGCTCCGAAGGGGCCCGGCGGATGACCGCGATATACCGGATATGGCCGGGGAACCTGCCGGGGAACCTGCCGGGAAATCTGCCGGGCTTGGCCCGCCCGGCGGCGGGACGGCCCGTGGCGCCTGAGCGCGCCGGCCCGGCCGGAGGGCGCCGCCGGTGAGGCGCGTCGTCGTCACCGGCCTCGGCCTGACCGCGCCCCTCGGCGTGACGGTCCGCGAGAACTGGGACAATCTCATCGCCGGCCGGTCCGGCATCCGCGCGATAACGCGCTTCGACGTTTCCGACATCCCGTGCCGGGTCGCCGGCCAGATCGTGCGCCACGATCTGGGCGATGCGCCGGACGATGGCCCGGACCATGTCACGCCCTTCGACGCCGAAGGAACGCTACCGCGCAAAGACCTGAGAAAAACCGATAATTTCATCGTCTATGCCATCGCCGCGGCCGAACAGGCGATCGCCGATTCCGGCTGGAGGCCGGAGACCGAGGAGGCGCAGGACCGCAGCGGCGTCCTGATCGGCTCCGGGATCGGCGGGCTGGAGACCATCTACGACGGCTCCATCGTGCTGCATGAGCGCGGGCCCCGGCGCATTTCGCCCTTCTTCATTCCGTCGGCGCTGATCAACGAGGCCTCCGGCCACGTTTCGATCCGCTACGGCTTCAAGGGGCCGAACCATTCCGTCGTTACGGCCTGCTCGACCGGCGCACACGCCATCGGCGATGCGGCGCGCCTGATCATGCTCGACGACGCCGACGTCATGGTCGCCGGCGGCGCCGAGGCCGCGGTGTGCCGCCTGGGCATGGCCGGATTCTGCGCCGCGCGGGCCATGTCGACCGGCTTCAACGACGAGCCGGGGCGGGCGTCCCGGCCGTGGGACCGCGACCGCGACGGCTTCGTGATGGGCGAGGGCGCGGGCATCGTCATCCTGGAGGAATACGAGCATGCAAGGCGGCGCGGCGCGGCGATTCACGCCGAGATCGTCGGCTACGGGCTGTCGGGCGACGCCTACCACATCACGGCGCCGGCCGAGGACGGCGACGGCGGCTACCGCGCCATGCGCAACGCCGTGCGCCGGGCCGGGCTGAACCTGGAGGACATCGACTATATCAACGCCCACGGCACCTCGACG
Organism: Alphaproteobacteria bacterium; assembly: GCA_022819985.1. GTDB lineage: Bacteria > Pseudomonadota > Alphaproteobacteria > Bin65 > Bin65 > Bin65. The sequence continues at coordinate 186,669 of JAJEGH010000004.1, read as the reverse complement.
CCGCTCGGCGACGAGATCGAGCTGGGCGCGGTCAAGCGGCTGTTCGGCGAACATGCCTACGGCCTCACCATGTCGTCGACCAAGTCGGCGGTCGGCCATCTGCTGGGCGCGGCCGGCAGCGTCGAGGCGATCTTTTCCATCCTGGCCCTGAAGCACCAGGTGGCGCCGCCGACGCTCAATCTCGACAATCCGTCCGACGGCTGCGACATCGACCTCGCGGCCCATGCGGCGAAAGAGCGGCCGATCCGCTATGCCCTGTCGAACTCCTTCGGCTTCGGCGGCACCAACGCATCCGTGCTGTTCGCCGCCGCGCCGTAGCGCGCATCCGCTTCGGCCGGCCCCGCCGCCCCTTCGATACGCCCCGGCCTGGCGGCCGGGGCTACTCAGGATGAGGAGGAGGGGAATGTTGAGGCCTTTGAACCCCCACCGACCCCTCATCCCGAGTAGGCGCGTCAGCGCCGTATCGAGGGGCCGTATCGAGGGGCCGTATCGAGAGCCTGCCCTGAGCTTGTCGAAGGGGGCCGTATCGAGGGGGCCGTATTGAGAACTTGCCCTGAGCTTGTCGAAGGGGGACCGCGCCGCCACGGTTCCCTCCGGCGCGGATACGTTCTAGACCCGTAACCCCCTTGAGCATGAGACCGTCGTGCGGGAAGGAATGGTGCGCATCCTGAAATGGACCTTCGCCGGGCTCGCGCTGCTCCTCCTTCTGGCGGCGGGTGCGGCCGGCTACGGCTTCCACGCCTTCACCCGGCCGGGACCGCTGACGGCGGAGGCGTCCGTCGACGTGCCGAAGGGCGTCGGCCTGGACCGGGTGGTGCAGGAGATGACCGCGGCCGGCGTGATCCGCGACCCCGCCGTTTTCCGGCTCTGGGCGCTGATTCTCGGCGCGGACCGCCGGATCAAGGCCGGCGAATACCGCTTTCCGCCGCAGGTCAGCCAGCGCGAGGCGCTGCATATCGTGATCGCCGGGCGGACGGTGCTGCGCCGCCTCACCGTCCCGGAAGGCCTTACCACCTGGCAGATCCTCGAACGCGTCCGGCAGACGCCGGGCCTGCGCGGTGCGATCGCGCTCAAGCCGGGCGAGGGCGCGCTGATGCCCGACACCTACCTGTTCGCAAAGGGCGAGACGCGCGACGCCATCGTCGGGCGGATGCAGGCGGCCATGACCGAGGCGCTGGACCGGGCCTGGGCCGGCCGGGCGCCGGACCTGCCGCTGCGCACCAAGAGCGAGGCGCTGGTGCTGGCCTCGATCGTCGAGAAGGAGACCGGCAAGCCGGACGAGCGGGCGCGCATCGCCGGCGTCTTCGTCAACCGGCTGCGCCGGGGCATGCGGCTGGAGACCGATCCGACGGTGATCTACGGCCTGACCGAAGGCAAGGCGCCGCTCGGCCGCCGGCTGCTGCGCAAGGACCTGAAGACGCCGCACAAGTGGAACACCTACGTCCATCGCGGCCTGCCGCCGACGCCGATCGCCAATCCGGGCCGCGGAGCGCTCGCCGCCGCCGTCCGGCCGATGGCCCACGACGAGCTCTATTTCGTCGCCGACGGCACCGGCGGCCACAGGTTTTCGAAGACCTACCGGCAGCATCTCAAGGCTATGCGCGAGTGGCGCAAGATCCGCCGCCGGCTGGAGCGGGAGGGCAAGCGGTAGGCGAAGAGTCTCCGGGTCAGATCACCGCGCTTTCGACGAACGGGCGGCCCTCCGGGATGCGGCGGTACAGGAACGGGCCGAGGTCCAGCGTGCGGAACTCGCCGTAGAGGATCCATTCCGCCATGCCGCGGCCCATCGCCGGCGACTGCTGGAAGCCGTGGCCGGTGAAGCCGTTGGCGAAGAGGAAGTTGGCGACCGTCGTGTGCGGCCCGAGGATCGCGTTGTGGTCGAAGGTGTTATAGGCGTAGTGGCCGGCCCAGGAATTGCGCAGCTTCAGCGTATCGAACTGCGGAATCCGGTCCATCAGCGCCGGCCAGACCCGGTTCTCCCACAGGCCGTGGTCCTCGACGAAATCGTCGGGATCGACCGGCGGGTCGGCGTCGGGGGCCGGCGCGCAGCCGGCGAGATAGTCGGCGCCGTCGGAGCGCACATGCACGCCGGAGGGGTTTATCGTGAGCGGCAGCGGCCGGTCGAGCGGCTTTTCCGCGGCGAAGACGAAGCTGTAGCGCTTGCGCGGCTCGACCGGCAGGTCCTCGATCCCGGCCATGCGCGCCGTGCGCGCCGCCCGCGGCCCCGAGGCGTTGACCACCGTACCGCAGGCGATGCGCTCGCCGGATTTCAGCGTCACGCCGTCGACCGCCGTGCCGGCCGGATTGAGAGTCATGGCGACGACCTCGTTGGCGACATATTCCGCGCCGCGTTCGCGCGCACTGCGCCGCCACCATTCGAACAGGGTCGCGCCCTCGAAAAAGCCCTCGTCGACCGGGTTGTGGTTGGCCGCGACGATGCCGTCGAGATTGTAGAACGGGTATTCGGCGGCGATCTGCGCCGGCGTCATGTGCCGTGTGCCGGCGCCGCAGGCCGCCTGGACCCGCTGGGCCTCGCGCAGAGCGGCGGCGAACGCTTCGGTGTCGGCCAGATACATATAGCCGGTGCTGACGAGCGCGACGTCCGGCACCCGCGGATCGTCGTCCATCCAGGCGCGGAAATTCCTGACGAATTCGGCGGCGAACTGCGAGACCCGCACGTTGATCGCATTGGAAAACTGCTGCCGTATGCAGCTGTTGGTGTGGGCGGTCGAACAGAATTCGTAGCTCGGATTGCGCTCCACGACGAGCACGCTGCCGTCGAAATCCGGATTGCGCGTCAGCCACCAGGCGATCGACGAGCCGTACATCGCCCCGCCGACGATGACGACGTCGTAACGGTTGCGCCGCGGCGGCTCGGCGGGCAGGGCGCTGGCGGGCGGCGCAAAGGTCACAGGCCGCTCCCGCGCAACGCTTCCGCGCCCGCGATTACGCCCGGTATTCCGTCCGCGCGGTGACGGAGATCGGGCAGGGCTCGACCGTGGCGCGGATTTCGGTCTGGACGTGGCGCTCGACGGTCGGCTTCGCCGTGCCGCCGTCGGGCTCGCCCCAGAGTACCGATACTTCCGCGCCGGGCCGGGCGGCGCTTTCGTCGAGCAGCGCCAGCGAGATCCAGCCGCGCACGTTGGAACTGTAGACCGGGTAATGGGAAATGCCGGCGGGCCGCCCTTCGTGGGTCACCAGATCGTAGGGCAGCGTCGCGTAGTGCGAGGCCGGGATGTCCAGATACTTGAACCGGTCGCCTTCGTCGAGCAGGCTGGCGAAGACGCGCACCACGTCGTCCTTGTTCCAGCGCAGCGTCATCTTCCGCTTGTGGGGACGGTCCTGCATCGCCTCCAGCGCGCTCCGGCCGATATAATCGTGATCGAATTTGACGATATGGCCGTATCCCAGGTCGTAGGGCGTCAGGTAGTAGTCCTCGACATCGTTGCTGACGAGACTGCCGCCGAGCGAGATCGAGGCTTCGAAACCGTCGGCCGGCAGCCATTCCCGGTACGCCTTCAGGTCGTCGCCCGAATAGATCGCCGGCATCGGCGAGGGGAACCAGCCGCTTTCGTGCGCGACGGTCGAATAGGTCCGCGATCCGGCGGGCAGCAGCCCGAATTCCCGGCCGGCCTCCAGCAGCGCGTCCCGGACCGGGCCATGGTCCTCGAACGGCCCGAACAGCTCCAGCCCGGCCTCGCCGGCCATGCCGTGGCGCAGCGCGCGGACCCGGCGTCCGGCGACGTTAATCTCGCCCATACGGAAGAACTTTATGCCTTCGATCGGTCCGCCGTTGACCTTCTCGAGGATCGCCCAGGCGTTCGGACCCTGCACTTCGAAACGGTAGCCCAGCCGGCGGCCCCGGTTGTCGAGCGCCCGGTCGTCGGTGGTCAGCTCGACGTCGAATCCGCCCTTTTCGGCGTGGTAGGCGACCCAGTTTCGCGTGATCGGCTTGTTGACGATGTTGACCCGGTCCTCTTCGAGAATGAACAGGATCGCGTCGCCGACGAAATAGCCGCTCGGTGCGCAGGCGACGAACTGCTTGGCGACATCGCGGCGCCAGTTGGTCGCCGCGTTGGCGGTGATGCTCTCGACCAGCCGGCGGGTGTCCGGCCCCTCGATGTAGAGGTCCGTCATGTGGAAGGACTGGTCGAACAGGACGGCGGTCCGCCGCCAGGCCTCCTGCTCGTCGCGCCAGTTGGAGAATTCGGACTGGATCGGAAACTGGTACGGGCCCGCGGCGGCGTTGCGCAGCATGTCGACCGGGTTGCCGATCGACCGGATCTTGTCTTCGAGCGACCGGACGGTCATCTGGCGGTTCTCCCTTTCCGTTGCGCCCCGGCCGGGCCGTAGCGCGCCTTCCATAGAGCAGGCGCCGCCGCGCGGGCAAGCCTGGCGAGGTCTTCGCCGCGCGCCGGGCGCGAATGTCCCCTGCGCCGCCGGCGCCCGTGCCCGGCCCCGTTCCGCCTCGGCAACGCCGGGGCCGGCGCTATCCCACGATCTCCACGTCGCTGAAGAAGAAGCGGATTTCGGCCGCGGCGGTCTCCGGCGCGTCGGAGCCGTGGACGGAATTGCGCTCGATATTCTCGGCGAACGACTTGCGGATCGTGCCGTCTGCGGCCTCGGCCGGGTCGGTCGCGCCCATCACGTCGCGGTAGCGCGCGATCGCGTTCTCGCCCTCCAGCACCTGGACGACGACCGGCCCGGAGGTCATGAAGGCGACCAGGTCGCTGTAGAAGGGCCGCCCGGCATGGACGGCGTAGAAGCCCTTCGCCTGCGCCTCGGTCATGCGGATGCGCCGCTGGGCGACGATGCGCAGGCCGGCCGCCTCGATCGTGGCGTTGATCGCGCCGGTCAGGTTGCGCGCCGTGGCGTCGGGTTTGACGATCGAGAAGGTCCGTTCGAGGGCCATGGCGCGGCTGCTCCGTCGATAAAAGAGGCGGGGATGGGGACGTTCGGGGACTGCGCCGCCGGGTATAGGAAGCGCCCGCGGCGCCGTCCATGCGACGGGATGCCGGCGCGGTTGCATCCGGCGCGGTTGCATCCGGCGCGGGCCCGCATGAGGCCGTCCGGGCGGTGCGGCGCGGACGCCAAAGACGATACTATGCCGACAGCACTATGCTACGGACGCGATGGAGCGGCAGAAACGACGATCCGGACTGGACCCGCGGCGCGCCGTCTGGTTTGCCGTCGGCGTCGTCGCGCTGTTGCTCGCCGCGCTGGGCGCCGTGCTGCCGCTGCTGCCGACGACCCCGTTCCTGCTGGTCGCGGCCTTCGCCTTCGCCCGCTCTTCCGACCGCTGGCACGCCTGGCTGCTGTCCCACCGGGTGTTCGGACCGCTCATCGCCGACTGGCGCGACCACCGCGCCATCGACCGGCGGGCCAAGATCCTCGGCGTCGCCTCGATGGCCGCGGTCATCGGCATATCGGTCGCCCTGGACGCCAGCACGCTCGTTCTGACAGTGCAGGCGGTCGTCCTGAGCGCGTCGGCGGCTTTCGTGCTGTCCCGGCCCTCGCCGCCGCGCCGCTGAGACGGGGCCGGCGCGGCAATTCGGACTATGAACCGGGCGCTTCTTCGCGCCAGCGGCGTATCGCTCTGCGGGGGCCTGCCCTCACCCCTTCTTCTCCCAGCCGCGCTCGCCCTGCTGCCAGTAGGTGAGGGTGTGGCCGGCGTCCTTCCAGGCCTTCCATTGCGTGCGGGCCTGCGCCACCGCGGCCTTGTCGCGGCCGTCGAACAGGGCGAAGCAGCGGGCGTAGTCGCCGAGCGCGCCGGAGTCCGCGCCGTCGGTCAGGAACAGGAAGGTCGCGCCGTTGGGATTCTCCTCGGCGGCGGTCAGCCACACGGGCTGCATTTCGGCGTTGCCGTCGGCCGCCGTGCCGTGGGGCAGGAAGCCCGCGTTGCGGTTCGACGGCCCCCAGCGCCACAGGGCGTCGTCGAGCTGCTTCACCCGCTCCTCGGAGCCGGCTTTGACGACCGCCCGCGCGCCGCTTTCCAGCGTCCTTTCGAGCAGCCGCGGCAGCGCCGCTTCGAGCGGCGTGCGCAGCAGGTGGTAGAAGCCGATCTCCGTCATACCCCGTCCGGCGCCTCCTGCCGTGCCCTTGCAGGACTCCCTTGCAAAACGGTACCGCCGGAATCCCCCTCCCCTTGGGGGAGGGGGTTAGGGGGAGGGGACGTTTGCCCCGTCTCGGTGCCGGGATCGGGTGCCGGTGCGGCTTCGACCAACCCCTCCCCTTGCCCCTCCCCCAAGGGGAGGGGGACCGCCCTGCTTTCTCTTTCGAATCCCGTTCGCGGCATTTTGCAGAGGAATCCTGCGGGATCGAAACTTCCCCTACGCCTCGTAATGCTCGGCGACCAGCCGGTCGAGCAGTTGCACGCCGAAGCCGGTGCCGCCCTTGGGCGCGGTCGGCTTGTCCTTCTTGCTCCAGGTCACGCCGGCGATGTCGAGATGGGCCCAGGGCACGTCGTTGACGAAGCGCTGCAGGAACTGGGCCGCCGTGATGCTGCCCGCGCCGCGCCCGCCGATATTCTTCATGTCCGCCGCGTCGCTGGTCAGCTCCTTGTCGTAGGCGTCGCCCAGCGGCATGCGCCAGGCGCGCTCGCCGACCGCCTTGCCGGCCGCCGCGATCCGGTCCGCCAGCTCGTCGTTGTTGGAGAAAAGGCCGCAATTCTCGTTGCCCAGCGCAATGATGATCGCGCCGGTCAGCGTCGCCAGGTCGATCATGAATTTCGGCTTGAACCGGTCCTGGGTGTACCAGAGCGCGTCGGCCAGCACGAGCCGGCCCTCGGCGTCGGTGTTCAGCACCTCGACGGTCTGGCCCGACATGGAGGTGACGATGTCGCCCGGCCGCTGGGCCGTGCCGGAGGGCATGTTCTCGACCAGCCCGGCGACGCCGACGGCGTTGCATTTCGCCTTGCGGCCGGCCAGCGCCTTCATCAGGCCGATCACGACGCCGGAGCCGCCCATGTCCCATTTCATGTCGTCCATGCCGGCGGCCGGCTTGATCGAGATGCCGCCGGTGTCGAAGGTGACGCCCTTGCCGATGAACGCGACGGGCTGCTCCTTTGCGCCGCCGCCTTTCCACTGCATCACCAGCAGCTTGGATTCGCGCGCGCTGCCCTGGCCGACGCCGAGCAGCGAGCCCATGCCGAGGTCGCGCATCTCCTTCTCGCCGAGCACCTCGACCTCGACGCCGAGTTCGCGCAGCGCCTCGCCCTGGGCCGCCAGGGTTTCCGGATACATGATATTGGGCGGCTCCGAGACCAGGTCGCGGGTCAGGAACACGCCGTCCGCCAGGCTGTCCAGCGGCCGGAACGCCTTGCGCGCCGCCGCGGCGTCGGGCGCGCCGACCGTCATCCGCGCCAGCGTCGGCTTCCGGTCGGGCTTTTCCTTGGTGCGGTAGCGGTCGAAGCGGTAGCTGCGCAGCCGGGCGCCGAAGCCGGCCCGGGCCGCCGCCTCCGCGCCGCCGATCTTGCCGCCGTCGACCGGATCGAGCAGCAGGGCGGCGGATTTAGCGCCGGCGCCGTTGAGCGCCGTCGCCGCCCGGCCGCCGGCATTCTGCGCCGCCAGGGCGTCGAAGTCCGCCGGCTTGCCGAGGCCGAGCAGCACCACCCGCTCCCAGCGGCCTTCGCCGGGGCTGGGCAGGACCAGCGCATCGCCGCCGCCGCCCTTGAAGCGGCTGGCCGCGACGGCGCGGGCCACGGCGCCGTCCAGCGCCTTGTCCACGGCCTGCGCCGAGGCCAGGAGATCCCCGCCCTTCAGGGCGAAGACGACGAGCGAACCGTCTTTCGGCAATTCGAGCTTGCTGAAACGGATTTTCATGCGCGTAAACCTGTCGGAGAAGAGGGTGAAGGGCCAGCGGCCTCTTACTTAATCGGCCCGCCGCCGCAGCGCAATTCACAGGGCTTCGTCGTATATCCCTTGACGTTAATAACGCCAAGCGTTATTATCAAATCGATGAGGCGGTTCAAGGACAGAGAAGCCGAACGAATTTTCTCGGGGCTCCACGTCCGGCGCCTGCCTCCTTCGATCCAGCGCCGCGCTCGTATGCGGATTCAGCGTATCGTAGCCGCAATCAGGCTGGCCGACCTCTTCGTGCCGCCTTCGCACCGCCTCGAAGCGCTGAAAGGAGATCGAAAAGGCCAATACAGCATTCGCATCAACGATCAATGGCGCGTTTGCTTTCGATGGACCGAGCGCGGCGCCATGGAAATCGAAATCGTCGACTATCATTGAGGAACCCCATGCCCGACATCGAACCCATCCATCCGGGCGAGCATCTGGCGGAATTTCTCGACGAGTTCGGGATCAGCCAGTACCGGCTCGCAACGGCGATCCGCGTTCCGCCGCGGCGGATCAACGAGATCGTTCACGGCCGCCGCGGCGTGACGGCGGATACGGCGCTGCGCATCGGCAAGGCGCTCGGCACGACTCCGGAATTCTGGCTCAATCTCCAGCGGATGTACGATCTGGACGTCGCCAGAAACACGACCGACGTCGAGGGCATCCAACCGCTGGTGACGGCGGCCTGATCGCGGGATAGGCTTGGGGCACCGTAAAGAGAAGGCTCCATTGCCATGTTCGATCCCGACGCCGTCGCCGCCATCGATATCCATACCCACGCCGAGGAGCCGTGCGGCACCCATGCCGACGACGGCTATGCCGAGTTCCAGGCCGGGATGCAGAAATACTTCCGGACCGGGCGCGACTGGCCGCCGGCGATTCCCGAGACCGCGGCCTATTTCCGCGAACGCAACATCGGCGCGGTCATTTTCGCCGTCGATTGCGAGCGCGAGACCGGCTTCCGGCGCTACGACAACGAGCAGATTGCCGAGGAAGCCGCAGAGCACTCGGACATCCTGATCCCCTTCGCCAGCATCGATCCGGCCAAGGGCAAGGCGGGCGCCCGCGAGGCGCGCCGGCTGGTCGAGCATTTCGGCATGCGCGGCTTCAAGTTCCACCCGACCATGCAGGGCTTCTACCCGAACGACCGCAGCGCCTATGTGCTCTACGAGGCGATCGCCGAAGCCGGCGTGCCGGCGCTGTTCCACACCGGCCAGACCGGGGTCGGGGCCGGGATGCCGGGCGGCATGGGCATGCGGCTGAAATATTCCAACCCGATGTATCTGGACGACGTGGCGGCGGATTTCCCGGACATGACCATCGTCCTCGCCCATCCGTCCTTTCCGTGGCAGGAGGAGGCGCTCTCGGTCGCGACCCACAAGCCCAACGTCTATATCGACCTGTCCGGCTGGTCGCCGAAATACTTCCCGCCGATCCTGGTGCGCTACGCCAATTCGCTGCTGCGCCACAAGGTGCTGTTCGGCTCCGACTGGCCGGCCATCACCCCGGACCGCTGGCTCGCCGATTTCGAGACCCTGAACATAAAGCCGGAAGTCAAGCCGCTGATTCTGAAGGAAAACGCGCGGAAGGTTCTGGGAATCTAGACCGCGCAGACGACGGCAACGGACTACGGGAGCCCCGACCTCTATGCCCGACCTCCCCGACCTCACCGTCTATATCGACGTCAAGAGCCCCTTTGCCTACCTCGCCATGGAACCGACCCGGGCGCTGGCGGCGGAGTTCGGCATCGAGCCGGTCTGGAAGCCCTACACGCTGGAAATTCCGGATTTCCTGGGCGCGGTCGAGACCCGCAACGAACATCAGTGGCGCAAGGTCCGCTACGCCTATATGGACGCGCGCCGGATCGCCAACACGCGCGGGCTGACCGTGCTCGGCCCGCAGAAGATATTCGACAGTTCCATCGTCCATATCGGCATGCTGCTTGCCCAGGACCACGGCCGTTTCGAGCCCTATATCGACCGTGCGTTCCTGCGCTTCTGGAAGCGCGAACTGGAGATCGAGGACCCGGCTGCGATCGCCGCGGTGCTGGACGAGGCCGGCGTGCCGTCGGCCGGTTTCGCCGAATGGGCGCAGGGCGAGGGCCGCCGGCGCCACGATGCGCTGTGCCGGGAGGCCGAGGCGCTCGGCGTGTTCGGCGTGCCGACCTTTATCTACCGGGACGAGCTGTTCTGGGGCAGCGAGCGCCTCGACATGCTGCGCGCGCGGCTCGAGGAAACGCCGGCGGTGTAAGGGGCGCCGGGCCCGGCGGTTCCCGGTCTTATTGCAGAAGAAAATTCAGGGCAGGGGCGGGGCCACCAGCGCGCCGCCGCCGGATTGGTCGCGCCGGTAAACGACCCGCTCGCCCTCCACCCGCGCCGCGCCTTCGGCCACCAGCCGCAGGGCGGCCGGGTAAATCCGGTGCTCCTGTGCCAGGACGCGGGCGGCGAGGCTGCCGGCCGTATCGTCCGGCAGCACCGGCACGGCCGCCTGCATGACGATCGGCCCGTCGTCCAGTTCCGGCCGCACGAAATGGACCGTGCAGCCGTGCAGCCGCACCCCGGCAGCCAGCGCGCGTTCGTGGGTGTCGAGCCCCCGGAAGGCCGGCAGCAGCGAGGGATGGATGTTGAGCAGCCGGTCGCGCCACCGTTCGACGAAGCCGGCGGTCAGCAGGCGCATGAAGCCGGCGAGGCAGACGAAGTCGGCTCCGGCGGCTTCGAGCCGGGCCGTCAGCGCGGCGTCGAACGCGGCGCGGTCCGGGAAATCGCGATGGTCGACGACAGCCGTGGGGATGCCGAACGCCTGCGCCCGCGTCAGCCCCGCCGCGCCCGGTTCGTTGGACAGGACGAGGACGATGTCGGCCGGGAAGCCGGGGTCGGCGCAGGCTTCGGCCAGCGCCGCCATGTTGGAGCCGCGCCCGGAAATCGGCACGCCGACCTTCAGGCGCGCCATCGGTCCTCCCATCCGGCCTCCCAGCCGGCGATGCGCACGGCCGGCGCCCCGGCGTCGCGCGGCACGACCGTGCCGATCCGCGTAACGGTTTCGCCCTGCTCGCGCAGCCGCGCTTCGGCGTCGCCGGCGGCGTCCGGCGCGGCGATGGCGACCATGCCGAGGCCGCAGTTGAAGGTCTGCGCCATTTCGGCGGGATCGAGCCGGCCGGCCCCGCGCAGCCAGCCGAAGACCGGCGGGACCGGCCAGGCGCCGCCGTCCAGGTCGACGCCCAGGCCGGGCGGCAGGACGCGCGGGATATTCCCGGTCAGCCCGCCGCCGGTGATGTGCGCCAGGGCGCCGATGCCGGCGTTTTCCTGCCCGCCCGGGGGCTGCCGTTTCGGGATTTGCCGTTTCAGGGCCGCCAGAACGCTGCGGACGTAGATCCGGGTCGGCGTCAGCAGCGCTTCGCCGAGCGGCCGGGCCGGATCGAACGGGGCCGGGTCGTCCCAGCCGAGGCCGGCGTCGGCGCACAGCATCCGGACCAGCGAAAACCCGTTGGAATGAAGGCCGTCCGACGCCAGGCCGAGCACGATATCGCCCGGCCCGACCGCCGCGCCGGTGAGCACCCGCCCGCGTTCCGCGGCGCCGACCGCGAAGCCGGCGAGATCGTAGTCGCCCGCCGCATAGAGGCCCGGCAGTTCCGCGGTCTCGCCGCCGATCAGGGCGCAGCCGGCGCGCCGGCAGCCCTCGGCGATGCCTTCGACGACCTCCGCGGCCACGTCGGGCTCCAGTCTGCCGGCGCCGAAATAGTCGAGGAAGAACAGCGGCTCCGCGCCGACGACGACCAGATCGTTGACGCACATGGCCACGAGGTCGATGCCGACCGTGCGGTGGCAGCCGGTCTCGATGGCGATGCGCAGCTTGGTGCCGACGCCGTCCGCCGCCGCCACGAGGATCGGGTCGCGGTAGCCGGCCGCGGCAAGGTCGAACAGGCCGCCGAAGCCGCCGATCCCGCCCGTCGCGCCGGGCCGCGCGGTCGCTCCGGCCAGCGGGGCGATCCGCTCGACCAGCCGGTCGCCGGCCGCGATATCGACTCCGGCTTTGCTGTAGCGTTCGGCAGCGATGACGGCGGTTTCCCCGGCTGGATTTCCGGGCTAGGTTTAGGCGGCCTCGCAGGCCCGACGCAATCCCGCTTTCGCCGCCTCTGCCGATGATTCCGATTTCCCCGTCCCGACGACCGTTCCGCCCGGCCGCCCCCGCGGCAGGCATCCGCCTGCCTGCCGCCGCTCTCGCCGCCCTGCTCGCCGCCCTGCTCTTCGCGGGTCCGGCGGCCGCGCAAAGCGACATTTACTGGGTCCGCGACGTTGCGGCGAAGGGCGAGGGCAAGACCGACCGGGCGGCCCGCACCGATGCCGCGCTGAACGCCGCGCCGGCGGCCCTGGAGCGGCTGCTGCGCCGGCTGACCTCGATCCGCGACCGCGAGTTTCTCCCGCCGGTCCCGCCGGAGCGCGCCCGCGCGATGGTCCGGGGGCTGGAGGTCGTGCGCGCCAAGCGGCAGGACAGCCCGGGCGGACGGGCGTTCGACGGGGCGCTGAGCTATCTGTTCAATCCCGAAGCGGTCGCCGCCTTTCTCAAGGCCGAACAGCTCGGCTGGTCGGCGCGACGCAGCGATCCGGTGCTCGTCCTGCCGGTCTGGCGCGGCGAGGGCGGCGCGGTCCTGTGGGACGATCCGAATCCGTGGCGCGACGCCTGGACGGCGACCGAGCGCGAACCCGGCCTGGTGCCGGTCGTCCTGCCGGAAGGCAGCCTGAAAGACCTGCAGGCGATCGACGCCGAGCAGGCGGTCGGGCGCGATGCGGAGGCGCTGGCGGCGATCGCGCGCGCCTACGGGGCGAAACAGGTGCTGGTGGCGGTGGCCGCTGCCGCCGCTGCTGCTGCCGGGACCGATGCCGGGGCCGATACCGAGAGCGATACTGAAGCCGATACCGAGAGCGATACTGAAGCCGATACCGGGACCACCACCGGGACCGCTACCGAGAACGATACCGAAGCCGCTGCCGGGGCCGCTGCCGGGGCCCAGGGCAGCCTGACGGTCTCCGCCGCCCTGTTCAATCTGCGCAGCGGCGCGTCCGAGGACCTCGAACCGCTGACCGCAGAGGGCGAAACGGCGATGGCGGAAGCCGCGACGGTCCTGACCGGGCGGCTCCAGGAACGCTGGAAGGACCGGGTCATCGTCGCCGAAGGGCCGGTCTCGACCACGCGGGTCGTGCTGCGGTTCGACGATCTTGCCGCCTGGGTCCGGGTGCGCGGAAATCTCGCCGCCGCCCCGTCCGTCACCGGGCACCGGGTGATCGCGTTTTCTGCCGGCGAGGCGCAGCTCGCCCTGACGCACCGGGGCGATGCGGCGGCGCTGGCGGCGCGCCTGCCCGCCTTCGGCCTGGCGTTGCGGCAGGAGAGCAGCGGCCGGGGGCGGAAGGCGAAGACCTTCTGGGTCCTGGGCGAAGGGCAGCGGGAAGGCGAACCGTCCGAATGAGGCAGGCAGACGCCGGGGGGCCGCGCCAGCTGACGCTCGATCTCCCGTTCCGGCCGGCGCTGGCGCGCGAGGATTTCGCCGTCGCCGGATGCAATGCGCTGGCGGTCGGCTGGATCGACCGCTGGCCCGACTGGCCGGGCGCCGGGCTGATCCTGCACGGCCCCGAAGGCTGCGGAAAATCCCATCTTGCGGCGGTCTGGCGCGCGGTCAGCGGCGGCGCCGAACTGGGCGACGGCGCGCTCGACCTGGAAGCCGGCCGGAACCTGGCGGAGCGGGGCGGCGCCCTGCTGCTGGAGGATGTCGACGCCCGGCTGGCCGCGGTGCCGGCCTGGCAGGAAGCGCTGCTCCACCTCTACAACGCCGTGCGCCTGGCCGGCGGCAGCCTGCTCATGACCGCACGCACCCTGCCGGCGACCTGGCGCACCGATCTGCCGGACCTGCGCTCGCGCATCGCCGCGCTGCCGGCGGCCGAAATCGCGCTGCCCGACGACGGGCTGCTCGAAACCGTGCTGCGCAAGCAGTTCGGCGACCGGCAGCTCGCCGTCCAGCCGGGCCTGGTGCGCTATGTCCTGCCGCGGATCGAGCGGTCGTTTCCGGCCGTCCGGTCCTTCGTCGAGCGGATCGACCGGCTGGCGCTGGAACGGCGCCGGCGGATCGGCCGGGAACTGGCGGCCGAACTGTTGAACCGGAGCGGCGGGCCGGACGAACCGGCCGCCGCCGGGGGGGAGGACCATGGACCTGGGGCTTGAGGGGAAGACGGCGCTGGTCTGCGCGGCGAGCAAGGGGCTGGGGCGCGCCTGCGCCGAGGCGCTGGCCCGCGAGGGCGCGCGCGTGACGATCACCGCGCGCACGGCGGCCGACCTGGAGCGCGCCGCCGCGGAGATTTCGGAGGCGACCGGGCAGGCGGTGACGCCGGCGCCGGGGGACATCGCGACCGAAGAGGGCAGGGCGGCGGCGCTCGCGGCCTGCCCCGCGCCGGACATCCTGGTCAACAATGCCGGCGGGCCGCCGGCCGGGGATTTCCGCGAATGGGGCTACGGCGAATGGGCCGCCGCCTGCAACGCGAACATGATAACGCCGATCCTGCTCATCAGGGCGGTGATCGACCCGATGATCGAACGGCGCTTCGGCCGGATCCTGAACGTCACCTCCTACGCCGTAAAAAAGCCGCTGCCCGGCCTCGGCCTGTCGAACGGCGCCCGGGCCGGTCTCACCGGCTTCATCGCCGGGCTGGCGCGCGAAACGGTGAAGCATAACGTGACGATCAACAACGTGCTGCCGGGGCCGTTCGACACCGGCCGGCTGCGTTCGAACGTGGCGGCGATGGCGGAGCGCAAGAACATCCCGTTCGAAGAGGAAATGCAGAGCCGCTACGACGGCAATCCCTCCGGCCGCATCGGCGATCCGGCCGAGTTCGGCGCCATGTGCGCCTTCCTCGCCTCGGCCCATGCCGGTTACGTCACCGGGCAGAATATCGTTATCGACGGCGGCGAGGCGATGTCGACGCTGTAGCGCGGGCGGAACGGCCTGCCGGAGGAGAATCGGATGGCCCCTGGAATCGTGCGGATCGGCGGAATCGCGGTATTGTTGCCGATAGTGGCCGGGATTGTTGGCGGAGTCGTTTACCTGGCGGCGCAGGGCGCAATGGAAGCGGCGACCGATCCGGCCATCCGGGAACGCAAGTATGTCGAAACGATAGAGATAAGAGAGTGGATAATCCAACTGGGGCAATTTCTCGTTCTGGCCACTATGGCTGTCGTATACCGGGCGACCTGGGGACTTTTCGGCGCGCTCGGCGATCGTGCAGCCAAGGCGCCGGCGATGGCCATGTGGATCTTCGCCGCCGTTCTCGCGGTAATCTCCCTGATATTGTGGATTGGAGTGGACAAGTTCGGCCAGGCCATGCTTTCCCTGATGTTGCTGATATTTGTCTATCCCCTGCTCATACCGCTTACGATCTGGTTCGCAATAACGGCGATTCGCTTCGGCCGGAATGCGGATTTGCCGCTCTGGAAAGCGGTCGGTATCGTTTATCTCGCAGGCATGACGCCCGCCGTTGCCGGCTACCTGCTCCTCGTGTCGGGCAACAAAGGATGGCTGTACACATTGTGTTGGGCGGTCGCCGGATCGGTCCTGCTGGGCGGTTGGATATGCCACGGTATCGCGTTGATTCGCGGGGCCCGGACAATGGCGCATGCGCGGGCCTGAGCGAAGCGCAAGAACATTCCGTTCGCGGAGGAAATGCAGAGCCGCCATGACGCCAATCCAAACCGGCATTGACGGCGCGCCGGTCCGGGGCGGAATCCGGCGCGCGAAATAAGGGCGAGGTCGAAATGTCGTCGGCAATGGTGCGCACCGGGGGAATCCTGGTCTTCTTCCTGATCCTGGCGGTGCTGGTAACGGGAATCATGCTGGCCGGGGCCGCGGTCGGAGCGGGCGGAGCGGGTGGAACGGGCCGGCCCGACCCCGCAGGCTTCGGCGCGATGCTGGTCCTGATGACCGCGGTCTATAACGGCGTCATGACCTTCGTCTACTGGACGACGAAGGGCCTGTTCAACGCCTTCTCCTACACCAGGGCCGATTTCCCGATCCTGACGCTGATGACCGCCCTGGCGCTCAATCTGCTGCTGACGCTGCTCGGCGGCGGCAACCTGCCGGCGACGGGCGCCGCGCCGGCCGGGGGCGGGGGCCTCGGCGTGCTGGACGCGCTGTCCTTCGGCGTCGTGCTCGCGATGCTGGCGGCGTGGATCTGGTTTTCGGTGGCGGCGATCGGCTTCGGCGCCCAGGTCGGCTCCCTGCTCTGGAGGGCGATCGGCATCGTTTACCTCGCTGCGAGCGGCCTGGTCGCGATCGCCCTGGCGCTGCTCGCGTCGGGCAGCGGGGCGGCTTTCGGCATGCTCGCGCTGTTCGCCGGCGCGGTCATGCTCGGCGGCTGGGTCTGCCACGGCATCGGCCTGATCGTCGGCGCGAAGGAGATGGCCCGGACATGAACCGGGACATGAACCGGGACGCTATCCGGGGCGCTATCCGGACCGCATACCGGTAGGCGCGGCAGGGAAGGGGAGGCCGCTCACCCATGCCGATCGCCGCCGCTGCCGCGCTCGCCGCGCTCCTGACCCTTTTTTCCTTCGTGGCCCCGGACCTGTTCGGCCCGGCGCTGGCCCTGGCGGTCCTCGCGGCGGTCTGCCGGCTCGGCACGCTGCTGCTGCTGCGCCGGGCCGCGGCGCGCGAACGGGCCGGCGAAGAGGCGCCCGGGCGCGAGGGGGAAAACGCGGCGGTCCAGCAGGGCCTCCGCATCCTGTTCCTCGGCGAGGCGCTGTTCGCCGCCGCGACAGTCGCCGGCCTGTCCGTCGAGCCCCTGGTCGAAGACGGCGGTTCCGGGTGGATGGGCTGGGCCGGGCTGGCGGTCTGGCTGGGCTACGGCGCGGCCTGCGCCTGGGGCGGCCTGAAGCTGCTCGCCGCGCCGGGCTGGCTGCGCGCCGGCGGCATCCTGGCCGCGGTCGCCGCCGGCTTCTGGTTCACCTGGATCGGCCTGCTGCTCTGGCCCTTCGCAATGGCGGCCGGCTACGGATGCTTTGCGGTGTACGGCTTTACAATGCGCTTAAGAACAAATGGTTAGCCAATAGTATTAATCTTATTCAATCGAAACATTTGTGTGCTGATCGATACTCCGCGTATCGCACCTATGCAAGCGTCCAACCTGCCAACCCCTGTGCGAGCGTCAAGCCCGCCAGCCCGACCAGCGAGGCTCCTAATATCCGGTCCACCCAGCGTCGCGCGGCGTTGCCCGAGAACAGGACGCCAATGATTCTTCCCATCGCGGCCCAAAGCGACAGGCAAACCACGGAGATAGCGGACATTATCGATACCAGAACCGCAAGATTCGCGACGCTCCCGTGTGCGGTCGCGGTCACGGCGAGAACGAGAAGCCAGGCCTTCGGGTTCACGAATTGCAGCAAGAACATTGCCGCGAACGAGAGCGGGCGCGGCGCTGAGCCGTCCTCCGCGACCTCGTTCGACCGGAACAGTTGCACCCCGAGCCAAGCGAAGTAAAGACCGCCCGCGACCGCCAGACCGGACCGCGCCGCGGGAATCCCCTCGAACACCAGACCGGCACCCGCCCAGGAGACGACGACGAGCGCGACCGTTCCGGCAACGACGCCGGCGGCGGTCGCCGCCGCCCCGGTGAACCCGCCCCGGCTCGCTGCTGCCAGCACCGCCAGATTGTTGGGTCCCGGGGTTACGAAGGCGATGGCGACGATGCCGGTAACCGCCCACCAGGCTTGCACCGTGCTCATCCCGGCCGTTCGCGTTCGCCTGCTTCGACGGTCGTGCGCCCGGTCTCCTGGTACCAGACCCGGGCCGGACCGAGCCGCGCCCGGTCATGGCCGGTCTCAGAGGTCCATCTTCCCTCAATCGTCATACCCATGCCTTTGCCCCCTACGACACCGTCGCGACAGGGTAGCTTGGGCCAGCTTGAATTTATGGTACAAAATACACCGAATTTGGTCTAATTTATCGACCGAAATGAACCTTCCGCTCACCATGCTTCGCGCTCTTGCCGCGGTTTACGAGACGGGCGGCGTAAGGTCGGCCGCCAGACGGCTCAATGTCACGCACTCCGCAGTCAGCCGTCATCTGAAGGAGCTTGAGTCCTGGCTGGGCACGCCGCTGCTTGTGCGCAAAGAAGGACGGCGTACCCTGACGTTTTCGCCGGAGGGGCAGGCGCTGGGGCGTGCCGCGTTCTCGTGCCTATCCGAGCTCGAGAGTGCCGTCGCCGCCTTGCGCGAGAACAGGCGCCGCCATTCCGTCACCATCTCAACGACGCCCTCCTTCGCTGCGCGCTGGCTGCTCCCGCGACTGGCCTCACTGGAAGCGAATCACCGGGGGCTTGAAGTCTCCGTAATCGTCGATCAACGCGTTCATGCGCCGGCCGATGAAGGCGCCGACTTCGCGATCCGGATGGGCGGTCGGCCCTGGCCGGGCCTTACATGCCTCCCGCTGATGGATGACGCGTTGTATCCGGTTGCGAGTCCTGCTTACTGGGCGGCACACGGCCGTGCGCGCACTTCTCAGGATCTTCGGCGCCTTCGGCTGCTGCACGATCGAGATTCCAACGCCTCCTGGGCCGTCTGGAAGAAACACTACGGACCCAAGGCGCTCGATACGCGTATCGGCGCGAGGTTCACCTCATCGGACCTCGTACTGTGCGGCGCCGAGCACGGCCTCGGCGTTGCATTGGCAAGGCATCGGCTGGCCAGTGACGCCATCCGGTCGGGCGTTCTGATTCGGCCCTTCGGCGACCTTGAGGTTCCGCTGCCGCGTGCGTACTGGATCGTCCTCTCCGAAACCGCTTCGATGCGCGAAACGGTCAGGCCTGTCGTCGACTGGCTCGAAGCGGAGGCGTCCAGACAGACCGATCAGCCCGCCGCGGAATTGCATTCGCCGGGCGGCAGAGTTTCTCGTTGAGCGAACGCACTCGCACGCTTGGCACGGCTGATGCCGCCGTTCGTGTCCAAGTTCGATCCCTCGGAATTGAAGGTTTCAAAGTCTCCCCGGCAAAATCGGGGGATTTCGATATCCCGTTCCGCCGGCCGGGCCGGCGCCGCGGAAATCCGGCGTCAGACCAGGTCCTTCGGGCGGACGAAGCGCAGCAGGGCCGCCTTGCCCGGCCCGAGCGCGGACCAGGGGCCGTCGAACGCCAGGTCGGCCAGGGCGGCGGTCGGGAACTTGGCGCGCATCTCGGCGACCGCGGGCGCCGCCCGGTCGGACGCGAGCCGGATCGCCAGGCCGTCGAAGCCGGGATGATGACCGACCAGGTAGACCGTCGCCACATCGTCGTCGAGCGAACGCAGGCGGTGCAGCAGATCGGCGGTTTCGGCGAGATAGAGGGCCTCGTCATGCACCGCCTCCGGCGCGTCGGGCCATTGCCGGGCGACGATCGTCCAGGTTTCGGCGGCGCGCCGGGCGGCGGAGCACAGGACGAGGGACGGGACCGGCGCTTCGTCGGCCAGCCAGGCCCCCATGAGCGCGGCGGCGCGGCGGCCCCGGCCGTTCAGCGGACGCTCGAAATCCGATCCGACTCCGGCGTGCCAGTCGGACTTGGCGTGCCGCAGGATCAGGATGCGGCGGTAGTCGTGGGTACCGGCCATTATGTTCTCCTGCGAATCTGTTATATATTAGCCTGGAGACGGGCCGACGCCCGATATTGACGCGGACCCCCCGATGGACGACCGGATCGCCCCGTTACAGGACAGCGACGCGCGCTTCGCCGACGCCGGAGACGATATTCCGGACGCCGAAGGCATTTCGCCGACCGATTCCGGGCGGTTCATCAACCGGGAGCTTTCCTGGCTCGCCTTCAACGAGCGGGTCATGGAAGAGGCGGACAATCCGGATCATCCGCTGCTCGAGCGCCTGCGGTTCCTGTCGATTTCCTCGAGTAATCTGGACGAATTCTACATGGTCCGGGTCGCCGGGCTGAAAGGGCAGGTCGAAGCCGGCGTAACCGCGCCGAGCCAGGACGGCCTGACGCCGGCCGAACAGCTGCGCGCGATCCACGAGCGCGCCGGCGACCTGATCGATTCCCAGCTCGATACCTGGCGGCGCCTGAAGGCCGATCTGGAGCCGCGCGGCATCGGCGTCGTCGATCCGGGCGCGCTGAGCGCCGCCGAACTTGCCTGGCTCGACCGGCATTTCATGGAAGAGGTGTTCCCCGTCCTGACGCCGATTGCGGTCGATCCGGCGCATCCCTTCCCCTTCATCCCCAATCTGGGCCTGGCGATCGCGCTGGAACTGGCGCAGCCGGACCGGGGCGATTCGCTCTATGCGCTGGTCCGCCTGACCGACCAGCTGCCCCGTTTCGTCCGTTTGCCCGGCGACTCGGCGCGCCATGTGACGCTCGAGGACCTGGTCGGGCTGATGCTGCACCACCTGTTCCCGGATTTCGAGGTCCAGGCGCGTGGCCTGTTCCGCGTGATCCGCGACAGCGACATCGAGATCGAGGAAGAGGCCGAAGACCTGGTCGCCCTGTTCGAAACGGCGCTGAAACGGCGCCGGCGCGGCCATGTCATCCACCTGTCGGTCGATGCCGCGATGCCGGCGGGCCTGCGCCGCTTCGTCGTCAAGGAAATGGAGGTGCCGGAAGACGATGTCGTCGAGATCGACGGCCTGCTCGGGCTCGCCGACGTCAACCAGCTGATCGACAACGGCCGGCCGGACCTGCTGTTCGAGCCCTACAACCCGCGCTCGCCGGAACGCATCCGCGACTTCGGCGGCGACTGCTTCGCCGCGGTCCGGGCCAAGGACATCGTCGTCCACCATCCCTACGAGAGCTTCGACGTCGTCGTGCAGTTCCTGCGCCAGGCGGCGCGCGATCCTTCCGTCGTGGCGATCAAGCAGACCCTGTACCGGACGAGCACGGATTCGCCGATCGTCGCGGCGCTGGCCGAAGCGGCCGAGGCGGGCAAGAGCGTCACGGCCCTGGTCGAGCTGAAGGCGCGCTTCGACGAGGAGGCCAATATCCGCTGGGCGCGCAACCTGGAGCGGGCCGGCGCCCAGGTCGTCTACGGCTTCCTCGACCTCAAAACCCACGCCAAGGTCTCGCTGGTCGTGCGGCGCGAGGGCCACGGCCTGGCCAGCTACGCCCATTTCGGCACCGGCAACTACCATCCGGTCACGGCGCGGATCTATACCGACCTGTCCTTCTTCACCTGCGATCCGGTGTTGACCCGCGACGCCGCCCACCTGTTCAACTACATGACCGGCTATGCCCGGCCCGAGCCGATGCAGAAGATCGCGGTTGCGCCGATCGACCTGCGCCAGACCCTGCTCGAGCAGATCGACACCGAAATCGCCAACGCCCGGGCCGGCAAGCCGGCGCAGATCTGGGCCAAGCTGAACGCCCTGGTCGACGGCCCGCTGATCGACGCGCTCTACCGCGCCTCCGGGGCCGGGGTGCAGATCGACCTGGTGGTGCGCGGCATCTGCTGCCTCCGGCCGGGGGTGCCGGGCCTGTCGGAGAATATCCGGGTCAAGAGCATTATCGGCCGCTTCCTCGAACATTCGCGCATCGTCGCCTTCGCCAACGGCAAGGCCCTGCCGAACCGCGATGCGCCGCTCTACCTGTCGTCGGCCGACTGGATGCCGCGCAACCTCGACGGCCGGGTCGAGAGCCTGGTGCCGATCGAGAACCCGACCGTGCACGAGCAGATGCTCGACCAGATCATGGTCGCGCAGATCAACGACAACCGGCAGAGCTGGGTGCTCGACGCGGCCGGCCGCTATGCCCGGGTTTCGCCCGGCAGCGGAAACGGCAGCGGAAACGGCAGCGGAACTGGCAGCGGGACCGGCCCGGAGGCCGGTTCAGAATCCGGCCCGGAGGCCGGCGACGCTTCCGGGCGTGCGCCGGAGGACTTTTCCTGCCATACCTATTTCATGACCAATCCGAGCCTTTCCGGCCGCGGCAGCGCTCTCTACGGCAAGGGCTACGGCAAGGGGCGCAGCAAAGGCCGGCGCCCGCCGGCCGGCCTGCCGTCGCCCGGATGCCATTGAGAGGATGCCATTGAGGGGATGGCCTTGAGGGAACGCGCCTGAATGGCCTCCGGCCTCGCCGAAGACGCTGCCGCGCAAGGTTTCGCTGCGGGTAACGTCGCCGTACTGCCGGTCGGCCCGGCCGCGGACGGCGGCGAAGCCGGCCCGGAAGCCGGGGCAGCGCACGATTATCTCGGGCGGCGGGTCGCCGTCATCGACATCGGCTCCAATTCCATCCGCCTTGTGGTGTTCGAGGGGTCGGCCCGCGCGCCGATTCCGATCTTCAACGAGAAGGTGATGTGCGGGC
Source organism: Alphaproteobacteria bacterium (assembly GCA_022819985.1). Classification (GTDB taxonomy): domain Bacteria; phylum Pseudomonadota; class Alphaproteobacteria; order Bin65; family Bin65; genus Bin65. The sequence goes on along the minus strand of JAJEGH010000004.1, from coordinate 164,528 downwards.
TGGGCCGCGGCCTGCGCGCCACCGGCCGGCTCAACCCGGACGGCGTCGTCCAGGCCAGGGCGAATCTCGGCCGCTTCGTCGGCGCGGCCGCCGCCATGAAGGTGGCGGGCCTGTCGGCCTTTGCGACCGCGGCCGTGCGCGAGGCGGCGGACGGCCCGGCCTTCATCGAGGCGCTGCGGCGCGATCCGGGCCTCGAAGTCCGGGTGCTGAGCGGCGAGGACGAGGCCCGCCTTTCGGCCTACGGCGTCATGGCCGGCTTTCCCCGGGCCGAGGGCATCGTCGGCGACCTGGGCGGCGGCAGCCTGGAGCTGGTCCGGGTCGGCGGCGAGCAGGTCCGCGAGATGGCGACCCTGCCGCTTGGCCCGCTGCGCCTCAACGAGGCCATGGCGCAGGGTGAAACGGTCGGCGGAGCGGTCAAGAAGGCGCTGACCGAAATCGACTGGCTTGCCGGCGCGGAAGGCGGGACGCTCTACGCGGTGGGCGGTGCGTGGCGCTCGCTGGCCAAGGTGCACATGGCGCAGCACGACCGGGCGCTCAGGATGATCGACGGGTACCGGGCCGGGGCCGTGGAGTTCGCCGATTTCGCGAAACTTCTGGCCCGCCAGAGCGAGCGGGGGCTGGAGCGGCTTCCGGCGATTTCGGTCCGGCGGATCGAAGCGGTGCGGGCGTCGGCCATCGTGCTGCGCCGCCTGATCCGCATCGCCCGGCCGGCGCAGATCGTCTTCGCCGCGCGCGGCGTCCGCGAGGGGGTGCTTTACGAAGCCCTCGACCTGAGGACGCGGCGCGCCGATCCGCTGCTCGCCGGGGCGGCCGCCTACGGTCAGCGCTTCTGCCGCTTCACCGGCCTCGGACCGGCGCTCGCCGCCTGGACCGGCGGCCTCTTCCCGCAGGAAAGCAGGGAACGGGCGCGGCTGCGCCGGGCGGCCTGCGAGATTGCCGACGCCGGCTGGATCGACCATCCGGACTACCGCAACCGCCACGCCTGGGACCGCATCCTGACCGCTCCGCTGATGGGCCTGGACCATCCGGGCCGCGCCTTCCTCGCCCTGGCGGCAAGCGCGCGCTACAGCGGCGGCATCCAGGAGCCGATGGAGCGGATCGCCCGCGACACCGGCCTCGGCGAAGAGGATATCCGCGACGCCCGCGCGCTCGGCCAGGCCCTGCGGCTGGGCTACACCGTCGCCGCCGGGCGGCCCGAAATCCTCGCCGGCAGCCGTTTCGAGCGCACCGACCGCGGCCTTGCGCTGCAGGTCGAGGCCCATGCCGCCCACTATTCCGGCGAAGTGATCGACCGCCGCCTCGGCGACCTGGCGGCAACGCTGGAAATCGAGCCGAAGCTGGTTCTGGAATAGGGACGCCCCAGGGGACGTCCCAGGGGACGCCCCGGGGGACGCGTTGGGCCGGCCGGGCCTCGATTGACGGATAACTCGCACCACACCGGACGGACGCCATGACGGTTACAGAAGGCCTGTTCCAGTTTCTGGCCCAGGAGCGCGTCGGCTGGGGCACGCCGGCGCCGCAGGCGGTCGCGCGGGAGATGGCGGCGCTCGGCGCCGGCCGGGCGCTGATCGTGGCTTCGACGACGCTTGCCACGCAGACGGATCTGATCGCTGCCATCGAGGCCGGATTGGGCGACTCCGCCGCCGGCCTGTTCACCGGCTGCCGGGAACATACGCCCATCGACACCGTCATCGACTGCGCCGCCGCGATCCGGCGAAGCCAAGCCGATGTCGTCGTCACCGTGGGCGGCGGCACGCCGATCGACACCGTGAAGGCCGCGATCCTGTGCCTGGCGGAAGACGTGCGCGACGCCGAAGCCCTGAAGAACTACCGCGTGACGATTGCCGAAGACGGCGCGCGCACCGTGCCCGCCGTCGGGCCGTCGGCGGTCCGGCAGATCGCGGTGCCGACCACGCTGTCCGGCGCGGAGTTCAGCAACATCGCCGGCGTGACCGACCCGGCCCGCGGCGTCAAGGACGCCTACATCGCGCGCGACAGCGCCCCGGCCGCCGTAATCCTCGACCCGGCGGCGACGGTCCACACGCCCGAATGGCTGTGGCTCTCGACCGGCGTGCGCGCGGTCGACCATGCCGTGGAGACCCTGTGTTCGCGCTCGGCCCAGCCGCTGCCGGACGCCACCGCCATCCATGCGCTGAAGATTTTCGCCGAAGCGCTGCCGCGGACGAAGGACCGGCCGGACGATCTGGCGGCGCGGCGCGATTGCCAGCTTGCCGTGTGGCTGGCGGCGTTCGGCCTCGGCCGGGTCGAATACGGCGCCAGCCACGGCATCGGCCACCAACTCGGCGCGGTCGGCGGCGTGCCCCACGGCCACACCAGCTGCGTCATGCTGCCGAGCGTGCTGCGCTGGAACGCGCCGGCGAACGCGGAACGGCAGGCGCTGGTGAGCGAGGCCTTCGGCCGGGCGGGGGAGGCGGCGGCCGACGTCGTCGCGGACTTCATCGCCCGGCTCGGCCAGCCCGGCAGCCTGCGGGCGGTTGGCATAACCGAGGACCGACTCGACACGATTGCCGAAGGCAGCCTCGGCAACATGATGGTCCGCTCCAACCCGCGGCGGATCGACAGCGCCGCCCAGGTGCGCGAAATCCTCGACCTGGCGTGGTAGGGCAAGCCGCCCGGCCTCACGCCGCCCCGATGCACCCCGCCAGCTCGCTCAGCGCGTCCCGGACAAGGCCGGACTTTTCGGCGTCGGAAAGAAAGGGCGCCCGCGACATTTCCAGCTGGAGCCACGGCATTTCAGCCGAATGCATCCGGGTGATGTAGCCGCCGCCGAAGGGTTCGTTAATCGTGACCTGCGCACCGATCCGGCGCTCGAACAGCTCTTTCAGCGCCTCGATCCACGCGTCCGGGCAGGTCCCGTCGCCGTATCCCAGGCATATCCACGGCCGTTCGCAGCCCGCGTCGGGGCCGACGGGCGGGCCCTGTGCGGCCATCGTGTGGCAGTCGATGGCGAGGCGGACGGGCCGTTCGGCCGCCAGTTCGCTCAGGCGGCGGTGATAGGGCCGGTGATAGCGGCCGATCAGCCCTTCGGCAACGCTGTCGGGCAGCGGCTCGCGGTAGACCGGAACGTTCCAGCAGGTGTGGGTTTTGACGACGCCGTCGCGCCTCCGGTCGTCCCCGGCCCGGTTCATGTCGACGATGGCGCGGGCGATGTCCGTCGTGTGAAAGGCTGCAACCAGCGGCTCCAGACCGAGATAGATCGCCGCCGCCCCTTCGTCGCCGTCCTCTGCGATCTCGCGCGGCGTGAGCGCGCAGTAGGGCGCCGCCTCCGGCGGCACGGTCAGCCCGGCATGGGGGACCGACAGCAGGAACGGCAGTTTCACCGCGCCGGCCCGGCGGCGGCGCCGTCGCGCCGCGGATCGGCGACGCCGGTCATTCGGCCGGATTTGTGGTCGCGAACCACCATCTGGACGCATCCCATGTAGAAGCTGAAGGCTTCCCGGCGGACGACCTCGAATCCGTGCTTTGCGAGCCTGGCCGGAACGTCGTCGCGAATCCTGGACGCCTCGAGCGAAACCTTGCCGTCGAGCGAACAATGGAGGCGCGGCGCCTCGACGGCGGCGAAGGGCGAGGAATGCCGCAACCGGAGCAGGACCTGGAGGATCGACGGCGCGATGCGCTCGCTGCCCGGCGACCCGATCGCGATCCAGGGCCTTCTGCCGCGAAAGATCACCGTCGGCGCCACGCTGGCCCAGGGAACCGCGTTCGGCCGCATGTAGTAGGGATGCGAGGGATCGCTGTATTCGAAGGCGTTCATGTAGTTGTTGTAGAGGAAGCCGAGGCCGGGCGTGGCGCAGCACGAGCCGTAGACATTCTCGATCGACTGGGTGAGCGCGACGACGTTTCCGGCCTCGTCCATGACCGTCAGGTGCGTGGTCTCGCCCCGGCTCTGTATCCGCCTGCCGATCTGCCTCGCAACGCGCTTGGCGTATTCGGTGCGGACCATTTCGCGGCTCGACACCTGCGAATAGAAGTTCGGGTCGTAGGGCCGGTCCTGCCGGTCGAGGGTGGCCCGGCGGATCGTCTCCGCCAGGAACACCGCGCCGAGCGGCGTATCCGGATCGGCGGCGCGTCCGGACAGGTTCTGGTATACGTTCAGCATTTCGACCAGCGTTCGCCCCGCGCCCGGCGGCGGCATGGTGAATACCCGGTTGGAATCGAACCGGCCGGTCAGCGGACGCCGCTCGATGGGGTGGGGAATCTGGGCAAGGTCGTCCTTGCGGATCAGGCCGTCATTCTCCTCCATGTCCCGGTGGATCAACTCGGCCGTTTCGCCCAGATAGAACTCTTCCATTCCCTGCCGGGCGATGCGTTCGAAGGTGGCCGCCAGCGTCGGCTGCCGGAACATCCGCCCCGGCCGGATCGCCCTGCCTTCGTCGAGAAAAAACGGCGCTGCCGTACCCTCCAGGAGATGCCGGCGTTCGCGCTGCGTCAGCGTGTATTGCAGCGCGCTGACCGGGTAGCCGTCCCGCGCCAGTTCGATGGCCGGTTCGAAAACCTTCGACCATCCGAGCCGGCCGTAGCTGGTGAGCACATAATGGTAGGTCGCCAGCGCACTCGGCACCGTCGCGGCGCGATAACCCCGCCGGACCTCGCTCCGGCGGTCGGAAAACACCTCGGAAACCGCCCGGTACGGCGCCCGGGACGAGCCGTCCAGGGCGAAGGTGCGCTTGGGCTCGGCCAGATGGACGAGCATCATGGTCTGGCCGCCGATTCCCGAAGCCGCAGGCTCGCAGACCCCCAGGGCAAGCGCGGCGGCAACAGCGGCGTCGACGGCGTTGCCGCCCTCTTCGAGCATCCGGACTCCGGCGCGGGTGGCGCAGCGATGCTGGGTCGACACCATGCCTTTGCCGGACACGGCGATCCGCTGCGGCTCGACGGTCTTTTCGGCCTGCGCCCGCCGGCCGGCGCCGCTCCTGCCGCGTCGGGCCGGACGGGTGTCGCTGCGGCTTTCGCGGCTTTCGTTCATTGCGGTTTCTTCGTCCCGCTCGGCCTGCTCAGGAAGGTCGCCAGCAATAGCGACCTTTGCACCAGGCTGACCCGCTGGACCGCCTCCCTGGAAGTACCGCGGTCGCGGCAGACCGGGCCGAGGCCGCAGATGCAGGCGACCCTGGCGGGAACCAGGCCGGCAACCGAAGGCCATGCCGACGAATGGCGCCCTGCGGGCAGTTCGAGCGTCCGGGCGACTTCTTCGAAGGCTCTCGCCAGGCGCAGGCCCTGGGCGCGCTCCTTCATCGGCGGCCGGTCCGAGAGCAGGGTCAGCTTCCAGCGCCGTCCGCGCCTGCCGAGGATTTCCCGCATCTTCCGCTCGACCCGTTCGGCATCCTCGACGTTGAAATAGGCGACGGCAATCTCGGCGGAGATCCGATGCGGCGTCATCATCGGATTGCGCTCCGATTCGATGTCCAGCACCTCGACCGCGAGCCGCGCCTTCGACGACGTCATTTCGGTCATCTCGCCGAGCCTGCTCCAGGCCCAGCGCAGGACGGGAACCCGCCTGGTCCGCTTGCCCGGACGGATCGCTTCGCCTTCCACGGTGAGGCGATAGCGCCGCGAGCCGCGCCGGTTGGTCACGAAATCGCCGGCCGCCTCAACCGGGCTGAGGACGATCGTGCGCTTCGTCCGCGCCGTCGCCTCGCGGATCAGTTCGGCGCTGTGCAACGCGCTCCGCCCTTCGTCGGTATAGAGGAGAACGCCCAGCGGCGTCCGGCCGAGCCTGCGTATGCGGCGCAGCGCCCGAAGCGCGAATTCCAGAATGACCAGCGGCGCCCGCGACGTGCCGACGCCTTCGCCATAGACCCATTCCGGATCGCGCCGGTAAGGCTGCAGGGCGACCCTGGTGTCGACCGGCGTATCCAGATTTGCGATCAGCAGGGTGCCGCCATCGAGCCCGGCCGAAGTCTGCCAGGTCCAGACTTCGGGGCCGTCGGTCAGTTCCTTTACCGGTTTCAGCCCCAGACCTTCGAGCATGCGGCCCGCCTTGCCGACTGCCTGTTCGATCCCGACCGGATCGTTGGAACTGCTCGACAACTGCACCCAGTCGCGCAGCCGCCGCTCGATCCGTTCCCGGTTTTGCGTGATGTAGAGCAGGATTTGGCTGGCGGAATCTTTTGGCCCCGCCTCCAGCGGCGACACGTCGGGCACGCCGAAATAGCGGGCGGTCGCGACATCGACCAGCCGGTTGACGAACCCGGCAAAGTCGAGGCCGGCATGGGCCGCGCCGACCAGATAGGAGCCGTGCTCGCCCAGGCTCGGCAGCGAATTTGCTTCGAGAACGTAAAGCTGCCCGGCGTCGTCGAGCCGCATATCGATCCTCGAGCAATCGTTCAGTCCCAGCACCTTGAAGGTCTGGATCGCGATGTCCCTGGCCTTCTCCGTCAGTTCCTCGCCGATCGGCGCCGGGCAGACCGGGCGGATTTCGCGGCCGCTGCGCCCGGTCTTGTCCTCGTAGGTGTAGATCTGCTGGCCTTCGCCGAAATCGAGCAGGACGGGCTGGAACGCCTCGACCGGATCGTTGCCCAGGACGCCGACATTGATCTCCCGCCCGGTGATATACTGTTCGGCAAGCACGGGCTGGCGAAACTCGTCGTAAATGACCTTGGCGGCTTCGCGCAGGCTGCTTTCTTCGTCGACGACTTTCAGGCCGAACGAAACGGCCTCGTTCTTGGGCTTTACGATCATCGGGTAGGTCAGGTCCGGCGGCAGTTCGGCGTCCGGCGTGTCGAGCACGGCGAAATCGGGAGTCGGGATGCCGCGCTGGCGGAGCAGCATCTTGGTCACGACTTTGTCGAGCGCGAGCGAATGGCCGAGCGGTCCGGACCCGACATAGGGAATGCCGACCATTTCCAGGATGCTGGGAACATGGGTGTAGCGGGCCTGGCCCTGAAGGCCGTAGGACACGTTGAACACCATGCCCGGCCGCTCGCCCTGCACAACCTGGGGCATGAAATCCCCGAGCCGTTCGACGATATCCTTGTCCGCTTCCAGCGAGATGACCTGATGCCCGCCCTTCTTCAGGGCGTCGACCAGCCGGTGGATCGTTTTGAGGCCGATGCGCTCCCGGTTCGGCATGCCGAACAGGTTGATCACGTTCTTGCTGCTTCGGTTGTAAACGACCGCGATTTTCATGATGCACTACCGTTTTGCCGAGGCCGACGCGCATACGGTCCGCCGCATCGGCGTCCGCGATTGCCGATTGGATATGGACCTCCCGGTGTCGCGTCGCAATACGAAATCCGGCGCTCCCCGCGGATTGCAAAGAGAGCGGACGCTTGCAGAGTGTTTCCCCGCAGGTCCTGCATGACCGATTGCGGGCAGGACCCGGCTGCGCGAAATCCTCGATATGCGTGGCAGGGGCGGGGGAGGGCGCTCAATCCCCGTCGTCCGCTTCGCCCTGGGCGACGTGCAGGCTGCGGATGAACTCGATCAGGAAGGCCGTGGTCAGGCCGAACAGGATCAGCCCGTCGGCGGCCATCATGCCCGACAGCAGCCGGTAGGGCTTTTCCAGCAGGATGTCGCCGAAGCCCAGCGTGGTGAACGAAACGAGCGAGAAATAGAGCGACAGTTCGAGGTCGGCCAGCGCGCCGGTCCAATTGAGAAAGACCGCCCAGATCCAGACGCTCGCGCTCAGGCCCGCAAGCATCCAGAGCGAGACGCCGCAGAAAGCGCCCGCCAGCTTGGGAAAGTGCGGCGGCCGGCTGAGCCAGGCTGCGCGGCGCCGGATCGTCCGGACGGCCACGGCCATCAGGGTCGCCTGAATGGCGATGGACAGCACGATCAGAACCGTCCCCCAGGCAAGCTGGCTGGTCATCGCTTGGCTGCTCCCCCGGTTGCACATCGGCTCCCGCCCCCGGACCGGGATACGGGACCGGACCGCGGGACCGGCCCCCGTAATCGAGGTCCCCAGGGCGCCGCAAGATTACCCGATGGGCTGCGGAAGCCAAGGACGGGCCGCGAAGGCCGCTCCCGCCCTTGCGGCGGATCGGCATTGTGGCACATGGTGCGGCGCATGCCTCGCGAATACCCGACCGGCGCGATGCCGGCCCGGCCGTGACCCTACTCGCCGTCGCCGCTGCCGTCTCGTCGGCGCTGCTTCTGGGCGCGCTGTGGGGCCTCTACGGCCGGCTCGGCGACCGGACCGAAGGCTTCGTCCTCGCCCTGGGCGGCGGCGCGCTCATGCTCGCCGCGGTGCTCGAACTGATCGTACCGGCCCAGCGCGCGACCTCGTTCGAGGCGACGGCCGCTGCGGTGCTGGCCGGCGCTGCGGTCTTCGCCGGCATCGACTATCTGATCGACGAACGCTGGGGCGACGAGGGCGGGGCCGGCCTGCTCGCCGCGGTCACGCTCGACGGCGTCCCGGAAAACCTCGCCCTCGGCGTTGCGCTGATCGGCGCCGGGTTTCCGGAAGTCGCCGCGCTGGCCGCGTCCATCTTCCTCTCGAATCTGCCGGAAGCGGCGGGCGGCGCGAAACGCATGCGCGAGACGGGCTGGCCGGACGGCCGGATCCTGGCGCTCTGGACCGGCACGGCCGTTCTGCTCGGCGCGGCGGCGGTTATCGGAAATTTCCTGCTCCTCGGCGCTTCGGAGGAAATGCTTGCGCTGATCCGCGCCTTCGCCGGCGGTGCGGTGATCTCGTCCCTCGCCACCGAGATTTTTCCGAAAGCCTTCCGCCGCGACCATCACATGGCGGGCGTGGCGACCGCGCTCGGCTTCCTCGGCGCGCTGGCGCTGATCGGCGTCGCGGGCGCCGAATAACCCGCCGGGAGCTCCGACGGGCCTTGACGCCGCCCCGGCGATGTTCCATATGGGAAGCGGCGCCGATTTAGACCGACTTGCGGGCGCTTCGAAGAAATGCGGCTAAAGAGGTGGGAACCCGTCCGGAAGCCGCGACGGGTTTTTGTATGGGCCGATCCCCCTTACCGGATCCGCGGGATTTGACCGGGCAGCTTGCATCCGCGTCACCAACTGCTAAAGCGCCACGGAGCCGATCTCCGTGGGCCCGCCGACCGGCAGCCCGTGGGGATGACCGTGAATCGACCGATCCAGCCGCCCGGGGCCTGTATCCGGGACTTTCCCGATCCGCTTCACCCCGATACCGCCGCCGTTCACGGCGGCATCGCGCGCAGCCGCTTCGAGGAAACGGCCGAAGCGCTCTATCTCACCTCGGGCTATGTCTACGGCTCGGCCGAGGAGGCGGCGGACGCCTTCGACAACCCGGACCTGCGCTACGTCTACAGCCGCTACGGCAACCCGACGGTGCAGATGTTCGTCGACCGGCTGTGCGCGATCGAGGGCGCCGAGGCCGGCGTGGCGACGGCGAGCGGCATGTCGGCCGTCTTCACCGCCCTGATCGGCCTGCTGCGCGCCGGCGACCGGCTGGTGGCGTCGCGCGCGCTGTTCGGCTCCTGCGCCTTTGTCTGCACCGATATCCTGCCGCGCTTCGGCATCGTCACCGAACTGGTCGACGGCACGGACATGGCGGCGTGGGAGCGGGCGCTGGCGCGCCCGGCAAAGGCGGTTTTCCTGGAGACGCCGACCAACCCGCAGCTCGAAATCGTCGATGTGCGGGCGGTCGCCGGCCTGGCGCACGGCGCCGGCGCGACGTTGGTGGTCGACAATGTGTTCGCGACGCCGCTGCTGCAGAAGCCGCTCGAACTCGGCGCGGATGTCGCGGTCTATTCCGCGACCAAGCATATCGACGGGCAGGGGCGCTGCCTGGGCGGCGCCATCCTCGGCTCCAAGGACTATTGCAGCGAGGCGCTCTCGCCCTTCGTCCGCCATACCGGGCCGAGCATGAGCCCGTTCAACGCCTGGGTGCTGCTCAAGGGGCTGGAGACCCTGGCCGTGCGGGTCGAGCGCCAGTGCCGGACAGCGCTCCGGATCGCCCGCTGGCTGGAAGGGCGGGCCGGCGTCCGCCGCGTGCTCTATCCTTTCCTCGAGTCCCATCCCCAAGCGAAACTGGCGCGCCGCCAGATGGCGGACGGCGGCACGGTCGTCACCTTCACGATCAAGGGCGGCCGGCGCGAAGCCTTCGCCCTGCTGAACGGCCTGCGCCTGATCCCGATTTCCAATAATCTGGGCGACGCCAAGAGCCTGGCGACCCATCCGGCCTCGACGACCCACCACCGGATCGGCGCGGAAGGCCGCGCCGCGGTCGGCATCGGCGACGACATGATCCGCCTGTCGGTCGGCCTCGAACACCCCGGCGACCTGATCGGCGACCTCGACCGCGCCTTTTCTGCGGCCGGTTTCGGCGCCTGACGGAAGGAACGAAAGCCATGGCGACACTTTCGAACGACAGGAAGACCCTCACCGTCCAGGCGGTCGACGTGCACCGGGCGAAGATGCTGCTCGAGGCCGGCGAGGCGGTCCTGATCGACGTGCGCGAGGATATCGAATATGAGGACGAGCATATCCCCGGCGCGGCGCACTTTCCGCTCTCGACCTTCGACAGCCTGCGGCCCGAGGGCGACAGCGGCAAGATCGGCATTTTCCACTGCCGCTCCGGACGGCGCACCGCGGAGAATTTCGCCCGCTTTCTCGAAACCGGCTACCGGGAAGTCGTGCACATGGACGGCGGCATCGTCGACTGGTCGATCGCCGGCTACCCGGTGCGCTCGGAGGACGACGCGCCGGAGGACGGCGCCTGTCGGCCCGGATCGGCGGCGGCGTGAGGGGGCAGGCCGGCCCGCCGCCGCCCTGCAACCTCCATGCGGCGGGGTCGGTCGGGCCGGTTTCTTAAAATATTTCCTTTTTTCCGGCAATATTCCTTGACAGGGCGACCTCCACACCCTATATCGGCCCCGTCAACGCCCGAAGTGCGCCCGCTACGGCCCGCCGACGTCCCCGGGAAGATGTGGGGAAACTGCGGATTTTCCGCTATCCGGGCCGCCCCCCCAATCCGCCACTCTTTCGCCCCCGATTGCTTCCCCGGACGGAGCGAAGCGTAGATCCGGGGACCAGAGTCGCGGGCAAAAGCCTTTCGGGTCGACTCTGGGCCCCGGATCGGGGTCCGGGGCGGCAAGGGGGATGTATTTCGACGCTTCAACGGAGCTGCGCTGCCCGATGCGGTACAGAAATATTTCCTGACTTGATTATTTTCACCGCTCTCCCGAATCGCGGTTTCCCAGCGTTTCCGCGAGGTTCGGGCGATTCGAGGGCCTGCAAAGTGCAAAAAAAATTGAATACAGACCGGTCTGTCTAATTCGGCGTCGAGCGCGGAAAATGGCGGAAAACTGCGGAAAACGGCAGCGGCAGCGGAGAAAAAACTGGAACGGGCGATCAAAAACGAGGGGGCGATAGACCTGCCGCAGGCGCGCCGCTGTGCGCAGGGCGATCTTCTAAAGCGATTCCTCTGCGATACCCCGCCAATGCGGCAGGCGGACGGACACCCCCATCGACCCCGCTAACGCGGGGCTACTTCCCCGCTGAAGCGGGGGAAGGATAACGGAGGCAACGCTCCGTTTTACCTTGTTTTTCCTCCCCCTCTTCAGAGGATTGCCCTGCGAAGCCCCTTCCCGTCATTCCGACCGGAGCCCCGGCCCGCAGGGCCGGGGCGTAGCGGAGGAATCTCGACTCGGTCTCACCCACAAGAAACCCCTGGTCCTGCGCTGAGATTCCTCCGCTACGCGCCCCGGATGAAATCCGGGGCGCTCCGGTCGGAATGACGGGAGAGGGCGGCGGGAGCCGATTACACGGTTTTGTTCGGCTTTCGCAGAGGACTCCTCTTCAGAGGGGGAGGTCAGGTGGGGGTGAGCGGCGCCGGCCGCAAAATCCCGCGGAAACGCGGCCGCGCTCGCGTGTAAATATTGAAGTGAATGTTCTAAAAATTAAGATAAAATAGCTATATATCAAACCGTTACACTGCGAAGTTGGCGGATGGGGTGGGATTCGAACCCACGAGACGCATTAACGCCTGCCGGTTTTCAAGACCGGTGCCTTCGACCGCTCGGCCACCCATCCGGCCGGTGCGGGAGCGCTGCCCGCGCCGATCAGAGTAGGGTCGGGGCGCCGGGCGTCAACCGACGAAACCGGGCGGATGCCGCCACGCTGTCCGGCCGGCGATTTTTTCGTACAATGGCCGCGCCGCCGCCGACCGCCCCGGAAATTCATGCGTCGAATTCATGCGTCCGCTTCTGCTGCTCCTCCTGCCGACCGGCCTGATGCTTTCGCCGCCGATGCTTTCGCTCCCGGTGCTTTCGGCGGCGGCGGCCGAAGCGGGTGCAACGGCCGGGCGCGCGATCGCCACGCCGGCGAAACAGGCGCTGCTGGTCGAATATCCGTCCTTCCGCACGCTCCTGGCGAAGAACGCCGGAGACAGGATGCGGCCCTCGTCCATGACCAAGCTGATGACCGCCCTGATGGTCTTCGAGGCGCTCCGGTCCGGCGCGCTCTCCGCGGAGACGCGGATCGCCGCCAGCCGGCATGCCGCCGGGCAGCGCGGCTCGCGGGTCGGCCTGAAGCCCGGCGGTCGTTACCGGGCGGGCGACCTGGTGCGCGCGACGATCGTGTATTCGGCCAACGATGCGGCGGTTGCGCTCGCCGAGCGGCTGGCCGGCAGCGAGCAAGCCTTCGCCGCGGCGATGACCCGGCGCGCCCGGACGCTCGGCCTGCGCGACACGGCGTTCCGCAACGCCACCGGCTTCACCGCCCCCGGCCACCTGACCAGCGCGCGCGACATCGCCCGGCTCGCCGGCGAGATCGTCGCCCGGTTCCCGGAACGCTACGCGCTCTTCGCCCGGCGCAGCGTGAAATTCGGCGGCCGGACATGGCGCAACCGCAATCCGGTGCTCGGCCGGGTCGCGGGCGCCGACGGCCTGAAGACCGGCTACACGCGCGCCGGCGGCTACGGCCTCGTCGCCTCGGCGAAGCGCGCGGGCCGGCGGCTGATCCTGGTCGTCAACGGCCTGAAGAGCGAGGGCGAACGGCAACGCGAGGCGGTGCGCCTGCTGCGCTGGGGCTTCCGCCAGCCGGCCGGAACCCCACCGGCGGACAGGCGATAGACCGGTGACGGAAGGCGCGCGCGCAACCGGGCGCTTCATCGCCGCCGAAGGCGGGGAGGGGGCCGGCAAGTCGACCCAGATCCGCCGGCTCGCCGCCTGGCTGGAGGGGCGGGGCATCGAAACCGTGACGACGCGGGAGCCGGGCGGCACGCCGGGGGCCGAGGCGATCCGCGCATTGCTCGTCACCGGCGCGCCGGACCGGTGGGACGCCATGACCGAAGCCCTGCTCATCGCCGCGGCCCGGCGCGACCATGCCGGGAAGGTCATCCGGCCGGTGCTGGCGCGCGGCGCCTGGGTGCTGTGCGACCGCTTCGCCGATTCGACCCTGGCCTACCAGGGCTATGCCGGCGGCCTGCCGCTGGACCGGCTGACGGCGCTCACCCGGCTCGCGGTGGGCGACCTGACGCCGGACCTGACCGTCATTCTCGATCTGCCGGTCGAAACGGGGCTGGCGCGGGCAGGGCGGCGGGCAGGGCAGACGATGCCGGACGGACCTTCGGCCGAGACCCGCTTCGAGGGCCGGGACCTGCGGTTCCACGAAGCGGTGCGCGACGGCTTTCTCGACATCGCGCGCCGGGAGCCCGCGCGCTGCGTCGTCGTCGATGCGGCTGCGCCGGTCGACGAGGTGGCCCGGCAGGTCGCCGCGGCGGTCGAAGAAAGGCTGTTGTCCGATGGCTGAACCCCATGGCTGAACCCCATGGCTGAACGGGGAGCCGAAGAGGCGCGGCCCGGCCCGGAGAACACTTACGCGCTGATCGGCCACGACGCGGCGCAGGCGGTGCTGGCGAGGGCGTGGCGCCGCGGCCGGCTGGCCCACGGCTGGCTGCTGACCGGCGGCGAGGGCGTCGGCAAGGCGACGCTCGCCTTCCGCTTCGCCCGCGCCATCCTGTCCGGCGCGATGGACGGCGCAACGGCGCCGGCGGCGGCCCTGCCGGGCCTGGCGGACCCTGCGCCGCCCAGAGATGGCATGGCCGGCGATGGCATGGCGGGCGACGGCATGGCGGGCGAACGCCTGCCCGACGTCGCCCCGGACGATGCCGCGGCCCGGAAGATCGCCGCCGGCGCCCATCCCGGCCTTCGGGTCGTCCGCCGGTCGGTCAATCCCCAGACCGGGAAGATGCGCGGCGAAATCGTCGTCGGGGACGTGCGCCGGGCCATGGAATTCCTGAGCCGGACGGCGGCCGACGGCGGCTGGCGCATCGTCATCGTCGATCCGGTCGACGAGATGAACCGGAGCGCCGCCAACGCCCTGCTGAAATCGCTTGAGGAACCGCCGGGCAAGTGCCTGTTTTTGCTGATAAGCCACGTTTCCGATACCGTCCTGCCGACGATCCGCTCGCGCTGCCAGATTCTCGCCCTGCCGCCGTTGCCGGCGGCCGATGTCCGCGCTGCGGTCGGTGCGGTAGCGCCGGATCTGGCGCCGAAGGCGGACGGGGCGCTGCTCGACCTGGCCGCGGGCAGCCCGGGCCGGGCGATCCGGCTGATCGAGGCCGACGCCGGCGCGCTGCAGGCGCAGATCGACGCCGTTCTCGAAGCGCCGGAAGCGGGCAGCGGGCTGGCGGCGCTGGACCTGGCCGAACGGGTGGCGCGCAGCGGGGCGACCGTCGCTTTCCGCATCGTCGGCGAACTGCTGGCGCGCCGCAACGCCCGCTTGGCGCACGAAGCCGCGTCGCCGGCGGCGCGGGATGCCGCCGCCGCGCTGTGGTTCGAGGTCGCCGACCGGTTCCGCGAAGCCGAATTGCTCAACCTCGACCGCCGCCACACCGTCCTGAAGGCGTGCCGGGACACCGGCCGCCTCGTCCGCGCCTCCTCCGGGTCCGGCGGCGGATAGCGGCGCCGGAGCCGCCTGCCTTCGCAGACACCCCCAAGGGCGATTGGCCGCTGTAGCGCCGCCGCGCGGCTTGGCGTATGTCTCTGGTCCCGGCGCGCCCGGCCTTTCTGCAACCCTCGACGCCCCGCGGTTCCGACGGCATGACCGACAAGCCCAAATTCTACATCACGACGGCGATTTCCTACGTCAACGGCGCGCCCCATCTGGGCCATGCCTACGAAGCGATCTCGACCGACGCGATCGCCCGCTACAAGCGGCTGGACGGCTACGACGTGTTCTTCCTGACCGGGACCGACGAGCACGGCCAGAAGGTCGAATCCTCGGCGCGCGCCCAAGGCATGGAGCCGAAGGCCTTCTGCGACATGATCGCCGCCCAGTTCGAGGAGATGACCCGGACGCTCAACATCTCGAACGACGGCTTCATCCGCACGACCGAGCCGCGCCATTACGAATCGACCCGGGCGATCTGGCAGAAGCTGGTCGAGGCCGGCGACATCTATCTCGGCAGCTACGCCGGCTGGTACTCGGTGCGCGACGAGGCCTATTTCAGCGAGGACGAGCTGGTCCGGGACGGCGACCGCTGGCTGACGCCGGGCGGGGCCGAGGTCGAGTGGATCGAGGAGCCGAGCTACTTCTTCCGGCTGTCGGCCTACACGGACAGGCTGATCGCCCATTACGAGGCCAATCCGGACTTCGCCGCGCCGCCGCACCGGCGCAACGAACTGATGAACTTCCTGCGCCAGGGGCTGAAGGACCTGTCGGTGTCGCGCACCAGTTTCAACTGGGGCGTGCCCGTGCCGGGGGACGACGAGCATATCGTCTACGTCTGGCTCGACGCATTGACGAACTACATTACCGCTGCCGGCTATCCCGATGAAGAATCGGAATTTTACCGGCGCTACTGGCCGGCCGATATCCACATCGTCGGCAAGGACATCATGCGCTTCCACGCGATCTACTGGCCGGCCTTCCTGATGTCGGCCGGCGCGCCGCTGCCCGGCCAGGTGTTCGGCCACGGCTTCCTGACCATCGAAGGGCAGAAAATGTCCAAGTCGCTGGGCAACGTCGTGACGCCGGACGCGATGCGGGAAACCTACGGCCTCGACCAGATGCGCTATTTCCTGATGCGCGAAGTGCCCTACGGCAACGACGGCTCGGTGACGCCGGAGGCCATCGTGCAGCGCATCAACAGCGACCTGGCGAACGACCTGGGCAATCTCGGCCAGCGCGTCCTGACCATGATCGCAAGAAACTGCGGCGGGCGGGTGCCGGAGCCGGGCGAATTCACCGCGGAAGACGAGGCGCTGTTCGCCGCCGCCGCCGCGCTGCTCGACGAAACGCGGCACGCTATGGAGGATCTGGCGATCCACCGGATGCTGGAGGCGATCTGGCGCGTCGTCGGCGACGCCAACCGCTATGTCGACGCCCAGGCGCCCTGGGCGCTGCGCAAGACCGATCCCGCGCGCATGGCGACGGTGCTGTATGTCCTGGCCGACGTCATCCGGCAGCTGGCGATCTTCGTGCAGCCGGTGGTGCCGGACGCGGCCGGCGCGCTGCTCGAACAGCTTGCGGTGCCGGACGGGAAAGGCGACGGGAAGGGCGACGGGGAGGGCACCCGCGGCTTCGCAGCCCTGCCGGCGCGCATCGCCCCCAGTACGGCCCTGCCGGCGCCCTGGCCGGTATTCCCGCGCTTCGTCGCCGAAGACGCCGCCTGAGCCCCCCGGACCCCCCGAGACCCCCCCGAACGCGAAAGATGCTGGTCGACAGCCACTGCCATCTGGATTTCGACTCCCTGGCCGAGGACCGCGCCGCCGTGCTGGAGCGCGCCTGGCGCGCCGGGATCGAGACCGTTGTGACCATCTGCACGCGGATGAGCCGGTTCGGCGAGGTCCTTGAGATCGCGAAGGCTCATGAAAGAATCTACTGCTCGATCGGCGTCCATCCCCACAATACCGACGATGAGGGCATTCAAGACGCCGCGGAACTGGTTGAAAAAACGGGTTTGAACAAGGTTGTCGGCATCGGCGAGACCGGGCTGGATTATTTTTACACGAACAGTCGTCCTGAAACCCAGCGCGCCAGTTTCATCGCCCATATCGCCGCGGCGCGGGAAACCGGCCTGCCGCTGATCGTCCATGCCCGCGACGCCGACACCGAAACGATGGAGATTCTGACGACGGAGCGGGAGAAGGGCGCTTTTCCCGGCGTCATCCACTGCTTCACCGGCTCGCGGGCGCTGGCCGAACGCGCGATTGCGCTCGGGCTCCACATTTCCTTTTCCGGCATCCTGACCTTCAGGAGGGCGGACGAGCTGCGGGACATTGCCCGCGATCTGCCGGAGGACCGGCTGCTGGTGGAGACCGACGCGCCGTTCCTCGCGCCGGTGCCGCATCGCGGCAAGACCAACGAGCCGGCCTTCGTCGTTCACACGGCGCAGTGCCTTGCGTCGGTCCGGGATATGCCGATGGAACGGCTGGCGCAGGTCACGACCGAGAATTTCTATCGGCTTTTCAATAAGATAGAGCGGCCGGTTACAGCTTCTGCAACCTGATTTATTTTCCATAATACATATTATGCGAATCATCGATACGGCATACGGGGCTTGAAACAATGACGACGGACCCCTCTCCGCCAGCCGGAATTGCGACCGCCGATCCGTCGGATGCCGTTGCCGAGGCCGCAACGCAGATCCGGCGTCTGCTCGCCATCATGGCGGCGCTGCGCGATCCGGACGGCGGCTGCCCCTGGGACCTGGAGCAGGATTTCGCCAGCATCGCGCCCTATACCATCGAGGAAGCCTACGAGGTCGCCGACGCGATTCTCCGCAACGACATGGCCGACCTGCAGGACGAACTGGGCGACCTGCTGTTCCAGTCCGTGTTCCACGCCCGGATGGCCGAAGAGGCCGGCGCGTTCGCGTTCGCCGACGTCGCCCGGTCCATCGCCGACAAGATGGAACGGCGGCATCCGCATGTGTTCGGCGTGGAACGGGTCGCCTCGATTGAGGCCCAGTCGGCCGCCTGGGAAGAGCACAAGGCGCGCGAACGGGGCGAAAAATCCCGGAAATCGGCCCAATCCGGCCAATCCGGCGATTCCGCGAGCGTGCTGGACGACGTGCCGGCCGCCCTGCCCGCCTTGCTGCGCGCCCACAAGCTCGGCCGGCGCATGGCGCGGGCCGGCTTCGACTGGCCGGACGCCCTGTCGATCGTCGGCAAGGTGACGGAAGAACTCGGCGAGCTGCGCGACGAGATGCGGCGCGGCGACGAAGGCCGCATCGCCGAGGAACTGGGCGACCTGCTGTTCACCGTCGCCCAGGTCGGCCGCCGGCTCGGCATCGACCCGGAAGAGGCCCTGCGCCGGGCGAACCGCAAGGTCGAGCGCCGCTTCCGCGCGGCGGAAGACGGCATACGGAAGGACGGCGCCGATATCGCCGCCCTGCCCATGGACGAACTGGAACGCTACTGGGAAACGGCCAAGGCGGCGGAATAGGCCCCTCCCCTCGATACGGCCCTTCGACAAGCTCAGGACAGGCTGCTGACGCGCCCATCGGGATGGGGGAGGAGGTTTATTGGGGGTTCAAAAACCTCGACACACCGCTTCCCCTCATCCCGAGCAGCCCCGGCCCCTTGAACCGGAGCGTATCGAAGGGCGGCGATTCGGGCGTGAGCCAATAAATTTATTGTTATATTTCAGTAGATTGATCAATATTTCTTCCCAACTATGAGAGGCCGCCGCGGAAACCCGCGTCCGCCCCCCTCGAATTCACGTCAGCGTGTCGCGAATCAGGCGCCAGCTTGCGGCGTCGGGCGCCAGCAGGAAGGGAATGTCGCGTTCGACCGGCCGCCACGGGCCGGATTGCGGGGCGTCGTCGACATAGCCGTAGCAGCCGCCGGCCTCGGCGATCATCAGGATTCCGGCGGCATGATCCCAGGGCAGCAGGCGAGTGAATACAGTATAGTGCGCCCTGCCCGTCAGCATCGCGATATACTCCCAGGCGGCGCAGCGGGCGAAGCGGCGCGGCCCGAGGCGCCCGTTGTTGCGCAGCGTCTTGATGCGCTCGAACATCGCCGGCGCCCGCGACTTGCCGACATAGAGCGCCCCCGTCATGGCGCGGAAGGCGGCCGGGGCCGGCATCCGGAGCGCGCCGGACATACCGTGGGCCCCCTGCCCCAGCCCGGCTGCGTAGGTTTCTTCGCGGACCGGCAGATGGATGTAGCCGCGGACCGCAACGCCGTCGCGCACCAGCGCCACGATGGTCGCGAAACGCGGATTGTCGTGGGCGTAGTTCCAGGTGCCGTCGATCGGGTCGATAATCCAGACGTCGCCGGGCCGGCCGAGCCGGTCCATGACCGACGGGTCGGCCGCCGCCGCCTCCTCGCCGATCGTTGTCGAGCCGGGCAGCGCGCGGGTCAACGCCTCGCGCAGAAAGGCTTCGCAGCGTTCGTCGGCGACGGTGACAAAGTCGTTGGGACCCGTTTTCGTCCTGACGTCCGCGCCGGCGAGATTTTGAAAATGCGGCAGCACGATGGTCCGGGCCGCCTCGCGCAGAATCCCGTCGACCGTATCGAAATCCGGCAGGTCGGACAGGTCAGGAGGGGCGGACAGGCCCGGCAGGTCGGCCAACGGGCCGCGGTCGCCCGGCGGCGTCATCGAACCGGCCTCGTATTCAACCCGTATCCAGAATACTGCATGCAGAGGTGCGGTTTTACACGCAGTATACAGGGCGTCGGACTCACGGCCGGCCGGGTATCTCGCCCGCCCCGTCCCCGGTCGGGGACGCGGCGCTCACTCCGTAGCGGCTGTCCAGGGTCCGGCAGTCCGATTGCTCGATATCGACGGTCAGCAGGCTGCCCTCCTCGTCGTCCGTGCGCTCGACGACCGCGCCCCGGTCGTACAGCCAGGCCAGCGCCGCGCCCTTTTCGTGCGGCACGCGGACCGTCATGCGCCGGCGGGCGGCGCCGAGCAGCGCCTCGACCTCGGCGCACAGGCCGTCGACCCCGGCGCCGGTGAGCGCGGAGACCGGTCGTATCCGGTCGTTGGCCCGGCCGGCCCGGTTGCACAGGCGTTCCAGATCCGCGCCGTCGAGGCGGTCGATCTTGTTCCAGACCTCGATCGTCGCCGACGCAAGCCGTTCTTCGGCGACCAGGTCCTTCAGGATCCGGCGCACGCTCTCGGCCTGGGCCGCCGTGTCCGGCCGCGCGATATCCCGGACATGCAGGATGACATCGGCCAGCGCCACCTCTTCCAGCGTCGCCCGGAACGCCGCGACGAGCTCGGTCGGCAGGTCGGAAATGAAACCCACGGTATCGGACAGCACGATCCGCCGGCCGCGCGGCAGCACGACCTTGCGCATCGTCGGGTCGAGGGTCGCGAACAATGCGTCCTCGGCGACCACGCCGGCGGCGGTCAGCCGGTTGAACAGGGTCGATTTGCCGGCGTTGGTGTAGCCGACCAGCGCCGCCACGGGATAGGGAACCTTCGCGCGCGCCTTGCGTTGCAGGGCGCGGCGCTTGCGCACCGTTTCGAGCTCGCGCTTCAGCCGGGCGATCCGGTCGTCGATCAGCCGCCGGTCCAGCTCGATCTGGGATTCGCCCGGCCCGCCGACGAAGCCGAAACCGCCGCGCTGGCGCTCCAGATGGGTCCAGCTGCGCACCAGCCGGCTGCGCTGCCAGGTCAGGTGCGCAAGCTCGACCTGGAGCCGGCCCTCCCGGGTGCGGGCGCGCGCGCCGAAGATTTCCAGGATCAGCGCGGTCCGGTCGATGACCTTGCAGTGCCAGCGCCGCTCCAGATTGCGCTGCTGGCCGGGGCTGAGGGTGCAGTCCATGACGACGAGCTGCGCACCCTCGGCCGCGACCT
This sequence comes from Alphaproteobacteria bacterium, assembly GCA_022819985.1. GTDB lineage: Bacteria > Pseudomonadota > Alphaproteobacteria > Bin65 > Bin65 > Bin65. Next base: position 143,822 of record JAJEGH010000004.1, on the reverse strand, counting down.
CATTGCCGATCGTTTCGGCCGCGCCCTTGCCGATCCAGGTTGCCGGCACGACCCGCGCGCACGGCACCGGACGGGCGCTGCGGACATCCAGCCCGATGGCGCGCGCCAGTCCGACGGCCTCCCCGAGCCGGTCTTCGCTGCGTTCCGCCGCGCCGCTGTCGCCGCGCCGCCAGGGGTGGACGACCAGAGCCCCCGCCCCTCCGGTATGCGCACCCGGCGGGGTCGGCCCGGCCGGTTCTCCCGGCGCGCCGGGCCGCAGCCCGTTCGGCTGTCTTTCGGTAGCGATGGCGGCGGCCCGGTTTCAGGCTTTGCTGTCGGCGCCCGCCGTGTCCGGTTCGAACAGCTGGACCGGCTGCGACGGCATCACCGTCGAGACCGCGTGCTTGTAAACCAACTGCGAATGCTGATCCCGGCGCAGCAGGATGCAGAAATTATCGAACCAGGTGACAATTCCCTGCAATTTGACGCCGTTCACCAGAAACACGGTCACCGGCGTCTTGTTTTTCCGGATGTTGTTCAGAAAAACGTCCTGCAGGTTCTGTTTTTCCGACGACATGCTCGATCCCTTCGTTACTTTTCTGCAGTCGGTTGCGACACGCCAGCTTCAGAGTCTCTCTTTGTCCCGGTCGTAGGGGTCATATGGGCCGCCGCGCATCGACGGCAAGCCGTAATATGTCTTCGGAAGAATCCGCCACAGCCGCCGGCGGCCAGTCGCGGAATGCCGCTTCGGGCTCGTCGCCGGTCGCCCGCAGGACCGGCGTGCAGCCGGCGCGGATGGCGCATTCCATGTCGACCGCCGCATCGCCGACGAACCAGACCGATTCCGACCGGTCGATGCCGGTTCCCCGAAGCGCAAGGTCGACCGGCGCGACGGCCGGCTTGTCCTCGACGGCGTCGCCGGCGCCGACGGCCCGCCCGAAATAACCGCCCCAGTCGAGATGGCGGATTTCCTTGCGCAGATAGTCGCCGTTCTTGTTGCTGACGACGCCGACATAGACGCCGAGCCCGTTGAGGCCGCGCAGCAGCCCGGCGGCGCCGGGCAGCGGCGTCAGCATCTCCAGGTGGTCGGCGCGGAAACTGCCGTAGAAGATGTCGCGCGCCTCGGTCCAGGCGTCGCCGAACATGGCGGGAAAGCTGTTGCGCATCGACTGCCGGACCCAGCCGCGCACCGCCGCTTCGCTCATTTCCGGATGGCCGAAGGCGCCGCGCGCGGCGTTCAGGGCGCGGGCGATGGCGGCCCAGTTGTCGACCAGCGTGTTGTCCCAGTCGAACAGGACGGCGGCCGGCGCCGGCAGCCCCGTCATGCTGTATCCGGACGCGCCATGCCTGCATGGGCGGCGTAATCGGCCTGGAGCGCTGCGGTCAGCGGGCCGGGCCGGCCGTCGCCGACCGGCGTATCGTCGATCCGCACGACCGGCATGACATGGGAGGTCGTGCTGGTCAGGAAGGCCTCGGCCGCGGCCCGCGCCTCGTCGAGCGAGAAGACCCGCTCGACCACGGTATAGCCCTCGCGCTCGGCGATGGCGCGAACGGTGCGGCGGGTGATGCCGTTGAGGATCGCGTTGGTCGGCGGCCGGGTCACGACCTCGCGGCCGGCCGTTACGATCCAGGCGTTGGCCGACGTGCCTTCCGTGACGTCGCCGTCCGGCGTGACCATCCAGCTTTCGTAGGCGCCCGCCTCCGCCGCATGCTGCTTGGCGAGCACATTCGGCAGGAGACCGACCGTCTTGATGTCGCAGCGCTTCCAGCGGATGTCCTCCGTCGTCACCACAACGACGCCGTCCGCCATCGCCGCCGACTTCGGTTTCGTCGACCGGGCCGTCACGACGAGGGAGGAGTCCCGGTGCGCCGGAAAGGCATGGTCGCGCCGGGCGACGCCGCGCGAGACCTGCAGATAGACGATGCCGTTGCGCACCCGGTTGCGCCGGACGGTTTCGCGCAGGATGCGTTTGAGGGCGGACCGGGCGACCGGCGGCGCCATGCGCAATTCGCCGAGCGAACGGTCGAGCCGGTCGAGATGGGGTTCCTCGTCGACGAAGCGGCCGTTCTGGATCGCGATGACCTCATAGACGGCGTCGGCGAACTGGTAGCCCCGGTCCTCGATATGGACCGCGGCGTCGCGGTGTCGGGTGAAGCGGCCGTTGACATAGGCGAAACGGGACATGGCGGGCCTCGGAAACGCGATCGGGAAAGGCGCGGAATGCGATGGGCGCGGCGCTAGAAGAATTCGAGGCTGACGGAGAACAGCTTCTCGACCTTGCGCACAACGTTCGGCAGGGCGTAGAGGATCACCCGGTCGCCCGCCTCGATCACGGTATCGCCGCGCGCCATGACGACTTCGTCCCCCCGGACGATCGCGCCGACCATGATGCCCTTGTCCAGTTTCGCGCTGTTCAGGGGCCTGCCGACGATCCGCGAGGTATCCATCGCCTCGGCCTCGATGATCTCCCCTACCCCTTCGCGCAGCGAATGGACCGCCCGGATCCGCCCACGGCGCAGATGCTGGAGGATGGTCGACACCGTAATGGCGCGCGGCGAGACCGCGACATCGATGCCGAGCGAGGTGACCAGCGGCTGGTAATGCTCGGTGTTGACCAGCGCCACCGTGCGCGCGCAGCCGAGCCGCTTGGCGAGCAGCGCCGCGAGCACGTTGACTTCGTCGTTGTCGGTGACGGTGATCAGCGTGTCGGTATGGGGAATGTTGAGGTCTTCGAGGATTTCGCTGTCCAGGACATCGCCGTGGACGACGACGGTATGGGACAGGGACGTTGCGACCAGCTTCGCCCGCGCCTCGTCCTGCTCGACCAGCTTGAGCGAGACCTCCTCGTCCTGCTCCTCGATCTCCTGGGCAAGGAACAGGCCGATATTGCCGCCGCCGACGATGACGACCCGGTGCGCCTCCGGCTCTTCGTGGCCGAAAGCCGCCATGGCGCGCGCGACGTGGTCGCGGTCGGCGACGAAGTAGATTTCGTCGCCGGACAGCAGCTGGTCGTCCGGCGTCGGCACGATCGTCCGGCCGTCGCGCAGGATGGCGACGATCACCGTGGCCAGGTCGGGAAACAGGGAAGTCAGCTGGCGGATCGGCGTGTCCAGCACCGGGCAGTCCTCGCCCAGCCGGGTGCCGATCGCCTGCACCTTGCCGAGGCCGAGCGGAATCGCCTCGAAGGCGCCGGGAACGTGCATGCGGCGCCGGACCGCCCGCGCAACCTCGACTTCCGGGGAGATGCGCACGTCGATCGGCATGTGATCGGCGCTGAACAGGCTCGCCCAGATCGGCTGCAGGTAGGATTGCGCCCGCACCCGGGCGATCTTGGTCGGCACCTCGAACAGGGAATGGGCCACCTGGCAGGCAACCATGTTGACCTCGTCGGTCTGGGTGACCGCGATGATCATGTCGCAGTCGGCGGCGCCGGCGCGCTCCAGCACGTCGGGATGCGGCGCATGGCCGACGATGGCGCGCACGTCCAGGGCATCGCTGATGCGGCGGATCAGCGCCTCGGACCGGTCGATGACGGTGACCTCGTTGTTCTCGGTCGCCAGGTGGCGGGCGATGTTGAGACCCACCTGCCCCGCCCCGCACACGATTACGCGCATGATGTCAACGGACCCCGTAGTGAGTAAGGCTGCCGTAAGTTAGGCTGCGGCGGATCAATGGACCGTATCGGCGCTGTCGCCGGCGCCGCGCTCGCCGCCGGTCAGGCCGAGCAGCTTCAGCTTGCGGTGCAGGGCGGAGCGTTCCATACCGACGAATTCCGCCGTCCTGGAGACGTTGCCGCCGAACCGGTCGATCTGCGCCGCCAGATACTCGCGCTCGAACATTTCCCGGGCCTCCCGCAAGGGCAGCGCCATGATCTCGCCGCCCTTCTCGAAGCGCGGCAGCATGGTCTCTTCGCCGAGGATTTCCGGCGGCATCATCTTCGCCGTCAACTGTTCGCCGGGCCCGGCCTGAGCCATGATGAGCAGCCGGTCGATGACGTTGCCCAGCTCCCTGACATTGCCCGGCCAGTCGTAGGCCTGCAGGGCCGCCAGCGCGTCCGCGGAGAAGCTGCGCGCCGGCAGGCCGGACCGGGCGGCGGCTCTTGCCATGAAATGCCGGGCCAGTTCGGGGATGTCCGGGCGGCGGTCGCGCAGGGGCGGAATATCGATGGGGACGACCCTGAGGCGGTAGTACAGGTCCTCGCGGAAACGCCGGGCGGCGATTTCGGCTTCGAGACGCCGGCTCGTCGACGCGATGACGCGGATATCGACCTCAACGGTCGCCCGGCCGCCGATCCGCTCGAATCCCCGGTCCTGGAGAATCCGCACGAACTTGCCCTGGGTTTCCCACGGCATTTCCGCCACTTCGTCGAGCAGGAGCGTGCCGCCGTGGCAGAGTTCGAGAATGCCGCTGGTCGTGCGTTCGCCGGTCTCTTCGCCGAACAGTTCCTGTTCCAGCCGGTCCGGATGCATGGTCGCGCAGTTCACGCTCACGAACGGGCCGTTGCCGCGCGCGCTGCGCTGATGGATCAGCCGGGCGACGACCTCCTTGCCGACGCCGGCGGCCCCGGTGACGAGCACCCGACTGCTCGTGCGGGCGACCCGCCCGATCGCCTGGTCGATCTGCGCGATCGCCGGCGAATGGCCGATCAGCTCGATGGCGCCGCCGGTGCGCTCGAGCAGCGCTTCGTTCTCCCGTTTCAGGCGCTCGGTCTCGATGGCGCGCTCGACCAGCAGGAGCAGCCGGTCGGTCTTGAACGGCTTCTCGATAAAGTCGTAGGCGCCCATCTTGATGGCGTTCACGGCGATTTCGACCGTTCCGTGGCCGCTGATCATGATGACCGGCAGGTCGGGATGGTCTTTCTTGACCAGTCCGAGAATTTCGATGCCGTCCTTCCGGCTGCCCTCCAGCCAGATATCCAGCAGGATCAGCGACGGCCGCCGGGCGCGAATCTGCCTGAGCGCTTCCTCGGCGTCGGCGGCGACCCGGGTCTGGTATCCTTCGTCGGTCAGGATGCCCGATATCTGCTTGCGGATGTCGGCTTCGTCGTCGACGACGAGGATTTCGGCGGACATCGGCTAGCCGTCCGGGTGCGACCGGGATCCGGACCGGAACCGGGGCATGTCAGGCGTCCGCCGGAACGGGCCGGGCGGCCCTGTCCGCGCGAACGGTCGCCGGGAACGCCATGCTGACTGTTGCACCGCGAATCTTCCTTTCCGTCGAATAGTCGTTCTTCAACCGCAACTCGCCGCCATGATCCTCCATGATCTTGCGCACGATGGCGAGTCCCAGTCCGGTGCCCTTCGCCCGGGTCGAGACGTAGGGCTCGGTCAACCGGTGCAGCATGTCGGTCGGCAAGCCGAGGCCGGTATCGGCAATCGACACGGTTATGCCCGTCTCGTCGTCGTCGATCGCGACGGTAATGGCGCCGGCCCGTCCCGAATCGTCCGGGCCGCCCTGTTCCTCGATTGCGTTGGCGGCGTTCTGCAGCAGGTTGGTCAGCGCCTGGCCGATCTGATGGCCGTCGCACAGGACGTGCAGCGGCGTCTGGGATTTCGCGAATTCGTAGGCGATCGCCGGATGGGCCGAGCGTTCGAGAAAAATCGCCTGCCGGCACAGCTTCCGCAGGTCGTTTTCCTTCATGCGCGGCGCCGGCATCCGCGCAAAGCTGGAAAACTCGCTGACCAGCCGGCCGATATCGTCGACCTGCCGGATGATCGTGTCGGTGCAGGTATCGAAAACTTCCGGATCCGTCTCGATATGCTTGAGATATTTGCGCCGCAGGCGTTCGGCCGAGAGCTGGATCGGCGTCAGCGGATTCTTGATTTCATGGGCGATCCGGCGGGCGACATCGGCCCAGGCCGCCGTGCGCTGGGCCTGCTGCAGGTCGGTGATATCGTCGAAGGTGAGGACATAGCCCACGGTTTCCGACCCCAGGCGCTCGGCGGCGAGGCGCACCATGAGGGTGCGCGCCCGGTCGTTGCGGTGAATGACGATCTCGCTGCCGTGGAGGCGCGCCGGATTGCGCTCGACCCGCTCCATCATCTCGCCGAATTCCGGCACGATATCGGCGATCTTCTCGCCGATCCGGCTTTCCAGGTCGATTCCGAGAAGATCGGACGCCGACCGGTTCGGCAGGTTGATCCGGCGCCCGGCGTCGAGGCCGATCACCCCGGCGGTCACGCCCTCGAGCACTTTCTCGGTAAACTCCCGGCGCGCCTCGACCTGCCGGTTCGCTTCTACAAGTTCTTCCCGGTTTCGTTGAAGTTCTCCCGTCATTTGATTGAAAGATTTGGATAAATTGGCAATTTCGTCCTGCCCGGCGCTGCGTACCCTGACGCTGAGGTCGCCCTTGCCGACCCGCTCCGACGCGGCGACCAGTTCGGAGATCGGCCGGATCATCCGGTTGGCGAAATAGAGCCCCAGCCAGACCGCGGCGAGCAGGAGCAGCAGCGAGACCACTCCGTACAGCAGGAAGTAGCCGATCTGCATGTCGGAGCGCTGTCCCTCGAGCATAAGATATTCGTCGACCGCCTCCTTCATGCGCAGCATATGGGAGCGCAGGGTCGGCTCGATCGGGCGGCTGACATAGAGATAGAGATTCGAATCGAAGAAGATCGTCAGCCGCGTTATCGCGCGGATATTGTGTTCGCCCCGGCGCGCCATCAGGACGATGTCGCCGTCCCTGCGGATACGCGATATGGCGGCGCGGAGATTCGCCGGCGTTTCGTTCGCCGGCGAAAAGCTGCCGACAGTGCCGACCAGCACGCGCCCGAACTCGTCGAACACCGAGGCGCCGACGATGCCGCGTTCGCGCACGCGCCGGTTGAAGAAGTCGGGCAGGCGCTGCGGCTCGCTCATCAGTCCCAGGGCGCTCTCGTTGATGTCGGACGCCAGATTGCGGATGTCCGCCTGCAGCGCGATGATGTGCTCGTCGACGTATTTCTCGGTCATCTGAACCGATTCGCGCAGCGCCGTACCGACCCGGCTGCTGAACCAGGACTGGATGCCGAATTCGAACATCGCGGCGGAAAACACCGCAACGACGATCGCCGGCGCCACCGCCACGAAACTGAACAGAAGCACCAGCCGCGCATGCAGCCGCGACCCCGCCTTGCCCTGCCGCCGGGCCGACCAGAGCAGGACGATCCGGAACGCGATGAGCCCGGCAAGCGGCAGGACGACCATCAGATCGATCAGGATCAGCGCGACGTTGATGGCCGGATCGGCGCCGAGCGGCGACTCCGCAAGGTTGATCGCGGTCGCCAGGCTGATGACGACCGCCGCGATCGTCAGCCCGACGGTCAGGCGGCTCGACAGGGCGACGCGGTTGGCGAGCGCCGAGAGCCGCAGCATCGCGCGCTGGCGCCGGCGGGCCGGGGCGGCGGCGCTGTCCATCAGGCGGCGCCTTCGCCGGGTCCGGAACCGCGCTCGCGCGCCGTCCGGCGGCTGCGTCCGAGGTCGATGCCGAGATCGCCGATCTTCTTGCGCAGGGTGTTCCGGTTGAGGCCGAGCATCCCGGCGGCGCGCAGCTGGTTGTTGTTGGTCGCGGCCAGCGACAGCTCGATGAGCGGGCGTTCGACCTCCCGGATCACCCGCGCATAGAGGCCGGACGACGGCAGTTTGCCGTCATGGGCGTCGAAATAGGCGCGCAGATGGCGCTCCACCGAGCCGCCGATGCTCTCGCCGTCCTCGCCGGCGCGGTCCGGGGCGGAGTCCGGCGCCTCGTCCCGGTCCGCCAGCTCCGCCTCCACGATTCCCGTCGAGATCGTTTCCTCGGAATAGAGCGCCGCCAGGCGCCGGATCAGGTTTTCCAGCTCCCGCACATTGCCGGGCCAGCGCGCGCGCGCCAGGCGCGCCACGGCCGCGTCGTCGAGGGTCTTGCGGGGCAGGCCCTCGGCTTCCGCGCGCGCGAGGAAATGGTCGACGAGGTCGGGAATGTCCTCGGGCCGCTCGCGCAGCGGCGGCACGCGGATCGGCACGACGTTCAGCCGGTAGAACAGGTCCTCGCGGAACAGCCCCTGCCGGATCAGGGTGCGCAGGTCGCGGTGGGTCGCGGCGACGATCCGCACATTCGCCCGCATCGGAGACCGCCCGCCGACCGGAAGATACTCGCCTTGCTGGAGCACGCGCAGCAACCGGGTCTGCGCTTCGATCGGCATGTCGCCGATCTCGTCGAGGAACAGGGTACCGCCCTCAGCCTGGGCGAAGCGGCCCGGTGCGCGCGAATCGGCGCCGGTGAAGGCGCCCTTCTCGTGGCCGAACAGTTCGCTTTCGATCAGGTCGCGGGGAATGGCCGCCATGTTGATCGCGACGAACGGCCGGTTCTTGCGCTTGCCGTAGTCGTGCAGGGCGCGGGCGATCAGTTCCTTGCCGGTGCCGGATTCGCCGGTCACGACGACCGAAAGGTCCGTCGGCATCAGCCGGGCCAGCGTGCGGTAGATCTCCTGCATGGCCGGCGAGCGGCCGATCAGCGGCAGGCCGTCGTCCGGCGCCCGGTCGGGCCGGCGGTCGGCGCCCTGGGGTGTGGACGCCGTCAAACCCCGCTTAACGACGCCGATCAATTCATTGATATCGAACGGTTTCGGGAGATATTCGAACGCGCCGCGCTCGGTCGCCCGGACGGCGGTGGCCAAGGTGTTCTGGGCGCTCATCACGATCACACGCAGCGACGGCCGCAGCTTGCGGATGCGCGGCACGAGATCGAGGCCGTTCTGGTCCGGCAGGATGACGTCGGTGATGACCATGTCGCCCGCGCCGTCCTGGACCCAGCTCCACAGGGTGGCGGCGTTGCCGGTCGCCCTGACGTCGTAGCCCGCCCGGACGAGGGCGTGGCTGAGGACCGTCCGGATGCTCCGGTCGTCGTCGGCCAGCAGGATGGTCGCGTCGGCCATGGGTCAGGGCCCTTCCTGCGCCGGCAGCCGCACCTGGAACACGGTGCGCCCGTTGTCCCGGTCGAATTCGACGACCCCGCCCAGCTCTTCGACCAGCTTGGCGACCAGCGCGAGGCCGAGGCCGCTGCCCGCCGATTTGGTCGTCACGAACGGATCGAACAGGTGGTTGCGCAGTTCGCCGGGTATGCCGGGGCCATTATCCTCGACCGAGACGACGATCGGCAACCGGATCGCGCCGTCGCCGGCCGGCGCCGTGATCCGGACACCCGCGCGATAGGCGGTGCGCAGGCGGATCTCGCCGTCCCGGTCCGGCGCCGCCTCGGCGGCGTTCTTCACCAGATTCAGGAACACCTGGACCAGCCGGTCCCGGTCGCCCGGAACCGGCGGCAGGGACGGATCGTAGTCCTCGACGATCCGCAGGCTCTTCGCGAAACCGTACTCGGCGGTGCGCCTGACCCGGCCCAGGACTTCGTGGATGTTGACCCCGTCGCGCCGGACCAGCGGCCGGTCGGCGAATATCTCGAACCGGTCGACCAGGGCGTTCAGCCGGTCGGCCTCCTCGCAGATCAGGCTGGCGAGCGGCCGGTCCTCTGCGGACGCCGCGGATTCGAGCAGTTGCGCGGCGCCCTTGATGCCGCTCAGGGGGTTGCGGATTTCGTGGGCCAGCAGGGCGGCCATGGCGGAGACCGAACGGGCGGCGCTGCGATGGCTGAGCTGGCGGTCGATCTGGTGGACGATGGATTGCTCCCGGAAGCTGAGCACGATCGATCCGGCACCGTCGCCGACCGGGCTGGCGTGGACGGCGACATGGGGGATGGCCCGCTGCCGCGATTCGAGCGACGCGTCGCTGTCCGCGACGGTGCTGCCGGTCTCCCGCGCCTGCTGCAGGAGCGAGAAAACCGGGCTGTCTTCCGGAAAATACTGCGCGAGCGTCCTCCGGCAGATGGCTTTCCGGCTGGAGCGCAGCAGATTTTCGGCGGCGGGATTGGCGAACCGGATGGCGTTGTCCCGGTCGACGACGAGGATCGCGTCCGCCAGCGCATTGAGGCAGGCGCGGCCGTCCGCCCAGCTCTCGGCCCGATCCTCGGCCCGGTCCTTTGGGGCGTCCGGAGCGTCTGCCGGAGTCCCGGTCCCGGCGCCGGTCCGTTCCCGCGGCGCTGAGGCGGCGGTCAGGGCCACGGTCAGGCCGCCAGGGCTGCGGGCGGCGGCGCGGGCGCCGCGAAGGCCCGGTCGATCAGGTCCAAGACCCCGGCGGGCCCGGTCATCCGGTTCGCCGCGGCCCTGAAGGATGGCGGCACGCCGGCGGCGTCGGCGTACCAGGCGAGGTGCTTGCGGGCGATCCTGACCCCCACCGGAACGCCGTAATGTTCGAGGATGGCGCCGTAGTGGCCCTTGACGAGCGCAGCAAGCGCCGGCCCGGCGGGCGGTGCGGCGGCCGGGCGGCCGGCCATGCGCCGCATCGCGTCGCGCAGCAGCCACGGCCGGCCGCAGGCGCCGCGGCCGATCATGACGCCGTCGGCTCCCGACCGCGCCAGGGCTTCCGCCGCATCCGCCGGCGAGCGGATGTCGCCGTTGACGATGACCGGCACGCCGACGGCGCGTTTGACCGGCGCCACCGCGGCCCAGTCGGCGCTGCCGCCGAACCGCTGCTCGCGGGTCCGGGCGTGGACGGTGAGCATCCGGGCGCCGGCCGCTTCGCACAGCCGGGCGAATTCCGGCGCGTTGCGGTGCGCCTCGTCCCATCCCAGGCGCATTTTCGCGGTCACCGGCAGCGGATCGGCGGCGCGCACCACCGCTTCGACAATGCGCGCGGCAAGCGCCGGCTCGCGCATCAGCGCCGATCCGCACGCCTTGTTCACGACCTTTTTCGCCGGACAGCCGAAGTTGATGTCGATCAGGGCCGCGCCGCCGTCCCGGGCCATCCGGGCCGCCTCGGCCATGTCCGCCGGGTCCGCGCCGACGAGCTGGAGCGCGGCGGGATGACGCTCGCCGCTGAGGTCGCCCCGGAGCCGCGACTTGCGGGTCCGCTGCACCATTGTGCGGCTGGCGACCATCTCGGAAAAGACCAGACCGGCGCCGAACGACCGCACGAGCCGCCGGAACGGCAGATCGGTCACGCCGGACATGGGCGCCAGCAGGACCGGCGCGTCCAGCATCACATTTCCGATCCGGATGCCCATTTTTCGTCCAGCGCCCGTTTATTGTGCAATTCAGCAAACTAGGCCGCCGCCGGCGCCTCGGCAACGCGCGCCGGCGCAGCGGCGGTCAGCACGGGATGGGAACGATGCCGGATCGGTGATATGAGCGGCAGCATGACGGAAGAGCCGAACCCTGCTGTAACCGGAGAACCGGGCGGAGCGTCCGCCGGAGGACCGGGCGCCTGCGCCGCCGTGATCGTGGCCGCCGGGCGCGGCGTGCGCGCCGGCGGCGACGTGCCGAAACAGTATGCCCGAATCGGCGGCGAACCGGTGCTGCGCCGGACGGTCGGCGTCTTCGCGGCGCATCCGGCCGTCTCGACCGTCGTGACGGTCATCCATCCCGACGACGGGGCGCTGGCCCGGCAGGCGGCCGGCCCGGCGCCGATCCATTTCGTGACCGGTGGCGCGTCGCGTCAGGAATCGGTCTACAACGGATTGAAATTTCTCGATAACCTGGATCCGGAATTCGTTCTCGTTCACGATGCGGCCCGGCCGTTCGTCACTGCGGACATCGTCAGCCGGTGCCTCGATTCAGCGCGCCGCCACGGCGCCGCCGCCGCCGGCGTGCCGATGGCCGATACCGTCAAGAAAACCGACGGTGTGGGACTCGTGACCGGAACGATTGCCCGCGACCGGCTGTGGCGGGCCCAGACGCCCCAGGCCTTCCGCTATCGCGACCTGCTGGCGGCGCACGAGGCGGCGGCCGGCCGGGCGCTGACCGACGATGCTGCGGTCGCCGAAGCCGCCGGCCTCGCCGTCGCCATGAGCCAGGGATCGGAGGACAATTTCAAGATCACCGCGGCCGAAGACCTGGCGCGGGCGGACCGGATGGCGCGGGCTTCCGCCGGTCCGAGGGTCACGGTCGTCGGGCACGGGTTCGACGTTCACGCCTTCGGCCCCGGCGGCCATATCGTGCTGTGCGGCGTGCGGATCGCCCATACCCACGGGCTCGAAGGCCATTCGGACGCCGACGCCGCCCTGCACGCCCTGACCGACGCCATTCTCGGCGCGTTGGGCGAAGGCGATATCGGCCGGCATTTTCCCGACAGCGATCCGCAATGGCGCGATGCGGCCTCGGACCGCTTCGTGCGCCACGCGCTCGGCCTGGCCACCGCGGCGGGCGGCAGACTGGTCAACCTCGACCTCACGATCGTCTGCGAACGGCCGAAACTGCAGCCGCATAACGATGCGATGAAGCGCAGCCTCTGCGCCTTGACCGGCCTGCCGCCGGCCCGCATCGGCCTCAAGGCGACGACGACCGAAAAGCTCGGCTTCGCCGGCCGCGGCGAAGGTCTTGCGGCGCAGGCCGTCGTGTCGCTCGACCTGCCGGATACGGTGTGACGTGGCGGCCGGGCGCCCGTCGGGCTTCGCCGGCTGGCTGGCGGTGTGGTTCGGCGCCGGTCTGTCGCCGGTTGCGCCGGGAACGGTGGGTTCGCTGGCCGCCCTGCCCTTCGGCGCGGCGATCCTGTGGGCCGGCGGCGCCTCGGGCTGGTTCTGGCTCGGCCTGGCCGTCCTGCTGCTGCTGCCGCTGGGCGCCTGGGCGGCGGCGCACTACGACCGGCAGACCGGCGGGCACGACAACGCCGCCATCGTCGTCGACGAGGCCGCCGGCCAATGGATCGCCCTGTTGCCCGTCGCCCCGATGACGGTTTCCGGGGCGGCGTGGTGGCAGTATGCGCTGGCGTTCGGCCTGTTCCGGCTGTTCGACATCGCCAAACCCTGGCCGGTCGGCTGGATCGACCGGCGGATCGGCGGCGGCTGGGGCGTCATGGCGGACGATGTCGCGGCCGGCCTCTATGCCGGGGCGCTGACCTGGCTGGCCATCCGGCTGGAGCCGAACCTGTGAACCCGGAAGCAACGCCCGTCGAGCCCGTCGACCCGGCGGACCTGTTGCAGGCGGCGCGGGCGGCCGGCCTGACCGTCGCCACCGCCGAATCCTGCACCGGCGGCATGGTCGCGGCCGCGCTGACCGATATCGCCGGTTCGTCCGATGTATTCGAGCGCGGTTTCGTTACCTATTCCAATGACGCCAAGGTGGAACTGCTGGGCGTCGATCCGGCGTTGACCGGGCCGGGCGGCCCCGGCGCGGTCAGCGAGCCGGTCGCGCGGGCCATGGCCGAAGGCGCGCTGCGCCGTTCCCGGGCGGACGTCGCCGTGTCGGTCACCGGGATCGCCGGTCCGGGCGGCGGCAGCGCCGGCAAGCCGGTCGGCCTGGTCCATTTCGGCTGGGCGACGCGAAACGGGGCGACGCGCACGGGGGTGACGCGCAAGGGGGTGACGCGCGACGGGGCAGCCGGCGCCGATCGCCGGATTTTCGCCGGCGGCCGCGCGGAAATCCGCACGGCAGCAATGCGGCACGCCCTTGGACTGCTCGCCCGGGCGATCGAAGCGGCGGCCGGCGCGGCGAAGCCATGAGCGCGACCCCGACCATAACCCCGAAAACGGCCCGAAACCGGATGGGGGCGCCGAAACCGATCGCCGGGCGCGACCTGCTGGTCGCCGTCGGCGTCGCCGTCCTGGTCTACGCCTTCGCGATCCAGTTCGTGCCCCTGCTCAAATCCGAGCCGGTAACCGGCTCCGGCAGGCAGCTCGTCCTGATCGGTTATCTGGCGGCCAACCTGGCCGCGTTCGGCGCCGCCATCTCGGCGCTCCTGCTGCGCGATCCCGGCTACAGCTGGCAGGATCTCGGCGTCAGACCGGCCGGCGACATCTGGAAACGGCGCGCCGTCCTGTTCGGCCTCGCGGCGACACCGCTGGCCTTCGCCGCCGGCCTGTTCCTGCGCCGGACGTTCGATCTCGACCCGCCGGCCATCGACTTTTTCGCACCGGACGGCTTTTCCTGGGTCGCCGCCGCCACGATCGTTCTCTACGGCGGCCTGCTCGTCCCGATGTTCGAGGAGTTGTTCTTCCGCGGCGTGGTCTATTCCTGGCTGCGCAACCGGCTGGCGGCGGCGAGCGCGATACCGCTGAGCGCGCTGGCCTTCGCGGTCGTGCATCTGCGCATCGAGGTCATGGTCGTCGCCTTCGCGATGGGTTGCCTGCTGGCTTGGCTTTACGAAAAATCGCGCTCGATCCTGCCCAGCATTCTGCTGCACCAGACCTTCAATACGGCGCAGCTGGCCTTCGTCTACGGTGCCGTCGCGCTCGCGCCCGACCGCAGCGGGCTCGGCTGACCGGTCAGGCCGGCGTTTCGTGCGGCGCCACCGGCGCGGCATTGCCGACGGCCGCGGGGTCGCCGTACAGCCTGCGCGCGCGGCTTTCGAAGGCAGAGACCATCTTGCGCACCGCCTCGTGGAATAGGGCTCCGATCAGCCGTTGAAGCAGCCGGGACCTGAACTCGAAATCGAGAAAGAACTCGATTTCGCAGCCGTCCGGATGGGGCGCGAACTTCCAGTGGTTCTCGAGGTAGCGGAACGGACCCTCGGTATAGGTCACGTCGATCCGGCCCGGCCGGTCGAGGACCACGCGGGAGGTGTAGCGTTCCCGGATCATCCGGAAGCCGACCAGCAGGTCCGCGACGATCAGGGTGTCCGACTGCCGGCGGATGCGCGCACCCATCACCCAGGGCAGGAATTCGGGATAGCGCTTCACGTCGGCGACCAGATCGAACATCTGCTCCGGCGCGTAGGGCAGGATCGCGGTCTGGCGGTGTTTAGGCACTGCCGTGCCCGTCTGCCGTCCCGCTTGCCGTCCGTGCCGCGGCCCGCACCGCCTTCAGCCGGGCGAAATCGTCGCCGGCGTGATAGGAGCTGCGGGTGAGCGGCGAGGCGGAAACCATCAGGAAGCCCTTGCCATAGGCCATTTTTTCGTAGGCCCGGAACTCGTCGGGATCGACGAATCGGTCGACGGGGGCATGCTTGCGCGTCGGCTGCAGATACTGGCCGACGGTGAGAAAATCGACGCCGGCCGACCGCAGGTCGTCCATGACCTGGTAGACCTCCTCCTTCGTCTCGCCCAGGCCGACCATCAGGCCGGACTTGGTGAAGATCGACGGATCGGTTTCCCTGACCTGTTGAAGCAGGCGCAGCGACGCGAAATAGCGCGCGCCCGGCCGGATCGCGGGATAGAGCCGCGGCACCGTCTCCAGATTGTGGTTGAACACGTCCGGCCGCGCCCTCGCGACCGTTTCGACCGCGCCCGGCTTGTTGAGAAAGTCCGGTGCGAGGATTTCGACCGTCGTCCGCGGCGCGTGGCGCCGGATCGCTTCGATCGTCCCGACGAAATGGCCGGCGCCGCCGTCCGGCAGGTCGTCCCGGTCGACGGACGTGACCACGATATGCTCCAGGCCGAGGCGCGCTGTGGCCAGGCCGACATTTTCGGGCTCGTGGGGATCGAGCCGGTCCGGCAGGCCGGTCTCGACGTTGCAGAAAGCGCAGGCGCGGGTGCACACGCTGCCCAGGATCATAAAGGTGGCGTGCTTCTTCGCCCAGCACTCGCCGATATTGGGGCAGGCCGCCTCTTCGCAGACTGTCGCGAGATTGTGTTCCCGGATCAGGTTCCGGGTCGCATGGTAGGCTTGGCTGACAGGCGCCTTGACGCGAATCCAGTCGGGCTTGCGCCGGATCGGGCTGTCCGGCCGGTGCGCCTTCTCGGGATGCCGGGGCTTGATCCGGTCCCCGGTGACAACGGCTGCGGATTCGGAAATCGCCATGCCCCGGAGATGCCTCCTCGCCTGTCGCCGTTCAAGGCGCGATTGCGCGCGGGACGCGCCGGCCGCAGCCGCTTCGGGCCGCCCGGTCCCGCGGGAAACGGCCGGTCAGCCGATCACGCGGTCGGAGCGGAAATTCTCGGCGTAGCTCTTGGGCTTTACCGTCCGCTCCCGCGGTTCGCGGATCTGGTAGTCGATGCCCTTGCGCTTGCAGAAGGCGATCGCCGCCTCGCGGGTCTCGAAGCCCATCCTGACCTGCTGGCCGGTATCCGACGATGTCGTCCAGCCGGTCACGGGATCGTGCTTCTGGGCCGCCGCCGGCTCGTATTCGACAATCCAGCTCTTCGCGTTGCCGCGGCCGGACTGCATGGCGGTCTTGGCCGGGCGGTAGATGCGCGCGCGCATGGTTCGCTTCCGAATTCCCAAAGCTCCTGACTGGTCGGGGCGGACGGATTCGAACCGCCGGCTTCCTGCTCCCAAAGCAGGTGCTCTACCTGGCTGAGCTACGCCCCGGCACCCGCCTGCCGATAGCCGAACCCGGCGGCCGCGGCAAGCGCCTGTCGCAGAGGTGATGTGGTATCGCCGGACCTGTGTTATCAAGACGCCCGTCCGCGCCGGACCCGGCGCCCCTCCCCATCCAGGAATCCGCCCATGTCCCGCCGCACCGGCCACCTGACCGACGCGCTCCACGCCTACCTGCTGCGCTGGGGCGTCGACGAGCCCGCTCCGGTGCGGGCGTTGCGCGAAGACACGCACAGGCTCTCCCAGGACGGCTGGCAGAGTTCGCCCGAACAGGCCCAGTTCATGGCCCTGCTCGCCGGCGCGATCGGCGCCCGCCGGTTTCTCGAAATCGGCACGTTTACCGGCTATTGCACCCTGCGCATGGCGCTGGCGCTGCCGGAGGACGGCCGGGTCGTCGCCTGCGACATCACCGACGAGTTCGTCGAGAAGGCCGGCCGCCGGCACTGGCGCGAGTCCGGCATGGAGGACCGCATCGACCTGCGCATCGGCCCGGCGGCGGCAACCCTCGAACGGCTGCTGGCCAATCCCGGACCCGGCAGCTTCGACATGGCTTTCATCGACGCCGACAAGGAGGATTATCCGGTTTATTTCTCCCTGTGTGCGCAGCTCGTCCGGCCCAACGGGCTGGTGCTGATCGACAATACCTTCTGGGGCGGCCGGGTCGCCGACCCGGACGATGCCCGCAAATCGACGGCCGCGATCCGGGAAGTAACGCGCATGGCCTTCGAGCGCGACGATTTCGAAGTCGCGATGGTGCCGATCGGCGACGGCCTGCTGATGGCCAGACGGCTGCGTTAGCCCGCCTCGTCGGCGATCGACGCGAACCAGGCCTCCGGCGGATTGCGCCCGCGGGAGTGGCTCCAGGTCACCGCGCGCAGTACGGCCTGGGCCTCATCGGCGATCGGGCTCTCCGCTTCCAGGCCGTTCAGCACGCCCCAAACCCGGGTCCAGCAGCGCGCCGTCGCCCAGGGATTGTAGCCGCCGCCGCCCGTCACCAGCAGGCGCGGGCTCAGCGTCGCTGCCGCCGCGGCCGCCCGGGCGTGACTGGTATTGGTCAGCGCCAGCCCGCTCATCGGGTCGTCGGCCAGGGCGTCGGCGCCGCATTGCAGGATCAGGAGCTGCGGATCGAACGCGCGGACTGCCGGAAGAATTTCCGAATTCATCAGCGATTCGAATTGGTTGTCACCGAAACCTGCGGCAACGGGATGATTGTGGATACGCCGCGACGGATCGCTTTCGGTGCCGGTGCGCGGCCAGCGCCCTGCTTCATGGACCGACAGGATCATCACCCGGGGGTCGTCGCCGAGGGCGATCTCCACGCCGTCGCAATGATGGGCGTCGATATCCAGATAGGCGACCCGCGTGGCGCCGCGGTCGAGGGCGGCGAGGATACCCAGCACCGGATCGTTGAAGAAGCAGAAGCCGCTCGCCCGGTCCTTCAGGCCGTGATGGGTGCCGCCGGCCGGGCTGAACACGATGCCGCCCTTCTCCAGCAGGCCGATGGCGTGCAGCGTCGCGCCGGCCGCCGTCGCGGGGCGCCGGAAGATCTCGCCGAACACAGGATTGCCGTTGACGCCGAGATTGAAGCGCGTGCGCTGTTCCGCCGTCGCCCTGCCGTCGCGCTCGCATTGCCGGACCGCGGCGACATAGTCCGGATCGTGGAACCGGGTCAGCTGTTCGTCGGTGGCGACCGGGCTGTCGATATATTGTTCCGCCGGCAGCCAGCCCAGCGCCCGGCACAGGTCGACGGCGAGCGATACCCGCGGGATCGCGAGCGGGTGTTTGCCGCCATAGCGGGATTTCCGGTAAATCTCGCTGGCGATGAGGCGCGGTTCGGCCATGATGCTCCGGAAATAGCGCGGCAGGCCGACCGTTCCAGCCCCGAGGGACCGCTGCATCGGCGGGGCCGGGCGCGAACGCCCGGCCTTGCATCGGCGCGCCGCTTGTCAGTATCCTGTCCGCATCACTTGGGGGAGCCCTAGCCCGGCTGAGAGGTTCCCTGCCCCGCCCGGCCTGTAACAGACCGCCGGACGGCGCAGCGAACGACCCCTGGAACCTGATCCGGTTCGCACCGGCGTAGGGAACAGTGACATGGCCGAGCGCCGGAATACCAGCCGAACCATCCCGCTCCCCTCCGCGAGCACGACGCAGGATTCCTTTGCGCCGGACGACCCCTTTGGGCCGGACGAGGCGGGCGCACTCGAACGGGCCGTCCGCATCGGCGTCGTGCTGCTCGGCGTCGTCGCCTTCTGGTATGCCG
The DNA here is from genome assembly GCA_022819985.1 of Alphaproteobacteria bacterium. Lineage (GTDB taxonomy): Bacteria > Pseudomonadota > Alphaproteobacteria > Bin65 > Bin65 > Bin65. Next base: position 125,323 of record JAJEGH010000004.1, on the reverse strand, counting down.
CGATCCTGCTGACCGGCGCACCGCGATTCATCCTGCCGCCGCCGGACGCGGTGCTGGTCTCGCTGATCGACGATGCCGGCCTGCTCGCCGCCAATGCGCTCACCACGATCAGCGAAATCCTGCTCGGTATGCTGTTCGGCCTGACCATCGGCTGCGCCACGGCGCTGACGATGGCGGCGAGCGCGCCGGTCCGGCGCTGGATGCTGCCGGTGCTGGTCGCCAGCCAGGCCGTGCCGGTCTACGCGCTGGCGCCGGTGCTGGTGCTGTGGTTCGGCTTCGGCATCTGGCCCAAGGTCGTGATGGCGACCCTGATCATCTATTTCCCGGTCACCGCCGCTTTCTTCGACGGATTACGCCGGGCCGACCGGCAATGGATCGACCTGGCGCGCTCGATGGGCGCGTCGCGCGGCGACGTGCTGCGGCTGGTCCGCCTGCCTGCCGCCCTGCCCTCGCTCGCCTCCGGCATCCGCATCGCCGCGGCAACCGCGCCGATCGGCGCCATCGTCGGCGAATGGATCGGCGCCAGCGCCGGCCTCGCCCATGTCATGAACCAGTCCAAGGCCCAGGCCGAGGAGCCGCGCATGTTCGCCGCCCTGGTCGTGATCGCGGTCATCGCGGTCGGCCTCTATTTCACCGTCGACCGGCTGCTCCGTCTCGCCGTGCCCTGGCGCGCCGAATCCGCCTGAACATCGAGGTATCCCATGCTTCTGCCGCCCTCACTCCGCCTGTTCCGCACCGCCTGCCTGGCCGGCGCAATCTTCGCCACCGCCGCTCCTGCGGCCGGCGCCGCGGACAAATTCACCGTCCTGCTCGACTGGTTCGTCAACCCGGACCACGGGCCGTTGTTCGTGGCACAGGAGCGCGGCTACTTCCGGGAGGCCGGGTTGGACGTCGAACTGATCGCGCCGTCCGACCCGAACGATCCGCCGCGGCTGGTCGCGGCCCGGCGCGGCGACGTCGCCATCTCCTACCAGCCGCAGCTCCACATCCAGACCAGCAAGGGCCTGCCGCTGGTGAGGATCGGGACGCTGGTCGCGACGCCGCTCAATTCGCTGGTCGTGCTGCGCGACGGCCCGGTGAAGCGGATCGCCGATCTCAAGGGCCGCAAGGTCGGCTATTCGGTCGGCGGCTTCGAGACCGCCCTGCTCAAGGCCATGCTGGGCAAGCACGGGCTGACGATCGAAGACATCACGCTGGTGAATGTGAACTTCGACCTGTCGTCCAGCCTGATGGCGGGCAAGGTGAGCGCGGTGATCGGCGCTTACCGCAATTTCGAACTCAATCAGATGGATATCGAGAAGCGGCCCGGCACCGCCTTCTTCGTCGAGGAAGAGGGCGTGCCGCCCTATGACGAATTGATCTACGTCACCCACAAGGATCGGATTTCCGATCCGAAGATACGCAGGTTTATCAATGCGGTGGAACGCGGCGTTCAATATCTGGTGAACTATCCGGGGCGCAGTTGGAAACTGTTTATCAGGGGCCGCGAGAAGGAACTGGACAGCGAGCTTTTCCGCCGGGCGTGGCGGGACACCCTGCCCCGGTTCGCGCTCCGGCCGGCTGCGCTCGACACCGCGCGCTATGCGAATTTTGCGGCCTTCCTGAAGGCCCAGGGGATCATCGGGAAAATCCTGCCGGTCGCGGACTATGCGACGGAATTGAAGTGACGGTCCGTGCGGCGCTCCGGTTCGGCGTCGGGAACCCGGTTCGGACTGTGGCACCAAAACGAGCCGCGAGGCTTCGGGCGCCTAGGCCCCATTTAAGTATCGAACTGAGACACTGCCGACCCTCCGGCGGCCTTGTCACGGTTGACGGCGCTCACTAGGGTTCGCGGCGCCCGAACGCGCCTTGGAGAGGATTGGAACGCCGTGCGGCTGGTCGGCCTGTATCTTGCCCTGTTCGCCTTCTGGCTGCTGATGTCCGGCCATTACGAGCCGCTGATCGTCGGCTTCGGCGTCGCATCCTGCGCCGCGACGGTCTATATCGCCCGGCGCAAGGATTTCGTCGATTACGCAACCCTCTCCTGGTACGTCAAACCGACGCTGCCGCTCTACTGGCTGTGGCTGCTCGGGCAGATCCTGAAATCCAACCTCGACGTCGCGAAGCGCTGCGTCCTGCCCGGCGCCCGGATCGACCCCTGCATCTTCCGCGCGCCGGCGAACCAGGACACCGGCGTCGGCGTCGCGACCTATGCCAACTCGATCACGCTGACGCCCGGCACCGTCTCCCTGCAGACCTGGGACCATGAAATCCGCGTCCATGCGCTGACCCGCCACGGCGCCCGGGATATCCTCGGCGGCGAAATGGACGGGCGGATCTGCCGGGTGGAGGGCCCTTCGAAGACCGGGAACGGGGGCGGGCCATGATGTTCGCCGCGGCGATGGCCGGCGTGCTGGCGGCCATGACCCTGACGCTGGTCCGCGGCCTGCTCGGCCCGACGGTGTTCGACCGGGTTCTCGCGCTCAACACCTTCGGCACCGTGACGGTGCTGGCGATCGCGGTGCTCGGCTTCCTGATGGGCCGGCCGCAATTCCTCGATATCGCCCTGCTCTATGCGCTGATCAACTTCGTCGGCACCATCGCGATCCTGAAATATCTGCAATACGGCGATCTCGGCGTCTCGGGCCGGAAGTCCGACGCAGACAACGCTGACACCGGCGGGGACGGCGGCCGGCCATGACGCTGGCGGTCGATATCGCAAGCTGGCTCTGCCTGGTCGCCGGGGCGCTGTTCTGCCTTTCCGGCGGCATCGGGATGATCCGCTTTCCGGACGTCTATGCGCGCAGCCACGCCGCCGGGGTCATCGATACCGGCGGCGCCTATCTGATCCTCGCGGGCCTTGCGCTCCAGGCCGGGTTTTCGCTGGTCACGGTGAAGCTGGTGCTGATCGGGCTGCTGCTGTTCTTCACCAGCCCGACGGCGACCCACGCCCTGGTCAAGGCCGCGCTTGCCGGCGGCCTCGAGCCGCTGTGCCGCGAACTCGGCGCCGACGAGACCGCCGAAATGGCGGACGAGGCCGCGCCTTGATTACCGTCACCAATCTGGCGCTGCTCGCTTTCATGGCGATCACGGCCTGGGCCATCGCGCGCACCCTAAACCTGTTCGTCGCCACAATGCTGGCCGGCATCTACAGCCTGCTGATCGCCACCGTCTTCGTGCTGCTCGATGCGGTCGACGTCGCCTTTACCGAAGCGGCGGTCGGCGCCGGCATCACCACGGTGCTGTTCCTCGGCGCCCTGCTGCTCACGGACCGGCATGCCAAACCCCACAAGCACCGCTTCGGAACCTACGGCCCGATGCTGCTGGTCGTGTTGCTCGGCGCGGCGCTGGTCTACACCACGCTCGATCCGCTGATGCCGCATTTCGGCGACGCCGGAGCGCCGGCCCAGGGGCGGCTGGCGCCGGAATTCCTCGCCGATTCGGTGCGCCAGGTCGGCCGGGACGGGCCGACGGCGACCCATATCCCGAATGTCGTGACCACGACCCTGGCGAGTTACCGCGGCTTCGATACCCTGGGCGAAGTCGTCGTGATCTTCACTGCGGGCGTCGGCGTGCTGGCCCTGCTCGGCGGCGGCGCTATCGGAGCGGGGGCCGGCGGCCGACGGCGCCGTTCGGCGCGGAAGGACGGCGGCACGGTCTCCGGCCGTGGTTCGACGACCGACGGAGCGGACGCATGATCGAGCATGTCGTCCTGCGGGTGATCGCCCGGCTGTTGGCGCCGTTCATCGTGCTGTTCGCCCTCTACGTCCAGTTCCATGGCGATTTCGGGCCGGGCGGCGGCTTCCAGGCCGGCGTGATCTTCGCCTCGGCCTTTATCCTGTTCGCCCTGATCTACGGCATCGAACACGCCCGGCAGATCGCGCCGCCGGCCGTCGCCCGCGCGGCGATCGGCCTGGGCGTGCTGCTCTACGCCGGAACCGGCGTGGCCGGGATGCTGCTCGGCGGCAAGTATCTGGACTACTCCGTCCTGGCCCACGATGCCGGGCACGGCCAGCATTACGGCATCCTGATCGTCGAGTTCGGCGTGGGCGTGACGGTGGCCGCGGTGATGATCACGGTCTTCTTCACCTTTGCCGGCCGGCGCGGCGTCCTCGAAGAGCGCGAGGAAGCCGTCCTGCCGCCCGACGGCGACGAAGAGCGGTAGCCGGCGCCCATGTGGCAGACCTTCCTCGGCCTGTACAACTACTGGATCGTCATCCTGCTGATGATGGCCGGCTTCTACATCGTGATGTCGCGGCACAATCTGGTGAAGAAGCTGATCGGCCTGAACATCTTCCAGTCCGCCGTGTTCCTGTTCTACATCAGCGTCGGCAAGGTCAGGGGCGGCACGGCGCCGATCGTCGAGGAAGGAATAACCAGTTATTCCAATCCGTTGCCGCACGTTCTTATCCTCACGGCCATCGTCGTCGGCGTCGCCACCGTGTCCCTCGGTCTGGCGCTGGTCGTCCGGCTCAAGGAGGCCTACGGCACCATCGAGGAAGACGAAATCAACGAGATGGATGCCGCCGGCTGATGGGCGAACATCTGCCCATATTGCAGGTGATCCTGCCGTTGATCGCCGCGCCGGTCTGCCTGCTGGTCCGCCATGGCGCGGTCTGCTGGCTGATCGCAACTCTGGTGAGCTGGCTGTGCCTCGCCATCGCCGTGCTGCTGCTGATGCAGGCGCTCGACGGCGGCACGATCCGATACCAGCTCGGAAGCTGGGTGGCGCCCTGGGGCATCGAATATGTCGTCGACCGGCTGAACGGCTTTATCCTGGTCATCGTCGCCGCCGTCGGCGCGGTCGTCGCGCCCTACGCCCTGCGCAGCGTGGCCGAGGAGCTGCCGGAGCGGCAGATCGGCCTGTTCTATGTCTTGTACCTGCTGTGCCTGTCCGGACTGCTCGGCATTACGATCACCGGCGACGCGTTCAACGTCTTCGTATTCCTTGAAATCTCGTCGCTGTCGTCCTATGCGCTGATCAGCATGGGGCGGCACCGCAAGGCGCTGCACGCCGCCTACCAGTATCTGGTCATGGGCACCATCGGCGCGACCTTCTTCCTGATCGGCGTCGGCCTGCTCTACCTGATGACCGGCACCCTCAACATGGCCGACCTGGCGGAGCAGCTTAAGCCGCTCGCCGGCTCGCGCATCGTATTGGCGGCCTTCGGCTTCATCGTCGTCGGCATGGGCCTGAAGCTGGCCGTATTCCCGCTGCATCTGTGGCTGCCGAACGCCTACGCCCACGCGCCCTCGGCGGTCAGCGTCTTCCTCGCCGGCACGGCGACCAAGGTGTCGCTCTATGTCGTGCTCCGCTTCATCTTCACCGTCTTCGGCTTCGAGTTCAGCTTCGCCGGCCAGCCGTTCGGCCCGGCCCTGCTGATCCTCGCCATCGCCGGCATCGTCGTCTGCTCGCTGGTCGCGATCTACCAGGACGATGTCAAACGGCTGCTCGCCTGGTCGTCGGTGGCGCAGATCGGCTACATGCTGCTCGGCCTGTCCTTCGCCACGGCGCTCGGGTTGCAGGCCGGCCTGCTGCACATCTTCAACCATGCGATCATGAAAGCCGGCCTGTTTCTGGCCATGGGCTGCGTGTTCCTGCGCCTCGGCAGTTGCCGGCTCGAGGCCATCGCGGGGGTCGGCCGGCAGATGCCCTGGACGATGGCGGGCTTCCTGCTGTGCGGGCTCAGCCTGATCGGCGTGCCGCTGACCGCCGGCTTCGTGAGCAAATGGTATCTGGTGCTCGCGGCGCTGGAAAAGGGCTGGTGGCCGGTCGCCGCGCTGATCGTGCTCACCTCGCTGCTCGCGGTCGTCTATGTCTGGAAGGTCGTGGAGGCGGCGTGGTTCCGCGAACCGCCCGGCACCGCCGGCCGGGTCGGCGAGGCGCCGCTCGTCATGCTCGTCCCGCTCTGGATCGTCGTCGCTGCGAATATCTGGTTCGGATTCGAGACCAGCGGCAGCGTCGATGTCGCGAAAGCCGCCGCCCTGGCGCTGATGGGGGCCGTCGAATGAGCGGCGGTGAACTGATTGCGCTCGCGCTCCTGATCCCGCTCGCCGGCGCCGGCCTGATCGCCCTTGCGGGGCGCCGGCCGAACCTGCGCGAATCCGTGACGATCGCCACGGCGCTGCTGCTGTTCGCGGTGAACGTCCGGTTGGCGGTCGGGGTCCTGGACGGCGAAACGCCGGCCCTCCGCGTCCTCGAACCGGTCGAGGGCGTTCCCATCGCCTTTTCCATCGAGCCGCTCGGCATGCTGTTCGGGCTCGTGGCCTCGTTCCTGTGGATCGTCACCTCCTTCTATTCGATCGGATATATGCGGGCGAACGGGGAGGCGCGCCAGACGCGCTTCTATGCCTGTTTCGCGCTGGCGCTCGGCGCCACGATGGCCGTCGCCTTCTCGGGCAACCTGCTGACGACCTTCATCGGCTACGAAGCGCTGACGCTCACCACCTATCCGCTGGTCACGCACCACAGCGACGCGAAGTCCGTGCGCGCCGGGCGGACCTATCTCGGCATTCTTCTCGGCACCTCGATCGCCCTGCTGCTTCCGGCCATCGTCGCAACCTGGATGCTCGCCGGCACCCTCGACTTCCGCGCCGGCGGCATTGTTTCGGGCACGGCGTCCGACGGCGTCGTCCTTCTGCTTCTTGGCCTCTACATGTTCGGCATCGGCAAGGCCGCCCTGATGCCGATTCACCGCTGGCTGCCTGCGGCGATGGTCGCCCCGACGCCGGTTTCGGCGTTGCTGCACGCGGTTGCCGTGGTCAAGGCCGGCGTCTTCGTCGTCCTCAAGGTCATCGTCTATGTGTTCGGCATCGATCTGCTGAACAGCAGCGGGGCCGGTTCGTGGCTGATCGGGATCGCAACGATCACCCTGGTGCTCGCCTCGGTCGTCGCGCTGACGAAGGACAATCTCAAGGCCCGGCTCGCCTATTCCACCGTGAGCCAGCTCGCCTATGTCGTGCTGGCCGGCGCGCTCGCGACGCAGTGGGGCGTTCTGGGCGGCGGCATGCACATTGCCATGCACGCCTTCGGCAAGATCACCCTCTTTTTCTGCGCCGGCGCGATCTACACGGCACTCCACAAGACCGAAGTCAGCGAAATGGGCGGCATCGGCCGCGCCATGCCCGTCACCATGCTCGCCTTTCTGGTCGGGGCTCTCAGCGTCGCCGGCCTGCCGCCCGGCGGCGGCACCTGGAGCAAATGGTATATCGCGCTGGCGGCCGCCGGGACCGGGCATCTGATCGTCGTCGGCGCATTGATGCTCAGCACGCTGCTGAACGTCGCCTATTTCATGCCGATCGTTGCGCGTGCCTGGTTCGCGCCCCAAGCGGCGCGCCCGGCGCGTTCGGTCGGCGCCATGGCGGCGCCCCGCGAGAGCGGCGGGCTGCAGGAGGCGCCCCTGTTCTGCCTGATACCCCTGTCCCTGACCGCATTGGGGTGTATCGCGCTGTTCGTTTTCGCCGGAGATCTGGAGACCTTCCTGGCGCCGATGATCGACGGACTTTCGACAAGGGGCCGATAGCCATGACCGAAAACGCCTCCAGGAAAGAGAACCCGCCGGAGCGGCGCTATTGGCTCGACGACAAGCGCAATGTCACGAAAATCTACCGGGGGCTCCTGGTCGTTTGCGCCGGCCTGTTCGCCGCGGACCTGCTGTACGACAAACACGCCAAATTCGCCGTCGAGGAATGGTTCGGGTTCTACGGCCTGTACGGCTTCGTCGCGTGCGTATTCCTCGTCCTGGCGGCCAAGCAGCTCCGCAAGCTGCTGATGCGGTCCGAAGACTATTATGATCGCTAGCCTGCCGCCCGGCCTGCTCCTGATCGGCGGCGCGCTTGTCGTGCCGTTCCTGCGCGGCTGGCTGCGCTGGGCCTGGATGCTGGCGCTGCCCGTCGTCGGTTTCGCCGATCTGTTCGGGCTGGAGCACGGCGTCCGCGTCACCGTCGCCCTGTTCGACTACGAACTCCAGCCGGTCCGGGTCGACAGGCTGAGCCTCGCCTTCGGCTATATCTTCCACATCGCGGCGTTCCTCGGCATCCTCTACGCGGTCGCGCTCAACCGGACCGCCGAGCAGGTGGCCGCGCTGGTCTATATGGGCAGCGCGATCGGCGCGCTGTTCGCCGGCGACCTCATCACCCTGTTCCTCTACTGGGAGATCACGGCGGTCGCTTCGGCCTTCATCGTCTGGGCAGGCAATACCGAAGCGTCCTACCGCGCCGGCATGCGCTACCTGGCGATCCAGGTCGTCTCGGGCGTGCTGCTGCTGTCCGGCGCGCTGCTGCAGATAGCCGAGACCGGCTCGATCGCGTTCGGGCAGACCGGGCTTCAGAGCCTCGCCGGCCTGCTCATCTTTCTCGCTTTCGGCATCAAATGCGCCTTTCCGTTCCTGCACAACTGGCTGCAGGACGCCTACCCGGAGGCATCGCCGACCGGCACCGTCTTCCTGAGCGCCTTTACCACCAAACTGGCGGTCTACGGCCTGGCCCGGGGTTTTGCCGGCGAGGATATCCTGATCTGGATCGGCGCGCTGATGACGGCCTTCCCGATCTTCTATGCGGTAATCGAGAACGACCTCCGGCGCGTTCTCGCCTACAGCCTGAACAACCAGCTCGGCTTCATGGTCGTCGGCATCGGCATCGGCACGGAACTGGCGCTGAACGGCACCGTTGCCCACGCCTTCGCCCATATCCTCTACAAGGCACTCCTGTTCATGTCGATGGGCGCAGTCCTGTACCGGGTCGGCACCGTCAAGGGATCGGAACTGGGCGGGCTCTACAAGTCCATGCCGTGGACCGCGGCCTTCTGCATCGTCGGCGCGGCGTCGATTTCGGCCTTTCCGCTGTTCAGCGGGTTCGTCTCGAAGTCGCTCATCATGAGCGCCGCTGCCGGCGACGGACTGCTCTTTATCTGGTTCGTGCTGTTGTTCGCATCGGCGGGCGTTTTCCACCATTCGGGGATCAAGATTCCCTATTTCGCTTTTTTCGCGCACGATTCGGGCAAGCGCTGCAAGGAAGCGCCGCTGCCGATGCTGCTGGCGATGGGCGCGACGGCCGTCCTGTGCGTCGGGATCGGCGTCTGGCCGGAGCCGCTTTATGCGCTGCTGCCCCATCCGGTCGATTACGTCCCCTATACGACCGCGCATGTGGTGACCCAGTTGCAGCTTCTGCTGTTCTCGGCGCTGGCCTTCGCCGTGCTGATGCGGACCGGCCTGTATCCGCCCGAACTGCGCTCGGTCAATCTCGATATCGACTGGATCTACCGCCGGGGGTTGCCTGCAGCCGGCCGGATGCTGGCGCGCGCCTCGGTTCCGCTGCGCAACGCCCTCGCCTTTGCCGGCGCCCAGACCGCTCTCGGCTTCTTCGACCGCATGATTCGCCTCGCCGGTCCGCAAAGCCGCATGGCCCGCACCTGGCAGACCGCCGGCATGGTCGGCCTGATCCTCATCGTGATGGCGGTCTACCTGGTCCTGGCGCTGGTGTGACCGCCTGGCGGGCACCGCACGACCGCAACCGATGGGCCTCGGGAATCGCTTACATCATGCTGTCTGCGACTGCATAATGCGTCCATGCCGGTTCAGATCACGATACGGGGCGTTGCCGAAGAGGTTCGCGACGAGTTGGCGTTGCGCGCGGCGGCGCGCCGCCAGTCCATGCAGGAGTTCCTGCGCGGCGAGCTGGAGCGGATCGCCTCCCGTCCGTCCGTCGATCTCTGGCTCCGGGACGTGCGCCGGCGCAAGGCGGCGGCCGGCGCTCCTGTGCCGCGGTCGGCCATTCCGGGGGGCCGGGACGCGGACCGCAAGTGAACGCCCGTTCGCCCGCCACGCTCCTGAACCGCCCGCGCGGCGGGCGGGCCGTCACCCGCCGAGGAACAGGCGGCCGACTTCCGGGTTTTCCAGCAGCGTCTTGCCCGGCCCGGCCATAGCGAGGCGGCCGGAGACCAGGACATAGCCGATATCGGCGAATTCCAGCCCCTTCTTGGCGTTCTGCTCGACCATGACGATGGTCTTGCCCTCGCCGCGCTGGAGATCGTCGAGGATTTCGAACACCATGTCGATGAAGCGCGGCTCCAGGCCGATCGACGGCTCGTCGACCAGCAGGACCTCCGGGTTCATCACCAGGGCGCGGGAGATTTCCAGCAGCCGCCGCTCGCCGCCGGAGAGCACCTTGGCCGGATGCCTGCGCCGGGCGGCCAGCCGGTCGTATTTCTCGAACACCCGTTCGGCGGCGCGCCGCGCGTCGGCCGGGTCGGGCATGAGGTAGCCGCCCATCCAGAGGTTTTCCTCGACCGTCATGTCCGGGAAAACCGACTTGTCCTGCAGGATGTAGGCGATGCCGGCGCTCTTCAGCTTGTCGCTCGAACTGAGCCGGGTGACGTCGCGCTTCGCCGCGCCGTCGGTGGTGATCGCGCCGGAGAAGATGTTGGTGAAGCCGAAGATGGAATGGAGCACGGTCGATTTGCCGGCGCCGTTCGGCCCGATCAGGCACAGCGACTGGCCCTTGCCGACATGGAGGTGGAAATCGTGCAGGATCTCCATCTTGCCGTAGCCGGCGCACAGCGTGTCGATGGACAGGAACGGGTCGTCGTTGGCGAGCGCCGCCAGCTCCTCGACCTTCGGCCCTTCCTCCGCGATCTTCTGGACTTCGCGGACGACATCCTCGACCGAGATGACGGTATCGACCGAGCCGGCGCCGTAGCCGGTGGTCGGTTTGCCGCCCGGATCGTTCGCGCCCGCAGCCATCAGTGGGCCCCCAGATAGGCGTCGATGACGCGCTGGTCGTTGCGCAGCGCGTCCGGCGGGCCGTCGGCGAGCAGTTCCCCGTGGGCGAGGCAGTAGATGTGCTCAGCCAGGTTCATGATGACCCGCATGTTGTGCTCGATCACGAACAGGGTGACGCCGAACCGGTCGTTGGCCAGGCGCAGCCGGTCGATCAGGCCGTTGATCAGCGTCGGGTTGATGCCGGCGGTCGGCTCGTCGAGCAGCAGGACCTTGGGCTCGTTCATCAGCGCCATGGCGAATTCGAGCAGCTTCTGCTGGCCGAAGGACAGGTCGCCGGCGCGCAGCTTGCGCTTCTGGTACAGGCCGACGAAGTCCAGTAACCCTTCCGCCCGCTCCTCGGCCTGGCCGGATTTCTTCGCGAACATGCTGCGGAAGGTGCCGCCGCGGTGGGACAGCGCGGCGTGCATGTTCTCGACGCAGTTCAGCTTGCGGAAGATCCGCGTCTGCTGGAAGGTGCGCAGCATGCCGAGCCGGGCGATCTGCGGCACGCGCAGATTCGAGATTTCCCTTCCCTCGAAGCGGATGCTGCCCGAATCGATCGGGTGGAAGCCGACGATGGAGTTGAACAGGGTCGTCTTGCCCGAGCCGTTGGGGCCGATCAGCCCGGTGATGCTGCCCTGTTCGACGTTGAGCCCGATGGCGTTGTTCGCCACGACGCCGCCGAACGACTTGGAGACGTTGTCGACCTCGATCAACGCCGTCATCGGACCGGCTCCCGGGCGGGTCCGCCGGCGTCGTCCAGGGCGGCTTCGAGCGCTTCGGCCGCTTCGGCGTCGGCGCGCTGGCCCGCCGTTCCCCGGTCGACCTCGATGCCGAACCATTCCGGCCGCCGCTCCTGCAGCCAGCCGACGATGCCCTGCTGGAAGAACACGACCGTCACGACGATCAGCAGGCCGAGTACGACCCACTGCCAGCCCAGCAGATGGGTCCAGGTGACTTCCTTGATGATGTGGAACAGGGTGGCGCCGATCACCGGCCCCCAGAGCGTGCCCTTGCCGCCGAGCAGGGCCATCAGCACCATGAAAATGCCGAAGGTGACGGTCGGAAAGGCGACCTCCAGCGGCTCCATGAAGCCGATGATATTGCCGAACAGGGCGCCGGAAATGCCGAGGAAGAAGGCGGAAATCGACCAGGCGACCGTCTTGTAGAGCTGGGTGCGCACGCCGAGCGCCTCGGCCTTGGTCTCGTCGTCCCGGATCGCGTTCAGCATCAGGCCGAAGCGCGTGCGGTAGAGCCAGCGCAGGAACAGGAAGGTCAGCACCGCCAGGACGAAGCAGGTCCAGTAGAAGAAGACGCCCTGGAGATCGGCGGACTGGATATCGCCGAACGGCACGCGGAACAGCGGCTCGGCGTCGGTGCCCGACGGGAAGACCGGCAGCCGGATGCCGCCGCCGCCGCCGATCCAGTCCCAGGCGCCGATCAATTCGCCCGCCGCGATCGCCATGCCCAGCGTGCCGATGGCGAAATACGGCCCGCGCAGGCCGAACACGATCAGGCCGAACAGGGCCGCAAGCACAACCGATCCGATCGCGGCCAGGACGACGCCGAGGGCGAGGCCGAGGAAATACTGGTCGGTCGTGAAGGAGGTGGTCAGCGAACCCGACGGGTCGGTGTATTCGCCGACATCGTACCAGGGCCAGATCTGGCAGACCGCGGCGATATACATGCCGGCGCCGAAAAAGAAGATGTTGCCCAGTGAGTTGTAGCCCATCTGGCCGCCCATCGTGTCCCAGGTGAGCGCGAACACGATCATGATCCAGAGCATCGCGATCTGCTGGACATAGGCGGGGAAGACCAGCGGAGCGATGACGCCGAAGACAGCGAGCAGAAGGTAGCCGGGCAGTTCGAGCCGTTTCCCGGTCATCGGGGCCTACTCCACCACCCGGCGGTGCCGGTTCTCGATGATCTGGCGCCAGATCAGGACCAGCAGCAGCAGGCCGACCACCGTCGCCTGCTGGAAATCCGCGCCGAGGACGAAGCCGCTGTACTGCTCGGCCACGCCGAGGCCGAGGCCGGCCATGATGACGCCGGGCAGGTTGCCGAAGCCGGCCGCGGTGACGATGACGAAGGAGCGGATCGAATGGGTGATGCCGTAGAAGGGCTGGATCACCCAGATCATGGCGATCAGCACGCCGGCGGCGCCGCAGATCGCGGCGTTCAGCGAATAGGTGAAGGCGTAGACCCGGTCGGTGTCGATGCCCATGACCCGGGCGGCGCGCGCGTCCTGCGCCGTGGCGCGGATCGCCTGCCCCATGCGGCTGCGTTTCATGAAGATCACGACCGCCAGGGCGAGCGCGCCGCACATCAGGAAGGCGGTTAGCTTGATCCAGGCGAAGGTGAAGGCGCCGCCGCCGACGGTGACAGTCGCGGTCGGCAGGCCGGAGCGCGCGGTCTGGACCTCCGGCCCGAAGATCAGGTTCAGGCCCTGCTGCAGGACGATGGCGATGCCGAAGGTCGCCAGCAGCGAGGTGAACAGGTCGCGGTCGATCACGCGCCGGATGACCAGGACATAGACGGCCCAGCCGAAGCCGAACATGAAGACGATCGCGATGGGCAGGCCGAAAAACGGGTGGATATCGTTGGCGTAGAGGTAATAGGCGATATAGCCGCCCATGATGACATATTCGCCCTGGCACAGATTCTTGACGTTCATCACGCCCCAGACCAGGGCCAGGCCGTAGGCGGCAAGGGCGAAGATCGCGCCGATGAACAGGCCGTCGAGCAGCAGCTGGATATTCTGCTGCCAGGCGACCTGGAGGATGGTGAGGTTGGTCTGGGCCTGACCGCTGATCAGCACCAGCACGACGCAGACCAGCGCGATCATCGCCAGCAGGGTCCAGCCCTCGCCGGACGATTTCAGCCAGGCCGGCGACAGGAACCCCGTCCGGGCGGGGGCTGCGGGTTTCGGGCTCGCCATGATTCAGGCCATGCTTCGGATCGTGCGGTGCGGCACCGGCGGACGGAAACGCAGCGGCCCGGCTCCCGAAGGAACCGGGCGCACTGCGTTCGACTGCCGTCTGCCCTTTGCGGGACTACTGCACCTTGCGCGGATGCTGGACCTTGTGCGACGCCCATTTCGAGGGTGCCACCACGACATAGTTGCCGTCCTGGATCTGGCGCAGCACCATCGGCTTGGCGATGTTGTTGCCGGCCTTGGAGAATTTGATCCGGCCGTAGAAGGTCGTCATCTCGGTGCTGGCGATCGCCTCGCGGACTTTCTCCTTGTCGAAGCTGTTGGCGCGCTCGAACGCCTCTTTCCAGACCAGCACCGCGGCTGCAGCCTGGGCCGACTGGTAGGGCACGGTCTTGTAGCCGCTGAACGTCGCTTTGAACTTCTTGTCGAAGTCGGCGGCGCTGCCGAAATACTTGCCCTTGTAGGACAGGGTCTCGGCCCACTGGGTCGGGCACAGGAAGCCGTCGACCGACGCGCCGAACTTCGAGACCACCTTGGCCGATTCGCAATGGGTCATCGCGATCATCGGCGTGGCGATCTTGAGCTCCTTGATCTGGCGGGCGGCCGTCGCGGCGCCCTTCGAATGGCCGGAGACGACCAGCAGATCGGGCTTGAGCGCCCGCACCTTGGTGAGCGTCGCCGTCATGTCCGACAGGTCGCGCGGCAGCCGGTCGTCGATCACGACCGTCATGCCGAGGCGCTTGATGTCGTCGATCACGCCGGCGCGCACGTCAAGCGAGAAGGGATCGTTCTCGAACGCCATGGCGATCTTGACGTCCTTGCGCTTCTTGCCCGCCTTGTCGGCAATCTCGGCCGCCAGCTGGATCGCACTGGCGAGATACTGCTCGGAGGTGGACAGCACGGCGAACAGGTATTTGTAGCCCTTGGTGAACAGCGAGCGCGACGCGCCTTCGGCCTCGACCATCGGGATGCGGTATTTCTCGGTGACCGGCGCGATCGCCTTGGTCAGGCCCGAACTGTACGGTCCCAACATATATTTCACGCCATCCTGCCGGATCAGGCGTTCGGCGAGCTGGGCGCCGCGCGCCGGGGTCGATTCATCGTCGTAGTAGATGACCCGGAGCTTGTAGGACTTGCCGCCGACCTTGACGCCGCCGGTCTTGTTGATGAGGTCGATGGCGATGTTGTAGCCGTTCTTGGCGTGGATGCCGTTGGTTGAATATTTGCCGGTTTCGGACAGGGCCGAACCGAGGACGATGGTATCGCCTTCGACCTTCGCCGAGGCCGGCGCCGCGATGACCGCCGCGATGGCGGCAGCCGCCACGGCCGTAGCCGGGCTGCAATGTTTGAGCATGTCGTCTCTCCCTGAGTGTTGCCGAACGGAAACGGGCCGGCCGACGGTGTCGGGCACGGATCACCCGCTTCCCCTGACATTGCGACGCGCATCGCCGGACGCGCGCCGGTTGCGTGGTGTAACAGACTTAAAGCGATTGCCAAACGGCATTTTGCCGTAGGCAAGCGGCGGGCCGGCAGGTCGCGGCTTGCAGGACTCCCGGAGCACGTCTACTAACGCCCCGGTCTTCCCTGCCCTGCGTACCGGAGCGCCCCTGCCATGGAAATGAACGGCGAGTACCGCATCCCCGCCAGTCGGGAAACCGTCTGGCAGGCCCTGAACGATCCGGATGTGCTGCGTGCCTGCATTCCCGGCTGCCGGGAACTCGAACGGACCTCCGATACGAGCTTCGCCGCAACGGTCAAGGCGAAGGTCGGGCCGGTATCGGCAACCTTCACGGGCGAAGTCCAGTTGGAGGATATCGACCCGCCGGCCGGCTACCGCATCCAGGGCGAAGGCAAGGGCGGCGTGGCCGGCTTCGCCAAGGGCGGCGCCACCGTGCGGCTGGCCGAGGACGGCGGCGAAACCGTCCTGACCTACGATGCCGACGCCAAGGTCGGCGGCAAACTCGCCCAGATCGGATCGCGCCTGATCGCCGGAACGGCGCGCAAGCTGGCGGATCAGTTTTTCGGCAATTTCGCCGAGCATGTCTCGCCCGGCGGCGCCAGCGACGCTAACGGCGCGGGGGCGGAGTAGCGGCCCCGCCCAGCCGCCAGGCGGCCTACGCCTGCCGTTCGGCCAGCTTCTGCAATTCGCGCCGGGCCGCCCGGTCGATCAGATCGGGCGCGTTGCGGTCGAGCCATTCGCGGACCGCCGCCGCAAGTTCGCCCTGCGCCGCCGGTTCGAGCCCCGCCTCGCCCGGCCCGCCGCCTGCGGCGTCCCGACCCGTCCCGGCCGGACGCGGATCGAGGCGGACGACCGAGCCGTCGGGCGCGATCATTTCGGTGAGCAGGAGCACCTCGTCGCCGGGCGCGGCGTCGGTTTCGGGGCCGATTTCCGCATCCGGGGCGATTTCGGCGTCCGGGGCGGGGCCGGAGTAATCGGCGTCCCCGGCGACCGCAGCGTCCTCAAGGGCCGGCCGGCCGGCAAACTGCGGGATTCGGGGATCGGGCGCCGGCGCTTCCGGCGGGACCGGCGGACCGGGCCGGGCCGCACCGGAAGTCTCGCCGGCGATCCCTGTTTCGGCCTGCGGCGGCCCGGCCGCCGGCGCCATGGTTTCGGCAGGCTGCGGCGCCTCTGCCACGGCGGTGTCCCCCGCAGCCGGCCGGCCGGCCGGCGGGCGCCCGGTGCGCGGGCGGACCCTGGCGGCTTCGGGGGCGGTCTCGGAAGCAGTCTCGGGGACGCCCGGGCCGGACGCCACCGTCCCATCGTCGGATTCGAAGACGATCCGGCGGATCGACGCCAGGATTTCTTCCATCGACGGTTCGGTCTGTTGCGGTCCGTTTCGCTGCGATTCGTTTCGCTGAGGTCCGTTTCGCTCGGGATCGGTCATCGCCGGTCGCCTCGGTGGAAGTTACGGCCTGCCCGGAATGCCTATTGCGCCGACGCCGGGACTTTTTCGATCGATTCGCCGAAGCCGAAGGCCTTCTGGCGTACTTTCCGGTAGTGTTCCTTCGGATCGTAAACCGTCACCTTGAGTTCGAGATTCTTCGCATTCATTCGGCCGACGGCGGCGAGAAGCTCGTAGGTCGCGACGATCAGGTCGCGCCGCGCCCGCACCAGATTGACCTGGGCGTTCAACAGCTCCTGCTGGGCGTCCAGGGTATCGAGCACCGTGCGCAGGCCGGCCGCCGCTTCCTGGCGCACGCCGTTGAGCGCGATCCGGCTGGCTTCGAGCTGCGCCTCGAACGCCGTGACGCTCGAGCGCGCGGTCCGCAGGATGGCGTTCGCCCGCGCCGCGTTCTCGGCGGCGGCCCGCTGGGCCTGGTGCAGGTCGTCGCGCCGGCGGAGCACGATCTGTTTCGCCGCCCGCACGCGCGACGCCACGGCGCCCGACCGGTAGAGCGGAATCGAGAGATTTGCCGTGACGCTGGCGGAATCGCTGAGCGTATCCGGCGTCTGGGCGTTATAGCGCCGCTGAAGCTGGCCCCTGATCGACAGGGTCGGCATCAACTCGCTGCGCACCAGGTCGACGGTGGCCTGCGCCGAGCGTTCGTCCCACCGCGCCGCAACAACCGCGGGATTGTCGCGCTGGGCCCGTTCGGCGATGTCTGACGGATCGCGCGGCAGGCCGGTCGGCGGCCGGGGCGCCTCAACGGCCCCGGGCAGGACGCCGACCACGTTGGCATAGTTCGCGCGCGACGCCTGCAGGACGCCCTGGGACTGAATGGTCGCGGCGCGGGCCTGGGCGAGGCGCGCCTGCGCCTGGGATACGTCGGTCCGGGTCACCTCGCCGACGCTGAACCGGTCGCGGGTCGCCTGGAGCTGGCGCGCCAGCACCTGCTCGTTGTTCCTGTTCAGCCGCACGACGGCAAGGTCCCGAACCACGTTCATGTAGGCGCGGACCGCGCTCAGCAGCACGGTCTGTTCGACGCCGGCGAGCCGGGCCCGCTGCGCGGAAATGTTGTGGGTCGCCTGGCGCAGCTGGTGCTCGTTCCGCCCGCCGCGGTAGAGGTTCTGGGTCACGTTCAGCGACGCGCCGGCGGGAACGCGGTCGGTGCTCTGGGAACGTCCCATGGCGTTCTTGTTCCGGCTCGCCGTCAATCCGGCGTCGGCCGAGAACGAAACGCCCGGCCGCCAGTTCGCATAAGCCTGCGCCGCCTGCTCGTCGACCGCGCGCAGGGCGGCCCGCGCCGCGAGCAGCTGCGGATTGTGCTGGTAGGCGCGCGCCAGGGCCTGCGCCAGGGTCTCCGCCCGTGCTTCGGGCGCGCCGGCGCCGAGCGCCAGCAGCGCAGCAATCGCGGCCGTCGCCGCGCCTGCCGGCCCAGGAAGGGCTTTCCGCCCGACCCGGCGCAACCTTCGCCGGAATACCGGCGGTTTACGCTGCGTGTTGCGCTGCATCTCCATCGCTCCACCCCTTCCCGTTCGAGCCGGCCCCGTTGTCCGCCTTAAACCTGTCGCCCGCCTAAAATCTGAATACGCGGGTCTCGGCGAATTCCGGCAACGGCGGCACCCCGGCGTCGAACACCGGCCGTTTCGATACGATCCCGCCATACGCGATTCCGACCGTCGCCCGGCCGACTCCGGCTTCGACACCCGCTACGGTGCCGGTCAGAACGCCGACCATCCGACCGCCTTCGGCGCACTGGGCGGCCAGCGTATCCGGAAATTCCGGAATCGCGCCGTCGAACAGGATCGTATCGTAAGGCGCCTGCTTCGGATAGCCGGCACCGGCCGGGCCTTCGACGACCAGCGCGTTGTCGATGCCGAGGTCGGTCAACGTGGCGGCGGCGCGGGCGGCCAGCGCGCTGTCCGATTCGACGCCGATCACCGTTTCGCACAGGCGCGCCAGGACGGCCGCGGCATAGCCGGTGCCGCAACCGACCA
The DNA here is from genome assembly GCA_022819985.1 of Alphaproteobacteria bacterium. Taxonomy (GTDB): domain Bacteria; phylum Pseudomonadota; class Alphaproteobacteria; order Bin65; family Bin65; genus Bin65. Next base: position 106,773 of record JAJEGH010000004.1, on the reverse strand, counting down.
CGAGGGCGATTCCGTCGGGGTCCGGCGCCGCCGTCTGGATCAGCCGCGCCAGGACCATCGGCTCCATCAGGTAGCGGCCGCCGCCGATCGGCAGGTCTTCATCGATATAGGCCAGCGGCCGCCGCCCGACCGGGACGAACTGCTCGCGCGGCAGGGCGGCGAGCGCGCGGATCAGTGCCGGATCGGTCACCTTGTTGGGGCGAATCTGGCTTTCCACCATGTTCGCCCGGGCTGCTGCGAAGTCTGTCATTCCGCTCCGAAGACGGCGAACACGGAACTTTCCGCGACAGTGCCGGGACATCGCGGCCGAAGCGGATTTATAGGTTGCACGCTGCCGGGTGACAACGGCCTCTTCGCGCCCGCCTGCCGCGCCGGCCCGATTCTTGACCGGCTACCGGCCGCCCCCTATATGTCGCCGCCCGACGGAGGGCGGCCCGGTGGCAGAGTGGTGATGCAGAGGACTGCAAATCCTTTCACGTCGGTTCGATTCCGGCCCGGGCCTCCAGATTGCGCCTGCCCCGCCGCCGTTGCGCTTGACCTTTGACGCCCATGAATTAGAAATCCGGGAAAGCCCAGGAACGGGGGAAAACCCGTCCGCACCGCCGGGACCGCAGGCGGCGCAACCCATCCGATCCGGAGTAGCTCAGCGGTAGAGCAGGTGGCTGTTAACCACCCTGTCGGGGGTTCGAATCCCTCCTCCGGAGCCAAATCGGGAAAGGCCGGTCAGTAATACGACCGGCCTTTCTTTTGTCGGAACCGAATTTCGATACCTTCTCCGAAGGAGAACTTTCCGTTGGCCCGCGTCTGGACGGAAACCGGCAGGCAATTTAGATTTCGGGAGCTTTGTGCAAGATGACTGCTGATGGATCGACCGCCGTGGAAACCGGCCCCAAAGATAGATTGCATCGTCTGGTCGATGCCCTTCCTGCGGGCGAGCACCTGGCGGCTGAACGTTATCTTGAGTTCCTGTCCGGGCATGGACATCCATTCGTTCAAACGCTCAGCAATGCTCCCGAGGCGGACGAGCCTCTGAGCAAGCAGGAACGCAACGCTCTTGAGGAAGGGCGCAGCGCCCTGGACGAGGGCGATACAGTTTCCGACCGTGAGCTGTGCGATGAGCTCGGAATATGACATGGACGCCGGTTTGGACCCGTCCGGCCCTAAAGGATATGAAAAGGCTTGACCCGGATATGGCACGCAGGGTCCGCGACGCCATGGTCGAAATGGCCGACACCGGCCGAGGCGACATTGTCAAACTTAAGGGTTCAAATCCGCCGGAATGGCGGCTGAGATTGGGTAACCGGCGGATTTTCTTCCGATTCCAGAGCGAACTCCGCGAAATCCACATATTGCGCGTTCTACGCCGCGATCGCGCCTACTAGCGACTACCTCCCAGTCCTTCCACAGCCGGTGCGGGCCATCGAATCTGGCGACTGCACTCAGTCCCCATCCGCCCGCTCCGGATACAGCCCTTCGAGGCCCGCCCGGCTCGCCTTGCAGACGCCGCGTTCTGTGACCAGTGCGGTCACCAGCCGGCGCGGCGTCACGTCGAAGGCGTGGTTTGCCGCGCCGCTGCCGTCCGGCACGATGCGGAAGGTGCCGACCCTGCCGTCCTCGGCGACGCCGCGCAGGGTCGTCACTTCCTCGGCGGCGCGCTCCTCGATCGGGATGCCGCTCCCGTCCTCCAGGCTCCAGTCGATGGTCGGGCCGGGAAGCGCGACGTAGAAGGGCACGCCGTTGTCGTGCGCCGCCAGCGCCTTGAGATAGGTACCGATCTTGTTGCAGACGTCGCCGCCCGCCGTCGTCCGGTCGGTGCCGACGATGCAGAGATCGACCTCGCCCCGCTGCATCAGGTGGCCGCCGGCATTGTCGACGATCACCGTGTGGGGCACGCCGTGGCTGCGCAGTTCCCAGGCGGTGAGCGCGGCGCCCTGGTTGCGCGGCCGCGTCTCGTCGACCCAGACATGGACCGGCAGGCCGGCGTCGCTGGCCTGGAAGACGGGCGAGAGCGCCGTGCCCCAGTCGACCGTCGCGAGCCAGCCGGCGTTGCAATGGGTCAGCACGTTGAGCCGCCCTTTCCCGCCCTTCTCCTTCCAGTGCTTCTCGAACAGGCCGAGCGCGTGTTCGCCGATCGCCCGGTTCGTGGCGACATCCTCGTCGCAGAGGCGCGCGGCACGGGCGTAGGCGGCCTGCATCCGCTCGTCCGGCGGCCGGCCGACGACATGGCTGCGCACGTCGTCGAGCGCCCAGCGCAGGTTGACGGCGGTCGGCCGGGTTTCCAGCAGCCGTTCGCAGGCGGCGTCGAGTGCGGCGTCGGACGGGTCGGCGCGCAAGGCGAGGCACAGGCCGTAGGCCGCCGTGGCACCGATCAGCGGCGCGCCGCGCACCCGCATCGCCGCAATGGCTTCCGCGGCGTCCTCCAGCGTATGCAGCGGCCGGGTCGCGAACTCGAAGGGCAGCAGCGTCTGGTCGACGATCGTGACCGCGCCGCCGTCGTCGAGCCAGATCGAGCGATAGGGCGTGCCGTCAACGCGCATGGCAGGAACTCCCGGGCCTGCGCGATGCTATCCCGTCTGCCCGGCCGGGCAAAGACGGTGGTTCGATGCGGCGCCGGCGCAGGCCGGGCCATTCGCGCTCTGCGCTTCGTGCAGGCCGGACATCCGGGCCGTGACAGGGGCGCGAAAACCGGGTTAGGTTCCGCCGGGCCCGACAGATACGGGAGGGAGAGCGTGAGCGAACCGCTTGTCTTCGACAAAGAGCCGCAGGACGGCGTGCCGGTCGCCGACGGCGAGCCGTCGGCCTTTCTGGCGCCGACCTGGTACATGGATTTCGGCGATCCCGCCGTGCAGGATTATGCGGAGCGCAACGCCGGCGACGCCACCGACGATCTCGGCAAGGCGGTCAACCTGTTCTACGCCATCCGGGACGATTTCCTCTATTCGCCCTACTCCATCCCGATCGACCGGGCGGAATACAAGGCCAGCGCCCTGATCGGGCGCGGCAGCGGCTGGTGCGTGCAGAAGTCCCTGGCGATGGCCGCCTGCTGCCGGCATCTCGGCATCCCGGCCCGGGTCGGCTATGCCGACGTCAAGAACCACCTGACGACGCCCAAGCTGCGCGACGCCATGGGCACCGACATCTTCTCCTATCACGGCTATGCCGATATCTGGCTGGAAGGCCAGTGGGTGAAGGCGACGCCGGTGTTCAACCGCACGCTGTGCGAGAAGGCGAAAGTCAAGCCCCAGGAGTTCGACGGCCGGGGCGACGCCCTGTTCCAGGAATACGACGCGGCCGGCCGCCGACACATGGAATATCTCCGGGACCGGGGCATCTACAGCGACATCCCCTTCCACGAAATCATGACCGATTTCGCCTGGCGCTATCCGAAATACAAGGAAGAGCAGTGGAATCTCGGCGGCTCCGACCCCGAGAGCTTCGCCGAGGACGCCGCCGGCCACGCCCAGCCCGAGACCGAACCGGAGACCGGGCCGGAGACCGGCGCCGGCAAGGCGGCCTGACCGTGCCGGACGGCGCCGCCGCTCCGGTAATGACGGCCGAACGGGTCAAGGCCCTCGCCGCGGACCTGGGCGCCGATCTCGTCGGCATCGCCAGCGCCGAAACGCTCAACGCCTTCCCGCCCGACCCGCGCTGGCCCCAGACGCCGGACCGGGTCTCGCCTCATGTCAAATCCGTGGTCGCGATCGTCCAGCATATCCCGGTCGCCGCCTTCCGGGCCAAGACCAACATCGCCGTGCAGTATATCGACATGCTGGTGCTGCGCCGGATGGACCGGATCGCGTTCCGGATCGCCGAGGCGCTGGAGGACGCCGGCCATCCCTCCTTCGTCACCGCAGCGCAGGAGACCGACTGGAACCTCAAGCGCGCCAGCTACGGCCGGCTCTCGACCCGCCATCTCGGCATCGAGGCCGGGCTCGGCACCTTCGGGCTCGAAGTCAACATCCTGACGCCGGAATACGGGCCGCGGGTCTATCTCACCGGCATCCTCACCGAAGCCGAACTGGAGCCGGACGAGATCCTGACCGAGCAGGTCTGCATCGGCGAAAGCTGTTCGCGCTGCCTCTATTCCTGCCCGTCCGACGCGGTGCGCCATTTCGGCATCGACAAGCGCGGCTGCGCCACCGAGGCCCAGGAATTCGGCTACGCCCAGATCACCGGCTTCTTCGACCGCTATATCGGCCTCGACCGGGACCGGAAGCGCGACTTCAACAGGAGCCGCGGCGTGTTCGGCTTCTGGCAGGGCCTGCTGCGCGTCGTCGGCTCGTTCGGCGACTGCCCGCGCTGCCTCGCGGTCTGCCCGGTCGGCAACGACTATCACGCCTATCTCGCCGACGTGCAGAAGTTCATCCCGGAGAAGACGCCGCAAAAGGTCGAGAAGGCCAAGGCCTTCAAGCAGGCGCGCAAGGAAGGCGCGGAGATCGACGGGCTCAACGACTGGAACGAACGCTGGGTCGGCCCGGAGGGCTACCAGGGCATGGTCGCGCGCCAGGTCCAGGCCTTCAAGCAGGCGCAGCGCGAGCGCGAGGCGGAACTAGCAAGCGAAAGTAATTCGCGGGTTAATGAGGAGATTTTGTAATGAAAATTATAAAAGGTCCGAATGTTGAAGCAATAGATAGCATAAAGACAGTCGAAGCAATTCTAAAGAGAGCGAAGGCGGAAAGGAACCAGAAATTGACGAATCGATGCCTTCGGCGTCGCGCAATTCTCGAAGGTCGCGCATATGACGACCCCCTTGTTGCTGACCTTTGGACAGCGGTTCATGCTCTAGAAGCGGTGAGGACTGAGGAGGCAGGAAAAACAATTCGTCTTCAAAGAACTCGAGACCTTATGAAACGAAAGAGTGCTTATGAAATCCTCGCCAAATGGGCGGTTGACAAAAAAGAAACAGAAGGATTCCGGATGTTAAAAGAAAGGAACATGCTTGACCTATCAGGAGAGGTGATAGTTCTTCGCCATGCAGAGAAATTTGAAGAACATGTGGTAGAAGCAGCCAGAAAGCGTTTGGATCAAGCGGGATATGTTCCGTCAAACGCCAATTCAATTGGGCAGTAATTCATGGCGATTGCCGTCTTCCAGGAAACGCTGACCGCCGCCGATATCAAGGCGAAGGCGCGCGAACTCGGCGCCGACTTGGCCGGCATCGCCGACAGCGCGGAGATCAACGCCAACCCGCCCGATCCGGCCGATCCGCGGATTCCGGCCGACATCTCGGACTACGACGCCGACCGGGTCATCGTGCTCGCCAAGCGGCTGTCGGCCGGCGTCACCAAGATCCCGCGCTGGGACGAGCGGCACAAATACTATAACGACGAACTGACCATGACGACGCTCGAGGAGATCGCCCTCGAGCTGGTGCTGTGGCTGGAAGGCAAGGGCTGGCCGGCGCTGATCGTGCCGCCGACCCATGTCGACCCGTGGCGCTACCGGGGCGACCCGGACGAGCCGATGAAGCCGCTCCTGTCCCTCGACCATTGCGCCGTCGAGGCCGGCCTCGGCACGCTGGGCCTGAACCTGCAACTGCTGACGCCGGAATACGGCCCGCGGGTCATGCTCGCCGGCGTGCTCTGTTCGGCCCCGGTCGAATGCGACAGCCGGATGGAAACCGCGCTGTGCAAGGGGCCGGAATGCGGGCGCTGCCTGCGCACCTGCCCGGGCGACGTGGTCGGCCACTGGGACCGCGACTGGGCGGGCTGCGACAAGTTCCGGGCGCCCCACGGCTTCCACCATCTGACCGACTTCATGGACCGGATGCTGGAGGCCGAGCCGGCGCAGCAGAAGACCATGCTGCGCTCGGAAGACACTTTCGACCTCTGGCAGTCGATCCTGCGCGGCGCCGGCGCGATCACCGGCTGCCGCCGCTGCCAGGACGTCTGCCCGGTCGGCGCGGATTTCGAGCGCCTGATCGGCGATGCGCTCGACGACATGCCCGAGGACAGCGAAGAGAAGCGGGCGCGGCTGACCGGCTATGCCGAAACCGAGGCGGCGGGCGACATGCCGGAGGGCTACGAGGCGCAGAAGCGCTGGATCGGCCGGGTCGCATGACCCTCGCCCTCCCGGAATCGCAGGCCGAAATCGACGCCGTCCGGCGGGAGCGGATGCGCGCCGCCGCCGAAGCCGCACTCAACGCGCCGATCCACCGCCGGCGGCTGCCGGCCGACCTGGACCTGGACCGCATCCACGAGCCGGACGAATGGCGGCGCATTCCGGTGCTCGACAAGGAGGAGTTGCGCGCCCTGTCGCCGCGCGAGTTCATGACCGATTTCAACATCGCGCCGCGCGAGGACATCCAGGAATACTGGCGTTCCGGCGGCTCGACCGGCAAGCCGCTGTTCTATCCCCGCACCTTCCGCGACATGGAGTTCATGTTCGAGGGCTTCCGCCGCGGCATCCATCTGGCGGGCGTCGGGCCGGGCGATACGGCGCATATCTCCTACCCGCTCGGCATCCACCCGGTCGGCCATGTCAGCGCCCGGGTGTGCCAGCGCATGGGCGTCGGCGTGAACTGGGCCGGCGCCGGCGCCAACACGCCGTCGGCGATCCAGGTCGAACTGATCGACCAGATGCGGCCGACGGTCTGGATGGGCATGCCGGGCTACGCGCTTCATCTCGCCAATCTGGCCGAGGCCACGGGCTTCGACCTGAAGAATTCCTCGGTGACGAAAGTCCTGTGCTGCGCCGAGCCGCTCTCCGACGCCAAGCGGGCCAAGATCGAGGCCATGTGGGGCGCCACCCTGTATGACGGCTTCGGCATGACCGAGATGTGCATGATGGGCGCCGAGGACGAGCTGCACGACGGCTTCCGCATGTGGACCGACATGTTCCATCTCGAAGTCCTCGACCGGGAGAGCTATGAGCCCGTCGCGCCCGGCGAGGAAGGCGTGCTGGTCTCCACGGCCCTGTGGAACGTTAACGCGACGCCGTTCATCCGCTGGAATTCCGGCGACCTGGTGGTCTGGCGCTCGACGGAGCCGGAAGGCGACGGCTTCGGCATCTTTCCGCGCCTGAAACACGCCCACCGCACCGCCGGTTTCTTCAAGGTCCGCGGCATCAACGTCACCCACGCCGATTTCGAGGATTTCATGTTCGGCATGGCCGGCGTGCAGGATTTCAAATGCGAGGCGCTGGCGGGCCCGGACGCGCTCGACGTGCTGCGCGTGTCCTACGAGGCGCGGCAGAGCGCGGATACCAGTGCACTGGCCGCCGAGCTGGCGGAGAAAATCCGCAATGTCTTCGAACTGCGCCCCGAACTGGTGCAGCTCGACCTCGGCACGCTGGCGAGGGAATTCGAAGGCGCGGTGAAAGCGCCGCGGTTTCAGGACAACCGGTAGCGCGTGAGCAACGGGAAAGCAGGCGCGGCGACTTCTGCCCAGGCCTCAACCGCCGTTGCGACCGGCAACCGCGCAAGAGAGGGCTTGAACCCCCTACGGCTCGCTACCGCGGCCGGCAGCCGGGCCCGGACAACGCGCCCCGGAAACTCCGTCGGCCCGGCCTTCGGTTGTGGTTACGGAATGAAACAAATGTTGAAGCCGCAGGCCTGTGTCGACGCGGCGTGAGCGGCTGTGAGGACGGTTGCCGCGAGCCCCGTCATTGCCGCACGGAAGAAAGAGCGCTTCCGTTCCGTACCGGGAGCGTTGCGCCCGCCTCTGCCGGCTCCGGTATCCGCAAGATTGCGCATGGTCGCCTCCTGTCGCTTGCGCTTTACCCGACTACGGCGATGTCCGTGCCGGATAGAGGAAATTTGGGGACGAAACGGCTCAGCTTCAATTTAGGCAAATCGAAAATCGAGCGCCGCAAGATGATTTTTTTGATAGCTCAATGAGCGCACCCGCATGAACCGCGGGGCGGCACAGCGCACCGGAGACAAGGCCGGCGCCCTCGCCGGCGAATGCGGCGGCTTCAATCGAACAACGGGTTGCGGGTGGCGAGGCCGGGAAAACGGCCGAAGTCCCGGTCTGCGGTCCAAAGCTCCGATATCCCGTGGGAGCGGCAAAGCGCAGCCATCGGTGTATTGGGGCCGTGCCGGTCCGGGTCGGCGCGGTGAGCGTAGACCGGAATATTGGTGTCGACCGCGATCAACTTCCGCGTCCGGTATAGGCGGCGTCGCGGATCCGGTCCCAGCCGGCGTCGCGAAACGCAGCTTGCAAGCCCCGGCCGCCGACGCTGGCGTCGCGCAGGGTGAGCGGCGCCGGCGCGTGTCCGGCGCGCAGCACCTCGATCAGGCCCCGCTCGACGAGCGAACGGAAGGTGACGCCCTCCCGCGCCGTGTAGGCTTTCACCTCTTCGGCGAGACTGTCGGAAATTTCTACCGTGGTTTTCATACCGAACTCCCGCAATCCCAAGTACAGGCGCCCATAGATGTTCTTACGGGCATTCGGCGTCCATCCTCGCCGCAACAGAGATAGCGCGAGCAACGTACCTCCGGGCGGAGAACCGCACAGCGCCCGGCGGCGGCGTCACCTTGCGACCGCCGCCCCGTCGTCGATCAGGAACTGGACGTCCTCGCGGCCTTTCCAGTCGTCGGCGCGCAGCTTGCCGGCGAGGTTGAGCGCGCCGCCGCCGGCGTTGAGCAGGGCGTCGCCCAGCGGCTCGCCGAGGCTGCGGAAGGCGATGGCCTTGAGCCGCCTGCCCTGCGCGTCCGCCAGGAAACAGCGGACGTGGCTGTCGCCGACGACATCGGCCTTCGCGATCCGGGCGCCCGACAGCGCGAAGCGCGGCTCCGGGTTGCCGGCGCCGAACGGCCCGACCCGCTCGATCTGTTCCTGGAGCGCGCGGGTGGCGCCGGACGGCGTCAGCACCGCGTCGATCCCCAGGGTGCGGACCGCGCCGGCCGCGGCGACCGCGCCCTCGACCCGTTCGCACAGGTAGCGGTGCAGCGCGTCGACCCTGCCCGCCTCCACGGTCAGCCCGGCCGCCATCCTGTGGCCGCCGCCGTTCCGCAGCAGGCCGGCCTGGCGCGCGGCGATCACGGCAGCGCCCAGGTCGACGCCGGGGATCGAGCGGCAGGAGCCCTTGCCGACGCCGTCCGTCAGCGCGACCACGCAGGCCGGCCGGGCGGTCCGCTCGACGATGCGGGATGCGACGATGCCGATGACGCCGGGATGCCAGCCCTCGCCGGCGACGAGCACCAGCGGCAGCCCTTCGGCCGCCTGCGCCTCCGCCTTCTCCAGCGCGGCGGCCAGCACCGTCCGCTCGATGGCCTTGCGTTCGGCGTTGAAGCCGTCGAGCCGTTCGGCGAGCCGGCGCGCTTCGGCCGGACTGTCCGCCGTTAGTAGCCGGGCGCCGAGATCGGCCCGGCCGACACGCCCGCCCGCATTGACCCGCGGCCCCAGCACGAAGCCGGCATGGTAGGCGCCCGGCGGCGCGGACAGCCGCGCCACGTCGGCCAGCGCCGCCAGGCCGATGTTACGCCGGCGCGCCATGACCGCGAGGCCGCGGGCGACCAGCGCCCGGTTGAGGCCGGTCAGCGGCACGACATCGCACACCGTACCCAGCGCCACGAGGTCGAGCAGCGCCATCAGGTCGGGCTCCGGCCGGTTCTCGAACCGGCCCCGCCCGCGCAGCGCCCGGTTGAGCGCGACCAGCAGCAGGAAGGTCACGCCGACGGCGGCAAGCGTCTTGTGCGGGCTGTCCTCGTCCAGCCGGTTCGGGTTCACCACGGCGACCGCCGGCGGCAGCGCCGGTTCGGCGACATGGTGGTCGAGCACCACGACATCGAGGCCCGCGGCCTGCGCAGCCGCCAGCGGTTCGTGGGCCGAGATGCCGCAATCGACCGTCAGCACCAGGCGGATGCCCTCGCCCTGCAGGCGCAGCAAGGCTTCGGCATTGGGGCCGTACCCTTCGGCGATCCGGTCGGGCACATAGAGGCGCAGGGGTACGCCCAGATCGGCGAAATAGCGGTGCAGCAGGGCGGCGGAGGTTGCGCCGTCGACGTCGTAATCGCCGAACACGGCCATCGGCTCGCCCTTCTCCAGGGCGGCGGCGATCCGCTCAACAGCGGCGTCCATGTCCTTGAGATGGGACGGGTCGGGCAGCGCGCGTTTCAGGCTCGGCTCGAGAAAGTCCCCGGCGCTGTCCGGCGTCTCGCCGCGGTTCGCAAGCAGGCGGCCGACGATTTCCGGCAGGCCGAACCGCTGCGCCATCGCCATGCCGAGCCGCTCGTCGGCCGCCGGGTCGCCCGCGCTGCGCGCCTGCCAGCGCCGGTCGCCGAACGACCGCTCGACTCCCAAAATCGCGGGCAGGACGGCCGGCGGGGCCGGGCCCTCAGTCATCGCCGGTCAATCTCGCTGCCGGTCTACAGATCGGGGGCGGCCTTGCGCTGGAAATTGTGGGTCGCCTCGATGGTCCGGATCGTGCCGGATTTCGAGCGCATGACGATCGAATGGGTCGCCGCGCCGGTGCCCCAGCGGCGCACCCCGCGCACCATGGAGCCGTCGGTGACGCCGGTGGCGGCGAACATGACATCGCCGTGCGCCATGTCGTCCAGGCCGTAGACCCGGTTCATGTCCTCGATCCCGGCCGCGTGCGCCCGGCGGCGCTCGTCGTCGTTGCGGAACAGCAGCCGCCCCTGCATCTGCCCGCCGATGCAGCGGAGCGCCGCCGCCGCCAGAACGCCTTCGGGCGCGCCGCCGGTGCCGATATAGATGTCGGTGCCGCTGTCTGGCTTCGAGGTGGCGATGACGCCGCTCACGTCGCCGTCGGAGATCAGCTTGATGCGCGCGCCGGCCTCCCGGACCTTCGCGATCAGTTCGGCATGGCGCGGCCGATCCAGGATGCAGGCGACGAGGTCCTGGACCTCGACGCCCCGGGCGCCGGCGAGCGCCTTCAGGTTTGCCGCCGGCTCGGCGTCGATGTCGATCAGACCGTCCGGCAGCCCGCCGCCGACCGCGATCTTGTCCATATACACGTCGGGCGCGTGGAGAAAGCCGCCCTCCTCCGCCATGGCGATGACGGCGAGCGCGTTCTCGGTTCCCTTGGCGGTGATCGTCGTGCCTTCGAGCGGATCGAGCGCGATATCGACCTTCGGGCCGCCGGCGCCGACCTTCTCGCCGATGTACAGCATCGGCGCCTCGTCGCGCTCGCCCTCGCCGATCACGACGATGCCGTCGATCGACAGCACGTTGAGCGCCGTGCGCATGGCATCGACCGCGGCCTGGTCCGCGGCCTTTTCGTCGCCCCGGCCCATCAGGCGCGAGGCCGCCAGCGCCGCCGCTTCGGTAACCCGGACCGCTTCGAGCGCCAGATTGCGCTCCAGTACGTCGCCTTCAGCCATGCCCGCCGTTGTCCTCTCGCCGCCGTTCAGGAGTCCTCGATGCGGATCAGGCACGGTTCCTCCAGAACCGTCTCCAGCCCGCCGATCCGGACCAGCGCGCGCTTCAGCGCGGCCTCGCCGCCCTCGTGGGTCGTCAGCACGACCGGCACCGCATCGTCCGGCGCCCGGCCGCGTTGGAACACGTTCTCCAGCGACACCCGCTCGTCGCGCAGCGCGGCCGCGATGTCGGCCATCACGCCGGGACGGTCGCGCACGATCAGCCGGACATAGAAGGCACCGCGCCTGGCCTCGACGTCGGCGCGCTGCAGCGGTTCCAGCGCCCCGGCCGGAATGCCGAAGGCCGGCAGAACGCGCCCGCGCGCGATATCGACGATGTCGGCGACCACGGCCGACGCGGTCGGCCCCGCGCCGGCGCCCCGGCCCTCGTAGGTCGTGTCCTCCGCGGCGTCGGCCTGCACCGTGACGGCGTTGTAGACCCCGTCGACCGCGCCGAGCGGCGAATCGCGCCGGACCATGCAGGGCTCGACGCATTGCTCGATCCCGGAGTCCGTCAGGGCGCCGATGCCGAGCAGTTTGATGCGATAGTCGAGTTCCTCGGCGAAGGCGATATCGACCGGCGTGACCTTGCGGATGCCGGCGATCGATACGCCGGCAAAGTCGACGGCAACGCCGAAGGCCAGGCTGGTCAGGATGGCGAGCTTGTGGGCCGCGTCGATCCCGTCGACATCGAAGCGGGGATCGGCCTCGGCGTAGCCCAGGTCCTGCGCCTCTGTGAGCACCTCCTCGAACCGCCGGCCGCTGTGGCGCATGTCGGTGAGGATGTAGTTGCAGGTGCCGTTCAGGATGCCGACGACCCGGCCGATCCGGTTGCCGGCCAGCCCTTCGCGCATCGCCTTGACGATCGGGATGCCGCCGGCGACGCCGGCCTCGAAGGCCAGCGCGACGCCCGCGGCGTCGGCCTGTGCGGCGAGCGCCGCGCCGTGTTCGGCGATCAGCGCCTTGTTGGCGGTCACGACATGTTTGCCCGCGGCGAGCGCGGCCTCGACCGCCGCTTTCGCCGGCCCGCCGGCGCCGCCGATCAGCTCGACGAAAATGTCGTGGCCGCCGGCGCCGGCCATGGCGACCGGATCGTCGTGCCAGTCCGCGCCGGCGAGATCGACGCCCCGGTCCTTCGCCCGGTCGCGCGCGCACACCGCCGCGACGGACAGGCGGCGGCCGGCCCGGGCGGCGATCGGGCCGCCGTTACGGTCCAGCAGGTCCACGACGCCGGCGCCGACCGTCCCGAGGCCGGCCACGGCAAGTCTGATCTCGTCGCTCACGTCACCCCGTCCGGAGGATTGCCGCCCGGAAGGCGCGGCCGGTCAGGCGGCCGCCGCATCGCCGGAAAGAAAGGCTTTGATATTGCGGGTCGCCTGCCGGATGCGCTGCGTGTTCTCGACCAGCGCAACCCGCAAATGACCCTCGCCATATTCGCCGAAACCGATGCCCGGCGATACCGCGACTTTTGCCTCGCCGAGCAGAAGCTTGGCAAATTCCATCGAGCCCATGTTCGCGAAGCGCGGCGGCAGCGGCACCCAGGCGAACATGGTCGCCGGCGGGCTGGGAACGTCCCACCCGGCCGCCGCCAGCCCTTCGACCAGCACGTCGCGCCGCCTTCGGTACAGCTTGCGGAACTCCGCCACGCACTCCTGCGGGCCGTTCAGCGCCGCCGTCGCCGCCACCTGGACCGGCGTGAAAGCGCCGTAATCGACGTAGGATTTGACATGGGCGAGCGCCTGGACCAGCCGTTCGTTGCCGACGGCGAAGCCGACCCGCCAGCCCGGCATCGAATAGGTCTTGCTCAGCGACTGGAACTCGATGGCGATGTCCCGCGCGCCGGGCACTTCGAGGATCGACGGCGGCGGATTGCCGTCGAAATAGATCTCGGCATAGGCGAGGTCGGAGACGATGAGCAGATCGTTGCGGCGGCAGAAATCGACGACTTCCCGGTAGAAATCGAGATCGACGATCTGTGCCGTCGGGTTCGACGGAAAATTCAGGATCAGCGCCGTCGGCGGCGGCACCGAATGGCGCACCGCCCGGTCCAGTTCGCGCAGATAGTCGTGCGCCGGGGTCAGCGGCAGATGGCGGATCGAGGCCCCGGCGATGATGAAGGCGTAGCTGTGGATCGGATAGGTCGGGTTCGGCGCGATAATCATGTCGCCCGGCGCCACGATGGCCTGGGCCAGATTGACGAAGCCTTCCTTGGAGCCGAGGTTGACCACGACCTCGCGCTCCGGATCGACGGTCACATTGTGGCGCCGCTCGTAGTAGGCGGCGATCGCCCGGCGCAGGCCGGGAATGCCGCGCGACGTCGAATAGCGGTGGGTCCGGGGGTTGCGGACGGTCTCGACCAGCTTGTCGACGATATGGTCCGGCGTCGCGCTGTCCGGGTTGCCCATGCCGAAGTCGATGATGTCCTCGCCCGCCGCGCGCGCCCGGTGCTTCATCGCGTTGACTTCGGCGAACAGGTAGGGCGGCAGGCGCTTGAGGCGGTAGAACGGCTCGGCGTGCGTCACCGGTTGCTGTCCCGTTGCGGCGCGGAAGGGCGGACTGTTACTTCGGCACCTGGCCGCCGGACATATAGACGTCGACCCGCGAGGCCCGCCCCTTGCCCTTGCGGACGCGGATCTTGCCGGCCGGCACGCCCATGGTCGTCAGGCCGGTTGCGACGGCCCGGGCGCGGGCGAGCGCCGCGTCCGCCGCTTCGCCCCGGCCGGCCCGGCCGATCAGCGTCAGTGTGCTTTTGAGCATGTTCTGGATTTGCGCGATGCGCACGATCTTGCGGCCGCTGCCCGGCGGCAGGGCGGTGCTCTTGCCGGCGAAGGTGACGGCGGCGATGAAGCCGGAGCGGACGATCCGGACGCCGTCGACCGTCTTGACCTCGGCCTTCCGCTGCGCGCTGCCGGGGCGGATGATCTCGGCGCGCACGTCGCCGGCGGTCACCCTGTCCGGCGCCCCGCCGTAGCCGGCCCGGGGGCCGCCGCCTTCGAGATAGCGGGCGTTGCGCCGGTCGGCGAACAGCCCTTCCTGGATTTGCATGCGCTGGCGCGGGTCCTGCCCCGCGGGCCGGTCGGGCACCGTCGCCAGGTTCGGGAACGGCTTGTCGGCGCCGGGAGCGCCGGGAGCGTCCGCCTTTTCCGGGCTCGAGCAGGCGCCCAGAACGGCCAGCGCGACGATCGGCGCGGCCAGCGTTATTCTGCGCGGGCTGCGCGGGACGGACATCCTGGGCTCGGCGACTCTCATTATCGAAACTCCCAATGCAGGCCGCCCGATCGTCCGCAGGCCGGCCCGGCGACACAAAACTGGTAGCATATCCTGCCCGCTGCAAGCCAACGGGCAGGATATCGCCCGGTCCGCGCCATTGTGCGTCAACCCGTCGCCGCCGGGCGGACAACCGGTCATCGTGCCGGAGGCGTTGCCGGGTATACCTAACCGGATCGACCGCCTTGGGAAAATGCCCGCGCGCGGCCGCGCCCGGCCTGCGCCCGTCTGAAACGCACCCACCCGGCGCCGCGGGGAAAGGACCGACGCCATGACCGAACCGCAGACCGACGCCGCAACCCGGGAAATGGCCGCCGCCGCCGAACAGTTCGCGTCGATCGCCGAACGCAGCCAGAAGATCGTCGAGGATTTTCTGGCGTCCCGGAAAGAGGAGGGCCTGCAGGACCCCGATCCGCTGAAGATCGGCGGCGCGTTCATGGAGCTGACCCGGCAGATGATGGCCGACCCGGCCCGGCTGTGGGAGATGCAGACCCGGTTCTGGTCGGACTATGCCGCGCTGTGGACCGATACGGCGCGGCGCATGGCCGGCGGCGCGGCGGCCGGCGAAGCGGATAGTGGGGCGGCCGGGCCGAAAATTGCGCCGGAGCCGGGCGACCGGCGTTTCAAGGACGCCGCCTGGACCGACAACGCCGCCTTCGAATTCATCAAGCAGTCCTACCTGCTGGCGTCGCAGCACATCCAGAAATCGGTCGCCGAGACCGAGGGCCTGGACGACCACACCGCCCACAAGGTGGAGTTCTTCACCAAACAGTGGATCGACGCGATGGCGCCGACCAATTTCGCGGCGACCAACCCCGAAGTCCTGCGCGCGACCGTCGAGACGAAGGGCGAAAACCTGGTCAACGGGCTGAACAACCTGCTGACCGACCTGGAGCGCGGCAAGGGCAAGCTCGCCATCCGCATGACCGACGACACCAAATTCGAGGTCGGCGAGAATGTCGCCGCCTCGCAGGGCGCGGTCGTGTTCGAGAACGACCTGATGCAACTCATCCAGTACGCCCCGCTGACCGAAAAGGCCTACAGGACGCCGCTGCTGATCGTCCCGCCCTGGATCAACAAATTCTACATCCTTGACCTGCGCGACTCGAACTCCTTCATCCGCTGGGCGGTCTCGAAGGGCCACACGGTCTTCGTGATTTCCTGGGTCAATCCGGATTCTCGCCTCGCGGACAAGACCTTCGAGGATTACCTGGTCGAGGGCCCGCTCGCCGCGATGGACGCCATCGAGCGGGCGACCGGCGAAACCCAGGTCAACGCGATCGGCTATTGCCTGGGCGGCACGCTGACCGCCTGCGCGATGGCGCATTTGGCCAACAGCGGCCGGGCCGACCGGGTGAAGAGCGTGACCTATTTCACCACCCTGGTCGATTTCGAGAATGCCGGCGACCTGTGCGTCTTTATCGACGACGAGCAGCTGAAGGGCCTTGAGGAGCGGATGGCCAAACGCGGCTATCTCGAAGGCAAGGACATGGCGAATACCTTCAACATGCTGCGCGCCAACGACCTGATCTGGTCCTTCGTCATCAACAACTACCTGCTCGGCAAGGACCCCTTCCCCTTCGACCTCCTCTACTGGAATTCCGACGCCACGCGCATGCCGGCGGCGATGCACATGTTCTATCTGCGCAACATGTACCAGCGGAACCTGCTGGTCGAACCGGGCGCCATCGACCTGCTGGGCACGCCGATCGACCTCGGCGCGGTCGAGACGCCGACCTTCATCCTGTCGACGAAGGACGACCATATCGCGCCCTGGAAGGCGACCTATTCGGGCACGCAGCTCTATGGCGGGCCGATCAAGTTCTGCCTCAGCGGCTCGGGCCACATCGCCGGCGTGGTCAATCCGGAAGGCTCGGAGAAATACGGCTACTGGACGAACCCGAAGAACCCGGCGGACCCGGAAGAATGGCTCGCCTGCGCGAAACAGCACGAGGGCTCCTGGTGGCCGGAATTGCAGCGCTGGATGTCCCGCAAAACCGGCGGGAAGGTCGACGCGCGCCAGCCCGGCGATGGCGCACTGGACGTCATCGAGCCGGCCCCCGGCCGCTACGTCAAGGTCCGCGCGACGGACTAGGGCGCCTCGATACGGCCCCCCTTCGACTTCGCTCAGGGCAGGCTCTCGATACGGCGCTGAAGCGCCTACTCGGGATGAGGAGGTTGGAGGTTCAATAGCCTCAACACTCCCCTCTTCCTCATCCTGAGTAGCCCCGGCCCCCCCGGGGCCGGGGCGTATCGAAGGACGGGGCGTATCGAAGGGTGCGACAGCGGTTTCGCCGGCGCCGGACAGGCTGTAGAAGAGACAGGGGCCGACCGGAGGGAACCATGAGCGAAATCAAGGCAGTGCCGACCGTGATGATCGAGGACGAGCGGGTGCGCGTGACCGAGTGGCGCTTCGCCCCCGGCGCGGCGACCGGCTACCATGTCCACGAACACGATTACGTCGTCGTCCCGATTACCGCCGGAACCCTGCGCCTGGTCGAGCCCGACGGCACGCGCGACACCGAACTCGCCGTCGGCGTCCCCTATAACCGGCCGCGCGGCGTCGCCCACGACGTGATCAACGCCAACGACTACGAATTCGCCTTCATCGAGATCGAACTGCTGGAGAACCGCTGAGCGGCCTCCCGCCCGCCCTCACACCATCAGCCGGCCGCCGTTGATGTAGAGCGTCTGGCCGGTCATGAAGCGGGCCTTTTCCGACAGCAGGAACAGGACCGGCCCGACGATATCGTCGGTGACGGCGATGCGGCCGAGCGGGATCGTCGCCAGCATGGCCGAATTGTCCATGCCGGCCGGGAAGTCCTGCTCGTTCTTCGGCGTCGTGTCGCCGCCGCGCCCGGTGCCGCCGCGCAGGAAGGCCGTGTCGACCGCGCCGGGCGCGATGCAGTTGGCGCGGACAGCGGGCGCGTTCTCCTTCGCCAGCCCTTTGGCGAGCGCGATGATGCCCGCCTTGGCCGCCGAATAGGTGCCGGTCGTCTTCTCCACCAGGGTGGCGAGGCCCGAGGCCGCGAAGACCATGCCCGACGCGTTGCCGGTTTCGCCGGCGCCCTTGCGCAGCATCGGCAGGGCCGCCTTGACCGCCAGGAAGGCCGAGCGGAGGTTGACCGACAGGGCCTCGTCGATCTCGGCCGCCGTCAACTCCTCGACCGGCTTGGGCGGCGACATGTAGCCCGGCAGATGGACCAGCCCGTCGAGCGCGCCGCCCCAGGCGTCGGCGAGGCCGGCGAAGGCCTGCGCGGCGCCGTCGTCGTCGCGGGCGTCGTAGGGCAGCGTGACGACCCCCGCGGGCAGCGTGTGGCGCTCCAGCGAGCCCGGCAGGTCGATGACCGCGACCCGCAATCCTTCGGCGACCGCCACTTCGGTCAGCCGCCGGCCGATGCCGCCGCAGCCGCCGGTGACGGCAAGGCGGTAGCCGGCGGGCGGCGCCAGGCGGGAGAAATCGGGGGTCGGGAGGGTCATCGTCATGCCTTTCTTCGGTCTGCGGGCCTGTGCGTATGCGCCGCTTCGGCGCTCCGGCGCCGGCAGGCGGGAGCGCCTGTGCGTTACGCCGCGTGTGTTACGCCGGGGGAATGACGGCGGCAAGACCTGTGCGCCGCCGCTTGCCGGAGAGGGCCGAGGGGCTGCCGGTCGACGTCAACCGCAGCGGCCGGGACAGCCCGCCGGAGCCCGGCGCGGACGGCGGAACGGCCCTGCGTCCCGGCATCCGCCTTCCGTCCTGTCCGGTCACGAAGCGCGGCGGCTGAGCCTGACGAGCAGGTTTTCGGGCATCATGGTGAAGGCGTGTTTTTCCTCGACCGGGCGCGCCGGGAATGCCGGCTCGACATCGAAATTGCGGCAGAACATCGCGAGCACCGTTCGGATCTGGAGCAGGGCGAGGCTGCGGCCCGGACAGAAACGCGGCCCGGAGCCGAACGGAATGAAGGCGTCGACGTCGTGCGGGCATCCCCGCGCATCGCCCGCCAGCCACCGCTCGGGATCGAAGCGGGCGCCGTCGCCGAAATTGCCGTCCTGCATCGCGATATGGCGGTTCAGCGCCATGACCATGGTGCCGCGCGGGATCGTGTGGCCGAGGATCTCGGCATCCTCGACCGGCTCCAGCGAGTTCACCGGCGCGACCGGCTTGAGGCGCATCGATTCGTTGCAGCAGGCGTCGAGGAACGGAAACCGCTCGAGCTGCTCCGGCTCCCCGACGGCCGCAGCCGGCGCGAGCGCGCCGTCGACCTCGGCGCGGGCGCGGGCAAAATGCTCCGGATGCCGCATGAAGCAGTGCACGGTCCAGGCGATGGTGTGAGCGGTGGTATCCTCGCCCGCGAGCAGCAGGGTGCAGACGTTGGCGAAAATGTCGGTGTCGGAAAACCGGCCGCGGCCGTCCTCGCCGGCGGCGACGATCGCCTCCAGGAAGTTCGACGGCGAGTCGCGGAGCGCCGGGTTCGCGCGCAGGCGCTCCCGGGCTTCGCGGATGATCCCGTTCACCTCGGTCCGGAGATCGGCGAGGGCGCGGTCGAGCGCGCGGTCGGCCGGCAGACGGAAATACCGCCAGTAGGCGAGCGGCGCATTGATGCGCCGATGCACCATCGGGAATACTCTATCGAGATGGCGCTGGATGACCGGCCCCTCGGTCTCGACCGTGTTGAAATCGATGCCGAAGGCAAGCTCCGCCGTCACATCCACAGTCAGGCGCATCAGATCGCGGCACAGGTCCGTGGTTTCGCCGGCATCGGCGGCGCTCTCCCATTTCCGTTGCAGGCGGCCGACGATGACTGCGAGTTTCGGAAAGAACGGCCGGACCCGCGCCGCGTTCAGCCCGGCGGCGACCAGGCCGCGGTGCCGCCGCCAGTCCCGGCCTTCGGCGGCGAACACGCCCAGCATGCCGATTTCCCGCGCCACCGCCTCGATTGCCCGCCAGCGCCGGAACCGCCCGGGCCGCTCGCGGTGCACCTGCCGGACGGCGGCGGCATCCGACACCACCGCCACACGGATGGGGCCCAATCTCGCCCGGTAGAGCGGGCCGTAGCGGTCGGCCCAGCGCTCAAGGGTGGTGTGCAGCCGGTCCAGGCGGATCTGGTGCAGGTTGCCGATGACCGGCAGCGCGGGCGGACCGTCGAGGTCCCGGTAGGTCTTCATGCGCCCTCCTCCCTGCCGCGCCGCGGCGCGCCGGTTGGCGGCTTACAGCGTCCGCGCGATCAGTTCCTTCATGATCTCGTTGGTGCCGCCGTAGATTTTCTGGACGCGGGCGTCGGCATACATGCGCGAGATCGGGAATTCGTCCATGAAGCCGTAGCCGCCGAACAGTTGCAGGCACTCGTCGATCACCTCGTTCTGCTTCTGGGCGCACCACCATTTGACCATCGCGGCGGTCGTGACGTCGAGTTCGCCGGCGAGATGGCGCTGCAGGCAGTTGTCGACGAAGACCCGGGCGATATGCGCCTCGGTCTTGCATTCGGCGAGCTTGAAGCGGGTGTTCTGGAAATCGAGGATGCGCTTGCCGAACGCCTTGCGCTGCTTGACATAATCGGTCGTCAGTTCGATCGCGAGGTCCATCGCCGCGCAGGCGCCGACGCCGATAATCAGCCGCTCCTGGGGCAGCTGGTTCATCAGCTGGAAGAAGCCCTGCCCCTCCTCGGCGCCGAGCAGGTTGGCGGTCGGCACGCTCACATCGTCGAAGAACAGTTCCGACGTGTCCTGGGCCTTGAGGCCGAGCTTTTCGAGGTTGCGGCCGCGGCCGAAGCCCTCGGCGTCTTCGGTCTCGACGACGATCAGCGAGACGCCGCGCGCCTTTTCGTCCGGGTCGGTCTTGGCGACGACGATCACCAGGTCGGCGTGCTGGCCGTTGGTGATGAAGGTCTTCTGGCCGTTGACGACATACTGGTTGCCGGTCATGCGCGCGGTCGTGCGGACGGCCTGGAGGTCGGAGCCGGTGCCCGGCTCGGTCATGGCGATGGCGCCGACCAGTTCGCCGGTCGCCATCTTCGCCAGCCAGCGGCGTTTCTGCTCCTCCGAGCCGTAGGCCAGGATGTAGTGGGCGACGATGCCGCTGTGCACGGCGTTGCCCAGGCTGCGCACGTTGGCCCGGCCCTGCTCGTAGAGGATGACGCTTTCGTGGGCGAAGCTGCCGCCGGCGCCGCCGTATTCCTCCGGGATGCTGGCGAGCAGCAGGCCGGCGTCGCCCGCCTTGTTCCACATCTCCCGCGGCATGATCCCGTCCTTCGCCCACTGCTCTTCGTGGGGCACGAACTCGCGCTCGAAGAAGCGGCCGGCCGCGTCCTGCAACAGGGACAGCTCTTCGGTCATCCAGGGGGAGACGTAATCGCCCATGGGAAAATTCCTTTACATATCAAACGGCTGCGGGCGTTTCCGAACGTTCTTCCGCGCGCAAGAGATCAGATCAGCAGGCCGCCGCCGGCGACGATCACCTGGCCGCTGATATAGTCGCTCTCCGGCGTGCAGAAGAGGTAGACCGCGTTTGCGGCCTCCTCCGGCGTGCCGCCGCGGCCCATCGGGATGATCGCCTCCATCATCCGGATCATGTGCGGCTGGACGCCGACGCGGATATCCCGGCCGCCGATGTCGAGGACCGGCGGATCGTCCTTGTCCATCGGCTGGGTCATCCGCGTCTTGATATAGCCGAAGGCGACGCAGTTCACGCAGACCCTGTAGCGGCCCCACTCCTTCGCCATCGTCCGCGTCATGCCGATCATGGCGGACTTGCCGGCCGAATAGTTGATCTGGCCGGCGTTGCCGTAGAGCCCGGCGATCGACGAGATGTTGACCACCTTGCGGATGACTTCGCGGCCCTCCATCGCCTCCTTCTTGGCGGCGATGCGGATCGGCTCGGCGGCGGCGCGCAGGATGCGGAACGGCGCCTTGACGTGAACGTCCATGACCGCGTCCCACTGTTCGTCGGTCATCTTCTGGATGACGCTGTCCCAGGTGTAGCCGGCATTGTTGACGACGATGTCGATGCCGCCCCAGGCGTCCATCGCCGCGCCGACGAACCGGTCGGCGAAGTCGTCGGCCGCCACGTCGCCGGCGCAGACCGCCGCCTCCGCGCCCAGCGCCCGGATCTCTTCGGCGGTTTCGTTGGCGGGATCGGGGTCCAGGTCGTTGACGACCACCCGGGCGCCCTCCCCCGCCAGCTTGAGCGCCAATGCCCTGCCGATGCCGCGCCCCGAGCCGGAGACCAGCGCGACCTTGCCGTCGAGTTTAGCCATGCGGTTTTCGCTTTCCTTTGGGTTGTGCGTCAGTTTGAAATTCAACGTCGACCGGAGCTTACCCCTTATCCGTCATTTCGACCGGAGCCCCGGATTCATCCGGGGCGGAGCAGCCTGCCCTGAGCGAAGTCGAAGGGGAGAAATCTTTCACCTGCGGAGCTTCGTACAAAGCACTGTTCCGGAAAGATTTCTCCACTACGCGGCTGCGCCGCTCCGGTCGAAATGACGGGGAGGGGTTCAGCCGACCGCGACGACGGCCTCGCCTTTCAGCTTGACGTCGCCATGCTCGTCCGTGGCGGCGATATCGAGCCGCAGGCGCTGTTCGCCGCCCTGCTCGAACCGCTCCGTCACGGTGCCGGTGCAGCGGATCCGGGCCCCGACCTGGGTGATCGACGCGAAGCGCACGCCCCAGCTGCGCAGCGCCGATTGCGGCGCGAAACCGGTCAATGCCCGGCCGAGCCAGGCCATCACCAGCATGCCGTGGGCGAACACGTCCCCGACCCCGGCCTCGCGGGTGAAGTCCGTGTCGATATGGATCGGGTTGTGGTCGCCGGACGCGCCGGCATAGAGCGCCAGCGTCTGGCGGGAGACCCGGTCGATCGTCAGGTCGGGGATGGCGTCGCCGACCTTCAGGGCTGCCGCTTTCATCGCGCTCTCCTCTAGCCGTGGCGCTGGACGACGACGGCGGTCATCCGGGCGCACAGGGCGCCGTCCCGGTTCACGGCGTCGGTCTTCTGCACCATGAATTCGAGCAGGCCGCCCTTCTTTTCGTAGATGTCCTCGATCCGCGTCGTCAGCGTTATCGTGTCGCCGGCGCAGACCGGATGGAAATATTCGAAATGCTGCTCGCCGTGCAGCAGCTTCGCCACGTCGAAGCCGAGCTCGATCAGCTTTTCGGTGGGTTCCGAATTGCGCTGGGCCAGGCAGAAGACCAGGGTCGGCGGCGCGACGAGGTTCGGATAGCCGGCGGCCTGCGCCGCGGCGAGGTCGGTATGGATCGGGTCGGTCGCGCCGATGGCGTCGGCGAACTGGCGGATTTCGCCCTTCTCGACCTCGGCCACCACCGGTTCGAGCACCGTGCCGATGAGATTCCGGTCCAGCCTGGGCATCCGCGTTTCCTTCGTCTTCGGGCTTCGTTGTCCGGAACTGTTCTCGGTTGGGGCTATCGCCCGCACCCCGGCCTGTCAACGCGGCAAACCGAGAATGTCCTTGCATTCCGGTTTCCAGCCGCCCGGGCGCGCAACGCGCAGTCTATGCCTTTCACCGGGCGTCGCCTTCCATGGTGACCGCTTGATTTCGCGGTAATCGAAGGGATAATTTGTCGATCGGTTTCGAGTGTGGCTCGCCTTTCGGGCAGCGGCGACAATAGAACGGGGTTCAGCCATATGCATCCGCCCGCGAGCCGCATTTCGACGCTGATTTTGGCCGTTTTTCTGGGCGGCCTGACCGGCTGGACATGGTCCTCGCCGGCGTATGCAAGTTCGGAAACACGCTGGTCCGCCGGCGGCTGGAAAGGAGCGTCTTCCACGGACAAGGCCGGCAATTTGCATTTCTGCGTCATGGAGGCGAAATACAAGAGCGGTATTTCCCTGCTCTTTCTACAGTTTCCCAGCTACAAACTGTCGGTAGGCATGGCTGCGAAGGGCTGGTCGCTGGACCCGAGCGGAAAATACCGGATGACTCTTGCGGTCGACGGTCGATTGATCGGTTCCGCCAGCGGGGTTGTGCTCCCATATTATCGCCATGCCTTATGGCTGAACCTGGGAAACAACCGGCGCGTCCGGGAGCTGCTGCGCCGGGGGCGAATTATGCGGCTCTTGCTGTCCGGCCGAAAATACGGGTTCAATCTGACGGGAACCGCCGTGGCTCTCGAACGGCTCGAACTATGCGTCACGCGGGCTCTCCGGCGAAGCCTGCGCCAGCGACCGCCTCAGCCGCAGCCGACGCCGCGCGCGCCGACGCCCGAACAGCCGGCGCCTGAACTGCCGGCGCGAAAGGTCGAACGGCTTTAGGCCGGTGTCGGCGGTGTCTGGCGACAACCACAGTCCGACCCGGCCGGACGGTTCCGACATGCCGGACACCGCCCAGCGCGCCATAATCTTCGATCCGCTGTCGGCCGAGGCGATCCGCGATCCCTATACGGCGATGGCGCCGCTGCAGGCCGAGGCGCCGGTCTACCGGTCGGACATTCTGGGCGCCTGGGTGGTGACGCGCTACGACGACATCCGCGCGGCCTTCCGCGACCCGCGCCTGTCGTCCGACCGCATCCGGCCATTCATCGCGCGGGCGCCGGCGCCGATGCAGGACATGCTCAAGCCGCTGGGCGACCATCTCAACCTGTGGGCCGTGTTCACCGACCCGCCGGACCACACCCGCCTGCGCGGCCTGATGAACCGCGCGTTCACGACCCGCGCGGTCCAGGCGCTTCGCCCGGAAATAGCGCGGATTGTCAACAGGTTGCTGGACGATATAGATGCTGAAATCGAACGGACCGGCAATCGGGAGTTCGACCTGATCCACGAATTCGCCTATCCCCTGCCCGCCCTGGTGATCGGCCACATGCTCGGCGTGCCGGAAAAGGATATCGACAAGCTCAAGCGCTGGTCGGACCTGCTGGCGAAATTCGTCCTGACCTCGCGGAGCGATCCGCAGAAATACCGCATGGCGTCGGACGGCATCGTCGAGATGGAGGCCTGGTTCCGCCGCTTTCTGGAAGAACACCGGGCACGCGGCGCCCCGGATGTGAAGGGGGACGTGACAACCGGGTTGCTCGACGCCCGCGACGAGGGCGACCGGCTGACCACCGACGAGCTGGTCGCCTGCTGCGTCCTGCTGCTGTTCGCCGGCCACGAGACGACGACCCAGCTCCTCGCCAACGGCATGCGCGCCCTGCTGGAGGCTCCGGACCAGCTCGAGGATCTTTGCAACAACCTCGACGACCTCGGCCTGGTGCGCAATGCAGTCGAGGAGATGCTGCGCTTCGACGGGCCGTCGCTGTCCATGGTCCGCGTCGCCACGGAGGATTTCCGCTGGCGCGGCCGGCGCATCGCGAAGGGCGACCGGCTGTTCCTGATGATGTGCGCCGGCAACCGCGATCCGCGGGTGTTCCCGGAGCCGCACCGCTTCGACATCCGCCGCGAGGAGGCGAAGAAGAATTTCGCCTTCGGCTACGGCATCCATTTCTGCCTCGGTGCGCCGCTCGCCCGGCTCGAGGCGGAAATCGCCTTCCCGCTCCTGCTGCGGCGCTGGCCCGGACTCGCCATGGCGGAGGACGACCCGCCCTGGTCCGACAGCATCCTTACCCGCGGCATGCTGCACATGCAGGTGCGGGTGTAGCCCGGCGGTTCGCACAAAGGACCGCCGACCGCCCGGCTCGATGAAACCGCCGGGCTCCGGGATGTCATGGTATGTCATGATCCGTCATGTTTTGTCATGGCGCTCTTTTCTTCGCCCTTTCCTTCATTCCGACCGGAGCGGTTCGCAGAACCGCGGAGCGGAGGAATCCTGTCGCCGGATTCCGTTTCTGTTTTTCCAAGATTGAGCCGGGGTACTTCCGGCCACTTCGGTCGGCAGGGATGACGGATGGGGCGACGGCAACCGATGTCACGAAATGTCAGGTTTCGTCATGATCTGTTATGGCGTTTCGGACTCACACCGAACGCAACACCGTGTCGCCCCGGACCCCGATCCGGGGCCCAGAGTCGCCCGCACGATCTTTGCGGCCGGCCTTGGACTCCGGATTTCCGCTTCGCTCCATCCGGGGTGACAAGGGAGAGGCTTCGGATGTGTCATGGAATGTCAGGATTCGCCGTCGCAGCCCGCCGGTGCTGCCAAATTCAAAGTTTATGTAATGTTCTCATCGCTTCCGTCAAGCGGCGAGCAAGGGAAGGATCGCGGGACAGACCGTCATTGCACATCGGTGATCTCGACAGAATTCACCGAAAATCGGCCATATGCGCCGGATTTTTCCGGTCGCCAATCGCCCAGGCCAATCCGTTGGCCAGCGATATCCAGCCAAGTCTTCAGCTTGGTGCTGTCAACCAACTCGTCGTCACCGTAGATGATCGCATTCACCGACCACGGTTGATCGAACTTGGCCCGCGTACGCAGAATCCGGTTTCGCTGAACGACAACCGGCACTGTGAATTGGCAATTCTCACCCCATTCCTTAACGGATTTACCGTATCGTTCGCTATCGAAGACGAACACCGTTTCCTGCACGACCATGCCCTCGCGGACTTGGGGTCCTTGCTTCAGCTTTCTGGCTCCGGTTTCGATGCACGACCGTAGCGCCGAGTGCGGAACGGTTGGCTTTCCGTTTTCGAGCCAGAGGGATCGTTGGCATTCCAATTCCCTGAGCCGAAGTTCGTCGGCCTCGGTTCGGTTCGTTCCGCGCTTCTTCGCGATCTCATTGATTTCTCGGCTGATGTCCGAGGCGGTATCGAGTCCGGCGGCTGAGTGCATGATGATGGGGCTGTCCCCGACGAGTTCGACTGCGAATAGCATTGAGCGATTACCTCATCGATTGCCTTGCGTGCGTTGGCTTCGCGCGCGAAGCCGAACCGAATGGTGCGGCGCCAAGAGTTGAACCAGTAGTGGCAAACCTTGCAGACTGGGACCAGATCATCGACCGTCTCGCTACCGATGGGCGGATATTTCTTCGCCCAATGGTGCGCTTCCTCGGCCGGCTCCCCGCATCCGACGCAACACCCGCCGGTTCGGGCGAACGCCTGCTCTTTTGCTTGCAAGTATGCCTTCGTGGAATAACGACGTTGGGTCACGAGTTCTAGTTTTCACAGAACGCTGCTTTTGCCGTTCAAAGGATATGGGGAACACAACCCGACCATCAAGAATCATTTTAGACACAAATTCAGGGTTTGATTGGTGCTTCGAATTCACCTGTGGCATGCTGCGCATCGTCGTGGCATGGCAAGGCAGAGTCAGGCGCGGCTTGGCGCGGCAAGGCTCGGCATGGCAGAGCTCGGCAGTGCTAGGCGTGGTGCGGTTCGGCATGGCAGGGAAAACGCAGCACGGCCAAGCTCTGCAAGGCATACATGGCGTGGTGCGGCAAGGTTGAGCATGGCTGGGACAGTCGCGGCTTGGCGGCTCTTGTCCTGGCCCTAGTTCGGCTCGTCCTTTGATTAGACTATATCGCCATTCAATCTGCCGGTCGGCTCCAGTTTAGCCACGGTCTCTCCGTCGCGATGCCGACGTGGTCCCCGGCGACCGCTCTTGTCCTGTGTTTTTTCCTTGCCACGCCATGCCTAGCCGGGCCCTGTCAAGCCACGCCGAGCCTAGCGATGCCCAGCCTTGCCGCGTTCTTTTCTTCTAGCGGGTCCGGGCGGGAAAGTCCCGTAGTTCAGCGAGTCTCCCGCCCGAACCTGCCCTACTGGCGAAGTGCACAACGGGGGAGCGGCCCCCTTTCTTCGGCTGGCTCGTCCAGCGGTTTCCCCCGCCAGCCCTGCTGAGGGGTCCTGCCGCCGTCAGGCGGAAGCGATGGAGAGGGGAGCGAGTATTCCGTTTCGCGGCAAAGGGTTCTCCGCTTCGCGGCTTGCGTCGCTCCAGTCGAAATGACGGCCGAAGCGAAGCCGCCCCTCAATACGCGTATTTCACCGAACAGCCGTACTGGCGCGTTACCGGTTCGCTGACCTCTTTTCCGGCGGCGATTTCGTCCAGCGCCGCGGTCACATAGTTCTTCGCCCGCGGAATGTCGGCCGGGTTGGCCGTGCGGATGCTGTCGATGGCGCCCATGTAGAGCAGCGTGCCGTCCTTGCCGACGACGAACATGTGCGGCGTGTTGGTCGCTTCGTACTTGCGGCCGATGACGCCCTTCGGGTCGAGGATGACGTGGCTGGGCGCGGCATCCCGCGTCTCGGTCAGTCGGTTCGCGCCCGCGCCGTCGACATGGCCCTGCCGGCCGGGCGCCGACGAGATGATGCTCAGCCAGATCGCGCCCATGGCGCGCGCCGCCTTCTGGGTCTTCTGCATGTTGCCGGCGCCGTAATGCTTGGACACATAGGGGCAGCCGTGGTTGGTCCATTCCAGCACGACCAGCCTGCCGCGTAACGCGGAGAGCGTCACGCGCGCGCCGTTGCTGTCGACGCCGGTGAAGTCCGGCGCCGTCTTGCCGACCTGCGGCGACGCGATTGCCGGGGCCGCCAGGGCGATCGAGGCAGCGGCGGCGAGATATTTCAGGCGCTTGAACATCCTTCTTCCCTTCGATCGGTAACGGTTGCCGGACCCCGGCGGCCGTCGCCCGAGCCCTAGTCGCGCGGCCTCTCGGCCCGTCTCGTCTCCGCGGCCATGCTGCGGATCGCCGCGACCGTGCCGCCTTCGGTCAGGATCTGGGGCAGCACCATCGGCTTTTTCGGCGATCCCTCCGGCGGATAGATAACATAAAGCGGCACGCCGGAGCGGCCGAAAGCGGCCAGATGCGCCGTGATGACCGGATCGCGGCGGGTCCAGTCGCCCTTGAGCATCGCCATGCGCGCCGAGTCGACCGCCTTCCGGACGCTTTCGAGGCGCAGCACCACCTGTTCGTTGGCGATGCAGGTGATGCACCAAGCCGCCGTGAAATTGATGAAGACCGGCCGGCCTTCCGCGCGCAGCGCCGCCAGCCGGGCTTCGCTGAACGGCTGCCAGACGATTCCCTCGCCCGTCGTCGTCGTCGCGGTCGCACCTGCCTCCGGCCCGGCATTCGCCGTACCCGACGCGCCGCTGTCAGCGTACCGGACCATGGCAAAGGCGACGATAACCGCTATCGCGGCGGCGCTGAGGCCGGTCAGCCGCCAGCGGCCGGAAGCGCCGGCGCTGGCCTGCCAGAGCCAGGCCGCAAAAGCGAGCAGGACGGCGCCGGCGAGCGCCCCGAGTACGGCCGCGTCGCCCGCCTGCAACGACAATACCCAGACCAGCCAGGCCGCGGTCGCGAACATCGGGAAGGCGAGGAACTGCTTGAAGCGGACCATCCACGGCCCCGGCTTCGGGATCAGGCGGAGCAGCCGCGGCGCCATGCTGAGCAGCAGGAACGGCAGGGCGAGGCCGAGGCCGAGCGCCAGCATTACCGCCATGGCGACGGCGGCCGTCTGGCCGAGCGCGAAGCCGACCGCCGCGCCCATGAAGGGCGCCGTGCAGGGCGTGGCGACGATCACGGCGAGCACGCCGGTGAAGAAGGAGCCGGAGAGGCCGGACCGCCCGGCCAGCGCGCCGCCGATCCCGGCGAAACGGCCGCCGATCTCGAACAGGCCGGCGAAATTCAGCCCGATCAGCACCATGAGATAGGCCATGAGCAGGACGAACACCGGCTCCTGGAGCTGGAAGCCCCAGCCGGCCGCCTCCCCGGCGCTGCGCACCGCCAGCAGCACCGCGCCGACGACGGCGAAGCTCGCCAGGACGCCGACGGTGTAGGCGGCGCCGTGCCGGGCCATGCCCCTCCCCTCAGCGGCATGGCGGGCGAAACTCAAAGCCTTCACCGCGAGCACGGGCAGGACGCAGGGCATCAGGTTCAGGATCAGGCCGCCGAGCAGGGCGAGGACGACGGCCTCCCAGAAGCCGATCGAAAAGACCGGCGCGGCCTCGGCCGCGGTCAGCCGGAAAGCCTGGGTGGCGATCCGGCCGTCGCCCAGCCGCTCTTTCAGGACCAGCAGGCCGCCGACCCCGGTAATCGGCTTGGCCGCCTTGCCGCGTTGCGTCTCCAGGGTGAGCGCGCGGTCCGTCACCGTCAGCTTCTGCGGCGCGGCATATTTCACGACGCCGTGGCCGTAGGGATAGAACCAGGCGTCCTCGATGACCTCGCGCTTCAGCCCCGCCGCCGCAACATCGAGCCGGAACCCGTTGCCGTTAAAGCGGTATTTTGCGGTCCAGGGCGACGGTTTCGGGAGCGCGGCGCGCGCCTTCGCGAAGATCGGGCCGGCGCGGAAACCGGCGACCGGCGGCCCGGCGGCGACGGGCAGGCCGATCTTCAGCACCCCCTCTTCCGGAATGCAGACCTCCTCGCAGACCAGCCAGGAGGCGTTTGCCGTGAGGGTTACGTCCTCGCCCGGCCGGGCATCCTCCGGCACCGATATCGGGACCAGGTGGATCGCCTCGCCGCTGTAGCCGTAGTTGAGCAGCGGCCCGACCGGAAGCCGCTCCGGCGGCGGCCAGACGATATCGCCGGCGCTGTAGCCCGGCGGCAACTCCCAGTCGATCCGCGTCGCCTCGCCCGAATCGCCGGCGTTGCGCCAGTAGGTGTGCCAGTTCGGAACGATCTCGAAGACGAGCGCGACCCATGCGGTCGTGCCGGGCCGGAGCGTGACATGCTCGCTCAACAGTTCGGCCGTCACATGCTTCGTCCGGAAGACCGGGCCGGCGGGCGCGGATTGCTGCGCGCTCTTCTCAGTCGCGAGGCCGGGCAGGTCGAGACCGCGCAAAGTACCCGGCTGCGACGTCTGCGCCACGGCCTGGCCCGCCAGCGCAAGACCGGCCGGCACGGCAAGGCATGTCAACAGTCGAACGATTTTGCCAATCATTCCAGCGCGTTACCGAAAGCCGGACCGTCGGCGCAATATGGGTACGCCAATAGGGCGAAAACAAGCCGGCGCAAGTTCGCAGCTTTTCACGTTCGCGCCATCGCGCGGATCGCGCTTCGGGGCGCTTCGGAGCGCCGCGGCGGGTGGCTACTGGCAAACCGGCGCGGCGCTGGTGTAAACATCCGGCGACGGCTCCAGGCAGTTCGGGAGGTAAACGCCATGGCCGGCTCGGTCGCCACCATTATGGATTATCCGCTCACGCTCAACCATCTGCTCGGGCGGATGAAGGAGGTCTATCCGACGCGCGAGATCGTCTCCCAGCGGCCCGACAAATCCGTCCTGCGCCAGACCTACGCCGAAATCTGCGAACGCGCGGAGAAGCTGGCCCGCGCGCTGGTCGCGGCCGGCGTGAAGAAGGGCGACCGGGTGGCGACGCTGGCCTGGAACCACAGCGCGCATCTCGAATGCTATTACGGCATCCCGGCGGCCGGCGGCGTCATGCACACGCTGAACCTGCGCCTCGGCCCGGCCGACATCGGCTATATCGCGACCCATGCCGACGACCGGATCGTCATTGTCGACGACGTCCTGCTGCCCCTCTATGACCAGTTCAAGGATCGGATGCCGGCGCACCGGACCGTCGTCATCCCGTTCGGCGGCCCCGTACCGGACGGCATGGAGAGCTACGAGGATTTCATCGAAACCGGCGACGCCGATACGGCGCTGCCGGAGATCGACGAAACCGACGGCTGCGCCATGTGCTACACCTCCGGCACGACGGGCGACCCCAAGGGCGTGATCTATTCGCACCGCGGCATGGTGCTGCATTCGATGGTCGGCGCCCAGCCCGACATGCTGAATTTCAGCATGAACGACTGCATCCTCCCGGTCGTGCCCATGTTCCACGCCAACGCCTGGGGCATCCCCTATGCCGCGACCATGACCGGCGCGAAGCTGGTCTTTCCCGGCCCGCATCTCGATCCCGACAGCCTGATCGCCCAGTTCATCGGCGAAAAGGTCACCTTCTCCGGCGGCGTGCCGACGGTCTGGCTCGGCATCGTCCAGACGATCGAGAAGGACCCGGCGAAATACGAGGCGCTGCGCGGGCTGCGCACGGTGGTCGGCGGCTCGGCGGCGCCGCCCGCCCTGATCCGCCGCTTCCAGGATTTCGGCATCACCGTGCTGCACGCCTGGGGCATGACGGAGATGTCGCCGCTCGGCACGGTCGCCAACGTCAAGCCCCATCTCGCCGGCCAGGGCGAGGACATCTATTTCGACTACCGCTCGAAGCAGGGCTACGCCGCGCCCTTCGTCGACCTGCGCCACCGCGACGGCGACGGCAACATCCTGCCGTGGGACGGCGAATCGATGGGCGAACTGGAGGTCCGCGGGCCGTGGATCGCCAGCAGCTATTTCAACTACCCCGAAGCCGGCGACCGCTGGAGCGACGACGGCTGGTTCCGCACCGGCGATATCGTGACGATGGATGGCGAAGGCTATGTCCAGATCACCGACCGCTCGAAGGACGTCATCAAGTCCGGCGGCGAGTGGATCAGCTCGGTCGACCTGGAAAACGCCATCATGGGCCATCCGGCGGTCAAGGAGGCCGCGGTGATCGCCCTGCCCCACACGAAATGGGACGAGCGGCCGCTTGCCTGCATCGTGCTCAAGGACGGCGCGGCGCTCACCAAGGCGGAACTCGACGGCCACCTGCTCAGCGATTTCGCCAAGTGGCAGTTGCCGGACGACATCGTGGTGATCGACGAGGTGCCCAAGACCTCGACCGGCAAGTTCCAGAAACTCACCCTGCGCAACCGTTTCGCCGACTGGCAATGGGGCGCGGACGAACGGATGGCGGGCTGACCGTGGCGGCTCCCGCAAACAGCGCCGGAGACGGCGCCAAGGACGGCGGCGACAGACCGCCGACCGCGCTGTTCGCCGCCGGCGACATCTCCAAACGGATCGAATCGCTGGCGGACAACATAGCCAAAGCCATGGGGCCGGAATTCGTCCTGCTCTGCGTCCTGAACGGCGCGTTCATCTTCACCGCCGACCTCGCCCGCGCCCTGGCGGCGCGCGGCTGCCGGCCGCGCATCGAGTTCGCCAGCTTCAAGAGCTATGGCAGTTCGACCGAAAGCTCCGGCCGGGTCCGGCTGGTCGGCGAGTTTCCCGGCAACCTGGCCGGCGAACGGGTCCTCCTGGTCGACGATATCCTCGATACCGGCCGGACCCTGCTGACCGCACGCATGATGGTCGAGGACGCCGGGGCGGAAACGGTCGCGACCTGCGTGCTGCTCGACAAGCCGGCGCGCCGCGAGGCGCCGGTGGAGGCCGACTATGTCGGCTTCGCCATCGACGACGTGTTCGTGGTCGGCTACGGCATCGATTACGCCGAGAAATTCCGTTACCTGCCCGACCTAGCGCATATTTCGGGGTAGCGGCGAGGCTCCCGGCATGCCGCCGCTGCCGCTATAGGTGGCGGCCGCTAGAGCTTATCCGTTTCGCACGGAACTGCGTCGGCATGCCGTCCCCTTCGACAGGCTCAGGGCAGGCTCTCGATACGGCCCCCTCGATACGGCGCTGACGCGCCTACTCGGGATGAGGGGGTTGGTGGGGATTCAAATGCCTCAACATCCCATTCTCTTCCTCATCCTGAGTAGCCCCGGCCGCCAGGCCGGGGCGTATCGGAGGGCGAGCCTCCGCCGCGTCGGCGGTTCAAAGTAAGACAGACGCGCTCTACCCCTCCGCGGCGGCTTCGACGATCAGCGTCGTCCCGTCGACGTCGACGACCGTGATCCGGGTTCCCGCGGCAAGGTCGCGCCCCTGGGGCCTTACGGCGAAGCGCCACACGCCGTCGCCGATCCGGACCCGGCCGCGCCCGCCCGAGGTCGCCGCCTCCAGCGTATGCTGCGAGCCGAGCAGGGTCCGCCCGCGCCGGTTGAGCGTCGGATGGTCGGTCGGCGCCTGGCGGGCCGAAACGACGCGCCGGCCGACGAAGATCGCCAGCACCGAGAGGACGGCGAACAGGACCGCCTGGATCTCCCAGCTCATCGAGGGGATCGCGGCGAAGGCGAGGCCGGTCAGGACCGCGGCGATGCCGAGCCAGAGGAAAATGACGCCCGGCACCAGAACCTCGACCAGCATCACGAGCACGCCGAAAGCCAGCCAGTGCCAGTAGGAAAGGCTCTCCGGCCATTCGATCATCGGTCGTCCTCCCCCCGGCCCGCGCGCTAATCCTTGCCGGCCGGGCCGGACGGCGGCACCGATCCCCCGGGATGACGATCCGGTTTTCCGGACCCGCCGTCGCCGCCCCCGTCGCCGAAAGCCTGGCGCGCGATTTCGGTCAGGCCGCCGACCGCGCCGATCACGCCGGACGCCTCCAGCGGCATCAGGATCACCTTCTGGTTGCGCGCGCTGCCGATGGTCTCCAGCGCGCCGACATATTTCTGGGCGACGAAATAGTTGACCGCCTGGATATTGCCCTCGCCGATCGCCTTGGAGACCATTTCGGTCGCCCGGGCTTCGGCCTCCGCCTCGCGTTCCCGGGCCTCGGCGTCGCGGAAGGCGGCTTCCCGGCGCCCCTCGGCGTCGAGGATCTGGGCCTGCTTCTGGCCCTCGGCGCGCAGGATCTCGGACTGGCGGACGCCTTCGGCTTCGAGAATCGCCGCCCGCTTCTCCCGTTCCGCCTTCATCTGGCGCGCCATCGCGTCGACCAGTTCGGTGGGCGGCGTGATATCCTTGATCTCGATGCGCGTGATCTTCACGCCCCAGGGCGAGGTCGCCTCGTCGACGACGCGCAGCAGGTCGGCGTTGATCTTGTCGCGCTGGGACAGCAGCTCGTCGAGGTCCATGGAGCCCATGACCGTCCGGATGTTGGTCATGGTGAGATTGAGGATGGAGATTTCGAGGCGCCGGACCTCGTAGGACGCCTTGACCGCATCGAGCACCTGGTAGAACACCACCCCGTCCACCGTCACCATGGCGTTGTCCCGGGTGATGATCTCCTGGGACGGCACGTCCGTAACCTGCTCCATCACGTTCTGCCGCCGCCCGATCCGGTCGATCAGCGGCACGATCAGCGCCAGGCCGGGCGACAGGGTGCGCGTATAGCGGCCGAACCGCTCCACGGTGTACTCGAACCCCTGCGGGACCGTCTTGACGCCCATGAAGACGAGCGCGATCGCCAGGACGATGACGACAACGACGAAAATCGAGAAGGGATCGAGCATTTCAGGGAACTCCCGATAGCGGTCCGTCTTCCGCCGGGGACCGCGCCTCTCTGGTATGTCAGAATATTGTCAGGCCCCGCGCCGATACAATAGAAGCCGATACAATAGGAGCCGGTACAACGAGAACCTTCCCAAGTGCGGCGGCCGGGGCGAACGGCCGTTTCCGGCCTGCCCGGATCGGGGCAGTTGAAATCCGGAGATACCCTCATGCGCCTTGCGATTCCGGTCGCGCTCTCGATTGCCGTCCTGGCGGGCGCGCCGGCGGCGGCGGACACCGCGAGTATCGGCGACATCGTTGTGGAGAACGCCTGGGCGCGGGCGTCGAGCGTCAATGTCGGCGCGGCCTATGCCACCCTGCGCAATCTCGGCAGGAAGCCGGACCGGCTGGTCGCCGCCGCCTCGCCGGCCGCCGCCCGGGTCGAAATCCATACCGTCGTGGAGCGGGACGGCATGGTCGGCATGGAGCGGGTCGATGCCGTCGAGATCGCGCCCGGCAAAGCGGCCGTGCTGCAACCCGGCGGGCTGCATATCATGCTGATGGGACTGAAACGGAAGCTGGCGCCCGGCGACCGCATCGAACTGACCCTGACCTTCGGCAACGCCGGCAGGATCGCGATCCGCGCCCCGGTCGCCCGCGCCGGCGCGCGCAAGGGCCCGGAACGGACCCGCTGAACCGGCGCCCGGCGGGCGGCGGTTCCTGTCGGCCGGGCGCAATCCGCCCTAGCTCCGCCAGCGCAGGACCGTTTCCGGCACCGGGTTGCGGAAGGCGCGGCCCTCGGCGCGGGCGGCGGCCAGCTCCTTCTTCAGCGCCAGGTACCATTTCGCCGGCGTGTCGGCGTCCGGCAGCAGCATGGCGGCGTCGGATTTCTTGCGGCCTTCGCGCTGCCGGTTCATCGCCGTGCGGTCCTGGTTCAGGAAGTTGCGCGTCACCGGGACGACCAGCGGTTTCGCCAGCGTCATCAGCGGGTGCGACCAGTACATGACGTGGTGCATCGCCGTGCGGTATTCCGAAATCGGCGTCATCGCGGTCACGCCGACATAAGTGTGCCGGTCGCCCAGGGTCATATGCTCGACCCGGACGCCGGGCAGCCGGAAGCCGATCTCCACCGTCTTCTCGCCGCGCAGCATGCGGATGATGCGGCTGTTGGCGCTCGGCGCATGGCGCACCATCGTGAAGCCTAGGTCCGACGGCGCGTAGCGCTTGGCCTTCTCCGTCAGCGTCTTCGACGACCGCCACCACCAGTTGCGGTGGACGTACGCGCCGTGGGCCGGATCGATCAGCCCGATCACCGCGTCGTCGTAGTGGCAGTCCAGATACAGGGTCTCGGCGATGCCGGGCCGGCCGCGCGCCGGGATTTCCGGAACCGCGGGCAAATCCCCGTCGCCGTCTCCGCCGCCGGCGCCCGCGCCGTCGCCCAAATGGTCGTTGCCCATATAGACCCAGACCAGGTGCTGGGCCTCGCGGCAGGGATAGGGCCCCGCCCCGATCCGGTCGAGCCGGACCGAATCGCGGGCGTCCTCGACCAGCGAGGGAATGGCGCGGCACACGCCGTCGGTGCCGAACTGCCAGCCGTGATAGGCGCAGGTCACCGTCTCGCCGTCGAACCGGCCGGCCGAGAGCGGCATGGCCCGGTGCGGGCAGATATCGCGCAGGGCGAAGACCTTGCCGGCCCTGTCGCGGCCGATCAGGACCGGCTCGTCCAGCAGCGTCCGGTGAACCGCCGTGCCGCGCCTGAGCCGCGTGCCCGGCATGGCGAGATACCACAGGCCGCGCGGCGCGGCCGGAACGCCGCCCGCCTGCGCTTCCGCCATCCCGGTCCCCGCTTCCGGACGCGGCCCGGCCTAGGCGCCCATGCGCGCCTGCAGGCCGTCGTCCAGCTTCTCGAGGAAGCCGCTGGTGGTCAGCCACGCCTGCTCCGGCCCGATCAGCAGGGCGAGATCCTTGGTCATGTGGCCGCTC
The DNA here is from genome assembly GCA_022819985.1 of Alphaproteobacteria bacterium. Classification (GTDB taxonomy): domain Bacteria; phylum Pseudomonadota; class Alphaproteobacteria; order Bin65; family Bin65; genus Bin65. The sequence goes on along the minus strand of JAJEGH010000004.1, from coordinate 70,255 downwards.
TCGACGGTCTCGATGCAGACCTTTTCCAGCGTCTCCGCAAACTCCGAGACCGCCGGCGTCCCGTCCATCTGTCCGCGGAATTTCAGGCCGCGCGTCCAGGCGAAGATCGAGGCGATCGGGTTGGTCGAGGTCTCCCTGCCCTGCTGGTGCTGGCGATAGTGCCGCGTCACCGTGCCGTGCGCCGCCTCGGCCTCCACCGTCCTGCCGTCGGCGGTCATCAGCACCGAGGTCATCAGGCCGAGCGAGCCGAAGCCCTGGGCCACGGTGTCGGACTGCACGTCGCCGTCGTAATTCTTGCAGGCCCAGACGAAGCCGCCGGACCATTTGAGCGCCTGGGCCACCATGTCGTCGATCAGCCGGTGCTCGTAGCCGATCCCGGCCTCCTTGAACCTGTCGGCGAATTCGGCCTCGAAGACCTCCTGGAACAGGTCTTTGAAACGGCCGTCATAGGCTTTCATGATCGTGTTCTTGGTCGACAGGTAGACGTCGCAGTTCCGGTTCAGCCCGTAGGTGAGCGAGGCGCGGGCGAAATCCCGGATCGAGGCGTCCAGATTGTACATCGCCATCGTCACGCCGCCGCCGGGGAACTCGTAGACCTCGCGCTCGATGGTCGTGCCGTCGTCGCCGTCGAAGCGAAGGGTCAGCTTTCCGCGGCCCGGCACGACGAAATCCGTCGCGCGATACTGGTCGCCGAAGGCGTGGCGGCCGATGATGATCGGCTCGGTCCAGCCCGGCACCAGGCGCGGCACGTTGCGGCAGACGATCGGCTCGCGGAACACGGTGCCGCCCAGGATGTTGCGGATCGTGCCGTTGGGCGACTTCCACATCTGCTTGAGGCCGAACTCCTCGACCCGCGCCTCGTCCGGCGTGATGGTCGCGCATTTGACGCCGACGCCGTGCTCCCGGATCGCGTTGGCGGCGTCGACGGTGATCCGGTCGTCGGTCTCGTCGCGTTTCTGGATGCTCAGGTCGTAATAGTGCAGGTCGATATCGAGATAGGGCAGGATCAGCTTGTCCTTGATGAACTGCCAGATGATCCGGGTCATTTCATCGCCGTCGATCTCGATGACCGGTTTCGCGACCTTGATTTTGCTCATGTCATAGTATCCGGAAGCGGGGGATTCGGGTTTATCGGAAGGTTGCGGCGCCCGTGCAAGGATGGCGGTGCCGCACGGCGGCGCATATGGGGGCGCGAACGGCGCGCGCGCATGGCCGGGCCGGCCGGCGCGCGGTTCACTCCTGCGGCTCGACCCAGCGGGACCAGGCGGCGCGCTCGCTGCGCTTGTCGCGCAGGCCGCCGGAAATGCGCTCGCCGCCGTCGTTCGGAAACACGAACACGGCGCCGAGCAGAATCTGTTCGGCCGGAATGCCGAGATGGTCGAACGTGGCGGCGTCGCGCAGATAGCCGCCGCTCGACCAGTAGGTCGTGAGCCCGCGTTCCGTCGCCGCCAGCAGGAAGGACTGCACGGCCGCGCTCGCCGCCGCGATATGCTCCATATTGGCCATCGTCGGCTCGAACAGGCCGTCGGAGCCGGCCGCGCCCGCCCCTTCCCCTTCCCGTTCGGGCGGGTTGGGCAGCCAGGTCGCCAGCACCAGCGCCTCGGCGGCCGCCAGCATCTGCGGCACCCGGCCGGGCTTTTCCGCGCCGGCCAGGACGAAGCCGATCAGGCGCCGGCAGGTCCGGGCGTCGGCGAGATAGAAGCGCCAGGGCTCGATGGTCCGGGTGCCGCGCCAGTGAACCCGGTGCGCCGGCTTGTGGAACGGCGCCCAGCCGGCCACCGCGATCAGGGATTCGATGGTGTCCCGGTCGGTGTCCGGCGCCGCCGGATTGTCGGGATCGAACATGACCTTGGTGGTCTTGCGGGCGGTCAGGATGTCGGCGACGGGAAAGGAAGGCATGGCGTCTCGGCGATCGGGGGATTCGGAGGAACGTATACCGGCGTATATCGGCCTCGGGGCCGGCATTTTCGAGGGGCGGTTCGGCGCGGCTCAGGCCTTGTCGGCGACAAAGCCCGCGGCGGAGTCTCCGGCGCCCTCCAGCGCCGCGAAAACCCCGTCCACCGAGCGGGCGACCGTCATCAGCGCGCGGTGTGCCGGGTCGACGAAGCCGCAGGCGATCTGGGCTTCGACCAGGTCGAGCAGCGGCTGCCAGTATCCTTCGATGTCCGCCAGGACGATCGGCTTGTCGTGGAACCGCAACTGCCGCCAGGTCAGGATTTCGAAGGTCTCGTCGAGGGTGCCGAGGCCGCCCGGCAGCGCGACGAAGGCGTCGGACAGTTTGGCCATCAGCAGTTTGCGCTCGTGCATCGACTCCACGACATGCAGTTCGGACACCGCCCGGTGGCCCTGTTCGCGCGCCTCCAGGTCGCGCGGGATGATGCCGACCACCCGGCCGCCGGCGGCCATGGCGGCATCGGCAGTCGCGCGCATCAGGCCGATATTGCCGCCGCCGTAGACCAGGCCGATGCCGCGCGCGGCCAGGCCGGCGCCCAGCTCGACCGCCGCGGCCTGCCACGCCGGATTGCCACCGCTGCGGGAGCCGCAATAGACGCAGACGGCGCGGGGATAGCGGCTCACGGGCATGTTCCTTTCGGCGCAAAGAACGGGAAGACGGCGCGCGCGCCCGATTCACACGCCGCCTGCCATCCTGTCAATGTCCCGCAGCCGCGCCGGTTTCGCCGTGGGGTTTCGCCGCGCGGGCAAAGCCCCGGTCTTTTTTCTCCGGCGACCGTGCGCTCCGCCGCCGTTGCGCCTATAGTAGCGGCGCATCGGCCTTTCGGCACAACGGACTGACCCTGGAGACGACGATGGCGAAACTGTCCCCTACGAAACGAGCGATTGCCGGAATCGCGCTCGCCGGCGCGATCATGTCCGGCGCGCTCCTGTCCGCGCCCGCCCAGGCCCTCGATCCGGGCGACGCGATCCAGACCCGCAAGGCGGTCATGGCCTCGATCGGCGCCCACATGAACGGCATCAAGGCCGGCCTCGGCGCAAAGAACGCCAAGCTCGTCGCCGGACACGCCGGCGCAATCGCGGCACTGGCGCCCGTCCTGCCCGGCCTTTTCCCAAAGGGAAGCGGCCCCGAAGCCGGAGAAACCCGGGCGAAGGCGGAAATCTGGCAGCAGTGGGACACGTTCGTCGCCACGACAAAGGCGCTCCAGGAGACGGCCGTCGAACTGGCCGAGGTTGCGGAATTCGACGACATGGCCATGCTCGCCGCCCAGTTCGGCAAGATGGCGCGGGCCGGCTGCGGCGCCTGCCACCGCCCCTTCCGCGCGCCGAAGAACTAGCGACGGGCGAGCGCCGGCGAATTCGGTGGAGCTTCAGGCGATGCCTGCAAACGCCGTTCGTTCGCCAATGCCCAAAGACTATCGATAATGCCGCCCCGGACTTGATCCGGGGCCCAGTAGTCTGCTCCTTCGCAGGCTCAGGGCAGGCTCTGAGCGAAGTCGAAGCGGCGACCCGAAAGGCCTTTGCCTGTGGCCCCTTCGACAGGCTCAGGGCAGGCTCCTGGGCCCCGGATCTCCGCTGCGCTCCGTCCGGGGCGACAATGGGGGGATAATTTGCGAAATCGGCTATCGGAGCGGCGGTGGACCGCAAACGCATAGGTAAAAGATATGAACCCCGTTTGAGGCCCTCCCTTAAAACGCAATACTCGGGTTCCGGACGTTGCGGTCGCAGTCGATCAGGTTGACCTGCTTGGCGAGGATCGAATAGCCGTCCGCGGTAATTTGCAGGCGGTGGCCCGCCCAGCCGGCCCAGTGGCGCAGGTCGCCGTCGAGCAGTTCGGCGATCAGGAAATTCGAGCGCGCCATAACGATATGGGCGCTTTCCGTCGCGAAAAGCTCGACGTTGGAGACCGAGCGCACGGTCCGGCTCGCCGGATGCTGCGACCAGGCATAGCCGGTGCGCAGCCGGAAAATCCGGTCTTCGAGCTGGCGGCGGTCGTGGAACGCGAAGGTGATCTCCCGCCGCGGATCGCCCCGCTCCGGGGTGCCGGGAATCCAGTAGGCGCATTCGGGCGCGTAGAGCGCCAGCCAGTCCTCGTATCGCGCCTGGTCCAGCAGCCTTGCTTCCCGTTCCAGAAACGCGCGGACGGCGTCGCGCCGGGCCGGCTCGGCGATCGCGAGGTCGTCCCGGTCCCAGTCGGCGAACGCTTCGATCAACTCCCGGTAGAAGGCATCGCCGACATAATACGAACTTGCCGACGGGTCCTGCGCTGCCGGCGCGCCCATCACGCGGTTTCCCGCGTCGGCGCGATGGCCGGCTCGGTCTGCATCAGCCGCCGGTAGACCCGCATATAGTCGCGCATGAACACCTCGTCGGTCGCCGGGCCGACCGTCGTGCCGTCGCCGGCCGCGCTGTAGCGCTCCGGCAGGCCGAGGCCGCGATGCATGTAGATCCACGCGTCCTCCTCGGCGGCGAGACCGGCCTGGATCTGCTCGAAATTGGCCAGGTCGTCGACTTCGCCGAAGGTCGGGAACTGCTCCTGTGTGCGCATGCGCAGGGCGTTGATCGGGCCGAGCGCCTCGCCGATCTCGCCGTCCGGATCGACCACGGCGGTGCCGTACCAGGTCGTCGCGGTCTCCGCCACCGACAGGGGCTCGCTGACCTGGATATGGTTGCCCAGGATGTGGAGATTGGGAAACACGTTGATGTTGACCGGCTCCGAGGACGCCAGGTCGAGCAATGCGTCGGCCCGGTCCGGGAAGTCGCGGCGCAAGGCCGCCTCGTAATGCTCCATGCCGGGGTGCAGTCCCTCGATCTCCCACAGGGCGCCGGGGCGCTTCGGAATCGCGTCGCGCTTGTCCTTGAAATGATGCGCGTTCGGGAAGGAGTAGAGCTTCACCGGGCCGGTGTCCGGACTGTCCTTGTAATAGGACATGCCCTTGCCGTCGCCCTCCTGGAAGCGGTTTTCCATCATCAGCAGCGAGCGGTGCGAGAAGACGACGTGATAGCCGTCGCAGGAGTTGTCGTAGAGCAGCTTCCAGTTGCCGTTGAATTTCAGCCGGTTGGCCTCGCGCACCTCGAGCGCGCCGCCGGGATGCCGGTCGAGCCATTCGTCGAGCGGCCGCCGCACCGGGCCGAGATAGTCGGTCAGCGCCGGCGCATCGGCGTTCAACGTGCCGAAGACGAAGCCGCGGTAGCTTTCGACCCGCGGCACCTGCATCAGGTTGAATTCCGGCCGGGAGAAATCGCAACTGTAGCCTTCCGGCCAGGGCACGCCGGAGAGCTTGCCGGTGTTGAGGTAGGTCCAGCCGTGATACGGGCACTGGAACGCTTTGGCGGACCCCCGGTCCTGCCGGCAGACGGTGGCGCCGCGGTGGGTGCAGCGGTTGTAGAGCGCGCGCAGGACGCCGTTCGAATCGCGCACCACGATGAGCGGCCGCAGGCCGAGCCGGGCGCGCACGAAATCGTTCGGCCGGGGCACCTGGCTTTCGTGGGCCAGAAAGACCCAGACCGCGCCGAAGATGCGCGTCATCTCCAGGTCGAAGATCGCCGGGTCGGTATAGAGCGACCGGTGTACCTTGTCCTCGTGCACAAGGGCGTCGAAATCGTGGACCCGGCCGGACAGAATCGGTTCGAGCGGGAGCGGCTTCTGCTGCGTCGTCATCGGCGCCTCCCGGGCTGTCCGTCAGAACGCATCGAAATACTCGTTGACCTCCCACTCCGTGACGCCGGCGGCGGGATCGGCGCCGGTTTCGGAGAGGAAGGCGTCGAAGCGGGCCATCTCGGCCCGTTTCAGGGCCAGATAATAGCCGATATAGGCATCGCCGAAAGCCTCGCGGTAGAGCGGCGACCGTTCCAGGGCTTCGAGCGCCGCCGGCAGGCCGGTCGGCAGCATCGGACGGTCGGCGGTATAGGGCGCGTCGTCGGCCGGCCAGGGTTCGGCCCCGCGCGCCAGTCCGTCCAGCCCGGCGGCGACCTGCGCGGCGATGAACAGGTACGGATTGGCCGCCGGCTCGCCGACCCGGTTCTCGTAGCGCGTCGCCGGATCGCCGGGGCCGCCGAGCACCCGCACCATCGTGCCGCGATGGTCGAAGCCCCAGGTCACGCGGTCGGGGGCGAGCGAAAACGGCCGGAACCGGCGGTAGCCGTTGACCGTGGGCGAGCCGAACACGACACCCTCCAGCGCATGTTCCAGCAGCCCGGCGAGGAAATGCAGGCCCGGATCGGACAGCGGCCCCGTTCGGGAATCGGCGCCGGCCACGGGCGCCAGGGCGTTGGCGCCGCTGCCGTCGCACAGGGAAAGATGCAGATGCCAGCCGCTCGGATACAGGCCGCGCCGGCCGGGCGCCGCCATGAAACTCGCCATATGGCCCATCCGGCGGCAGATCTGCCGGGTCGCGGTGCGGAACAGGACATAGTCGTCCGCGGCGCGCATGGCCTCCCTCGCCTCGAAGGTGCATTCGACCTGCCCCGCGCCCCACTCGTTCTCGACCGAGCGCAGGCCCAGATCCAGCGTCTCGTAGTGCCCGGCGAGCGCGCTCAGCATCGGCTGCATCAGATCGAGGTTGCTCTCGCTGTGGTAGGAGAAGCCCGAATCGTGCGGCGCAACCGGCAGCGGGCTGCCGCGCTGCCCCAGGATGCCGATATTCTCCTCGCCGAGCGTGTCGTCGAGCAGCTTGAGGAGATACCACTCGACCTCGACGCCGACGAAGGCGCCCAGGCCGCGCGCCGCGAGCGCGTCGAGCGTCCGGCGCAGCACCCGGCGGGCCGAGAAGTGAAACGGCGTGCCGTCGCGGAAATATTCATCGCACAGGACCCAGCCGACTCCCGGCGCCCAGGGCAGAACCCGGAAAGTCGCCGGATCGGGCACGGCGACCAGGTTGGGCGAGCCGGTCATCTCCGGCAGGTCCATGCCGCCGCCGGGCGTGAAGGAGGCGAAGACGCGGCTACCCGAGGCGTCCAGCGTCCACAGCGCGACGTTGATGTTGTGGCCGTCGGCGAGCGCCGCCTCGAAGGCCGGCAGGGTCAGCGCCTTGGCGCGGACATGGCCGTGGCTGTCGGACCATGCCAGTCGCACCAGTTGCAGATTTTCGGCCCGCGCCCGCGCGGCGATCTCCCGGGCGCAGCGCGCCTGCGCGTCGGTCCACAGGCCGTGGCGGGCGATGAAGCCGCCCGGATCGGTTCGGTCGGTCATAACCGGGAGATTAAGCGATTAGGGATTGGCTTGGGTACCGTATTGCGGCTATTCGAACGCCCGGCGTGCGGCGGGAAGCGTTCAACCCTGCGCCGTATTCGGATATTTGTGAACGTCCGTAGCGAACGCGAGGGAGCGAGACCCGTGAAAATAATACTCTTGACCTTACTGCTTTCGGTTGCCGCGATCGGCAACGCCGCGGCGCAGGAGACGCCGTCCAGTCCCGGCGCCAAAGTGTATTTCGTCAACCTTTCGGACGGCGACACGGTCACCGCTCCCTTCAAGGTGATTTTCGGCCTGTCCGGCATGGGCGTGGCGCCGTCCGGAATCGAGAAAAAGGGCACCGGCCACCACCATCTGCTGATCGACCGGCCGCCGCTCGGCAAGGGCGAGGACGGCGAAGACGAACTGGAGCTCAGCCTTCCGACGGACGAGAACCACCTGCATTTCGGGAACGGCCAGACGGAGACGACACTGAAGCTGGACGCCGGCACGCATACGCTCCAGCTTGTCCTGGGCGACCACGCCCATGTCCCGCATTCGCCGCCGGTCGTATCGAAGGTCATTACGATCACGGTGAAATAGGGCAAACGCCCCGGCCGGTATGCGGCCTGCCGCGCGGCTTCTAAGGCTTGTCCGTTTCGGACGGAACCGTATCGGCATGCCGTCCCCTTCGACAGGCTCAGGACAGGCTCTCGATACGGCCCCCCTTCGGCTTCGCTCAGGGCAGGCTCTCGATACGGCCCCCTCGATACGGCGCTGACGCGCCTACTCGGGATGAGGGGAGTGTTGGGGGTCCAAACGCCTCAACACCCTCTCTTCCTCATCCTGAGTAGCCCCGGCCGCCAGGCCGGGGCGTATCGAAGGGCGAGCCTCTGCCGCGTCGGCGGTTCAAAGTAAGACAGACGCGCTCTAGGGCCGGCCGGTCGAACCGGAAGGGCCGCCCTGCCCCGCGCCGCCGCTCCGGTTCCCGGATTCCGGCGCCGCCGGCAGCCAGTCGTCGACCGGGTCCGCGCTCACCACCGGCACGTCCAGTCCGCGCCGGCCGTCCGACGGTCGGAGCTCGCCGATCGCGAACGGGCGGTAGCGTTTGCCCGGCGTGACGGCGGTTGCAATCAGGCGGATCCAGGCCGTCTCCACCGGCCGCGACAGGACGACCATCTGCATGCCGTTGCGCTCGGCCAGATCGACCCGGTCGGTCAGCCCGTCCGAGGTCTGGATCAGGACCTGGCGCAACCGCCCGTTATCGGCCCAGGCCTTCGGCGACCGGCCGTCGCCGTTCCACAAGGCGAGGTAGCGGAGGCGCCGGACCGCGGAAAAGCGGAGCTCGATCAGGGTGCCGAGATTGAGGCCGCGCTGGCCGGGCGACCAGGCGGTCTTCGGGTCGCCGTCGGCGGCATGGCGCGGATGAAAGAAAACGGTCGGCTCGCCCGGTTTCTCGGGGAAAAGGGGCAGCCGCACCGTGGACGCGCAGACCGTCCAGCCGCGTTTCGGCACCTGCTGACAGTTCAGGTTGTCCGGCAGATCTTCGGCCGGCACCGCGGCAACCGCCGGCGCGGCCAGCGCCGCCAGCGGCAAAACCGACAAGAGAGCGCGCTTCATGACGCAGCGGGCGATAGGCGGATTCGACGGGCGGCGCAAGGCCGGGGCGCGCGCCGGGTCAGCGGGCGCCGCGGGATTTCCGCAGCGGCAGGCCCTTCGGCAGCATCCATTCGGCAAAGACCTCCGGCCCCGGCGTCCAGAGCTGGGGCTCCCAGTCTTCGGTGAGATAGTCCTCGTCCCAGAAATATTCGGCGAGGCCGCCGCAGGGATTGTGCACATACCAGAAATAGCAGGACGAGATGCGGTGCCGGCCCGGCCCGACCGCGGTTTTCCAGCCGCAGAGGGCGAGGTGCTGGCCGCCGGCGAACATCTCGTGGATGTCGCGCACGGCGAAGGCCAGGTGGTTGATGCCCGGCCGGCCGGTCGGCGATTGCAGCAGGAACAGGTTGTGATGGCTGTGGCGCGCCGCGCAGCGCAGGAACACGCTGCCATTGTCGTAGGCGTCGGACAGGTGGAAACCCAGAATTTCGCGGTAGAAGGCGGAACAGGCGGGGGCGTCCGGCACGTTGAGCACGATATGGCCGATTTTCAATGGCGCGGCCCGCTCGTAGAAGCCGGCGCGGGTGTCGATGCGGTTGATGTCCTGCGGCGCGTTCGCAGGCGACGGCGCGACCTCGGGCATCCGCAATCCGGATACGACGAATTCGAGGGCGAAGCCGGCCGGGTCGACCGCCCCTACGCCCGGCCCTTCGGCAAGGCGACCGGCTTCGGCCAGCCGTTCGCGCACCGCCTCGACATCGGCTTCGGTCTCCATGCCCCAGCGGATCGACCGGACGGACGATCCCGCCTCGATCGGCGGCGGCAGCGTCCGGTCGCTCCGGCGCTTGAGGACGACGCGCGCGCCGTTCGCCGCGGCGAAAACCGCGGAAGCCTTGCCGGCCGGCTGCTCCTCCAGGCCGAAATCGGCCCAGAAGCGCCGCGCTTTCGGCAGGTTGGTCACGCCGTAGGTGACCGCCTCGATTCCGACAAACCTCACGCCGACCTTCCCTTCCAACGGTTTCCCGGGCGGGCGCTCCGCCCTAGAGTAGCGCGCTCCGGCATTCCGAACGACCCGAAAGACCCAAAAAAGACAGGGGGGTTATAGCATGACGGCACGCATCGGCATCATCGGTTACGGCGAGGCGGGCCGCGCCTTCGGCGCCGGGCTGGCCGGGGCCGGCGCGACGGTCGCGACCTGGGATATTCTCGTGCCGACGCCCGGAGGCGCCGCCATCCGGGCCAATGCGGCGGCCGACGGCGTGGCGGTCTGCGCCGCGGCCGGAGACGCCATCGACGGTGCGGCGATCGTCCTGTCGCTGGTTCCGGCCGATGCAGCGCGCGCCGTAGCGGCGGAGGCGGCAGGCCACCTGCGGGCCGGGCAGTTGTTCATGGACATGAACTCAGTCTCGCCGCGCGAGAAGGAGACCGGAGCGGCGATCGTCGAAGCCTCCGGCGCCCGTTATGTCGAAGCGACGATCATGGCGCCGGTCGTCGAAAACGGCGTGGCGAGCGAAGTCCTGCTGGCCGGGCCGGCGGCCTCGGACGCGCACGAAATCCTCAGCCCTTTCGGGATGGTCATGGCCGTGGTGGGCGACCGTTTCGGCGCGGCGGCCGCGGTCAAGCTGTGCCGCAGCGTCATCGTCAAGGGGATCGAGGCGATCGTGGTCGAGAGCATGTTGGCCGCCCGGCAATACGGGGCGGACGGCGCCGTCCTCGCCTCGCTCCAGAAGAGCGATCCGGAAATCGACTGGGCGGCGAAGGCCGATTATGTGTTCGAGCGGGTGTTGCGGCACGGCCGGCGGCGGGCCGCCGAGATGCGCTTCGCCGGCGAGGCGGTCTCCGACGCGGGTTTTCCGCCGCTTCTCAGCGACGCCATCGCGGCGCTGCAGGATGCGATAGCCGACCGTGCGGAGGCCGACCCCGCCCTGTTCGCCCTCGCCGACTACAAGACGGCCGCCGACCGGATCGGTGCGGTGCTGCGGAATTCCGGGGATAACGACGACGCAGTCCGGCTCCGAAAAACCGGGTAAACTCGAGACCGTTCGTCCCTCGATACGGCGCTGACGCGCCTACTCGGGATGAGGGGGTTGTTGGGGGTTCAAATCCCTTAACACACCCCTCACCCTCACCCTGAGTAGCCCCGGCCCCCCGGGGCCGGGGCGTATCGAAGGGCGGGGCGTATCGAAGGGCCTGCTCCTGCCTCGATTTGCCCGGCCCGCGCCGTCAGCCGCTGACGCCGTCGGGCAGCATGTCGGTCTCGCCGAGCACTTCCTCCCGCCAGATATCGTTGGTCGAGGCCCAGCGCAGGCGCACCGCGGTCTCGCACACCTCGAGCGCGCGGGCGGCCTCTTCCGGCGTGCGGATGTACTTTGCGCACAGGTCGAGCTGGCGCGTGGAGTGCTCCAGGTCGGCCTCGGCATGCTCGACGAAGAAGGCGATTTCCGGATCGTCTTTCGTCAGGCCGTAATGTTTGGCGAAAGACGGGATGGTGATCTCGTTGTTGAGCGCAACCTGCTGGCCTTCCTGGGTCGAGGCCATGGCGAGCGCGACGCCGAGCGGCTCCTCCCGGTTGACGTGGCAGTAATACAGGGTCCGCGCCCACCAGCCGGGGGTGGGTTGGGTATTCTCGATCTCCTCGTCGGACAGGCCGGCGTGGCGGCAGAAGTCCGAAATCATCTCGAAATGGTCGTGCGGGACGTGGCCGGGCTTGGGAATCGCCATCAGCCCCTCTTCCTCGGCCATGTTCTCGGCGATCATGCGCCGGATGTCCGACGGGCCGCGCCAGTAGAGGAAGCCGAAGGACGGCACGACATAGTTCACGAATTTCAGATGCTGGGCCATGTAGACGCCGAGCGCGCGCAGCGGCAGCGAACCGTCGAGCATGGCCTGGAAGAACGGATGCTTCTTGGTATGCCATTCCTCGCGGATGGCGACGACCTTGTCGGCGATACCCTCGGGGCTGACGACGATGGAACCTTCCGGCATGGGGCGGGATCTCCTCGATACAGTGCGGCGGCAGTAAAGCCGCGTTCGGCGCCCGGTTCAACCGCCAAGGCGCGCCGCCGCGCAGGCCGAAACGCAGGCTGCGCGGAATTTGCCTTTATTCGGCCGCCAGGGGCACCGGGTCGGGGATCGGCTCGCGCATCGTCACCAGTTCCTCGGCGGCGGTCGGATGGATGCCGATGGTGGCGTCGAAATCGCGCTTGGTCGCGCCCATGACGATGGCGACGGCGAAGCCCTGGGTCATCTCGCCGGCGCCCGGGCCGACGACATGGAGGCCGACCACGCGCTGGGTCTCGCGCACGACGACCAGCTTCATCAGCCCCCGCTCGTCGCGGCCGGAGAGCGTGTGCTTCATCGGCCGGAATTCGGACCGGTAGATATCCAGAGCGCCGAATTTCGCCCGCGCCTCCGCTTCCGTGTAACCCACCGTGCCGATTTCCGGCTGGCTGAAAACTGCCGAAGGAACAAACTCGTATCCGACGGTCTTCCCGGACGGATTGAACAATGAGTCGGCCAGCGCGTGGCCTTCCTGGATCGCCACGGGCGTGAGCTGGATCCGGTCGGTGACGTCGCCGATAGCGTAGATATTGTCGATATTGGTGCGCCAGCCGGCATCGACGGTGACGGCCCCGCCCCGCCCGGTCGCGACGCCGGCCGCGTCCAGCCCCAGGCCGCCGGTGTTCGGCACGCGGCCGGTCGCGTACATGACCAGGTCGGTCTCCACCGTGCCGCCGTCCTTCAGGTCGACCGAGAAACCGCCGCCGGACCGCCGCACCACCCGCCGGACATCGGCGTCGAAGCGCAGGTCGACGCCTTTCTTGACCATCTCGCCGGCCAGGAATTCCCGGACATCGTCGTCGAAGCCGCGCAGGAAGGGATTGCCGCGGTAGATCTGCGTCACCTGCGCGCCCAGCCCGTTGAAGATGCCGGCGAACTCGACCGCGATATAGCCGCCACCCACCACGACGATGCGCTCCGGCAGGTCCGGCAGGAAAAAGGCGCCGTCCGAGGTGATGACGTGCTCGCGACCGTCGAAGTCGGGCACGAAAGGCCGGCCGCCGACGGCGATGAGGATCTTGTCGGCCGTGATCCGCCGCCCGCCGACGTCCAGTGTGTGGTTGTCGAGGAATGTGGCGCGACTGTCGAAGATTTCGGCGCCCGGCCCGGCGATCAGCCGCTCGTAGATGCCGTTCAGCCGGGAAATCTCGCGGTTCTTGTTGGCGATCAGCGCCGGCCAGGCGTGGCGGCGCGGGCCGACCGTCCAGCCGAAGCCTTCGGCGTCCTCGAAATCCTCGGCGAAATGGGCGGCGTAGGTGAACAGCTTCTTGGGCACGCAGCCGACATTGACGCAGGTGCCGCCCAGATGGCGTTCTTCGGCGACCCCCACCTTCGCGCCGTGCGCCGCGGCGATCCGGGACGCCCGCGTGCCGCCCGATCCCGCGCCGATGACGAAGAAATCGAAATCGTATCCGCTCATGCCCGCCTGCCTGTCGATGCGCCCGACAGATGGGCCGCCCGCACCGCCGGATCAACCGGGTGCGGCAGGCGGGGCTGCGGTTGTACATATGAACCGCTGAAAAGTTTGCCCGGCAGTGTTGCCCGATTATTTTCGGATGGCTGCAAACGGACTTGTACATATTCCCTGAGTGGAATATTTTGCGACATGGCGACGGATGTCGAATATACTGACGAGTTCGGTACATGGTGGGCCGGTCTGGCGGCAAGCGAACAGGAAGACATAACTGCCGTAGTCGAACTGCTGATGGAGCATGGGGCGAATTTGCCCTTTCCCTACTCGTCGGGCGTTGCGGGCTCTCGCCATGGCCGTTTGCGGGAACTCCGCATCCAGAGCAGGGGTAAGCCCATCCGCGTCTTCTACGCTTTCGACCCGAGGAGATCGGTGATTCTGCTGATCGGCGGCGACAAATCGGGAAACGACCGGTTTTACAAGCACTATGTGCCTATCGCCGACAGGCTCTACGACGAGCACCTAGCAGAGTTGAGACAGGAAGGTTCGATCCAATGACCGGACGTAGCGATTTTCGCAATTTGACAGCCGACCTTACGCCCGAGCGCCGAGCGCGGGTGGAGGCCCGCAAGGCAGAACTCCGGGCGGCCATGCCGCTTCATGAACTCCGCAAGGCGCGTGCGATGACCCAGAAGGCGATCGGCGAGGCTTTGAACGTGAATCAGCCTGCCGTCGCCAAACTGGAACGCCGGGCAGACATGTATGTCTCCAATCTTCGTGCCTATATCGAGGCGATGGGCGGCACGCTCAACATCGTTGCCGAGTTTCCGCAGGGCACGGTCACAATTACAAATTTCGCCGACGGTTCTTCGCCCACCGCGGCCGATTGAGGACTTGGCCTAGTCCAGACAGGTACAGTCTGGTAATTGTTGAGACATGAAAATCAAAATCGCCACAGCCGCCAGATGCACACTGTCCTTTTACTGAACGGGCCCAACCTCAATCTTCTCGGCAGCCGCGAGCCGGAAATCTACGGCGCGGCGACCCTGGCGGAAATCGAGGAAAAGTGCCGGTCCTGGGGCGCCGAACTCGGGCTGGACGTCGATTGCCGCCAGAGCAATCACGAAGGCGAGCTGGTCGAACTGATCCACGACGCCGCCGGCCGTTGCAGCGGCGTCGTCATCAACGCCGGCGCGTTCACCCATACGTCCGTGGCGCTGCTGGACGCGATCCGCGCCGTCGGCCTGCCGACGGTTGAAGTGCATCTGTCGAACGTCCACGCCCGCGAATCCTTCCGCCGCCGCTCCTATATCGCCCAGGCGGCGCTGGGCGCGATTTCCGGCTTCGGTGCGGACAGTTACCGGCTTGCGCTTCAGGCGCTGGCGCTGCACTTATCGGCGACCGGTTCTCCGACGACCGGTTCTCCCACGACCGGTTCTCCGGGGAGCGGATGAGCCGGCCGCCGGCCGCCTCGCCTTTCCGCACGGAGCTCCTTCATGTCCAGGACGATCGACGACGACAGCGTGCGCCGCCTCGCGGAATTGCTCGACGAAACCGGGCTGACGGAGATCGAGTATGACGACGGCGACCTCCGGATCCGCGTCGCCCGCCAGCAATCGGGGGCCATCGCCTATGCCGCTCCGCCGCCGTCCGGCACACCGGCCGGGGACGGCGCTCCGCCGCCCCTGCCCGGCGGGTCCGAAGCGCCGGCGCCGGTAGCGGCCGACCATCCCGGCGCCGTTATCTCGCCGATGGTCGGCACCGTCTATCTCTCGCCCGAACCGGGCGCGGCGACCTTCATCGCCGTCGGCGACACGGTGAGCGTCGGCCAAACCCTGATGCTGGTCGAAGCCATGAAGACCTTCAACGAGATCAAGGCGCCCCACGCCGGCACCGTCACGCAGATCGTCGTCGAAAACGGCGTGCCGGTCGAGTTCGGCGACGTCCTGGCGATCGTCGAATAGCCCGGGAGGCCGCACTGACCCGCCACCCGGCCCGATCGGAAACCGCAAGCCCGTGTTCGACAAGGTCCTGATCGCCAATCGCGGCGAAATCGCCCTGCGCATCCATCGCGCCTGCCGCGAGATGGGCATCCACACGGTCGCGGTGCATTCGACGGCCGACGAAAACGCCATGCATGTCCGGCTGGCCGACGAAAGCGTCTGCATCGGCCCGGCGCCGTCGGCCCAATCCTATCTCAACATTCCGAACATCGTCAGCGCCGCGATCATCACCGGCGCGGAGGCGATCCACCCCGGATACGGGTTTCTCTCCGAGAACGCGGATTTCGCGGAAATCGTCGAAGCCCACGGCCTCGCCTTCATCGGGCCGTCGCCGCAGCACATCCAGACCATGGGCGACAAGGTCGCCGCGAAGCAGACGATGATCGAAGCCGGCGTGCCGGTCGTCCCCGGCAGCGACGGCGCCGTCGGCGACCTCGACGAGGCGCAGCAGAACGCCGGGAAGATCGGCTATCCCGTGCTCATCAAGGCGTCCGGCGGCGGCGGGGGCAAGGGCATGAAGGTCGCCGAAACGCCCGACATGCTGGCGGAACAGATCAACCTCGCCCGGCGCGAAGCCAAGGCGAATTTCGGCGACGACAGCATCTATCTCGAAAAATACCTCGCCAACCCGCGCCACATCGAATTGCAGATTATCGCCGACGAGCAGGGCCATGTCGTCCATCTCGGCGAGCGCGACTGTTCGCTCCAGCGCAAGCATCAGAAAGTGCTGGAGGAGGCCCCCTCCCCGGCGCTCAACGCCGGGGAACGCGAGCGGCTCGGCGAGATCGGCTGCAACGCCATCCGCCGGCTCGGCTACCGCAACGCCGGGACGCTCGAATTTCTTTACGAGAACGGCGAGTTCTATTTCATCGAGATGAACACGCGCCTTCAGGTCGAGCACCCCGTCTCGGAAGCGATCAGCGGCATCGACATCGTGCGCGAGCAGATCCGCATCGCGGCCGGCGCGCCGCTTTCCTTCAACCAGGAGGATATCGACTTCCACGGCCATGCCATCGAATGCCGGATCAACGCCGAGGACCCGGAGACCTTCGCGCCCTGGCCGGGCCGGATCGTCGAATACCATCCGCCGGGCGGCCTGGGCGTGCGCGTCGATTCCGGCCTTTATGCCGGCTATTCCGTGCCGCCCCATTACGACAGCATGATCGCCAAGCTGATCGTCCACGGCGCGACGCGCAACGAATGCCTGATGCGGCTGCGCCGCGCCCTGGAGGAATTCGTCATCACCGGCGTGCGCACGACCATCCCGCTGCATCAGCGGCTGACGTCGCAGAGCGACTTCATCAACGGCCGCTACGACATCCGCTGGCTCGAGGACTATGTCGCGGAACAGGCCGCGGGCTGAACTCATCCCGACAGGTTACCGGCGATGGAATACCGCCTGACGCCCGAGTTGTTGCTGCGCGCCTATACCAGCGGCCTGTTCCCCATGGGCGAGGCGCGCGGCGACTCCGATATCGTCTGGGTCGATCCCGAATGGCGCGGCGTCATTCCGCTCGACGGTTTCCGCATTTCGCGGCGGCTGCGCCGGAAGGTCCGCAACGCCGGCTTCGACGTGCGGACCGATACCGCCTTCGAACGGGTGATGCAGGCCTGCGCCGCGCCGCGCCGCGGCCGGCGCGAGACCTGGATCAACCGCGACATCCTGCGCGCCTATGCCGAGCTGCACCGGGCCGGCCACGCCCATTCGGTCGAATGCTGGCGGGGCGATTCGCTGGTCGGCGGCCTGTACGGTGTGGCGATCGCCGGGGCGTTCTTCGGCGAGAGCATGTTCACCGCCGAGACCGACGCCAGCAAGGTTGCGCTGGTCCATCTGGTCGCGCGCCTCGACCATGCCGGCTACCGGCTGCTGGATACCCAGTTCCTGACCGACCATCTGGCGCAGTTCGGCGCGGTTGAAATAGCGCGCCGGGAATACCGCCTTCTGCTGCAACGCGCGCTGTCGGTCGAGGCCGAGTTTCCGCCGGCGCTGCCGGAAAGCGAATTCGAACGCTATGTGCAATCCTTCACCCAGACATCGTAGATCGGGTGATCCATCGCGGAGAGCGCCGGCCTGGATTTGAACATCCAGCCGCTGAACACCATCACCCACTTCCCGGTTTCCGCGTCGATATCGTAAATTTGCAGAAAGGCGGCCCGCTCCGGCGGCTGGTCCGGCGGCGTCCGCTGGCACCGGCGGATAACGATGTCCAGCGTCCGGAACCGGACGGTCTCGCCGACCTTGCCGCCGAAGGTGAGGATGCGCGCGGTTTCCTTGTCGAGGCCCTGCAAAACGACATTCTGGAGATCGGGATCGAACGGCGCCTCCGGAGCGCCGCCTTCCGTCTGCTTCGGCTGGGCGGTCGCGGGGTCCTGCCGGGTCTGCTGGGCGCCGGCAGGACCGGACCCCAGGGCGAGTGCCAGGGCGAGTGCCAGGGCGAGTACCAGCGCGAGCGCCAGCGAAACCGCCAGAATCGGGCGGAGAGCACCTGCCCCCAAGAGTTGCAAAACATTCATTTCGAACAGGCGGCCGGCAGCCTCGGTTTCACGATCTGTCCGCAATTACAGCGGCTTGTCGGCGGCGAAGCGCAACCGGACATAGTCCGCGGTCCAGACGCCGTCCGCGTCGCGCAGCGCCGGCGCCACCTCGCGCGCCACTTCGGCCTTGACCGCCTCGGCCTCGGCCGGCTCCAGCGCCGCCAGCCAGCTTTCCGCGAAGGTGTCGAGCCAGCCGCCCAGTTCGCCGGGCAACCGGGTCATCCGGTCGATCAGCCGGATATCGCGCACATCGAAGCCGGCATTTTCGAGCCGCACCCGGTATTCGTCGGGCTCCGGGAAATACCACGGATTATACCGGTCGGGGTCCAGGCTGCGCCGGCGGAAGGCGGCCTCGACCGCCCGGCGGATGCGCCCGACATTGTCGCCGCCGCCCATTTCGGCGACGAACCGGCCGCCGGGCTTCAGCGCCTGCCAGACGCCCCGGATCACGGCGTCCGGATCCTCGTCCATCCAGTGCAGCGCCGCGTTGGAAAACACCGCATCGAAGGCGTCCGCCGGCAGGTCGAGATGCTGCCCGTCCATGACCCGGGCATCGAGGCCGAGCGCCCGGGCGGCCTCGATCTGCGGCGCGCTGGCGTCGACGCCGGTCACGTCGCAGCCCATGTCCCGGAGCTTGAGCGTGAGCGCGCCGTCGCCGCAGCCCAGGTCGAGGATCTTCTCGCCCTTCCGCGGCGCCAGCAGTTCGACGACGGGCATGCCGAGATCGGCAACGAAGCGCGCCTGCCGGGCGTAGCGGTCGGGGTCCCAGCCCTGTTCGCCGGGCCGCGAGCCGGAGTCCATCGCGCGGTGCGCCTCGGTCATTGTGCGTCCTTCTTTTCGGTCCCGCTGCCGGCGTCCGCGCCGCGCGGCGGTTCGGCAAGCAGGAATATCGCGCGCGCCAGCAATTCTTCCAGCGCCAGCGCGTCGCGCGTTTTGCCGATCGTGTCGCCCGCCGCCAGGCGCCGCTTCGACGTGCCGGGGACGAGCCGCAGATATTTGCCGCCGAGCAGCCCGTCGCTGGTCACCGACGCCTCGGTATCGACCGGCAGGGAAAGGCCGGCGCGCACCGTGAAATCGATTTCGGCGCGATAGCTTTCCGGGTCGATGCGCTGGCCGGTCACCGAGCCGACCCTGACCCCGCCGATCCGCACGTCGCTGCCCGGCGCGAGCCCGCCGACCGAGGCGAAGCCGGCCTTGAGCGTATAGCCTTCGACCGGGCGCAGATCGGCGGTGTTCCAGGCAAAGACCAGGAACAGGGCGGCGACCGCGAGAACCACCGCGCCCATCGCCGTTTCGATCAGCCTCTGTCCCATGGCGGCGCCTCCCCTATCTGCCGGCGCCGGTCCGGCGTGCAGCGGCGGCGGCCTCGACGATCCGCTCGAGCAGGCTCTCGACGATCACGGCGTCCTGCACCAGTTCGAACTCGCTGCCCTTCGCCATCATGTCCTCGCCGGAGCCCGGCTCGATCTTGACGGATTTGCCGCCGAGCACGCCGTCGCTGACGATCATGGCCGCGCTCTCCTCCGGCACGCCCACGCTATCGTCGATCCTGAGCGCGACGCGCGCCTTGAAGCGCTGCGGATCGAGGCTCATGCGCTCGACCGACCCGACCTTGACGCCGGCGAGATAGACCGGCGCGCCGACAGCCAGCCCGTCGGCCTGGTCGTAGGTCGCATGAAGCAGGTAGCCGCGGCCTTCCCCCTCGCCGGCCGCAAGCCCGAAAACCATGCCGAGCAGGATCAGCCCGATGGCGAGCGCGCCGGTCAGCGCAAGAACGGTGCGGTTTTCCCTCATGGGCGCGGCCTGTGTCGAACCGGGCGGTCTCTGTGTAAGGCTCTATGTAAGTGGAATTGCGGCGATTGCACGGCGCGCTTGCGGTGCGACCGCTACGCGACCGTCTCCGCGCCCGGCCCTACGACGGCCGCCACGGTTCGTAGTCCCCGGTCGCGGCGTCGCGCCGGCCGCCCTCGTATTCGCTGCCCGGCGGGTGCCAGGCCTCGGGCGTGCCGGTCAGGTTCGGCCGGTGCTCGGCCTGCCAGGGCCTGCGCTCGACCGGCGCCTCCTCCGGCGTCTCGTCGACCATGTAGTGCAGCCAGCCATGCCATTCCGGCGGCACGCGCGAGGCCTCGCGTTCGCCCTTGTAGATCACCCAGCGCTTGCGCCGGCGGCCCTCCGGCGGGTGCCGTTCGACATAGTAGCGGTTGCCCTGGTCGTCCTCGCCGACCTGCCGGCCGTTCAGGGCGGTATAGATGCGGGTGCCGATATGCGTGCCCAAGGCGGGATAGCGCTCCTGTCGCGGCAAAGGCGGTGATGCGTGCGACGGTCTATATGCCAACGCGCCGGCCCGCCGTCCAGCGGCGCGGCGGTTCAGGCGGCGTCCGCCGGGCGCACCATCCCGCGGGAGACGCGCTAAAGCAGCTTGACCAGGGCGACAATCAGCCCGCCCTGGGCGATCATCGCGCCGAACATCCATTTCAGCAGACGCGCTTCGAGCCGCGCGATGTCGGCCGCGGTCTCCTGCCGCTGGGTTTCGATATCGGTCTTGGTCTCCTGCCGCAGGGCCTCGATATCGGCCGCGGTCTCCTGCCGCTGGGTTTCGACCGCGGCTTCGAGCCGCGCGATATCGGTCTTCGTCGCGAGATTGGCGTTGAGCAGAGCGACATGCTCTTCGGCCAGGGTCTCGGCCTGGCGTTCGGTAAAGCCGCTCTCCGTCAGGCGCTTGACGAAGCGGTGGCTGTCGAAGGCGATGGCTTCGGTCATGGCCGGACCATAGGAAGCGCGCCGGTGCGGAGCAAGGGCCGGGTCCGACGCCCAAGGCGCGGGCGCGGGCTCCGGCGCTACAGGCAAAGCGATTCAGGCGGCATCCGCCGGGCGCACTTGGACGGCGATCCCGGCGCCGTGATCCCGTTCGACCCGCGCGATATCGCACTGGCTCTGCAGACCCGACCAGAACGAGGCGTCGTTGCCGAAATAGAGGCCGAGTCGAACCGCCGTGTCGGCGGCGATCGAACGGCGGCCGCTCAGAATGTCCGTCACGCGGCCCGGCGAAACACCGAGCGCGCAGGCCAACCGGTTTGCGCTCAACCCCTTGGCTTTGAGTTCGCGCCTCAGCAGTTTGCCGGGATGGGAAAGCGGGAGTATTGCGTTCATCACCTGTGGCAATCGACGATCTCGATCCGGCGGGCGCCCGCCGGATCGAATTCGATTGCCGATATTGTCTTGGATTATGGGCGATTTTTACCATTATTCTTGAATTTCAATTCATGGATATCCGAGCCGCGGCGAGCAGCAGATCACTTCCGTTTTTTGGTTCTTTTCTTCAAAAAGTTCTCTACTCGGCTGTGAATTTCTGAAGCGATCGATCTATTGCACAAATATAACCGCGCAGAATCCGTGCTTCCTGTACTGTCATTTCTAAGTGTATCCGTAATTCCTGCTCGCTTGCCGGTTAGTGTCTTAGTTGCGAAACGTTCCTGTTCTTTTTGGTAAACTGCTCCCTTGTTTCCAGAAAAATAGACATACCAACTTTCAAAAATACCGCCGCCAAAATGTTTTATGAGGCGCTGTGACTTGGCTGTTCCAAAAATTACATGATTGACTTTATCGATATTAATTCCTCCCGAATGCTGACCGGTATACATTGTAATATACCTTATACCGCCGACGCGACCGGGGAATCGTGAGGAAAAGGATCTTGAGAATTTAAGGGTGCCGCCTGAAACCGTTACCTTTTGATATTTCGTCTGGTACAATTTACGGTCGACAACTGTAGCATATTTGAACGTCCCACAATCGATGAGGCTTTTTCTTATGAAGCCAGCCAGTTTCGCCAGCTCTTTCTTCCGGGCGTTGCGCTCCCGTTCGATTTTCCGCCGTTCGACTTCGGCGCGGTGTGCCTCGGCCCGTCTCTTTTTGTCGCCCGCCGCGGCCAGTATCTTTACTCCCGCCGGCGTCAGCCAGCCGTTCGCCGTTCGATCCTTTTGTTTCTGCCACGCCCGGATCGCCGCGCGGGTCGCCGGTCCGAACACGCCGTCCGCCGGACCGGGTTTGAAGCCTGCCGACGCCAGACCCGTCTGAATCAGGCGGCGTTCCCGCGCCGTCAGCGCCAGCACGGCTTCCATCGCCTCCGGCGACGACGACGCTTCGGCCCATGTCTTCCCGGCCAGCAGAGCGAGGAGGGCAAGATCGGCGCCCTTATTCCGCGCGGTCGCCGCGTTGCCGTATCTGAGCCGGGCGATCCCGACCGCCGTCCGGCCCTTCGACCCCCGGATCGAAATATCGGCGCCGCCCTTCATAAGCAGGGAAACGATTTCCGTATGCCCGTGCGCCGCCGCCATGAACAGGGCGGTCGCGCCGTCCACGGCGCGCACGTCCGGGTCCGCCTTCGCCGCCAGCAGCGGCGCGACCATCAGGCTCTGGCCCTTGTTCGCCGCGTGCATCAGCGCCGTCCAGCCGCGCTGGTCGCGGGCGTTGGCATCCGCGCCGGACTTGAGCGCCGCCTTCAGCCCGTCGATATCGCCGGCCTGCGCGGCCCGGTGCAGCCGATCGCCGGTGGAGTGCGCCACGGCTGCCATGTCTTTCGCCGCCCGGCGCAGGGCGCGCAGGCCCGCCGGGCTCAGCACGTCGCCCGGCGTCATGCCTGCCTTGCCGAGAAACGCCCGGTAAGCCTTCGCAGACTCCGGTCGCCAGACGCCGTCTGCCGGGCCCGGCTTGTAGCCAAGTTGCGCCAGCAATCCTTGGGCCTCGCGCAGCGCACGCTTCGGCGGCGGGGCGGCCGGAGCCGGCGCCTTCGGCTTCTGCGCCTTGCGGGCCGGGGCTGTGGGCTTCGGTTGCAGCTTCGGTTTCGGCGGCGGCGCAGCGATCCGCCAGGCCCTTGCCAGCTTGCGCGCCTCGGCCTGCTCCTCCACGGTCATTTTCGCCGCGAGCGCGTCGCGTTCCGCCGCCGCCTCGGCACTGCCCCGGCCGGCGGCGAGGTTGAGCCACTTGTGCGCCTCGACATAATCCTGCGGCACGCCCAGCCCCTTCGCGAAGGCCCGTCCCAGCGCCAGCATCGCCCGGACATCCTTCGCCCGCGCCGCCGCCCGCCATTGCTTCAGCGCCTCGCTATGCAGCCCGGCATCCCACGCAGCCCGGCCCGCCTTGTAGTCCGCCTGCGCGCCGCCCGCATACAGGCAAGCTGCCGTCGCCAAACATAACGCCATACGGTTAGCGCGGACCTGCATTGCCTGACCTTTCACCGACAGAACTCCCGTTGACGGACCGGGGCGGCATTGCCCCGCGCGTTCCGTTCGAGCCTCAATATTTTTGCGCCAGCAAGGCTGCGATCGAACGCCGATAGGCCGAGCGCGCCCAGGCCTCGCATTGGCGACGCATTATCGGGCCGCTATTGCGCGCCTGATTGGCGCACCTGATCCTGGCGTTTTGAGCGCAGGAGGCACCCCGGCAGGTGACGTGCATGGATCTGCAAGCGGCCAATTCACGGTTCATATAGTTCTGCGCCCGGGAATTGCAGTTCGATATCTCTCTGTTCAGCCGCCGCTGAAGCCCGGCCATTTTCAGATTGCGGTCCAGAAGCGCCTTCGACCGGCGTTGCCCTTCCGCGCGCGACCGCCGCGCCCTCTCAGCCTCCATATCCCGATTCAAACGCGCGGCGGCGCGTTCCGCTTTCCGGTCCAGCGCCTCCCGGCGCCGCTGCCGTTCCGCCGCGCTGCGCGCGGCGCGTTTCCGCGACTGTTCCCTGGCGATTCTGGCGCGGAGCTGCGCCGCCTCCCGTTCGATCGCACGCTGCGCCGCCATGCGCCGTTCGGCTTCGCGCCTCTCCAGTCGGCCGATTGCAGCGACATATCCGTCGTCCGGCGCTGCCGGGCCCGCCTTGCGGCGACCTTCGAGCTTCTCCAGTGCCGCGACATAGGCCGGATCGCCCGTAACGCTGCCCTCGCCGGCGGGCGCCGGGCCGGAACCGTCCGTCGCGGCACCCGGGTCCCTGCCTTCGCCTTCAACGCTGCCGGTCGAGTCATTCCACTGCTTGGATTCTGCCGCCTCGCCGCCGGTGTTGTCTGTATTGTCCGGCTCGCCCTTGTCCAGGGACGCATATGCAACGGGCACTCTTTTGCCGACCTCTTCGCCGTTCTCGAACCGGGCCCTGAAATAGTTGCCGTCGGGGTCGCGGAACGTTGCTTCGCCATGCGCGAGGCCATTGCGGAACCTGCCCTGGAACCAGTAGCCACCCGGCGCGGTGACGGTCCCGTAGCCGTGGCGCTTTCCGTTCTTTGCCGAACCCGTATAGGTCGAGCCGTCCGGCCCGGTCGCCTTGCCCTCGCCATCGGCCTTGCCGTCGCCGGTGCACGGCCCCGACCAGTCGTAGAACTTCCCGGCCACTTCCAGCTTGCACGGCGCCGCGGCGGGTCCGGCATGGGCCGGCGCCTCCTTAAGCGCACTGTCGGGAACCGCACTGTCGGGCGCCGGCGGTTCAGGGCTGCGGGCCGCGGTCGACGCCGGCGGCGCCTTGGCATCCTCGTCTTCGGCGGGCTCGCCCCGGTCCCGACTCTCGCCGTCGACCGCGTCGTACTCTCTGAATCCATACGTCTTGCGCGCGTCGGCAGACGCAGGAGGCGGCCCGGCTTCGACATCTTCGGCGGACTTGCCCCGATTTCCGCCAGCAACAGCGCTGCCGTCCAATCTGCCCTGGGAGTCCTGACCGGTCGCTGGCCCTTTCGATTCGCTGCCGACCCGGCGCTGGCCGCCGAACTGCCGGGCGTCTCCGGGCCCCTCGTCTTCCAGTCTGAACCGTACCCAGTCGCTCTGTCCGTCCTCGACGGCGCCCCTGTACGTCTTGCCGTTGTAGGTCAATTCGCCCTTGCCGTAGGGCATGCCGTCCCGGCACTGCCCATGCCACACGCCGACCGAGCCGTTCTCGAGTTTCAGTTCGCATGAATCGGCGTGCGCGCCGTTGTCGAAAAGCAGGACGGCAAGAATCGCGCAGGGAACGACGGCCCATTTCATCGCAGCAATCCTTTCGGCGTACCGGAGGCGAAAAAAGCTTAACAGAGCCGCCGGGGCAATTCCATCGGCCAAGGAAAAATCTTGCCCGCACCCCGCCGCCTTGGGATAGGAGGCGGCCCATGACACCGCCCGCCGACCCGACCTCCGCCCCCCCGCCCGACTCCCCGCCGCATCGCTCGCCGGTCGCCCGTCTGCTGGGCGACCGGGCGGCGGTCGGCTTTCTGCTGATCCTGGTCGCGACGGTCTTCTTCAGCGCCAACAACAATCTGGCCAAGGAGAGCTACCGGCACGGCGTCTCCGTCGATACGGTGCTGGTCGGCCGCTCCTGGATTCTCGTGCCGCTGCTCTGCCTCTGGTTCGCCGCCCGGCGGACGTGGCCGGCGGTTCCCCGCGGCATGGCGGGCTGGCTCGCGTTCGGCGCGGTCCTGTTTTCGGTGAACGGCTGGTCGCTGCTGTCGGCCTTCGACCGGATGTCGGTCAGCCTGTCGATCCTCGTCTTCTACCTGTTCCCCTTCATCGTCGGCCTGCTGGCCGCCGCCCTGCGGATCGAGCCGCTGCGCCCGGTCATGGCGGTCGGCCTCGTCGTCGCCTTCGCGGGCCTCTACCTCGCCCTCGATACCGGGGGCGAGCTGCATCCGATGGGCGTTACGCTCGCCCTGGTGTCGGCGCTGGCGATCTCCGGCAACATCCTGGTCAGCGCCAAACTGATGCGCCACGGCATGTCGCCCGTCGCCGTCGCCTTCTGGATGGTGCTCGGCTCGGCCGTCTTCTACAGCGGCAGCCTCGTCGCCTCCGGCGGGTTCCGGTGGCCGGACGCCGCGGCCGGCTGGGCGGCGCTCGCCGGGACGATCGTTTTCATCTGCGCCGCCTTCGTCATGTTCTACGCCGCGCTCAACTTCCTGCGCGAAGCGCGCACGGCGCTGGTGATGAACCTGGAGCCGATCTTCACCATCGTCATGGCGGTGGCCCTGTTCGGCGAGGCTTTCGGGACGACCCAGTGGCTCGGCGCGGCGCTGGTCGTCCTGGCGATCTTCGGCGTCGCCCTGGCCGGCCGGAAGGCGTAGGCGGCGCATTTCCGCTACGGGGTTCGGGTCGCCTCGTCGATCCTGCTCTTCCAAGACACCGATACTGCTGCCCCGGACGGAGCGCAGCGACGATCCGGGGACCAGAGCCACAGGCTCAGGATTATCGGGTCGGCTCTGGACCCCGGCGCTCCGCTCCGCTCCGGCCGGGGTGACAATGAGGGCCGTCTTTGGCGGCACCGCGGCTCGCCGAACTTTCGCATTTCCCTCTTTCTCCACAGCCTCGCGCAATATGTGCGCTTCGACAACTGCTTACTATATCTGGAAAAACACTCAAGATATCGTGAGTTGTCCACGCGTTGCACTACATGTTGACAATTGATTCGTGTCGTATCAATATCTAGTCCCTAAGGGATGACAAATTCCAAGATATAGGGTTGAGGAGTCGCCGTCGACGCGGCGCCCGACGGATAGGGGAGACACGCCGATGAAGATCCGGCGCCATTTTACGGTCGAGGGCCGGGATGCCTATGACGGCATCGCCTTCCGGAACGCGACGAGCGAGATCCGCAATCCGGACGGTTCCGTCGTGTTCAGCAACGACCGGGTGGAAGCGCCGGAGGACTGGTCCCAGGTCGCCATCGACATCCTGGCCCAGAAATATTTCCGCAAGGCCGGCGTCGCCGACGCCGCGGACCTGAAGCCGGTCGCCGAACGGGGCGTGCCCGCCTGGCTGCGGCGCCACAAGCCGAAGGACGGCGCCAGGACCGGCGGCGAAACCGGCGCGAAGCAGGTGTTCGACCGGCTCGCCGGCACCTGGACCTACTGGGGCTGGAAGGGCGGCTATTTCGACGGCGAGGCCGACGCCCGCGCCTATTTCGACGAGATGCGCGTCATGCTGGCGCGCCAGATGGCGGCGCCGAACTCGCCGCAATGGTTCAACACCGGCCTGCACTGGGCCTATGGCATCGACGGTCCCGGCCAGGGCCACCACTATGTCGACCACAAGACCGAAGCGCTGACCGAGGCGGCGTCGGCCTACGAGCGGCCGCAGCCCCATGCCTGCTTCATCCAGTCGATCGCCGACGACCTGGTCAATGACGGCGGCATCATGGACCTGTGGGTGCGCGAGGCGCGGCTGTTCAAATACGGCTCGGGCACCGGCACCAACTTTTCGAACCTGCGCGGCGCGGACGAGCCGCTGTCGGGCGGCGGCAAGTCCAGCGGCCTGATGAGCTTCCTCAAGATCGGCGACCGGGCGGCCGGCGCGATCAAGTCCGGCGGCACCACCCGGCGCGCCGCCAAGATGGTCATCGTCGACGTCGACCATCCGGACATCCTGGACTTCGTCTCCTGGAAGGTGAAGGAGGAGCAGAAGGTCGCCGCGCTGGTCGCCGGCTCGAAGCTCGCGCGCAAGCATCTCAACGACATCATG
This sequence comes from Alphaproteobacteria bacterium, assembly GCA_022819985.1. Taxonomy (GTDB): domain Bacteria; phylum Pseudomonadota; class Alphaproteobacteria; order Bin65; family Bin65; genus Bin65. The sequence goes on along the minus strand of JAJEGH010000004.1, from coordinate 43,062 downwards.
CGGGCCTGCCGCGAGTTCGACGGCGCCGAGCCCTTCAACCCGCGCGCCAACCCGAGCCTGAAGAAGGCGATCCGCGCCGCGCGCAAGGCGATGCTGCCGCAGAACTACATCCAGCGGGTCATCCAGTTCGCCGAGCAGGGCTTCGAGGAGATCGAGTTCGCGACCTACGACACCGACTGGGATTCCGAGGCCTACCTGACCGTCTCGGGCCAGAATTCCAACAATTCGGTGCGCGTCACCAACGAATTCCTGAACGCCGCGATGGCGAACGGCGAATGGACGCTCTACAAGCGCACGACCGGGGAAGAGCACGGCACGGTGAATGCCGGCGAATTGTGGCGGCAGATCGCCGAGGCCGCCTGGCAGTCGGCCGATCCGGGCGTCCAGTTCGATTCGACGATCAACGAATGGCACACCTGCCCGGCCGGCGGGCGCATCAACGCGTCCAACCCGTGCTCGGAATACATGTTCCTCGACGACACGGCCTGCAACCTGGCGTCGCTCAACCTGCTCGCCTTCCGGCGGCCCGACGGTTCGTTCGACGTGCCGGGCTTCGAACATGCCGTGCGGCTGTGGACGCTGACGCTGGAAATCTCGGTGCTGATGGCGCAGTTCCCGTCGCGCCGGATCGCCGAGCTGTCCTACCGCTACCGCACGCTGGGTCTCGGCTTCGCCAATGTCGGCGGCTACCTGATGGCCTCGGGCCTGCCCTACGACAGCGACGCCGGCCGGGCCTTCTGCGGCGCGGTGAGCGCGCTGATGACCGGCGCGGCCTACGAGACTTCGGCCGACATGGCCGCCGAACTCGGCCCCTTCCCGGGCTATGCCGACAACACCGGCGCCATGCTGCGGGTGATGCGCAACCATCGCCGCGCGGCCTGGGGCGTGTCGGGGGGCGAGACGGACGGCTATGAGGAGCTCTCCGTCCTGCCCGTCCCCCTCGACCGGGCGGCCTGCCCGGACCGGGCGCTGCTCGACGCCGCCCGCGCGGCGTGGGACCGGGCGTACGAGAAGGGCGCGACCGCCGGCTACCGCAACGCCCAGGCGACGGTGATCGCGCCGACCGGCACCATCGGGCTGGTCATGGACTGCGACACCACCGGGATCGAGCCGGATTTCGCCCTCGTCAAGTTCAAGAAGCTCGCCGGCGGCGGCTATTTCAAGATCATCAACCGGCTCGCCCCGCTCGCCCTCGAGACGCTGGGCTACAGCGAGGCGCAGATCGAAGAGGTGATCCGCTACGCCGTCGGCCACGGCACCCTGAAGGGGTCGCCGGCGATCGGTCACGACGCGCTGCGCGAGGCCGGCTTTACCGACGACATGATCGGGCGCGCCGAACGGGCGCTCGGCCAGGCCTTCGACATCAAGTTCGTCTTCAACAAATGGACGCTCGGCGAGGGTTTCTGCGTCAGGCATCTCGGCCTCGACGCCGACGCGCTGAACGATCCGGAATTCGACATGCTCGCCGCCCTGGGCTTCCAGCGCAGCGAGATCGAGGCGGCGAACGCCTGGGTCTGCGGGGCGATGACCCTGGAAGGCGCGCCGCACCTGAAAGACGCGCACCTGCCGGTGTTCGACTGCGCCTCGCCGTGCGGGCGGACCGGCAAACGCTTCCTGAGTTGGGAAAGCCATATCCGCATGATGGCGGCGGCCCAGCCCTTCGTCTCCGGCGCGATCTCCAAGACGATCAACATGCCGAACGCGGCGACGGTCGAGGACTGCCGCAAGGCCTACGAACTGTCGTGGAAGCTGGGCGTGAAGGCCAACGCGCTCTACCGCGACGGCTCCAAGCTCAGCCAGCCGCTTTCGGCCACCGTGTTCGACGATCTCGGCGACGAGGACGCCGCCGAAGATGCGAAGGAGGCCGTCGTCCGGGCCCCGGCGGCGGAACAGGCCGCCCAGGTCGCCGCCCACGCCGCGATGAAGGTCGCCGACAAGATGGCGCAGCGCGCCCGGCGCGAGCGCCTGCCCGACCGGCGCCGCGGCTATACCCAGAAGGCCATCGTCGGCGGCCACAAGGTCTATCTGCGCACCGGCGAATACGACGACGGCACGCTGGGCGAAATCTTCATCGACATGCACAAGGAGGGCAGCGCCTTCCGCAGCATCATGGACAGCTTCGCCATCGCCGTCTCGATGGGCCTGCAATACGGCGTGCCGCTGGAAGAGTTCGTCGACTCCTTCACCTTCACCCGCTTCGAGCCCCAGGGCATGGTCGAGGGCAACGACGCGATCAAGATGGCGACCTCGGTGGTCGACTATATCTTCCGCGAACTGGCGGTGTCCTATCTCGGCCGGGACGACCTGGCCCACGCGACAGGCACCGACCTGCTGCCCGACATCATCGGCAGCGGCGTCGAGGAAACCGCCCTGCCCGGCGACGAGGCCGCCCAGGCCGCGGCCGCCCGGATGCTCGACGGAGTCCAGAAGGTCGCCAGCAACGGCTTCGTGCGCAACAAGTTCGCCGTCCTGGAGGGCGGCCTGTCGGTCGCCGCGAACGGCGCCGGCAACGGCGCCAACGGCACGAACGGCGCCGGCAATGGAATCGGCAACGGAACCGGCAACGGTTCGGGTCAACAGTCTTCGGCCGGCAAGCCTGCCGGCGTTTCCGCCGCATCCTCCGGCGGCGGGAACGGCGGCTTGCAGGCTGCGGAACTCGGGAGCGGGTCAGCGGCTCTCGAGGTTTCTCCTGCGGTCGCCGAGGCGGTCGACCTCAAGCTCGACCAGATCCGCGAGGCGCGGATGAAGGGCTATGAGGGCGACTCCTGCGGCGAGTGCGGGAACTTCACCCTGGTGCGCAACGGCACCTGTCTCAAGTGCGACACCTGCGGTGCCACCAGCGGGTGCAGCTGACCGGGCATGTTTGCCTGACCGTTACTCCTCCCTGAACTTGCGGGGCGCGCCCGAAAGGGCCGCCCCGGTTTTTCTGTCATGTGTTAAATACTCGACAATACGGGTAAAATTACTACCGGTGTATTCCGTATCAAGAAGCAATGCGGTTTTCTTGCTTAGCAGCATTTTCGACAGCTTGAATCCAAGGAAGAGACTGTCTTGCTGGAACGACCCCGATTGACCAAGAACCATCCTGCCGGAGAATAGAGGGCATATCTTCCTGCGACACCCTCCGTTTATCGGTGATCCACGAAATTTCTACACCGTTACCAACCATAGCATATCCAAGACGGCCAGCCCGCCGCATAGGCATAGGGACAGTCAAAACGGCGTTCTTTGCTTCTGACGATGCATTCAAAACACGCAAAATGACCGCAAATTGATCTTCCGGCCCCGGATCATCGTGTTGAAGCAATAGGGTCAATTGAGAAAGGCGAGACCCGAGGAGCACTTTCTGTGTGATAGCGTCACTCGATACCGCGCATCGCCAGAGGAGCGAAAGGAAGAAGAGTTTGATCTTGCAGTAATCGAGAGAGGACTCAGAAGTCATGCTTGTGCGTGATTGGCTTTCCAATTTGTTAATGCGTCGGAAAAAGCGAGCGGCAATATCCTCATAGCGATTGAACTTTCTTTCGCATTCTCCACAAAGTAAATACTCTTTCAAATGACCTGGCGAGGACGTACCTCCAATCGGGTCAAATCTAATAGGTGTATCAACTTCGCTCATTGGACGATACATCCATCGGGGGATAATATGGGAGCGCTCTAGCTTCCCAGAAGCAGAACAGAGGCCACATATATCTGCTACGCTATGGGGTCGGGATCGGACGCTGGGCTTCAATTTGTAGTTTCCCCTATGTCAAAAGAATTGACCAAGTATTATCCTCTACAAGATTTCTACAACACATTACACCTCTGACCGCCGATACTCGATTCGATCACGTTTCAGCTTTACGGTAAGCTGAAACCGCCTTACTACGATGGTTTCATTCGATAAATCGATCAAGGCAAATCATGCGACAGACTGACGCTCGCGACGAGCACTGCGCTGTGTGCCGACCAACGGCGCCTTGGAAGAAACACGCAGAGACCTGCTGCGCCGAGCATCGGGAAATCTTTGAGGTTGCGGAGACGATCCGCAAGGGAACGGCTACGGAGCAATGGGAACCGCAGGGACCGGAACAGGCGAAAGAGCGGTGGCGTAACCGGGCGGAACGGGTCAGGGACGAAAGTGGCTATCAGCGCCACTGGCTGCATTGCATCGTCGCGCAAGGCGGCAGGTGCGGCGACCCGCAAAAGGATCCAACAGGAAAAGGATGCGGTCGCCATCTTCTGGCGCTACCCGCCGGATCGGTCCATGTCGATCATATCGTGCCGAGGAAAGAGGGCGGCCGGGACAATTGGGTAAACTGCCAAGCACTTTGCACAGACTGCAATATCAAAGCCGGCGACGGCAGCCGCGAGGATAGCCCGGTCCGAGAGGCGCAAAGGATATGGGAAGCAACGAAATCGCCAGAAGTCGTGTGTCAAGCCAGGGAACAGGAAGGATTGTGCGCAAGATGCTTAGGATGGCTATGGTCAAAAGAGCCTACGACTGAGTGGGTCATAGGTGACGATAATATCCTTGTTTGCAACCGATGCGGCAAGGAAGAATTAATAAAAGTTGAAAGAGAAAAAAAGAAAAAGGAAATGGAAAGAGAAAAAAATAGAATAAAACAGGAAAGGCGAAAAAGAAAAAATCTCCAACATCGAATGTTTTACACTACCTTACTTTTAGTAATATCATACACTACTTTCGCTGCCTCGACGTGTTTAATTTTGTTTCATTTTGGCTATATTATTCCTTCCGCAGCCATAGCCTTTGCGCATGGCTTGGGTGTTTTAGCTGTAGATTCTCTATTTGAGAAAGCTTCTTGGGCAAAGGAACTTGATTCGTTTTCGCTACACGGCGGCCTTTTTATAACCGTTGGTCTGTTCGTTATTGGGTATATAATACTTCAACGCTTAGGTGCTGATATGTTCAACAATATTTGGATTATATTTGTTGTTGCCATTATTAGTATCTGGTCAACTATTAGTACATTCGTTCGGCTTTACACTACTCTGATAAATTCCACTAAATGAGTGATTTTGAAGCAACTTATCCTTTATCCTCCGGTGCTATCGCGATGCGATTTTAACTCTCGATTCCCGATTCGAATTTGGCGCGTAGCTTGCTCTTCAATCCAGCGTATCTTTATGCCTACAAATTATCCATCGTGTCGATTTCGCTGAATAGTTGCAACATTTTAGTACTATATTGAGGAATCTCCCCTCCCCTGCGTTCATCTTGTCGAGAGCGGGGCTTGCCCTGATACCGCTATCGTAGTCTATCGAACCGCCGGCCGGTCCGGCGGGCGTTCGGAGCGCATTCCGGCCAGCCCGCACCTGGGCAGGGCACGTCTGACGCCGCGAGGCCGCTCGTCGATCGTCCGGCGATGCCCCGTGGAATGTCCGGGAGCGGCGATTACATTCTTACGGACCATAGGCGGACGATGGCGTTCGATTGCCCGCCACGGCGTCAGGGCGTCGAAACACGGCGACGGGAAGACAGGAGCGGAACACGCATGAAGACACTGACCGCCGCGCTGATCGTTTTCCTCCTGTCCCTCGCCCCGGCCCTGGGCGCCGAGCCGGCGAGCGGGAAACTCCGCATCGGCGTCGATCCCGGCTATCCGCCCTTCAGCGAGGTCGACGATGCGGGCCGGCTCAAGGGTTTCGACATCGACATCGCCCGGGCCCTGTGCAAGCGGCTGAAAACCGGGTGCGCGTTCGTCCGCGAGGACTGGGAGACGCTCATTCCCGCCCTGCGGGCCGGCAAGTTCGACGCCATCGTCTCCAGCATGTCGATTACGGAGAAGCGCCGCCGGCTGGTCGCCTTTACGGACCGGTACTACAGCAACGTGGTTCGCTTCGTCGCGCGCAAGGGCGGCGGGTTCGACCCCGCCGCACCGGCCGGGCGGACCATCGGCGCGGCGCGCGCGACGATCGCCTCGGACTGGCTGGAAGCCAACCTGTCGCGGGTCGCCACGATAAAGCTGTTCGGCGAACAGGACGCGCTGATGCGCGCGCTCGTCGAGGGCCGCTTGGACGCGGTGTTCGGCGACGGTCTCGGCCATTGGCAATGGCTCCGCAGTCCGGCGGGCGCGGGCTTCGCGTTCGCGGGGGACGGATACCGCCTGGACCAGGGCATCGGCATCGCCGTGCGCCAGGCGGACGAAGCGCTGCGCCGCCGCCTGAACCGCGCGATCCGGGCGATCCGCGCCGACGGCACCTACCAAAAAATCAACGCCCGGTATTTCCCGTTCGACATTTACTAGGGCGCCCTGCGCCGGCCGGAAGGACGGGAAAGGGCGAGGAAACGGGCGCCATGACAAAACATGATTTTTCAATGCCGGGACCCGGGCAGGCGGCACAGGGCGGCGAGAGACCATTTCGAAGCGCGGAGACAATATCGGGGCCGTCGCGGGCAGCAGTTCAGTGCAGGGGTATCCCACCGAGAATGGAATGTGCCAGGTCCACTGCCCGCGCCGTCAGCGCGCCATCGCGTACTTGCCCGGCGAGCGCGCCAACGCTGCCGGGATCGCCGACCGATTGCGTCATGCGGCGCGCGCAGCGCGCAGTTCGTCGCGGCGCGTTGCCGTCGCGACGGCATCGATGGCCAGCGTCTCGTCGTCGATCTCGCCGGTGAAGACGACGCCGTAGACGTCTTCGGCCTTCTGCCGCGTCTCCCAGCCTTCGAGGACGTCGACCAGCACGCGCTCGGGCTCGCGGTCGAGCGGATCGCCATAGCCGCCGCCGGCGCTGTCGCGTCCGCGAATGCGCTGGCCGACATCGATGGTGACATGCGCGACGTTGGGCAGGCGCTCGGGCTGGGCGTCGTCCTGGATCAGCCAGGTCTCTCCCGCCGTGCCAGGAAGGCCGCCGATGACGCCGCGCGGCTGGTGGTGCTGGCCGTCGCACGAGATCACCGCCGTCATCGGCGCGCCGGTCGGGCCGTACTCGATCTGCTGCGCCGGCGCGCCCCGCCGCCGGCCGGCGCCGGCGCTGTCGGTTACCAGGCTGAGCGACTCGACGCGGATCGGGTGCTTCAGCTCGTCGACCTCCACCGAATCCCGGTACATCAGCCCGGCGATCACCGGAAGGGCGTAGTTGACCCAGCCGTCGGCCTCGGCGCTCGCGGGACCGCCATTGGTCGACAGCATCAGGCGGTTCACATAGGGCTGGCCGCCGCGACCCAAATCGCGGCCGGAGATGACGGCCATGCCGGCGCCGAGCCCGGCGCCGCCTTCCGACAGGCCATGCCCGTCGCCGAGTTGCGCGAACGCCGACTGGGTTATGTTGACCAGACGTTCGGCGACGTTGGTCGTCGACACCGAACAGGAATGCGGAAAGGTCGGCGCGGCAACTACGCTGTCCTCGGCATACTTGAAATGCAGCCGGCGGAACGCGCCCTCATTGCGCGGCAGATCCTTGTCGAGCGCATTGAAGATCGCGCCGACCACAGCCGATGTCGCCGAGCCGAGCGAGGTATTGAGGCCGGCATCGATCGAGGGCGGGTTGTCGCGCAGGTCGACATGAATCTCGCCGGCATCGGGGTCGATGTCGATCTTGACGGTGAGTTCGAGCCCGTCTGGCAGCATACCCTCGAGCGGATCGGACTTGCCCTTGTTGGTCAGGCTCGCCTTCGGCAGGCGACGGATCGAATCGATCATACGGCGTTCGGAATAGTCGAGCCATTCGCGCATAAACGCCTTAACCGTATCCTTGCCGTACTTCTCGCAGAACGCTTCGAGCCGGCGTTCGGCGATGCGTGCCGACCCGAGGCCGGCCAGGTAGTCGCCATACCACTGGTCGGGCACACGGATGCGGGCCCGGCACATGCGCATAATGTCCTCGACATTCTTGAAGTCGCGCTGGATACGCACGCCGGGGAAGACCAGCGCCCCCTCCTCGTATACGTCGCGCGCGCGCACGAAGTAGGAGGACGGGATCGAGTTGCCGATATCCGCCATGTGGCACTTGGAGACGGCGGTGAACAAATGCTCGCCCTCCCAGAATACCGGCACCATGAAGGTGTGGTCCGCCGGGTGCGTGTTGCCGCCATAGGGATCGTTGTCGAGATAGGCATCGCCGCGCCGGATATCGCCTTCATGGTACTTGCGCATATTGGCGGTCTGGATGTGACAGCCGAAAATATGCACCGGCAGCCCCTCGGCCGGCGCCAGCAACTCGTCCTCGCCGGTGACAAGGCAGCACGAAAAGTCGCGCGCCGAGGAAATGACGGCCGAGCGCGCCGAGCGCAGCAGAGTATTGGTCATCTCGCGCACGATGCCGTCGAGACGATTGGCCATCACCGAGATGAGAACGGGGTCCAGCGTGGTCTGGGGTTCGGACATGGAATGAGCCTCCCGCATCACAGGCTGTTGAGAATGTAGTCGCCGGCGACGCTCAGCCGCGCCGACATGCCGGGATAGACGACGATGGTGGTCGTCGGCTCCTCGATGATCGCGGGTCCCGACACCGCCGCACCGGCAGTGAGGTCGGCGCCGCGATAGATCGGCGTCGGCACGCGCACACCGTCGCCGAAATAGCAGTCGCGCGTTGTCGCGGCGTCGGGGGCGTGCGTCGCATCGGACGGGTCGGGCGACGGCGGCGGTTCGAACGGGCGGATCGAGATACGGCCTTTCCAGTTGACGCACTCGACCGGGCTTTCGTCGTCGCGAACCGCGTACACGCGGTCGTGCGTCCGGTGGAACGCCTCGATCAGCTCGGCGACATCCGCGTCGTCGTCCAGGTGCGGCTTCGACAGGGCGGTGTCGAGTTCCCACACCTGCGCGCGATAGCGCGCCTCGACGAAATACTCGATGGTCACTTCCGACGCCGCGGCGATGCCGAGGCTGTCGCGGAACGCCAGCAGTTCGGCATCGATCTCGTCGAGCGCGGCGTTGACGCCGGTGCGATCGAAGCCGGCGGAATCGGTGAACCGGCTGCGCGTCGCCTCGAAGACGATCGACGAATATTGCATGCCGCAGGCCGACAGCGCCGAGGCGGTGCGCGGCAGGATCACCGTTTCGCACCCCAGTTCGCGCGCGATCGGCATGATGTTGAAGCCGGCCGCTCCGCCGCCCGCGACGACGACGCTCTCGCGCGGGTTCACCCCGTCGTTGACGGTGATCTCGCCAATCGCTTTGATCATCAGCTCGTTGGCAATAACCAGAATTGCGTGCGCCGTCTCGTCGACATCCTTGCCCAGCGTCGCTGCCAGCGTGCCGATCACCGCTTCGGCCGCCGCGCGATCCAGCGTCAACCGGCCGCCGTTGAAATAGTCGGGATCGATATAGCCGAGCACCAGCGCAGCATCGGTGACGGTCGGCTCGCGGCCGCCGCCGCCATAGCAGGCCGGACCCGGTACCGAGCCGGCCGATTGCGGCCCGACGCGCAACAGGCCGCCGGGATCGACCCAGGCGATGGAGCCGCCGCCGGCGCCGATCGACCGGACATCGACGGTCGAGGCGCCGATAATATCGCCGGTCCAGAGCGGCCCGAGCCAGCTGTCTCGCGAATAGACGAGTTGGCCGTCGCGTACGAGTCCGACATCGAAGGTCGTACCGCCGGCATCGCAGACGATGACATCTCCGCCCATATGCTCGACCGCAGCATAGGCGCGCGCCGCCACTGGCGCCATCGCCGGCCCCGATTTCAACGTGTTGATCGGCCGTTCGACCAGCGTCTCGATCTCCTGGAAGCCGCCGACCGATGTCGAGACCAGCAGGTCGCCGGCAAACCCGGCGTCGCGCAGGTCGCTCTGCATGCGGCGCAGATGCGCCTGCATCAGCGGCTTCAGCGAGGCATCGATGGCAGTAGCGGAGGCGCGGCGGTACTCGCGCAGGATCGGCGCCAGACGGTGCGACAGCGTGTAGGGCACGCCGGGCATGATCTCTTCGATCAGCTCACCAATTTTCGCCTCGTGCTCGTTGTTGGCGATCGACCAGAGCAGCGATACCGCCACCGCCTCGAAACCGCGCGCCTTCAGCGTCTCGACCACGGTGCGGGCCTGCGCCTCGTCGAGCGGGCGCACAATGTCGCCGCCTGAGCCGGTACGCTCGTCGATTTCGAACGTGTGGCGGCGCGGGATATAGGGCTGCGGATAGTCGTAACTGTAATCGTGCGGCCCGTGCTTGCCGCCTTCCTTGAAGACCAGCACGTCGCGGAAGCCGGACGTCGTCAGGAAGGCCGTGCGCGCCGTTTTCCTGGTAACGATGGCGTTGGTCGCCCGCGTCGTCCCGTAAATCAGGATGTCGGTTTCCGCCAGCAGCGTCTTGGCGGTCTTGCCGAGCGCCTCGGCGATGACATCGAGCGCCGCAAACATGCCCTCTGAAATACGATCCGACGTGGTCAGCGCCTTGCCGACATGGAAACGGTCGTCCTCGTCGAGCAGGACCATGTCGGTGAAGGTGCCTCCCGTATCGACTGAAATCCGGTATCCCATCGAACCCAAAACTCCCCTGCTCGACCGCTGTTGCGGGCTCTGCGCCTTTTCTTGAACGCGGCGCCTCGAACACCGCAGACGTTTTCCGGATACCATGCTTAAATGCCGGCCGTTCCGATGCAAGGGAAACGCGAGATCATGGACTATAGCGAACGCGGCTACGGCGACGGCGAGATCGGCTGGGGCGAAAAACCGGGCGTCGTCGTCGTCGATTTCCAGCGCGGCTTCACCGACCCGGCGTTCCGCATGGGCGGCGCCGATATGATCGACCGCGCCGTCGACAGAACGGTTGAGGTCATCGAAGCCGCACGCCGCGCCGGCTTCCCGGTCGCCGCCTGCGCGATGGGCTACCAGTCGGTCGAGGCCATGCCCTACTGGAAGATCGCGCCGCTGCGCGAGGAACTGTTCGAGGGCCACCCCTCGGTCGAACTCGACCCGCGCATCGCCGCTGCAAAGCCTGACCTCGTCATAACCAAGACCGCGCCGTCGATCTTCTTCAACACGCCGGTCGCGCAGTTCCTCGTCAAACAACGCGTCGACACGGTGATCGTTGCCGGCTGCATCACCTCGGGCTGCGTACGCGCCTCGGTAATCGACGCATTCAGCCTCGGCTTCCGCACCATCGTGCCCGAGGATTGCGTCGGCGACCACGAGGAGGAGCCGCACCGCGCCAACCTGCGCGACGTCGAGCGGCGCTACGCCGATATTTCGACCGCCGCTGAGGTCATCGCCGGGTTCGAGCGCCTGCACAACAGCGCGGCGCGCGCCTGATGGCGCTTACCTATGCGGATATAAATCGAAAATTATAGCTATTTGTCAGTTAGTTAATGGGAGTCACCCGATCATGTTGGCTCTGGTACATTAGCTTATTCCAAAACCTGACCTATCATGACACACCCAACACCCCTCCCTTGTCACCCCGGACGGAGCGCAGCGACGATCGGGGGTCCAGGGCCACAGGCGAAGATCGTTCGGGTCGACCCCTTCGACAGGCTCAGGGCAGGCTCTGGGCCCCGGCTCGGGGGAATACGCGGCCTGAACCACCGCCGTGCCTGGCCGCACGACTGCCCCGCCACGGAGCCCGGCAATTGCGCAGATGCTGCGGAAGACGGGATGGACCGCCGGAAGCCGGGCTACGCGGCCTCATCAAGGGTTTCGTAGAGCAGGGATTCGCGCAGGCCCTGACGCGTAGTGTCGGCGGCGGCAAGGCGAGCCTCCGGCCGGTCGCACAGCGCCATCAGTTCATCGACCTTCGCGACGATGCGGCGTTGTTCGGCAAAGGGAGGTGGGCCAATGCTGAATTTTGGCAGAATCGACCGGTCCTCCGGGGCGCTTGACTCGATTGCGAACCGGTGTCCACACTCATCTCCGGGTCCGAATCAACGCCAAAATGGGAGGAACAAGATGTATCGACGATACTTCGCTTTCGCCGCGTCCATACTTGCCGCGGGGTCGCTCCTTGTCGCCGGGCTGGTCAATCCAGTCGCTGCACAGGATAAAACCGTTCGCGTCGCGCTGAGCTGGATTCCCAACGTCGAATATGGCGGTCTCTGGCTCGCCATGGAAAGGGGCTACTTCAAACAGGAAGGGCTGAAGATCGAATACCAGCCGGGCGGACCGAATGCGCCGAAGTCGCTGGTTTCGCTCGCTGCGGGCAAGGCCGACATCGCCTACGGTGTCTGGCTTCCGTTTCTCGACGCGGTTGGTCGTGGCAACGACTTCGTCATCGTCGCCGCGACGTTTCCGGTGTCGCCGCTCGGTGTGATCTCGCTTGCGGGCAACCCGATTCGCAAACCGGCCGATCTTGTCGGCAAGAAAATTCTCGCTCAGGGCGTGGCCGAGCGATCGGCAATTGATGCGGTTCTCGCCCTCAACAATCTGCCCAAGAAATGGGAATTCGTTCCAGCAGGGTACTCGCCCGAACCCCTGCTTGCCAAGCAGGGCCACGGGTACACCGCCTTCGGCACCAATCAGGCGGTCGCCCTTGAGTTGCGTGGCATGAAACGGGGCAAGGACTTCTATTTCGCGTCGTTCGATTCGCTTGGGTTCAAGCAGTATGCCAGCGCCGTTTTCACCTCGCGCAAGTTCCTCCAGAACGACAGGGCGACTGTGGTGAAGTTTCTGCGCGCGCTGACTCGTGGCTGGCAGGACAACGAGAAAGACCTGACAGTTGCGCCGAAGCTCGCGGTCAACAAGTACGGCGCGGATCTCGGCCTGAATCTCAAGCAACAGTTGCGCCAGAACGAGCTCCAGATCAAGATGATGCGCAACCCCGACAAGCCGCAGCAGCCGATCCTCATGCTCGACCGCGACACCATTGCGAAGATGTATGCAGCGGCCCAGGCGACCGGGCGCAAGAATATTCCGCCGGTCGAGAAGATCGCGGATTTCGGTGTCATGGAAGAGGCGCGCAAAGGCATCAAATAACCGCGCGGGAAGGCTCGCCGCCATGCCGGAACAGGGGTCGGAACAGCCTTCGGAACAGGGCCCGCAGCAGGTCGATCTCTTGATCTCGGGTTGCGAGGTCGTGTGCCTCGACGACGCTGATACCATCATCCGCAACGGCGCGGTCGCGGTGCGCGGCGACCGTATCGCGTGGATCGGCGGTGCCGACGACGCCGTGTCCCGGTTCATCCCGTCGTCACGAATCGACGGCGACGGCCAGATTGCCATGCCCGGAATGATCGACGGCCACGTCCATACCGGACAGCAATTGCTGCGCGGCAAGATCGCCGAGTTCGCCCGCCACGGTCAGGTCAAGATTCCGGTTTGGAAGAACTACTACATCCCGTTCGAAGGGTTGTTGGACCCCGAAGACGTCTACCTCAGCGGCTTGCTGTGCTATGCTGACATGATCAGTGTCGGCACCACCTGCTTCGCCGAAGCGGGCGGTCCGCATCCCGACGAGATGGGCCGAGCGGCTCTCGAAACCGGCATTCGCGGGTTCATCGCGCTGAGCACCATCGACCACGGCGCCGGTGTGCCGGACTCCATGATGATGACCACGGACCAGGCGTTGTCGCGCAACGTCGATCTTGTGCACCGATGGAACGATCAGGACCAGGATCGCGTTCAGGCATGGATGTCGCTGCGCCAAATCATGGTCTGTACACCCGAACTGGTGCTCTCGATGGCAGACGCGGCGCGGGAGCTGGGCACGCGTATCCATACTCATCTGTGTGAAGGCACCTATGAGATCGACTACGCGCTGGAGCATTTCGGCAAGCGCCCGACCGAATATCTTGAGGAGATCGGGGCGCTTGGGCGACATCTGCATTGCGCCCATTCGGTGCTGGTATCGCCGGACGAGATCGACCTCTATGTGACCCACCGCCTGACGGCGTCTCACTGTGCGTTCAACAACTATCACATCGGCCCGCACGCCTTGCTGCACATGTGGCGGCGCGGTATCGACATTGGCCTGGGGACTGACGGCGCCGCAGCGTGGGGTCCGCTCGACATCTTCCAGGTCGCGCACGCCGCCCGGATTGGACAGCAACTCGTCGCCGGCACACCGATTCACTATCGTGACGTGATGTCGGGCGAGGAACTGCTGCGTGTAGCAACCCGGGGCGGCGCGCGATCGCTCGGCATGGAAAACCGGATCGGTAGCCTCGAAGTGGGCAAGAAAGCGGACATCCTTCTCGTCGAATGCCGTGAACTGGACCAGGCACCCCATGTCGATCCGATGTTCGCCGTCGCTAACACGGCGGTCGGCCGCGACGTGCGGACCGTGGTCATCGATGGCCGTGTGGTGATGAAAGACCGCACATTGTCGACCATCGACGAAGAGGCGTTGCGCCACGACCTGGACCAGCGGCTGCCTCGGATCATGGAAAGGTTCGAACAAGCCCGGCGATGACCGGAGAGGCGCAATTCGACCCTGATGGCCCGGCGATCACCGCCACAGATGTCACGAAGAAATTTACCCTCAAAGGCAGCGGCGATGGCGTGCTCGCCCTGCAAGAGCTGTCCCTGGCGGTAGCGACCGGCGAGTTCGTGGCGCTGTTGGGCCCGAGCGGCTGCGGCAAGAGCACGTTGTTGCGGCTGATGGCATCGCTCGACCGGCCGACGACAGGGAACGTCACCGTGTGCGGAGAGCCCCCCGACGCAATTGCGGCACGGCATGCCTTCGGTGTCGCGTTCCAGGACCACGCGCTGCTGCCGTGGTTGACCGTCTACGAAAATATCGCCTTGCCGTTCAAGCTGGCCGGCCGAACGCCGGATGATGTGGCGATTCGCGAAATGATCGTCCTCGTCGGGCTGGACGAATTCGTGTCGGCGCGCCCGCGCCAACTCTCGGGCGGTATGCGCCAGCGGGTCTCTATCGCGCGGGCGCTGATTCTCGACCCGGAGGTGCTGTTGCTCGACGAGCCATTCGGCGCGCTCGACGCGGTGACGCGGCGCCAGATGAACATAGAGTTGCAACGCATCTGGTTGCGCGACCAGATTACCACGGTACTGGTGACGCACTCGGTGGACGAGGCGATTTTCCTGGCCGACCGCGTGTTGGTCTTGAGCGGGCGGCCGGGCCGAATCATTCTGGAAGCGATCGTGCCGTTCGACCGGCCGCGCGATCGTTCGGTCATGCGAAGCGAGGAATTCCACAGCCTGGCGGACGAGTTGTCGCTCGCGCTCGAGCCGTCGGAGGACTGAGCCGGTGGCGACCGATACGACCTGGGTCGGCCGGACCCTGTTGGGCGCCGTCGGTCTCGTCATATTCTTCGGCCTGTGGCAGTTGATCGGCCACTACAAACTCGCCGGTCTGTCATGGCCTCCGCTCACTTCGGTAATCGACATGCTGACCGATGCGAGCCGTCGGCCGCTGTTCGGGCGCGCCGTAAGCGCGACGCTCAGTTCCACCGGCATGGGCTATCTGTCCGGGGCCTGTCTCGGCCTGGTTCTGGCGTGGTCCACGCACTTGCTGCCGCCGATGCGCCGTGGCGGCGACCGGTTGGCGGCGGTGCTGAACTCGGTGCCCTCGATCGCTCTCGGGCCCATTTTCCTGTTGTTGCTGAGCCGCGACGCGGCGCCGGCCGCGGTCGCCTCGGTCCATGTGTTCTTCATCGTCTATGTGTCGGTGACATCGGGATTGGCGAGTGCGTCGACGGCGCATCAGGATCTGTTCTCGGTGTTCGGCGCAGGCCGGTTCGCGCGATTCCGGCGACTGGAGATGCCGTCGGCCCTGCCGGCGCTGGCCAGCGGTCTGCGGCTGTCGTGGCCGGCGGCGTTGATCGGCGCCATCATCGGCGAGTGGTTCGGCGCGCCCCGCGGACTCGGGATCCTGATCATCAATGCGATGCAGAATTTCCAGATCGTCCTGTTGTGGTGCGCTGTCTTCCTCGCGGTCATCGCGTCCCTGACGTTCTACGGTCTCCTCACCGGGCTCGAGCGTGGCATCTACGGGCGGTTTCGATGAGGACCGGGCGGCGCCTGATCCAGGACTATTGGGGAATCCTGCTGATTCTCGTGGCATGGCAAGCCTGGGTCATCGTCAATCAGTTCAATCCCATCGTCATGCCGACCCCGATCAGCGTGTTCGACGCGCTGATCACCGATCCCGTCCTGTTCCTCGAGAACACCGGCATCACGTTCGCGGTGGCGCTGGTAGGCATGACCGGCGGCATGATCATCGGGACGTCGCTTGCGGTCGCGACTTGGCTGTCCCCCCTGCTGAGCGGGCTGGTGAGCCCGCTTGCGGTTCTGTTCAGCTCGGTCCCGGTGGTCGCCTTAATCCCGATCATCGCCCGGCTGCTGGGCTACAACGTGTCGACGGAAATTGCGATTGTCGTGATCATCACGTTCTTTCCGTCCTTCGTCTTCGCCTCGTCGGGACTACGCGCCTTGCCGCCGGGAAGCGACGATCTGTTTCGCGTGCTGGGCGCCTCGCGGCGCGCGACGCTGTTTCGCCTCGCGTTGCCCGCTGCCATGCCGAATTTGGCGATTGCGCTCAGGCTCGCCGCGGCGCACGCGATCCTCGCCGCAATGATCGCCGAATTTCTGATGGGCACCTCGGGCCTCGGATACCTGTTTGCCAAGACAAACGACGAGTTCCAGACCGAGCAAGCGTTTGGAACAAGTATCGTTGCGACCGCGATCTCAGTCGCTGCATTTTTGCTCGCGAGCTTCGTCGAACGCCGGGTGCGCAGCCACTTCAGCTGAACTTGAGCCATCGTGCTCCTTCCATCCAGTCGGTCCGGAAGGATTCACAGTGCGTGAAGCTTCGGTGGTCCAGAAGCTTGCCATTGATGTCGACGATGGCTGCCTGATGGTCGCAAGATCCCCATAATCGAGTCAAAGTTGAATGCCGATAGACACCGGAATCGCCAAGTGCCGGGGAGCGAGACAAGCGCGGACATACAAGGTCACAAGTTCGCTTCAATCCGCTTGCGTTATGAAGACGGATCGACAACGCGGGCCTTCTAACCCATTCTTAAACAACAATAAATGGCTTGGGAAATCCCCATTATGACATTTCCTGACACATGCGGCCCCGGCCCTTCTGAACGGGCGGCGCCGGCGTATCCGGCGCATGACAAAACCTGACATTTCATGACACATTTGCCCGCACCACCCGCGAGAGACCCGTCATGCCCCTCACCTGCGCCCATCTCGTCGGCAGCCTGCCCTATCCGGACGCCGACACGACCTTCCGCGAGATCGCCGGCCGGCTGGGCGGGCATCTGAAGCGCATCCCGGACGGCGAGACCGGCGAGCGGGCGCGCTGGATCTTCTGGCAGCGCGCCAGGGTCGCGGAGCATCCGGCGATGGAGGTCGCCGCCGACGAGGACATGCAGCGCATCCACCAGTGGGACGGCAAGCTGATCCGCGAATGGGAGCTGTTCCGCTTCCGCCCCGGCGTCGATCCCGCCACGGTGAACTTCGATCCCGGCTACGCGCCCGAGGCGATCGCCTCCTACGCCCGCTTCGCGGCGATGCGCGCGGCCGGCGCCCTGCCGGCGGACGTGCGCTTCCAGGTCTGCCTGCCGACGCCGATGGCGATCGGCTACTGGTTCGTCTCGCCGTCGGCCCGGCCGGATTTCTTCGCCGCCTACGAGCGCGCCTTCAAGGCCGACCTGGCGAAGATCTGCGCCGCCATCCCCCCCGGCGACCTTGCGATCCAGTGGGACGTCTGCCAGGAGGTGCTGGCCTGGGAGGGCTATTTCCCGAACCGGCCGGCGAGTTACAAGGAAGACATCGCGGGGATGCTGGCGCGCCTCGGCAACGCCGTGCCGGAGCCGGCGGAGCTCGGCTACCATCTGTGCTACGGCACGCCGAACGACGAGCATGTCGTCATGCCGGCGGACCTCGCCAACGCGGTCGAGATGATCCACGGCATCCTGGCCGGGCTGGCGCGCCCGCTGCAATTCGTCCACGTCCCGGCGCCCAAACACCGGGACGACGCGGCCTATTACGCGCCGCTTGCGGATCTGAACCTGCCCGAAGGCTGCGAGCTTTATCTCGGCGTCGTCCACCATGACGACCGGGAGGGCGACAAGCGCCGCATCGCCGCCGCGGCGCAGACCGTCGCCGATTTCGGCATCGCCACCGAATGCGGCTGGGGCCGCGGCGACCCGGCCCGCGCGCCCGGCCTGCTCGACAGCCACCGCATCGCGCTCGAAGGCGGATAGCGCGTCCGTTCTCGATGGAAGTGCCGGCGCAACTATGGCGCTCCTTCGATACGCCCCGCCCTGACGGGCGGGGCTACTCAGGATGAGGAAGAGAGGTGCTGCGGCTTGTGAACCCCCAACAACCCCCTCATCCCGAGTAGGCGCATCAGCGCCGTATCGAGGGGCCGTATCGAGGGGCCGTACCGAGGCGCCCTAGGCGACGTCGCCGCGCGGCGTTGCCGGGGCAGGCTCGAACCCGCCCCTGCGGCCCGCTACACCAGCCGGCTCTGGTCGATCGCGGCCTTGATGAAGGACATGAACAGGGGGTGCGGCGCGAAGGGGCGGCTTTTGAGTTCGGGGTGGAACTGCACGCCGACGAACCAGGGATGGCCCTCCAGCTCGACGATCTCCGGCAGCGCGCCGTCCGGCGACAGGCCGGAGAAGCGCAGGCCGGCCGCCTCCAGCCGCTCGCGATAGTCGATGTTGACCTCGTAGCGGTGGCGGTGGCGCTCGCTGATCGCGGGCTCGCCGTAGATGCCCCGGACCTTGCTGCCGCGCGCCAGCTTCGCCGGATAGGCGCCGAGGCGCATGGTGCCGCCAAGATCGCCGTCGGCCGCGCGGGTCTCCCGCTCGCTGCCGCGCATCCATTCGGTCATCGTGCCGATCACCGGATCGTCGGTCGGGCCGAACTCGGTCGAGTTGGCCTTCGCGATGCCGGCGAGGTTGCGCGCCGCCTCGATCACCGCCATCTGCATGCCGAAGCAGATGCCGAAATAGGGCACCGCATGTTCCCGGGCGAAGCGGGCCGCGAGGATCTTGCCCTCGGCGCCGCGTTCGCCGAAGCCGCCGGGCACCAGAATGCCGTTGACGCCGCCCAGATGCGGGATCGGGTCTTCCTGCTCGAAAATCTCCGAATCGATCCAGCGCAGCTCGACCCGGGCGTCGTTGGCGATACCGCCGTGGGTCAGCGCCTCCTCGAGCGATTTGTAGGCGTCCTGCAGGCCGGTGTATTTGCCCGCGATGGCGATGGCGACCCGGCCCTCGGGCCGCACCACCCGCTCGACGATGCGCTCCCACTGGCGCAGTTCCGGAGCCTGTTCCTCAAGGCCGAAATAGCGGCAGACTGCGGTGTCGAAGCCTTCCGCATGCAGCCTCAGCGGCACGTCGTAGATCGTTTCGGCGTCGAGCGCCTGGATCACCCGCTCGTGGGCGATGTTGCAGAACAGCGCGATCTTGCGGCGCGCGCCCTCCGGTATCTCGCGGTCGCAGCGGCACAGCAGGATATCCGGCTGGATGCCGAGACCGAGCAGTTCCTTGACGCTGTGCTGGGTCGGCTTGGTCTTGAGCTCGCCGGCCGACGGGATCCAGGGCACGAGCGTCAGGTGGCAGAACATGGAGCGCTCGCGGCCCAGCTCGTTGCCGAGCTGCCGGATCGCCTCCAGGAAGGGCAGGCCCTCGATGTCGCCGACCGTGCCGCCGATCTCGCACAGCACGAAATCCATGCCGCCGGTGTCGCGCTGCACCATCTCGCGGATCATGTCGGTGACGTGCGGGATGACCTGCACCGTCGCGCCGAGATAGTCGCCGCGCCTCTCCTTCGACAGCACGTTGCGGTAGACCTGCCCGGCGGTGAAACTGTCGGTCCGGCGCGCCGGCACGCCGGTGAAGCGCTCGTAATGGCCGAGGTCGAGATCGGTCTCCGCGCCGTCGTCGGTCACGAAGACCTCGCCGTGCTGATACGGGCTCATCGTGCCCGGATCGACGTTGAGATAGGGATCGAGCTTGCGCAGGCGGACGGTGTAGCCCCGGGCCTGGAGCAGCGCGCCCAGCGCCGCCGAGGCCAGCCCCTTGCCGAGCGACGACGTCACCCCGCCGGTGATGAAGATGTAGCGCGTCATGCCCATGACGGGGCCGCATCGTACCATCGACGCGCCGATCCGAAAAGCTCTCGGAAAAGCGGCCGCGGCCCGTGCCGGGCCGGTTCTGCGGGACAGTGGGGGTATCGGGGCCGACGGCTCGGAACGCGCGCCGCCGGCACCGCTACTGCTTCGGGGCCGCCGGCGCCGCGGGCGCCTTTTCCGCCGGCGCGCCGGCGCTGCCCTGCTGCGTTACGGGCGCGGCATTGCCCGCGCCGGTCACCACGCTGGTCGGCGCGCGCTTGTTGCCCGACATGATGGCGAGGCCCATGCTGGTCGCGATGAAGAGCGCGGCGATCACGGCCGTCGCCCGGGTCAGCAGGTTGGCCGTCGCCGCGCCGGTCAGGAAGCCGCTCATGCCGCCGCCCCCGCCGCCGCCGCCGATGCCGAGCGCGCCGCCCTCGCTGCGCTGCAACAGCACCACGCCGATCAGCGCAACGGCGAGAATCAGGTGAACGATCAGGAGGATGAGTTCCATATCCGGACTGCGGCGGTTCCGTGCCCTATATCCCGGCGGCGGACGCTGCGCGGGACGGCGGGCATATAGGCGCTCGCCGGCGAAAAATCCACAAGGATCGTGCCCGCTTGCGCCAACGGGCCGCGCCTTTCACAACCCCGGCCACGACCCCGGGCGCCGCTACGGCGCCTCGCCCAGTTCGCGCACGACATTCTCCAGCCCGGTCGTGCCCTTGTTCAGCCCGGCCTTTTGGAGGAAACGGCAACTTTCGCCCAGGCCCCAGATGTTGCTGCTGTTGGCCATGACGCCGCCGTCGACCGTAATGGTCTCGCCGGTGATGAAGCGGGCGTCATCCGAAGCCAGGAAGGCCGCGGCGGCGGCGATGTCCTCGGGCCGACCGCGGTCGGGCCAGGGCTGGCGTTCGCTCATGTCGGGCAGGCGCGAGGGATCGCCGCCATGGGCGAGCGGCGTATCGATCAGGCCGGGCGCGACGCCGTTCACCCGGATACGGTACGACGCCAGTTCGAGGGCGAGGCTGCGCACCAGGTTGATCACCGCCGCCTTGGCCGCCGAATAGGCGTGCGGCCCGCCGCCGCCGGACAGGCCGGCGACGCTGCCGGTCGCGACGATGGCCCCGCCCGCCGGACGGCCGTCCGGACCGCCCGGATTGGCGCGCATCGCCGGCACCGCATGTTTCGCGCCGAGGAACACGCTGCGCACCAGGAAGGCGAAGCTGGTGTCCCACTCCTCCACCGTCGTCTCCGTAACCGGGCCGATGGCGCCGCCGATGCCGGCGTTCAGGAAGGCGATGTCGAGCCGGCCCCAGCGGGCGGCCGCGCCCTCGAAGCAGTCCTTTACCGCCGCCTCGTCGGTCACGTCGGCCCGGACGTAGGCGATGCGCCCGCCATGGCCGGCGGCGCGGGCCAATGCCAGCGTCTCTTCGGCGTTGACGTCGTTCAGGTCGGCGAAAGCGACGCTTGCGCCCTCTTCCAGAAACCGCAGCACCGCCGCCCGGCCGATACCGCTCGCCCCGCCGGTGACGACCGCCGCCCGCCCCTCGAATCTGCCTGCCATGTTCTACTCCGCCGTTACGGATTTCGCGCCACCAAGCCCGAAAGTTGCCGCGGGTCAAGGCTCGCCCTTGCCGAACCGCCTCTTCCGGGGCCACTTTGCCGCCGACGCCCTCTCCAGCCGTCCGCCGCCCCGATGACCGAGCCTCTGCCGCTGCGCTTCTTCAACACGCGAACCCGCCGGGTCGAGCCGTTCGCGCCGGCCGCGCCGCCGAAGGTGACGCTCTACTGCTGCGGGCCGACGGTCTACAACCATGCCCATATCGGCAACCTGCGGACCTATGTGTTCGAGGACCTGTTGCAACGCACGCTGCGCATGGCGGGCTACGAGCTGCACCATGTGATGAACGTCACCGATGTCGGCCATCTGGAATCCGACGCCGACGAGGGCGACGACAAGATGATGCTGGCGGCGGCGCGCGAGCGCAAATCGCCCTGGGACATCGCCCGCTTCTACGAGGACGAGTTCTTCCGCCATACCGACATGATGAAGATCCGCCGGCCGGATACGGTCTGCCGCGCGACCGAGCATATCTCCCAGATGATTGCGATGGTCGAGCGGCTGGTCGCGCGCGGCCATGCCTACGAGGCCGGCGGCAACGTCTATTACGACACGGCGACCTTCCCGGCCTATCCGGATTTCGCGCGATTGCAGATAGACGCCCAGGAGGCGACAGAGAGGGTCGACGCCGACGAGCGCAAGCGCAACCCGGCGGATTTCGTGCTCTGGTTCGGCCAGTCGAAATACCCCAACCAGATCATGAAATGGGACTCGCCCTGGGGTACCGGCTTCCCCGGCTGGCATATCGAATGTTCCGCGATGGCGAGCGAGTATCTCGGCGAGACCATCGACCTGCATTGCGGCGGCATCGACCATGTGCCGGTCCACCACACCAACGAGATCGCCCAGTCCGAGGGCTGTTTCGGCCATCGCTGGGTTAACACCTGGCTGCACGGCGAGTTCCTGGTCGTGGACGACGCGAAGATGGCGAAATCGAGCGGCGATTTCCTGCATCTCGACCGGCTGGTCGAGGCCGGCTACGACCCGATGGACTACCGCTACCTGCTGCTTACCGGCCACTACCGGGCGCGGCTCAGCTTCAGCTTCGAGGCGCTGGACGGCGCGCGCCAGTCGTTGAAGACCCTGCGCAACCTGGCCCACGACTGGAGCTATGCCGCGCGGGACGGCGGCCCCGCCCGCGAAAGCGATGTCCGCGACCGCGCGACGGCCGAATGGCGCGCGCGCTTCAGGGAGACGCTGGCCAACGACCTGCATGTGCCGAACGCGCTCGCCGTCGCCTGGAAAATGGCGCGGGACCCGGAGCTCCGGCCGGCGGAAAAGCTCGCCCTGATCCTCGAATTCGATGCGATCTTCGGCCTCGACCTTGCCGCCGCGACGCAGAGCCGTTCGCTGCCCGACGAGCTGATGGCGCTGATCGCGCGGCGCGAACAGGCGCGCGCCGACAAGGACTGGGCGACCGCCGACGCCCTGCGCGACGAGCTGCGCGCAAAGGGCGTCGCGATCAAGGACCGGCCCGGCGGCACGGACTGGGAACTGGTCGGCTGACGCCGCCCGGCCCGGCAGCCGCGGAGACCGGATCAGGCCGCAGGCGTTGCGGTGGTCAGGCGCAGGCCGACGGCGCCGACGACGATCAGCGCGATGCACGCCAGTTGGACGAGCCCGAGATGTTCGTCGAACAGAACGAACCCGATCAGCGTGATGGCGAGAATGCCGAGGCCGGCCCAGATCGCGTAGGCGACCCCGACCGGGATGACCTTCAGGGCGGGCGCCATGACCCAGAAGCAGGCGCTGTAGCAGGCGATGGCCAGCACGCCCCAATGCCATTTTTCGAAACCGTTCGACAGTTTCAGCAACAGCGTTCCCGCCACCTCAAGCGCGATGGCGCAAGCCAGGAGAAACCAGGCGCTCATTGAGTCGTCCTTCCCGTGTCGGAGATCGGAGGGGGCGTGCCGCCGGCCCTTCGGACCCCGCGTCTAGCACAGCGCCGCCGCAAGGCGATATGCGCATCGTGCAGCCGCGCGGTTCTCGTGCGGACGCGAACCGCCGTTTGCTCCGGCGCGCCCGGGTTCAGCAGAACGGGCAGCCAGGGCTGTCGAGGAGCAGTTGTGCCAAGGTCGCCGGGGGCGGCGTCTGCCGGCTTCGCGTCTTGACCGCTACCTCGCCGTCGATCAGGACAAAGGAAACTCCCGGCAGGTCGCCATGGGCAATGGCGTCGGCCAATGTCGAGCCGGCCGAGCCTTCGACCGGCCCGGCGATCACGATGTCGGCGGGAGCGCCCGGCCGCAGGATCCCGACATCGAGGCCGTGGGCGCGCGCGGTGTTCCCGGTGGCGACCGCGATCGCTTCGCCCGGCGTCAGGTCCCCGACCGAAGACAGCAGCAGGATGTTGCGCAGCATGCCGCGCGGAATGACGCCGGTCCCGCCCGGCGTATCGGTGCCCAGCGTCAGCCGGTCGAGCCGGCCCTGCTCCTTGAGCCGGGCGACGACCTGCAGCGTGGAGCGGTAATTACCCGACGAACAGATCTCGAGCGTGAACGCGGTGTCGTCGACCAGTCGGTCGATATCCTCGTCGCACATCGGAATCGGCCCGCCGGAGACATGGGCGGCAATATCCGGTTGCAGCCAGGACAGCGTCTCGTAACCGCAGATCCGGCTTGCGCCCGACCGCGACACGCCGCCGGTATGGACCTTGGTGCGGATGCCGCGTTCCCGGCACCAGGCGGTATATCGCAGCGCCTCGGCGCGGTTTTCCTCCAGCGGAAAGAAAATGAACTTGGCGAGGATGACCCCGGCTTCGGCAAGGCGGTCGAAATGGCGTTCGGTCATGCCGGGGACCAGCAGGGGCGTACCGGCGTGGAGCTTGACCCCGGACCACCGCACCCGTCCGGTAGTCGCCCGCGTCACCTCGGAAAGCGACGTCACCAAGTCGGGCGAGAGGCCGGCATAATCCAGTCCCGGCGTGTGCAGCTCGCCCGCCGAGACCATGGTGGTCGTGCCGCCATGCAGATAGTTGCCGATCCATCCCAGCGAGTCCTGGGTCGGCGTCCATTCGCCGAATACGGGATGGACGTGGCCGTCGACCAGGCCGGGAAGGACCGCCGCCCCGCCGGCGTCGATCGCGATGTCGTGCGCGGCATCGGACGCCGGGTCGAAGGCGGCGATGCGCCCGTCGTCGATCAGCAGGCCGGAGACCGGCGCCGTCGGCGAATCGAGGTCGCCGGTATAGAACTCGCCGATATTGCCGATCAGGGTTCTGGTCATTTCCCGTCTCCTTGCACCGCTTCGACGGATGCAGCTCCGGCGCGCCCGGCCCGGTGTCAGGGCGCCTCGGGGGCGGTTCCTTCCGGTCCGGTCCGGCGCCGGCCCTCCGCTGTCATCGCCTCCAGCAACAGTTCGAGCGCCGCACGGGCGAAGGCGCGCATGTTTTCCGGACGGTCGTTATGGCCGGTTTCGACGGTGCGGGTCCGGTCCGCCGGGCCGCTGACCGCGAGGCAGGTCGTGCCCGCCGCCGGTCCGTAGGGGCTGTCGGACGGTCCGGCGGCGCCCGATTCGGCGACGGCGAAGGTCGTTTCCAGTTGCCGGCGGATCTGCGCCGCAGCGATCAGGGCGTATTCCTCGGTCGCCCCGCGCACCCGGACGTCTGCATCGGCCAGTTGCAGCAATTCGCGGCGCGCGGCGCGGGTATAGATGACGCCGCCGCCGCGGAAATACGCCGAGGCGCCCGGCAGCGCGAGCAGGGCCGCCGAAACCAGCCCGCCGGACGAAGATTCCGAGACGGCGACCGTCCAGCCGTTTTTCTTCAGGATGTCCGCGCAGTCCCGGGCAGGCCTCAGCAGCGATTCCATGGCCCGTTCTCCATCCGGTCCGAAAACCGGACTGCTGTAGCGGACTCTCTGCAGGCCCGCAAGGCGGCGCGCTGCAGGAGCGCGGCCCGGTCATTCGACGCCGATAACGCGCCTGTGGACCCAGCCGGCGTTGCCGCGCCGCGCTGGTGCTGAAACCGGGCAGCGGCGAAGATCTGCCCGCTGAATCGATGCGCGAAGCGGCGGTGCGCGACATCGCCATCGTCCGAGAAGAGACGCCAGACCTGGCCGAATGGTTCGTGAGCAACGGGCTGGCAGCGACCGCCCTGCGCCCGGACCGCTACACCCTCGGCGTCCGCTGTAGCGGGGAGTTCGAAGCCCTGGCCTACTCCCGCGCTTCCGCCTTCAGCGCCTCCCGCAGCAGCTCCAGCGCCGCGCGGGCGAAGGCGCGCATATTCGCCCAAAGGTTGTTGTGGCGGGTTTCGGCGGTTCGCGTGCGTTTTGTAACTCCGGCCGCTCCCGGCCATTGCCGGCAGTGTCGGGCCTCCTCGCTCCTCGTAACGTGAAGCGCTATGCGAAGCTGTGCGGCTTCCTCGGGACAAAGACCGGCCTCCTGAAGAAGCCAGCATTGCGCACTGATCGGGGGTTAAAGTAGAATGTCGATTGATATTTTTGATGGCGTTACGACAATTGATCGCCAGAAACACGAAATACGCCCTTTATACTAGAAAGATTTCGAACACAGATCTGTATATGCGTTTTCTTGTTAAACCCTGCCCCTTCGTATACCGGATTACCTTCAACAAAAACGCCGCGTACAGTGTCTATACTTGATTCTTTATCTTCTTTTCGGATGTCATGCAATTGCTCAAACACGGCGCAGTCCAACGGTCGGCGAAGACTATCTTTATCTGATGAATTCTTCGGCAGTTCGACTTCCGCCACCTCACAAGTTCCTACATATGCTCTATGGGCATCTTCAACTAGGCGGACACCTGCTGACGTCATTAAATCAAGACAAAGTCCCAAATCGATTACAGCACCAACAACGGTCGGTTCCGTAACGCTCGCTCCCCACCTGCTGTTCATCAATTCTTTGGCAAATTCAAGGCCGCGAACCGGATTGGCCTCCCAGAAATAAATGCCGCTCCCCAACCAGTCATAGTCGTTTTTACTCTTTATGAAGTCTTTCCCACTCAATAGGTCCTCGGAGACTGCCTTATCGCAACCGTGGGACCCGAGAACAAATGCAGAAGATAAGCGGTGCAACAGTCAGCCGTATCTTTTGGAAAGACGCCCGGTCGGAGTGTGTGTACCGAGCTTGCGTAATTTGTTCCGAGCGATTTTTTTTGATTTGGTTGCTTTTGTAATATGCTTACTTGCGGCTTCAGAAAATCGATCTGCATCAACATCGGACAGAACAAAAGCACCAAAACCATGGGATCTCCATTTTTTCGAGGCCTTCTTGGATTCTTGCTCTGTCATTTCAAAACCACGGGTTAAATGTTACCGTTCTCCAAGCATACCGAACATCTGCTCTAATGCCACCTACCGCAACCTCTACATCCATTGCGACACATCGTACATCACAGCTCAATTCGGGACCATGCCTGCTCTTCCCGTACACGCATACCATTCATCATACAACATTGCTGTAGACATGCACAAGCCTTCGGTTTCATTGAGCAACCGCTGTTGTGCAATGTTGAAATCGCCAAGGGATGGATGGAGGTAGTCCCGGTAATCCATAGGAGGACCCACTCGGCTTCGCTTAGCGCTTTGCGCTATGCGGAGCGAAGGCGCGTGGGCGGCCCTGTCGCCCGGCTCCGCGGCGCGCCGGACCTATTCGCCGGTGAACGTCGCCGGCCGCTTTTCCAGGAAGGAGCGGACGCCCTCCTCGAAGTCGCCACCGGTCTGGGACAGGATGAACTGGTCGCGGTCGATGGCGGCGGTGGCACGGCCGAGGGCGTGGGCGTTGGCGTCGATCAATTCCTTGATCATGCGGACCTGCGCCGGCGGCAGTCCGGCGGCCCGTTCGGCGATCCGGCGCGCCGCGGCGAGGACTTCGCCATCCTCCGCCTTTTCGTCGGCCAGGCCCCAGTCGAGCGCCCGGTCGGAGTCCAGCCGCTCGGCCAGGATCAGCAGACGCTTGGCCCTCGCCGGCCCGATCAGCGCGACCGCGCGCGGCACCGAGCCCCAGCTCATGCTCATGCCGCGCTCGATCTCCGGCGTATAGAGCGTCGCCGAGCGGCCGACGACCCGGAAATCGCACGCCACCGCGAGCGCGACGCCGCCGCCGATACACCAGCCCTCGATGGCGGCGACGGTGACCGGTTCGATATCCTGCCACGCCTGGCACAGGCGCGGCCCCGCGGCGAGCCGTTGGCGCCGCTCGGCCAGCCCCAGGGTGCGCACTTCGCCGGATTCGGCGTCGCGCAGGTCGAAGCCCATCGAGAAATTCGCGCCGCCGGCGAGGATGACCGCCGAGGTCTCATGGTCGTTTTCGAAGCTGCGCGCGGCCTCGGTCAGTTCGCGCATCGCGGAGAGCGACAGCGCGTTGGCCGTGTCGCCGCGGTCCAGGGTGACGGTCGCGATCCGGCCGTCCCGTTCGATCCTGACATGTTTCATCGGCAATCCGGTCCTGTCTTCTGCTTCGGATGGCACCGTGCGGAATCCGGCGCGCCGGAGCCGCCTCCGCCGGTCCCGCCGCACGGCGTATCGGGCAACGAACCGTCCCGGGGCGGGATTCCCGGATGTTTCCGGATCGCGGTTGGGCTAAGCCATAGCCATGAACACCTCGCCCGTGAATAGCGCAACAGTCCCGATGTCCGCGGCCGTTTCGGCCCAGGCCGAATGCCATCACCAGTTTCTGCTCGGCCTCCAGCTCATGGTCGCAACCCGCGAAGGGCCGGACGCCGTCGGCGACTGGATGTTCCGGCTGTTCCGCCGCCAGCACGAGGCGAGTTTCCTTCCCGGCCTGCGCAAACTGGGCCTGGACGGCCTGCCCCACGCCGTGGCCTGCGCCCGGTATCACGTCCTGTCCAACGGCATCGGCGGCGTCGCCGTCGATTATATGGAGGAATCCGCCGCCAAGGCCTGGGTGCGCTTCCGCTATCCGCGCTGGATGTATGACGGGCCGGCGATCTGCGGCGTGCCGATCGAGGCGAGCCGCGGCTTCCTGCGCGGCTGGTACGCGCATAACGGCGTATCGCTGAACAACCCGCGGCTCGGCTTCGTCTGCGTTTCGGAGGATATGAGCGGCCAGTACGGGCTCTGCGGCTATTTCCGGGAATACGACCGCGAGCTCGGCGCGGACGAACGGCTGGTCTTTGCGCCCGGCGAACGCCCGCCGCCCTGGGACCCGGCCCGCCAGCCGGCGTTGCCGGCGGACGAATGGAGCGAAGAACGCCTCGCGAAGGCCAGGCGGAATTACGCGATCGCCTATATCCGGAACGGCATCGGCGCACTGGTTCCGGCGATCGGCGCGGACAGGGCGCTGGAGCATGGCCGGCTCGCCGCGCGGCTGACCGGCCTGCAGCACTACCGCCGGATGGCCAACGCCGTGGGCGCGGTGGACGGCGGCCCGCAGGACGCGGCCGGTTTCCTCCAGGCGATGTTCCGCGGCATGGGCGACGGCGCCGTGCGGGAAGACGCCGGGACCAACGCCGGGACAGACTCCGGCCCGGATACCGCCGTCCTGCGCCAGAGCGGGCTGCGCATCGTGCGCGGCCTGTCCGGCGCCGAGCGCGATATCCTGCTGGCCTGCTGGATCGAACTCTGGCGGGGGGCCGTCGCCTCCCATCGCCGGTTCATGACCGTCGGGGCCGAAGCCGAAGGCGACGGCCTGCTCTGGACGATCCGCCCGGACTGACGGCTACGCCCCGGCCGCCAGCTTCGCCTCCAGTATGGTGCGGATATCGTCCGGGATCGGCGCGGCCCGGCGCTCCACCTTGTCGAAGAAGACCTCGACCAGGTCGGCGGTGGCGTGGACGCCGCCGCTGTGGGTGTCGCGCATCCGCTCGCGGTAGGTGAAGCTCTTGGAGCCGACCCGCACGATCGCGCTTTCGACGACCCAGAGCTGGCCGACCCGCATTTCCTGCAGGAAATCGATCTTGAGCGACGCCACGACGCCGATCAGGCCGAGCTTCTCCTCCATTTCGAGGATCGGCACGCCGATCGCCGACCAGATGTGGAAGCTCGCATCGTCGAACGCCTCGGCGTAGAAGCGCACGTTCATGTGGCCGAAATGATCGCATTTCCAGGGCACCACCACCCCGCGGCCGGTCTCGTACCAGCCCTCTTCCGCTGCACCGGTCACAGCCCTCTCCCGCCTTTGCCGATGCGCCGGTGATAGAACAGGAACTCCATTCGGGATACGGTGCAATTTGGCCCCCTCCCCTTGCGGATTCCTCTGCGAACAGGGGCGAACCGCCGGAAATTATCCTTCCCCTTCCTCCTCCCCGTCATTTCGACCGGAGCCCCGACCCCCGGTCGGGGCGGAGTAGCCTGCCCTGAGCGAAGTCGAAGGGGAGAAACCCGATCGGCGTTCCCCCGGAAAACAGCGGCGGCGCCGCAGGCTCCGGCATCCGGTCGGCCGCCGTCGCCGGCCGGATTTCTCCGCTCGCTCCGCTTCGGTCGAAATGACGGAATGGGGTGCGCTTCGGTCGAAATGACGAGGGGGTACGTCCGGCCGGAATGACGGGAGGGGTTTGCGCTCGGCCGAAATGGTATCCGCAACGACGAAACCGGTTGACGCCGGCCCGGCTGCAAGTTTGTGTCGCCGGCTCAGGGTGACGAAAGCGAAGGCGAAAGCATGGCGCAGGATGCCGGGCCGCTGCTGGAGGACGACGCCGGCAACCGCTTCGCGCCGGCCGGGCCGGAGGCGCGGATCGCCTGCTTCGTGCCGTCGATCACCGAACTGCTGGTCGATCTCGGCCTGGGCGACCGGCTGGTCGCGCGCACCCGCTTCTGCATCCATCCCGCCGACGCGGTCGCGGACATTCCGGCGGTCGGCGGCACCAAGAAGGTGAACCTGCGCAGGCTCGAGGCGCTGGCGCCGACCCACGCCGTCCTGAATATCGACGAGAACACTGTGGAGATGGCCGAGGCGATGCGCGACTTCGTGCCCAACGTCGTCGTCACCCATCCGCTGGTCCCGGAGGACAATCTGCGGCTCTACGCCCTGATGGGCGGGCTGTTCGGCAGGGCGGCCGAAGCGGCGGCGCTGAGCCGGCGGTTCCGCGCGGCGCTCGATGCCCTGCCGCCGGTCGGGTCCGCCGGGCGCCTGGACGTGCTCTATTTCATCTGGAAGGACCCGTGGATGACGGTGTCGCGCGACACCTACATTTCGGCGATGCTCGGCACGGTCGGCTGGCGCACGACCCATCACGACCCGGACGTCCGCTATCCGACGGTGGACCTGACGCCGGAGACCGTCGCGGCGACCGACCTGTTCCTGTTCCCGACCGAGCCCTATGAATTCACCCGCGGGGATATCGACGCCTTCCTGCGCGACCACGATTGCCCGCCCGAAAAAGCGATCCCGGTCGACGGCGAATATTGCAGCTGGTACGGCAGCCGCGCCGTCGCCGGCCTGCATTACCTGAAAGACCTGGCGGAAACCGTGCGGACGCGCGGCTGAGGCGCTCGCCCGGCGGGCCGCGGCAAGGCCCGCGGCGGCATTTGCCCCGGCATTTGCCCCGGCATTTGCTTCGGCATTTGCTTCGGCATTTGCCCCGGCACGGCCCGATCGGATAAGGAAACCGCGTGGGAACCGTCGCCGCATATATCGGGGCCGCGCTCGCCGAGATCGGCGGCTGCTTCGCCTTCTGGGCCTGGCTCCGCCTCGACAAGTCGGTCTGGTGGCTCGTGCCGGGCATGGCCGCGCTGGCGCTCTTCGCCTGGCTGCTCACCCTGGCCGACGTC
Source organism: Alphaproteobacteria bacterium (assembly GCA_022819985.1). Lineage (GTDB taxonomy): Bacteria > Pseudomonadota > Alphaproteobacteria > Bin65 > Bin65 > Bin65. The sequence goes on along the minus strand of JAJEGH010000004.1, from coordinate 11,836 downwards.
CAGGCGGCCGGGCGCGCCTACGCGGCCTACGGCGGCGTCTACGTCGCCGCGTCGGTGCTCTGGCTGTGGATCGTCGAGGGCGTGGGCCCCGACCGCTGGGACCTGATCGGCGCCTGCGTCGTGCTGATCGGCGCCGGCATTATCCTCTTCGCGCCGCACGCGCCCTGACGGGTGTACGAATCCGGGTATACGAAGGTAATTGAGTCAGTTTGACTTTCGGCGCCGGACAAGCCGGGGGAATCTTTCCGAATCCCCTTCCTTGCCACCCCGGATGGAGCGAAGCGGAAATCCGGGGACCAGAGTCGCCCGGCACGCCTGCCCTGAGCGAAGCCGAAGGGGCCCTGCCCTGTGGCCCTGGTCCCCGGATCGCTGCTGCGCAGCGTCCCCCCGGACATTATCGGGGTGACAAGGTAGAGGCGTTGAACGACAGGACGTTTTCGGGCCGCCGCGCGCTCGATACTGTCAAACCGACCACTACCTACACGAAACGCGGCTGGCGATCCGCCCGCCCGCGCGGTATGCTGCGCCAGCCCCCGCCGGCGGAACAAGACCCAGCGGAACAGGACCCGGCGGAGCACGACCCAGCGGAGCGCAACCATGCCCGGACTCGCCGCCTTCAACCTGATGCAGTGGATCGCCGACCATGACGACGTGCTCCGGCCGCCGGTCGGCAACGCCCAGATCTGGCAGGACGCCAACTTCATCGTCACCATCGTCGCCGGGCCGAACGAGCGCACGGATTTCCACGACGACCCGCTGGAGGAGTTCTTCTACCAGATCAAGGGCGACATGACCCTGCGCATCATCGAGGACGGGCGGATCAAGGACGTGCCGATCCGCGAGGGCGACGTGCTGCTGCTGCCGCCGCACACCCGCCATTCGCCGCAGCGGCCCGAGCCCGGCTCCTACGGCCTGGTGATCGAGGCCCAGCGGCCGGAGGGCCATCTCGACGCCTTCGAATGGTATTGCGACCGCTGCGGCCACCGCATCCACCGCGACGAGTTCCAGCTTAACAGCATCGTCGACGACCTGCCGCCGGTGTTCCGCAACTACTACGCCAGCGAGGAATTGCGCACCTGCCCCAACTGCGGCTGGATCGACCCCGGCCGCCGCCCGCCCCCGCCGGCGGAAGGGCTGCCGACGATTACGATGGGGTAACTAGTTTAAGACCACCAAGTGTTTCGTTAAGCCCAAACCGCCGCTTTACATCCCATAACGGGATAAGTATATTTCTTCGGTCAGAATGCGAATAGTCGCGAAGCGAACTTTGCGCTCCTATTGGGAATCTGAGCCGCGGGCCGAGCAGCCTCTGAAGACTTGGTTTTCCATTGCCAAGAAAGCCGAGTGGTCTTCGCCGGCTGACGTTAAAGCCGTTTTCGGCAATGCGAGCATCGTTGGGAATGACCGTGTCGTCTTCAACATTGGCGGCAACAGGTTCCGGCTTGTTGTGCGTTTCGACTACAGCTACCGAATCGGCTTTATTCGCTTCGTAGGCACACATGCAGAGTATGACACCATCGATGCGTCCACGATCTAGGAACTCGAAATGAACATTCGACCGATCAAGAACGAAGCCGACTACGACACAGCCCTGGCCGAAATTGATCGCCTGATGGGAGCAGCCCCGGAATCTCCAGAGAGCGATGAATTGAATGTCCTTGTCACTCTCGTCGAAGCATACGAGTCCGAACACTGGCCGATCGAGGCGCCCGATCCCGTCTCAGCGATCGAGTATGTTATGGAAGCCCGCGGCTTCCGGCAGAAAGACCTTGCCGCGGTGATCGGTTCGCAGCCGCGCGCCTCGGAAGTGATGAACCGCCGCCGACCGTTGACCTTGCCGATGATTCGCGCGTTGTCGGCCAAATGGGGCCTGCCTGCGGACCTGCTGGTTCGCGAATATGATCTCGTCGTGGAATAAATCGAACTGCATCCGCCCGAACCCGACGGATTCGGCGTTTATCTCTGTACGCGCCGCGCCGGATGGATGCGCGGTTCTATATTCCCATCGCGAGGTTGTTCCATGCCCCCTGCCAGAACCGGCTACTCCGCAACGCAGATCGCGCTGCACTGGGTCATCGCGGTGCTGGTCGTCGCGCAGGTCGTGCTGCACGAGGGCATGCATGCGGCCTACGGGGAGAGGCAGGGCGGGCCGGTGGCCACCGGCACGGAGTGGCTGATGGCCGAACTGCACATCGTCGGCGGCATTGCGGTGTTCCTGCTCGCCCTGCTGCGCGTCGTCCTGCGCCTGCGCCGCGGCGCCCCGCCGCCGCCCGAAGAGGAGCGCGCAGCCCTGCGCTTCGCCGCCCGGGCGGTGCATTTCCTGTTCTACGCCGTCATCCTGCTGATGCCGCTGACCGGCGCGCTCGCCTGGTTCGGCGGCGTGGAGGCGTCGGCCGCGGTCCACCGGGCCGGTATGCTGCTGATCCTCGTCCTGCTACTCCTGCACGTCGCCGGCGCGCTCTACCACCATTTCGTGCTCAAGACCGACGTCATGCGCCGCATTTTGCGGCCGGAAAGAACGGTCCGATAGTTCCACCGGCGAACCGCTTGACATGCGATTGCGCTGAAAGCATGTTATGCACATGTCAGGCATGATCCAGATCCGCAACGTCCCGGAATCGCTGCACCGCACGCTCAAGGCGCGGGCGGCGTTGGCCGGCATGTCGCTCTCCGACTACCTGCTCGCCGAAATTCGTCAAGTTGCGGAGTACCCGACCGTCGAGGAACTGCGCGAACGCATCGCAAGCCGGGAGCGCGTGACCCTTTCCGTGCCGCCTGCCGAGGCGATCCGGCAGGAACGTGATTCCCGCTGATTGTCGTCGACGCCTCGGCAGTCTTCGAGCTGCTCGTGCCTTCGGACAATACCGGGACTGTTGCGGAGCGGCTTTTCAATTCGGGCGACACCCTTGCCGCCCCGCATCTAATCGATGCCGAAACCGCCCAGGCTCTCCGCCGTTACGTTCGGGCCGGCGAGATTGGCGACCGGCGAGGCCGCGAAGCCCTGGCCGATCTTGCCGACCTGCCGATCCGGCGCTATCCGCACATGTTCCTGCTGCCCCGGGTATGGGATTTGCGGCACAATCTCACAGCCTACGACGCTGTCTATGTCGCGCTTGCCGAATTGCTGGATGCGCCTCTGGTCACGCGCGACCGCCGGCTGGCGCGCGCCGCCGGTCATGCCGCGGAAATCGAACCACTCTGATTTCGGGCCGGCAGACGCTCCGGACTCGACTCCGCCCCCGCCTTCGGTGAAACTGCACGGAGACACCCGAACGACAGGGCATGACACGCGGCGTATGAAAGGCAACGCATGACAGGCAGGAGGGCCAAACGGGCATGGGGACGCTGATCGAATTCGAACAGGCGCGCGCGTCCCGGCGTGCGGCCGGCCACAGGGCTCCGGCATCCGGGACGCGCCATCCACCCCTCTCCGCCGCGCGGCATCCGCCCTCCTCCCGCCACACCTTCTTCAGCCGGTCCGAACTCTGCAAGCTGCTCTCGCTGTACAGCCGGCGCGTCGTCAACGGCGAATGGCGCGACTACGCCATCGACCACGACGCCACCCAGGCGACCGTCTCCTTCTACCGCTGCGCCGCCGAGCATCCGGAATACGCCATCACCAAGACGGCGGGCCACAAGGGCCGGCCGGGCCTGTTCGTGCTTACGTCCGGGCTGCAGGAGATCGCACAGTCCCGGTCGCTCGAGGAGGTGATCGGCGCGGTCGAGCGGCAGCCGCGCCTGGTCTGGTCGTCGGCCGGCTGACCGGCCCGCTCTTCACCGTCCCCTGCCCCGGCCTGCGGAGGCTCCCGCCATGACCGACGCCTGGATCGTCGGCGCCAGTTCGACCCGCTTCGAGCGCGCGCCGGAAAAAAGCACCCGCGACCTCGCCCGCGAGGCCTATTGCGCCGCCTTGGAGGACGCCGGTATGGAGACCGGCGACGCCATCGAATTCGGCTGGTTTTCCAACTGCGGCATGTGGGTCGACGGCCAGGCCTCGATCCGCGGCCAGGTGCTGTTCGCGCCGCTGGTGCGCGAGGGCCTGTTCCCGGAGCGCGTGCCGATGGTCAATGTCGAGGGCGGGTGCGCCTCGGCCCAGATGGCGCTGCACGGCGCGCGGAAGGATATCCTGTCCGGCCAGTGCGACGTCAGCCTCGCCATCGGCGTCGAGAAGCTGTTCAACCCGGCCGCGCCGGAAGACACGATGGCGGTCTACAAGGCGGCGATCGACCAGCTTACGCCGGAGGAGTGGCGCCGCTACTACGCCGAGGCCGGCGAGGAGGCCGGCAAGCCGTTCGAGGAGGGGCCGGACCGCACGGTGTTCATGGACACCTACGCCATGCAGGCCTGCTACCACATGAAGGCCCACGGCACGACGCAGCGCCAGATCGCCGCTGGCGCGGCCAAGAACCACCGCAACGGCGCGCTGAACGAGAAGGCGCAATACAGCTTCGACCTCTCGGTCGAGGACGTGCTGAACGACCGGCCGGTGAGCTGGCCGCTGACCCGCGCCATGTGCTCGCCGGTCGGCGACGGCGCGGCGGCGGTGCTGGTCTGCTCGGAGGATTTCCTGCGCGGCCAGCCGGCCGAGGTGCAGGACCGCGCCATCCGCATTCGGGCCTGCGAGCTGGCCGGCGGCAAGTACCGGCGGCTCGACGAGCCGGGCCTGTCCCATGTCGCGGCGCAGAAGGCCTATGCCCGGGCCGGCGTCGCGCCGCAGGACATCGACGTCGCCGAGGTCCACGACGCAACCTCCTTCTGCGAGATCTACCAGGCCGAGATGATGGGCTTCGCCGGGTTCGGCAAAGGCGGCGAGCTGGTCGAGAGCGGCGAGACGGCGATCGGCGGGCGGATTCCGGTCAACACGTCCGGCGGCCTGGTCGCCAAGGGCCATCCGGTCGGCGCCACCGGCCTGTCGATGATCTACGAACTGGCCCGGCAGCTGCGCGGCGAGGCCGGCGCCCGCCAGGTCGAGGGCGCGACGCTCGCCCTGTCCGAAAACGGTGGCGGCGTCATCGGCTTCGACGAAGCCGCCTGCGCCGTGACGATCCTGGAGCGGGCGGGATAGCGCGCCGGGTTTCGCTCCCTCGACGAGTTCAGGGCAGGCTTCCGATACGCCCCGCCCTTCGATACGCCCCGGCCTTGGCGGCCGGGGCCACTCAGGATGAGGAGGTGTGGTGTGTTGAAACTCTCGAACCCCCAATCCCCTCATCCCGAGTAGGCGCGTCAGCGCCGTATCGAGAGCCTGCCCTGAGCGAAGCCGAAGGGGGGCCGTATCGAGAGCCTGCCCTGAGCGAAGCCGAAGGGGGGCCGTATCGAGGAGCGCCAGCCCTACGCCCCGCTGCGCACCCTCTCGACCGCCGCGCGCCAGCCGGCCAGCAGGGCCTCGCGCGGTCCGTTGTGCGTCGTCGGTCGTCCTTACCCGCCCGATTGGGCGATGCGGTGCGCCATCCACTCGACGAAGGCCGTGCGGGTCATGCCGCGGCGGCGCGCCTCGCTGTCCATGAATTCGACAACACCCTCGCTCAACATCATGTTGGCGCGCACCCGGCGGCCGGACGACCGGATCAGGGGGACGGAAACCAAAGCGGAGCCCGATGGCACGAATACGTCTTCGATGGCGCTCGGCGGTGCAATCTCCTCGCCGTCTTTCTCCGCTTCGACCGCAAAATCGCGCAGGGCTTCTTCGGCATTGACCAGCGATTCGTCCAGGGTTTCGCCCATGGCGACGATCCCGGGCAAATCCGGAAAAACAACGCCGTACGCACCAATTTCGCCGTCGATCAGCGCCGGATAGCGGTCCATTTCGTCCTCGTTACTGTCGGCCAATCGCCGCCTCGCTTCGCATACGCAACCGTCATTTCGACCGGAGCGGCGTCAGCCGCGGAGTGGAGAAATCTTTTCTGAACGGCGCTTCGGGCGTTAGCGCGGCGCGGGAAAGATATCTCCACTCCGCGAACCTCCGGTTCGCTCCGGTCGATATGACGGGAATTGGGGGAGAAATCCAGTCCTACGCCCCGCTGCGCACCCGGTCCACCGCGGCACGCCAGCCGGCCAGCAGGGCCTTGCGCCGGTCCGCCGGCATGGACGGGGCGAAGATGCGGTCGGGGCGCCAGGCGGCGGCGACCGCTTCGTCGAGCGAGCCGTAGAGCCCCGCGCCGACCCCCGCCAGCAGGGCCGCGCCGAGGGCCGTGGTTTCCGTGACCGCCGGGCGCTCGACCGGGGCGCCGGCGATATCGGCGACGAACTGCATCAGCCAGTCGTTGGCCGCCATGCCGCCGTCGGCGCGCAGCCGGCCCGCCTCGAATTCCCGGAGCCTAGCGCCTTCGGCCCCGCCCATCGCATCCAGCAGGTCCGCGGTCTGGTAGCCGCAGGCCTCTAGCGCGGCGCGCGCCAGATGGGCGGCGCCGGTGTCGCGAGTCAGGCCGAACAGGCCGCCGCGCGCCCCGGCGTCCCACCAGGGCGCGCCGAGGCCGGTGAAGGCCGGCACGAGATAGACGCCCTCATTGCCCGGCAGACCGGCCGCCAGCGCCTCGCTCGCCGCGCTCTCGCCGATCACGCCGAGCCCGTCGCGCAGCCATTGCACCGCCGTGCCGGCGTTGAAGATGGCGCCCTCGACGGCGTAGACGGTTTCGCCGCCGAGCCGCCAGGCGACCGTCGCCAGAATGCCCTCGCCGGGTTCGGGCCGCTCCCGCCCGGCGTTGACCAGGATGAAACAGCCGGTGCCGTAGGTGCTCTTGGCCATGCCCGGCGTCAGGCAGCCCTGCCCGACCAGCGCCGCCTGCTGGTCGCCCGCGATACCGGTCACCGGGATCGCCGCACCGAACAGCGCCGGGTCGGTGACGCCGAATGCGCCGGCGCTGTCGCGCACCTCGGGCAGCACCGGGGCCGGCACGCCGAACTCCCCGCACAGAGCCTCGTCCCAGGCCTGCGCCTCGATGTCGAACAGCATGGTGCGCGAGGCGTTGGTCGCGTCGGTGGCGTGGGCCGCGCCGCCGGTCAGGCGCCAGAGCAGGAAGCTATCGACCGTACCGAAGGCGAGCGCGCCGTTTTCGGCCGCTGCGCTGGCGCCGTCGACATGGTTCAGCAGCCATTCCAGCTTGGTGGCGGAAAAATAGGAATCGGGCACCAGGCCGGTCGCCCGCCGGATCGCCGGGGCCGCGCCGCTTTCGACCAGTTCGCGGCAGCGGTCGGCGCCGCGCCGGTCCTGCCAGACGATGGCGTTGTGGACCGGCCGGCCGGTCCCGCGCTCCCACAGGACCGTCGTTTCGCGCTGGTTGACGATGCCGACGGCGGCGAGGGCGAAACCCCTGGCTTCCGCCCCGGCGATCGCCTGTCGCGCCGTCTCAAGAACCGTGCGCCAGATGTCCTCCGGATCCTGCTCCACCCAACCGTCGCGCGGGAAATGCTGGGGCAGCGGCTGCTGCGCCGTGGCGACGATGCCGCCGGCGCGGTCGAAGACGATGGCCCGGCTGCTCGTCGTACCCTGGTCGATCGCCAGGACCGCAGGCCCGGAGGAGGCGCCGGCCATGTCAGGCGGCGAGGATGTCCCGCACGGACGGCCAGTTCTGCGCGCCGAAGGTGTTGAGGTCGGTGCGCAGATGGTCCGGGATCCACCGGTCGATGGCCTCGGCATAGCTCGGCCGCGCCTGGATGCGCTCGAACCAGTCGGTCAGCCGCGGCCGGCTCCCGGTCCACATCGCCTGCATCTGGAGCATATCGAGCCGGGCGAGATAGGGCGTCATGCCGGCGTCGGCGAGCGTATAGGCGTCGCCGGCCAGCCACGGGCCGCCGGCAAGGTCCGCCTCCATCTTCGCCAGGTAGCGATCGTAGAGATGCACGATGCGGGCGGCGTCCGGCGCCTCGAAGCCCTGCTCGATATAGCCGCGCTTGCGCACGTTCCAGTCCGACGTCACCGAATCGGCCGGCGTGCTCTGCAGGAATTCCTCCAGCTTCTCCGGCCCGAGGCGCTGCAGCGTGTGGCGGTGCGACGCCATGAAGGTGAGCGGGCCGCAGGCGCGGTGCACCTCCTCGTCCACCGCCTTGGTCCAGCAGCGCATTTTTGCCCGCTGCACGGGATCGGCCGGGATGAGCGGCGGGTCCGGGAAGACCTCGTCGAGATATTCGCAGATCACCGTGGATTCGGTGATGACCGCGCCGTCATGCACCAGGGTCGGCACCACGGCTTTCGGGTTGAGTTTCCGGTATTCCGGCGCGAACTGGTCGCCCTTCAGGATGTCGAGATAGTGGCCTTCCCAGTCCAGCCCCTTCTCGGCCAGCGCGAGGCGCACCTTGGCGGCGCAGACCGAGGATCCGTGGTGATAGAGTTCGAGCATCGCTTTCCTGCCATTTCGCCGAGACCGGTCGCGTGCGAGGGGCCGGCGCCCCGGCCGCCCCGGTCGGATACCGTCCTTCTGTAGCAAAGAGTCGCCCGGTTGCAGAGGGTTTCCGCACAAGGAATGCCGGCGCCGTTTTCCCTACACCGTTCCGGCGGTATCCGGAAATCGGCCCCGACACCGCCCGGCAGCCGGCGTATACTCGGCGTCCCGGGCGTCGCGGTCGGCGATGTCCCCGTCCCCGGACGCCCGGACCGGAGTCAGCCGGCGGGATCGATCCGATGAACGAGTTCATCCAGAGACTGAATTTGCCCGAACTTCGAACCGGCCTCGAAGCCTGGTTCGACACCCATGTGCTGGCGGCCGACAACGCGGTTCAGGCGTGGCTGATCCTGCTGGCGCTGCTGCTCGGGCTGCTGCTGGGCCCGCGCCTGCGCCTGGCCGTCCTGGCGGCGGCCGAACGGCGGACCCGGTCCGCCGGAGTCCGGGACTTCCTCGGCCGGCTCGCCGCGCTCGCCACGCCGATCGTCCTTCTGCTGTTCCTGTGGATTGCCGTCGAGGCGGGAGCGCAGACCGCCCTGTTCGGCCATCGCCTGACCCAGATTGCCGCAAGCCTCGCCGGCGCCTGGGTAGCGATCCGCCTGGCCTCCGGTTTTATCCGGAACGAGCTGCTGGCCCGGTCGGTCGCCTGGATCGCCTGGATTCTGGCCGCGCTGGTCGCCGTCGGGCTGTTCGACGTGACGCTCGCCCTGCTCGACAGCGTCGGCATGACGTTCGGCAAGGTGCGGATATCGCTGCTGTCCCTGGCGAAAGGCGCCGTGGCGCTGGGCGTTCTGCTCTGGATCGTGCTGGCGTTTTCCAATGCCCTGGAGCGGCGCATCAAGCGGTCGGAAAACCTGACGCCTTCGGTTCAGGTCCTGGTCGCCAAGATCGTCAAAATCGCGCTTGTCGCCATCGCCGTGCTGGTCGCCATCGGCAGCCTCGGGATCGACCTCACGGCGCTCACCGTGTTCGGCGGCGCGCTGGGCATCGGCATCGGCTTCGGCCTGCAGAAGGTCGTTTCCAACCTGGTCAGCGGCATGCTGCTGCTGATGGACAAGTCGATCAAGCCGAACGACGTGATCGCCGTCGGCGGCACCTATGGCTGGGTCGCCTCGCTCGGCGCGCGCTATGCGGCAGTCCGGACCCGCGACGGCGTCGAATATCTCATCCCGAACGAAGAACTCATCACCCAGCGGGTGGAGAACTGGTCGCACAGCGACAAGGCGGTCCGGCTCAACATCCCGGTCGGCATTTCCTACCGGTCGGATGTGCGCCTCGCGATGGATTTGTGCCGCCGGGCGCCCGAGACGGTCGAGCGGGTCCTGGCCGATCCGCCGGCGCAATGCCTGCTCAGGGGCTTCGGCGACAGTTCGGTCGACCTTGAGATTCGCATCTGGATCGACGACCCCTCCGAGGGCCGCTCCAACGTCACCAGCGACGTCCTGCTCCGCGTCTGGGACCTGTTTTGCGAACACGGCATCGAAATCCCCTTCCCGCAGCGCGACCTGCATCTGAAATCGAGCGACGTTCCCCTGGCCGCCGCAGGCGCCGGACAGGCCGCGTGAAGGGGTGCAGGATGCTCGGCGGCCGGCCGGGGCGACCGCTCAGTAAATCTCGAAATATTCGCGCTGTTCCCAGTCGGTGACCGACGACAGGAAGCGCGCGATCTCGGCCTGCTTCATGTCCGCCCAGTAGTCGACGAACAGGTCGCCCAGCCGGTCGCGGTAGAGGGCGCTGTTGCGAAACGCGGGCACGGCCTCGATCAGGCTCTGCGGCAGGGCGGGCGCGTCCGCCTCCTCGTAGGGCGTCTCGGTCGGCGGCGGCGGCTCGATCCCGCGGGCGACGCCGTCCAGCCCGGCCAGCGCCTGGGACGCCATGTAGAAATAGGGGTTGGCCGCCGGATCGCCGATCCGGTTCTCGACCCGGGTCGCCGGATCGCCCGCACCGGCGCCGATCACCCGCAGCATGACGCCGCGATTGTCCCTGCTCCAGGCCGCCCGGTCCGGCGCCAGCGAGTTCGGCCGGTAGCGCTTGTAGCCGTTGACCGTCGGCGTGGTCAGCAGGGCCGAGGCGGCGGCGTGGTCGATCAGTCCGGCGACCCAGCTTCTGCCGTAGGGCGAGAGCAGGCCGCCCTCCCCGTCCGGCGCGAACAGGTTGGTTCCGCCGGCGTCGGCGATCGACTGGTGCAGGTGCCAGCCGCTGGCGAACAGGTTGGGCAGGCCCGGCTTGCACATGAAGGTGACGTGCAGCCCGTTGCGCCGGCAGATCTGCTTGGCCGCGGTGCGGAACAGGATCATGCGGTCGGCCGACGCCACCGCTTCGTCTGCCGCGAAGGTGAACTCGACCTGGCTGGGGCCGAACTCGCATTCCGCCGAGCGCAGCGGCAGGCCCATTTCGAGCAGGTTCGTCCGCAACAGTTCGACGCCCTGTTCCAGCTCGTCGAGCCGCGTCTCGGTGAGATAGTGGAAGCCGCGGGCCAGCAGGCTGACCTCGGGCGCCGTCGCCGGCTGGGTCGCGTCCTCCGGCGCCAGGTGCGGCTCCTCCAGGCGGAACAGGTGGAATTCGATCTCCAGCCCGGCGATGAAGCGCCGGTCTTCCGCCGCCAGCGGCGCGAGGGCCTCCTTCAGAATCCGCCGCCCGGAAAACGGCGCCGGCCGCCCGTTGGTGAAATAGACGTCGCACAGCACCCAGCCGGTGCGCGGCGCCCAGGGCAGCATGACGAAGGTCGCGGGATCGGCGACCAGCACGATATCCGACGCGCCGGTCAGCTCGTCGAGGCCGAGCCCGGAGCCCTTCGAGAAGGCCGGGAACACGGTGGCGTGGGAGGTGTCCTTGGTCAGCAGGGTCGAGGGCAGCGACACGCCGCTCGCCAGCGCCGCCTTCGCCGCCTCGCCGATCAATGCCTTGCCGCGGGCGATGCCGTGCTGGTCGGCGAAAGAGAAGCGCAGGGTCTCGACCTCGCCGCTGTCGATCCGCCCGGCCAGATCGGCGCCGGCCATCTCCTGTTCGGCGGTCCACAGGCCGTGGCGTTCGACGAAACCCGTGCGGCCGACGCCCGGGCCTATATTCGCCTTGGGCTTATTCATTCGGGACTTATCCGGAAAGGTTGGCGGGCCTTTGGGAACCGGCGGTTGCGTTCGCTGCCGCCGGGCGGTGCGGTATCCCGATTGCGCCTGCCTCCGGTATTGTCGGGAGCGAATTCCCGGTTTTCGCCCCTGAGGCTTGCTCTGCGAAACGGGCGCCGACCGAATCCCCCTCCCCTTGGGGGAGGGGTTAGGGGAGGGGTCGCTTGCCGCCGCTGCGAAGCCGCGTCGGGCAAGGCTTCGGCTGGCGCATACCCCTCCTCCCGACCCCCTGTACCTCTCACAGCGCTTCAGCCGTTTTGGGGTGCAGACGTTGCTTAGCCATTTCTCCGACCTTGATCGCAGCAGTGCTGGCTGGCCATTGGCTTCGCCGGAGCG
>JAJEGH010000039.1 GCA_022819985.1 Alphaproteobacteria bacterium | reverse complement strand
GCTGTCCGGTCCGGAGCGGGCTTCGCGGGCCTCGCGGGCGATTTCCCGCCCGCCCTCCGGGATCGTGTCGCCCGACGGTGCGGCCGGCGCACGCGCTTCCAATCCGCCGTTGGTGCGCCCGGCGGGGGCCGGCGCAGCGGGGGCGGGTGGCGGCACCGACAGGTCCGGCTCCGGGCCGCGGGCGGTCGTCTCGCCGTTGCCGAGCTTGTCGATCTGCTCCTGCAAATCGGCAAGTTTGCTGTCGAACCAGTTTGTAAGGTCGCTGCCGGAACTGCTCATCGGGCGTCTCTCGTTGTTTCGGCTAATGGCGGTTGCGGTCGCGCCACGTTTCGATCCAGCCGATCATCGAATCCGCGTCGGTAATATCACAATACCGCCGGCCGATATCGCGAAGATTATCGCGGTGCGGCGCTTCGTGATGGTCGCCCACGCAATCCTCCGGGACGATGGTGCGGAAGCCCCACTGGAAACTGTCGACCGCCGAGGCGCGCACGCAGCCGCTGGTCACGCAGCCGGTGACGATGACGGTGTCGACCCGTTCCCTGGCGAAGAAGGGGACCAGCGGCGTCTGGAAGAAAATCGAGGCGCCGGACTTGCAGAAGGCAACGTCGTAGGACGGATCGTGGATGCGCGGATCGAGCTGCGTGGCCGGATGGCCGTGCACCAGGTCTTCGATCACGGCCTGCACCTTCCAGTAGGGCCGGTCCCGGCCGGTCGCCGAGTAGGCGGTATAGCAGGAGGCGACAGGCACGTCCGCCCGGCGCGCCGCTTCCAGCAGCCGCGCGGTGTTGCCGACGGCGCGTTCGATCAGCGGCGCGCCGCCCAGCGCATATTGCGCATCGGTAAAGGCGGTCTGGAAATCGATAACGATAATGCCCGGCCGGTCTCCGTAGCCGATTCCGGCCGCCCCGTAGGTCCGGTCGACGTAGGTTTCGCTCGATGCGTCTGTCATGGCCTCCCCCCGGGGCAGCGGCGGAGAACAGAAAACCAGATTGCCGACGCCGAGTCCAAGCCGTTTGGCATTCGCGACCGAACCGGCTAACGTCCGCCCGCCGACACGGGGTCGGCTGCTTTCCCGGCACGGAATTTCGATGGACGCCAGGTCGACCGCCTTTCTCGAAATCATGATCGGCATCGCCGTTGTCGGCGTGCTGGCGTTCCTCGTGCTGTTGCTGGCCGGCCGCATCCGCATGGCGACCTCCGCCGGCGCGCGGCAGCTCAACATCCGCTGGCCGCAGGTCGTGCTGGCGCTCATCCTGCTGATCGCCGTCGCCGCGATCGTCGTGTGGCAATTTCCCCCGCTGGACGGCGACCCGGCCCGGGCGAAGGCCGGGCGATGGCGCAGCGACCCGGACGCGCTCTCCTTTTTCATCGTCATGCTGGCGGTTGCGGGAGGGGCGGTCCTCGTCTTTCTGATAACCCTGGTTATCCGGGCCCATCCGCGGCTGAGCGCGCCGCCTGCCGACGAAGAAGAAGGGGCGGAAAAGGCCGTTCCCGCGAGCGTCGAGGCGCCGTCGGCGGCGCGGCTGTTCGGCCTGCTGCTGCCGGTGGCGGCCATCCTGCTGCTGTGCTGGGTCGCCCTGAAGCCGGAACAGCAGTACGCGCTGGTGCTCTACCTGCTGTATCCGGCGTCGCTGGCAGTCGCCCTGGTCATGCTGTTCGACAAGGCGACCCGGTCGTGGAGTGCGAAGAACGGCGGCGAATCCTTCCGCGAATGGCTGTTCTGCGACCTGCTCGTCTTTTTTCTGATCCTGGGTTTCCTGAACCTGCTGGATTCGAACGCGGGCGCGAAATACGAAGCGCTGATCTGGGACATGCTGCACCTGGCGGCATTCTTCCTGGTCTTCTGGCTGCTCGACCGCCGGCTGACCCGCCTCCGCTTTCTTGCCGCCTATCTGTATCTGGCACTGCTGCCGGTCCTGCTGCTGATCTGGCGTGCGATGCAGGGCGTGCCGGCGGCGAAGGACCCGTCCTGGTGGGAGACGATCTGGCCGCTTTTCTCCCTCGGCGTCATCTTCTTCGTGCTGGAACTGATCGCCGTGATCGCATCGAGCGACCGGGAGAAACAGGCCGTGCCGGCGATCAAGGACGGCCTTTATGTCGTCCTCGTCGGGATCGTGCTGATCGTGGCGGTGCCGGCGGTGGAAGGATAGGCGGGCCATGACCGGACTGGACTGGATGCCAATCGCCGACCTAGCGGAAAATATCCGGGCGAAACGGGTTTCGCCGGTCGAGGCCGTGCAGGCCTGCCTCGACCGGATCGAGCGGCTGAACGGCGGGCTCCGCGCCTTTATCTCGGTCTATCCGGAGCAGGCGCTGGCCGACGCCCGCGCCGCAGAAGCGGCGGTCATGGCGGGCGACGATCTCGGTCCGCTGCACGGCGTGCCGCTGGCGGTCAAGGACCTGTTCGCCGTCCGGGGCATGGAGCGGACTTGCGGCTCGCGCCTGATCGACGAGGGCCCGGGCGAAGCCGACGCCGAATCCGTCGCCGCCCTGCGCGCCGCCGGAGGCATAATCGTCGGCCTTGCCAACCTGCACGAATTCGCCTTCGGCCCGACCGGGATAAACCCGCATTCCGGCACGGCGCGGAACCCGTGGGACCGGAGCAAGGTGTGCGGCGGTTCGAGCAGCGGGTCGGGCTGCGCCGTCGCGGCCGGCCTGGTGCCGGGCGCGATGGGTACGGACACCGGCGGCTCGGTGCGCATCCCGGCTTCGCTGTGCGGCATCGTCGGGCTGAAGCCGACCCACCTGCGCGTCAGCCAGCAGGGTATCTATCCGCTGGTCGGCGAGTTCGATACCGGCGGCCCGATGACCCGCTCGGTCCGCGATAACGCCCTGATGATGGCGGCGCTCGATCCTTCCGGCGGGTTCGGCGGCCACCGGGCCCTGCCGTCGCTGAAGGGGGTCCGGATCGGCGTGCCGCAAGCCCTGTTCGACAGCGGTATCGACCCCGATATCGCCCGGCACTGCCACGCCGCCATAGCCGTTCTCGAATCCCTCGGCGCGGAGACCGAAACCCCCGACCTGCCGTTCGCGGACGATGCGGTGACGGCCTGGACGACGATCACCCTCGGCCGGGTCTACGCCCTGCACGGCGCGCGCGCCGAGGCGGCGGACTGCAAGCTGGCGCCCAACGTGCGCGAACGGGTCCTCACCGGACGGGGTATTTCCGCTGCGGATATCGAAGAGGCGCTGGCGGTCCGGCGGGCGGTGCAGGCGCAGGCGACCGAACTCATGCAGCGCTTCGACGCCCTTGTTCTGCCGACGACGCCGATTCCGGCAGTCGACGCCGCAGACGGCATGGGCAGGCTGGACGGCGCGCTGGTCGACGGCGCCGGGGCGCTCGGGCGGCTGGCGCGCCTGGCGTCCTTCACCGGCCAGCCGGCGGTTTCGGTTCCCTGCGGCCTGACCTCGGGCGGATTGCCGGCCGGGCTGCAATTGATCGGCGACTGGAACCGCGACGAAAGACTGCTCGAAATCGCCGCCGGCTACGAAGCGGCCAGCGGCTGGGACGGCCGCCGGCCGCCGATGGCCGACCGGGAAGCGTAACGGAGGGGACAATGCCGATTTGCCTAACCCTCCGGACTTCGGCTATTCAGCGGCGACCGCAGACGGCAGCGCTGCGGCGGCGGCCCGGAAGCGGCACTGAAGGAGACAAGCGATGAGCGGTTGGGGGTGGTTCTGGACGCTCGTCGGCTTCCTCGTCTACATCGTCGTCCTGATTTTCCTGTTCTTCTACAAACCGTTCGAAGAACTGTTCAATTTCATCATCGCGGACACGACCTTCGACAATGTCGTGTTCTGGGCGGCCCTGCTCACCGGCATCGTCGGCTTCTGCGGCTATCACTGGCGGGCCTACCGGCTGCACATCGTCGAACAGCGCAGCATGGAGAATATGGTGCTGAGTTCGCTGCGCGGCTCGACCTTCATCGCCATCCTGATCGGCGCCGGCGCGACGCTGCAATCGGTCCAGACCCTGATCGTCTACCTGGTGCGCGAGCCGGTCGTGCTGGGACCGGACCTCGGCAAACGGATCGCCGCCGTCCTGGCGCTGATCGTGCTGACCGGCGTGTTCTCGATCATTTTCTGGCTGCTGAGGCTGGTCCGCTTCCACACCGAGCGCGCCTGAGCTGCCGATGGAGAATCCCTCGCACCCGGGCGAGGTGCTTGCGCAACTGTATCTCGAACCGCTTGGTATGAGCGCGATCGGGCTTGCCAGACGGCTGGATGTGCCCCGGACGCGGATTGAGCGGCTGGTCAGGGGCGAGACTTCGCTGACGGCGGATACCGCGATGCGGCTCGCGAAATTCTTCGGCAACACAGCGGAATTCTGGATGAACCTGCAACGTGCCTACGACTTGGCCCGCGCCCGCAAAACCATCGATCTCTCGAACATCGAACCCCTTGAGGCTGCCTGAGCTGCGGCGGAGGCGCGCCCTGTCCGCCGGGCGGGATTTCGGTTTGCGGTTTTGCCGTTGACTTGTATGGTGTGACAGGTTGCGCCGTCCCGCCCCGGCGCCTCCGAACCGTTCGGGAGCGTCGGCGGGGTCGGCCAACACTGCATTTCGTTAGGGAGGAATCCGAGAATGACCATGCCGAGAAAACCGACATTGCACGAAATGAAGACCGGACTGTCGCGCCGTCGGTTCGTGCTGACAACCGCAGGCGCCGCTGCCGCCGGAACCATGACCGGCGCGCCCGCCATCGTGTACGGCGCCGAATCGATCCGGACCATCGGCCTCGGTGTCAGCATCATCAACGAGATCCAGAGCAAGGCGTCGAAAGACACCGGCGACCGGATCCGCGGCCAGGCGCTCGGCTACGGCGCCATGATCGGCAAGATGCTGAACCAGAACGACCAGTACGAAGTCGCCGAAGGCTACTTCAACGACATGGATCTGATGATCCCGGCGAAGGTCTGGCAGCCGATCGACACCAAGCGCATCAAGAACTGGGACAAGGTCTCCAACCTGACCAAGACCGGGCGCCTGACGGCGGGCTCGAGCCTGGGGCAGGGCGATGCGCCGTTCCGCCATCTCTGGCTGAACAAGGACGGCAGCCGGGCCAGCGGGCCGACGCAGTACATCTCCATGCTGCCCGGCTGGCACAACGCCGATTCGATCGGCTACAACCCGGAGGAGACCGGCCGCAAGATCGAGAGCTGGGCCGAGTTGTTCAGCCCCGATTTCAAGGGCAAGGTCGCGCTGGTGAACGCGCCGCAGATCGGCACGATGGATGCCGCCATGGCCGTCGAGGCCATGGGCCTGATGAAGTTCGGCAACAAGGGCGACATGACCCGGGCCGAAATCGACCAGCTGGTCAACTTCCTGATCAAGAAGAAGAAGGAAGGCCACTTCCGCGCGTTCTGGGAGACCTTCGGCCAGTCGGTCAACCTGATGGTGAGCGGCGAAGTCGCGATCCAGAGCATGTGGTCGCCGGCGGTCACCGCCGTGAAGGCCGAGGGCGTGCCCTGCATCTACGCGGCGCCGAAGGAAGGCATGCGCGGCTGGCATGGCGGCTGCGCCATCTCGGCCAAGGTCACCGGCAAGCAGCTCGACGCCGCCTACGAGTATCTCAACTGGTGGCTCGACGGCTGGGCCGGCGCCTTCGTCGCCCGCCAGGGCTACTACATGTCGGTGTGGAGCAACGTGAAGGACCATCTCTCGCAGGAGGAATGGGACTTCTGGTACCTCGGCAAGCCCGCCGCCAAGGAGCTGAGCGATCCGTTCGGCACGCCGATCGTCAAGAAGGGCGAGGTCCGCGACGGCGGTTCCTACGAGGCGCGCTTCAAGAATATCGCCGTCTGGAACTCGCTCATGAAGGAGAACGACTACCTCGTGAAGCGCTGGACGGAATTCCTGAGCGCCTGACGGGCTTAATCGCTCCGGCCTTCAGGGCCGAAACGGCAAGGCAAGGGCGGGGCCGGCCCCCGCCCTTGCGGTGCCCCCTTTTCCCTTCTCTCTTCGTCCGCCCGGCCGCCCCGGCGGGCGCCGCCTGACGCCGCCATGCTTCAGACTGCGCCACCGCACGCAAAACGGCATCACAGCGGCCTGATCGGCGACCAGCCGGCGCCGCCGGCGCAGGACATCGCGCGGCTGAAGAAGAGCAAGCGCGACCAGGCCATCCATCCCGGCTGGCTGGTCGCGCCGGCAAGCCTCTGGCTGATCGTCTTTCTCGTCGTGCCGCTGATCGGCATCGTGGTGTTCAGCTTCTGGACGCCGATCAGGGGCGGCATGACGCCGGACTTCACCCTCATCAACTTCGGCAATTTCTTCCGGCAGGAAGGGTTTTTCGATCCCGAACACCGCAATTTCCTGAAGCTCGGCATTTTCGTCACCACCCTGTGGACGACCTTCCGCTTCACCATCACCGTGATGGCCGTCTGCCTGATCATCGGCTATCCGATCGCCTTTTTCCTGGCGATGCAGGTGAAGAATTTCAAATGGCAGCTGGCGCTGTTCCTGGTGGCGATGGTGCCGTTCTGGACCAGCTACCTGATCCGCGCCGTGGCCTGGCTGCCGATGCTCGGCCGGCGCGGCCTGTTCAACAAGATGCTCATGAATCTGGGCGTCATCGACAAGCCGAGTTCCTTTTTCCTGTATTCCGAGTTCGGCTACACGATGGCGCTGGCGCAGCTTTATGTCGTGCTGTGCATCGGGCCGATCTTCTTTTCGCTTGCCAAGATCGACAAGGATATCCTCGAGGCGGCGCGGGACATGGGGGCGAGCAGCTACCAGGTCTTCCGCGAGATCATCCTGCCGCTCTCCCTGCCCGGCGTCGCCATCGGCATGATCTTCCTGTTCGTCATGCTGATGGGCGAGTTCGCCACCGCCGTCGTCGTCTACGGCGGCAAGACATCGACCACCGGCACCGTGATCCTGAACTATTACGCGACCGCGAACTATCCGTTCGCCGCGGTGAACGCGATCATGCTGATGCTCGCCATGATGATCGGCGTGTTCTTCATCCTGCGCGTCGTCGACATCCGCAAGGAGCTGTAGGCGATGGCGCGCTGGACCCGGCGGCGGACGAAGGCGCTGGCCGTGAAAACCGGCTTCAGCGTCTATTACGTCCTGTTCATTATCTTCATTTTCGGGCCGATGATCGCGATGTTCGCCCTGTCCTTCCAGGGCCGCCGCGGCGGCACCAGCTTCCCGATGCGCGGCTTCAGCACCTACTGGTGGGAGAAGCTGCTGGAGCCGTCGTCGATCGGCGACCTGCAAGGCGCGCTCGCCAGGTCGCTCATTCTCGCACTGGTCGTCATGGTCATCACCGCGCTGTTCTCGACCATGCTGGCGATGGCGTTCCGGCGCAAGTTCCGGGGCTCCAACCTGCTGTTCTACACGATCATGCTGGGCCTGATGGTGCCCGGCGTGCTGCTCAGCCTGGGCCTCGCCACCCTGATGCGCCAGATCGGCATTCCGCCGGCCTGGTGGTCGTCGGGCCTGGGCGTCCATGTCGTCTGGACCCTGCCCTTCGGATTTCTTGTGATGATGGCCGTCTTCAACCGGTTCGACAGCAGCCTGGAGGAGGCCGCCCGGGACATGGGCGCCGGCGAATGGACGGTGTTCCGCGAGATCACCCTGCCGCTGATTCTGCCCGGCATCGTCGCGGCCGGCCTGTTCGGCTTTACGCTGTCCTACGACGAGTTCGCCCGGACCACCCTGCTGTCCGGCGAATACAACACGCTGCCGCTGGACATCAACGCCTCGATGACCCAGCGCATCCGCCCGACCCTGTTCGCGCTCGGCACCGCCTCGACAATCTTCTCCTTCTGCCTGATCGGGCTGTTCATCGTGGTCTACACCATCCTGTACCGGCGCTCGCGGTAGGACGGGGGCGGTTCCCGGACCGGGCCGCGGCTTCTGCAGGCGTCCCTACAGCGCCCGCCCGACGATGTATTTCATGATTTCGTTGGTGCCGGCGTAGATCCGGTGCACGCGCGCATCCGCCCAGGCCCGGGCGACCGGAGTCTCCCACATATAGCCGTGGCCGCCGTGGAGCTGCAGGCATTCGTCGAGCACGCGGTCGGCGAGCTCCGTCGAGGCGAGCTTCGCCATGGCGGCAAGTTCCGCGCTCAGTTCGTCCCGGGCCAGCAACTGGATCGACCGGTCGACGAACGGGCGCAGGGCCGTGCAGGCCGTCGCCAGTTCCGCGAGCTTGAACTGGGTGTTCTGGAAATCGAATATCCGCTGGCCGAACGCCTTCCGGTCCTTGGTGTAGGCGACGGTCTGCTCGAGCGCGGCCTCGGCGATCGCCATGGAGCGGACGGCGACGACCATCCGTTCGCGGGCCAGGCCGTGCATCAGCTGGCTCCAGCCCTGCTCGGAATCGCCGAGCAGCGCCGAGCCCGGCAACCGGACGTCGTCGAAAAACAGTTCGGCGGTGTCCTGCGCCTTGTTGCCGATTTTCTTCAGATTCCGGCCGCGGCGAATCCCGTCCGAATCGAGCGGCACGAGGAAGAGGGAAACGCCCTTCGCGCCGCGTTCCGGGTGCCGGTTCGCCGCCAGGAGGATGTAGTCGGCGATGTGGCCGTTGGTAATGAAGGTCTTGGAGCCATTGACGAGGAAGCCGTTGCCGGAGGGCGTCGCGCGGGTGCGCAGCGCGGCAAGGTCGCTGCCGCCGTCGGGCTCGGTCAGGCCGATGCAGAAGATCGATTCGCCGGCCGCCATCGCCGGCAGGATCCGGCGCTTCTGCTCCCCGGTGCCGTGGGTGGCGACGATCGGCGCGATGATGTGGCCGTGCATGTCCCACGCCGGCGCGGCGAGGCCGTACCGGCCCAGTTCCTCGATCACGATGGCGTCCCAGAGGAAATCGCCGCCCGAGCCGCCGTATTCCTCGGGGATGCCGGTGCCGAGCAGGCCCAACTCGCCGGCGCGCCGCCAGATTTCCCGCGGCGTGCGTCCCGCTTCCTCCCAGTCCGCATAGTGCGGGACGACTTCTGCCTCCAGGAACGCCTGAACGGAGTCGCGGAACATCTCGTGGTCCGGCGAAAAGAGCGTGCGGGGCAGGGCGGGAGGCGCGGTCATCGTTCGTCCCGGTGTTTTACACGGAAGATGCGGCGGCGCGGAGCGTTGCGGGCGCCGCCTCCGGCCCGTCCTAGCACGAATCCGCCCGGATCGCCCGCCTGTCCGGCCCGCCTGTTCGGTCCCCTGGCGGCCCGGCTCCCGTTCCCCGGGCAGGGTTGCTCTGCGACAAGGGGCGCAGCTGCGGCAGGCTTGCCGCTCTTTTTTGATCGTTCGTTTCAATATCTCTCTTCGCAGATGCCGTCTTTTCCGCAGTTTTCCGCCGCTTTTCGGCCCATGCGCCGAATTAGACAGACCGGTCTGTCTTTATATTTTTTACGCTTCGAGAAGGAAATGTTCCCATATCCCGGCCTGGCGCGCTCGCCGGGCAGGATGGGGGATCCGGCCGGACCGAAGGACCCTGCCGCCCGGACGCTGCGGGGACGCTGCGGGGCGGCGGTCGTTCCGTCGTCCCTCACCCGTTATTCCGGCCGGCCGCAAACCCCGCCCGCTTCCGCCACCGGCACCGCAGCACCGGGGGCTGTTCGGCGAGATACAAGGAATCCCGACCCGGTCTATCCGGCAGGAACCCGGAGGCCTGCGTTGAGATTCCTCCGCTACACCGGCCCAAAGCCGGTGCGGAAGCGTGTAGCCGGGGCGATTTGCGCCAGGCCTATTGCGGAAACTGAAATCCCGAGTTCTTCACGCCCTCGGCCTGCCGCGCCATCGCCCGCCGGAAGGCTGGCATTTCCTCCACCCGCGCGCTGTGCTCGACGATCGCCGGAAATTCCTGGATCGGGAAACCCGCCGAAGCCGCGGTCGTCACCAGCCAGTGCAGGTAGACATCGACGATCGACGGTTCGTCGCCGTAGAACCAGTTGCCGTCCGATACCCGCTCCTCGACTTCCCTGAGGGCGTCCTTCAATTGCGCGGTGCCGTTTGCGTAAATCCCGTCGGTTTCGCCGTCGGTGTACCGTATCGGCATGCGGATCTGGCGGACGATCGGGTGCAGGGTCGCCGAGCACCAGACAAGATCGGAGCGCTGGGCGGCTTTCTCGAGCGGCGTATCTGTCCCGGGCAGGATGCCTGCATCCGGCGCCATCGCGTCGAGCATGGTCAGGATCGAGGCGTTTTCGGTAATCGGGACACCGTCCACGATCAGAGCCGGAACCTTCCCGCTGCGGTGCACCTTCCGGTATTCGGCCGACTTCTGCTCGCCCTCGAAAATGTTGATGAGCCGGTCGTCGTACGCCAGCCCTGCCATTTCCAGCGCGGTCATCGTCACCTGGGAACAGGCGCGCGGACAATAATAGAGTTCGATGCTGGTCACGAAGTCCTCCAGTCTGAGAGAAGAAAGCTAGCCTCGGGGCCGGTTCGATACAATTCCCCATGTGGCCCGATGTGGCCCGATGCGGGCAACGCCCTCGATCCCGATGCGCACGGTCCGGTCGGCCTCCAGCCGGGGGGGGGGCCGAACGGAACGGGGCGGCGAAGCTTGTGCGCGGCCGGCAGAGGCGGGCGCACTTCGGGTGTTGGCGAAAGCACATATAGGGAACGATATTGCCAGTGTCAAGGACAATTATCGAAAAAAAGGAAATATTTTTGAAAACCGGTGCCGGCTTGGGGTCTTTCGCAGAGGAATCGAGCGGGGCGCCGGCTCACGGTCTTTCGCAGGCCGGCCGCAGCATCGCCGAACGCCGCCCGCGTCTTGCGCCAATTCCGCGCGGCGCCTTCTACGGATTCTGCTCCAGCAGCACGCCGGCGTCGGCGGGCCAGCAGATCGTCTCGCGTTCGCCGGGCTCGTACATGCGGTCGTTGACGCCGCGGTGCTGCTCGACCGAGACGTAGGCGTCGGGCGCGATCTCGAACACGTCGGTCTCCAGCGAGCCCTTGAACTCGGTCGTGACGTAGGTGCCCTCGACCCGGTTCGCCATGTCCGGGTGCTCGCCGGTGTGCATGAGGTCGGCGCGCACCGAGAAATGCGCCTCGCGGTCGACATGGACGGCCGCGATATAGTCCGGCGCGCGGACGTAGAACATTTTGCCGTGGGCCTCGACCAGCACGATCGAGCCGGACCGCGAACGCACGGTGCCCCGGAACAGATTGTTGTTGCCGATGAAGGAGGCGACGAAGCTGGTGCGCGGCGCTTCGTAGATTTCCCGCGACGTGCCGGTTTGCTGGATCAGCGCGTCGCTCATCACGATCACCTTGTCGGCCATCGACATGGCCTCTTCCTGGGAGTGGGTCACCATGATGAAGGTGATGCCGGTATCGCGCTGGATCTTCTTCAACTCGATGATCATCGACTGGCGCAGATTGTAGTCCAGCGCGCCGAGCGGCTCGTCGAGCAGGAGGACCGTCGGCTCGCTGATCAGCGCCCGGGCCAGCGCGACGCGCTGCTGCTGGCCGCCGGAGAGGTCGTGCGGCCGCCGGTCGGCGAGCGGGCCGAGGCCGACCATCTCGACCATGTCCCGGGTCCGGCGCGACCGCTCGTCCCTGGGCACGCCCTGCATCTTCAGGCTGAACTCGACATTCTGGTGCACGTTGCGGTGCGGAAACAGCGCGAAGCTCTGGAACATCATGGAGGTGTTGCGCTGGGACGGCGGCAGGTCCGTCACATCCGTGCCGGCGAGCCAGATCTTGCCGCTGGTCACTTCTTCGAGCCCGCCGATCATGCGCAGGGTCGTCGTCTTGCCGCAGCCGCTCGGCCCCAGCATCGCGACGAACTCGCCGTGCCGGATTTCGCAGTTGAAATCGATCACGGCGCGCACGTTGCCCGGGAAGGTTTTGTTCACCCCTTCCAGAACGACATCGTAGTCGGTCATCGGCGGTGCCGCCGTCGCATCGGCAACGGTCCCTCGGGCCCGGCGGGCGCCCCGGCGGGTGCCCCGGTCAGTCGGTCTTTTCCGTCAGCGCGGTCAAAAGCGACCAGATCGTCTCGAACGGGACGTCGGCGAAGTCGTCCTGGGCCGCCATCTGCTTGAGCAGGCCGACGGCGCGCTGCTGCGCCGGATCGTTGCCGGCGGCTTGCTCCAGCTTGCCGGCCGCCTCGCCGAGCGGCACCTGCCGCGCCGCGGCGCTGCCGAGTTCCCGGTCGACCAGAACCTTGAGCTGCCCGTGGGCCTGGAGCAACAGGCCGCTGTCCGCCGGCCGGCCGAACAGGCCGCGCAGCCCGTTGGCGTTGAAGCGGTCGCGCAGGCCGTCGGGCATGGAATGGGCCAGGCCCTCCATCGCCTCGCCCAGGCCGAAGCCGGAGTTGAACAGGCCGCGGATGGTGTCCATCGTGCCGTCGTTGCTGCCGCCATACATGCGGATATGGGCGCCTTCCAGGGCGTTGCCCATGGCCTTGGCCTGGTCGATATGGACGTCGCGCTCGGCCTCGATGAACAGCTTCGAAAGCTCCAGGAACATTGCGGCTTCGTTGTATTTCTTCAGCGCGTCGGCCTTGGCCTCCAGGCCGGCAGCCTCGGCCTTGAGCTTCTCCTCGGCCCGCCGGACGCGCAGCGCCTCGATCTCCATCTCGGCGCGGCCGCGGGCGCCGGCCTCGCGCTCGACGCCCTCGGCGGTGATCTTCTGGGCTTCGCTGCTGGCGTTGGCCCGGGTGAGCGTCGCCTCGGCCTCGCGCTGCGCCGCCTGCTGGCGCGCCTCGGACTGGGTGACCATGTGCATGCTGGCGATCTGCGCCTTGGCCTCTTCGGCGATCCGTTCGGCTGCGGCCTGCTTCTCGGCCTCGATGCGCCGGATTTCCTTTGCCGTTTCGGCGTCGGCGAGATGGCCGGCGGCTTCCGCAGCATGGGTCGCCCGGATGCGGTCCGCGGTCGTGGCCAGCCGGTCGGCCTCCGCAGATTCCAGTTCCCTGGTCTTTTGCTCCAGCGCGATCTCGCGGTCGCGCTCCTCGATCTCGCGCGCCAGGAAACGCCTTATGTCGACGGTCTCGCGCTCCTGTTCCTTGCCGATCAGCGCGATCTCGCGCTCCCGCTCCTCCAGTTCGACGGCGAGCTGGCGTTTGATCTCGGCGGCTTCCTTCTTGGTGCCCTCGTCGATGATCGCCGCTTCCTTCTCGATCCGCGCCGCTTCCAGGGCGCGTTCCTTCTCGATCTCCTGCTGCTGCACGGTCCAGCGCTGCTCGATGATGAAGCGCTGGGATTCGCTCATCGTCCGGGCCTTTTCGTTGGAGACTTCCTGCTCCTGGTTGGCCGCCGCGAATTCTTCCTCCTTGTCGAGCTCCAGAAGATTCAGCTTCGTCGCCAGGCTGAGCCGGCGGGTCTCCAGCGCCGCTTGCTCGGCCGCCTTGTGGCGCTCGATGCGGGCCGATTCCTCTTCGGCGGCGACCGCGGTCGCCTGGGCGATGTCGGCCTTCTGGCGCTCGATCTCCTTCTGGATCAGGCCGATCTGCTTGTCCTTCTCGGCTCTTTCGCGCGCCAGGGTCCGGTCGATTTCCGCCAGTTCCTCTTCCTTGGCCTTGGCGATGATGGCGATTTCCTTGTCGCGCCGTTCCTGCTCCAGCTTCAGCGCCTTCTGGATTTCCGACGCCTCGCGCTTCTGGGCCTCTTCGGTGATCGCCAGTTCGCGGTCGGTGCGCATTTTCTCGAGCTCGACCTCGTTGCCGATCTCCTGCTCTTCCACCGCCTTGCGCTGGTTGAGGATGAAGACCTGCTTCTCGCGCATCTGCAGGGCTTCCTCGTTGGAGATCGCCTTGTCCTGATTGGCCCGGGCGGTCGCTTCCTGGCGCTCGATCTCCAGCAGTTCGAGCTGGGTGTCCAGGTCCTTCTGGCGGATCGCGACCGTGGTGCGCTTCTCGGTGTCGTGGACCTTGCGCCGGGCGTCGCTGGTGATCTCGGTGATGATCTTCAGGCCTTCGGCGTCGAACACGTTGTCGGTCTTGAAATGCTCCTTGCCGGTCTGTTCCAGGGTGACGACGGTGACCTCTTCCAGGGTCAGGCCGTTGGCGTTGAAACTCTCGGTCACGTTGGCCTTGATCGCCTCGGCCATCGCCTCGCGGTTCTCGTGCAGTTCCTTGAGCGACTTGGTCGCCGCATAGCTGCGCAGGACGCCGACGACCTTGGCTTCGAGCAGGCTGCGCACCTTTTCCGGATCGAAGGTCTTTTCGCCCAGGCTGCGCCCGGCGGTCAGCAGCTCCTGCTCGGTCCGGCCGACATGGGTGTAGAGTTCCGCGGCAACATCGACGCGGACATTGTCATGGGTCAGCACCGCCTGGTCGCGCGAGCGGCCGACGATCAGCTTGATCGTCTCCAGCGAGACCCAGGTCACCTCATGGAACACGGGCAGGACGATCGCGCCGCGGCCCAGGCACACCTTGGTGCCGAGGAAGCCGGTGCGGATGAAGCCCATGTTCGACGGCGCGCGCTTATACACCCAGATCGACAGGATGTAGACGATCGCGACGACGATGACCGCCAGCACAATGCCGACGATGATGTTTTCAACCATACTTCAGCCCCTCCCTGTCGGGCATATTCATGCCGCGGCCCGCGGCCGGCCGGCGTCTTCCCGTTTCCGGCCTGCGGCGCCCGGCCGTTCGCCCGGCGCCCGAAGTCACTGCGCTCCCCCTCCGGGGGACCGGCCGGCCGGCGTACCGCGCGATCGGCCGAGCGTCTCGCGCAGGTCCTGCGTCGCCGCTTCGTCCACCGTACAGGCCGCCGGACTGCCTGCGACGACCACACCATAACGATCCCGGGCCGCAACCGTCGAGACCAGGCCGCTCCGGACGTCTTTCTGGACCCGTTCGGGCGCGCGGTCCAGCGGATTGCCCCATCCGCCGCCGCCCGCGGTCCGGAAAATGAGCCGGTCGCCGGCCGCCACCTTCACGCCGTCGGCTTTCGAGCCCGGCTCTTCGCGCGACCCGTCGGTCCGGACGACGATCCTGGCCGACGAAGCGCCCGCTTCGCCGCCGTCGCGGCCCCAGGGCCGGGACCGGTCCCGGTCGTCGCGCCAGCTGACTTCGCCGGCGGCCCGGAAGCGGTAGACCTTCTCGACGCCGCACCCGCCGCGCTGCGCTCCCGCGCCGCCGCTGTCGGCGATCGCCGCCACACGTTCCACGGTCACGGGATGGTCGGATTCGAACTGTTCGACCGGACGGGTCCTGGCGCCGGACGACAGCGAACGGCCGTCCTGCCCGTCCCGGCCGGAACGCGCCGGCCCGCCGCCGAACAGGCGGTCGGCGAAGCGGACCGCCCGCCCGCCCGCGTCGCGGCCGCTGAAGGCGACGAGTGGGCTCGATCCGTAGCCGGCCGCCGTCGCCGTCTCGCCGGCGCACTGGCCGAGCGCGCCGTTCAGCACGTCGTAGACCCGGGCCAGGGTCTGCGCCCCGTTGCCCAGCGGCGCCGGAAAGTCCGGGCGCAGCAGGCTGCCCGGGGGAACGGTGATCCGGAAGGCGTCGAGCAGGCCGTCGTTCAGGGCGATTTCCGGATCGAAGGCCCGGATCAGCAGCCCGCCGGCGATATGGGCGAAGGCCGCATCGTCCAGCACCAGGTTGACCGGCCCTTCGGCCTGGGCGGATGTGCCGGTCCAGTCGAAAAGGGCCCGGTCGCCCTCGCGCCAGACCGCCAGCTTGAGGGTAAACGGCCCGTTGCCGCAGCCGTCGCTGTCCAGCGCGTCCTCGAAGGATTTCGGCTCTTCGGGCAGGTGCGTCGCGACAATCCTGCGCAAGGCGCGCCCGGTGCGTTCCAGCGCCGCCGTGCAGGCCTGCCGGTAGCATTCGGCGCCGAAGCGGACGCACAGATCGGCGATGCCCTGCTCGCCGGTCTGCGCCGCGGCGACCAGGGCCCGCAGCTCGCCGTGGGCCGCGTCGGGATCGGGCAGGTTGCTCAGGATCACGTCCAGCGCCGCCCGGTTGGCGGCGCCGCGCTCGTGGATGAGGACCGGCGGAATGCGCAGACCTTCGCGGTAGACCGACGTCGCGCCGTTGGACCGGCCATCCGGCGCCGCGCCGCCGTCCGGGACGGGGGCCGACACCACACTGAAGCCGACGGGATCGCCGCCCTCCGGGCCGAAGACCGGAACGATGGCGCACCACTGGCCCGCCGGCGCGCCGGCATAGGGATCGCCCAGCAGAAAGACGTCGCCGGGCCGCACGTCGCGCGACCGGTCGCGGGCCAGGGCGGCGACGGCCGGCGACGGCCTGCCGGTCAGCGTGGCGCCGCGGGCGTCGGTCAGGGTCGCGGCGTCGGCCGCCTTCTGGCGCGCCGCATCGCCGAGCGCGCC
>JAJEGH010000046.1 GCA_022819985.1 Alphaproteobacteria bacterium | reverse complement strand
TCCTTCACGACCTCGAAGGCCATCGGTAAACTCTCGATCGTCGCAGCGCGCTGTGGCATGGGGGTGCTCCTCTATGCGGTTGTTGGCTAACCACAGGGAGTACCCCCTCCCGCCACTGACACATAACCTCGTACGTCACCTGTCCGGGGCACAGCTTGACAGGGTGCAGGGGCACCCTGACAATGCCACGCCCCCGATTCGGGGGCGATTTTTTGAGAGGGAGGAAGCAATCGTGTCTATCGGGAAACATTTTAGAAAGTCTGCGGCCGTCGCCGCTATCGCGATAGCGGGAACGGCTCTGGCGAGCCAGGCGCCGCAGGCTCAGGAGTTCAAATTCACCTATGCCGGCTATCCCAGCCCCAAGATTTCTTCGGGCAAGGCGGTCAACTTCTTCGCCGCCGAAGTCGAGAAGCGGACGAACGGCCGGGTCAAGTTCAAGATTCATCACAGCGGCAGCCTCTATCAGGAAGAGAAGGCGCTCGAAGCGCTGCTCGCCGGATCGATCGATTTCGCGGCGGCCGGCACCTCCACGGTCGGCGTGTTCACCCGGCATTACGACTGGGTCAACCTGCCCTTCATCGTCAGCGGCGACATCAAGGTCGGGCCGCGGCAGCTCCTGCAGATGATCAACAGCGATGTCGGCAAGGAAATCCAGGCCAAGGTCGAAAAGGAAACCGGCCTCAAGCTGGTCTATATCATGCCGAGCAACGGCGGCGCGCGGGCGATCGCGACCCGCAGCGTTCGGCTCGTCGTCCCGGCCGATATCAAGAATACCAAGCAGCGGGTCAGCCTCGCTCCGCTCGATGTCGTGATCAACGAGGCCTGGGGCGCCAACCCGACTCCGATACCGTGGGCCGATACCTTCACCGGCTTCAGCCAGGGCCTGTTCGAGGGCGTGCAGATTCCCATACCCCACATCCACAATGTCGGCTTCGACGAAATCGCCAAATACATCACCATGGTGAACTTCCAGTACCTGCCGCAGGTGATGTGGGTCCGGGTCGATTTCTGGAACAAGCTGCCAGCGGACATCCGCAAGGTCATGACCGAGGTCGGCACGGAAGCCGCCCTGTACGAGATGAAGGTCGACCAGGAAGCGCATCAGGCCTTCCGCGACGCGATCAAGAAGCGCGGCGCCGAGATTATCGATCTCACGCCGGAGCAGATGGCGATGTGGCAAAAGGAGAGCGAGAGCGTGTACCAGAGCAAGGACGTGGCGAAATACACGCCGCCGGCGCTTCTGGCGCGCCTCCGGAAAGCCGGCATGCTCAAATAGCGGCGGCCTCCGGTCGGCTGCCGATCCGATGGCATTGAAATCGCCCGAGGCGGCTGCGGTCGCTTCGGGCGGTTTTCTTTCGGCGGCCGGCGACGGCCGGCAAGGCGTGTGACATGCTGCGGCATCTGGCAAGGAACTGGAGCGGCCGAATACGCAAGTTCGTTTTCGTGCCGGCGATTGTCGCGGTCATCGGGCTGCTTACCGTCAATATCGTCGACCGTTTCGTGCTGAACGGCGCGCTCGGGATTTCCTGGACCGAAGAACTCAGCGTCATCATCATGATCTGGCTCGTTTTCCTGAGCGGTTTTGCGCTCGATCAGGACGACAGCCACATCAAGGTCCAGATCCTCAATCTGCCGCCCCGGCTGCGCGAAATCCTCGAGGATATCGCGATCGTTCTGTTCGTCGGGTTTCTGGTCTGGTCGACCTGGGCCCTGCTGCCCAGGATGTTCTCGAAATACGCCGCGCTGGGATGGCCGATCAAGGTCGGCTACTACGCGATTCTGGTCGGCGGCTGCGTGACGATTCTCGCCAAGATCGGCAAATACGCATTGCGGGGGTTGCGCCAATGGAACTGATCGCCGGCGCGATCGCCTTCGGCGTCCTGTTTTCGCTGGCGATACTCGGCGTTCCGCTGGCTGCGGCCATGGGGCTGGCCGGCCTGGCCGGCATGTTGATTGCCGGCATTCCGTTGCTCGGCTCGCCCATCGCCGTGATGGGCGTGCTCGGCAACTTCGCCTGGCTGGCGCTCCCGCTGTTCATCATTTTCGGCGGCCTGCTCTCCGATATCGGCGTGGCCCGGGGCGTGGTCTGGTTCGGCGAAGTGATCGGCCGCCGGGTCCGGGGCGGCACGTCTCAGGTCCTGATCGTCTCCTCGCTCTTCATGGGCGGCATGACCGGCTCGACCCTGGCCGAGGCCGGGATGCTCAGCACCATGTTCCGGGACGAGATGGAGCGGCTGGGTTACGCCAGGGGCTATCTGGCCGGGCTGATTTCCTGCGCCGGGCTGATCGGTGCGCTGATTCCGCCGAGCAATGTGCTGCTGATTCTCGGCCTTGCCGGCGAAATTTCGATCCTGCGCCTGTGGATCGCCGGAATCGCACCCGGCTTCATGGTCGCTGCCGGGCTGATGATCGTCGCCGCACTGCTGCAGCGGCGGTACGAAGCCGCGAATGTCGACGCGCGCGCGGCGGCAGGCAGTCTTTCGGCGGGCGGCCGCCGGCTCGGCGGCTCGCCGGCTGCGGCCTTGATGGGTCTGGCGATCCCGATCTTCATCCTCGGCGGCATGCGCTTCGGGGTTTTCTCCCCGGTCGAGGCCGGCGCTGCGGGCATCGTTCTGGGGCTTGTCCTGGCCGTAACGATATTCCGGGCGAACGTGACGGCGGGCAATCTGGTCGATTCCTTCAGCCGCAACCTGCTGAGTTCCATGAGCTACCTGTTCCTGGTGGCCGGGGCGGCGGTGTTCGGCGTGCTGATCGTGCGTCTCAACCTGGCGGACGTCGTGGAGCAGTTCTTCAAGGCCGGCGCCTTTACGCCGACCGAATTCCTGCTCCTGAACTTTGCGGTTTTCTTCGTGATGGGCTTCTTTATCGAGGCCGTGCCGATCATGCTGATCTTCATGCCGCTGATGCTGCCGTCGGCCCAGAGCCTCGGCATCGACCCCATCCACTACGGGGTGAGCTTCAGCATGATCATCCTGCTCGCGAACCTGACGCCGCCGGTCGGGGTCCAGACCCTGTTCGCCTGCCGCCTGCTCGACACCACCGTTTTCGAATGGTGGAAGCACGGCAAGCATTTCTTTTTCGTGATCCTGATCGTCACCTTCGTCGTCATGTTCGTGCCGGAAATCCCGCTGTGGCTGCCGGAAGCGATTATGAACTGAGCCGCGACAGTTTCCCGGACCGGGCGAAGCTGCGCGGCGGCGCGACATTGCCGCGCCTGCCTTGCGCCCCGGTTCGGGTCTATCTCGCGCCGCAACCCGCCGGCGGCGGCGGCCCGCGCCCCCCCGAATCGTGAACCCGAACCGTGGACCCGGACCGTGGACCCCAGGAAATACATCTATGTCATGAAGGGCCTGTCGAAGACCTGGCCCGGCGGCAGGCAGGTATTGAAGGATATCTGGCTATCCTTCTTCCCCGGCGCCAAGATCGGCGTGCTCGGCCTGAACGGCGCCGGCAAGTCCTCGCTGCTCAGGATCATGGCCGGGCTGGACGACAGCATCTCCGGCGAAGCTTGGGCCGCCGAGGGCGTGAAGGTCGGCTATCTGGCCCAGGAACCCGAACTGGATGACAGCCGGACCGTCGGCGAGAATGTCATGGACGGCGTCGCGCCGCTCAAGGCGCTGCTCGACCGGTTCAACGAAGTCTCGATGCGGTTCGGCGAAGAGCTGACCGACGACGAGATGAACGGCCTGATCGAGGAACAGGCCGGGCTTCAGGAACGGATCGACGCCGCCGACGCCTGGAACCTCGACCGGCGCATCGAGGTGGCGATGGACGCGCTGCGCTGCCCGCCGGCGGAGGACGGCGTGGCCACCCTGTCCGGCGGCGAGCGGCGGCGCGTCGCGCTCGCCCGGCTGCTGCTCTCCGGGCCGGACATGCTGCTGCTCGACGAGCCGACCAACCATCTGGACGCCGAATCGGTCGCCTGGCTGGAGCGCTTTCTGGCGGAATTTCCCGGCACCGTCGTTGCGGTCACCCACGACCGCTATTTCCTCGACAATGTCGCCGGCTGGATCCTCGAACTCGACCGCGGACAGGGCATTCCCTGGCAGGGCAACTATTCGTCCTGGCTCGACCAGAAACAGAAGCGGCTGGAACAGGAGGGCAAGGCCGAGGCCGCCCGCCAGCGCACGCTCGGCCGGGAGCTCGAATGGATCCGCCAGGCGCCGCGGGCGCGCCAGTCCAAGAGCAAGGCGCGGGTCAGCGCCTACGAGGCATTGCTCGCCGAAGCCGGCGAACAGGCGCCGGAGCGAATGCAGATCTGGGTGCCGCCGGGGCCGCGCCTGGGCGACGTCGTGGTCGAGGCGCAGGGCGTGCGCAAGGCGTTCGGTGAGCGGCTGCTGATCGACGATCTGAACTTCCTCATGCCGCCCGGCAGCATCGTCGGCATCGTCGGCCCCAACGGCGCCGGCAAGACGACCCTGTTCCGCATGATCGCCGGGCAGGAGGGGCCGGATGCCGGCACGCTGACGGTCGGCGAGACGGTGCAGCTCGGCTATGTCGACCAGTCCCGCGACTCGCTCGACGATGCGAAGACCGTATGGCAGGAAATTTCCGGCGGACTGGACATGCTGCAGCTCGGAAAGCGGGAGATACCCAGCCGCGCCTATGTCTCCAACTTCAACTTCAAGGGCGGCGACCAGCAGAAGAAGGTCGGCATGCTCTCCGGCGGCGAGCGCAACCGGGTCCATCTCGCCAAGGTGCTGAAATCCGGCGCCAACCTGCTGCTGCTCGACGAGCCGACCAACGATCTGGACGTCGATACCATGCGCGCGCTGGAGGAAGCGCTGCTCGCCTTCGCCGGGTCGGTCATGGTGATCAGCCACGACCGCTGGTTCCTCGACCGCATCTGCACCCACATCCTGGCGTTCGAGGGCGAAAGCCGGGCGGTCTGGAACGAAGGTAACTGGCAGGATTACGAGGAAGACCGCCGGAAACGGATGGGCGAGGCGGCCGAACAGCCGCACCGGATCAAGTATCGCCGGCTGGAGGCGTGAAGGCGGATTTCTCGCCGCAGCCGCGCCCGACGCCGCGTCCGGGCGTATGGACAGGTTCGGGGGGAGGCGTCATATTTCTGCCGGCTTTCGGCCGATCCTGACCCTCCCCATAAGGCCGCTCGGGCGTCGGTGACGGCAACGGCGAATTTCCGGCAAGGAAAGGCGTTCCATGGGATTTGTGCATCCGCAAATCCGGGCGGCGGTGGCCGCCCCTTTCCTGATTGTCGGGATCCTTGCGGCCGGCACGACGGCGGAAGCCCTCGCCTGCGCCCGGGTGTCCGACACGATTCTCGTTACCGGCAAACCGGCGACCGGGACCGAAGGCGTTTCCGACGCCAGCCTCAGCCCGCCGCTCGACGACTACACCGCCTTCGCCGCCTTCATGCAGAAGGCACGGGGCGACAAGCCGGCCTTCCTGAGCGCGAAGTGGGAACGCTACCTGGCGATGATCGAGAATTTCGACCTGTGGCGGGACAAGGAAAAGCGCGCTTTCCTGGCGACGCCGCGCGAGGAGTTTTCCCGCGCCGGGGACGCCGGCCGGAGCTATGCCCATTCCTTCCTCGACATCGGCTGCGGCGTGACGATATCCGGCCCGCACATCGTCGGCCGCATGACCTCGGAACTGGATGTCAGGCCGGCGGACAAAGTGCTCGAGATCGGCACCGGCTCGGGCTATCAGGCGGCGTTGCTGAGCTACCTCACGCCGCATGTCTATTCCGTGGAGATCATCCCGTCGCTCTCGGAAGCGACCGACAGGATCTACACGAAGCTGACCGAGGCCAAATATCCCGAATACGGCAGCATCCGGCGCAAGACCGCCGACGGCTACTTCGGATGGCCGGAGCATGCGCCCTTTGCCAAGATCATCGTGACCGCCGGGATCGACCATATTCCGCCGCCGCTGCTGAAACAGCTTGCCGAGGGCGGCACCATGGTCATTCCGGTCGGCCCGCCCGGCGCCCAGTCCCTGCTCAAGCTGACCAAGACCAGGAGCGAGAGCGGCCGCATCCGCATCGAGCGGCACGACATCTATGCCGCACAATGCAGCCGGGCGGAAAAGCAACGCTGCAAGCGCAAGGTGAACTTCGTGGCGCTCACCAAGTATCGGGGCGGCAAGACCGTTTCGCGCTGGGGCGGGAACTAGGGGAATTTCTCGCCGCGCCGCTTCGCACCGCCCCCTCGCGCAGCATCCCGTCGCGACACGAACCGGCCGCGCTCTCGACATCGCCGCTATTTTTGCATCAGGTCCGACAGACGCACCCGCTCTGCATCGGCGCCCATGTGTAACAGCATGATATGATCCGGTTCCGACATAAACCAGGCGAACGAACGCCATGCCAGTTCGCTTGCGGAAGCCTTGAAGGCCGAATCGTCCCGATCTGCATAAGCTGTCAGGAACGCTATCTGGCCTTCGCCGAAACCCGCTTCTGTCGCGATGGCCAGAAGCGCCGCACGGCGCGCTTCATTGACGGGTCCTGCCGTTGCGACGACTTCCACGAACACCAGAATCGGATCGACAGGTCCAAGGTCCGCCAGAATCAGGTCCGGCAAATTCCTGTCCGGTTCGATCGTCAGGCCGAGGTCCTGTGCCAGGCGGTCGTCCCGCGCCACCACCCGATTTCGGCTTTCGCTCAACCAGACAACCCCCGGTTGTCCCAGGAACCGCGGCGCAAATTCTTCCACCACAGCCTTGGAGATTACGGAACTCGGACCCGGCTCCATCTGCCGTGTCTCCCCGCTTGGAAACGTCACGAGCACTTTTCCCTCGCGGGCGACAGCACCGCGGCGCATGATCGCGACCCGGGCCAAAGCACCGCTGGACAGGCATATCGCCTGCCATTCCTCGATCGACGAGTGTAATCGTTCCCCCGTCAGAGTCGGGCCGAAGAGCGCCGCGAATTCCGGCGTCAGTGCATAGCGCGGAAGCGGCGATGTCGTCGGCAATCCCTCCCTTTCCTTCACCGCCCCGATTCGCACCAGCCCTTCGCGCAGGGTTTCGTCACGGATCGGCTCGCGCGTGTTCGCGGCGTACCACCTTCCATCGATATCGCCTGCTGCCGCGCGCATCGACGCCGCTAACCACCTCGTGCGTTCGCGGTCGTCTGCCAAGGCCGCCTGGGCATCGGACATTCGCGTCACCTGATCGGGGCGCAGCCAGCAATCCTCGCCATCCACCGCTCCGATATACAGCATGACAAATATCGTCTTGGCCGCGATTTCCCGGGTCACATAGTTTCGGTTTGCCGTTCCCTCGGGAAAGATCGTCTGCAGGCGTTGGTGGATATCGGCGACCGGCAGTAGCGGCGGCAATGGCATCAGCCGGTCCCATGGCTGTACAGGCGTTCTACCGCGCGCTCCAGCGTCGCGCGGCTCGCCCGCTCGCTCACCAGCCGCTCGATCTCCTTCACATCCTCCAGTAGCGGAAGAGGCAGGGCTTCCAGCTCGTAGGCCGAAACGGCCACGCTTCCATTGATGCACCGGAAAACCTGATCGACGACATCGCTGTTCAACAGGACGGCCAATGCCGCCGGCGCCACCTTCGGGGCGCCATTGAGCGGTTTAATCGTGTTCAGGTGATTCTCGATCACAACCGCACCGTGCTCCGCAATGAAGGAAGCTGGCAGTTCCGCTGCTATGAGCCGCCGGCATTGCTCCTTGGCCGTCGTTCTTTGCAGCAGCACGCACGGAAATTCCGTCACCACCCACCTTTCCTTGGCTTTCGGCTCGAAATACGGTTTGTGGTTTCGTCTCTCCGCCCGGAACGAAAACACTCCGTCCGGCCGCACGGATTCCGCCCAGATCAGCGGATAGCGTCCTGTGCCGGGCCCGTCCCGCAAGCTCGCCTTGTGGCGGTTCCATACCAGCGGTCCCGTGCTGACGGTGTAGCCGTAGTCGGCAAGCCGACAGGGCATTTCATCGACCCGACTCAGCAACGCGCTCTGCGCTTCCGTTCTCGGCATCAGCCAGGGCCGACCCGGGTCTTCGGGCAGGTTGAACGGACCTGCAGCCCTTGTCGCGACAGAGCCGTCCCGCCCCGGCGAAACGAAATGGACTTTCCCGGTACGCGAAGTCGCACCCCGCTTGTATGTCGCGAGCAGCGTTTCCTGCTGCGCATCCGCGAAGACGCCCTTGCGCTCCGCGACAAAGCCGATGCTCACCGGCGGCGCTTCCCGGCCCAACAAACCGCGGAGTGCCTTGAAGTACTCCCCGGCCAGGAAACTCGTGGGGGTGACATAGGCGACGACTCCGCCCGGCCGCGCGAAGCGAAGCGCCAGGTCGGTAAACACACCGTACAGGTTCGCATGGCCGAACAGGCTGCGCCGGAATTTATCGCGCAATTCCGGCGAGAGTCCGATACGCCCGTAAGGCGGATTGCCGACGACGAGATCGAATCCTTCGCTCCCAACATTCTGTTCGAGGCTGTCGCAAACGCGCACCGCCCAATCCGGGCGCGCGCCTGCCTCATGGCACAGATCGGCAAGCGTCGCTTCGAGGAACACCTGCGATAGCCAGGCAGCGAACGGATCCAGTTCGAATCCCGACAACCGACCCTCGATGCTCTTCAACGCAATCCTGGGCTCGCAGTTTTTCAAACTCCTCGCCATGCGCCGGGCCACCGGCGACAGGAAGGCGCCTCCGCCGCACGCCGGGTCGAGAATCCGCGCCGTTCGCCAATCGACCCCTGCTTCCGCCGCCATGTCCAACAGGATTTCGCAGAGCGCCGGCGGCGTATAATAGGCGCCGTTTTGAGTTCGAAAGCCGCTCGGCATCGTCGCGGTGTACAGCACCCCGATCGCGTAACCGGCATCCATTACATCCAGCTTCGCAGCAGCGTCTCCGATGTTCTCGGCCAGCTCCCCGGCTTCCTCCGGCGCCGAAGAAATGTCGATATCCAAGGGCGGTCTGCGCAGCGGCAGAATACGACCCGACGCCTTCTGCAACTGTCGCCAATATTCGGAGACCGCGCCGAAGACCACTCGTCGCGCAAAGCCCATCCGATGTTGCTGCTCGACCGACGACGCCAATGCGCGGGCGCGCGAATACCCCTCTTCAATCCCCTCCAGCGCCGACTCTCGCGGCGCCGTGTTTCGGACTTCCAACGTGTTTGGTATTCCCGTCGCCACGCCGCCTCTCCAGCCAGAATCGAAGGTTGGTTCGCTTCGCCCCCTCACCCGCACTTGCTGTAGGTGCAGCTGGTGCAGATATCGCAGCCTTCCTGGCGGATCAGGGCGCGCTGGCCGCATTTCGGGCAGCCGCGCATGGCCGGGCCAGCGCTCCCCGGCCCCGGCCCGCCGGCCGTTGCGGCGACCGCCTGACCGCCGGCAACCGCGCTACCGGATGCAACGGCGTCCGTGCCGCCGACGACCTTCAGCTCCCGCCGGCCTTCCCTGGCCTCCTGCGGGTCGGGCAGGAAGCCGATATCGATCATGTGCTGCTCGATCACGTCGCCGATGGCGGCGAGCAGGCTCGGCACATAGCGGCGGCCGACCCACTGGCCGCCGCGCGGGTCGAACACCGCCTTCAACTCCTCGACCACGAAGGACACGTCCCCGCCGCGCCGGAACACGGCGCTGATCATGCGGGTCAGGCCGACCGTCCAGGCGTAATGCTCGGTATTCTTCGAGTTGATGAAAATCTCGAAGGGCCGGCGCCGGCCGTCCTGCACGACGTCGTTGAGCGTGATGTAGATGGCGTGGTCGCTCTCGGGCCAGCGGATTTTGTAGGTCTGGCCGGGCAGCGCTTCCGGCCGGTCGAGCGGCTTCGTCATGTAGACGACGCCGGCGTCCAGATCGTCCCTCGGCTTTGCCGCAGCCGGTTTCTGCGGCGGCGCGAGCGGCAGCTCCTGCTGCGCCGCGTCGGCCGGTTTCGCGCCTTTCCCGGCGGTCAGCACCGCCCCGGTCACGTCGTTCGGCCGGTAGGTCGTGCAACCCTTGCAGCCCATCTCGAAGGCCAGCGCGTAGACATCCCGGAAGGACTCGAAGCCGATGTCCTCCGGGCAGTTGATCGTCTTGGAGATCGAGCTGTCGACATATTTCTGGACCGCCGCCTGCATGACGACATGGTCGCGCGGGCTCAAGTCGCCGGCGTCGACGAACCAGTCCGGCAGCGGCGCGTCGGCGCCCTTGAGCCGGCGGTAGAGCCGCCAGGCATAATCGGCGACCTCCTCCTCGCGCCGGGCGCCGTCCGGCATCAGGACGTTGCGGGTGTAGGACCAGGTGAAGACCGGCTCGATGCCGGAGGACACGTTGTCGGCCAGCAGCGAGATCGTGCCGGTCGGCGCGATCGAGGTCAGCAGAGCGTTGCGCAGGCCCTTGGCGCGGATCGCGCCGCGCACCTCTTCATCCGCCTCGGCCAGCGCCGGCGTGGCGAGATATTTCTCCGCGTCGAACAGCGGGAACGGTCCCTTCTCGGCGGCGAGACCGGCCGACGCCAGCCAGGCCGCCTTCCGGATCGCGGCCAGCCATTGCTCCGCCAGCCGCACCGCTTCTGCGCCGCCGTAGCGCGCCCGGCACATGATGAGCGCGTCGGCGAGCCCCGTCACCCCCAGCCCGATGCGCCGCTTCGCCAGCGCCTCCTCCCGCTGCGCCTCCAGCGGGAAGTTCGAGATGTCGGTGACATTGTCCATCATGCGCACGGCGACGGCGGTGAGCGCGCGCAACTCCTCGAGGTCGAGCGCCGCATCGGGGTCGAACGGCCGCTCGACCAGCCGCGCCAAGTTGATCGAGCCGAGCAGGCAGGCGCCGTAGGGCGGCAGGGGCTGCTCGCCGCAGTTATGGACATAGAGGCCGTTGGCGTCGAAGGCGTTGACGCCGGGCACCCGGACGTCGAAGACCTCTTCCTCGCCATCCGGCTCGACCGTATCGACCACCGCCAGGAACCGCTCCCGATTGGGCCGGCGCCTGTAATTCCCGAGGGCAAATTCGAGCTTGGCCCGCTTCTCCGTGTCGGCAAACCCGATCGTCTCCGCATAGCGGCCGACATTCTCGTTGGCGATGACGAGCTCATGCTGCGCGCCGGTGCGGTACATCTTCCGGCCGCCGCGACCGTCCGGCATGGAGCGCATTTGCTCCGGCCTGCGATCTGTGTAGATCGTTGCCATGATACCGAGCCGGGCCAGCATGCGCTGGACGACTCGCAGCCGCTCCGGGTCGCTCTGCGCCAAGCGGATGCTGACACCCTTTTCCTGCGCGCCCTGCACGCTGGCATCGGCGTCGAAGAAGCCGCGCAGGAAGCCGGTCGCGAAGCCGGAGGATGCGGCTTCGATCTTCGGCGTCAGGACCTTGCTCCCCGGCGCCATGCCGAGATCGAGCGCCAGCGCCTTGACGGCGGCGAGCGACAGGCGGTGCTCGCCGCGGCCCGGGACCGGACTCCAGCCTGCGAAGTCGGCGCGATGCGGCAGCGTCTTCGCCGCGGCCAGCGCCGCCGCCATCACGCCGTCTGCGCCGTCCCCCGTCCTCGATGTGGGCGCCGCGTCCCCGTTGCCGGCCGCGCGGCGCTTCCAGACGCTCAAAACGGCCTTGTCGGCCTTCAGCGTGCCGTCGCCGACCAGCAGGCCGATCAGATAGCCCTGCTCCTGCGAATACGGGCCGGGCCAGGCCGGCGCGGCGCGATGGTCGTGCAGGACGATCATGTCGCCCGTCGCCAGATCGCCGGCCGGCTTCCATTCCTTGCCGATCCGGTACCGGGTGCGGGAGCCGGCAGTCAGCACCCGATGATCGACGGTCAGGCGCAGGCAATGACCCTCCCGCGTCCGCACCGCGAGCACCGGTTTGCAACCCGTCGGGAAGAAACCGGACGGACCGGTCTCGACATCCCGCCCGTCGACCCGCGCCCTGAACCGGCGGCCGACCAGATCGCGCACCTGCCGCGGCCCATCGCGGGTGTGCACCCAGGTATCGGCAGTGACACAGGGGTTGGTCGCGTGGATCGTCTCGGCATAGCTGAGCGGGTTCTGCCGGTTGATCCGGTCGATGAAGATGACGCCCGGCTCGGCCCAGGCGTAGGTCGAACGCATGACGGCG
The DNA here is from genome assembly GCA_022819985.1 of Alphaproteobacteria bacterium. Classification (GTDB taxonomy): domain Bacteria; phylum Pseudomonadota; class Alphaproteobacteria; order Bin65; family Bin65; genus Bin65. The sequence continues at coordinate 97,976 of JAJEGH010000046.1, read as the reverse complement.
TCCCACAGCGCGCGTGCCTGGACGGTGCGGTAGACCGTGCCGCCGAAGACGAGGTCCCACGGGTCGTCCCGCTTGACGGCCTCCATGAAGGCGTCGGTCACCAGCACCGAGAGATTGAACATGCGCAGCCGGCCGGGTTCGCGCTTGGCCTCGATGAAGGCCTCGATATCCGGATGGTCGCAGCGCATGGTCGCCATCATGGCGCCGCGGCGGTGGCCGGCGCTCATGATCGTCCGGCACATCGAATCCCAGACATCCATGAAGGAGAGCGGCCCGGAGGCGTCGGCCCCAACGCCGCGGACCGGCGCGCCGCGCGGGCGAAGCGTCGAGAAATCGTAGCCGATGCCGCCGCCCTGCTGCATGGTCAGCGCCGCCTCCTGGAGATGGCGGAAGATGCCGGCCATGTCGTCCGGGATCTCGCCCATGACGAAGCAGTTGAACAGGGTGACGTTGCGCGCCGCGCCGGCGCCGGCGAGAATCCGGCCGGCCGGCATGAAGCGGAAATCGCGCATGGCGTCGAAGAACCGGGCCTCCCAGGCTGCCGGTTCGCGCTCGACCGCCGCCAGCGCCTTCGCCACCCGCCGCCAGGTGTCGTCAATCGTCCGGTCGACCGGCGCGCCGTCCGGCCCCTTGAGCCGGTACTTCATGTCCCAGATCCGTTGGGAGATGGCGGCGATGTTGGTCATGACGAGGGCGTCTCCTGCGGCGCGGCCCATGCGCCGCAGCATGCCAAAATAGCATCGTTCGGCCGGCCGGACAACGAATTGTTCGTTTTTTGTTTCCACACGGTAAATAACACCCGGCCGGCGGAAAAGCCCCTGCAATCGTTGAAGGATCGGTGCTTGTCCCCAGGCCTGTACGGCCCCGACACGATTCCGGCGCGATTCCGGTGCGATTCCGGCGATTGATCGGACAGCCGGGCTGCGGCATCTTCCGAAAGACGGAAATCCGCATCCGGAAGGGAGAACCCCGATGAAGCTCTATTACGATCCGCGCACCGTGAACTGCCGCAAGGTTGTGGCCGGTTTCAAGCATATGGGCGTCGCATTCGATTCCGTGGATGTCGACTATTTCGCGCAGGGGCAGCAGTCGCCCGACTATATGGCGATCAATCCGAACGCCGCCCTGCCCGCGCTGGTCGACGGCGATCTCAAGCTCTGGGAATCCAACGCGATCCTGCAATACGGGGCGGACAAGGTGGGCGCCGAGGCGGCCTATCCGAGCGACCTGGCGACCCGGGCCGACGTCAACCGCTGGCTGCTCTGGGAGTCGAGCGCCTGGTTCCCGACCTGCTACGTCTACCTGGTCGAGAATGTCGTTAAGCCGATCCTCGAAGCGGAGCCGGACCAGGCGATCCTCGACGGCGAAGGGTCGAACTTCCACAAGCATGCCGCGATCCTCGACGACCGGCTCGACGGCCAGGACTGGCTGTGCGGCACGCCGGAGCCGACCATCGCCGACATCGCGGTCGCGTCGCCGATGCATCTGCACCGGTATCAGCAGCTCCCGCTCGGCGAGCACCCGAACCTGCAGGCCTGGATGGGCCGGATGGAGGCGCTGCCGGCGTGGGAGAGCACCGACGTCGCGCCGCTGCTCGGCCTCGCCTGAGCCGCAGCGCCGGACCCGTGCAGGGCCCCGATGCAGGATGCTGAGTTTGCGGGCCGTACGGCCCTGGTGACGGGCGGGTCGCGCGGCATCGGCCGGGCGATCTGCCTGCGCCTCGCGGCGAGCGGCGCGCGCGTCGCCGTCAACTATGCCGCCAACCGGGAGGCCGCCGAGGAGACCCGCGCGGCCATCGAATCCGCCGGCGGCACAGCGGCGATCTATCCCGCCGATGTCGGCGACCGGGAAGCGACGGAGGCCATGTTCGACGCCGTCGAGGGCATGCTCGGCCCGGTCGACCTGCTGGTCACCAACGCCGGCATCGCCCGCTCGGCCGACGCGCTGTCCATGACCGCCGAGACCTGGCACGAGATCATGCGGGTCAATCTCGACGGCACCTTCCACGCCGTCTGGCGCGCCAAGGACGGCATGGTCGCGCGCGGCTTCGGCCGGATCGTCTGCATCTCCTCGGTGCTCGGCCTGGTGCCGAACCCGATCACGACCGAGCGCATGTTCGCCTACGGCACCTCGAAGGCGGCGATTATCGGCTTCGTGCGCCAGTGCGCCGCCGCGCTGGGCCCGGCGGTGCGGGTGAACGGCGTCGCGCCCGGCTATGTCGAGACCGACATGACCGCCGACGTGTCCGACGAGGCGCACGAACGGCTGACCGCGGCGGCGGCCCTCAAGCGCTTCGGCCGGCCGGAGGAGATCGCCGAACTGGTGCATTTCCTGCTGAGCGAGCGCTCCAGCTTCACCACCGGCCAGACCCACATCGCCGACGGCGGGTATAAATTCGTGCCTTAGAATTATCCGTCCTGAATGGAACCGTAGCGGCAAGGCGCCCCTCGATACGGCGCGCAAGCGCGCCTACTCGGGATGAGGGTTATTTGCGGCCTTCCCTACCTTCACCCTCACCTTGAGTAGCCCCGGCCGCCAAGGCCGGGGCGTATCGAAGGGCGTGCCGTAACTGCGCGCCGCTCAGGGCAGCACCTGCTCCCCCAGCGCCCAGGCGTCGCGCGGGTCTTCGATCTCGACCACCCAGAGGTCCGGGTCGTAGCCGCGCTGGCGGGCGATATAGGCGTCGGCGTCGGCCTCCGGCACCGGATCGTTGCCGGTGCCGCGGCGCCAGGCCCGGCCGCCGTCGGGCGACGTCGCCGGCGTGTAGACGGTGCAGCCGGCGTCGAACCGGTTGTGCTTGATCAGGATCGCGCCGGCATGCTCGTCGCCCCGGCGCACCAGATAGGCGTCGATGCCGTTCACCCGGCAGCGCCGGATTTCCGCATCGACCCAGATCGCCGCCTTGATGCGCGGGATCATGGCCGGGCCGTTCCGGCTTGGCGCTGACCGATCTCCAAAATTACCCTGCCCCGCCCGTTGGCCGTTTGTCGTACATGGAAACCTTAACCCTTTTGCCGGCCGCGCACTGCCTGCCTTCGCGTCACGGATGGGCGCGGCGCGGCGGGGGTGTCCGTCCGCCCGCCCACCGGCCGCAGCGGCCGGGAACTCCGGCAGCGCGGGATGGAGGCGCAAAAAATTTTCTGAAATCCGATATTATTTCTTGACACTGTCAAGTTTGTTCCCTATATGAACCTCATCAACACCCGAAGTGCGCCCGCTCCCTGTCCTTCCCCCTCTTCAGAGGGGGAAGTGGCCCCGCGTCAGCGGGGCCGATGGGGGTTCTGTCCGCCCGGCCGCATCGGCGCTCCGCCCGGAGCGTGGATGGAAACATTTCCTCTCCGAATTGTTTTTGCGACCGCCCTGAAGCGCGTTTCCCAGCGATTCCGCGGGGTTCGGGCGGTCCGGGTGCAAAAAAAAGTAAAAGACAGACCGGTCTGTCTAATTCGGCATCGAGCAAGGAAAAACGATGGAAAACTGCGAAAAACGACCGCTTCAGCGGAGAAAAACACTGGAACGAACGATCAAAAACGGAGGGCCGCAGACCGGCCGCCAGTGCGCCGGTTTGCAGGACGGTTCCGGGTCTCCGCGCCTTCGCGCGGCAGCCGGCCCTAGATCGCTCCGGCGGCGCGCAGGGCGGCGATCCGCGCGGCATCGTAGCCCAGCCCCTGGAGCACGCTCTGCGTATCCGCCCCCAGATCCGGCGCGGGGCGGGCGGGCGCCGGCTCGGCGGTGCGCACCGGCGGCGCAACCAGGCGGTAGGGGCCGTCGGCCGCATGCTCCACGGTCTGGAGACGGCCGGTCTCGACGACATAGGGGTTGTCGAGCGCCGCCGCGACATCGTTGACCGGCGCGGCCGGCACGACGCCGGCGAAGCGCTCCAGCCAATCGGCGGTCGTGCGGGCCTGCAAGGCTTCGTCCAGCATTCCGGTGAGCAGGTCGCGCCGCTCCAGACGGTCCGGGAAGCGCCGGAAGCGCTTGTCCTCCGCCCATTCCGGCCGGCCGATGGCGCCGCACAGGGCGGGCCAGAACTTCTCCTTGTTGCACATCAGGAAGATCCAGCCGTCCGCCGTCCTGTAGAGCTGGCAGGGCGTGAGCGACGGATGGGCCGAGCGCGGCAGGCGCGGCTGGTTGAAGCCCGCGTTGAGATACCAGGCCGCCAGATAGCCGGTATTGTGCAGCGCGACGTCGAACAGGCTGACGTCGATATCCCGGCCCTGCTCGGTCGCCCGGGCGCCGGTGAGCGCCGCCAGCAGGGCGTAGGCCATCGCGAGGCCGGTCATCATGTCGACGATGGACAGGCCGAAGCGCGAGGGCGCACCCTCCGGCTCGCCGGTCAGCGCGAAATAGCCGGCCTCGGCCTGCATGACATAGTCGAAGCCCGGCCAGGCCGCGCGCGGCCCGTCGCGCCCGTAGGCCGAGAGATGGGCGCACACGATCCGCGGGTTGTGCTCCTTCAGATGCGCGTAGGTCAGGCCCAGCTTCTCCGGCACGTCGCCGCGCATGTTGCTCGCCAGCGCGTCGGCCGAGCGCACCAGGTCGTGCAGCACGGGCCGGGCCTCCGGCCGGCTCAGGTCCAGGGTCAGGCTCTTCTTGTTGCGGTTGAAGCTGTGGAAGAACTGGCTGTCGCCCGACGGGAAGAAATGGGGCCCGACGGCGCGGGCCATGTCGCCGCCGTCGTTCGGGTTCTCGATCTTGACGACCTCGGCGCCCTGGTCGGCGAGGAACATGGTGCCGAACGGCCCGGCGCCGTATTGCTCGACCGCGAGCACGCGGACTCCCTCGAGCGGCAGCATGGCGGCTACACCGGGTTCCGCGCGATCAGCTGCTTCGCGATGATCAGGCGCTGCAATTCGTTGGTGCCCTCGCCGATCGCCAGCAGCGGCGCGTCGCGGTAGTAGCGCTCGATGTCGAACTCCGTGGAATAGCCGTAGGCGCCGTGGATGCGCATGGCCTCCAGGCTGTTCTCGACCGCCGCCTCGGTGGCGTACAGCTTGGCCATGCCGGCTTCCATGTCGCAGCGCTCGCCCCGGTCGTAGGCCTGGGCCGCCGCGCCGGTCAGCAGCCGCGCCGCCTCGACCCGGGTCGCCATGTCGGCGAGCTTGATCTGGATCGCCTGATGCTCGGCGATCGGCTTGCCGAAGGTCTTGCGCACCTGCGCATACTCGACCGCCTTTTCCAGGCAGACCCGGGCGATGCCGACGCCGCGCGCCGCCACGTTGATGCGGCCCAGTTCGAGGCCGGCGAGGATCTGCTGGAGGCCGCGCCCCTCCTCGCCGCCGACCAGATTGTCGAACGGCACCTGGCAATCGTCGAAGATCACCTGCCCGGTATCGACGCCGCGATAGCCCAGCTTCTTCAATTTGCCGGCCTCGACGCCCTCGCCCTGCTCGACCAGCAGCAGGCTCATGCCCCTGTGGCGCGGCTCAGCGTCGGAATCGGTCTTGACCAGTACGGCGAGGATATCGCCCTCGACGCTGTTGGTGATCCAGGTCTTGGCGCCGTTGACGAGATAGGCGTTGCCCTTGCGCTCGGCTCTCGTGCGCACGGCCTGGAGGTCGGTGCCGCAGTCCGGCTCGGTGAGCGCGATGCCGCCGCGCAGTTCGCCGGTCGCGAATTTCGGCAGCCAGCGCTGCTTCTGCTGGTCGGTGCCGAAGCGCTGGACCGCCGCGGCCATGATGAGGTGCGAGTTGACGATGCCGGAGATCGACATCCAGCCCGCCGTAATCCGCTCGATGATCGCCGAGTAGGTCGCCGCCGACAGTCCGAGCCCGCCATATTCAGGCGCTATCGTGGCGCCGAACAGGCCGAGTTCCTTCATGTCCTCGACGATGGCGTGGGGGTATTCGTCCTTCGCTTCGAGATCGTGGGCGACCGGCAGGATGCTGCGTTCGACGAAGCGGTCGATCGCGTCGAGGATGGCGGCGTCGCCGTCAGTGTAAGGCGCGTTCATCGGCTGTCAGCCGACCCGGTCGTCGACGCCGAAGCCGCGCCGGGGCACGAGCATGGAGCGCCGGTAGGTCATGAACACCGTGCCGTCGGCCTTCGTGCCGGTGGTGCTAGCGGTGACGATCCCCTGGTTGGGCCGCGATTGCGATTCGCGCTTCTCCAGCACTTCGGATTCGGCATAAATCGTGTCGCCGACGAAGACCGGGGCGGTGAGCCGGATATCGGTCCAGCCCAGGTTGGCGATGGCCTTCTGGCTGAGGTCGCTGACGCTCATCCCGGCGACGATGGAGAGCGTGAGCGCGCTGTTGACCAGCAGCTTCCCGAACTCGCTGTGCTTTGCGTATTCGGCGTCGAAATGGATCGGATGGGTGTTCATGGTGAGCAGCGTGAACCAGGTGTTGTCGGCCTCGCTGATCGTCCGGCCCGGCCGGTGCTCGTAGATGTCGCCGACCGTGAAATCCTCGTAGTAGCGGCCGGCGGACTCGCGGAACCGCCCAGCCGCCACCTCTTCCATCGTCGCGATCATGCCGCTTATCCGGCCACGGCGCGGATCGCCGGTTCTCCTGCCGGCCGGCCGGCCGAGAGCCGGAGCACGGCGGATACGTCATCCGCGCTTTCCAGCGCCAGCAGGCTGTCGGCGAAGGCAGCCCGGTCCGCCGGCTCCAGATAGGGCGCGACCAGGCCGTCGAACTTGGTGCGCAACTCGTCCTCGGTCAGGAAATTGCCCGGCTCGCCCTTGGGCACGGCGACGAAGTCCTCGACCGCGCCGGCCGCGGTCGTCACCTTCACCGCCGCGGCGAGGTTGGCCGGGTATTCGGCCTGGGCCCGCGCATCGACGACCGGGCGGACCTTGCGGCACAGCGCCTTCGCCGCGTCATCGGCCAGCAGCGGTTCGTAGTCGTCCCACACCAGACCGCCGTTGATCAGGGCCGCAGCGGCGACGAAGGGCATGGAGAACTGGCCGTCGACAATGCATTGCGGGTTCTGCTTGTCGGCGAGCGGGTCGGCGACGATCTTCCAGCCGGTCTCCGGCAGGCCGACCTCGATCTCCTGCACATCCTCGGGCCGGAGGCCGTGCTTCGCCCGCAGGCCGATGATCGCGTCCATCGCGGCGTGGCCGTAACGGCAGGACGGATAGGGCTTCACCGCGATCTGCATGGTCTCCCAGACCGCGCCGAGGCCGGCGGCCGCCTTCGCCGGGTCCGGGTCCGGCGCATGGCTGGCGAGGAAACCGGCGTTGCCCTCGAAGGCCTGGGCCGGGCCGCGGAAACCCTCGGCCGCCAGCGTCGCCGCCATCAGGCCGCACATGGCGGCGTGGCCGACATGGGAGCGCTTGGTCCAGGCGCCGTCGGCGAGGAACTGCATCGAACCGGCGGCCTGGCTCAAGCAGATGCCGAAGGCGCTCTCGATCTGCCCAGCGTCGAGGCCCAGGACGTTACCCACGGCCGCCGCCGCGCCGAACGCGCCGCAGGTCGCCGTCGGATGGAAGCCGCGGGCGTAATGGTCGCTGGGGCCGAGCGCGAGGCTCAGCCGGATCTGGACCTCGTAGCCCGCGACGATGGCGGCGATGGTCCGTGCGCCGCTGGCGCCGGCCTCTTCCGCCGCGGCGAGCGCCGCCGGCACGATCGGCGCGCTGGCGTGGATCGAGCCGCGGGCGTGGGTGTCGTCGAAATCCAGCGAATGGGCGAGCGTGCCGTTGATCAGCGCCGCGCCGGCCGCCGTATAGCGCTCCGGATCGCCGATCGCCGTCGCCGCGCCGCCCGTCATGCCGAGGCGCTTTACCGCCGCGATAAAGCTCCCGGTCGATTCGGCGTCCCGGCGCGCGCGCAGGGCGATGCCGAGCGTATCGAAGACCAGCAGTTTGGCGCGGCGCGCAACCTCCGGCGGCAGATCGCTGTAGGAGAGACCGGCGGCGAATTCCGCCGCGGTGCGGGTGACGGATGGCATGGAACGGTTTCCCAGATTGTCGAGTATGTCCTGATGCTCAACCATAGCATGCAGACCCGATCATTCGACTCCCTTTATCGGCTGCGGAACCGGAGAGGCCTGCGGGGCCGGCGGCAGGGCGATGCCGAAATGCCGCTCGAGGATATCGGCGATCAGCTCGTAGCAGGAACCGACCCGCACGACCTCCAGCGTCATCACGTTGAGCAGGGTCGAGGACGCCCCGTAGGGATGATATTTGCGCAGGCCGTGATCGATCACGATGTCGGCAATGCCGGAAATTTCCGGCTCGATATCCTCGACCCGGAACTTGGTGCCGGTAAGCGACAGGTTGGCCGACGAGCCGAACAGGGGATGGCCCTCCGCCCGGCTCAGGCGGCAGATTTCCCGGTGGAACGGGCCGGCGTTGAGCAGCATGACGACGGTGCCGTCCTTCTGGCTGGCGGCGACCGCCTCGCCCGGCAATGCAGCGAGCAGCGGATGGTCCATGCGGGCCGGCGCGATGGCGCCGAGCGGCAGGTCGTAGTCCTCCGTGATGCAGGCGACGATTTCGGCGCCGCGCCGGTCGACGACATGGACCTCGCGGTGGATGGCGTTGTCGGCCACCATGGCGTTGAGCTTGGACGGCGCGCGCCGCTTGGCCTCGAAAATCCGTTTCAGGGATTCCGCGCTGCCGCCGACGATCGAATAGCCGACATCCATCGGCAGGATGCCGATGCCGCCGCCTTTGATGACATCGAAAGCGCGCCGCGCATCGCCGGCGATATCCGGTCTCGCCATGTTTCCTCGCTCCGTCGCCTGTGCGGACACCGCTGCAAGCCTTGTGCAATTTCGCCGCCGCCCTATTGTGGCGCCGCCCAAAAGGGATCGGGCCCAAAGATGATCGGGAAAGAGCAGGGAGGTACAGGGTGTTCGACGGCCGACCCATCGCGGAAGACGCGCAGCGCATTTTCGAGACCGTCTGTAACGGCGGCGTCGCGATCTTTCCGGTCAGCGTCGGCTACGCCATTGTCGGCCATGAGGAAGAGTCCGTCCAGCGCATGTACCGCGCCAAGGAGCGGCCGTTCAGCAAGCCGTGCGGCAACTTCTGCGACTGGCAGCTGTTCACCGAGGCGATCCGGGTGCCGGACCGGGCGCGCGACGCCGTGAGTGCCGTGATCCACGACAACGACCTGCCCTTCTCCATCGTCGCGCCGTTCGACGAAAGCCACCCGGTGATCCGCAGCCTGCCGCCCTTCGCGCTGAAGAACGCGACCCTCGCCGGCACGATGGACATGCTGCTCAATGCCGGCCCGCTGCACGACGGGATCGCCCGGCTGGCGCGCGAGAACGCCTACGCCGTGATCGGCTCGTCGGCCAACCGCTCCGGCACCGGCAGCAAGTTCGTCTACGAGGATATCGAGGCGCAGGTGACGGCGGCGGCCGACCTCTCGGTCGATTACGGCCTGACGCCGTTCCACAACGACAGGGGGCTCGGCAGCTCCATCGTCGACCTGATCTCCTGGGAGACCATCCGGGTCGGCGCCGCCTACGATGAAATCTGCGATATCCTGCTCGACGGCTTCGATATCGACCTCAAGGCCGTCATGGCCGCGAAAGGAAACTGACCATGGACCGCGAAATCGCCGATCTGCAAACGAAGCTGGAAGACGCCTTCGCCGCCGCGACGGCGCTGTACCGGGAGCGCGGCTTCCAGCGCCGCATCGGCTTCGGCCGCAAGCCGGCGCTGATCAACGTCGACCTTGCCAACGCCTGGACCCGGCCGGGCTATCCCTTCACCTGCGAGGGCATCGACGACCGGATTATCCCGGCGACCCGCAAGCTGATCGACGCCTGCCGCGAGAACGGCCATCCGGTGGTCTACACCACGGTCTGCTACCAGAACCCGGACCCGGACGACCCGCGCACCGACATGGGCCTGTGGCACTACAAGATCCCGATCGAGATCGCCGACCAGAAGAACGAGGACATCTGGGCGATCGACAGCCGGATCGCGCCGATCGACGGCGAGCAGGTGATGATCAAGAAGCGGGCGAGCGCCTTTCACGGCACCTATCTCGCTGGCTATTTGCGCGCCGCCGGGGTCGATACCATCCTGGTCACCGGCGTCACTGCCTCGGCCTGCGTGCGCGCCACGGTCACCGACGGGCTGGCCGAGGGCTTCCGCCCGATCGCCGTGCGCGAGGCCATCGGCGACCGCATTCCCGGCGCCACCGAATGGAACCTGTTCGACATCGACGCCAAGTTCGGCGACGTCGAGCCGGTCGACGCCTGCGTGGCCTATCTGAACTCGGTCAATTTCCGGAACGATTGAGCGCGAGGGACGGCACCCCCTCGGCCCGATGCTCGCAACGACGACTGATGGCCTGCGCCGAAACCGGCCCGCGCCCGGCGCAGGCGACGATGACATCCGTATCGGGAAGGCGGGTCAAGCGTCCGCTCCCGGCCGCCCGGCGCGGATCGCGATGACGGCACCGGCGACGATCAGGGCGGCGCCCGCCGCGAGGAGCCAGTCCACGGCCTCGCCCCAGATCAGCCAGCCGAAGGCGGCGGCGAAGAAGACGGCGGTATAGTCGAGCGGGCTGACCCGGTCGGCCGGCGCGACCAGGCAGCCCCGGGCGAACAGGATATGGGCAGCGGTCGAGAACAGGCCGAGCGCGATCAGCGGCGGCCAGGCCTCCGCCGGCGGCAGAACCGGATCCATCAGCATCGGCCCCGAGGTGATGACGATGCCGATCAGCGCGAACCAGACGGCGATGCGGACGGGACTTTCCTCTTCCGGCATGCGCCAGACGGCGACCGCAGCCAGCCCGCCGAGCATTCCGGAGGCGAGGCCGATCAGCGCCGCCGGCTGAAAGAGATCCGTGCCCGGCTTGAGGATCAGGGCGACGCCGGCGAAACCGACGAGCACCGCGATCAGCACCCTGCGGTCGAGGCCGAAACGGAACAGCAGGAAGCCGAGCAGCGGGACGAAGATCGCCGAACTGAAATTCAGCAGAACCGCCTCGGCAAGCGGCAGCACCTGAACGGCGTAGTAGTAGCAGAGCAGCGACGCCACCACCGCGACGCCGCGCATTGCCATCAGCCCGCCATGCACCGGTTGCAGCGCGCCGGGCCAGCGCCGGACGATCCACGGCAGGAGGATCGCCAGGCTCAGCACATTGCGCCAGAACAGGATATCGACGCTGCCGAGGCTGGCTCCGGCCATCTTGATCGCCACGCCCGCAAGCGCGAACATCAGCCCCGCAGCGGCGACCAGGGCCGCACCGAGCACGATCCGCTGACGTGCTGCAGCGGCGCCGGGCTCCGATAAAGGGCCGGTCATGACCGGACGATTCGGACAGGCGGGCTACCCCTCGGGTGCCATGCCTTTCTTCGCCAGTTCCTCGATCGCCTTGGGCGTCTTCTTCAGATGGCCGAGGCCCATGCCGTTCAGGACATGGTCGGCCTTGGTGTACTGGATGTTGGTGTAGGTGGTGAGCTCGACCCGGTTGCCCCACGGGTCGAGGAAATCGGTGAAGCGGGTATCGAGCAATTCGACGCCCATTTCCTTCAGGCGCTCGATCGCGAGCGGCTTGTCGTCCACGGCGATGCCGAAATGGCGACCCTCATCGGGCCCTTGGCGCCGGCCGGTCATAAAATTGATGAACTGGTCGCCGAAATAGATGAAGGCCGCCTTCTCGCTCTGGGAAGAGACCTCGAAATCGAGGAAGCCGCCGTAGAAGTCCAGCGCCTCCTGTATTTCGCCGACCTCGAGCGCGATATGGTTGATGCCGACGGGCCGGGCCCTGGATTTCGCGGATTGTGCCATGCCGTCCTCCGAGTTGCGCAGCGCCGGCCGCCCGAAGCCGACAGGCTGATCTGGAAATGGGAGCTGCCGGCCACGCGGCAAGGGTCCTGCCCACCGGGTCGCCATACCCGGCTGTTCCGTGACAATGACGACAGGACGCGCTCGATGGCCTCCGGCTGGTTCTGGATAGCATTCGGGAGCCGGATTAGGGTGCAGTCGTCATGGAGTTTATCGCGCTTCTGGCCGTCGCGGTCGTCGTCATTCTGCTCCTCCGGGGCCGGCGGAGGATAGGGCCCGGACGGACGATCTCCGGCAAGGCCTATGTCACCGACGGCGACGGGCTGCGGGTGTCCGGCCACGAGATCCGGCTCGCCGGCCTCGACGCGCCGGAATACGACCAGCGGGCGATGCACCGGAACGGCACCTGGTTCCGGCACGGCAAGCGCGTCAAGAGCGCGTTGATCGGCGCCGTCGGCGGAAAATACGTCCGGGTCACGATTGAAGACTTCGATCGGTACGGCCGCGCCGTCGGCACCGTGACCTGCGACGGCAAGGACATCGGGGAATGGCTGGTCCGCAACGGCTATGCCATCGCCGTCTACAGCGACCGCTACAAGCAAATCGAGCGCCAGGCCCGCAAGGAAAGGCGCGGCATGTGGGGCTGCACTATCGCCTACGACCCGCGGGCCTGGCGGCATGGCGAAAAGAAACGCCTGTCCTGATAGCGCCGCTCCACCAACCCGGTGGCGACAGTTTCGGCGTCACCCCGGCATTTGCCGGGCGGCCCGCCGGCGCATAGAGTGTGCCGGACGCTCGCCACGGACTCCCCAGCCCCGCGCACCCACATGACCAACCGCTCCCGTTATTGGGCCGACCATACGACGGAGGAGTTCGCCGGCTTCGATCCGGCGGCGACGGTCGTCCTGCTGCCGGTTTCGGCGACCGAGCAGCACGGACCGCATCTCCCGGTCTCGGTCGACCACGACATCTGCGCCGCGCTGGTCGAGCGGCTGGTCGCGCGGCTGCCGGTCAGGGTGCCGTTGCTCGTGCTGCCGGCCCTGCCGGTCGGCCTCAGCATCGAACACGGCGATTTCCCCGGCACGCTCAGCCTGTCGGCGGAGACCATGATCGCCGTGCTGATGGAGCTGGCCGGCGGCGTCGCGGCGGCCGGCTTCCGCAAGCTCGCCCTGCTCAACTGCCACGGCGGCAACCCGGCGGTGCTCGACATCGTCGCCCACAAGCTGCGCCGCAAGCATGAGTTGCTGGTCTTCCCGCTCAACGGTTACCGCTACTGGCAGGCTGAGAGCCATTTCGGCGTCCACGAGGCGGCCCACGGCATCCATGGCGGCGCGGCGGAGACCTCGATCATGCAGGCGATCCGGCCCGGCGCGGTGCGGCAGGACAAGTTGCAGCGCTTCGCCTCGCGCTCCGAGGACATGGCGCAGGCCTATGCCCATCTGCGCCCATTCGGGCGGACGGCCGGCTTCGGCTGGCAGGCCCAGGACCTCAATCCGGCCGGCGCCGTCGGCGACGCCACGCTGGCCGACCCGGAGACCGGCACGCGCCTGCTCGACGAAGCCGCCGAAGTGCTCGTTCAGGTCGTTACCGAGATCGGCAGCCTCCCGCTCGACGCCATCGACGGCTGGCGGGAGGAGACGGCCGGGGATTGACGGAGCGGGGCGCTAGCCCGACCCGTCGAGCCGCGCCCGGATCGCCAGCAGGTCCCGCCACGCCTCCCGCTTGTTGAGCGGGCTGCGCAGCAGGTAGGCCGGGTGGAACAGCGGCAGGGCCGGAATCGGCTCGGCGCCGGCCCCGATCATGTCCGGCGTGCGGAAGTCGAACCAGCGCCCGCGCAGCCGGGTGATGCCCTCCTTGCGGTCGAGCAGCGTCTTGGCCGAGGGCCCGCCGAGAAACACCAGGATTTCCGGTTTTTTCAGCTCGATATGGCGCTCCAGGAAGGGGCGGCAGACCGCGGTTTCGGCGGCCGAGGGCTCGCGGTTTCCCGGCGGGCGCCAGAATACGATGTTGGTGATGTAGGCGTCGTTCTCGCGGCTGATGCCGATGGCGGCGAGCATCTTGTCGAGCAGTTGGCCGCTGGCGCCGACGAAGGGCTTGCCCTGGCGGTCCTCCTCCGCGCCCGGCGCCTCGCCGATCAGCATGAGCCGACCGCCAGGCGCGCCGTCGGCGAACACGGTGTTCATCGCGGTCTTCTTCAGCGCGCAACCGTCGAATGCGGCGACGGCGGCGCGTAACTCTTCCAGCGTCCCGGCGCTCCGGGCGCTCTCCCGGGCGGACGCCACGGTTTCGCCGGTCGATTCCAGACGCACAGGGGCGGCAGCCGGGGCGGGGGGCGGCGCGGGGCGGGCCGGTGGATCGGCGCCCCGCTGCGCCGGCCTATCCCGGATCGGTTCCGAGGCCGGTTCCGGAGCGCGGTCCCGCCGGTCGACCGGCCGTTCGCCGATCGCCTCGTCGGCGCCGGCCTCGACCTGCCAGGCGAGCGCGTGCCGGAGCGCTTCCGCCGCTCTTGCGGACTGCGGGTTCTTGCGATCGGGCATGGCGCGAAACGGCCCTCTGCGCTAAGTGTCTTGTGTTGCGCGCCCAAAGCGCCTGCGCTTGCGCGCGCTCTCGCGACTTTCGGGGAAAGCCGCTGGCGTTACAAGCCCTTAGGGCGCCGTCGCGGGAGTCGCCGGAACGCCGGCACAGGACGGGATCGGACAGGATGACGGAAGAGCAGTCGGCCCGCGAAGCGATGGAATACGACGTGGTGATCGTCGGCGCCGGTCCGTCCGGTCTGGCCGCCGCGATTCGCCTGAAACAGCTTGCCGTGGAAACGGGCAGCGATATCGAAGTCTGCGTTCTCGAAAAGGGCTCGGAGGTCGGCGCGCATATCCTGTCCGGCGCAGTGCTCGACCCGCGCGCGCTCAACGAACTGCTGCCCGACTGGCAGGACCGCGGCGCGCCGCTCGATACCCCGGTGAGCGAAGACCGCTTCTTCTTCCTGACCGAAAAGGGCGGGTTCAAGGTGCCGAACCTGTTCCTGCCCGCCTGCTTCGGCAATCACGGCAACTACATTATCAGCCTGGGCAACCTGTGCCGCTGGCTCGCCGAACAGGCCGAGGCGCTGGGCGTCGAAATCTACCCCGGCTTCGCCGCCGCCGAAGTGCTCTACGACGAAGAGGGCCGGGTCCGCGGCGTCGCGACCGGCGACATGGGCATCGGCGCCGACGGCGAAAAGACGGCGAACTACACGCCCGGCATGGAACTGCTGGCGAAATACACTTTCTTCGCGGAAGGCTGCCGCGGCTCGCTCGGCAAGCAGCTCGACGCCCGCTTCGGGCTGCGCGACGCGGCCGATCCGCCGTCCTACGGCATCGGCATCAAGGAATTGTGGGAGATCGATCCGGCGCACCACGAGCCGGGCCTCGTCATGCACAGCGCCGGCTGGCCCCTCGACAAGGAGACCTATGGCGGCTCCTTCCTCTACCATTTCGACGAGAACCTGGTCTCGGTCGGCTTCGTCGTCGGGCTGGACTACAGGAATCCCTATCTCAGTCCCTACGAGGAATTCCAGCGCTACAAGCACCATCCGAAGGTGCGCGCCTTCCTCGAAGGCGGCACGCGCATTGCCTACGGCGCGCGCGCCATCTACGCCGGCGGGCTCCAGTCCCTGCCGAAGCTGACCTTCCCCGGCGGCTGCCTGATCGGCGACAATGCCGGCTTCCTCAACGCGCCGCGCATCAAGGGCAGCCATACGGCGATGAAGACCGGCATGATGGCGGCCGAGGCTGCCTTCGAGGCCGTGGCGGGCGGGCGGGCGCAGGACGAGCTGGAGGCCTATCCGGCGGCGTTCGGGAAAAGCTGGGTGAAAGACGAGCTGCACCGGGCGCGCAACTTCAAGCCGCTGATGAAGAAGGGCCTGGTCGCCGGCACCCTGCTGTTCGGCATCGACCAGCAGCTGTTCCGCGGCCGGGCGCCCTGGACCCTGCGGGCGACCAAGCCGGATCACGAGGCGACCGAGCCGAACGAAAAGCACCGGCCGATCGACTATCCGAAACCCGACGGCGTGCTGTCGTTCGACCGGCTGACCAATGTCTCCTTCTCGGCGACCAACCACGAGGAGAACCAGCCGGTTCATCTGGTGCTGAAAGACGGCGCCGTGGCCATCGATCACAATCTGGCGCTCTACGACGCGCCGGAGCAGCGCTATTGCCCGGCCGGCGTCTACGAGATCCTGCGCGACGACGACGGCGCCAGTCCCCGGCTCCAGATCAACGCCCAGAATTGCGTGCATTGCAAAACCTGTGACATCAAGGACCCGACCCAGAACATCGACTGGGCGGTGCCGGAAGGCGGCGGTGGACCGAACTATCCGAACATGTGAGGGACGCGCGCGGCCCGGCCTGCTGCGCGCCGCCGGGCTCGGGGCGGCCTTGCCGGCCCTGGCGTTATGGCTCGCGTTCGCGCAGGCCGCTCCTGCGTCGGCCGCGGGCCGGACCGGCGCTGCGCCGTCGCCGCCGCCGCCGACTACCGCTTGGGGCGCCTATCTTTCGGCGCTTCACGCATCGCGCCGCAAGGATTCCGGCCGCGCATCGGCCTATTTCGAAACCGCGGCCCCGGAGGCGCGCAACCGCCTCCGGTTCCTGATCCTGGCCCTGCGCTCCCATGTGCTGGCGGGCCGGATGGAACGCGCGACGGCCGCCGCCCGTAAGATCGCCGCGCTGTCCAACGGCCCGACCATGGCCCGCCTGGTGCTCGCCCTGGACGCAGCGAAGCAGGGGCGGTTCGGCGCCGCGCAGAAGCATCTCGACCGGATCGGGCACGACAATGTCATGCGGCTTCTGCTGCCCTTGCTCCGCGCCTGGATGGCCTTCGGCCGCCACAAGGATCCGGATCTGGCGCTGGACGAGCACCGCGATCTGGAAGAGATCGTGCAGTTCCGCCCGTTCCGGCTGCTGCACCGGGCCTATCTGCTGGATGTTGCCGGCCGGCCGCAACGCGCCGCGGAAGCCTACGCGGCGGTGACGACGGCCCCGGCGATCGGATCGCTGCGGGTGACCGAGACCCGGTCCAACTTCCTGTTCCGGACCGGCGATGCGGCAGCGGGACTCGAGACGATCGACCGGTTTCTGGCCGTCAACCCCGACTCGATGACCGGTAGGCTGCTGCGGGCGCGCTACGAGACGGATGCGCCGGTTGCGCCTCCGGTCGGCTCGCCGGCCGACGGCGCGGCCGAGGCCCTGCTCAACGTGGCGAGCGCGCTCAACCTGGCCGACCGGCCGGAGCAGGCCCTGCCGCTGGCGCGGCTTGCCGTCTGGATGCGGCCGCGCGATGCGGCGTCGACCTTCGCCCTCGGCACCGTGCTGGACGGCGACGGCCGCCACCGCGACGCCGTCGCGGTATTCCGGTCGCTCGAATCCGGGAGCGTCTACAGCTGGGAGGCGCGCAAATCCGCAGCCGCCGCGCTGGTCGAACTGGAACGATACGACGAGTCTTCCGCCATTCTGGAAAAGATGGCGGCCGAGATGCCCGGGCGTTTCGACGCCCTCTGGCTCTTGGGCAACGTGCATCGCAGCCAATCGGCGTTCGCCGAGGCGGTCGTTGCCTATGACCGGGCGTATGAACGCATCGCCGACATCGCGCCACGGCACTGGAACCTGCTTTACGCCCGGGGCATTGCGCTGGAGCGCTCAGGGCAGTGGCCGCGTGCCGAACGGGATTTCCTGCGCGCCCTGAAGCTCAATCCGGGCCAGCCCTATGTGCTGAACTATCTCGCCTATTCGTGGGTCGACCGGGGCGAGCAGCTGGAGCGGGCGCGCGCGATGCTGGAGGAGGCGGTCCGTAAGCGGCCGAACGACGGCTACATCGTCGATTCCGTCGGCTGGGTCGAATATCGCCTGGGCAATTTCGAGGCGGCTGTCCGGCATCTGGAGCGGGCGACCGAGCTGCGGCCCCACGACCCGATCATCAATCAGCATCTGGGCGATGCCTATTGGCGCGCCGGGCGGCGGCACGAAGCGCGTTTCCAGTGGCGCCGGGCGCTGTGGCTCGGCCCCGAAGAGGCCGACCGCAGGACGATCGAACAGCGGCTCCGGGAGGGCCTGCCGTCCTTCAGGCCCGCTCAGCGCCAGTAGGGCGCCCCGCTGCACACCGGGAAGCCCGGAGATAGCCTGGCCATGCCGCCGCCCGCTTCGGCGCTTCGGGCTTTCGCCCCGGCCAAGATCAACCTGTGGCTCCATGTGACCGGCCGCCGGACGGACGGCTACCACGAACTGGACAGCCTGGTGGCTTTCGCCGACATCGGCGACCGTCTGACCGGAGCGCCGGCGGAGGCGCTGAGCCTGACGGTCTCCGGACCGTTTGCCGGGGCGCTTGAAACCGGCGGCGACAATCTCGTGCTCTGCGCGGCACGGGCGCTGGCCGCCCGGTGCGGCGTCCCGGCGGGAGCTGCGCTGCACTTGGAAAAGAACCTGCCGGTCGCCGCGGGTATCGGCGGTGGCTCTGCCGATGCGGCGGCGGCGCTCCGCCTGTGCGCCCGGCTGTGGCAGGCCGATATCGGCGAAGACGAACTGGCGAGGCTGGCCCTCGATCTGGGCGCCGACGTGCCGGTCTGCCTTGCGGGCCGGACCGTCCGGATGACCGGGATCGGCGAAACGCTGATGCCGCTGGCGCCCCCGCCGCCGCCCGCGCCGGCGGTCCTGGTCAATCCGGGCGCGGCGGTGCCGACCGGCGCCGTCTTCGGCGCCCTCGCCGGCCGGTTCTCGCCGCCGGCCGGACTTCGGGACGGCGACCTCGCGGCGCGCGCCGGACCCAACCGCAACGATCTCGAGAGGCCGGCTATTGGGCTCGTGCCGGAAATTGCGAACGTCCTGACGGCCTTGCGTACCGCATCGGGCGTCCGGCTGGCGCGCATGTCGGGCAGCGGCGCCACCTGCTTCGGCCTGTTCGGCAGCGAAGCCGAAGCGGACGCCGCGGCCCGCACCATCGCAGCAGCGCACCCCGCCTGGTGGATCGCCGCCTGTCGGATCGGGGGTCGGATCGGGGGTCGGATCGGCGGACCCGGTTGAGGCGCGGCGTCTAAAGAAACAGCACCAGCGTCGAAACGACGATCATCGCGCCAAGCGACAAGCGCCGGAACAGGGCCTCGTCGACCCGACCGAAAAAGCGCGTGCCGGCCCAGGTGCCGAAGACGAAGAGCGGCGCCAGTATCGCGATCAGCCAGAAGACCCGCGGCACGAAGGCCCCGGCGACCGCCATCGCGATCAGGGTGACGACCGGGGTGATCGAGCTGGAGAGCGCGATCGTGCCGCGCTGGACGTGGGCCGGCGCCGTGCCGGACATGACGTAGAGGAACATCGGCGGCCCGCCCATGCCGACCGCACCGCTGATCAGGCCGCTCAACCCGCCGGCGAGGCCGGCCGCGGCGGGCCCGCGCCGCCCGGTATGGCGCCAGCCGGTGAGCAGGATCGCTGCGAACAGGATGGCGATGCCGGCGACGGCGCGGCGCATCAGGTCTTCGTCCAGGGTGAACAGCAGCCAGGCGCCGGCCGGTATCAGCAGCGCGCAGGCGGCGCTGAGGATCAGCGTCTCGCGCAGATCGGCGTCGCGGATCGCCCTGGGGCCGAGCTGGATGCCGGTCAGCAGCATCAGGCTGACGCCGACCGGCACCGCCTCCCGCGCGCCGACGAAGGCGCTCAGCACCGGCATGACGACGACGACCGCTCCGGCGCCGCCGGTGAAGCCGCGCAGGATGCCGCCGAGCAGCGTCGCCAGGAGAATGGCGGCGAAACCATAGAGCGGAACGTCGAGAAAGGTTGCGCTCACGGCCGTCTGGCGCCCCGCTGCGCTTCAGGCCCGTCCGGCGGGGGTCAGGCCTTGCCGGTAAAGGCCGGCTTGCGCTTTTCCACGAAGGCGGTGACGCCTTCGGCAAAGTCCGGTCCGACGGCGCAGGCCGAAAAATTCTCCGCCTCGAGCTGCAGCTGCCGCTCCAGCGGATTGTCGAGCGAGCGTTGCAGCAGCGCCTTTGTCCGCCCGTAGGCGACGGTCGGGCCGGCGGCCAGACGGGCTGCCAGCTTCTCCGTCTCGGCCGTCAGGTCGGCCGCCGGCACGACCCAGTTGACCAGGCCGTAGTCCTTGGCCGTGGCCGCGTCGAAGCGGTCGCCCAGCAGGGCCAGCTCGGCCGCTTTCTTGAGCCCGACCAGCCGCGGCAACGCGTAGGTCGAACCGCCGTCCGGGCTGGTGCCGATCAGGGTGTAGGCCAGCGTGTAGTAGCTGTCCTCCGCCGCGATGGCGAGGTCGGCCGCGCACATGAAGCTGAGCCCGAAGCCGGCGCAGGCGCCGCTCACCGATGCGACCACCGGCTTGGGCATCCGCCGGATGGCGATGATGAGGCTGTGGACCTCGTGAACGAAGGCTTCGATCGCCACGAGATTGTCCCGGCGCGGCCGGCCAAGCATGGCGTGGAAGGTCTTGAGGTCGCCGCCGGCCATGAAATGGTCGCCGCCGCGGATGACGACACAGCACACGTCCGGGTCGTATTCCAGCGGATTGATCGTCTCGACCAGGGCACGGGTCATGTCCCGGTTGAGCGCGTTCAGCGCCTTCGGACGGTTCATGGTCACCAGGGCGACGCCGTCGGCAATCTCCAGTTCGACCAGTCTTTCGCTCATCGCTGCGCCTCCTCAGCCGGCGTGTCTCATAAAGAAATCGTTGCACGCCGCGCCAATTTCGGCCGGCGAATCCTCCTGCACGAAATGCAGCCCCTTGACCGTCACCTCCTCCTGGTTGGCCCAGGTCCGGCAAAAGTCCCGCGCCGGGCCGGTCAGGATGCTGCCGGGATCGGCGTTGATAAACAGCTTCGGGATCGGGCTCGCCTTCAGCGCCGCGCCGTAGGCCTCGACGATGGCGACGACCTCCGGCGGTTCGCCGTCGATGGGAATCTGGCGCGGCCAGGTCAGCATCGGCCGGCGCACCTCGCCGCCCTCGGCAAAGGGCTTGCGGTAGGCGTCCATCTCCGCGTCCGAGAGCGTGCGCATCACCGAATGGGGCAGCACCCCTTCGATGAACAGGTTGCGGTTCAGGATCAGATCCTCGCCCTTGGGCGAGCGGAAGCCCTGGAAGATGCCGCGCGCCTGCTCCGGCCAGTCGGCCCAGCGGACCGGGCAGACGACGGTTTCCATATAGGCGATGCCGGCGACCCGGTCCGGATGGCGCGCCGCCCAGTGGAAGCCGAGGGCGCCGCCCCAGTCGTGGACGACGAGGCGCAGCCTGCCGTCCGGCAGCACGGCGTCCAGCCACACGTCGACGAATTTGCTGTGCTCGGCGAAGGTGTACGCGCCGGACGGGTTCTTGCCCGATTCGCCCATGCCGATCAGGTCCGGCGCCAGGCAGCGGAAACTGCCGGCGAGTTCGGGGATCACGTTGCGCCACAGGTAGGACGAGGTCGGGTTGCCGTGGAGCAGCACGACCGGTTCGCCCGAACCGGTATCGACCCCGGTATCGACCCCGGTATCGACATAGCGCATGGTCGAGCCCAGCAGGTCGACCGACTTGCGGGGATGGGAATCGGCGGCGGCGGTTTCGGTCATGGCGGATTTTCGGTCGTTCGGCGGTTACGGTAGGGGCTGGTCCGGCGGCCCGGCCGCACTATAACCGGGGGTGACGCCTTGAAAACCACCGGATGGGGAAACGCCGCCGATGCCGCAGTCTGCCGCCCCGCCGGTCATCGTCCGGTTCCGCCGGGATCTGCGCCTGGCGGACAATCCCGCCCTCCACGCCGCGGCGGCCACGGGGCGGCCGGTCGTCCCGGTCTACATTCTGGACCGGGACAGCGCCGGCAGCCGGACGCCGGGCGGCGCATCCCGCTGGTGGCTGCACCACAGCCTGTCGGCACTGTCGCAGAGCCTTGCGGCCAATGGCCTGACACTCGTCCTGCGCCGCGGTGCGGCCGGTCCGGTTCTTGAGCGGCTGGTCGCCGAAACCGGCGCGCGCGGCATCTACTGGAACCGCCTTTACGAACCCGGGGCGATCCGGCGCGACGGCGCGATACGGGCGGCCTTGCGGGCGGCGGGTGTCACGGTCGAGAGCTTCAACGCCGCACTGCTGTTCGAGCCGGGGACCGTCCTGTCCGGAAGCGGCGCACCCTATCGCGTGTTCACGCCCTTCTGGCGCGCCTGCCTGGCGGCGGACCCGCCGGCGCCGCCCCTGCCCGAGCCGGCGTTCGGCGCAACGGCGGCGGCCTACCCCGTGCACAGCGAACCGCTCGACTCCTGGGGCCTGCTGCCGACGGCGCCGGACTGGGCCGGCGGCCTGCGCGCCGCGTGGCGGCCCGGCGAAGCGACGGCGCAACGGCTGCTGCAGGCGTTCCTGGCGAACGGCCTGCACGGCTACGCGGCGCAACGCGACCGGCCGGACCTGCCGGCGGTCTCGCGCCTGTCGCCGCACCTGCATTTCGGCGAGATCGGGCCGCGCCAGATCTGGCACGCCGTCCATGCCCGCTCCGCGCCTCGCGATGTCCCGGCCGATGGCCCGGCCGACGACGGTCCGCGGAAATTCCTCGCCGAAATCGGCTGGCGCGAATTCTGCTGCAACCTGCTCGCCGACTTCCCGGATCTGCCGGACAAACCCCTGCAGCCGCGCTTCGCCGACTTTGACTGGAAGGACAACCCGCCGGCGCTGCGCGCGTGGCAGCGGGGGCGCACCGGCTATCCCTTCGTCGATGCCGGCATGCGGCAGCTCTGGCAGACCGGCTGGATGCACAACCGGGTCCGCATGGTCACGGCCTCCTTCCTGGTCAAACATCTGCTGATCCCGTGGCAGACCGGCGCGGCCTGGTTCTGGGACACGCTGGTCGACGCCGACCTCGCCAACAACAGCGCCAACTGGCAATGGGTCGCCGGCTGCGGCGCCGACGCCGCGCCCTATTTTCGCATTTTCAATCCCGTCACCCAGGGCCGGAAGTTCGACCCGCAGGGCGACTATGTCCGCCGCTTCGTTCCGGAGCTGGCCGGCCTGCCGGACCGCTGGATCCACCGGCCGTGGGACGCGCCGCCTAGCGCGCTCGAGGCGGCGGGCGTGCGGCTGGGCGCAACCTATCCGCGCCCGATCGTCGGCCACACCGAAGCCCGGCGCAGGGCGCTGGAAGCCTTCGAGCGCATCAAGGGGCGCTGAAGGCGGCCGGCGGCTCCGCCCGCTCAGGGCCGTCCTTCGCCCCAGAAGACCCGGTCGTCGGCGATATTCTCGGGATGGAACCGGGCCGCGGCGATGCGGCCGTCGCGCACCTCGTAGACCGCAAGCTCGCGCCCTTCGATGCGCTCTCCGTCCCTTTCCGCCGACCAGGCGATGAGGGCGGCGACATGGCTGCCGGTCTCGACCGTCGCGGTCACCCGCAGGTCGAAGGTGCCGCCGGTCGTTGCGAGCGCCCGGCGGATCATGTCGAGCACCGCGTCGCGGCCGCGCAAGTCGCCCATATGCGCGCCGACATCCGGCTCGCGCCAGCGCACGTCGTCCGCGATGAAGGGTTCGAGCCGGCCGGGGTCGCCGGCGCGGGCCGCTTCCCGGCGCGCGTCGTAGAAGGCGCGGACGAAACGGTCGAGCGGCCCCCCGGGAGGATCGGGGGCGGGACGATCCGGATCGGTCACGATGGCAGCCCTTCCAGTGCGGCGCTCCGGTGCGGCGTTCCAGCGCGGCGGAAACGGGGCGCGACCATGACCCGCCGGCCGGCCGTTCGTCCAGCGAGCGATTTCGACGCGGCCCGGAAAAACCGGACCCGGCGCACGGGCCGGCATGTCCGGTTTTTTCATGATCGTTCGTGAATAAATTCGGAGAATTAAGAAAATATCTATTAATCCACCTTTTATGCCGCACAGCTAATTCAGACAGACTGGTCTGTCTGCAATTTTTTTACGCCCTCAAAGGACTTTTTTCCAAGCCCTGTTCCGGAGCGCGTTGCCGTCGCCGGCCCGGCCGGCAGGCGCACTGCGCCCGATGACGATTGTTCATATAATGTTCTTTCGCGCCGTGTCAAGGATTAATTTGGCTCCCCCTTCGGCAAGCTAAGGCAGGCCCTTCGACAAGCTCAGGACAGGCCACTGGCGCGCCTGCTCGGGATGAGGAAGTTGTGGGGGTTCGATTGCCTCAACACACCGCTCTTCCTCATCCTGAGTAGCCCCGGCCGCCAAGGCCGGGGCGTATCGAAGGGTCGAAGGGTCGAAGGGCCGCCTTACACGCGGCCGTTTCGCTCCCGGATCCGGCCGAAGGTGCGGCGGTAGTCGGTCGGGGCGGTGCCGACCAGGCGCCGGAAGTGATGGCGCAGCGTCTCGACGCTGCCGAAGCCCGCGCGCGTCGCGATCTGTTCGACGGTCAGCTCCGTGGTCTCCGCGAGGCGGCGGGCGCGCTCCACGCGCTGCCGGTTGAGCCAGTCGCCCGGCGGCAGGCCCGTGGCTTCGCGGAAGCGCCGCTGGAAATTGCGCACGCTCATGCCCGCCCGCGCGGCAAGATCGGCGACGCTGTGCGCCTCGTCGATATGGCCGGGCAGCCAGTCGAGCAGCTTCGCCAGCCGGCCGGCGTCCGGGCCGGCGGCAACGGGGGTTTCAACGAACTGGCGCTGGCCGCCGTCGCGGTGCGGTGCGAGCACCAGCCGCCGGGCGACGGCGTTGGCGACCGCGGCGCCGTGGTCGCAGCGCACCATGTGGAGGCAGAGGTCGAGCCCCGCCGCGCTGCCGGCCGAGGTAAGGACCGGGCCCTCGTCGACATAGAGCACGTCCGGATCGACCCGGATTTGCGGATAGCGCCGCGCCAGCGCCGCGGTGTAGCGCCAGTGCGTGGTCGCGCGGCGGCCGTCCAGCACCCCGGCCGCGGCGAGCAGGAACGCCCCCGAGCAGATCGACGCCAGCCGGCCGCCGCGCTCGACGACCCGCGCCAGCGCGGCGAGCAGGGCCGGCGGCGCCGGCGCCTCCGGGCTCTTCCAGCCCGGCACGATCACCGTATCCGCCCGCTCGATCGCATCCAGGCCGCCGGGCGCCCGGACCGCGAGCCCGCCCGCCGCCCGGAGCGGCCCCGGCTCCGCCGCGCAGACCTCGAAGCGGTACCAGGGCCGGTCGAGCTCCGGCCGGGGCAGGCCGAAAATCTCGTAGGTGCAGCCGAACTCGAAGGTGCACAGCCCGTCATAGGCCAGGGCGGCGACGGTGGAGTGGGGCGGATGGGCGGGCATGTTGGCGCGATTTTACCGATATTCGGCATTTGCGCCACTCGCCAATCGCGGCCGGGTTGCGGAAAACGCGCGCCCCCGCATTAATCCCCACATCGCTCCAGGAATCCGCCCATGCTCCGCCTGTACGACAACCGCCTCTCCGGCAACGGCTACAAGCCGCGCCTGCTGATGGCCCATCTCGGCCTGACCTACGAGCGGATCGAGCTCGACACCATGACGGGCGAGACGCGGACGGCGGATTTCCTCGCCCTCAACCCGAACGGGCGGATTCCGCTGCTGCAACTCGGGGACGGAACCTGCCTCGCCGAATCCAACGCGATCCTGTGGTATCTGGCGGAGGGCTCGCGCTTCCTGCCGGCGGAACGGCTCGACCGGGCGCGCACCCTGCAATGGATGTTCTTCGAGCAATACAGCCACGAGCCCAACATCGCCGTGGCGCGCCACTGGATCCAGCATTTGGACATGACGGACCTCCAGCGCGCGCAGCTTCCGGCCAAGCAGGAGGGTGGCCATGCCGCGCTCGCGGTCATGGAGCAACATCTCGGCGGCGCGGCCTGGTTCGGCGGCGGTGCCATGACGATCGCCGACATCGCCCTCTACGCCTACACCCATGTCGCCGATGAAGGCGGCTTCGATCTCGCCCCCTACCCCGCCGTCACCGCCTGGCTCGCCCACGTCGCCGCAGAACCGGGCCACGTCCCGATGCTGCCGGCGCCGGAGGGGGTGGTCCCAATTAGCGGCGGCAAGTAAGCGCCCGGCGGCCCGATCGCCCTCAAATCGCCCGCTCCCTTCCCTTCCAGTATTCCGCTCGTATCCGGTTCTTCTGGATCTTGCCGATGGCGGTGCGGGGCAGGGCATCGACGAAGCGGATGAAGCGCGGGCGCTTGTAGCGCGGGATCTGGCCGGCGACGAACTCGATCAGGGCGGCTTCGTCGGGCGGCCCCGTTTCGTCCGAAGCGCCTTTCGGAGCGCATTCCGGGGCGCCTTCCCCCGGCATGCCGGCGCCGTTGGCCACGACATGGGCGGCCGGGACCTCGCCCCAGCGCTCGTCGGGCACGCCGAACACGGCGCATTCGCGGACCGCCGGATGGCGGTAGAGCGCGCGTTCGACCTCGGCGGGAAAGATATTCTCGCCGCCGGAGACGATGACGTCCTTCGAGCGGTCGACCAGATGGAGAAAGCCGTCCTCGTCGATCCGGCCGATGTCGCCGGTGCGCAGCCAGCCGCCGCCGGCCTGCAACGCCACCAGCCCGGCCCCCGCCCCGATACCGGCCCCGTTATCGTCGCCGCTATCGTCGCCGATATAGCCGAGCAGGGTGTGGCCGCCGCGGCTCGCCACCTCGCCGGCTTCGCCTTGCGGTAGCGGCCGGCCGTCCCGGCCGAGCACCGCCATCTCGACGCAGGGCCGCCCGGCGCTCATCGGCTTGGTGCGCGCGAAGGCGGCCGGCCGGTAGGCGAGCGGGCAGATCTCCGACTGGCCGTAGTGCTCGACGATCTCCAAGCCCGGCCAGGCGTCCAGCGCGCGCTCCAGCAGGCCGGAGGGCATCGGCGCGCCGCTGATGTTGAGATTGCGCAGGCCGCCGCCGCCCTTCGGCCGGATCCGGGCTGCCGCAGCAGGATCGTCCAGCAGCGCCGTGACCTGCGACGGCACCAAGAAGGCCGCGGTCGCGCCGTCGCGCCCGATGGCGTCGGCGAACAGATCCGGCGCCCATTTCTCCAGCAACACGACGGTGAGGCCGCGCCGTATGCCGATCTGGAGCCACATGAACAGGCCGGCGACATGGAACAGCGGCGTGGTGCAGGCCATGACGTCGCCGTCGGCCAGCTCGAAGGCCTGCGCGCCGAGGCAGGAGGAGAGGGTGCGGTTGCGGTGCGAGACCAGCACGCCCTTGGGCGCGCCGGTCGAGCCGCTGGAAAAGGTCACCGCCGCCGGATCGTCGGGCAGCACGGCGATCGGCGGTGCACCGTCCGGCGCATCGGCGACGAAGGCGTCGAGCGAATCCGGCCCTGCCGCCCCGCCGATGACGACGATCCGCTTCAGCGTTGCGGACTCCGCGAGCAGGGCGCGCGCTTCGTCGGCCAGCCCGGCGTGGACGAACAGCAGTTCGGCCTTCACCCGGTCGAGCATCTCGGCCCGGCCGGCTTCGTTGGCGCGCACCGAGACGTGGGCGAGCGGGCAGCCCGCCCGCGCCGCGCCGAAATGAGCGACCGCGTAATCGGCGTCGTTGGGCGACAGGATGGCGAGCCAGCGGCCGGGCCGTTCCGCCGCTTTGGCGTAGCCCTCGCGCACCAGCGCATTGGCCAGCCGGTCGGCCGCCCGGTCCAGCCCGGCATAGGTCAGCGTCACGCGGTTCTCGCTCCGGGTACCGTTGCGATAGCCGACGACCGCCGGCCGGTCCGGATGGCGCCGGGCGCTCTCGCGCAGCAGGGCGCCGAAGGTCTGCGGAAAGTCCGCGGGCCTGTCGGACGTCACGTCGAGCGTCGCGGCGGACGTCACGGCGCGGCCAGCCGTTGCAGCATGTCGATCAGCTGCGCCCGCTCGGCCGCCGTCAGGCCGCGCGCGATCTCCGCCTCGTGGGCGTCGAGCCGCGGCCGGATCGCGCGCAGGAAGGCGGCGCCGTCCGCCGTCAGCACCAGGGCGTGGGAGCGCCGGTCGGTCGGCGACGGCTCGCGCCGGACCAGGCCGCGCGCCTCCAGCGCGTCGACGATCGACACCAGGGTCGAGCGGTCGATGCCGAGCGCCTTGCCGATCCGGGTCTGGTTCGAGCCGGGGTTGGCCTCGACCAGCAGCAGCACGCCGAGCTGGCCGGGGCTGATCCCGTCACCGCCCAGATGGGCGGCGAAATTCTGGAAGGCGAAGACCTCGGCCCGGCGCAGACGATAGCCCAGCAGGCCGGCGAGACGGCCAAGATCGACCTCGTCGCTGCCGGACGCGACCGGACCGGACTCGGCGGGATCGGCTCCGGAGGGCGCGGCGGCGTCGTTCAGCGAATCGGGGACATTCATGGGCGCATTCATGGGGGCGGGGCATAGCATGGATTGTCCGCCGGCCAAACAGTCCGGGCTCAGATAGTATCGGGTCGCTGATACCCGGCGCGGCAGCCGGCGGCGCGGTTCTTGTCGCAGGTCTTATCGCCGGCTTCATCGCCTGCCTTATCGCCACGGGCGGCCGGTTGAGGCTTGGCAAGGCGGCGCGCTTCGGGGAGATTCCGGGCGTCGCGGGCCCTGGCGCGCCGAAGAGCCCGCCGGCGACACGCCCGGCAACAGGCAACGGGGAGATTCCCTGCCGATGAGCGCAGACCGGACCTTTGTCATCGTCGGGGCGGGCCACGCCGGCGGGCGGGCGGCCCAGGCCATGCGGCAGTACGGGTTCGACGGCCGCATCCTGCTGATCGGCAAGGAGCCGCACATCCCCTACGAGCGGCCGCCGCTCTCCAAGGAGTTGATCGTCACCGATGCCGGCTTGGAGGCCGGGCTGGAGAAAGTCCGGCTGCACGAGGCGGCCTGGTATGCCGAAAACCGGATCGAGCTGATCGCCGGCACTGCCGCAACGGCGCTCGATGCGGCGGCGAAGACGGTCGGCCTCGCGGACGGGCGAACGATCGGCTTCGACCGGCTGATGCTGACCACCGGCGCGCGGGTCCGCACGCTGCCGGTGCCGGGCGCCGGTCTGGACGGCGTGTTCTATCTGCGCACTATCGAGGACAGCGAAACGATCCGCGCGCACATTTCAGCCGGCACCCGGGTCGCGGTGATCGGCGGCGGCTTCATCGGCCTGGAGATCGCCGGCAGCGCCGTCAAGCGGGGCGCCGAAGTCGCCGTGCTCGAAGCCGCGGACCGGCCGATGGGCCGCAGCGTGGCGCCGGAGGTCTCCGAATGGTTCGCCCGGATGCACCGGGACCGCGGCGTCGACCTGAGGCTCGGCATTTCGATCGCGGCGATCGAAGGGAACGGTTCCGCGACGGGCATCCGGCTGGGCGACGGCAGCGTCGTCCCCGCCGAGGTCGTCGTGATCGGCATCGGCATCCTGCCGAACGTGGAGATCGCCCAGGCCGCGGGGCTGGCGGTCGATAACGGCATCGTCGTGGACGACCGGGGCCGGACCTCGCATCCGGATATCTACGCCGCCGGCGACGTCGCCAACCAGCCCAACGCCTTTACCGGCCGGCGCCTGCGCCTGGAGAGCTACCAGAACGCCCAGGACCAGGCGGCGGCGGTGGCGCGCAACCTGTGCGGCGCGGACGAGGCCTACGAGGATTCGCTGTGGGTCTGGTCCGACCAGCACGATGTCAACCTGCAGATGACCGGCGCGCCGGAGGCCTGGGACAGCCTCGTTTGGCGCGGCGATCCGGACGAGGGCCGGTTCACGGTGTTCTACCTGGCGGGCGGCCGGATCGTCGCCGTCAACACCGTCAACAACGGCCGCGAGATGCGCCCGGCCCGCATGATGATGGAAAGCGGCAAGGCCTTCGAGGTCGATGCGCTCGCCGATACATCCGTGAAGCTCCTGAAACTGGCGCGGGGCTGATCCCTCCGATGGCCCACGATACCGATTCGCCCGATATCCATTCTCCCGATCGGCCGCCCGTCATCGGCGTGATCGGCGGCAGCGGCATCTACGAGATCGACGGGCTGGAGGACCGGCGCTGGGAGGCCGTGGAAAGCCCGTTCGGCGTGCCGTCGGACCGGCTGTTGTTCGGGCGGCTGGGCGATGTCCGGATGGTGTTCCTGCCCCGGCACGGCCGCGGCCATGTCCATTCGCCGACCTCGATCGACTACCGCGCCAACATCGACGCGATGAAACGCGCCGGCGCGACGGAAATCCTGTCGGTCAGCGCCTGCGGCTCGTTCCGGGAGGAACTTGCGCCCGGCACCTTCGTGCTGCCCGACCAGTTCATCGACCGCACCTTCGGCCGGGAGAAGAGCTTCTTCGGCGAGGGGCTGGTCGCCCATGTCGAATTCGCCCATCCGGTGTGCCGCCGGCTGGTCGGCGTTCTCGCGGAATCCTGCGCCGCGCTGGACATTCCGGTCAGCATCGGCGGAACCTATCTCGCGATGGAGGGGCCGCAGTTCTCGACGCTGGCCGAATCGAACCTCTACCGCTCGTGGGGCTGTTCGGTGATCGGCATGACCAACATGCCCGAAGCCAAGCTCGCCCGGGAGGCCGAACTCTGCTACGCCACCGTCGCCATGGTGACGGATTACGACTGCTGGCATCCGGACCACGATGCCGTCTCGGTCGAAAACGTCATCGGCGTCCTGCTGGCCAATGCCGACAAGGGCCGGGCGCTTGTGAAGGACGCGGCGCAGCGGCTGGGCGGCCGCACCGGCGCCTGCACCGAGGGCTGCCACACGGCGCTCGAACACGCCGTCATCACCGCGCCCCAAGCGCGCGACCCGGCGATGGCCGCGAAGCTGGATGCGGTGGCCGGGCGCGTCCTGAACCGCTGAGCCGGCCCCTTGACCAGCGCCCGGCCGCGCCACCTGAGCCTGCGCAAGGCGGTCATCGCGGCCGCGCAGCGACTCGAGCCGCTCGGCATCAACCGGGGCTCCTCCGGCAATGTCAGTGTGCGCGCCGGCGGCGGGCTGCTGATCACCCCGACCGGCGTGCCCTACGACGCGCTGACGCCCGGCAGGATCGTCTGGATGGATCTCGACGGCCGGCACGAGAGCGACTGGCTGCCGTCCAGCGAATGGCGCTTCCATTGCGATATCCTGCGCGAACGCCCGGACCTGAACGCCGTCGTCCACACCCACGCCGTCCATGCGACAGCGCTGGCCTGCCACGGCAGGGGCATCCCCGCCTTCCACTACATGGTCGCCGCAGCGGGCGGGCCGGACATCCGCTGCGCGCCCTACGCCACCTTCGGCACCGCCGAACTTTCGGCCAACGCGGTCAGCGCGCTTGAGGGCCGGCGGGCCTGCCTGCTCGCCCATCACGGCCTCATTGCGTGCGGCCACACGCTTGATGCGGCGCTGGCGCTGGCCGTGGAGGTCGAAACGCTGGCCGCGACGTATCTCAAGGCGCTCGAAATCGGCGAGCCGGCAGCGCTGGACGCCGCGGAAATGCAGAGAATCCTTGGGAAATTCTCAACCTACGGCCAGAATCCGGGCCGCCCGCGCCGATAGTCTTCGCGAAATCCGGCAAGGTGTCGCAGGGGCCGGGTGCCGCAAAGCTTCGCCCCGTCCCGGCGTCTAACCTCCGGCGTCTAACCTTCGGGCATTCGAACCGCCCCAGGCCAACCATCCGGAGTCCCATGCCCGTTCCGATCACCGGGATCGACCACGCCATCGTCGGCGTCCGCAAGCTGGAAGCGGCGCGCCGCCAGTGGACGAAGCTCGGCTTCACGATCACGCCGCGGGGCCGTCACCGGGGCTGGGGCACGGCGAACTACTGCATCATGTTCGAGACCGATTATGTCGAGCTGCTCGGCATCGTCGACCCGGAGAAGTTCACCAACAAGCTGGACCGGTTTCTCAAGCTCCGCGAAGGGCTGATGGGGCTCGCCTTTTCCACGGACGAGGCGGAAGCGGTCAGCACGGCCCTGGAGGCCGCCGCGATCGGCTACAAGGGCCCGGCCGACCTGTCGCGCCTGCTGGAGATGCCGGAAGGCGAAGTCGAGCCGGCGTTCAAGCTGGTCTATCTCAACGGCGCGACGCCCGGCGTATCGTCTTTCGTGTGCCAGCACCTGACGCCCGAACTGGTCTGGCGGCCGGAATGGACGGACCACCCCAACGGCGTCACCGGCATCGATTCGATGACCGTCGTGGTCCGGAACACGGGCGCGGCCCGCGCCGGCTGGGTCGCCCTGCTCGGGGACGACGCGGTGACGGAAATCGGCGGGCAGGAATTCAGCGTGATGGTCGGGCGGACCGAATTGCGCTTCCTGACCGAGGCCGCGGCGAATCAGGCCCTGCCCGAGCTCAGGCGCCGGAAATGGCGGCCGCCGTTCCTCGCCGGCATGGCGCTTTCGGTGCACGATCCGGCGCGGACCGCAAAGGCGCTGTCCGCCGGCGGCATCGGGTTCGACCTCCGGGACGACCGCACCGTTACCGTCCGCGGGTCGCAGGCGAACGGCGTCAGCCTGGAGTTCTGCGCGGTCTGATCCCGAAGGCCCGATCCCAGGGTCCGGAGCCGCGGGATTCCCGACGCCGTCAGGCCAGCGCGTCGAAGAAGGACAGGGTGCGCCGCAGCGCCAGTTCGGCGGAAGCCCGGTCGTAATCCTTGCGCACATCGCAGTTGAAGCCGTGGCCGGCGTCGTAGATGTGGACCGGCACGGCGGGATGGGCGGCGCGGATGCTGTCCACGTCCGTCATGGGTATCGCGTGGTCCTTCGCACCGAAGTGGAGCATGACCGGCGCCCTGGGCTG
The DNA here is from genome assembly GCA_022819985.1 of Alphaproteobacteria bacterium. GTDB lineage: Bacteria > Pseudomonadota > Alphaproteobacteria > Bin65 > Bin65 > Bin65. Next base: position 65,718 of record JAJEGH010000046.1, on the reverse strand, counting down.
CTCGCCCGCCAGGCCGGCGGTACGGCCGCCATAGTAGCCGACCGACGGAATCGCGAGGCGCGTCGCCGCCAGCCAGGCCAGCGAACCGCCCCAGCAATAGCCGACGCCGAACACCGGGCCGCTGCCACCCGCAGACGTGGCCGCCGCATCCGCCGCGGCCCGGACGTCGACCAGCGGGCCGTCCCAGCCCAATTCGCCGACGACACTGCGCCCTTTGGCGAAACCGTCCTCGTCGTAGCCGAGCTCGACGCCGGTCTCGACCCGGTCGAAGACCGCCGGGGCGATGGCGGCATAGCCGTGGCCGGCAAACTTGTCGGTATCGCGCCGGATGTGGTCGTTGACGCCGAAAATCTCCTGCATCACGACGACGACGCCCTTCGCCGCGCCCGCCGGCCGCGCAAGCCACGCCTGGCACTTGTGGCCGTCTTCTGCGGTAACTTCAACCCATTCGCCCATCGAACTTCCTCCTAAACGTTGAACCGGAACAGCATGATATCGCCGTCCCTGACCGGATAGTCCCGGCCCTCGTTGCGCATTTTGCCGGCCTCCCGGACGGCCTGCTCGCCCCCGGCTTCGAGGAAAACCTCCGAAGCGACCGTTTCCGCCCGGATGAAACCGCGCTGGAAATCCGTGTGGATTTCGCCGGCCGCCTCATACGCCGTGGCGCCGCGCGGCACCGTCCAGGCGCGGGTCTCCTTCGGCCCGGTCGAGAAGAAGGTGATCAGGCCGAGCAGGTCGTATCCGGCGCGGATCACCCGGTCGAGACCCGGTTCGCCGAGCCCCAGCGCTTCGAGGAACGCCCGGCGCTCGGCGGCGTTCTCCAACTGCGCCAGTTCCGCCTCGATGTCCGCGGCGATGACCACCGAAGCCGCCCCGTTGGCGGCGGCATAGTCCTCGACCTGCCGGGAGTGGCCGTTGCCGGCTCCTGCCGAATCGTCGTCGACGTTGGCGATGTAGAGGACCGGTTTGGCGGTGAGTAGTTGCAGATCGCGAAACGCCTTTTCCGAGCCGGCCGGGACCTCCGCCTGCCGCGCCGGGCACCCCGCCTCCAGAGCGGCCAGCGCCGGCTCCATCGCCTTCAGCCGGTCCCGCGCTTCCCTGTCGCCGCCGGTGACACGCCGCCGGGCATTCTCCGCGCGGCCTTCCAGGCTTTCCAGATCGGCGAGCATGAGTTCGGTTTCGACGGTCTCGATATCCCGCACCGGATCGATCGATCCCTCGACGTGATGCACGGCGCCGCCGTCGAAGCAGCGCACGACATGGCCGATGGCGTCGACCTCGCGAATGTTGGCGAGGAACCGGTTGCCCAATCCTTCGCCCCTGCTCGCCCCGCGCACGAGCCCGGCGATATCGACGAACTCCAGTTGCGCCTGGACGACGGCGTCGGAGCCGGTGAAGGCCGCGATCGCCGCCGGCCGGTCGTCGGGCACCGCAACGCGGCCGATATTGGGCTCGATGGTGCAGAAGGGATAGTTGGACGCCTCGGCAGCCGCCGTCGCCGTCAGCGCGTTGAACAGGGTCGACTTGCCGACATTCGGCAACCCGACGATGCCGCAGCGGAAGCCCATCTACCCGGCATCCCCCTCGCCGGCCGGCGGCGCGGCCGCCTTTTCGGGTGCCGGCTCACGCACCGAATCCGGCTCCGGTTTCGGGTCCCGTTTCGGTTCGGGTTTCGGGGGCGGCGGGTTCAGGGTCTGGCTGACCTTCGTCATGAAGCGGTTGTCGTCGCCGCCGACCAGCAGGGGCAGGGCCTCGGCAACCGCATCGATCAGCGCGCCGGCGGTCCTGCGCTCAGCCTTGGTGAAATCGTGCAGGACATAGCCGGTCACCCGGTCCCTGTCGCCCGGATGGCCGATGCCGAGCCGGACCCGGCGGAAGTCCGGGCCGATCCGCGCCGCGATATCCCTTATGCCGTTATGCCCGCCGTGGCCGCCGCCGATCTTGACCCGCATCTTGCCGGGCACAAGGTCGAGTTCGTCGTAGAGCACGGTGACATCGGCCGGTGCGAGCTTGTGGAAGCGCACCGCGTCGCCGACCGAGCGGCCCGACAGGTTCATCCGTGTCATCGGCTTGAGCGCCAGGATGCGCATGCCGGCGACTTCGCCGTCCGCGGCGGCGCCGGCGAAGCGGCCGCGCCACGGCCCGAAGCCGTAGCGCCGCGCGATCTCGTCCAGCGCCATGAAGCCGAAATTGTGGCGATGGCCGGCGAATTTCGGCCCCGGATTGCCCAGTCCGACCAGGAGCAACATGGCTGCGCCCTATGGTATGGCCCGCCGCGCCGGAGTTTCGCACCGGAGATCCGCAGCGGTGCGGGATCAGGATTCGGCCGGGCCGTCCTCGTCGTCCTGCTGCGCCGCCTCGTCCTCTGCGACGGTCGGGACGTCCATTTCGTCGTCGTCCTCTTCTTCTTCTTCGTCCTCGACGATCTGCATCGGCGCAGCGATAGAGGCGATCATGAAGTCGCGGTCGGCGATGGTCGGCCGCACGCCCTCCGGCAGCGAAATGCTGCCGATCCGGACGGAATCGCCGATTTCCATGCCGGTGAGATCGACGACGATCTCTTCGGGAATGTTGCCGGCGGCGGTCGCCACCTCGACCGTGTGGCGCACGACGCTCAGCACGCCGCCGACCTCAAGGCCCGGCGCCGCCTCCTCGTTGACGAAGCGGACCGGTATTTCGACGGTCACCCGCGTCCGGTCGGTCACGCGCAGGAAATCGACATGGATCGGATCGTCCGTGACCGGGTGGAACTGCACTTCCTTCGGCAATACGCGGTGCTTCTTGCCGGACACCTCGACATGGAACTGGGTAGCAAAGAAGCCCGTCTTGCGCATCCGGGCGTGCAGAACTCTAGGATCCATCGTCAGCATCAGGGCATCCTGGCCGCCGCCGTAGATGACCCCCGGCACACCGCCTTCGCGGCGGATCGCCCGGGCGGCCCCCTTACCGGCCCGGTCGCGCGCCGCTGCTTCGAGCACAGCGTAGTCGCTCATCGTTCGTCTCCGATCTTTGTCAGAGCCCGCCTAACCGGCCTCCCCTTCGGTGCCAATGGGGGTGCCGCGCGCGGACGCCGCGATATGGGTCCGGGCGGACGCCGCAATCAAGCGACAGGTGGCCGCGGCGCAGGCCGGCGACGCGTCGGGCGGCCGAAACCGGCTCAGTTGAACAGGCTGCTGACGCTGGTCTCTTCGCTGATCCGCCGGATGGCTTCGCCGATCAGCGGCGCGATGCTGAGCGGCCGGAGCTTGTCGGACACGCGCACGGCCTCGGTCGCCTGGATCGAATCGGTGATCACCATCTCCCGGATCGGCGAACCGGCGATCCGCCCGACCGCGCCACCCGAGAGCACGCCGTGGGTGACGTAGGCCGCCACCGATTCGGCGCCGGCATTCATCAGCGCGTCGGACGCGTTGCACAGGGTGCCGGCGGAATCGACGATATCGTCGACCAGGATGCAGGCCCGGCCCTTCACGTCGCCGATGATGTTCATGACCGCCGAGACCCCGGCCCGTTCGCGCCGCTTGTCGATGATGGCGAGGTCGGCGCCGATGCGGCGGGCGATGCCCCGGGCGCGCAGCACGCCGCCCACGTCCGGCGAGACGATCATCACCTCGCCGGCACCGTTCTTCTCGCCGTATTCGCGCTCGATGTCGACGGTGAAGACCGGCGCGGCGAACAGATTGTCCACCGGAATATCGAAGAAGCCCTGGATCTGGCCGGCGTGGAGGTCGATGGTGAGGAGCCGGTTGGCGCCGGCCGTGGTGATGAGGTTCGAGACCAGCTTGGCGGAAATCGGCGTGCGCGGGCCGGTCTTGCGGTCCTGCCGGGCATAGCCGTAATAGGGCACCGCGGCCGTGACCCGACGCGCCGACGCGCGGCGCAGCGCGTCCAGCATCACCAGCAGTTCCATCAGGTTGTCGTTGGCCGGGAACGAGGTCGACTGGATGACGAAAACATCCTCTCCGCGGATGTTCTCCTCGATCTCGACAAACACCTCCATGTCGGAGAACCGGCGCACATTGGCCTGCGTCAGCGGCGCGTTGAGATAGGCGGAGACCGCTTCGGCGAGCGGCCGGTTGCTGTTGCCGGCGATCAGTTTCATGAAATCCCCGTCACGCCCCAAACGGGCCGTCCCTGCCCTTCGCCCGAGCCGGTTGACCGGCCGGCTGACCGGGCAACCCGCACGCGATGGGGCGGTTCTAACAAGCCGTCATAAAGCTGTAAACGCGAAGGGCAGCGGCGCGGCCCGGCATCGGGCGGCGGCGGTTCGCGCCGAATGAGACCCATGCCGAACCCGCGCTTGGGTAGTGGGTCAGTTTGAATTTGATTTCTTGTAGGGACCGCGTGGGCCGGATCGGGGTTCTCCTCGACGCGGCGCATGCGCGTCCCGACGCAAATGGCATGTTTCAACCTGACCGGCTAGGATCAATCTGTGCCAAATGGACAGGGAGGGGCCAATGCGTGCGACTCTCATTGCAATTGTGCTGCTGGCAGCGCTTGCCGGGCCGACCAGGGCCGGGGAAGTGATCTGCGGCAAGGATTGGGTCTCCTTTGTCCCTTACAGCGCCACCGCGCTCAATCTGGCTGGCGTCGCAATCCTTCTCCGTAAATCCGACATCAGAAAGGGCAGCTTCGTTCTTCGTTCGAGTGTGGATGTGGGCTTTCTTCGCGTGCGCAAGGGGCTTGGATGGGGGCCGGCGGAAAACGAGTTCAAGGTGCCCAAGGCCACCTTCCTGGCGATCCGAGCCTGCCTGCTGAAATAGGAAGCTATCGAATGAGAATCGCACTCGCTCTGTTATTCGCCGCTTTGGCCATATGCCCTGCCGTTGCGCAGAAAGGCACGCTGCCGCTGCCCAAGTGGATGCAGTTATGCGGACCCGACTTCGTTAGTTTTGTCGGTCGCAGATGGCTTCCCTCCAGCAATGCCGTCGACAAGGGGGAGTTGCTGGACGAACTCAACTTCTGGACCGTTCGGCGGCGCTCCATCCTGTCTGTGAGGGCCTTCCGATTCGGAAACAGTCTTCGCGCCTTCGTGGCCGTGGACTTGGGAAAGCACCGGCTCTCTAAGGACGGCAACCCCGTCGATATTGTCATTTCTGACGACGGCTACAGGCTTCTGATGATATGCCTTGCCGGAAATTCAAACTGACCCACTACCCGCGCTTGGCGTCCCGCGCCGATACACTTAGGTTACGCGCACGCACCGGATCTGCCTGAAACGGAACTCTCGAGCCCATGGCCGCCACGCCGCAGCGAAAAGTAACCCTCGAGGACAAATACGAACTGGAGGAAGGCCGGGTATTCCTGACCGGCATCCAGGCGCTGGTCCGGCTGCCCATGATGCAGCGCCAGCGCGACCTGGCGGCCGGCCTGGACACCGGCGGCTTCATCAGCGGCTATCGCGGCTCGCCGCTGGGCGTCCTGGACATGAACCTGTGGCGCGCGCAGAAATATCTCGAACGCCACCACATCAAGTTCGAGCCGGGGGTCAACGAAGACCTGGCGATGACGGCCGTCTGGGGCAGCCAGCAACTGCCGCTGTTCCCCGACGCCGCCAAGGACGGCGTGTTCGCCATGTGGTACGGCAAGGGCCCCGGCGTCGACCGCTGCGGCGACGTGATGAAACACGGCAACGCGGCCGGCTCGTCGAAGCATGGCGGCGTGCTGATCTGCGCCGGCGACGACCACGGCGCCAGTTCCTCCACCCTGCCGCACCAGTCCGACCACATGTTCATGGCGGCGATGGTGCCGGTCCTGTACCCGGCCAACGTCCAGGAGATGCTGGACTACGGCCTGATGGGCTGGGCCATGTCGCGTTACACGGGCGCGTGGGTCGGCTTCAAGACGGTCGCCGAGGTTGTCGAAAGCGCCGCCTCCGTTTCGGTTTCCCCGGATCGCGTCCGGATCGACACTCCGAACGCCTACACCCCGCCGGAAGGCGGCCTGAACATCCGCTGGCCGGACGGCATCCACGAACAGGAAGACCGGCTGCTCCGGCACAAGGCCTATGCGGCGCTGGCCTTCGCCCGGACCAACCGGATCGACCGGGTGGTCATCGACAGCCCCCGGCCACGCCTCGGCATCGTCACCTGCGGCAAGTCCTATCTGGACGTCCGTCAGGCGCTGGAAGATCTGGGAATCGACGACGACAAGGCCGCCGCCATCGGCATCCGCCTCTACAAGGTCGGCATGGTCTGGCCGCTGGAGAAGGACGGCGTGCGGGAATTCGCCCACGGCCTCGAGGAGATCGTCGTCGTCGAGGAAAAGCGCGCCCTGATCGAGAACCAGCTGAAGGAGCAGCTCTACAACTGGGACGCGGCGAGCCGGCCGCGAGTCGTCGGCAAGTTCGACGAGGACGGCAACTGGCTGCTGCCGGCGTCCAACGACCTGTCGCCCGGCAAAATCTCCCGGGCGATCGGCGAGCGCATCCTGAAATTCCACGACGACGAGGCCGTCCGCAAGCGGCTCGAATTCCTCGACCGCAAGGAAAGGGCGCTGGCGACGAAACCGGTCAATTTCGACCGGACGCCCTATTTCTGCTCCGGCTGCCCCCACAACAGCTCGACCCGGGTGCCGGAAGGCAGCCGGGCGGTCTCCGGCATCGGCTGTCATTTCATGTCGCAATGGATGGACCGCAATACTGCGACCTTCACCCAGATGGGCGGCGAGGGCACGCCGTGGATCGGCCAGGCGGCGTTCTCGAATGCGGAGCACATCTTCGCCAACCTGGGCGACGGCACCTACTATCACAGCGGCCTGCTGGCGATCCGGGCGTGCGTCGCGGCCGGCGTCAACATCACCTACAAGATTCTCTACAACGACGCCGTGGCGATGACCGGCGGCCAGCCGGTCGAAGGCCAGCCGACGGTCGCCGACATCTCGCTCCAGGTCTATGCCGAGGGCGTCAAGAAGGTCGTTATCGTCTCCGACGAGCCGGACAAGTACCCGACCTCGATGAACTTTGCGCCCGGCGCCACCTTCCACCACCGGAACGACCTCGACCGGGTCCAGCGCGACCTGCGCGAGTGGAAGGGCGTGTCGGTGCTGATCTACGACCAGACCTGCGCCGCCGAGAAGCGCCGCCGCCGCAAGCGCGGCGAATTCTACGATCCGCCGAAGCGCGTCTTCATCAACGAACGGGTATGCGAGGGCTGCGGCGACTGTTCGGTCCAGTCGAACTGCATGTCGGTCACGCCGGTCGAGACCGAGTTCGGGCGCAAGCGCAGGATCGACCAGTCGAACTGCAACAAGGACTTCTCCTGCGTGAAGGGCTTCTGCCCGAGCTTCGTGACCGTGCACGGCGCCGCGCCGCGCCGGGCAGCGGCGACCGTGCGCCCGGCCGATCTGCCGGACGAGGCGATCCCCGATCCGGTCATTCCGGCCTGTACCGAGCCCTACGGCATCCTCGTGACCGGAATCGGCGGCACCGGAGTCATCACGGTCGGCGCGCTGATTTCCATGGCCGCCCATATCGAGGGCAAGGGCGTCACCACGCTCGACCATACCGGCGTCGCCCAGAAGAATGGCGCGGTGATGAGCCATATCCGCATCGCCGAGCGGCCGGAGGATATCCACGCGGTGCGCATCGCGGCCGGCGAGGCGGATGCGGTGATCGGTTGCGACCTGGTGGTGACATCGAGCAACGAGGCGCTCGCCAAGATGGGCCGGGACAAGACCCGCGCCATCGTCAACACCCAAGAGACGATGACCGCCGGCTTCATCCGGGACAAGGACCTGCAATTCCCCGGCCAGGCCCTGCTGGACATCGTCGGGCAGACCGTCGGCGAGGGGCGGTTCGAGGCGCTCGAGGCGACCGCCATCGCGACCCGCCTGATGGGCGATTCGATCGCGACCAACATGTTCATGCTGGGCTATGCGCTGCAGAAGAGCATGGTGCCGTTGCAGCAGGAGTCCATCTTCGAGGCGATCGAGTTGAACGGCGTCGCCGTAACGGCGAACAAGCGGGCCTTCGACTGGGGCCGGCGCGCCGCCGTCGACCTCGATTCGGTGCGCAGGATCGCCTTCCCGGCCCAACCGTTGGAGTTCAAGCCGAAACGGGCGGAGGCGCTCGACGAGATCGTGGCGATCCGGCACAAGGAGCTGACGGCCTATCAGAACGCGGCCTACGCCGACCGGTACGAAAGCCTGGTACGGGTGGCCGAGGCGGCCGAGCGGGACAAGGCGAAGGGCCTTGAGGGCTTCGCGCTCGCCGTGGCGCGGAACTTCTACAAGCTGATGGCCTACAAGGACGAATACGAGGTCGCCCGGCTCTATTCGGACGGCGCGTTCCGCCGCCAGGTCGCCCAGACGTTCGAGGACGGCGACCACCGCATGACGGTCCATCTCGCCCCGCCGCTGCTGGCCCGGCGCGATCCGGAGACCGGCCAGCTCGAGAAACGGGAATACGGCCCGTGGATCTTCACGGCCTTCGCCCTGCTGGCGAAGCTGAAGGGGCTGCGGGGCGGGCCGTTCGACCCGTTCGGCCGGACGGCGGAGCGCAAGGCCGAGCGCAAGCTTGTCGCCGACTATGAAGCGACGGTCACGGAACTGATCGGCGGGCTGAGCGCCGACTCCCACGCCCTCGCGGTCGAGATCGCCGGCATCCCGGAGGATATCCGCGGCTACGGCCACATCAAGGAAGCCAGCATGGCCTGCGCCGCTGAGCGCCAGGCCGAACTCATGCGCCCGTTCCGCGACCCGGCGGAGCGGAGCAAGAGGGCGATACGGGAAGCCGCGGAGTAGGCTGTCGCTTCCGGTCCATCCTTTCGACCGGAACGCCGCCCCGTGATTCGACGGGTGCGTCGCGCCGGAAGCCGCCCCTACGCGCTCCCCTTCACGTCCTTCTTCACCTGGCGGTAGATGGCATACATGAAGCCGGTGAACAGGAGCAGGAACAGCATCACCTTGATGCCCATGCGCTTGCGCTCGACCATGTAGGGCTCGGCCGCCCAGGCGAGGAAGGCGGTCACGTCCTTGGACATCTGGTCGACGCTCGCCGGCGGCGCGCCCGCCTCTTCGTATTCGACCTGGCCGTCCTCGGTCAGCGGCGGCGCCATCGCGATGATATGGCCGGACATGTAGGTGTTACAGTACTGGCCCTCCGCCGGCACGAGCGGATTGCCCTGGCTGTCCTTGAACTGTTTCTTGCAGGCCGCTTCGGAGACATAGCCGGTGAGCAGCGAATAGACATAGTCCGCCGCGCCGCCGCGCGCCTTGACGATCAACGACAGGTCCGGCGGGGCCGCGCCGTTGTTCGACGCCATCGCCGCCTGGACGTTGGGGAACGGATCGACGAAGCGGTCCTTGGGCTCGGCCGGGCGGACGGTCGGTTCGCCCTCTTCGTCCGGCTCGCCGGCAACCTCCTTGTCGCCGGCGATGGTGCGGATTTGCGCCTCGCTGAGGCCGATCGCCGCCAGATCGCGGTAGGCCACCAGGCGCAGCCCGTGGCAGGCCGCGCAGACCTCGTTGTAGACTTGGAGGCCGCGGCGCAACTGGGGATAGTCGTAGCGGCCGAAGACGCCGTTGAAGGTCCAGGCAACCGCCTTCGGCGCAACGGCGTCGCCGGCGGCGAACGCAGGCGCCGGAACCGCTCCGCCCGCCAGGACCGCGGCGATGGCGGCCGGCGCCAGCAGACGATGGAGCGCGCGCAACGGGGAGCGGATCATCGGGAGGCCTCCATCGGCGCAGCGGCTGCCGCCGCACCGCCGCCCAGCACGGGCTGGCTGATACTATGGGGCAGCGGCCTCGGCCGCTCGACCCGCGAGACCAGCGGCAGGATGACGAGGAAATGGGCGAAATACCACAGCGTCGCCCACTGGCCGATCGAGGTCCAGGGCGGTTCGGCCGGCTGCGCGCCGATCCAGCCGAGGATCAGGCAGTCGATCACGAAAAGCCAGAAAAACACCCGGTAGACCGGCCGGAACTTCGCGCTGCGCACCCGCGACGTGTCGAGCCAGGGCAGAACGAACAGCACGGCGACCGCGCCGGCCATGGCGAGCACGCCGGCCAGCTTGGCTTCCATGCCCCACCAGCCGAGCAGGATCTGGAACAGCCACCAGTCGTCGGTGAAGGAGCGCAGAATCGTGTAGTAGGGCAGGAAATACCATTCCGGCACGATGTGCGGCGGCGTCTTCAGCGGGTCGGCCTGGATGTAGTTGTCGGGATGGCCGAGATAGTTCGGCGCGTAGAAGACGAAGGCGGCGAAGACCAGCAGGAACACGCCGGTGCCGAACAGATCCTTCGTTGTGTAGTAGGGATGGAAATCGATCGAGTCCTGCGGGCCCTTCATGTCGATGCCCAGCGGGTTGTTCGCCTTGACCGTGTGCAGCGCCCAGATGTGCAGGACGACGACCCCCAGAATGACGAAGGGCAGCAGATAATGCAGGCTGTAGAAGCGGTTGAGGGTCGGGTTGTCGACCGTGAAGCCGCCCCACAGCAGTTCGGTCAGGGATTCGCCGATCAGCGGCACGGCGCCGACCATGCTCGTGATCACCTTGGCGGCCCAGAAGCTCATCTGGCCCCAGGGCAGCACATAGCCCATGAACGCCGTCGCCATCATCAGGAACAGGATGACGACGCCGAGCCACCACAGCAGTTCCCGCGGCGTCTTGAAGGAGCCGTAGTAGAGACCGCGGAAGATGTGCAGGTAGACGACGATGAAGAACATCGACCCGCCGTTCATGTGAACGTAGCGGATCAGCCAGCCATAGTTGACGTCGCGCATGATGCGCTCGACCGAATCGAAGGCGTAGTCGGTATGCGGCGTGTAGTGCATCGAGAGCACGATGCCGGTCACGATCATGATGATGAGCGACAGGCCGGCCAGCGAGCCGAAATTCCACAGGTAGTTCAGGTTGCGCGGCACCGGGTAGTAGAGCGCATGCTCCGTCATGGAGACGATCGGCATGCGGTCGTCGATCCATTTCAGCGTCCGGTTGCGCGGCGCGCCCTGCGCTTCAGTGCTCATCCCCTAACCTCGCTCCTGAAGGCGAACAGGGCCGCCGGGGCCCTTGCGATCAAGGACGACGGCAGCGCCCCGCCGCCCGCTCGATGACGTTTCCCGTTCGCTGGACCGGAACCCCCGAACCGGAACCCGGGACCTCGATGCGGCGCGGCGGCGTCAGGCTGTGTCGCCGCCATGCCCGCCTTTCGGCTGCTCCACGCCGATGATCAGCTTGCTTTCCGCCGTGATGGCGTAGGGCGGCACCGGCAGGTTGCGCGGCGCGGGCCCTTTGCGGATGCGGCCGGAAATGTCGTAGTGCGAGCCGTGGCAGGGGCAGAACCAGCCGCCGTATTCGCCCTTGTTGTCGGTTCCCTTCTGGCCCAGCGGAATGCAGCCGAGATGGGTGCACACGCCGACGACGACCAGCCATTGCTCGCGGGCGCCGGTGCCGAAGCGCTGTTCGTCGGTCTGCGGGTCGGGCAGGTCGTCCGGGTTCACCGCCCTGGCGTCGGCGATTTCCTTCTCCGTCCGGCGCCGGATGAACACCGGCGAGCCGCGCCACTTGACCGTGATCGCCTGGCCTTCCTCGATCGGCGACAGATCCACTTCGGTCGTCGAAGCGGCCAGCGTATCCTTCGCCGGGTTCAGGCTGTCGAGCAGCGGCCACGCCGAAGCGCCCGCGGCGAACGCGCCGAACGCGCCGCCCGCGAGGATCAGAAAGTCCCGCCGGCCGGCCCCATCGTCATGCGGGCCGGCAGCATCGGTACTGGCGGTGTCCGCCATCTGCTCCCAATCCTTGGCGTTCGAGAAAAATCAATAAAAACCGAAGGTTACACCACGCTTAGCGGTGCTTCGCAGCGCGTTCCAAGGTATTGTCCGGCCTTTCGCAGGCGAAATGTGACACCGCGACGCAGAGACATCCGGGCAGCCGGAATCCGGCCCGCACGCAGGGGAAAATCACCGCCTGAGCGCCCCGGAATACTCTCCCCGAGCGCCCCACGACTGTCCCGCGATCGCCCGGTAATCGAACGCCGGACCGCCGGCGCGGAACGGCCGCGGCGGCGTTGCGGCAAACCGGAGGCTGGCCCGCGGCCCGGCCGGGGGTGAAATTGCGCCGGACGAACGGGCATAATCATGGACACCGCAGCCGGCACCGATACGCAGAAGACCGAAGCGCGCCAGTGGTTCGAGGCCCTGCGCGACCGGCTCTGCACGGCTTTCGAAGCCCTGGAGGACGAACTGGCGGGCGAACCGCTGGAGCTGGCCGGCGGCGGGCCGGCCGGCCGCTTCGAGCGCACGGCCTGGAGCCGGGCCGGCGACGGTGGCGCCAATTCCGGTTCCGGCGACTCCGATTCCGGCGGCGGCGGCGTGATGTCCCTGATGCGCGGCCGGGTGTTCGAAAAGGTCGGCGTCAACGTCTCGACCGTCTACGGCGAGTTCTCCGAAGAGTTCCGCAAGCAGATCCCCGGCGCGTCGGAGGATCCGCGCTTCTGGGCCAGCGGGATCAGCCTCGTGGCGCATATGCGCTCGCCGAAAATCCCGGCCGTGCACATGAACACGCGCCATATCGCGACGACGGAAAGCTGGTTCGGCGGCGGCGCCGACCTGACGCCGACGGTCCCGGACGACGCCGATACGGCGGCCTTCCATAGCGCGCTGAAAGCGGCCTGCGACGCCCACGACCCCGGCTATTACACGCGCTTCAAGGACTGGTGCGACCGCTATTTCTTCCTGCCGCACCGCAACGAGGCGCGCGGCGTCGGCGGCATCTTCTACGACCGGCTGAACGACGGCTGGGACGAGACCTTCGCCTTCACCCGGGCGGTCGGCGAAGCCCTGCTCGAAGCCTATCCGGCGATCGTGCGCCGGCATCTCGGCGAAACCTGGACCGCAGCCGACCGCGAAACCCAGCTCGTCCGCCGGGGCCGCTATGTCGAGTTCAACCTGCTCTACGACCGCGGCACCAAATTCGGCCTGATGACCGGCGGCAACGTCGAGGCCATCCTGATGTCCCTGCCGCCGGAAGTCCGCTGGCCGTGAGCGGCGGGTTTCTCCCCGCGGTCGCGGAGCCGGTTGCGCGGCCCATCTCCCGCCTGGCCGCGAGCCGGTTGACATAACCACCGGCTGCGCCCATACGCAGCGTCCAGTATCCGCTACGCCCGTAGGCGGGCATGTTGCAGGACCCTCCGCGGCACAGACCGCGGAGGGTTCTTTTCGTCGAAAGCAGCAATATTCATCGACAGCGGACATCTCCCGGTTCTGGCCCGGCAGGCCGGCCGATCCTACGTTCCCGACTATATTGAGAAAATCGCCCGTGCCTGCATCGCGCCCGACGAGAGCCTGTTGCGCAATCTCTACTACGATTGCGCGCCCTACCGGGGCAGCCCGCTTTTGCCGGTTTCCGGCAGACCGGCCGACTTCAGGGGATCGGACACCTGGTTGAAGGAACTCGCCGCCAAGCCGTAGTTTGCCGTGCGGCGCGGCACGCTGAAATTCCGGGGCTTCGTCCTGAAACGGCCCGGCGCCTCGCAGCCGCTCTCGGACGACGATTTCAAGCCGCGCTTCGAGAAAAAGGGGCGTCGATATGAGGCTCGGCCTGGATATCGCCGCCCATGCCACCAGAAAAACGGTCGACCGCATCATCCTCATAACCGGGGACACCGATTGCCTTCCCGCGATGAAACTGGCCCGGGTTTCCGGCCTTCACGTCGTGCTCATCCGCTTTCCCGGACAGAGGCTCGCGGCGGAACTGACGTGGCACGCCGATTTCGTGCGGGACGCCGATTGGCCCGATTGACCCTGCCCGGCGCAGCGTGCCGAACGAAGTTTACGACCGCGGTGAGAACGCCAAGCCGCTGCGCAGTCCGGTGCGCACACTCCGCCGATGCGCGTCCGGTCGAAGTTACAGAACACATTAGACGATTGATCATCGGGGCAATGGAAGTTGGACAAATAATGATGTATTTTGTATGTGTTGCCGAAATCAGATGCTGGAGAATTTGTGAATGACCACTCCCTTCCAAGACACTTATTGCCAGTTCATTGATTACCTGGCACCCATGCTTGACGCGTATGAACATGCAATTTATGCGTACATTCTCCGTCACACCACGTTGATCGGTGCTGAAGAAGCCGTAATTGGCTTCAAATCAGCCCGCACTAAAATGAGTCTAGGAGCTGGACAGCAAGGCAGCCCTATGTCTGAAAATACCTGTAGAAAAAAGCTGGATTCTTTGGAAGAGAAGGGAGTTATTTTGAAAGTGCGGACAGAACACAGTGGTACGCGGATTCGAGTGGTTCCGCTTGGCGAAATCCCGGGACTAACGCTAAACCTAGACCAAGGCGTGGAGTCGGTGGTGTCCCTAGAAGATATGGATTTCTTCGAAACTCAAGAGAATCGGCAGTTGATTTTTGAACGCGAAGGCAGACGCTGCTTCTACACGCTGGAAGAACTCAACGAATCCAACTTCGTAATTGACCACGTAGTCTCACGACCGGATGGCAACAACGGATACAGAAATGTAGTGGCGTGTTCGCGGGAGGCGAACAACAGGAAAGGAGCAATGGATGCCGACAAGTTTTTATTTCGACTGCATCGGGATGGAGTGTTGAGTCTTGAAGAACTTGGAAAGCGCCTGACTGCGCTGGACAAACTCAAGGCCGGTGATTTGAAGCCGTATATGAGACAAGGGGCAGATCCAAGTTCAGAGTCGCAAGCGACGACAGTTGACGAACGCCAACATCAGTGAAGATTTCCAATTCCGTAGCGCAGAGTTGAGACTGGGTCACATATGTAGCGCCCCCACCCGCCCTTCGCCGACAGCCCTCTCCCGCCGCGCCTGCGCAAGTTCGTAGCTCGCCTGCATCCGCATCCAGTGATCGGCCGTGCCCCAGCCGATATCCTCCAGCGCCAGCGCCATGTTCGCGGACAAGCCCGAGTTGCCGTTCAGCAGGCGCGACAGCGTTCCGCGCGCGCAACCGAGGCGCGCTGCCGTCCCGGTCACGTTCCAGCCTGCATCGTCCATGCTCTCGCGGACCAGTTCGCCCAGGTGCGGCGGATTCGGCATCGGGCCGACGCGCTCGCTTGCAGTTTCGTTCATGGTCGGTACTCCCTTCCGGTCGGTGTGCGCGGCTACGGTTCGCCCGGGCCGTCTTCCATTCCGTCCCGCATCCCGCGCACCAGCGCGATCGCCTCTTCGAGCTTTTCGAGCGCCGCCTCGCGGCCCGGCTGGAAATCCTGCGCGATCCACCAGCGCTCGACGAATTTCAGCCCCGTGCCGACCGCCGGCCCGGCGATGCCGCGGGCGGCCAGATCGGCGCCGCGCACGGGCAGGACGGGCCGTTGCCAGCCCGCCGCCGCCTGTACCAGATCGCGCAGCGGCCCGGCATCGCCGGCGTCCCGCGACGCGGCGGCGAGCAGCGACGCATCCCGCCATGGTCCCGCGCCATGCCGGTAGAAGGCGGCGCGCATGGCCCTGCTTTGAGCCCGACGCTGCGCTGAGCCTTCAGCCGCAACGCCCGGGTCCGGCACGGCTTCCGGCGCCAGTTGCAGAATCGCAAGCAGCCGGTCGGCCTGCTTGCGGGACAGGCGCAGGGAGCGGCCGACAGCGTCCGCCCGCCCGGCGTCGCCGACCAGGGCCGCGAGCCGCCGGACCGGATCGGGCAGCAGCGCCAGTTCGGCCTCCAGCGCCGCCATGCGCCGGAAGCGCGCCGGCTCCCAGGCCGTATCGGCGACGGCCGCCAGAATGCCGTCCGCCGCCATGGCCTCCACGGCCTCGCCGGCCAGCGGCGCGGTGAGCGTCTTGAGGAATTCCTGGCCGACCCGCTCGCGCGACAGCTTCCCGATCCGCCCGGCATGGGCCGTGCAGGCCGCCCGGCTTGCCGGGTCGCCGGCGGCAATTCCGAAGCGCGCCGCGAAGCGGTAGAAGCGCAGGATGCGCAGATAGTCCTCCCGGATCCGCTCCTCCGGATCGCCGACGAAGCGGATGCGCGGCGCCGCGAGATCGGCCAGGCCGCCGAAATAGTCGAACACCGACCCGTCCGGGCGCAGCGACAGCGCGTTGATCGTGAAATCTCGGCGCAGCGCGTCCTCGCGCCATTCGTCCGTGAAGGCGACGACCGCCCGCCGCCCGTCGGTCTCGACATCCCGGCGCAGCGACGTGACCTCGAAGCCCGAGCCGGCCGAAACGGCTGTGACCGTGCCGTGGGCGATGCCGGTCGGCACGGCCCGCAGCCCGGCGGCTTCGAGCCGGCGGACCGCTTCGTCCGGCGGCAGCGGAACGCCGATATCGATATCGGCTACCGGACTTCCGACCACCGGACTTCCGATCGCCGGGCTTCCGAGCAGCGCATCGCGCACGCAGCCGCCGACGAAGCGGACGTCCACGCCGCCCTCGCCGAGCGCCGCCATTACGGGCGCGACCGCCGGCCCGGCCATCCAGGCTTCGGAGATCCGGACGTCCGTCGCGCCCGTTTCGCTGCTGGCCGATGCCGGCATGGCCGTGCGCAGGCTTCAGGTCTGCGGCCCGGTGGGCGGAATGACCGGGTTGAGCGGATTGGCGTCCTTCAGCACGGCGAACAGGATGAAGGCCGCCACGGTCAGGACCAGCCCGGACAGGACGATCCAGAACCAGGGGCTGTCCTCCCAGCGCGGGGCCGGCAGGCCCTTCTTGCGGGCGCGTCGGCGCTCGATCTGGAAATAGATAAAATAGAGCAGCAGCGGGACGAGGAAGATCGCCAGTTGCTGGATGATCGTGCGCACCATGGCTCCAGGCGTCCTAGGCCGCCGCTTTCCGG
This sequence comes from Alphaproteobacteria bacterium, assembly GCA_022819985.1. Taxonomy (GTDB): domain Bacteria; phylum Pseudomonadota; class Alphaproteobacteria; order Bin65; family Bin65; genus Bin65. The sequence continues at coordinate 48,980 of JAJEGH010000046.1, read as the reverse complement.
GTGAGGACTTCGTAGAGGTTGACGAGCATCGCCGCCGTCGCGCCCCAGATATACCGGCCGTTCCAGGGCATGGCGTAAAACGTCCGCTCGATGCCCTTCCACCGTTTGGTTTCCTGCGTGTGGTTCGCCGGGTCCATGAAAAAGTCCAGCGGAACCTCGAACACCTCGTCCACTTCCGCAGGATCGGGAACATACTCCCGGTCCGGCGCGACAAAGCCGACGATCGGCGCCACGACATAGCCGGTTCCGGTGATGTAGTCGTCCAGCCGGCCGACGATGTCGACCGCGCCCGGCGGCAAGCCGATTTCCTCTTCCGCTTCGCGCAGCGCGGTGTGGACCGGATCGCGGTCCGTCTCGTCCAGCCGGCCGCCGGGGAAGGCGACCTGCCCGGCGTGATGTTGCAGATCGTCGGTTCTCCGGGTGAGCAGGACATTCATACCGCCGGGGTGATCGACCAGCGGCACGAGGACCGCTGCGTTGCGCAGGGTCTCCGGAATGCGCACCCGGGCGTCGACGATATGGTCGCCGCGCAGGGGCGACCGGCGGCGCGCAACCGCCGCGTCCGGGTCGAGCGGGTCGCGCAGCCGGGGCAGCGACCCGGCGAGCAGTTCGGCGACGAGCCGCCGGTTCATAACGCCTCTCCGTCGAGGCTGCCGAGCGGCCAGAACCGGCCGCCGGCCCAAATCCCGAAATTCGCGCCGCCGAAATCCGCGCCTGCGGAATCCGCATCGGCGGCGCCCGCCGGCGTTTCCTCGCCCAGCTCGACCAGCTCGTAGAAGACCGGCCGGGACAGCCGGGCCTCCAGGCCGCGATGCAAGCGGACATAGGGGCGCGGCTCGCCGGTCTGCGGATCGCACACGACCCGCAGGGGATGCGCCGGACCGACAGTCACATTGTCGTCAATATTGGTGCGCAGCGTCACGCTCCTGTTGCGTCCTTCGCCCTGAACCCTCATCTCGACCGCCACGAATGGAACGTCCTCGACCTCGATGCGGCCCTTTTCGACCGGCGTTATGAGCCAATATTCCCCGGCATCGTCGCGATGCAGTACGCTTGCAAACAACTTTACCAGCGGCAACCTGCGGATCGGGGAGTTATGATAGTACCACGTTCCGTCGAACCCGATCCGCATGTGCAAATCGCGCACCATGGCCTGAAACTTCCGGCGATCGGCGCCGGTCGGCGGTTCCGGTTCTTTCCCGGCCATTCGGTTGTCCCTGCCGCTCCCGTCGCGCTGTGAACCGCGGCGCCCTTCCGCCTGCCGCCCGCCAAATCAGGCCAAGCCAGGAGATTGCCGTTGTCCATCGATCCCGCCGCCCCTTCGCCGACCGGCGACACCGAAAATCTTGTAACCGGAAATCTTGTAGCCGGCGATCCGGCTGACAAGGCCGTTGCCGAACTGGAGCGGCTCGGCGAGACGCTGACCCGGGTTCTCGACGGGGTCGAACGCATCATCTTCGGTCAGCGGGAGGTGATCGAGCAGACGCTGGTGACGCTGCTGTCCGGCGGCCATGTTCTGCTGATCGGCGTGCCGGGCCTGGCCAAGACCAAGCTGGTCGAGACGCTTTCGATCGTGCTGGGCCTCGAGACCAACCGCATCCAGTGCACGCCGGACCTCATGCCCGCCGACATCCTGGGTTCCGAAGTGCTGGAAGAGCAGGACAGCGGCCGGCGCGCCTTCCGCTTCATCCAGGGGCCGGTTTTCTGCCAGCTGCTGATGGCCGACGAAATCAACCGGGCGAGCCCGCGGACCCAGTCGGCGCTGTTGCAGGCGATGCAGGAGCACCGGGTCTCGATCGCCGGGCAATACCATGCCCTGCCGGAGCCGTTCCACGTCCTCGCCACCCAGAATCCGCTGGAGCAGGAAGGCACCTATCCGCTGCCCGAAGCGCAGCTCGACCGCTTCCTGCTCCAGGTCGATGTCCGCTATCCGGAACTGGCGTCCGAGCGCCAGATGCTGCTGGCGACCACCGGCGCGAGCGAGGAGCGGCCCGCGCAGGTGATTGCGCCCGAAGCCCTGCGCCGGGCGCAGCGCCTGATTCGCCAGCTCCCGGTCGGCGAGAGCGTGCTCGAAGCGATCCTCGGCCTGACCCGGCGCGGCCGGCCGGAATCGACCGATCTCGATGCGGTCAGGGACCATGTGGCCTGGGCGCCCGGCCCGCGCGCCAGCCAGGCGCTGATGCTGGCCTGCCGCGCCCGCGCGGTGCTGCACGGCCGGCTGGCGCCGTCGGTCGACGATGTCGTGGCGCTGGCGGCGCCGGTCCTGCGGCACCGCATGGCGCTCAATTTCGCGGCGCGCGCCGACGGTATTGCGGTGGAACACGTCATCGGGCAGATGTGCGATCCCCTGCGTTAGGCGCGGACCGGAGCGATGCCTGCGCCCGCCCCCCGATTTGCCGTCCGGCGCCAGGCCGAGGCCAGCGCCAGCCGGCTGCCGCCCCTGCTGGTCGCTGCGCAGCGCGTCGCCGCCACCGTCGACCAGGGGGTCCACGGCCGCAGGCGGGTCGGCCTGGGCGAAACCTTCTGGCAGTTCCGGCGCTACGAGGCCGGCGATTCCGTGCGCAGTATCGACTGGCGCCAGTCGGCCAAGTCGGACCGTCTCTATATCCGCGAGACCGAGTGGGCGGCGGCCCAGAGCGTCTGGCTGTGGCGCGACGCCTCGGCCTCGATGCGCTGGTCCTCCGGCCGCAAGCTCCCGGAGAAGCGCGACCGGGCGGACCTGCTGCTGCTGGCGCTGGCGTCGCTGCTGACGCGCGCCGGCGAGCGGATCGGCCTGCTCGGCATCGACGAGCGCCCGTCGGCCAGCAGCGTCGCGCTGGAACGGCTGGCCTTCAACCTGCTCGGCGACGCGCTGGAACGGCAATCGCTGGAACTGCCGCGATTCGAGAATTTGCCGCGCTACAGCCGGATCGCGCTGTTCGGCGATTTCCTGAGTCCGCTGGAAGAGATCGACCGGCGGCTGCGCCAGTTCGCCGGCAACCGGATCGGCGGGCATATCGTGCAGGTGCTGGACCCGGCGGAAGCCGATCTGCCCTTCGGCGGCCGGACGCGCTTCGAGGGGCTGGAAGACGAGGGCCGCATCCTGATCAAGCGGGTCGAGAATGTCCGCAGCGAATATATCGACCGCATGGCCGAACACCAGGCCGGCCTGCGCGACATCGCCCGCAGCATCGGCTGGTCCTATATCGTCCACATGACCGACCAGGCCCCGGAGAGCGCGCTCCTCGCGCTCTACGTCCGCATGGCGGCCGCGGAATGACCGGGCCGGAGACCCGGGCATGCTGACGCTGGGCGCCTTCGCCTTCGCGGCGCCCTGGGTGCTGGCGGCGGCGGCCGGACTGCCGATCCTGTGGTGGCTGCTGCGCGTGACGCCGCCGGCGCCGAAACTGGTGCGCTTCCCGGCGATCCGCCTGCTGCTGCGCCTGCAGGAGAAGGAAGATACGCCGGCGCGGACGCCCTGGTGGCTCCTGCTGTTGCGCCTTCTCATCGTGCTGCTGCTCATCGTCGGCCTCGCCCATCCGCTGATGAACCCGGAAAAGGGGTTCGAACGGGACGGCCCGCTGGTCATCGCGGTCGACAATGGCTGGAGCGCGGCGCCGAACTGGCAGACGCGCCGGAACCGGGTTGCCGAACTGCTCGATACCGCGGCGCGCGAAGACCGGAAGGTCATTCTCGTGGCAACAGCCAGGCGGACGCCCGGCGAGAAAATGAGCGCCTCCGGGCTGATGCGGCCGGACGATGCCCGGACGGTGTTCCAGGCCATGAACCCGCAGCCCTGGCCGGCGGACCGCGGCGGCGCGGCGCAGGCGCTGGAAGAACTTTCCCGGCGGGTGCGCAACGGCAACGTGGTCTGGCTGACCGACGGATTGATGCAGCCGGATACGGACGCATTCGCCGCCGCGCTGAAGAAGGTCGGCCGCGTCGAGGCGTTGAGCGACGACGCCGGCGACCTGCCGGTCCTGCTGCATCCGGCGCGCCTCGCGGGCGCCCGGATCGTCTTCGCCATGGAGCGCGCCGCCGCCGGCCGGCCGGCCGGCTACGACCTGACGCTGACCGACGAAAAGGGGCGCGGCATCGGCCGGCGGACGGTGACGTTCGAGGCGCACGAGAAGAAGGTCGATGTCGCGCTGTCGCTGCCGTCCGAACTGCGCAACCGGCTGGCGCGGGTGTCGGTCGAGCGGCACCGCAGCGCGGGTGCAACCCTGTTGCTGGACGAGCGCCTGCGCCGGCGCCCGGTCGGCCTGGTCTCGCCGGCCCGGCTGAACGACAGCCAGCCCCTGATGTCGGACCTGTACTACATCGAACGGGCGCTGACGCCGTTCAGCGAGATCCGCAAGGGGCCGGTCGCCCAGCTGCTCCAGCGTCCGCTGTCGACGATCGTCCTGAACGACCGGGCGACGCTGAGCGCGCAGGAACGCAGCCGGCTCGCCGGGTGGGTCGAGGCCGGCGGCCTGTTGATCCGCTTCGCTGGGCCGGCCCTGGCGCTCAATCCCGACTCGCTGGTTCCGGTGCGCCTGCGCAGCGGCAACCGGTCGTTCGGCGGCGCCATGACCTGGGCGCAGCCGCTCGGCCTCGCACCGTTCGGGTCCGGGAGCCCGTATGCGGGCTTGGCGATCCCCGCCGACGCCACCGTCAAACGGCAGGTGCTGGTCGAACCGGAACTCGAGCTCGAGCGCAAGACCTGGGCGCGGCTCCGGGACGGCACGCCCCTGGTCACCGCGGACCCGCGCGGCAAGGGGCTGCTGGTCCTGTTCCACACCATGGCCAATCCCGGCTGGTCGAGCCTGCCGCTTTCCGGCCTGTTCGTCGAAATGCTGGCGCGGACGGTGGCCCTGAGCCGCGGCGTCGCCGATGCCGGCGCACGCCGGGCGACCCTGGCGCCCTTCCGGGTTCTGGACGGCTTCGGCCGCCTTGCCGAAGCGCCGGAGTGGACCCGGCCGATCGAGACGACGCAGCTCGACCGGACGGTCGTGGGGCCGGCCAACCCGCCGGGCCTTTACGGCGCTCCGGCCAACCGGAGGAGCCTGAACCTTTCGGCCACGGTGCGCTCGCTGGAGCCCCTGACCGCCCTGCCGGCCGGCATCGCACGCCTGGCCTACGAAAAGGCGCGGGAAATCGATCTCCGTCCCTGGCTCCTGGCGGCGGCCTTCGCCCTGTTTCTGCTCGATCTGGCGATCGGCTTCCTGATGCGCGGGCTCGTACCCGGCCGCGCCGCGGCAACGGCGACCGCGCTCCTCCTGCTCGCCCTGCCGGGCGGCCCAATACCGGGCGGGGCGCTGGCGCCGTCGCCGGCGCTGGCCCAGACGGCGGACGGCACTGCGGTCGGGGAGGAAGAGGCCGTCCGCGCGACCCGGGAAATCGTCTTCGCCTATGTCAGGACCGGCGATCCGCAGGCCGACCGCATCAGCCGCCACGGCCTGATCGGATTGGGCAACATTCTGGCGTCCCGCACGTCCGTGGAGCCCGGACCGCCGCACGGCGTCGATGTCAATGTCGACACCCTCGCCTTCTATCCGATGCTCTACTGGCCGGTGACCGCGGGGCAGGCGCCGCCGCGCAAGGAGGGTAACGCCCGCGTCCACACCTTTCTTCGCAACGGCGGGATGATCGTTTTCGATGTCCGCCTGCGGCAGGGGTTCGAGAGCGACGCGCTGGCAAACCTCGTCGCCGGCCTGAAGATGCCGACGCTGCAGCGCGCTCCGGACGACCACGTTCTGACCCGGTCCTACTATCTGCTGCAGCGCTTTCCGGGACGCCGGACGGGCGCGCCCGTCTGGGTGGCGCAGCGGGACCAGACGGCCAAGGACGGCGTTTCGCCGGTCATTATCGGCGCCAACGACTGGGCCGCCGCCTGGGCGACCGACAGCGCCGGCCGGCCGATGTTTCCGGTGCAGCCCGGCGGCGAATACCAGCGCGAACTGGCCTACCGGGTCGGCGTCAACATCGTGATGCATGCCCTGACCGGCAATTACAAGGCCGACCAGGTGCACATCCCGACCATCATCCGCAGGCTCGGCCAATGACCGGAACGCGGCGATGATCGGCGGCGGGACGAGCATCGCCCTTGCGCCTCTCGTGCCCTGGTGGGTGCTGTTCGCGCTTGCCGGCGTCGCCGGCGCCCTGGTTCTGGCCGGGCTTTACCTACGCGCGCGCGGCATCGTGTTCCGGGCGCTGGCGGCAGCCCTTATGTGGGGGATTCTGGCGAATCCTTCGCTGGTCGACGAATTGCGCGAGCCCCTGCGCGACATCGCGGTGCTGGTTATCGACGAATCGCCCAGCCAGCAGCTCGACGGGCGCCGGCAGTTGAACGCCGAAGCCCTGGCCGCGGTGCGGGAGAAACTGCGCCGGATGACCGACCTGGAGGTCAGGACCGTCCGGATCGGCCTCGACCGCGCGGAAGACGGCACCCTCCTGTTCGGGCCGCTCGAGCGCGCCCTGGCCGAAGTGCCGCGCAAGCGCCTCGCTGGAATTATCGCGATCACCGACGGCCAGTTGCACGATACATCCGGGGCAGCCGGCACGGCCGCCGGCGGTCCGCTCCACGTCCTGCTGACCGGAGGCAAGTCGGAGAGCGACCGGCGGCTGGTCGTCGAATCGGCGCCGGCCTACGGCCTGCTCGGCAAACCACTGACCGTGACGATCCGGCTGGACGACGGCGCGGCCCGGCCCGGCGACAGCGCCGTCGTGGAGATGGCGCGCGACGGCAAACCCTGGCGCCGGTTCAGCGTCCGGCCGAATGCGAGCGTGCCGGTCGAAATCGTACTCGACCGCCGCGGCCAGACTTTTTTCGAGCTGGAAGTCGGCCCCGGACGCAACGAACTGACGCTGGAAAACAACCGGAGGGTCGTCACCATCAACGCCATCCGCGACCGGCTGCGCGTCCTGCTGGTATCGGGCGAACCGCATCCGGGCCAGCGCTCCTGGCGCAACATCCTGAAATCCGATCCGGGCGTCGACCTGGTCCATTTCACGATCCTGCGCCCACCGGAGAAGCGGGACATGACGCCGGTGAACGAACTCGCGCTGATTTCCTTTCCGGTGCGCGAACTGTTCCAGGAAAAGCTCGACCAGTTTCACCTGATTATCTTCGACCGCTACCGCCGGCGCGGCGTCATCCGCTCGCAGTATCTGCAGAATATCGCCGGTTTCGTGCGGCGCGGGGGCGCGCTGATGGTGGCTGCCGGGCCGGCCTATGCCGGGCCGCTCAGCCTGGCGCACACCGCGATCGGGCCGCTGCTGCCGGGCCGGCCGACCGGGGAGGTCTACCGGCGCGGCTTCCGCGCCAAGCGGACGGACGACGGCAAACGCCATCCCGTAACCGCCCGCCTGTCCGGCGCCGGCGCCGGGCCCCGGCCCTGGGGCCGCTGGTTCCGCCAGATCGACGCCGCGGCGGAGCGGGGCAATACCCTGCTGGGCGGCCTGGACGGACGGCCGCTGCTGATCCTCGACCGGGTCGGCAAGGGGCGCGTGGCCCAGCTGCTGTCGGACCAGGCCTGGCTGTGGGACCGCGGCTTCGAAGGCGGCGGGCCGCAGGCCGAGATGCTACGCCGGGTCTCCCACTGGCTGATGAAGGAACCGGAGCTGGAGGAGGAATATCTCGTCGCCCGGATCCGCAACCGCCGGCTCGAAGTGCTGCGCCGCAGCCTGAAGCCCGTCAACCGGCCGGTGCGCATCGAGACTCCCGGCGGCGGGGCGATCGAGGTGCCGCTGAAGGACCGGGGCGACGGCACGGCGGCCGGCTCCCGCCCGGTCCAACGGCCCGGCCTGTACCGGGTGACCGACGGCCCGCTGAACGCGATGGCGGCGATCGGCTCGCTGAACCCGCGCGAGATGGCCGACGTGCGCACGACCGACCGCCATGCGCAGCCCGCCGTCCGGGCATGGGGCGGCAGCGTCGTGTGGCTGGGCGAGACCGGTGTGCCGGAGATCCGCCGCGTCGACCCGGACCGGCGCGTCGCCGGCGCAGGCGGCGTTTCCGGGCACTGGATCGGCCTGCGGCGGAACGGCGACTACATCGTTACCGGCATCCGCGACATCCCCCTGATGGCCGGCTTCGTGGCGCTCCTGCTCGCCCTGCTGCCCATGCTGATCGGCTGGCGGCGCGAGGGGCAGTAACCGGGCGGAAATCCGGTCCCGGCGATGGGGAGCGCGGTGCAGGAGCGGATCGGCCGGACCGGCAAAACGACTCGAATCGGGGCAGGTCGGGGCATGGAAACTGCCTTTGGCGACAGCCTTGACAATCGATAAACCGCCGGTGACATGTAACACTGAATATTCACGGAACATTTGCTGAAGACCAGAGGATGACCGGGCAGATTCTCGATTATGTGACCGTCGCGGGGATTGCCGGAATTCTGCTGTTCCTGCGGAATTTGCATCGCGACATGGCCGCTGTGCGTGAGAGATTGGCCCGGCTTGAAGGGACGGTTGAGACCCTGTGCGCTGGCTTGTCGGACGGCATACACCGAAAGCCGGCCGAATAGCCCTGTCCCGGACCGCAACTCGATACGCCCCCTGCGGGGGCTACCCGGGATGAGGATTTCGGTGCGGGTCCGATCCGGGCATGGCATCACCATCCCTTGCCTCTTATTCCGAGTAACGGCTGAAAGCTGCGTATCGAGATCGCGGACGTGCCGTGCGGCGCATTTGGCGCTGGCGGGCATAGGGCGGCGGACTATTCTGCCTTCATCCGGTTTCCAGCCTCCATCCCGCCATGACCGTCCTGATCACCGGCGTCGCCGGCTTTATCGGCATGAGTTGCGCCGCCGCCCTGCTGGCGCGCGGGGACGACGTCGTCGGCATCGACAATCTGAACGCCTACTACGATCCCGCGCTGAAGAAGGCCCGGCTGGACCGGCTGGCGGCAAACGAGCGGTTCCGGTTCGAGAAAATCGACGTCGCGGACGCAGAGGCCGTGGCGCGGATCGTCGGCGGCCTGCCGGACGGCGCCGCCGTGCTTCATCTCGCGGCGCAGGCCGGGGTGCGTTATTCGCTGGAGAATCCCGGCGCCTATGTCGAAACCAACGTCCGCGGCCAGCTCGCGGTCCTTGAGGCGGTCCGCCACCACGGCGGCATCCGGCACCTGGCTTATGCCAGTTCGTCGTCGATCTACGGGGGCAATACGAAGATGCCCTTTGCGGTCGAGGACCGGGTCGACCGGCCGATCTCGCTCTACGCCGCGACCAAGCGGTCGGCCGAGGCGATGAGCTGGTGCTACGCCCATCTCTACGGCCTGCCCCAGACCGGCCTGCGCTATTTCACCGTCTACGGGCCCTGGGGCCGGCCGGACATGTCGGCCTACATCTTCACCCGGGCGATCCTGAGCGGCGCGCCCATCCCGGTGTTCAACCATGGCGACATGCGGCGGGACTTCACCTTCATCGACGATATCGTCGCCGGCACGCTGGCCGCGCTCGACCGCACCCCCGGATCGGATGGGGGAACGGAAGCCGGTTCGGCGGACAATGGCGAGCCGCCGCACCGGCTTTACAATCTCGGCAACAACCGGCCGGAACGGTTGATGGATTTCATCGGCGAGATCGAGAAGGCGTGCGGGCGCAAGGCCGTGCTGGACATGCAACCGATGCAGCCCGGCGACGTGAGGGAAACCTGCGCGGACATCGAAGCCAGCGCGCGCGACCTCGGGTTCGGCCCGAAGACGACCATCGCCGAGGGCGTGCCCCGCTTCGTCGCCTGGTTCCGGGATTATCACGGCCTCTGAGTGCCAGCGCGGGCAGCCGCTTCGCGCAAGAGATGGCGGGCCGGAGAGTTCGTCCCCGATCGCTTGAACGAATATAGCGAATACGCTATATAGCCGGCATGGGATGGACGGTCGAAACCGTTTCGGCTGTCGATGCCGAAATCGAGGCCCTGCCGGCGAAGTTGCGCGCCCGGCTGATCCGGCTTCTGGAGACGGTGGAGAATGTCGGTCTGGAGGCGCTTCGCGAGCCGCATGTCAAACATCTCGACGGCAAGCTCTGGGAACTGCGGGTCAGGGCCGAAGGAGGGATCGCCAGGGGGATATATGTGACGGCGGCGGGACGGCGGGTGGTGGTCCTGCATGTATTCGTCAAGAAATCGCGCAAAACCCCGCGGCGCGCGCTCGCGACCGCCAGAGAACGGATGAAGCGGATGACGCCATGACGAAACTGAGAGACCTGAAGAAACGCCTCATGGAGGACCCCGAGTTCCGGGAAGAATATGCACGGGCCGATGACGAATTCGCGCTGATCGAGGCGCTGGTTCGCGCCCGCGCAGCGGCAAAGCTGACACAGGCGGAGCTCGCCCGGCGTCTCGGCACGACCCAGTCCGCCATCGCGCGGCTGGAGGGCGGCCGGGTGTCGCCGTCCTTCGCCACCCTGCGCCGCTATGCCGAAGCGACCGGCACGCGGCTGACGGTTGGCCTGGCGCCGGTGGACAGGTGAACCGGCCCGGATAACGGCCGGGGGTTGCCGCATCGGCGCCATCCCCCATTTTTCCGCCATGAGCGAAACCGGCAATCTGGGCGGGCGGGTCCGCCGCTATGTCAAGGCGGGCCGCGCCGTCGGCGGGCTGGCCGCGCGGGTCGCCGGCGAGCGCTATCTCGGCGTCACGGTGGACCGGGAGCGGCACGCCGCCGAACTGCGCGCTGCGCTGGGCGGCCTCAAGGGGCCGCTGATGAAAGTGGCGCAGCTCCTGTCGACGGTGCCGGACGCGCTGCCGCGCGAATACGCGCGCGAACTGGCCCAGCTGCAGAGCGACGCGCCGGCGATGGGCTGGCCCTTCGTGCGCCGCCGCATGGCGACCGAGCTGGGCCCGGACTGGAAGAGCCGCTTCGGCAGTTTCGAGCGCAAGGCCGCGGCCGCCGCGTCCCTCGGCCAGGTCCACCGGGCGACGCTGGACGACGGCACGGCGGTCGCCTGCAAGCTGCAATATCCGGACATGGCCTCCGTCGTCGCCGCGGACCTGCGGCAGCTGCGGGTGATCTTCGGCCTGTATGCCCGCTACGACAGCGCGATCGACACCGCCAACATCCACAAGGAACTCTCCGCCCGCCTGCTCGAGGAACTCGATTACGAGCGCGAGGCGGCGCACATGGCGCTCTACCGGCACATGCTGCGGGACGAGGCGGATATCCACGTCCCGCCGGTCGTCCCGGAGCTGTCGACCCGCCGCCTGCTGACCATGGGCTGGCTCGACGGGCGCAAGCTGACGGCGTTCGAGGACGCGCCGGTCGAGACCCGCAACGCGCTCGCCCGCACCATGTTCCGCGCCTGGTATGTGCCGTTCTACGATTTCGGCGTCATCCACGGCGACCCGCATCTCGGCAACTATGCGGCGCGGGAGGACAACTCGGTCAACCTGCTGGATTTCGGCTGTATCCGGGTCTTCTCGCCGCCCTTTGTGAAAGGTGTGATCGACCTCTACAACGCGCTGAAGGACGACGACGAGGACCTGGCGGTCCACGCGTACGAGACCTGGGGCTTCATTGGGCTGGACCGGGAAATCATCGACATCCTGAATATCTGGGCGCGCTTCCTCTACGAGCCGCTGATGGAGGACCGGGTCCAGTCGATCCAGGAGGACAACAGCGTGCAATACGGCGCGCGGACCGTCGGCAAGGTGCACGAGGAGCTGAAACGGGTCGGCGGCGTGAAACCGCCGCGGGAATTCGTGCTGATGGACCGGGCCGCCATCGGCCTCGGCTCGGTCTTCATGCGGCTGCGCGCCGAGGTGAACTGGCACCGCCTGTTCCACGGCATGATCGACGATTTCGACGTCGATGCGCTGGCGGCGCGGCAGACAGAGGCCTTGAAAGCGGCAGGAGTTCCGGCCGCCGCATAGCGCCGCTACACGGCCGCGCCGTTCATCTTTGCGATCGGAGCACCGGGCCGCTGCAGCCCGGAGAAGCTAGAAGCCTTCGCGCTCCATGCGCTTGCGCGCCAGCTTGCGGGCGCGGCGCACCGCCTCGGCCTTTTCGCGCGCCTTGCGTTCCGACGGCTTCTCGTAGCTGCGGCGCAGCTTCATTTCGCGGAACACGCCCTCGCGCTGCATCTTCTTCTTCAGCGCCTTCAGGGCCTGATCGACATTGTTGTCTCGGACTACGACCTGAACGATGGTCAGGGTCTCCTTCAATCCCGTTACCGGCAATCCGGCTGCCGGCAATCCTGTCTTCGCCTTCGCGTATGCGAAAAGGGCGCCCGCCTGCCGGCCGGGACGCCCGTGCAATCGGGTGCTATCTATCACACGCCGCCGGAAAAGCAAAACACGGTGACAATTTGGCAGCCGGTTCCTAGATTGTCGGGACAGGGAACGCAGCCGCATGAACGACGAGACACCGGAAACGGAGCGGTTCGAGGCGGAGCGCCGGGCGCTGCTCGTTGCATTGCTCGACCATGTCCCCTTCGACGGCTGGACCGGCACGGCGATGGCCGCGGCGGCGGAACAGGCCGGGCTCGACGCCGACTTCCCGCATCGCGCCTTCCCGCGCGGCGCCATCGACGCGATCGAATATTTCAACCGGGTCGCCGACGAGGAGATGGCCGCCGCGCTGGCGGAAGAGGATCTCGAAGCCATGCGGGTGCGCGACCGGATCGCCCGCGCTGTCCGGGTGCGGCTGGAGCGGAATGCCGGCCATCGCGACGCCGTGCGCCGGGGGCTCACCGTGCTGTCCTTCCCGCCCAACGGACCGGCCGGCATGCGCATTCTCTACCGGACGGTCGATGCGATCTGGCGCGCCGCCGGCGATACGGCGACGGATTTCAACTTTTACACCAAGCGCGGCCTGCTCGCCGGCGTCTACGGCGCGACCGTCGTCTTCTGGCTGAACGACGGTTCCGAAGGCTCGGAGCGGACGTGGCGCTTCCTGGAACGGCGCATCGACGAGACGATGCAGATTCCGAAGGCCACGCAGCGCCTCAAGGAAACGCTCGAGCGCCTGCCCGATCCGCTCGGCCTGCGCAATTTCCTGAAACAGGCGCAGCCGGGCAGCTTCCGGGACTAATGCGTATCCGCCTTGGATGGAACCACGGCAGCGAGGCGCTTCTTCGGTTTCGCTCAGGGCAGGCTCCCTCGATACGCCCCGGACAAGTCCGGGGCTACTCGGGATGAGGAGAAGAGTGTTCGGGATACTCCTCACCCCTCACCCTGAGTAGCCGCGAAGCAGCGTATCGAAGGGCGCGGTTCGCTCAGCCCGTTCCGCGATAGCGGCCTCTACGAATCCCTGCACTTTTCCGCCGGCATTCGGATGCGTTTGCCGGTCGGAAAGCCGTGCATGCCGTTGCTGGCGAACGCGCAGGCATTGGAGCGGAGCGGGTCGCCGCTCAGCACCAGAAGGATATCCTCCGGCTTTTCGACGATCGGCACCGACCGTTCGGGATCGTCGCTTTCGCCGTAGTGGGGCGCCGCCTTGCCGGCTTCCACCAGCTCGTTCAGGCTCCGGTTCCCGGGCACCATGTTGGACCAGGCGCCGATATAGGATTCCAGCTTGCTTGCGGGCAGCCGCGCATACCGGAACAGCAGGCCGCGCAGCCGCTCTTTCGTCGTGCCGCTGCGCGCCAGCGTCTTCGCCACCATCGGGCTCAGGACGAGCAGCGGGCGATAGAGGCCGCGGGAAAAGCCAAGGGTGAAGACGAGCTCCCAGCCCGATTGGCGGACCAGGCCGTCCGCCAGGTAGCGGGCGATGGTGTGCGGGTCGTTGCCGTAGATCGAGCCGATCACGCTGCTGCCGGTAAAGCGGCCGACGGTGACGACGTTCGCATCCGCCTCGAAGCCGGCATCGGCGCTGAACGACGGCCAGCCAAGCTCCTGCGCCGCCGCACCGTTCTCGGCTAGGACGACGCGCCAGGTATGGCCGAATGTGCTCTTGTCCGTGGCGCCCGGCAGGCAGCGGGCGACGTTGCGCAGGTAAAGGCGCAGGAACCGGCCGACGCTGGTGTTCGCCCGGTAGCCGTCGCGCAGCGCCGCCTCCGCGCAATTGAACTGCAACCGCTCGACGACCGGGCCGCTCAGGATTATGAGCGCATCCCCGCCGGTGGTATCGCCGCTGTGTTCGACGCCATAGCCGGGATCGGCGAGCGCTTCGGCAATGGCGATCAGCACCGGCATATGTTCCGGCAGGCAATTCGCCATCACACCGTTGATCGCCACGTTCCGGACGGTCGCCGCCGAGCCGGAGGGCTTGAGCACGCCGATCACGCGATCGGGATCGCCGTCGGTGCAAGACAGGAATGCGGCCACGCGGTCGGCCGTCGGCGGCACGATCGGCAGGCCGTCGCTCCACCGGCGCTCGTAGAACACCCGGTTCACGTCATCGAACGAGCCCTGCGCAACGACGGTATCGCTGGTGAGTCCGGATGCCGCCGTCGCCGCCTCCACCGGTTTGGTGAGACAGTCGATCACGGCCTTCGACGTGACCGCCTTCAGGTTCTGCCGCAGCTCGTCGAGGTCCTGCCCGTCGACATGGCCGACGATACGGGCGACCGGCAGGCCGGCGATGCCGAGCCCCGGCGCGATGCCGGCGGCTTGCCCGATGAAGCCGTCGCAGACCAGGGAGGCGGTGGGTATTCCGGTTTTCTCGACGATGGCGCTGGCCCGCATCACGGCGGGCGTGCAGGCGCCTCAACCGCCGACGCCGGACACCACCGCGTCGATCCCGAGTTCCTTCAGCCGCTGCGGCAACGCGGCCAGCGTCTCGTGCTCGTCGCCGGCGAAGGTCGAGCCGAAGGCGTCGTAGCCAACGATCTCGACATCGTCGTAGGTCTCGGCGAGGGCGCTCTCCAGCACCGGGAAGATTTCATCGCCCCTGAAGACATAGTCCCACAGGAACCCGATGCGCTTGCCGTTGAGATCCGACGGCCGCGGCGCCGGGGGCACGGCCGGCACCGCGCTGACGCCGCCGGGCCAGAGGGCTTCGAACTCTTCGGCCGCAGTCATGGCTGTTCCCCTCGCGTCATGGTGTCGGAGCGGGCCGATTATCGCCGGGCCGCCGTCCGGTTTCCAGTGCCGTGCGCGCGCCCGCGGGGCGAACTCAGGTCTTCGCCCCCGCCACGATGCGGTCGAGGATCAGGGCGCAGAACAGGATGGCGAAGCCGGCGAGGATGCCCTGCCCCACGGAGGCGTATTGCAGCGCCTCCAGCACGTCCTCGCCGAGGCCCTTGGCGCCGATCAGGGAGGCGACGACCACCATGGCCAGGCTCAGCATGATGGTCTGGTTGATGCCGGCGATGATGGACGGCTTGGCGAGCGGCAGATCGACCTTGGTCAGCAGGTAGAATTTCGAGGCGCCGTAGGCGATCGCGGCCTCGCGCACGGATTCGGGCACGCCGCGCAGGCCGAGCACCGTCAACCGCACCACCGGCGTGCCGCCGAAGATCATCGTCGTGACGACGGCGGCCGGCTTGCCGGTGCCGAAAAAGGCGATCACCGGGATCATGAACACGAAGGCCGGCATGGTCTGCATGAAATCCATGATCGGCCGGATTGCGGCGTAGACCCTGGGCCGCCGGGCGCAATAGACGCCGAGCGGAATGCCGATGGCGATGGAGATGCACGCCGCGGTGCCGAGCAGGGCCAGTGTCGTCATCGCTTTGTCCCAGAAGCCCAGGATGCCCATGTAGCCGAGGAAGGCGCCGGCCCAGATCGCCGGGCGCGGGCCGGCGGAAAGGCCGGTCAGCAGGATGATGAAGCTGGCGACGACGAGCCACGGCGTTTCGACGAAGACGATCTCGAGGAAATCCAGGATCACGCGGATGCCGTAGGCGATGGAGCCGAAGAAGGCGCTGCCGCCGGTCGTGACGGCCTCGAAAAAGGCCTTGACCGCCTCGCTCGATTCGCTGCGGAAGATGTCGTCGGTCGGAAAGCCGGCGAGGATGTCGAACTCGCCGGGGAAGGCATAGTGCAGGATCGACGCCGCCACGATGACGAGGCAGAAGACGATGCTGAGCATCGTACGCCGCACCGAGACGCCGCTGGCGACCTTCCGGTCGGAGAGCCATTCCGAAAAGCGCTTCTCCAGCGCCCGGTTCGCCCAGAAGCCTTCGGCCGCCTTGAAGACCAGCAGCATCGCGATACCGGACAGGACCACCCAGATCGCGCCCTGTTCGATTTCCAGCGCCTCCTGCCGGATGCCGTCGATGGCCGCTTCGAGCGATCGCACCGTGCGTTCGAACACCTCCACATTGTCGGCGTTGGCGGCGCGCGCCGCCTCGAGCTGCTTCTTGCGGAAGGCCAGCGTGGCCTCGATCTGGGCGACCCGGGCGTAGGCGTCGGTCGCCAGGTTGCCGAACAGGCCGCGGGCCATCTGGATGAAGGCGAAGGTCTCGACCAGCAGGAACGGCAGGGCCGCGCTCCACAGGCCGCGCGCGCCGTACCAGACCGGGCCGAGCAGCGCAGCCCAGGGATGAAAGATCCAGACGAATTTGGACGATCCGCCGATGCGCTCGAACGTCCGGCGGTAGTAGGCGCCGTCGGTTTGCGTGAACTCCGCGACGAGCGGGCCGGTCTGGTCCGACTGGCTGCCGGCCGGAGGGGCGGTTTCGGCCGCGCCGGTCATGACGTTTCCGTTCCTTCCACCACGGCGCGCAGCAGGTCGGCGCGCGTGATCGCGCCGATGTCCCGCCCGTCCCCGTCGACCACGACGACCGGCGCATCGTCCTCGATCGCCGCCTCGATCAGGACGCTCAGATTCTCGTCGTGCCGGAAGCGCCGCGCATCGGCCGGGACCGGCCCGTGTTCGGCTTCGTGCTCGTCGAGCCCTTTCATCACGGCGTAGGCGCGCACCACTTTCAGGCGCGAAATGCCGGCGACGAAATCGGCGACATAGTCGTCTTCCGGATGCAGCACGATTTCTTCCGGCCGGCCGGTCTGGACGACCCGGCCGTCGCGCATGATCGCGATCCGGTCGCCGATGCGGACGGCCTCGTCGAGGTCGTGGGTGATGAAGACGGTCGTCTTGTTCATGACGCCGGCAAGCTTGATGAACTCGTCCTGGAGCTGCCGCCGGATCAGCGGGTCGAGCGCGCTGAACGGCTCGTCCATCAGCAGGATTTCAGGGTCGGCGGCCAGCGCCCGTGCGAGGCCGACCCGCTGCTGCATACCGCCGGAAAGCTCGTGCGCGAATTTGTGGCCCCAGCCGCCGAGCTCGACCATCCGGATCGCGCGCTGGGCCACTTCGGTGCGCTCGTTCTTGCTCACGCCACGGATTTCCAGCGGCAGGGAGATATTGTCCAGCACCGACCGGTGGGGCATCAGCGCAAAATTCTGGAACACCATTCCGATATGTTCGTTGCGGTAGCGCCGCAAGGCGTCGTCCTGCAACGACAGGATATCTTCGCCGTTGACCAGGACGCGGCCGGCGGTCGGTTCGAGCAGCCGGTTGATATGCCGGACCAGTGTGGACTTGCCGCTGCCCGACAGGCCCATGACGCAATAGATTTCGCCGCGCCGGACCGAAAGGCTTACATCCGCCACGCCGACCACGCAGTCGAACCGCTCCAGAACCTCGGCCTTGGAGATGTCGTCGGCCCGCACGGCGTCCAGCGCCCCCCGGGCCCGGGCGCCGAAAATCTTCCAGACGCCTTCGATCTCGATGGCGGTATCCGCCCGGCCGGTTCCGGACATGACCTCGGTTGCAACGGCGCTCATGCGTTGGCGGTCAAACGAAAGAAGAGCGCCACCGGGGCCGGAGCCCCGATGGCGGTTCTGACTTTGCTATGCGGAGATTGCCCGCGGGTCTACAGGCCGAGCCAGCCGTCGACCCGCTTGCCGTTCTTCGCGACCCATTCCTTGGCCACTTCTGCCGGATCCCTCCGCTTGGCGGCGATCTCGAAAACCAGATTGCTCACCGTATCGGAATCGAGCTTCATGTTGCGCAGGAAGGCGGCGATGGTCGGAGAGCGCTTTTCGAGCGACTTCGACCAGGCGACCTGGACCGCCTTCAGCGCGTCTTCGGTCATTACCTTGGACTTTTTCTTCCAGTCCGCGCTCTGCTTCGGCTGGACCATGATGTACTTCTTGGGATCGTATTTCGGCTCTTCCAGCCGCACGATATCGAACATGTTCCAGATGGCGTGGGGCGAATAGCAGTAGAAGGCGTAGCCCTGCTTCTTCTTGATGCTGTCGCCGACGCGCGCCGTCATCACGCTCTGCTCGGCGCGGACCGGCTCCATGAACGCCATCAGGCCGTAGTCCCGGACCTTGATTTCGTTGACGTTGGCCGAGGCCCAGCCCGGCGCGCCGATCCAGATCTCGCCCTTGCCGTTACCGTCGCTGTCCATCGCCTTGGCGACTTCCGGACGGGTCAGGTCGAAGATCGAGGTTACCTTGTGCTTCTTCGAGAAGTCCTTGGAAACGCAGAAGCCCTGGCGGCCGACATAGGGGTTCTTGCTCAGAACGACCGTCTTCTTCTTCTTGACATACTCGTTGGTGAACGTTTCCTGGTTCGGCAGCCAGACATCGGGATGGACGTCGATTTCGCCCTTGCCGCGGTCCATGCCGGCGAAAATGCTGGCGTTGGTGCCGGGCACCATGTCGGTCGTGCCGCCCATCTTGGTCTCGACGACGACCTTGATCAGGTTCGCGATCGCTTTGGCGCCGACCCAGTTCGGTACGCCGATATTGACCGATTCGGCGTTCGCCGGCGCCGCAACAGCCAGAATGGCCGCAGCGAGCAGAGTTGCTTTGAACTTCATGGAATCCTCCGGTTTACTGAAATACGGGGCCCGGCTTTCGTTGGATCGCCCGCGTCGAAACGCAGGACGGACATTTCCGGTGCCCCGTATGCAAGCGCTTTCCTGTAGCCGCGACCTTTTCCGGCGGCAAGCGAAACCCGCAGATCCGGAGGGATTTTAGGTCGCATCGAACCGGTGCAAGCGCGCTAACCGTTGCCGGTTTCCTCGAGCGCGCCGAGCGGCAGCAGCCGGGTGACATGCCCCATCTTGCGCCCCGGCCGGGCCTCGGCCTTGCCGTACAGGTGCAGATGCACTTCCGGGTCGGCCACCGGACCGGCCCAGCTATCGGCCCAGCGATCGACATCGTCGCCCAGCAGGTTCGTCATCGCGGCATCGTGCCGGCGCCCGGGATCGCCGAGCGGCAGGCCGCAGATCGCCCGGACCAGCTGTTCGAACTGGCTCGTCCGGCAGGCATCGATCGTCCAGTGGCCGGAATTGTGCGGCCGCGGCGCCATTTCGTTGACGAGCAGGTCGCCTTCCGGCGACCGGAAGAATTCGACGGCCAGCAGGCCGACGAGCGACAGGCGCTCGGCAAGCCGGCAGGCCGCGGCCTGCGCCTCCGCGCGGACAGCCTCAGCGACCCTTGCCGGCGCCCGGGTCGTGCGCAGAATGTGGTTCTCATGCTCGTTCTCAACGGCGTCGAACGGCCGGAATTCGCCGTCCGCGGACCGTGCAACGATTACGGACAGCTCCTTGTCGAAAGGACACACGGCTTCGGCGATCAGCGCGTCGCCGAGGTCCCGGCACGCCCGTTCGGCCTCATCGAGGTTCGCCACCCGGCGCTGGCCCTTGCCGTCGTATCCCATGCGCCGGGTCTTCAGGATGGCCGGAAAGCCGACGGTATCGATCATGGGGGAAAGGTCGCCGCGCTCGACGGCGGCGAAGGCGACGGTCGCAAGCCCCGCCTCGCGCGCCAGCGTCTTTTCCTTCAGCCGGTCCTGGGTCACGGCGAGAACATCGGCTCCCGGTGCGGTCGGCACCTTTTCGGCCAGGGCCGACACGGCCGCCGCGGGCACGTTCTCGAACTCGAGCGTGACGACATCGGACAGATCGGCAAGGCGGGAGAGGGCCGCCGTATCGTCGTAGGGGGCGACGACGGTCCGCCAGGCCACCTGCGACGCCGGGCTGCCTTCTTCCGGCGTCAGGACGGCGCAGCGGTAGCCCATTGGCGCCGCCGCCAGCGCGATCATCCGGCCGAGCTGGCCGCCGCCGAGGATGCCGATAACGCTGCCCGGCGGCACGGGCTTTCCGGGCTGGATCGCGTCCGTCAAACCGGTGTTTCGGCAACGGCGTCGGTCTGGGCCTGCCGCCACGCCGCGAGCGCCGCATCGATCCGCGCGTCGCCGAGCGCGAGGATGGCCGCCGCCAGCAGGCCGGCATTCTTCGCCCCGGCCTTGCCGATGGCCAGCGTTCCGACCGGCACGCCGCCGGGCATCTGCACGATCGAATGGAGCGAATCGACGCCGGACAGGGCCGCCGAGGAAACGGGCACGCCGAGGACGGGCAGCGCGGTCAGCGACGCGATCATGCCCGGCAGATGCGCCGCCCCGCCGGCGCCGGCGATAATCACCTTCAGGCCGGCTGCTTTGGCGCCTTTCGCGAAGGCGTAGAGGCGGTCGGGCGTCCGGTGGGCGGAGACGATGCGGACTTCGGTATCGACGCCGAGTTCGGTCAGAACGTCCCGCGCTTCCTTCATGGTCTCCCAGTCGGACTGGCTGCCCATGACGATGGCCACCGGCGGCGACGTGCTTTCCATGATCCTGTCGCGATCCGTCTTGCAGGAAGCGGCGGATTATAGGCCGGCCGGGGCCTCGCGCAACCGGCCGCCGCCCCACAGCGTCCATGCGGCGGGGTCCGTCGGGGGCCGCCGGGACGGCCTTCAAAAATATTTCCTCTTTTTCGATATTTTTCCTTGACACGGCAGATCCCGTGCCCTATATCGGCCCTGTCAACGCCCGAAATGCGCCCGCCGCGGCCGGCCGACGCCCCATTTCGCACACCTCTTCGCCCCGCCCATTCCGTCATTTCGACCGGAGCCCCGGCCCCCGGCCGGGGCGTAGTGGAGAAATCTGGCGGGCGCTCCATCGACACCGCAGGCTCCGACATTCGGCCGGTCTCCGTCGCCAGCCGGATTTCTCCACTACGCGGCTGACGCCGCTCCGGTCGAAATGACGGAGAGGGAGTGCACCCAGCCGGAATGACGACCGGACGGGGAGGTTGAGAAAGGCGTGCAGTTGCCCGCCATCCTGTCCGGCGTTTCCGCTCGGGCAGGATGCTGAAACATTTCCTTGGTGAATTGTTTTTGCGCCATGCCCGAATCGCGATTTTCCAGCGTTTCCGCGGGGTTCGGGCGATTCGAGGGCCTGCAAAGTGCAAAAAAATATCAAAGACAGACCGGTCTGTCTAATTCGATACCGAGCGCAGGAAACGGCGGAAAACTGCGAAAAACGACGCTACAACGGAGAAAAATACTGGAGCGAACGATCAAAAAAGAGGGCCGTGGGCCAAGCTACCGTCCGGCTCCGTGCTGGACTGCCCCGGGCAGCAATGCTATATATCATTGGTATATTCTATTGGGAGATATTCCGGTGTCCGAAACCGCGAAACTCTTCTGGTCGGGCCGGTCGCAGGCGGTGCGGCTGCCGAAACGGTTCCGGATGCCGGGCGCGGAAGTGCGCATCCGCAGGCAGGGCGCTGCGGTTATCCTGGAGCCCGTCGAATCGGACTGGGCCTGGCTGGACGCCATTGCCGGCGAATTCTCCTCCGACTTCTTCGCCGACGGACGCGGCCAGCCCGAACTTCCGCACCGTCCCGACCTCGACGGCGCGTTCGAGTGATGCGCTACCTCCTGGATACCAACGCCTGCATTGCGCTGCTCAACGACACCTCGCCACCGCTCGCCACCCGCCTGCGCCGGCACGCCCCGGCGGATATCGGCCTGCCGGCGCAGGTGGCTTACGAGCTCTACTACGGCGCCTGCAAGAGTCGCCACTTGCAACGCAATCTCGAACTGCTCGACCGGATGGCGTTCGAGATCGTGCCGTTCGACGCCGGCGACGCGCGGGTGGCGGGCGCGATCCGCGCCGAACTCGAAGCGGCCGGACAGCCGATCGGGCCGTACGACCTGATGATCGCCGGACAGGCCCGAGCCCGCGCGCTGGTGCTGGTGACTGCAAACAGCCGGGAGTTCGAACGAGTGGACGGCCTCGAATGCGAGGACTGGTCGCGCCCCGGCGCGGACTCCTGACTGCGCCGGCCGGGGCGATACGGGCGACCCGCCCTCAGGCGATAATATCGGGCAGCAGTTCGCTTTCCAGCCGGTTGATCTGGTCGCGCAGGGCCAGTTTCCGCTTCTTGAGGCGCTGCATGCGGAGCTGGTCGAACGGCGCTTCCTCATTCACCCTGGCGATCAGGTCATCCAGATCGCGGTGCTCGACGCGCAATTCCTCCAGCTTGCGCCGGATCGCCGCCTGGGCCTCCGCCTTCGCGTCATCGGCGTTCGTGTCATCGGCCATGGCTTGTCTCCGGCCGACAGACTACTCTTTTACGCTCCGATTGTGAAGCGAAGGGCGGCGGTGCGGCCGGGCCGCAACGGTTGCAGGAGCAAGACGGACGCATGGAGTTTCCCGATCATCCGTTCTGGGATTTTTCCCTCGCCACCTATGGCCGGGACGGGGTTGCCGACGCCTGCATCGCGCTTCAGGAAGCGCACGGCGCGGACGTGAATATCCTGCTGTTCTGCGCCTGGGCCGGCTGCAACGGCGTGCGCCTCGACCGGCCGCAGATCGAGGCGGCGTGCGCGGCAGTCGAGGCCTGGCACGAGGAGATCGTCCGGCCGCTGCGATCGGTGCGCCGGCGCCTCAAGACGGCCGTCGACGAGGACCCGCCGGACGATCTGCAATCCGCCCTGCGCGCCCGGATCCAGAAGATCGAGATCGATGCCGAGCATATCGAACAGTTGCGCCTCGCCGCCCTCGCCGAAACCTTCGATCTGGGCGAACCCGGCACGGCGCCGCCGGACGATGCGGCGGTGCGCAGCAATATGCAAAACTACCTCTCGGTCCTCGGATCGGGAGGCGGTGCGGAAGCCGATACCGCACTGGACACGATCGCGGCCGCCGCGCGCCGCTTCCGGGCCGCCGGATAACGGCGCGACCGCCCGAACCGCTGGATTATGCCGGCGGCGTCTGGTAGGAATCGGTTACCGGTGTTGCACGGCCATCGCATGGAGGCGCCCATGACCGTCGATCCGCGGATCGAAGAATTGAAAGCCCGTCATCATTCCCTTGAGCAATCCATAGCGGACGAAGAATCCCGTCCCCTGCCGGACGATCTGCATCTCGCGGACCTGAAGAAGCAGAAGCTCCGGATCAAGGACGAAATCGCAAAATTGAGCAGCGCCTGACGGCGCTGTTTTGCCGCCCGGCCGTGCGGTGCCGGGCGCTCAGGCCAGGCGCTCGGCCAAGCGCCGCTAATTCAGGCGCCGCTGGGCCAGGGCCTGCAGCTTACGGCGCTGTACCTTGGTGCCGTTCGCGCTCGGCGTCGTCGGAAATTCCGCGATCTGCCACACCGCGACCGGCGTCTTGTAAGGCGCGAGCCCGGCCCGGCAATGATCGATCACCGCAGCCCCGGAAATCGTCGAACCGGCCGCCGGAATGACGAAGGCGGCGCAGCGGGGCCTGCCGCCGGCCATCACGCCGACGACCTGCGACGCGGCAATGCCCGGCACTTCCTCGATCCGGGCCATGATCTCCTCCGGCGCGACCAGGAACCCGCCCAGCCGCAGCGCATCGCCCATTCGCGCCAGGTATACGAAGCCGGTGCCGTCCAGATAACCGGCGTCGCCGGTGCGCAGGAAGCCGTCGCCGTCGATCGCTTCGGCTGTCGCCTCCGGGTTGCCGAAATAGCCGAGCATCCGGTTCGGCGTCCGGATTTCCAGCGCGCCGGTCCGGCCCTTGCCCAGAAGCGCGCCGGATTCGGGATCGCGCACCCGGACGACGGTTTCCGGGCAGACCGGCCGTCCCGCCGCCTTGATCCGCTGCTCGCGCGGCGCGTCGGGCGGCTGGGCGGCGAACAGGGCCATCACCTCGCTCATGCCGTACAGCCCGACCAGGGGCACGCCGTGGGCCTCGCAGCGGTCCATCAGCACGCCGGGATCGCCGGTGAAGGCGGCGAAACCGGCCATCCGGAGGCTGCGCAGCGCCGTCCGGTCCGCGTCGAGGTCGAGCACGGCGTGGAGCATGTCGTCGGTCGCGACCAGGTGCGGAATCCGGTGCTCCCGCACCGCTGCGACGCAACGCTCGGCCGAAAACCGCTCTTCCAGCAGGATCGGCCGGCCGGCGGCGATCGCCGCCATCGCCCAGCAGAACCCGAAGACCCCGCACAGCGGCAGCGTCTGGACCAGCGGCGACGCATCGTCAGCCATGCCGAACGCGCGAATGACGTCCTGCGCGTGGCGGGTGGCGTTCTGCTGGCTGTGCAGCACGAATTTCGGTTTGTCGGTCGTGCCGGACGTCGTGAAGATGGCGACGCCGGCCTCCGGCAGGTCCGCCCCGTCCGGCAAGCAGGTGTCCGCCCCGGCGCCGGCCGCCAGGAACTCGCCGAATCCCAGCGCCGGAATGTCGCCGAGCCGCGCGGCGGCGCCTTCCTCCCCCGCCGGAAACACCGACACCGTAGCAGCGAGCGACGCCATATCGGCGGG
This sequence comes from Alphaproteobacteria bacterium, assembly GCA_022819985.1. Classification (GTDB taxonomy): domain Bacteria; phylum Pseudomonadota; class Alphaproteobacteria; order Bin65; family Bin65; genus Bin65. The sequence goes on along the minus strand of JAJEGH010000046.1, from coordinate 24,572 downwards.
ATCGACATCGGCGAGGATCGCCGGGAAGTCGATGCCGCGGAAGTCCGGCGACACGAACAGCGCCTTCGCCCCGGACCGGCCGACGATGTCGGCGACCTCGGCGCTGCGGTAGCGCGTGTTGACCATGACGGCGATGGCGCCGATCCGGGCCGCGGCGATAAACAGGACGAACCATTCCGGGCAGTTCGGCAGCCAGAGCGCGATCCGGTCGCCCGGACCGACGCCGAGCCGGATCAGGGCGCGGGCGGCGTCATCGGCCTGCCGGGCCAGTTCGGCGATGGCGACCGGCCGGCCGCGGAACGTAACCTGCGTCGCCGACGCGGCGCAGAAATCGGGGATCGACGGGCCGGGCGCAGTCATCGGCAGGCGCGCCGCCTTCCCGGCCGGCCCCGCTTACAGATCCGCCGCCCGGTCGCGCAGCTTGAACTTCTGCACCTTGCCGGTCGAGGTCTTGGGCAGGTCGGTGAAGATGACGGTTTTCGGGGCCTTGAAACGGGCGAGATGGTCCCGGCAATACGCGATGATCTCGGCCTCCGTCGCCGTTTCGCCCGGTTTCAGCGTGACGAAGGCGCAGGGCGTCTCGCCCCATTTCTCGTCCGGCCGGGCGACCACGGCGGCTTCCAGCACCTTGGGATGGCCGAAGATCGCGCCTTCGACCTCGATGGTCGAGATATTCTCGCCGCCGGAGATGATGATGTCCTTCGACCGGTCGCGCAGCTCGACATAACCGCCGGGATGCCAGACGCCGAGGTCGCCGGAATGGAACCAGCCGCCGCGGAAGGCCTCGTCGGTGGCGGCAGCGTTCTTCAGATAGCCCTTCATCACCAGGTTGCCGCGGAAGAACACCTCGCCCATGGTCGCGCCGTCCATCGGCACCGGCTCCAGGGTCTCCGGGTCGGCGACCATCAGCCCCTCCTCGACCGGATAGCGCACGCCCTGGCGCGACTTGATCCGGGCGCGCTCGACCGGCTCCAGCGCATCCCATTCCGGATGCCAGGCGCAGATCGTGGCCGGTCCGTAGACCTCGGTCAGCCCGTAGACGTGGGTGACGCGGAAACCCATCGCCTCGATCCGCTCCAGCACGGCCGGCGGCGGCGGGGCCGCAGCCGTCATGATCTCGACCGTGCGTCCGAGCGGCCGGCGCTCTGCCTCCGGCGCGTTGACGACCATGTTGAGCACCACCGGCGCGCCGCAGAAATGCGTGACCCCCTTGTCGGCGATGGCAGCGAAGATGCCGGCGGCATTGAAGTTGCGCAGGCAGACGCTGGTGCCCGCCACTGCCGCCAGGGCCCAGGGGAAGGTCCAGCCGTTGCAGTGGAACATCGGCAGGGTCCACAGATAGACCGGGTGCTGCGGCATCGACCAGGTCATCGGGTTGCCGATCGCGCCGATATAGGCGCCGCGATGGGAATAGACGACGCCCTTGGGATTGCCGGTCGTGCCGCTGGTGTAGTTGAGCGCGATGGCGTCCCACTCGTCGTCCGGCTCCCGGCCTTCGTAGGCGGGATCACCGCCGGCGATGAAATCCTCGTAGGTCGTCTCGCCCAGCAGGTCGCCATCGCCGTCATATTCGGGATCGTCGACGTCGATCACCGTAATATCGCGCCCGATCTCCTTCAGGGCCGCTTGGACGGTCGGGGCGTATTCGCGGTCGGTTATCAGGATCTTCGCTTCGCCGTGGTTCAGGATGAAGGCGATGGTCGCGGCGTCCAGCCTGGTGTTCAGCGCATTGATAACGCCGCCGGTCATGGGAATGCCGAAATGGCATTCGAACATCTCCGGGACGTTGGGCAGCATGACCGCCACGGTATCGCCCCTGCCGATGCCGCGCTGCGCGAGCGCCGAGCCGAGCCGGCGCACCCGGGCCCAGGTCTCCGACCAGGTGTAGCGCCGCGCGCCGTGCACCGCCGAGGGATGGTCGGGAAAGACCGACGCCGCCCTTTCGATCAACGGGATCGGCGAGAGCGGGGCGAAATTGGCCGGGTTACGGTCCAGATGCTGTTCGTAGATATTCGGCATGGTTCGAGGTCCGCTGGCCAGAAATCGGTAACTGTTTTAGCGCCCGGTGCGGCAATTTCAAACGCGCGGTAAATTCAGCCGCGCGGCATCGGGCGCGATTGCGCCGACGGGCGAGGAAGATAGGCTCGGCAGCATAAAACCGCTCCGGGACATCGTGCGAGACCGACATGACCCAGTCCTACGCCGAAATTTACAAGCGCTCTCTGGAGGACCCCGAAGGATACTGGGGCGAGGCCGCCGCCGGCCTGCACTGGCACAAGCCGTGGGACAGGGTGCTCGACAGCAGCAACCCGCCCTTCTACCGCTGGTTCGCCGGGGCGGAATGCAATACCTGCTACAACGCGATCGACCGCCATGTCGAAGGCGGCCGGGCCGATCAGCCCGCCCTGATCTACGACAGCCCGATCACGGGGGCGCAGCGGACATTCACCTACCGCGAACTGCGCGATGCCGTGGCGGCCTTCGCCGGCGTGCTCAAGGCGCGCGGCATCGGCAAGGGCGACCGGGTGATCGTCTACATGCCGATGATCCCGGAAGCGGCGATCGCCATGCTCGCCATCGCCCGGCTGGGCGCCATCCACTCCGTCGTGTTCGGCGGATTCGCGGCCAACGAACTGGCCGTGCGCATCGAAGATGCGGGGCCGAAGGCGATCGTCTCGGCCTCCTGCGGCATCGAGCCGGGGCGGATCATCCCCTACAAGCCGCTGCTCGACGAGGCGATCGAACTGTCGAGCCACAAGCCGGACTTCTGCATCGTCTACCAGCGCGAGCAGGTCACCGCCGACTTGGTCCCCGGCCGCGACGAGGACTGGGAAGAGGCGGTCGCCGGCGCCGCGCCGGCCGATTGCGTGCCGGTGGCGGCGACCGACCCGCTCTACATCCTCTACACCTCGGGCACGACCGGGCAGCCCAAGGGCGTCATCCGCGACAATGGCGGCCACATGGTCGCGCTGCACTGGTCGATGAAGAACATCTACGGCGTCGAGCCCGGCGAGGCTTTCTGGGCGGCTTCGGACGTCGGCTGGGTGGTCGGCCACTCCTACATCGTCTACGCCCCGCTGCTGCACGGCAACACGACGATACTGTTCGAGGGCAAGCCGGTCGGCACGCCCGACGCCGGCGTGTTCTGGCGGGTCATTTCCGAGCACAACGTGAAGGTCCTGTTCACGGCGCCGACCGCGTTCCGGGCGATCAAGCAGCAGGATCCGAACGGCGACCTGATCGGGAACTACGATCTGAGCGGCATGCGCTACCTGTTCCTGGCCGGCGAGCGCGCCGACCCGGACACGATCCAGTGGGCGGCGCGGCAACTCAACGTCCCGGTGATCGACCACTGGTGGCAGACCGAGACCGGCTGGTCGATCTGCGCCAACCCGGCCGGCATCGAGCTGCTGCCGGTCAAGCTCGGCTCGCCGACCCTGCCGATGCCGGGCTGGGACATGCGGGTACTGGACGAGAACCAGCAGCAGGTCGCACCCGGCGAGGTCGGCGCATTGGTCGCGAAACTGCCGCTGCCGCCGAGCTGCCTGCCCAACCTGTGGAACGCCGAGGCGCGGTTCCTGGAATCCTACCTGGAAGAATATCCCGGCCACTACAAGACCGGCGACGCCGGCTTCATCGACGAGGACGGCTATGTCTTCGTGATGACCCGGACCGACGACGTGATCAACGTCGCCGGCCACCGGCTTTCGACCGGCGGGATGGAGGAGGTCCTGGCCGACCACCCGGACGTCGCCGAATGCGCGGTGATCGGCGTGGCCGACGCCATGAAGGGCCAGATTCCGTTCGGGTTCCTCGTCCTGAACGCCGGCGTGGCCCGCGACAACGGCGAGATCGTCGGCGAGGTGGTCGGCATGGTGCGCCAGCGCATCGGCCCGGTGGCGGCGTTCAAATCCGCCGTCGTGGTCCCGCGCCTGCCCAAGACGCGCTCGGGCAAGATCCTGCGCGGCACGATGCAGAAGATCGCCGACGACGAGTCCTGGAAAATGCCGGCGACGATCGACGACCCGGCCATCCTCGACGAGATCACCGAGGCGCTGCAATCGGCGGGATACGCGAAGGGGGCGTAGCCCCCGGGACGCTACGCGCTACGCCCGTTCGCCGCCCGGCAGGTCGCCGACCAGCGAGGCGATGCCGAAATCGATGGACTGTTTCGGCGCCGGCTCCGGGGTTCCGCTGTCCTTCTTCTGCCTGGCGCGCGCGATCTCGACGGCGGCGTTGTAGTCGCTGTAGCTGCACAGGCCGAGGTCCATCGGATCGCGCCCCCGGATGTTCGAACTGTTCCAGTGGGTCCGGTCGCGGACGGCGTTGATGGTGTTCTTGGTCGTCCCGAGTAGCTTGGAAATCTGCGCGTCGGTGAGCTCGGGATGATGCTTGAGTAGCCAGGCGATCCCGTCGGGCTTGTCCTGGCGCTTGGCGATGGGGGTATAGCGCGCGCCCCTGGAGCGCTGCACCGGCATCGGAATGTCGGTCTCTTTGAGGACCAGGCGGGCTTCGGAATCGGCCTGGCAGCGGTCGATCTCCTCCTGGGTCAGCTGGCCGGCCTGGATCGGGTCGATCCCCGCCATGCCGACGATGACATCCTCGTCGGCGATGGCCTGCACCTCCAGTTCGTGCAGGTCGCAGAAGTCGGCAATCTGCCGGAAGGTCAGCGCCGTGTTCTCGACCAGCCACACGGCAGTCGCTTTCGGCATCATCGGCCGGTTCATGGGGATCCTCCTGCGGAAGGGCGGTTCCGGCGCCGGGAGACGCCGCGCCGGGAAATACCGCGGTGCGAGGGCCGCGCGGACGAAAGGACTGCAGCGTGTTTTTGGCGGCCCGGCGAAGGCGTGATATAGGCACCCGGCGCGCCGGCGTCCAGATACGGGCGCAGACCCGGACGGCGTTCGGGGCCGAAGCGGCCGGGCCGTTCCGGCGCAGGCTGCGCCATGCGGAGGGAGGGCAGCGCCTTGGATACCGACGACCTCGAACCTGCCGCTCAGCCGGCCGGCAAGCCGGACATGGACCTGATGTCCATCGACGAGCTGAACGACTATATCGCCGGGCTCCAAGCGGAGATCGATCGCGCCCGCGCCGCCATCGCCGCCAAGCAGGGCCACCGCTCCGGCGCAGAGGCGTTTTTCAAGAGCTGACCCGAACCCCCGCCGGGCCTCGGACGATCGGCGCCGATATCCGTGGTGGTGGGCCCGGCAGGACTCGAACCTGCAACCAGACCGTTATGAGCGGCCGGCTCTAACCGATTGAGCTACGGGCCCCGATGCAGCCGCGGACCTGCCGCCTGTGGCGTTGCTGCGATACCGGCCGCAGCGCGGAGGGAACTACATAGGCCGAACGGAGAATAGCTGCAATTGCCGCTTGCGCGGACCCTGCGCTGCACCCACCGCCGACCGGGCCGGTTGCGGCCCGGCGTCCGGTTGCCAGCCGGCTTTGTCGATCCGACATTCCGCACATCGAGCCCCGCAAGCCGAACCCCAGCAATCGAACCCCAGCGCCTCCGGCCCGCCGAACGATGACCGCCGCTCCGCCCCGCCCTGTCGTGCTGTGCATTCTGGACGGCTGGGGCCATCGTGCCGAAAGCGCGAATAACGCGATCGCCCGCGCGCAAACGCCGGTGTGGGACCGGCTGACGGCAACCTGCCCCTACGCGCTCGGCGAGGCCTCGGAGCAATTCGTTGGCCTACCGGGCGGCCAGATGGGCAACTCCGAAGTCGGGCACATGACGATCGGCGCCGGCCGGGTCGTGCTGCAGGACCTGCCGAAGATCGATGCTGCGGTCGCCGACGGTTCGCTGGCCCGGCGGCCGGCGTTCGGCAGGTTTGTCGACGCGCTGAAACGCTCCGGCGGCACCGCCCATGTCATGGGGCTCATGTCGCCGGGCGGCGTGCATTCCCACCAGGATCACATCGTTGCAGTAGCCAGGGAGCTTGCCGCGCGCGCCATTCCGGTCGCCGTGCACGCCTTTCTCGACGGCCGGGATACGCCGCCGCAAAGCGCCGGCGCCTTCGTCGAAAGTTTCGAGGCCGCCCTCGCCGGCAACAGCCGGATCCGGATCGCAACGGTGAGCGGGCGCTACTACGCGATGGACAGGGACGGACGCTGGGAACGGACGGCCGATGCCTATGCCGCACTGACGGGAGGGAACGGCAGGCCGGGCGCCGGCGCCGCTTCTGCCGGCGAAGCCATCGATATCGCCGGACTGGCCGGCGAGACGGACGAATTCGTCAAACCGGCGGCAATCGGCGGCTACAGGGGCATGGCCGACGGCGACGGCGTGTTCATGGCCAACTTCCGCGCCGACCGGGTGCGCCAGATTTTGAGCGCGCTCCTCGATCCCGATTTCGGCGGATTCGATCGGCCGCAACCGGCGAAATTCGCCGCTGCACTGGGCATGAGCGAAGTTTTCGGGCGGCACAACGCATGGATGGATACGCTGTTTCCGCCGGAGGCGCCGGCCAACGTGCTGGGCGAGGCGGTCGCCGCGGCCGGCCTCAAACAGCTGCGCATCGCCGAGACCGAGAAATACGCCCACGTCACCTTCTTCCTGAACGGCGGCCGGGAGGCGCCGTTTGCCGGCGAGGAGCGGATTCTGGTCCCCTCCCCGAAGGTGGCGACCTACGATCTGCAACCCGAGATGTCGGCGCCGGAACTGACGGACCGGCTGGTCGGCGCGGTCGACAACGGCGCGTTCGACCTGATCGTCGTCAACTACGCCAATACGGACATGGTCGGCCACACCGGCGATCTGACGGCGGCGATCCGGGCCGTCGAAACGGTCGATGCCTGCCTCGGCCGGCTCGAAGCGGCGGTGACGGCCGCAGGCGGCGCGCTGCTCGTCACCTCGGACCACGGCAATGCCGAGCAGATGGCCGATCCCGAAACCCGGCAGAGCCACACCGCCCACACGCGCAATCCGGTGCCGATCCTGCTTGCCGCCGGCGGTGCCGGACGCACCTTGCGCAACGGTACGCTGGCCGATATCGCGCCGACGGTCCTGGACCTGATGGGGCTTGCCCGGCCTGCCGGGATGACCGGCGCATCGCTGCTCGGCGACGGCGCCGCAGGCTCGAAGACCATTGCTGCGTAGCGCCGTCCGGTCTCCGTTCGCCGCGGCCGCGATCGCCGCCGCGGCCTTGGCTTCGCTTGCCGCCGCCGCGGCCTTGGCTTCGCTTGCCGCCGGAGCGGGAGAGGCCTCTGCGCAGAACGAACGGGACCGGCTGAAGGACGTCGAGCGCCGAATCGACAAGGGCCGCGGGCGCGACGCCGCCCTGTCGCGCCAGGCCGGCCGGCTGGCGGAGGAAGTCCGCTCGATCCGCAAACGGGTCGTTACCGTGGCCCGGCGGCTGCAATTGCAGGAAGCCGCCACGATGCGCGTCGAGCGGCGCCTGGCCCGGCTGGAGCACGCGATCCGGACCGACAGCGCCGGATTCCGGCGCAACGAGCGGCAGTTCCTGCGGATCGTCGGCGCCCTCCGGCGGATCCGCAGCAATCCGCCGGGCGTGCTGGCCATGCATTTCGCCGACGCGCAGGATGCGATCCGCAGCACGATCGTCCTCCGTTCGCTGGTGCCGCGGCTGCGCGTCCGGGCCGACGAACTGCGCCGCAAGGTCGTTGCCCACCATGCGCTGCGCCGGGAGGCCGCCCGGGAGCGCAGGGATATCGCCGCCAAATCGGAGGCATTGCGCGGCACCCGGCTGGAACTGGCGGCTCTGCTGGGCCGGCAGACCCGCCTGTTGACGGAGACGCGGGCGGAAAGGGCCCTGGTGCAGCGCCGACTCGCGCGCCTGACGCACCGGGCGGAAACGCTGCAGGACCTGGTCGCCAATCTGAAGCGCGAGACCGCCCGCCCGGGACCGGGCAAGAAGATCCGCGCGGCGCTCCTGACACGGCCGAACCGCGTCCGCCGCTTCCGCAAGGCCCGCGGTAAGGTGATCGCGCCGGTATCGGGCAGCCTTGTGGCGCGATTCGGAAACAGGGACAGGCTCGGCCTGCCCGTCGACGGGCTGCGCTTCGCCGCACGGGCCGGCGCACAGGCGGTTGCGCCATACGACGGCCAAATTGTGTTCGCAGGATCGTTCCGCAGTTACGGACCGATCTTGATCATCGAGCATACAGACGGATATCACTCCCTGATAGCCGGTCTGGCGCGCATCGATGTCGTGAACCGGCAATGGGTGCTGGCCGGCGAGCCGGTCGGTATTGTCGGAATGGCGAAGCCGGTGGGCACCCGGCTGTATCTCGAGTTGAGGCAGGGCGGTCGCCCCATCGATCCGCTGCCGTGGCTGGCGGCGGACAAACGCAAGGTAGACGGATGAAACGGATTGCGCTTGCCCTCGTTTTCCTCGTTTCCGCAGCGCTTGCCGCCCCGGTCTCAGCGCCGGCGCGGGCCGCGGACGGCAAGGAACCCGACACCTACCGGTATCTCGACCTGTTCGGCGCGGTGTTCGAGCGGGTGCGCTCCGGCTACGTCGAAAAAGTCACCGACAAGAAGCTGATCGAAGCGGCGATCAACGGCATGCTGCAGGCGCTGGACCCGCATTCGAGCTATCTGAGCGCCGAAGACTTCAAGGAGATGCAGGTCAATACCGCCGGCAAGTTCGGCGGTCTTGGCATCCAGGTGACGACCGAACGCGGCATCGTAAAGGTGATCTCGCCGATCGACGGGACGCCGGCGGCCAAGGCGGGCATCCGCGCCAACGACCTGATCACCCATCTCGACGGCAAGCCGATCATCGGCATTTCCCTGCGCGATGCGGTCAAGCAGATGCGCGGTCCGGTCGATTCGAAAATCACGATCAGAATCCGGCGCAAGGGCGTGGACCCGTTCGACGTGACCATCGTGCGGGCTGTCATAACGGTCAAATCGGTGCGCCACCGGACGATCGGCAATGTCGGCTATGTCCGGATCACGTCTTTCACCCAGCAGACGACCGTCGGCCTGCACGCCGCGCTGGCCGAGTTCAGGCGCAAGCCGGGCAAGACGTGGCGCGGCGTCGTGCTGGACCTGCGCAACAATCCGGGCGGCCTGCTGTCCCAGGCGATCGACGTGACCGACAGTTTTCTCGAACGGGGCGAGATCGTCTCGACGCGCGGCCGCGAAGCGAAGATCAGCAGCCGCTACAACGCCAAGAAGGGCGACATGACCGGCGGCCTGCCGATCGTCGTGCTGATCAACAGCGGGTCCGCCTCGGCCTCCGAAATCGTCGCGGGCGCGCTGCAGGACCACCGGCGCGCCATCCTCATGGGCACCAAGAGCTTCGGCAAGGGTTCGGTCCAGACCGTCGTGCCGCTGGGCAGCCAGGGCGCAATGCGGCTGACGACCGCCCGCTACTACACGCCGTCGGGCCGCTCGATCCAGGCCGAGGGCATCGTTCCCGATATCGTCGTCGAGCAGGCGAAGCTGACGGCGCTCGCGCCGCGCGCCGTCGGCCGGGAAGCCGATCTGCCGAATGCGCTCGACGCCGACAGGAACGAGAGCGGCGAGACGCGCGAAGACGGCGCAGCGGATTCGGCCGAGGGGGCCGACGATAAGCAGCCCGCAGCGGCCGGCGACAAGGAACCCGAAGACTACCAGCTGTCCCGCGCCGTCGACCTGCTGAGAGGCCTCGCGCTCTTCGACAGGATGAAGAACGGGGAGTAGGCGCCTCCCCGGCAGGCGGCCAGGCAACCGGTGCCGGAACCGTGACCGGCGCAACCGGCGCCGCGCCCGCGTCGCAAGGGGCCGGGCCCGGACCGGACTACCGCCGCGGCGTCGGCGTCATGCTGCTGAACCGCGAAGGCCGCGCCTTCGTCGCCGAGCGGATCGATACGCCGGGCGCCTGGCAGATGCCCCAGGGCGGCATCGACGCCGGCGAGGCGCCGATCGCGGCGGCCCGCCGGGAACTGGCCGAAGAAACCGGCATCGACCGCGTGACGATACTGGCCGAGAGCGCCGGATGGCTGAGCTACGACCTGCCGGCGGACCTGCGCGGCCGGGTCTGGCAGGGCCGCTATGTCGGCCAGGCGCAGAAATGGTTCGCCATGCGCTTCGAAGGCGCGGACGCCGACATCCGCATCGACGGCGCGCATGCCGAGTTCAGCGCCTGGCGGTGGGTCGCGCCGGAACGCCTGCCGGCCCTGATCGTCGATTTCAAGCGATCGCTCTATGAAGCCGTGCTGGCGGAATTCGAAACGGAGATCGCCGCGCTGGCGCGCGGGTAGCGGGACCGGAGCGCGGCGCCGGCCCGCTCGTTGCCGCTGTCAGCGGGCGGGATCTGGAAATTCCGATCAGGCTTCGGCGGCGACCGGGGGCCGGCCGGCTCGGGTGCGCCATTTCAGAACCGCATAGATGACCCTCGACATACAGATGCAGAAGCGGCCGTGCGGCTTGAGGCCGGCCGCTTTGAATGCCATGGAGACGGCGCGTTCGACATGGTGGAAACGGTAGAAGCCATACACCGTCGCTGAATATTCCCGGTTGGCGGCTTTACGGTCATAGTCGCCGCCCCGGTTGTTCGCCGCGAAATAGGCGTAGGCGAGCTCGTCGTCTTCCGTCTCGCGCGCCCGGCTCAGCGCAACCCAGAAGCGCCGTATCCGGCCGATCCGTTCGATCTCCAGATAGCGCTTCTCGTGCTTGTAGAAGAGCTTGTAGTGCCGCAATTCGTCGGCGGCGATTTTGTGGCAGATCTGTTTGAGCACCGGTTCCTCGGCCGCATTGGCGAGGGCCGTGTACATGGAAGAGGTGCCGCATTCGACCACGCAGCGGGCGACCAGTTCGCCGACCCGCGAGCCGCGCACGGAGGCGTCGACGCCGGACGGCAGTCTGATGTTTTCTGCAAAGTCTTCGAAGGCGGCCTGGAAGTCGAAGGACGGATCGGCCATTTCGGCCCAGCGGCCCAGCGCATCGCCGTGCTGGACCTCTTCCTCGCCCCACTCGGCCGCGGCTTCGGAAAATTCGGGATCGTCTTCGAACACTTCCTGGAGATAGCGGCCGTAATCGCGGCCGTTCTTCTCCACAAGGCTCGCCGCCTTGATCACCTTGACCAGATCGGGATCAACCTTGCCCGGGTCGAAGTTCTCCCAGGCAATATCGTCGAGCGTCCAGTGCTTCACCGTTTTGCCTCGAACCGTCGGCAGTCCGCTGCCTTCACCGATGACGGGGCGGCCCCCCAATCCGCCCGGATTGACCGTCCATAATATAGTCCGCGAACCGGGGGGCGTCCAGCGGTCGGCCGCCCCTCCGGCAGGTTCAGCGAATTTTGAAGAGAGACGACTCAGGCGGCGGCCAGCATGGCCTCCCGCGTCGCGATACGCGCCTCTACGGCGCTCCGTTCCTCGGGCGACTTCGCGTCCGCGGCGTCTTCCCGCAGATTCTTCAGTTCGGCCTCGACGGCGCCGCGGTCGATATCGTCGACCCGGACCGCTTCCTCGGCCAGCACCGTGCAGCGCTCGCCGGTGACCTCGCAGAATCCGCCGGCAACGAAAATACGGTCGGTCACGGCATTTCCGTTCCAGACCTGGATGACGCCGGTGCGCACCGCGGAAATCAGCAGCGAATGGCGCGGCAGGACGCCGAAATCGCCCTCGGCGCCGGGCACGACGACCATGTCGACGGCTTCGGACGACAGCAGCCGCTCCGGCGACACCAGCTCGAATTCGACCTTTTCGTCAGCCATCGTCCAGTCCGTCTTTCATCCGTTTCCGGCCCCCGGTGCGTGTCCGGTGCGCGTTCGGCCGGTCAGGCGGCCTCCGCCGCCATCTTGCGCGCCTTTTCCAGGGTCTCCTCAATGGTGCCGCACATGTAGAAGGCGCCTTCCGGAATATGGTCGTATTCGCCGTCCACGATGCCCCGGAAGCCCTTGATTGTGTCTTCCAGCGGCACCTGGACGCCCGGGAATCCGGTGAACACCTGGGCGACGTCGAAGGGCTGGGACAGGAAGCGCTGGATCTTGCGCGCCCGGGCGACGACCAGCTTGTCGTCCTCCGACAGTTCGTCCATGCCGAGAATGGCGATGATGTCCTGCAGGGCCTTGTAGGACTGCAGGACCTGCTGGACGTCGCGCGCGGTTCGGTAATGCTCCTCGCCCAGAATCCGCGGATCGAGAATACGCGAGGTCGAGTCGAGCGGATCGACGGCGGGGTAGATGCCGAGCTCGGCGATCTGGCGCGACAGCACTGTGGTCGCATCCAGATGGGCGAAGGAGGTCGCCGGCGCCGGGTCGGTCAGGTCGTCCGCCGGAACGTAGATCGCCTGCACCGAGGTGATCGATCCCTTCTTGGTGGTCGTGATCCGCTCCTGGAGCGCGCCCATGTCGGTCGCCAGCGTCGGCTGGTAGCCCACCGCCGAGGGAATCCGTCCGAGCAGCGCCGAGACTTCCGAACCGGCCTGGGTGAAGCGGAAGATGTTATCGACGAAGAACAGCACGTCCTGGCCTTCCTCGTCGCGGAAATATTCCGCGAGCGTGAGGCCGCTGAGGCCGACCCGCGCGCGCGCGCCGGGCGGCTCGTTCATCTGGCCGTAGACCAGCGCGGCCTTCGATCCCTCCGTGGTGCCGTCGCCCAGCTTGATGACGCCGGAATCGATCATTTCGTGGTACAGGTCGTTGCCCTCGCGGGTGCGCTCGCCGACTCCGGCGAACACGGAAAAGCCGCCGTGGGTTTTTGCGATGTTGTTGATCAATTCCATGATCAGCACGGTCTTGCCCACGCCGGCGCCGCCGAACAGGCCGATCTTGCCCCCACGTTGATAGGGCGCCAGCAGGTCGACCACCTTGATGCCGGTGACCAGGACTTCCTGCTCCGTCGACTGTTCGACGAATTCCGGCGCCGGCTTGTGGATCGGCGAGGTCCGCTTGTGGCCGACCGGGCCGCGCTCGTCGATCGGATCGCCGATCACGTTGATAATCCGGCCTAGGGTCTCCGGCCCGACCGGCACCTCGATCGGCTGGCCCATGTCCTCGACGCTCTGGCCGCGCACCAGGCCCTCGGTCGAGTCCATGGCGACCGTCCGGACCGTGGATTCGCCCAGATGCTGCGCCACTTCCAGGACGAGGGGCTGGCCGCCCCGTTCGGTGTGCAGGGCGTTCAGGATTTCGGGCAATTCGCCTTCGAACTGAACGTCCACGACGGCGCCCAGCACCTGCGAGACCCTGCCGACGTTATTCTTGGCCATCGATTGCTCCCGTTCTCTAGAGCGCTTCCGCGCCCGAGATGATCTCGATCAGTTCTTTGGTGATCTGCGCCTGGCGCGTTCGGTTGTAGGTCAGCGTCAGGCCGGCGATCATGTCGCCGGCATTGCGCGTTGCGTTGTCCATGGCGGTCATGCGCGCGCCGTGCTCGCTGGCGGTGCTTTCCAGCAGTCCGCGGAACACCTGCACCGCCAGGTTGCGCGGCAGCAGGTCGGCGAGGATTTCCGCTTCGTCCGGCTCGTAGGAGTAAATCGCCGCCAAGGCGCCGCCGCCGTCGTTGGCCTCATCCTGCGCTTCGCTTTCCGGCGACGCGAAGGGGATGAGCTGCTGAGCGGTGACGACCTGGCTGATAACCGATTTGAAGCGGTTGTAGACCATCGTGCAGACGTCGAATTCCCCGGCCTCGAACATTTCGGTGATTTTTCCGGCGATCGCGTCGGCATCCTCGAAGCCCAGCCTGCGCCGGCCGATGTCGCTGTAGGCCCCGACGATGGCATCGGCCCAGTCACGGCGCAGCAGATCCCGGCCCTTGCGGCCGACGCAGAGGATTTTCACCGTCTTGCCCGCGTCGGTCAGTTCGGCGGCCATCTGGCGCGTCCGGCGCACGATCCCGGTGTTGAACCCGCCGCACAGGCCGCGGTCGGACGTGACCGCAACCAGCAGATGGACATTGTCGTCCCCGGTGCCGGCCAGCATGGGCGAGACGCCGGCCCGGCCCTGCAGACTGGCAGCCAGGGAGCCCAGCATCCGGTCCATGCGCTCGGCATAAGGCCGGGCGGCTTCCGCCTGCTCCTGGGCGCGGCGCAGCTTCGCGGCGGCGACCATCTTCATCGCCGACGTGATCTTCTGCGTCGACTTCACGCTCGCGATGCGGTTGCGCAGGTCTTTGAGGCTCGCCATGCCGTCAATCTATCCTTTCGGCACCCTCTCCGGGCCGGAGCGCGCGGAACGCCGGGCGCGTCCGCTGTCCCTCCCGAATCCTTACGCGAAGGTCTTGACGAATTCGTCGAGAAAGGCCTTGAGCTTTGCCTCGGTCCCGTCGCTGACCACGCCTTCCTCGCGGACCGCCGCCAGGATATCGGCGCCCTTGTGGCGAATCGCGTCGAGATACTGGGCTTCGAAGCGGGTCACGTCGCGGGTCTCGATTCCGTCGAGATAGCCGTTCACGCCGGCGAAGATCGAGACGACCTGCTCTTCCATCGCGAGCGGCGCATACTGGTCCTGCTTCAAAAGCTCGGTCAGCCGCGCGCCGCGCGCAAGCTGGCGCTGGGTGGCGGCGTCGAGATCGGAGGCGAACTGGGAGAAGGCTTCCAGCTCGCGGTACTGGGCCAGCTCCAGCTTGATCGAGCCGGCGACCTGGCGCATCGCCTTGACCTGGGCGGCCGAGCCGACGCGCGACACCGACAGGCCGACATTGATGGCCGGGCGGATGCCCTTGTAGAACAGGTTGGTCTCCAGGAAGATCTGGCCGTCGGTGATCGAGATCACGTTGGTCGGGATATAGGCGGACACGTCGTTCGCCTGGGTCTCGATGATCGGCAGGGCGGTAAGCGATCCGGCGCCGTGCTCCTCGTTCATCTTGGCCGCCCGTTCGAGCAGGCGCGAATGCAGGTAGAACACGTCGCCCGGATAGGCTTCGCGGCCGGGCGGGCGGCGCAGCAGCAGCGACATCTGGCGATAGGAGACGGCCTGCTTCGACAGGTCGTCGTAGACGATCACCGCGTGCATGCCGTTGTCGCGGAAATACTCGCCCATCGTGCAGCCGGTATAGGGCGCCAGGAACTGCAGCGGCGCCGGGTCCGACGCCGTAGCGGCGACGACGATGGAGTATTCCATCGCGCCGTTTTCCTCGAGCGTCTTGACGATCTGCGCGACGGTGGAGCGCTTCTGGCCGACGGCGACATAGATGCAGTGCAGCTTGGTCGCCGGATCCTCGGCGGCGTTGACGCCCTTCTGGTTGATAAAGGTGTCGATCGCCACGGCGGTCTTGCCGGTCTGGCGGTCGCCGATGACCAGTTCGCGCTGGCCGCGGCCGATCGGCACCAGGGCGTCGAGCGCCTTCAAGCCCGTCTGCATCGGCTCGTGCACCGAGCGGCGCGGGATGATGCCCGGCGCCTTGACCTCGACCCGCGCGCGTTCGGCCGCCTCGATCGGTCCCTTGCCGTCGACCGGATTGCCCAGCCCGTCGACCACGCGGCCGAGCAGGCCGGTGCCGACCGGCACGTCGACGATGGCCCCGGTGCGCTTGACGGTGTCGCCCTCGCGGATGTCCCGGTCGTCGCCGAAAATCACGATGCCGACATTATCGATCTCGAGGTTCAGCGCCATGCCCTTGATGCCGCCGGGAAACTCGACCATCTCGCCGGCCTGGACATTGTCCAGCCCGTAGACCCGGGCGATGCCGTCGCCGACCGACAGCACCTGGCCGACTTCGGCGACATCGGCTTCGGTGTCGAAGTCGGCGATCTGCTGCTTCAGGATTGCGGAGATTTCTGCGGCCTGGATGTCCATGCCCTCAGGCTCCCTTCATCGCAAGTTGCATGCGCTGCAGTTTGGTCCTGACCGACGAATCGATCATGCGGGACCCGACCCGGACGACCAGCCCGCCGATCAGCGACGGATCGACCGCGGTCTCGACCCGCACCTTCGACCCCACGGCCTTGCGCAGGGATTCGGCAAGCCGCGCCTGCTGGTCCTCGCTGAGCGCCGCGGCGCTCGATACATGGGCGGTTTCCTCGCCGCGCCGCCGGGCTAGCATGGCGAGATAGGCGTCGATCATGGCGCCCAGCGCAAACAGGCGGCGGTTGTGCCCGACCACCCCGGCGAAGCGCCGCGTCAGGTCGCCGGCGCCGGCCTTTTCGAGAACCGCCATCATCGCCGCCGTCTGGGCCTGGCGGTCGATCAGCGGCGAGCGGACCAGGCGGCGCAGGTCGCCGCTCTCTTCCAGCAGGGCTTTCAGTCCGCGCAGGTCGTCGGCCACGGCGTCGAGCTGTTTCGTCTCGTCCGCCATATCGTACAGCGCCGTTGCGTACCGCTCGGCGATGCCGCTGGTATCGGTCGATTCAGACGCCAATATCCGATGTCCCGCTCCACGGCATGCGACGAACCCTCAGCGCCGGAGCGCGGTAATCTGCCATGGAAATTGGTGATTTTTCTGCGAAATTCCGGGGCGAACGCACGCCCGGATCCCCGCCCGTCAGGCCGGATTTTGCTATCATAGCGGCTTCGGGACCGGCAAGAAACCGGCGCTGCGTAATGTGGCCGCAGCGATTTGGCCCAGGATGTTCCGGGCATCTCCCGCTGGATGCGGCGCCGGCCCGAAACGCCTCAGGAAAAGTTGTAGGGATCGATATCCACCCTGATGCGGATGCCGCCGGGCTGCGGGGTCCGCGACAGCCAGCGCCGGATATAGTCCTGCAGGTTGACCGACCGCGCCGCCTTCACCAACAGGCGGTGGCGGAAATGGCCGCGCAGCAGGGCGAGCGGCGCCGGCGTCGGACCGAGCACCTGAAGGCCGTCCTGCGCCGGCGCGTCGCGCCCCAGGGCCGCCGCCGCCTGCCGCACCGCCCCGGCCTGCCGGCCTGAGACGACGATGGCGGCCAGCCGGCCGTAGGGCGGCATGCCGTAGCGTTCGCGCGCCGCCTTTTCCGCCGCGATGAAGCCGTCGCGGTCGCCGGCCGCGATCGCCTGCAGCACCGGTTGGTCCGGCCGCCAGGACTGCAGGATGGCGCGGCCCGGACGCTCCGCCCGCCCGGCCCGGCCGGCCACCTGGTTGAGCATCTGCCAGGTCCGCTCCGCCGCCCGCAGGTCGCCGCCGGCGAGGCCCAGGTCGGCATCGACCACCCCGACCAGGGTGAGCTTCGGGAAATGATGTCCCTTGGCGAGGATCTGCGTGCCGATCAGCAGGTCTACGGCCCCGTCCCGGACGTCGCGCACCAGCGCCGCGGCGGCGGCCGGCCCGCGGACGGTGTCGCTGGTCGCCACCAGGACCCGGGCGTCCGGCAGCAGGCCGGCAACCTCTTCGGCCAGCCGCTCGACGCCCGGCCCGCACGGCACGAAACTGTCTTCCGCGCCGCATTCCGGACACTGCCGGGGCAGGGGCCTCGTGTAGCCGCAATGATGGCATTCCAGCCGGCCGGCAAGCCGGTGCTCGACCAGCCAGGCGGCGCAGTGCGGGCACTCCAGCCGCAGGCCGCAGCTGCGGCACAGGGTGAGCGGCGCATAACCCCGGCGGTT
The DNA here is from genome assembly GCA_022819985.1 of Alphaproteobacteria bacterium. Lineage (GTDB taxonomy): Bacteria > Pseudomonadota > Alphaproteobacteria > Bin65 > Bin65 > Bin65. The sequence goes on along the minus strand of JAJEGH010000046.1, from coordinate 7,155 downwards.
GAGATAGAGCAGAGCCTGTTCGCCCGCCGCCAGCGTTTCGGCCATAGCCTGGACCAGTCGGTCGGCGAGCCAGCGGCCGCGCGGCGGACCCTCCTGCCGCAGGTCGAGCAACTCGGCCGCCGGCAGCGGCGCACCGCTATGGCGTTCGGGCAGGACCAGGCGGCCGTATCGGCCGCGCTCGACATTCGCGACCGATTCGAGCGCAGGCGTCGCCGAGGCGAGGACCGCGACCGCCTTTTCGAGCGTGGCGCGGACCACCGCCATGTCGCGGGCGTGGTAGATCACGCCGTCTTCCTGTTTGAAGCTCTGGTCGTGCTCCTCGTCCACGACGATCAGGCCGAGCGCCGGCATCGGCAGCATCAGCGCCGAACGGGCGCCGACCACGACCCGGGCGGCGCCGGTCGCGGCCGCGCGCCAGATCCGGCGCCGCTGGGCGCGGGTGAGATCCGAATGCCAGGGCGCCGGCGCGGTCCCGAAGCGCTGCTCGAAGCGGGCGAGCCATTGTGCGGTGAGCGCGATCTCCGGCAGCAGCACGAGGGATTGCCGGCCCTGGCGCAAGGCTTCGGCGATCGCTTCGAAATAGACCTCCGTCTTGCCCGATCCGGTCACGCCGTCGAGCAGGAAGGCGGCATAGCCGCCGCCGACCGCCGCGCCGAGCGTCTGCACCGCGGCGCGCTGGTCGGCGGAAAGGCGGATGCCGGGCCGGTCGGGCTCCGGGGCCGGCCAGTCCGCCCGGACGGCGACCGGCGCCGCCGCGATCAGGCCGGCCTTCGCCATGCCGGCCAGTACGGCGGCGGATACGCCCGCCTGCGCCCGGAGCCGGCCGGCCGCGACCGCGTCCTCGCCGGCCAGCGCGTCGAGAACCCGCCGGCGTTGCGGCGTGATCCGCGGCCCCGACGCAGACGGAACAGGATCTGCAAGCCGGTAGCCGGGCTCCGCGGCTGGCGGATCGAGCGCTTCGGGCACCGGCATGACCATGCGCAGCACCGATCCCGGCGCGGTCACGGTGTAGGCGGCGATCCAGTCGACGAACCGGCGGTGCGCGGCGCCGAGCGGCGGCGCATCGTGGCGGGCGGCAATCGCCTTCAGCCGGTCGTCCGGCACGGCGCCGTCGGCTTGTCCCCAGACCACGCCCGTCGTCTGCCGCGGCCCGAGCGGCACGCGCACGAAATCGCCGGGCGCTACCGCCATGCCGGCGGGTATGCGGTAGTCGTAGCCGCTGCCGACCGGCATCGGCAGCAGCACCCTGACCCGGTCGGCGACCCGGTTGGCGATCCGGTCGGCGCTAGCCATCCGCCCCGCCCTGCGAGGCGGCCGGCCGGTCCCGTTGCAGGCGGGTCAGCGGCTTGGCGGGCCGGAATTGCTGGGCTAACATAAGGGCGACGGATAACAGAGGCTTCGGCCCGCGGCCAGCGCCTGTCCGGCGTACGCCCGGACCGGACCGGAAAGAGACCCGGGAGACAGGACGACGCGATGAAATTCTTCATCGACACGGCCGATCTCAACGAGATCCGCGACCTGGCGGCGACCGGCCTGCTCGACGGTGTGACGACCAATCCGTCGTTGATCGCCAAGAGCGGCGGCGATTTCCTCGAAACGATCCGGGATATCTGCCGGGTCGTGCCCGGCGATGTCAGCGCCGAGGTGACGGCGACCGACTATCACACCATGGTCCGCGAAGGGCAGAAGCTCGCCCGGGTCGCCGACAATGTGACGATCAAGGTGCCGCTGACGATGGACGGGCTGAAGGCCTGCCGGACCTTCCGCAGCGAGAATATCAAGGTCAACGTCACCCTGTGTTTCTCGGCCGGCCAGGCGATCCTCGCGGCCAAGGCCGGGGCGACCTACGTTTCGCCCTTCGTCGGCCGGCTCGACGACATCTCGACCGACGGGATGCGGCTGATCGCGGATATCGTCGGGATCTACGACAACTATCCGGAGATCGAGACGGAAGTTCTGGTCGCCTCGATCCGCAACCCGATGCATCTGGTCGAGGCGGCGCGCATGGGCGCCCATGTCGCGACCCTGCCGCCTTCGGTTTTGCGGCAGCTGTTCCGGCATCCGCTGACCGACAAAGGGCTGGCGGCCTTTCTGGCCGACTGGGAGAAGACCGGCCAGGCCATCCTGTCGGAGGATGCGCCGGCCGAGAAGGCCGGGTAAGGCGGTACGCGGGGGCCGGGGCGGTGAGCAAGGCGGAAATCTCCAGACCGCCGGCGCCGGCCGCCCTCTCGGCCGACCGGGTCGCCGACTGGCTGCGCCGCCATCCGGATTTCCTGACCGGCCGGCCGGAACTCGCGGCCATTCTGACCCCGCCGCCGGTCGCCGGCGCCGACGAGGCCGACGAGGCCGACGGGCCGGTCGATTTCGGCCGCTTCCTGGTCAAGCGCCTGCAGCGCGACCTGGCGGTCGCGCGTCGCGGCGAGAGGACCGCGGTCGACGGCGCGCGCCGGCTGGTCCGGCAGCAGGCGCAGGTTCACGATGCCTGCCTCGCCCTGATCGACGCCCGCAGCTTCGAGCATTTCGTCGAGGCGATCACCCACGATGTCGCCCGCACCCTGCGGATCGACGCGGTCGGCCTGTGCATCGAGGGCGGCGACGGCCAGCCGAACGGCCGGACGCGCAGCGGCGTCAACCTGCTGCCCTGCGGCGCGGTGAACGCCCTGCTGGGCGGCCCCGAGGCAGCGGAACGGTGCCGCGACACCGTGCGGGCGGAGCGCCTGCTCTACGGCGCGGCGGCCTCGCTGGTGCGCTCCGACCTGCTGATCCGCCTGTGCATCGGCCGCGGCGCGCCGGCTGGCCTGCTCGCCCTGGGCAGCCGCGACCCGGACGCCTTCGCCGAGCGCGGCGGACGCCAGCAATTCCGGTTCCTCGCCCGCGTCATCGAAAGCACCGCGCGCGCATGGCTGAACCTGCCCGGCTGACGGCCGCGCCGCCTGCATCCGCGTCATCGGCGGGCGCCGGCCCGGATTTCGACGCCGATTTCGACGCCGCTCTCGACCCCGCCGTAAGCCGCGACCTGTTCGACTGGCTGGCCCGGCTGAGCCACGAAAAGCGGGCCTCGGAGCATACGGTGGCGGCCTACCGGCGCGACCTGATCGCCTTCCTGCTGTTCCTCGGCCGCCATCGGGGGGCGCGGGCCGACCGGGCCGCGCTCGAAGGGCTCAGCCCGGCGGATTTCCGCTCGTGGCTCGCCTCCCGCTCGGACAAGGCGCGCCGCTCGACTGCGCGGGCGGTCTCCGCCGTGCGCAGCTTCTACGCCTTTCTCGACCGGCAGAAGATCCTGCACAATCCGTCGGTCGCCTCCCTGCGCGCGCCGAAACTGCCCCATGCGGTGCCCAAACCGCTGACCGTGGCCGAGACCGGAGACCTGCTCGACAGCGCGGGGGCCGACAGCCCCGAGGCCTGGATCGCAGCGCGCGACCATGCGGTGCTGACGCTGATCTACGGCTGCGGCCTGCGCATCGCCGAGGCGCTCGGCCTCGACCGCCGCGCGGCGCCCTTCGGCCCGACCCTGGTCGTCTCCGGCAAGGGCAACAAGCAGCGCGTCCTGCCGGTCCTGCCGGTCGTCGACGAGGCGGTGGCGCGCTATCTGGACCTTTGCCCCCATATCCTGCCGCCGGACGGTCCGCTGTTCGTCGGCGCGAAAGGCCGGCGCCTCAGCCCGCGCATCGTGCAACTGCTGGTCCGGCGGCTGCGCCCGGCCCTCGGCCTGCCGGATACCGCAACGCCGCACGCCCTGCGCCATTCCTTCGCGACCCATCTGCTCGCCGGCGGCGGCGACCTGCGCGCGATCCAGGAACTGCTCGGCCACGCCAGCCTGTCGACCACCCAGCGCTATACCGATGTCGACACCGCGCGCCTGCTCGACGTCTACGAAGCCGCCCATCCGAAGGGCGGCGGCCGGGACCGACCCTGACTTTTCGACCGGCTCACGCCGCCTCCAGCAGGGCCGCGGCGAGCGCCGGATCGTCGCCGCGCGGCGCCAGCGGGTCCTGCGGGCTCAGCCTGCGGTCGAGCACCGCCTGCGCCAGCAGCAGGCGCTTGCGGTCGCCGCCTGCCGCCGCGATCCGGGCGCCCTCGTGGGCCATGATCGCGGCGCTCGCCGCGTGGTAGAGCGCGTCGGCGGCCTGGCGCATGCGCGGCTCGTCGCCGGCTTCGGCAACCTCCTCGGCGAGCGCGATCGCCCGGCCGGCGGCGTGGCCCAGCGCGCCCTTCAGCTGGCCGGGCAGGCCGGGCGCCGTTTCGAGCAGTCCGGTCAGCGTCTCGCGCAGCGCCTCCTGGGCGCCCGCCTTGCCGACGGCGCGGGTCACGACATCCAGGGCGTTGATGTTGGAGGTGCCTTCCCACAGCACGCCCAGATGGGCGTCGCGCACCAGGCGGGCGTTGACGAAATCCTCGATATAGCCGTTGCCGCCGCGCGCCTCCATCGCGCCGGTCGCGACCGCGATATTGTCCCGGCAGGTGCGGAATTTCAGCAGCGGCGTAAGCAGCCGCACCAGCGCCGCCGCCCCGGCGTCGCCCGCTTCGGCCTTCTCCAGCCGGTCGGCGGTGAACAGCGCCATCGAGAGGGCCTGTTCGGTCGGCAGCATGAGTTTCAGCAACTGCCGGCGCATCAGCGGCTTGTCGATCACCGCGCCGCCGAAGGCGCTGCGCCCGCGCGCCGCGGTCAGCGCCTCGTTCAGGCAGCGCCGCATCATCGCGGCGGCGCGCACGCCGTGGGACAGGCGGCTCAAATTGACCTGGTCCAGCATCTGCTTGAGGCCGTCGTTGCGGCCCGGGCCGACCCGGCCCAGCGGATAGGCGACCGCCCCGTCGAAGACGATCTCGCCCGACGCCATGGACCGGCTGCCCAGCTTGTCCTTCAGGCGCACGATCCGGTAGCGGTTGCGGCTGCCGTCGTCCCGGCGCTTCGGCAGGGCGAACAGGCCGAGGCCGGCCGTGCCGGGTGCCGCGCCCTCGGGCCGGGCGAGCAGCAGGGCGACATCGGCATCGGCGCAGGAGCAGAACCACTTGTCGCCGTAGAGCCGCCATTCCGGCCCGTCCGCCCCCTCCTCGAACCGGGCGGCCAGTTCGATCCGGCCGACATCGGAGCCGCCGGCTTTCTCGGTCATGAACTGGGCGGCCTTGAAGATTTCGCCCATGTCCTGGCTGGTCAGCCGGGGCACGAAACGCTGCCGGACCGCCGCGTCGCCGTATTTCTGAATCAGCACGGTCGAGGTGTCGGTGACCGAGATCGGGCACATCAGGGCGAATTCGGACTGCACGAACAGATATTGCAGGACGTATTTCGCCGTCACCGGCGTGCCGTTCCAGCCGAGCACGCCCGGCCGGCGCGACAGGGCGTGAATGCCGAAATCGCCGAAGCCGATCCGTTCCATTTCCCGGTAGGCCGGGTGGAACTCGATCCATTCCTCGTCGCGGCCGTAGGCGTCGCGCGGATGCAGGACGGGCGGATGCCGGTCGGCGATCCGCGCCAGCTCGTCGAGCCGTCCGCCGGCGATTTCGCCGAGCCGCCGGAAATGCGGCGTCATGTGTTCGCGCAGATCGTCCGGCAGGTAGAGCGGCAGCAGCGCCTGCAGGCTGCCATCGATATCGAAGAAATTCAGCCCGCGGCAATCCGGCGCCAGCGGCGTTCCGGCGGCGGGAACGGCGGCGGTCGAAGCGGCGTTGGACGCAATTGGCGGGGCGGGAGATGCGCCCGGAGGCGTCGCAAGGTTCATGGCGTACGGGCCGGCTTGTGGTTCCGCAAACGGCAGGCCCGAATCATGCCACAGCGGGATGACCCGGGAAACGTCGCGATGTGTCGGGAAATGTCATGATTCGTCATGGTGCTGCTGTCTTCGCCCTCTTCCGTCATTCCTCCGCTCCCTCCGGTCGGTCGGGATGACGGTGCGATGTGTCAGGACATGTCATGTTGTGTCAGGTTCCGTACCGGCCGGCCGGCGGCAGGCTGCGCCGCCCCGGCCCCGGGGCGGGGCTCCGGTCGAAATAGCCTGCCCTGAGCGGAGCCGAAGGGACGACGAGGGTGAGGCGGTGCGATGTGTCATGAAATGTCATGATCCGTCATGATCTGTCATGGCGCTTCGGGCTCGCACCGAGCGCACCGCCGTGTCGACCCGGCCTCCGAGCCGGGGTGACAAGGGAGGGGTTGGCCCGTGTCAGGAAATGTCAGGTTCCGTCAGGATCGGTCGTTGCATCGCGCGGCCCGGCGTGGCCGGAAACGCACTCATGTTCATATAATGTTCTGAAACCGGAAGTCAACCGCCGGGGCCGGCGCCCCGTCTCCCGGCGGACGGAAAGAGCGGGGTCGAAACCTCCCCTTACGCAATCGGCAGCGGAACGCGTCGCCTGGAACGGCCCGGCCGTCACCCGGCCGCGGCGTCCTCCGGGCGCAGGAACTTCTGCCGGTCCTGGATGTCGCGCACGTTGTCCGGCCGCTCGAACACCGGGGGCGGGCCGTCGCCGGGGGCGCGCGGCCGGCCGATGGCGCGGAACCAGTCCTCCAGGCCGGGCGGGAAGATGACCCAGAGCATGCGCATCTGGTCGTCGCCCTCATTCTCCAGATAGTGCAGCACACGCCGGCCGACGACGATCAGCGTCTCGGGCTTCAGCTCGTAACGCTCGCCGTCGATGATGGCGTGGCCGGTGCCCTGGTAGACGAAGATCAGTTCGTGGGCGCGCTGGTGGCCGTGCTCGCGGATCGCGGCGCCGGGCTCCAGAACCTGAATGCCGGAGGCGAAATCGTCGTAGGGCGCGGTGTAGGGCGTGATCTTGGCGGTGATATGCCCGGTCGAGGGCAGGGGCTGCCAGTAGCTGTCGCCCTCCTCGGGGCCGACCACGATGGCCGTGCCCTTTTGGCTGCCGTTCGCCGCTGTTGCCTGGGTCATCTGCCTTCTCCTTTCCCGTCCGTCGAAGGCCGTCGCGCGCCGCCGTCCGGTGCCGGCCCGAAGCGCTGCGGCACGACGGGAAATCATGCCACGGAACGGCGCGCCGGCGCAATCGGCGCGCCGGGGGAGGTGACGTACGAGGTTATGTGTCAGTGGCGGGAGGGGGTACTCCCTGTGGTTAGCCAACAACCGCATAGAGGAGCACCCCCATGCCACAGCGCGCTGCGACGATCGAGAGTTTACCGATGGCCTTCGAGGTCGTGAAGGA
>JAJEGH010000020.1 GCA_022819985.1 Alphaproteobacteria bacterium | reverse complement strand
CGCAGCCGCCGGGCGCCGCCCGGCCCCGGCGGCCCGGCCGCGCCGGCGCGCGGTCAGCGGCGGCGGTTATCGGCTCGGCGTCGATGTCGGCGGCACCTTCACCGATCTGTTGCTGATCGAGGAAGAGACCGGCCACGCCTGGACCGCCAAGGTGCCCTCCACGCCGCAGGATTCCTCGCAGGGCGTTCTGAACGGGATCGAGCGCATCTGCGGCTATGCCGGGATCGAGCCGACCGATATCGGCGCGGTGATGCACGGCACGACGGTCGCGACCAACACGATCCTCACCCTGAGCGGCGCCCGGGTCGGCCTGGTCACGACCAAGGGCTACAAGCAGACGCTCCAGATCGCGCGCTCCTATGTGCCGGGCGGCCTGGGCGGCTGGGTGATCTTCAACAAGACCGATCCGCTGGCGCCGCTGGAGCTGACGATCGAAGCCGACGAGCGGACCGGGGCAAAGGGCGAGATCGTCGAGCCGCTGGACGAGGAGGCGCTGCGCGGCGACCTCGAGAAACTGCGCGGCGAGGGCATCGAGGCGCTGACCGTCTCGCTGATGAACGCCTATGCCAGCGGCGTCCACGAACAGCGCATCCGGCGCATCGCCGAAGAGATCCTGCCCGGCGTGCCGATCTCGATTTCCTCGGAAGTCGTGCCGGAGATGTACGAATACGAGCGGACCGAGACGACGGTGGTCAACTCCTACATCCGGCCGGTCGTTTCCCGCTATATCGAGAGCCTCAACGCCGAACTCGACCGGCGCATGAACGGCGTGCAGTTGCATATCCTGCGCTCGGACGGCGGCCTTGCGAGCGCGGACGCCGCCAAGGCGACCCCGGTCAACCTGCTGATGAGCGGCCCGGCCGGCGGCGTGTCCGGCGCCATCTGGATGGCCCGGCAGGCCGGCTACGACAATCTGCTCACCTTCGACATGGGCGGCACCTCGACCGACGTGGCGCTGATCCAGAAAGGCGTCGCCCAGACCCGGCGCGAGACGCGGGTGGGCGACGTGACGGTGCGGGCGTCCTCCGTCGACGTACGCACGGTCGGCGCCGGCGGCGGCTCCATCGCCTATGTGCCGGAACTGACCAGGGCGCTGCGCGTCGGGCCGCAGAGCGCCGGGGCGGAGCCGGGGCCGGCGGCCTACGGCAAGGGCGGCGGCGAGCCGACCGTGACCGACGCCAACGTCGTGCTCGGCTATCTGCCGTCCGGCGCCCGGCTCGGCGGCGAGATGCAGCTGGATTACCGGGCCGCCGAGGAGGCGGTCGGCAAGGTCGCCAAGGCAATGGACCTGCCGCTCAAGGCCGCCGCCGAAGGCATCGTCGACATCGTCAACGAGAACATGTTCGGCGCCCTGCGGCTGGTCTCGGTCGAGCAGGGTTTCGATCCGCGCGACTTTGCGCTCATCGGCTTCGGCGGCGCCGGCCCGCTGCACGCCAACGCGCTCGGCCGGCTGATGAATTCCTGGCCGGTCATCGTCCCGCCGGGGCCGGGCGTGCTGTGCGCCTACGGCGATGCGACCACGCGGGTGCGCGACGAGGCCTCCCGCACCTTCGTGCGCCGCTTCGACGAGACGACGGACGCCGAGGTTGCCGAGGCGCTGGAGGCGCTGGCCCGGCAGGCGGCGGAGGCGCTCAATGCCGAGGGCGTGCCGCGCAACGAGCAGACGACGCTGTACCAGATCGACCTGCGCTACCACGGCCAGGGCATGCAGCTGACCGTCGACATGACGCCGGAGGATTTCGCCCAGGGCGGCCTGCGCGAGGTCGCGCGCCGCTTCGACGAATTGCACGAGCAACTGTTCACCTTCCGGCTCGACACCATGCACGAGTCCTACAATCTGCGCGCCCTGGTGCAGGGGCGGGAGAGCGCGGCAACGGCCGAGGAACTGCCCCAGGGCAACGGCGACGCCTCCGGCGCGGTGCACGAGCAGACGCAGATCTATTTCGAGGGCCGGGAGCACCGGGCGCAGATCTACGACCGCGCCCTGCTCAAGGCCGGCGACCGGATCGCCGGGCCGGCCATCGTCACCGAAATGGATTCGACGACCCTGATCCTGAACGGCCACACGGGCGCTGTGGACGAGGTCGGCAACATCCTCATCCGCCCGATGAACGGCCGATAGGGAGGAGATCGAACATGCCAGCCCGCCTGATCCAGACCAACACCGCGCCGTTCAAGAAGGTCGAGGTCGATCCCGTCACCCTCGACATCATCGAGAACGCGATGCGCAACGCGCGCACGGAGATGGACGCCGTGCTGTTCCGCACCGCGATGTCTCCCGGCATCCGGGAGCAGCACGACGCCTTCCCGATGATCGCCAACGCCGAGGGCAAAATGGTCGTCGGCCAGTTCGGCTCCTTCTTCTGGGGCTTCCAGCAGGGTTATGACGGCGAGATCGAGGAAGGCGACGTCTTCCTCACCAACGATCCCTACTCCTGCAACGGCGCGATCAGCCATCTGAACGACTGGCTGACCATGATGCCGATCTATATCGACGGCCGGATCGTCGCCTGGGCCGCCATGTTCGGCCACATGACGGATATCGGCGGCAAGGTGCCGGGCAGCCTGCCGACCGACGCGGCGCAGATCTTCGAGGAAGGCATCCAGATCCCGCCGATCAAGATCTACCGCAAGGGCAAGCTGAACGAGGAGATCCTCGAACTCATCCTGCGCAACTGCCGCCTGCCGGACTGGAACCGCTCGGACTTCAACGCCGTCGTCGCCGCCCTGCGCCTCGCCGAACGGCGGGTCCACGAGATGGCCGAGCGCTTCGGCGTCGACGAGCTCAATGCGGCGATGGCCGAGATGCTCGACCGCAACAAGCGGGCGATGAGCGCGATCCTCCAGATGGTGATTCCGGAATCGCGCCGCTATTTCGAGGATTTCATCGACGACGACGGCCTCGGCATGGGGCCCTACAAGATCGCCTGCACCATGTGGCGCGAGGGCGAGAAGGTGATCTTCGATTTCGAGGGCACCGATCCGCAATCGATCAGCTCGGTGAACTTTCTCCTCAACGAGGAGATGTTCAAGATGTTCCTCGGCTCCTTCTTCATCAACATTTTCGACCCGCAGATCCTGTTCAACGACGGCTTCTACGACCTGGTCGACGTGCGCATTCCGCGCGGCACCATCCTGAAGCCGGTCCGCCCGGCCGCGCTCTCTTCGCGCACCCATATGCTGGCGCGCATCTTCGACATCATGAGCGGCCTGCTCGGCCAGGGTTCGCCCGAGGCCCTGTGCGCCGCCGGCTTCTCCGACAGCCCGCATTTCATGTATTCGGGCTACGACAAGACCGGCGAATGGTACCAGCTCTACCAGATCGGCTTCGGCGGGGTGCCGGGCCGGCCGGCGGGCGACGGGCCGGACGGCCATTCCCTGTGGCCCTCCTTCACCAATGTGCCGAACGAGTTCCTCGAAGCCTATTTCCCCTTGCGTATCGTGAAATACGAGACGATCGCCGACAGCGGCGGGCCCGGCGTGCACCGGGGCGGCAACGGGCTATCGATGGGCTACCAGTTCCTCGAGCCGGGCGAAATCTCGATCCACGACGACCGCTGGCTGACCCATCCCTGGGGCGTCAACGGCGGCCTGCCCGGCCGGCGCAGCACCAAGCTGATGGTGCGCGCCGACGGCTCGGAGCAGTGGATGGAATCGAAGTGCGACCGCGTCCATGTCGAGCCCGGCGACACGCTCTACTTCAACACCTGGGGCGGCGGCGGCTGGGGCGACCCGCTGGAGCGCGACGCCGAGCAGGTGGCGCTGGATACGAAGCGCGGCCTGGTCACGCGCGACGGCGCCCGGCGCTACGGCGTGGTGCTGAACGACGACCTGGGCGTAAACGAACGCGAGACCGAAACCCTGCGCAGCCGCATGGCGGTCGAACGCGGCGACGTCGCCCTGTTCGATACCGGCGGCACGGTCGAGGAACTCAAGGCGCGCTGCAAGGCCGACACCAGCCTCGAGCCGCCGCGCCAGCCGGTGTTCCAGAAATGGATGCAGGTGCAGCCCCTGCAGCAGGCGGCGGAATAGGGGGCGGACCGTTCATAGCCGGTTTCCGTCGCGGTCCGTGTACCGCACCAGCATCTTGCCGACATGGTTGCCTGAGAGCAGGTCGTGCAGGGCGGCCGGCGTCTTTTCCATCCCCTCGACGACTTCGTTGTGCATCGTCAGGCGCCCGGCCCGCAGCAGCGCACCGAGCCGCTCGATGACCAGCGGATACAGCTCCTTGTAGGCATAGCGGTTGAACGCGTGGATCGTCGCCTCCTGCGACCAGACATGGCGCAGGTTCGCCATGTCCCGCTCCGGTTCGGCGCTGTTGTTCGCCGCGACCCGGCCGACCAGCAGGATATCGGCCCGCTTGGCGAGATTCTCCGAGACGGCGTCAGCCACCGGCCCGCCGACCGTATCGAAATACAGGTTCACGCCGTCCGGGCAGGCCGCGGCAAGGTCGGCGCGGAAGCTGTCGGCGCGGTAATCGACCGCGGCATCCGCGCACAGCCGGTCCCGCACAAAGGCGCATTTCTCCGGTCCGCCGGCGATCCCGACGACCCGCGCCCCGGCCAGCCGGCCGAGCTGCACCGCATAGCTGCCGACAGCGCCCGCCGCCGAAGTGACGACCAGGGTTTCGCCCGGCATCGGCCGCACCTTCTGCGAAAAGGCGAGATACGGGGTCTGTCCCGGCGAGGACAGGGCGGTGAGCCATTCCTCCGCCGTGTAGGCGTCCGAGGCGACCGACACGTCTTCCGGCCGGACGGCGGCATAGTCCTGCCAGCCCTGGCGGCCGACCACCGCTGCGCCGGTCGGCAGGGTATCGCACCGGCTCTCGACGACCCGGGCGAAGGTATCGCAGGAGATCAGTTCGCCGATGTCGAACGGCCGGATGAAATTTTTGAAATCCTTGGTGCGCATGCCCTGCCATGCGGAGAGCGCCGCCAATTCGATCCGCACCAGCGCCTGCCCGTCCTCCAGGTCCGGCGCCGGGCAATGCCGGAGTTCAAAATTCTCCGGCCCGGCAAGATGGACCGGGCGTGAGCGCAGCACGAAGCGGCGGTTTTCGCGGGGCGGGATGGCCAGGCCCTCCTTTCGGTATCGGGATTGCCGGCACCGTATAGAAGGGGGGTCGGGATGTGAAGCGGACCCGGCCAGAAGCCTTTGCGCTCCGGCCGGTTCGTGCTAGCGCTGGGCAAATTCCCGGCTCTTTCGGAAATTTCAGGCCGTGTCCCGCCCTCTCGGCCGCGGGCGCCAGGAGGCGAACATGGACTACCGCGACCTGCCGCGCGAAGAACTGATCCGGCAATACAGCCCGCGCATCGCGGTGCCCGAACACCCGGTCTGGAAGGCGCAATGGACGCTGGCCAGCGCACTGGCGCGCAGCCGGTACGAGGGCCGGATGCGCGTGCCCTACGGGCCGACGCCGGGCCAGACCCTGGACCTGTTCCCGGCGAAGGCGCCCGGCGCGCCGATCAACATATTCGTTCATGGCGGCTTCTGGCGCTTTCTCGACAGCTTCGACCACACGCTGGTCGCCCCGGCGGTGCTGGACGCCGGCGGCGCCTCCATCCTGCTCAACTACGATCTCTGCCCGAAGGTTCCGCTCACCGAGGTGGTGCGCCAGGTCCGCGCCGCGCTGAAATGGGTCTGGGACCACGCCGAAGAGGCCAACGGCGACCGGGAGAAAATCTACATTTCCGGCCATTCGGCCGGCGGCCACCTCGCCTCGATGATGTGCACCGGCGATTTCAACCGCGACTTCGGGCTGCCGGACGATGCGGTCAAGGGCGCGACCATCGTGAGCGCGATGCTCGATCTGGATCCCGTGATGCTGGTGCCGGGGGCCGAGGAACTGCTCGTGCCGGACGACGAAGTGCGCGCGCTCAGCCCGCGCTACAATCCGCCGGCGCCGCACATTCCGCTGGTCGTCGCCGTCGGCGGCATGGAAACCACGGAGTGGATCCGCCAGACCGAGGACATGATGGTCGTGCTGCGCGAACGGGGCAGCCCGGCGGTCTATCTCAAGCCGGAATTCGACCAGCACTATTCGATCCTGCTGTCGCTCGGCAATCCTCTGTCGGAACTGTGCTGCGCCATGCTCCGGCAGATGGGCCTGCCGGCGATGGACCCGTATGTCTTCGGCGACGTCGTCTGGTGAGTATCCGACCGCACGCCGGCCGATCGCGGGCGGCGACATCCCGACCGCCGAACAGAATCCACCGCCCCTGGAGAAAACAGAAATGACCGAACCGATCTATGGCGGCCAGGCCGTTGTCGAAGCCCTCAAAAACGAGAATGTCCGCCACGTCTTCGGGCTCATCGGTTCGGCGACCATGGAAGTGTTCGACGGGCTCTACGAGGCCAATTCGATCCAGTTCATCGGCGTGCACGACGAGCGGACCGGCACCCACATGGCGGACGGCTACGCCCGGGCGAGCGGCGGGCCCGGCGTCATAATCGCGGGCCAGAACGGGCCGGGCGCGACCAACCTGCTGACCGGCCTCGCCCAGGCGTCCGCCGCCTATTCTCCGGTCGTCGCGATCGCCGGGGCCCTGTCTTCCGGCCATGTCTACCGCGACGCGTTCCAGGAGGTCGACCAGCACGCCGCCCTGTCCCCGGTCACCAAGTCGAGCGTGACGGTGCCGAGCGTCGGCCGGATCCCCGAGCTGTTCCAGGCCGGTTTCCGTACCGCGCTCACGCCGCGGCGCGGCCCGGTCCTGCTGAACCTGCCGCGCGACGTGCAGTCGGCCAAGGCCGTCTTCCCGGAACCGCCGGCGCCGGAAACCTACCGCGTGCAGTTTGCGCCGGCGGCCCCGGCGGAAGCGGTCGCGCAGGCCGCGCAGATGCTGCTCGACGCCGAACGGCCGGTCATCGTTGCCGGCGGCGGGATCAAGAATGGCGGCGGCGCGGCGCAGGCCATCGCGCTGGCCGAGATGCTGGACGCGCCGATCGCGATGTCGCCGGGCCATGGCGACGCCATCCCGTTCGGACATCCGCTCAATGCCGGCCAGATGGGCCCGCGCGGCAATCCGGTGGCATCCCGCCTCGTCAACGAGGCCGATGTCATCCTCGCGCTCGGCACCCGGCTTGGCTTCAACTCGACCTTCTATTCCTACGACAACATCAACCGGGACGCGGCGATCATTCAGGTCGAGATCGAGCCGACGGAGATCGGCCGCCATTTCCCGGTTTCGATGGGTATCTGGGCGGATGCGGCGACCGTTGCCGACCAACTGGCCGAGGCGGTGCGCAGCGCCGCCGCGGTCCGCGAGGCTTCGCAATGGACGGCGCAGTTCCAGGCCGAGCGCCGCGCCTTCCTCGCCCGGCGCGACGCCGAAGCGGTCATGGACGAGGCGCCGATCCAGCCGTCCGGCCTGTTCCGCGCCTTCCGCCGGGTCCTGCCCCGCGATGCGGCTATCGTGCTCGACGCCGGGACCATGACGCTCCAGGCCACCGACGCGCTGGAATACTGGGAGCCGCCCTGCCTGTTCACGCCGCTCGATTTCGGCCTGGTCGGCTTCTCCTTTGCCTGCGGCCTCGGCGTGAAGGCGGCGCAGCCGGACCGGCCGGTCGTCAGCTTCGCCGGCGACGGCGGCTTCGGCATGCAGGTCTCGGAACTGAGCACGGCGGTGGACGCCGGCCTCAACACCGTCTCCATCGTCATGAACAACGGATGCTGGGGCGCGGAAAAGGCCTATCAGCGGGATTTCTTCGGCGAGCGCTATATCGGCGCGGACGTCAGCAGCCCGCCCTTCGACGAACTCGCCCGGCTCTACGGCGCGGTCGGCTACCGGGTCGAGCGGCTGTCGGAAGTGGAGGACGCCATTGCCGCCGCATTGGACGCCGACGCGCCCGCAGTCGTCGATATCAAGGTCGACCCGGACGCGCTCTACAGCTTCCGGCGCGACAGCTTCGCCCATCGCATGTGACCCAGGCCCCGGGGCGCATCCGGCCGCCAAACGGCCGAACCCCGGCGCCCCGCCGCAGTGAACCGTTGCGCCCGGCCGGGCGGCGGTCCGCCGGGATGCTGCCATGTCCGGGGGTAACGTCAATTGTTATGTGTCAGGGGGAAAGGGGTAGCGATTCCCTGACGTTTGTTTTCGTGTGTGAAGATGGCGAACAGGATTCGGTCCATGGAGGTTCTGTCCTGGAAGGTGCCCATGGGTCGTGTCCGCCGCCGG
>JAJEGH010000026.1 GCA_022819985.1 Alphaproteobacteria bacterium | reverse complement strand
TCCTCATCCTTTTATGAGGCATTTGCAGTCAAGTCGGGATTTGGTGTGCCCTAGTTCATGTTGGTTCTCCGTGTTCGGCAGGGATCGTCTTGCTTGCCGGGCCGGAACGCGTGTCGCTTCGGTCTCGCGCCGGTTGCGCGGACCCACCTTTTATCCGGCCGGTTTCCGGTGTTGCCGGTTCCGTACCCCGATCCCGCGTGCAGCGGGCGCAACGTTCCGAGCGGTGGGAGCCTTCTGAGTATCGGCGTGTTTCAGCCCAGGATGAGTGCCGCTCACACACCGCCCGGCCCAGCCCGGCCGCGTCCGGCCGGAGCTGGAAGGCCGCGGTTCCGGTCTCAGACGAGCCTGGCGCCGGTCGGCACGAGGCCGGTCTCCCAGAACCGCCAGAGCGCGATGAGCAGCTTGCGGGCGAGCGCCACGATCATCACCCGGCGCGCCCGCCCGCCGGCGCCGGCGGTGCGCGCCTCGAACCATTGGCTGAGCGCACTGTCGGGCTGATGACGCAACCAGCGCCACGCCATCTGGATGAGCTGGGCCCGGACCCAGGCCGGACCGTCCCGGCCGATCCCCTGGTCCCGCTGCCTCTCCCCGCTCGCCCAGGGGGCCGGCGCAATCCCGACCCAGCCCGCCACTTCGCGGCGGTTGCGGAAGTTCCGGTAGAAGACCTCATGGGTCAGCAGGGTGGCGTCGTTCGCGCCGATCCCCTTGAGCCGGGTCAGCGCCGCGATCCGCAATGCCGCCTGCGCGGTATCGGTCCCGGACGCAGCCGCT
This sequence comes from Alphaproteobacteria bacterium, assembly GCA_022819985.1. Classification (GTDB taxonomy): domain Bacteria; phylum Pseudomonadota; class Alphaproteobacteria; order Bin65; family Bin65; genus Bin65. The sequence goes on along the minus strand of JAJEGH010000026.1, from coordinate 33,168 downwards.
GCCGACAGGGCGGCGCCCCGGCGCACGACCGCGTCGCGCTCGGCCTCGACCTCGACAATCTGCCGTTCGACCAGGGCCAGCCGCTCGGCAAGGCGCAGAATCTCCTGCCGGGCGCGCGGCGGGACCGGCGTCCGGTACGCCGTGCGTGCTTCGGCGAGCCGCGCCGCGAACCCCCCCTGGGGGTACCGGGCGCGCGGGTGAAGATCGAAGATGCCGTGCAGCTTCAGGAGGCCCAGAACCCGGTTGGTCAGCGCCGTCCGCTCCTTGACCAGGCGCTGGCGCTCGCGCAGCAGCCGCTTGCGGTCCTCTTCTTCCACGCTGGGCACCCGGACCCGGCTCAGCACCGCCGCATCGCCCCGGTCGTAGGCCAGCAGCGCACGCACCATCTTCTTCGCGTCGATCCGGTCCGTCTTGCGCTGCCTCGCCTTGCGGTTCACCAGAAGGCTTGCCGGGTCCAGCACGATCGTCCCGACCGACAGCGCCCCGTCCAGCCAGCGCGCCAGCCAGAACCCTTCGTAGCCCGCCTCGTAGCAGCACAGAACCCGCACCGCACCGCCGAGCGCCCGCTCCGCACCGGCCCGGCCGGCCTCGATCAGCTTGCCCAGCATCGCAACGTCCGCCGCCGCGAGCGTGTGAAGGCCGATCCGCGATCCCGCCGGACCCTTGATCCCCACCACCCAACTCTTGCGGCTGATCTCGATCGCTACATACAGCGTGCTATGCTCGGCACCGGCCGGCGCCGCAGTCTCGTTCCTCGGGGGCATCTCTCGTCTCCTTATGAGGATTGGCAACAACGGCACCGTAGCGCCGGTCACCCGATTCGCCTCATAGGATCTGAGTAGCCCCGGCCCCCCGGGGCCGGGGCGTATCGAAGGGCGGCCTCACCCGATGGTGCCGTCCGCCACCCAGCCGTCGAAGATTGCCAGCGCCGCTTCGGCGAATTCCGCGTCGTTGATGTGGCAGTCGAGTTCGGTCAGGCGGACCGGCGGCGCGATGGATTTGCGCAACTCGTCGGCGAGGGCCGCCATGCCCGCCGGGTCGTGCGCCTCGTAGCCCGGCCGGTCCCATTTCACGATGCCCCGGGCCGGCAGGATGAAATGCACCGGCCCCGCGCTCTGCGCCAGCCGCCGGCCGACCTCGCGGGCGATCTCCCGGCGCTCCGCCGCGGTGAGCAGGCCCGACTTGATGAGCCGGTTGTGGGTGTGGAAGGCCCGGTCGGCGAAGCGGGGCGGCGGGTCCTGCCAGGTCGGGATGTGGACGAGGCTGAGATAGCCCGGCGCGACGATCTGGGGCACGCCGGCCCGGCCCGCGCCGAGCAGGCGGCCCTCGCCGGCCTCGACCACGGAGCCCATCATCCGGTTGCCGAGCTCGACCAGGGTGAAATCCATGACACAGCAGAAGCCGCCCTGCGCCGCGATATTCTCGAACGCCATGCCGCCCATGCCGGTGGCGTGGAAGATCGCGACCTCGTAGCCGCGCTCTTCCAGGGCGGGCTTGAGCGTCAGCATATAGTGCATGGAGCCCGAGCCGAGCGAGGTCATGCCGACGACGGGCCGGTCGCCCGCCGGCGCCTCGGCGGCCTGCGCGGCGCCGAGCACGGCCCCGGCCGCCTGGCTGAGCGTCGCCTTGCAGACCGAGTTCAGCCCGTACAGGCCGCCCGCCCACAGGATCATCTGGATATCCGCCGACAGCCGGCCGGGCGGGATCAGCGGCGAGAAGGACACCGTCGAGACGACATATTTCGGCACGCCCAGCGGCAGCGCCTGGCAGATGTCGAGCGCCGCGTCGGTCCCCATGGTGCCGCCGAGGATCGCGACGCCGTGGATCCGGCCCTGCCGGTGCAGGCGGGCGGCCAGCGCCGCGGCGCCCTTGGCCATGATCTGCATGGCGGCGTTCTCGTGCCCGGCGCCGGTCGCGGCCTCGATCGGGCTGCCGCCGGCTTCGGCGACGGCGCGCTTGGAATAGTCGACCGGAACCGCCGGATCGCCGAGCACGCCGATATCCATGGTCAGCACGCCGCCGCCGAGCGCCCGGATCCGCTCCGCCATGTAGGCGAGCTCCGGGTTCTTCGTATCGTACGTCCCGACGACGAGAATGGTCCTGCCGGTCATCGCAATGCCCGTCCGCGCGGCGCCGCCCGCATGATAGCACCATCGACGCGCCCCTCGATACGGCGCCGAAGAACCGATCGTGCCACCCCGGACTTCCGCTTCGCTCCAACCGGGGTGGCGCGGTATGGTTTTCGCGGAAGCGACGCTGAAACCAGGGAGGCAGCCCATGCCGCGCGGTGTGATCGACTACGAGGCGCTGGCCGGCCCGTGGGCCGAGGGCCTGCGCGCGAAGGCGCCGGACGGGCCGCTGCCCTTCGACATCGCCCGCATCGGCCATGTCGTGCTCTACGTCGCCGACCTGGAGCGTTCGGTCGAGTTCTACACCCGCGTCCTCGGCTTCCGGGTCTCGGACGTCTATCCCGACACGATGATGGACGGCGGCATGGTCTTCATGCGCTGCAACGCCGACCATCACGGCGTCGCCCTGGTCGGCGGCGGCGCGGCGCCGGGGGAACGCGCCGGGATGCACCACATGGCTTTCGAGGTCGCGACGATCGACGAGGTCCTGAAGGCGCGCGCCTGGCTGGAGGCAAACGGCGTCGCGATCCTGTTCGAGGGCCGGCGGCGCGCGGGCGTGCAGGTCGCCGTCGAGTTCCGCGACCCGGACGGCCACTGGCTGGAAATCTACTGGGGCCTCGACAAGGTGCCCGAAGGCCCCGGCGGACCCGACGGAAAGGCCGCGATCCGCCCGCCGGAGGAATGGCGCGAGGTCTTCAGCCTCGAAGACGCCCTCGACGACGCCCCGCCCGGCCAGGACACGACGCTGGCGGACCCGTCGCTGAGAAGGGGCTGAGGGGCGTTTTCGCGATTGGCGGGCCGGGCCGGCCGCGCTATATTGAGAACCTGAAGCGAACATTCGATGGCCCGCCGGACCGTACCGGACGGCCGGCGCCGCAACAGGGAGGCAGGCATGTCCCGCAGGCAACCGATCCGCACCCCGTCGCCGCCCCGGCCCGAACTGGACCGGCTGGTCGCAGAGGGCCTCGAACGCGGCGTCACGGAAGAGGAATTCCAGGAGCAATGCATTAGCTGGGTCTACGGCAATTCGCCGTTCGATTCCGACATCACGCGGGAGCGGGCGGCGGAAGCCGTGCGCAATTTCCGGATGATCCGCTCGCCGAAGGCCGCAGAATAGCCCGCGCCGATGCTGGTCACGGCGACGAGGGATCCGGACCTCTATGAAATGCTGTCCGAGCGGAATCTTCACCGCCAATACAGCCTTACGAACAACTTCATCGAAATCGGCGTCCGCCACGGCCCCGCAGCCTTCGACAAGCAGATGCTGTGGGCGCTCAACCATGCGGCGGTCGCCGGCATTTCCCAATATGGCGGCCGGTTCCGGGAAGAGCCGATCTATGTCGGCCGGCACATTCCGCCGCATTTCGAAAGAGTGCCGGACCTGATGGACCGCTATGTCTCGTTCATCCACGAGAACTGGGACAACATGACCGCCGAAGGTCTCGCGGCCTACGGCCTGTGGCGGCTGAACTGGATTCATCCCTTCATCGAAGGCAACGGGCGCACCGCGAGGGCGGCCTGCTACTATCTGCTGTGCGCGCGGCACGGCGGCCTCCTGCCCGGGTCCAGGATCGTGCCGGAGCGGATTCGCGACGACCGGCAGCCCTATTACGACGCGTTGCGGGAGATCGACCGGAGCTGGGCCGAGGGGCATTTGGATATCGCGCCGCTCGAAGCCTGCATCGCCCGCCTGCTCGAAGCGCAGCTCAGGGACGCGTAGGGAGAGGCGGTGCGATCTGTCATGAAATGTCATGATCGGTCGTGACGCTCCGGCTTCGCACCGAACGCAACACCGGGTCGTGCCGGACCCCGATCCGGGCCCGGAGCCGCCCGGCACGGCATTTGCCTGTGACACTGCCCCCCGGATTTCCGCTTCGCTCCCCGGATCGGGGTCCGGGGCAGGCATCCGGGGTGACAAGCGAGGGGTATCGGGTGTGTCATGATTTGTCATGTTCGCTCCCTTCCGTCCCGACGCTTGACTGGCCCGGCCGCTCGACTGGACAGACCGGTCTGTCTCGCGAAAAAAGACGCGGCAAGGAATGTTGTCATAAAGCCTCCGGCCCCGGCGTCTCCTCCCCCGGCGTCGCCGGCCCCGAATCGAACTTGCACCGAACGCGCGCCGGGCCTCCTCCACCCGCTGCGCCCGCCCGTTGCGCCCGGCTGCCTCGGCGCAACCCGCCCGCCGAAGCCGCCAGCTTGTTCATATAATGTTCCAACCGCGGATGTCAAGCCTTTCCAGCCGCCTCCGTCCGGGTTCCGGCTTGCAGAGTCGCCTCACGAAAGGGGCGGGGCCGTGCGGTTGCCCGCTGTCCTGTCAAAGGCCGAACGCATTGCGCGTTTCGACGAAATCCCCGAATGACCCGACCGGCCGGGAATTGCGGTAAAGGAACGAGCCGTTCCGCTCGCTCATCTTTTGCAGCAATTCCGACAGCAACCGATGGTCGGCGGAACCCAGGTGGTATGATTTTTCCTCAAGACCCACTTTCAGCCTCCGGCGAAGGTTACCGGAAAACCGATAGTGCAGAATCGGCAAAAGAATATTCTTCGAGCCGGGTCGGTTGGTTTCATGCGAGTTGCGGTAGTAGTTTTCGTCGGTCCACTTGACGAGCACCGACTTGTGCACGGCATTGGACCCTCTTGATTTGACGCCGATCCATTTTCTCATCGCCTTCAGGGCAGATTGATTGCGCAACCTCGCGCCGAACCGGGAATATTCCCGACCGACCCGAAAGGCGGTGTACAGCCTGGTTCGCGCACCGGAATAAACCATCAGCGGCGCCCTGTCGCGACGAAGAAGAAGGTGCTGCTCGCCGTCGAAGTACCACGGCGCCGACGCGTCGAGGGTCGAAGTTCCTTCGTGTTCCGAAAGAGCGGAAAAATTTTGCGGATAGACGTCAAGCATCACGCCCCAAGCCGCTCGCGCACCTTCTGCCTCTAGTCGCCTAACGACATCGTGAAAGGTCGTTCCCTCCGGAAGGCAAATGAATTCATCGAGATCGACCTGCAGCGCCCAATCGTCCGGTGCGAACATATCGTGCAGCAGAGCTCGCCAGAGGTAGAGGATTCGCGGACGCTTTATCCTGCGCGACAGGTAATCCGGTATCTCGAACGTATCGCCATAGGACCAGCCGCTCTCCACCACCGTCGCATCCGGCTGGCGAGCCAAGAATTCAAACGTATCGTCGTCCGACCGATCATTCAGGAATACAAATTTCTCGACCCCTAAATTCCGGTAATGGGCGAGGAAACCGGGAAGAAAATACATTTCATTTCTCAGGATCGCCAACAGAGTCAGTCCGGAAGAAACGGTATCGGCGCCGGCAACGATACGCAGGTCGTTGTATTCCTGACGCAACGATGCAAGTGCTTTTGCCCGGACGGAATCTTTCATGCCAGGCTCCCCGGCTGCGCAACCGGACGCAGAGCACCATTCTTTCCTTTGTAATGGAAAGGCGTTGCGGTCGTGCGGGAACCTAAAAGTTGATGGCTAAACGCGGATTCCATTTTCGGTCTGTCCTGCCGTGACGAAAAAAAAGAATCGGGAATTTGGCTATACCGGCGGGAAACGCAAGTGCACACAGCATCCTGACCTTCCAAGATGCCATGTCCCTGAACTGGTCGGAAATGGGAATCCCAAAATACAGCCCAAGGGCGATCAAGTCCATAGCATTTTTCCAGAAGAGTCCGGGGTTGGAGAAAAAGTAGTCTATACAGTAGTTGAGAGATTCTACGCTCTTGATGTATCTTACTCTCGGAGATTTAAGGTTGACGGAGTTCTTTTTGACGCGTCTTCTGTCGCTCGTGATTCTGTCTTCGCCGTCGTGGCGAAATTTGCAACTGAGTGCCGTATCGATATAGACGAATGTATGATTAAGCCTGATATGCGCCAGACTGGGAGGCAGATGATCCGGTAGCGGAAGCTCGATATGCTGTACATTATCGTAGGCATTTCGGCGGTATACCGTGAGAAGTTCACCGCGTATCCGGTGAGCGAATCGGGCTTCTAGGTGCGAACATTGAAGCACCTCGGCAGGAAATTCGGCGCAGACCCTGTTGCCCTTTTCATCATGATACGGAAACGCTATTCCGTGTGCGGGCGAGCTATCGGATAAGTGTTCCTGCACATTTTGCGCAATTTTCTCGAATGCATTGTCCAGAAAGGCGTCATCGCTGTCCATCAGAGTAACGAATTGACCAGAAATTTTCGTCCTTCCGACATTTACCGCCGCATTTCGCCCCATCCGGCCGATTTGCGAATAATGTACATGAAATCGGGCGTTCGCTTTCCAGTCGTTCAGGAGGCCCTCGGTGCCATCGGTCGAACCGTCGTCGATAACAATCCATTCGAAGTTGTCCTGCCGCTGCCGGTTCAGGGACTCCCACACGCGATGCAGGGTGTGTCGTCTGTTGTAGGTCGGCGTTATGACTGACAGAAAGATTGACACTCGCGGACTCCGTCGGTACCCCATCGATTCGAACGGGAAGCAGGCGTGGCACCGAGAGATTGCACCTTGTGCCGGCGATTGCAAGGGATCGGGCGGTCGTGCCCGGACCCCCGGCCGCCCGGCCCGGAGGGGCCCGCGCCTGCGCCCAGCCGGGCGGTGGCGGGACGCCGGCGATGAACAGATTGACCGAATTCGGCGAACGCAAAGTACTGCCGGACAGCCTCGTCTGCATTTTGCGGGCGCACAACGAGGCGCCGATCTTGGACGAGTTCTTTCGCCATCACAGGAAGCTGGGCACTGTTTCCTTCCTTGTCGTCGACGACAGATCGACCGATGCAACGCCGGATATTCTGCGGGAACAACCCGACGTGACCGTGTTTCATCCGGTGGAAGATTCTCACTACCGGGACGACAAGAAATTATGGGTCAACGAACTGCTCGACCGGTATTGCGCAGACCGCTGGGCCCTGTGCCTGGATGCCGATGAGCATCTGGTGTACCGGAACATGGAATCCCGGACCGTCCATGACCTGATCGCGCAGCTGGAGCGGGAGAAAGCGGATGGTTTTCCCGCCATAATGCTGGACATGTATGCCGACAAGCCGCTGGCCGACCATTCGTTTTCCGGCGGGAGCCTGAAAGATGAATTCCCATACTTCGACGACCCGGCGGCATACCGGGTCAGGTACAAGAAGCGTGCCCGGTTGTTTCACGCTTCGGGCGGAATGCGGTTCCGCCTTTTCGCGCGAAAGACCGGGAGAATCGTGCCGCCGGGTTTTCCCCTGCGCTTCGGCGCTCGGCGGGGAACATTCCGGCTGTTTTGCAAGCGGAAACTCGATCAGGTTATCGACACGATCCATAAACGTATCCGGCGGAACAAGATTTATCGCCCGAACTCGCTGAAAGTACCCCTGATATACTGGCGGAGGGGCATGGCGTGGGACGAGCACAATATCGCGGACGTCAAACGGCAGTCCGCGGAAATGGGGGCGCTGCTGCATTTCAAGATGGCGAAAGGAATCGGCGGAATCGAATACCTTGCCGATCGAGGGCAGCATGCTGGAGAAGGGCTTTATTCCAGATGGATTCTGTCCGCGGAAAATCTCGAAGAGATCAACCCGGTATGTCCAGAGTCCAGAATATACGCCCACGCCGGAAGCGTCTTCAGGGGAAGGGCACAGCACAGGGAGACTGGCCTGCCCGCCCGATGGACCCGTTACAGGAAGACGTGCAAATACTCGACGCTCCGCCATCTGCCCGGCGAGCGGGGACTTCTTTACGACCGGAAACTTCAGGAGCTGACAAAGGACGACCGGTTCGAAGAGGCCATACGCCGCTCCGCGGGCCTGACCTGCATCGACCTGGGCGCCAATGTCGGCGAATACACCCGGAAGATGGCGGCGACGGCCGGGCGGGTCATCGCCTTCGAGCCCGATCCCTGGGCGCTGGCCAGGCTCAGGTCCAATCTCGCGGGCCTCGACAACATCGAATTCGTCGACGCGGCGGCCGGCCCCGAGGACGGAACGGTGCCGCTCTATCGCCGGCCCGGTTTCGAGGAGGATCCCGGCTTCTATTCGCTATCCAGTTCCGTGGTCGCCGAAAAGGTCAACATCGCGCACGAGAGGACCGTCGCGGTCCGCCAGGTCGATTTCGTCCGCTGGCTCGAAGAGCTGGACGAAGAGATCGGGATTCTCAAGATGGATATCGAAGGAGCCGAGGTCGATCTTCTGGAACGCCTGTTCGACCGGCCGGGCCTTCTCGGCAGAATCGGCTATATCTTCTCGGAAACCCATGAAGACAGAATTCCGGGCCATGAGCCGCGCGTCAGGGCGCTGCGCAAAAGGGCGCAGCATATAAGGCAGCCGTATATCAACCTGTACTGGTGGTGACGGGTTCGGCCTTCACGGCACGCGCGCATTGCCGGTTTCGGCCAGAGTTGCGAATGTGCCGATCGGCCTCGAATTCCGATAGACGAATTTGCCGTTTCCCGCTTCCATGGTCCGCAACAGTTCCGACAGCAGGCGGTGATCGGTCGAGTTGCGAAAGTACGACTTCTCCTCCAGCCCCATTTCTATCTTGCGGCAGAGCGTTCCGCAAAACCGGAAATGCTGAATGGGGAGGATGTGCCGGCTCGACGCTCGGAGAAATTCCGGTAGGGGCCGAAGCTATGGCGATTCACCCGGTGCCGGGCTCGCGCGGGCGAGTACGAATACCCATGCCTGCATTCCGTTATTCTTCTTGGCTTCGATTTCCAATATGTCGACCAACTGGTAACGCCCGCGCCCCCAAAGGAAAAAAAGATAAGGCATTGTCATGGGGTGCGCACCGAACGGGTCCATCTCCCCGGCGTGTTCGACCGAGTGCGCCATCGTATGCTCGACATAGATTCGTCCCCGAGGCCCGATTTGTTCGGCCCACGCGTCGAGTGCGCGCGCCGGCTTCATCGCCTGGTCGAGCGAATTAGTATAGACGAAATCGAATTGTCCGGCCCAGTCAGGGTTCGCATCGTGGAAGTCCCACACACGCATGTGCGGGAACCGGAGCGCTGTCTCCGAGATATCGGTACCGATCACCTCGCCGCCCAAGCGCTTGCGGAACCATTCGACCTCGAACCCGTTGCGCGCACCGTGGCAGATGCCGCGCGCACCCGTCCCGCACGCCTCGATATGGTCCGCAACGGCGGACAGGGTCGTCTCGTCGGCCCAGACATTTTTCAGCTTCCGCTTGTTGTGCCGGATCTGGGCTGCGCGGTATTCGTCGTAGCCGCCGGCATAGCGGTGCAGGTATACCGGTCCGGCCGGGCGCCTCCTGACGACCCGGAGCCCGAAAGGCCGGACCATCCTGTCCAACAATCGCCGCATTGCCCGAGCTCGTCTCCGCCAACCGTCCCGGATCGATAGAGGATTCCGGCGGTTGCGGGCAACAGAGAAATTGGCGACGATCCGGGGGAGGGGGGAGGAAAGCAGGTGCCTCTCGCTCGCGTGTCAATTGCCATTCGTCCCGAAGCGCACCAGTCTCGCGAACGGTTTGAGGATTGAAATAGTGAAACTCCTGAAAGAAAAGGTTTTCGGAATAGTCAGGGACAAGAATACCCACGATGTTAATAAGCTCAACAGCCTTATTGCAGAATTCGCGCCTGAAAGAAAAAAAGGGGAAGTCATAATTCTAGCAATGGGTCCGCGCGCTAGACCGGATTCGGGAAAAATCAGTAATCCAGAAAAATTCTTTCCTTCATTTTGCAAAGTGCTAGCCCAATGCGGGATTTCTTCGGTTTATGTGCACGGCATGGATGGTCTAGAAGACCTATTATCCAAACAAGGCTCAACGTCGACGATCCTGATAAACTTGATTCATGAACTCTATGATAATTTAGATGACTATGAACTACCAAATCGTATTCTTCAAAATACTTCAGCGGTTTTCAATTCCTGTCCAACAGCAAGAATCATACGTGACAAAAGAAGAACCAACTTGTTTCTTTCAAATGAAGGGGTTCCGATGCCAATATTGGATCCCGAAAACGAGAAAATATTTAGCAATGCAAGAATAGGCACTAATGAACGAGTAATTATATCAGATACCTCCGGTGTCTCAGATAAGAACAGGTACAATACGAAGTTTATTGATACCCAAATCAAATTTGAGCAAAAAATATACTACACATGTATAAGATTGGTGTGCATAGGATCGATGATCGTTCAAATCTATGTCCGGGCATCCGATATTGAAAATGGCAATCCTTCGGTACACAATGCGGATACGCCGAGGGACAGAAACCTTCTCGACAATTTATACGATCTACTGGTTTTTCCGCAAATGCAGAACTTCGAGAGCCTTGCGCAAAAAATAGAATCGGCGCTCGGGCCTGGGTTCTATGTGCATGATGTACTGGTTGAGAAAGAAACAGGCAACGTATACTTGTCTGAAGTCGGGTTCAAATTTTTTGACCAAAGTTACTTTGATCCGATGATGGGCGTAACGGATGATCGCAATTTCCTGACCGGCGTCATGGATATGGAAACCTACGCGGCATACGCCGCTTCGGTGTTCGTGACCTATTGCGCAGGCAAGGGTTTCATTTGACTCTGCCGCCGTCGCAATGTTCGCCCCGGAAATCTGGCGCCCCCAAGGGGAATCGAACCCCTGTTTCCGGCGTGAGAGGCCGGCGTCCTAGGCCGCTAGACGATGGGGGCGCGGGCGCTGCCTCGATCCGGGCCGCGGGCGCCGGTCTGCGGCGGAAGCCGGAGCGATAGCGCAGCCCGCCGCGCGCGGCAAGTCCTTCCGGCTCCCCGCCGTTTGCTCCCGCCGCCAGCCCCCGGCGCCTGCCCCGCCCGCGACATTCGATGGCTCCGCCGCGGCGCATGGCCTATCCTGACGCGCCATGACCCTCGCCGACCATGCCCTCTATGCGCTCGCCTGGCTCAGCTTCGGTATCGTGCACAGCCTGCTGGCGCGCCGGAAGGCCAACCTCGCGTTCGACGCCGCGCTCGGCGGCTTCGCCCGGATCGGCTACAACCTGGTCGCCGCCGTCCATCTCGGCGCGATCCTCGTCCTCGAATGGCGCGGCTTTCCCGGCAAGGCGGCGTTCGACCCGCCGCTCTGGCTGCACGCGCCGATGGCGGCGGTCCAGGTCGCGGGCTGGGTGCTGCTGTTCGTCGCCCTGGTGCAGTACGATCTCGGCCGCTTCGGCGGGCTCGCCCAGGCGCGGGTGATCGTCCACCGGCGCGGGACGGGACGGGGCGGCAGGCGGAGCGCCGGCTACGGCCCGATGGCGGGCGCGGCGGAGGAGTTGCCGGAGCCGCCGCCCGATATCCCGCAGGCGCGGCTGGAGCCGCTGGTCACCCACGGCGTCCACCGCTATGTCCGCCATCCGCTCTACACCGCCATGTTCCTGGTGTTCTGGGGCCGCGCCTTCGACGAGGCGGCGCTGATGACCGCGGCGTGGGCGACGCTCTACCTGCTGATCGGCACGCGCTTCGAGGAGCGCAAGCTCTTGGAAATCTACGGCGCGGACTACGCCCGCTACAGCGCCGCCGTCCCCCGCTTCCTCCCCCTGCGCGGCCGGGCGTGGGGCGGGTAGCCTTTTCCCTCCCCGTCATTTCGACCGAAGCGAAGCGAGCGGAGAAACCCGGCCGACGACGGAGGTTGGCCGAACGGTGAGGCCCTGGGCGTCGACGAGGCGCGGGCCGGATTTCTCCACTCCGCCCCGGCCGCGGGCCGGGGCTCCGGTCGAAATGACGGGAAGGGTTCAAGGACCGGAATGGGCACAGGTCCGGCAGGGAAGGCCGCGCCGCCGCGAAAACCGCCGCCCTCAGCCGCGGGCGCCCCAGCGGTCGGCCGGGGCGGGGTCGAGGGCCTGTTGCAGCCGCTGGCCGGCGGCGAGGGCGAATTTCAGGATCTGGGCGCGCCGGCGCCCCGGGTTCATCGGCCGGTCCGGCGCTGCGCGCAGCTCCGCGGCGCCGAAGGCGTCGGCGGCCAGCAGGCCCTGGTCGGGCGGCAGGATACCGGCGGGGAAGCCGTCCGGCACCGCGAAATAATAGGCGTCGCACCAGGGCAGGTAGTCCGGCCACTTGGCGTCGCTGCGGAAATCGGCCGGCGTGGTCTTGATCTCGACGATGACGAAACGGCGCTCCCGGTTCAGGCCGATCACGTCGACCCGCCTGCCCTTGCCGACCGGGAACTCGGTGAGCGTGCTGAAGCCTTGCATCGCCAGGAACCGGCAGACGCCGCGCGCCATGCGCTGCGCCCGGCCGGGCGGGCTGGCGCGCCCGGGAAGATTCGAACTCCCAACCTCCTGATCCGTAGTCAGGTGCTCTATCCAGTTGAGCTACGGGCGCCGCGCGGGCCGGCCGTACTATATATGCGATCCGGCCGGGCTATGGTTTGTAAGCATTGGGTTTGTAAGCATTGGCCGGGCCGATGGAAAGGGGCGCGACATTGCGGCCGCCGTTCCGCCGCCCCGCCCTGCTGTCGGCTCCGCGCGACGGGCTCCGCGCGAAATCGGGCTGGCCCGGCCCGGCGATTGCGGGCAAGCTGCGCCCCATGCCGAACCTTGGGCCGAACCCCGCGCCTGCCCGAATGCCCGTCCGGGCGCTTGCGGCGGCTCTCGCCTTCGCGGCGCTGGCCGGCTGCACGCCCGAGCACCGCACCCTGTTCCTCACCTTCGTCGGCGAGACGCCGTCCCTGCGCACGCCCCATGCGGACCCCCCCGGCATGCCGCGCCTCGGCCGCCCGCCGCCCGTCGCGCCGGAGGGCCGGTTCCTCCGGGTCGTCCGGCTCCCCGGGTCCGGCCGGTCCGACCGGTCCGACCGACCCGACCTATCCTCCGGGGGGGCGCCCGCCGTCCGGCCGCCGGCGCGCGCCGCGGTCGCGGACGCCCATATCCGGGTCCGGCGCGCGCTCGCCATCCGGGACGACGAGCTGGAGCTTCTCGTCCGTTCGCTCGCCCTCCACGCCGGGGACTATGCGGCGGCGGTCGAACCCCTGAAGCGCGGGCTCGGCGATCCGCTGCCGGCGGACGACGCCCGCACCCGGGCGCGCATGGCGGCGGCGCGCGCCGCCCTGGACGGCATCGACGCCGATCTCGCCAGGCTCAGCGCGCTCATCCTGCGGATCGAGCGCGACCGGATTGCGGCGCGCCGGGTCGCCGCGGCTGCTGCTGCGGGCAGGAACGGAGGCGGGAAAAAGGCCGGAGACGGCGGCGGAAACGGCGCACTGGCCAGGGCCGCCGCGGCCACCGATGCGGCGGCGGCCCGGCTGCGGGCGGGGGTCCGCGGCTACGCCGGCGCCTGGCTGGTCCATGTCAGCGGCCAGCGCGCGGCGCTGGACCGGCTGGCCGCCCGGATCGCCGCCGCCACCGGCCCCGATACCGTCGAAACGATCCCGGTCCGCCAGACGCTGTTCGAATAAACGGGGATCAGGCCAGTTCGGCGCGCAGGGTCTCGCGGAACCGGTCGATCGGCACGGCCTCGCCGTCGCGCTCGACATGCCAGAACACCCAGCCGTTGCACGACGGCGCGCCCTGGACATGGGCGCCGACCTTGTGGATCGATCCGGTCATGTCGGCGTGGATCAGGCTGCCGTCGGCGCGCACCCGGGCGCTGTACCGCCGCCGCCGGTCGAACAGCACGTCGCCCGGCGCGATCAGGCCGCGCTCGACGACCCAGCCGAACGGAATCCGCGGCTGTTCCCGCTTCGACGGGGTCGCCGCCAGTCCGGCGTCGATCAGCGGCGTCGCGGCCTCGATGCGCCGTTGCGCGGCGGCGATATAGCCGGCGTCGCGCTCGATGCCGAGCCAGCGGCGGTGCAGGCGCCGGGCCACCGCGCCGGTCGTACCGCTGCCGAAGAACGGGTCGAGGACGAGGTCGCCCGGCCTGGTCGTCGCCAGCAGGATGCGGCTCAGCAGCGCTTCGGGCTTCTGCGTCGGGTGCAGCTTCCGGCCGTCGGCGTCCTTGAGCCGTTCCCGGCCGACGCAGATCGGCAGCAGCCAGTCGCTGCGCATCTGGAGGTCGTCGTTGGCGGCCTTCATGGCGTCGTAGTTGAAGCGGTAGCGCGCCGCCTCGCTGCGCGCCGCCCAGATCAGGGTCTCATGGGCGTTGGCGAAGCGGGTGCCGCGGAAATTCGGCATCGGGTTGGTCTTGCGCCAGACCACGTCGTTGACGATCCAGAAGCCGAGGTCCTGCAACGCCGCGCCGACCCGGAAGATGTTATGGTAGGTGCCGATGACCCACAGCGCGCCGTCCGGCTTCAGGACGCGCCGCGCCGCCGCCAGCCAGTCCCGCGTGAAGCGGTCGTAGGCGGCGAAGCTCTCGAAGCGGTCCCAGGCGTCGTCGACGCCGTCGACCCGGCTGTTGTCCGGCCGGTGCAGCTCGCCGCCGAGCTGGAGATTGTAGGGCGGATCGGCGAACACCAGATGGACCGAGCCGGCCGGCAGCGACGCCATGACCTCGATGCAATCGCCGTGAACGATCCGGTCGGTCTGAAGAACTGCCATGGAAAAAGCGCAATCGAGCGTCCGGAAACGCAGCTGTTGAGCAGAAACTGTACCGATTTTCCCGGATTCTATTGGTAATTTCTTGCCGGTCAATCTCGAAGCGATTGCCGGGACTTCGGCTTTACTCAATGTTCGCCAGCACATCCCGCACCGGCGCGAAGGTCCGGCGGTGGTGGGGCGTCGGGCCGAGGGCGGCGAGGGCGGCGCGGTGGGCGGCGGTGCCGTAGCCGGCGTTGCGCTCCCAGCCATAGCCGGGATGGCCGGCCGCCAGCCGCGCCATGATGCGGTCGCGCGTCACCTTGGCGACGATGGAGGCCGCGGCGATCGACAGGCTCAGCCGGTCGCCGCCGACCAGCGGATGCGCCGGGCAGGGCAGGGCGGGCGCCCGGTTGCCGTCGACCAGCGCCGCCGCGGGCGGCACGGCGAGCGCGGCGACGGCGCGCTGCATGGCGAGCATCGTCGCCTGCAGGATGTTGAGCCGGTCGATTTCCGCGACGCTCGCCTCGCCCGTGCCGACCGCGCCGGCCTCGAGGATCGCGGCAAAGGCGGCCTCGCGCCGGGCCGGCGACAGCTTCTTGGAATCGTCGATCAGGCCGCGGACCGCCGGCGGCAGCGCCAGCCCCGGGAAGCACACCGCCGCCGCGACGACCGGGCCGGCGAGCGGGCCGCGCCCGGCTTCGTCGATCCCGGCGACCGGGCCGCTCCCCGGGCCGCTCCCCGGGCCGCTCCCCGGATCGCTCCCCGGGCCGTTGCCCGCTCCGGCGACGGCGCGCTCGGCGGCGAAATCAGGCACCGTCCGGCCCGGTGCGGTTGCCCGAATCGAGGCTCGTGTCGGGGCCCGAGTCGGGAGCGGCTTCGGGAGCGGCGTCGGGGGCGGCGCTCCGGTCGGTCAGCAGCGCCGGGGCGGCCGCCTCGTCGACCGCGCGCGCTTCGCCGCCGCGGCGGCCGGCGGGGCGGTTGGTCCGCCAGGCGCGCACCAGGGCCGCCCAGCGGTGCAGGATATAGTGCGCCGCGGCCACCATGTGCCGGGTTTTGACGGCGTCCAGGGTGCCGGGCAGGGAGGTGACGCCGAGCACGATGACCCGGAGCAGCCGCCGCGCGATGGCGATCCACAGGGGCGACATCAGCAGCGAAAAGGCGATGACGGCGACGATCAGCTGGCCGGATTCGCTCGCGATGATGGCGCGCTCCTGCGCCACCTCGCTGACGACCAGCGAGAATTCGCCGATCTGGGCGAGCAGCACCCCGGCGACGAAGGCGCTGGGCCAGGGCTCGCGCAGCAGCCGCAGGATGCCGACATTGACCGCCGTCTTGACCAGGGTGACGGTCACCAGCAGCAGGACCACCGTGCCCAGATTGTCCCAGATGAACCCGAGGTCGATCAGCAGGCCGATCGACAGGAAGAACACGACCATCAGCACGCTCTGGATCGGCCGCGTCGTGCGGACCATCGGCGAGCGGGCCGTGCTGTTGCCGACCACCAGGCCGGCGAGAAAGGCGCCGAGCACCGGCGACAGGCCGAGGATGCCGGTGAGCGCCGCCGCGCCGAAACAGAAGCACAGCGCAGCGAGCGGCAGGATTTCCGGCGCCGCGCCGGCGGCGGAGGTAAAGGGCAGGACCAGGCGCTTGCGGCGGCTGAGATAGAGGATGAAGGCGACCAGCAGGCCGATCGAGAGCAGGATCTTGGCGAAATCGAGCAGGCCGGGTTCGGCATCGCCGAACAGGCCGATGGTCAGCAGCATCGGCACCACGGCGAGGTCCTGGGCGATCAGGATGCCGATGGTGAGCTGGCCGACCGGCTGGCGCAGCAGGTCGAGCTGCTCGAGCATCTTGACGACGACCGCGGTACTCGACAGGGCGACGACGAAGCCGAGCACGACGGCGACCGGCGCGGGAAAGCCGAACGCCCAGCCGAACAGCAATATGGTGCCCGCCGCGATGGCGATCTGGAGCAGGGTGGCGCCGACCGCGACCTTCCAGATCGCCTTGAAGCCGCGCAGGCTGAGCTCCATGCCGACCAGGAACAGCAGCATCAGCACGCCGAGCTCGGCCAGTACGGCGACGCTTTGCCGGTCTTCGACCAGCTGGAAGCCGGACGGGCCGAGCGCGACGCCGGCGACGATGTAGCCGACGATCACCGGCTGGCGCATCCGGGCCATCAGCAGCCCGCCCGCGAGCGCGATCAGCCCGACAAGGGCGAGGCCGGTCAGTTCGACGCCGTCGTGCATGGCGCCAGTCTACCATTCCGGCAACGCCGTGAGAATCCGTCGGTCCGGCGCCGGCGGGGTTGGCGGCGGCCGGCGCGCGCGGGTATAGCTGCGCCATGCGCGAACTGACGGAGCGAAGCCTGATTGCCGGGCTGGACGAAGCGGCGGGGCGCTGCGCCGCCGTAGCGCGCGCGTTGCAGGAGGTCGGCTACCCCGCGCTGCGGCGCCGGCCGCCGGGCTTCGCCGCCCTGCTGCGCGCCATCGTCGGCCAGCAGCTTTCGGTCGCCAGCGCCGGCGCGATCTGGGCGCGCCTCGAAGCCGCTATGCGCCCGCCGACGCCGGCGGCGCTGCTGGCGCTGGACGAGGCGGCCCTGCGCGCCGCCGGCCTCAGCCGGCCGAAGATCCGCTATGCCCGGGCGCTCGCCGAGGATTGCGCATCCGGCGCGCTGGACCTGGCGCGGCTGGCGGACTTGGCCGACGAGGAGGCGATCGCCGCCCTGGTCGCCGTCAAGGGCATCGGTCGCTGGACCGCGGAAGTCTATCTGCTGTTCGCCCTCGGCCGGCGCGACGTGCTGCCGGCCGGCGACCTGGCGCTGCTCAGCGCGGCGCAACGCCTGTACGGCCTGCCCGAGCGCCCGCTGCCGGCCGGGCTGCTCGACCGCGCGGAACCCTGGCGGCCGTGGCGCGGCGCGGTCGCCCATCTTCTGTGGCGCTATTTCAGCGCCACCGGGGCGGCCGGAGCTACCGGGGCGGGAACCGGCGGCGCGCCGGTCTAGGCCGTTTCGCCGGCTTGCGCTCGCCGGTCGCTGCCGATAGACATTGCGGCGATGAAGCCCGCGCACCCTACATCTTGCGGACCGGACCGGCGCCTGTCACCGGCCTGTCACGGACGGCCGCTAGACAGGCCGGCAACCGGATAGGCCGGCTGCCGCGGCCGGCAGGATCGACGAAACGCCATGACCGTAGCGCTGAACGCCTGCCCCGCCCTGGTCCTGAACGCCGATTTCCGGCCGCTCAGCTATTTCCCCCTGTCGCTCTGGTCGTGGCAGGAGGCGATCAAGGCGGTCTTCCTCGACCGGGTGATCGTGCTGTCGGAATACGACCGCAAGGTGCGCTCGCCCTCGGTAGAGATGGCGCTGCCGAGCGTAATCTCGCTCAAGCAGTATATTCCGTCGAACCGGCGGCCGGCCTTCACGCGCTTCAACGTGTTCCTGCGCGACAAGTTCACCTGCCAGTATTGCGGCGTGCCGAGCACGGCCGATGCGCTGACCTTCGACCATGTCATCCCGCGCTCGCGCGGCGGCCGGACCCAGTGGGAGAATATCGTCACTGCCTGCGCGCCCTGCAACCTGCGCAAGGGCAACCGGGTGCCGCGGGAAAGCGGCATCCGGCCCCGGCGCGCGCCCCGGGTGCCGACCAACCATTTCCTGCAGAATAACGGCCGCAGCTTCCCGCCCAATTTCCTGCACGAAAGCTGGGCGGACTATCTCTACTGGGATACCGAACTGGAAGCGGACTGAGGCGACCGGCCTGCCTGGCCCTCGATACGGCCCCCTCGATACGGCCCCCCTTCGGCTTCGCTCAGGGCAGGCTCTCGATACGGCGCTGGCGCGCCTACTCGGGATGAGGAGGGTGTTGGCGGTTCTAATGCCTCAATCCCCCTCTTCCTCATCCTGAGTAGCCCCGGCCCCCCAGGGCCGGGGCGTATCGAAGGGTCGAAGGGCGCCCCGGGGCCAGCCGACGGCCGCGCCTTACCGCCCGTCGTCCTTGTCGTGGAGGCCCCATATCTGGGATCGGCGGACCCAGCCGGTGTGGCCTTCGGCGGAAATCCGGCACCAGGCGGCGTCGCATTTGCGCAGCTCGGCGATGGCGCCGGCCTCGGCCCTGGCGACGGCCGCGGCCGCCTCCTGCGGCGTCCGGCGCAGCAGGGCCGATTTCGGATCGATCAGGACGGTGCGCCGGCCGGTCAGGTTGCTGACGTGGATCCAGCCGACCGTGCCCCAGCGGTCGCGCACCTGGCGCCAGGTATCGTAGTCGCGGATGACCTCGACCGGCAGGCCGCGCCGCCGGTAGACCCATTCGATCGGGTGGTCCTTGCCGGGGCCGGTGCGCAGGTTCACCCTGCCGAAGCGCAGCGAGACGAAGCGCGGCACCTTCAGCTTCGACGCCATGGCCGGCCTGGCGCCGAACGGGACCGGAGCGGCCGGCCCCGGCCCGCAGACCAGCAGCGCGGCGATCAGGGCGGCGACGAGGGCGCCGGGACAGGCGGAACGGTGGGAGTCCATGGCCGCGGTATGCGATCCGCGGCAACCCGCGTCAAGCGGCAGGCCGCTGTACGCTGGACATCGCCATGGCCCCTTGATACCCACAAACTCCGGCGGGAGAGGCACGGCCCGATTCGCCCCGCCAGATGAAACCCCGCCTGGGGAGACGAGGAGCGCCATGGCGCAGGAAAAGCCGGTCGTCGTCGTGACCCGCAAGCTGCCGGACCCCATCGAAACCCGCATGATGGAGCTGTTCGACACGCGCCTGAACCGCGACGACCAGCCGATGGCGAGCGCCGCGCTGATCGAGGCCTGCAAGATGGCCGACGTGCTGGTGCCGACCGTGACCGACAGGATCGACAAGGGCATCATGGCCCAGGCCGGGCCGCGGCTGCGCCTGATCGCCTCCTTCGGCACCGGCGTCGACCATATCGATCTCGCCACGGCGCGCGAACGCGGCATCACGGTGACCAACACGCCCGGCGTGCTGACCGAGGATACGGCGGACATGACGATGGCGCTGATCCTCGCCGTGTCGCGCCGGGTGGCGGAGGGCGAGCGGCTCATGCGCTCCGGCGAATGGAAGGGCTGGGGGCCGACGACCATGCTCGGCCACCGCATCTGGGGCAAGCGCCTCGGCATCCTCGGCATGGGCCGGATCGGCCGGGCGCTGGCGCGCCGCGCCCGGGGCTTCGGCCTGTCGGTGCATTATCACAACCGGCGGCGCCTCGACGCGGCGACGGAAGGCGAACTCGAGGCGACCTTCTGGGAGAGCTTCGACCAGATGCTCGCCCATATGGACATCCTGTCGGTCAACTGCCCGCACACGCCGGCGACCTATCACCTGCTGTCGGCGCGCCGCCTCAAGCTGCTCAAGCCCCACGCCATCGTGGTGAACACGGCGCGCGGCGAGGTGATCGACGAGAACGCGCTGACCCGGATGCTGGCCAACGGCGAGGTCGCCGGCGCCGGGCTGGACGTGTTCGAGCACGAGCCGGCGGTCAACCCGAAGCTGCTCGGCCTCGACAATGTCGTGCTGCTGCCGCACATGGGATCGGCGACGATCGACGGCCGGATCGACATGGGCGAGAAGGTCATCGTCAACATCAAGACCTTCGTCGACGGCCACAAGCCGCCGGATCGGGTGATCGAAGCCCTGGTCTGAGCCTGCGGCCGGCCGCGGCGCGTCAGCCGCCGGCCTTGGCCTCCAGCTTGAGCGAGGCCGAATTCATGCAGAAGCGGTGGCCGGTCGGCGCCGGGCCGTCGGGAAAGACGTGGCCCAGATGGGCGTCGCACTTGCTGCACAGCACCTCGGTGCGCAGCATGAACAGGCTGCGATCCTCGCGCAGGGCGACGGCCCCCTCGTTGACCGGCGCCCAGAAGCTCGGCCAGCCGGTGCCGGAATCGTATTTGGCGTCCGACGAGAACAGCGGCTGGCCGCAGCACACGCAGCGGTAGGTGCCGGGCGCCTTGGTGTCCCAGTATTCGCCGGTAAACGCGCGCTCGGTGCCGTGCTCGCGGGCGACGTGGAACTGGATGTCGGTCAGCTGCGCCCGCCACTCGGCATTGGTCTTGACGATCTTGTCGGTCGCTCCGGTCATGAGGCCAACTTGGGCCAAAGGCGCGGAATTTCAAGGCAAACCGCCGGAAAGGCGTTGTGCCGTAACGGGTTGCCCGCGAAGGCAGGCAGGTAAGACAGCGCCGTCCGGTAAGCCTCCTCCCCTTGGGATTCCTCTGCGGAAGCCGAACAAAACCGTGCGATCGGCTCCCGCCACCCTCGCCGTCATTCCGACCGGAGCGTCCCGGATTTAATCCGGGACGCGTAGCGGAGGAATCTCAACGCAGGACCAGGGGTTTCTTGTGGGTGAGGCCGAGTCGAGATTCCTCCGCTACGCCCCGACCCTGTGGGCCGGGGCTCCGGTCGGAATGACGACGAGGGGTTTCGCAGGGGAATCCCTGGGGGGATTCGGACGGTGCTCTCGTTCGTTCGCGGAGATAATCGGAATCGGAACGGCCCGGAAGCCTGCCGGTCAGCCGAGATTGCGCCGGAACAGGGCGAGCATGCGCTCCCAGTGGCGCTCGGCGGCGGCCTTGTCGTAGCAGTGCCGGTCGGGGAAAGCGAAACCGTGATGGGCGCCGGCGTAGCGCTCGATCCGGTGGCGCACCGCCGAGCCTTCGAGGCAGCGGGCGAGCGCGTCGACCGACGGGTCCGGCACCCAGGGATCGTCCTCGGCGAAGGCGAGATAGAGTTCGGCCCGGATGGCGTCCGTCGCCAGATGGGGCGAATCCGGCCGGTCGGTCACGATGCCGGCGCCGTAATAGCTCGCCGCCGCCGCGATCTCGCCGGGATAGCGCGCCGCGACCGTGTAGACGAACTGGCCCGACAGGCAGTAGCCGACGCAGCCCGCCGGCCCCGGCGCCGCACCGTCCAGCGCCCCGGCATAGTCGAGCAGCGGGCGGGTGTCCGCCGCCACCCGGTCGTTGCTCACGCTCCTGACCAGGCCCCAGAAGCGCTTGCGCTCGTCGGAGCCCCTGACCTCGATCTGCTGCGCGTCGAGCAGCACCTCGTCGATCCCGGCCATGCGATAGAACAGGTTGGGCAGCAGCACGCAGTAGCCGGCGGTGCCGATGCGCCGCGCCATGTCCTTCAGCTCCTCGCGCACGCCGATCGCGTCCATGTAGAACAGCACGACCGGGTGCGGCCCGCCTTCGTCGGGCTGCGTGACGAAGGTCTCCATGACGCCGTCCGGCGCGTCGATCCGGGCGATATGTTCTTTCATGGTGCGTGCCTTTCCTGTCGCGGCGCCCGCAGGCAAGCCCGTCCCGCCGCGGCGGTCAAGGGCGCACCGACATGGCGCTTGCAGTCGACCCCGGCGCAGGGCAAAAACCGCCGCCCCGGCGGCGCTCTTCCGGAGCCGCCACGTTTCCGCAACGGGAGCGCGTCATGAAGATCGGCTTTATCGGCCTCGGCAATGTCGGCGGCAAGCTGGCCGGCAGCCTGCTGCGCAACGGCTTCGACCTGACGGTGCGCGACCTCGACCCGGCGGCGGTCCGGCCCCTGGCCGAACGCGGCGCCCATGCCGGCGAGAGTCCGGCGGCGATGGCCGCAGCCTGCGACGTCGTCATCACCTGCCTGCCGTCGCCGGCGGCGAGCCGCGCGGTCCTGGAGGCGGAAGACGGCGTGCTCGCCGGCCTGACGCCGGGCACGATCTGGGCCGAGATGAGCACGACGGACGAAGCCGAGGTGCGGCGGCTCGGCGCCCGGGTGCGGGCGAAGGGCGGCGAGCCGGTCGATTGCCCGGTCTCCGGCGGCTGCCACCGGGCGGCGACCGGCAACATCGCCATCTTTGCCGGCGGCGAACGGGCAACCTTCGAGCGACTGCTGCCCGTGCTCAAGGCGATGGGCCGGCGCATCCTCCATACCGGCCCGCTCGGCTCGGCCTCGGTGCTCAAGGTCGTGACCAACTATCTCGCCACGGCGAACCTGGTCTCGCTGTGCGAGGCGCTGGCGACCGCGAAGATGGCCGGCATGGACCTCAACACGGCCTACGAGGCGATCCGCATTTCCTCGGGCAACTCCTTCGTCCACGAGACGGAGAGCCAGGTCATCCTCAACGGCAGCCGCGACATCAATTTCACGATGGATCTCGTCTCGAAGGATATCGGCATTTTCGGCGCCATCGCGGAGCGCGCCGGCGTGCCGCTGGAGATCGCGCCGCTGCTGATCGAGATTTTCCGGGACGGCGAAGCCCGCTACGGCGCACGCGAAGGGTCGCCCAACATCGTGAGACGGCTGGAGGAGGCCTGCGGCATCGACATCCTCGCCCCCGGATTCCCGGCCGAGATGGTCGACGACGAACCGGAGGAGCCGGGCTACGAGGTCGTGCCGAAGGGGCGCAGCGGCGATTTCGCGGCAGAGGCGCGCCGGCAATCGCAGGCGGTGGCCGCGAGCAGCCACGCCGAGGCCGACCAGGCGTTCGTCGACGCCATCGGCGAGACAGAGGCGGACTGAAACCGTCCGATCGCGAGGGCCCACTCTACTCAAAGGGTCACATTCAGCCGTCATTTCGACCGGAGCGGGCGTCAGCCCGCGCAGCGGAGAAATCTCTCCCGCGCGGTGCCTCGGACTCCGCACAGTACCGAAAAGATATCTCCGCTTCGCGACCCTTCGGGCCGCTACGGTCGATATGACGGAAGTAAGTTTGGGGTTACAGGCGCGGTTCCGCCCTGTCCCTCACCCGTCCGCCAGCGTCGGCCACAGTTCGTCGGCGCCGTTGCGGCAGACCTGTTGGCCGAGGCGGCGGCTCCACCAGTCCTCGTTGCCGAAATCCTCGCGCCATTGCCAGATCGCGCGGGTGAGGCGGTGCAGCGGATATTCCGCAGTAAAGCCCATGGCGCCGTGGAACTGGTGGGCGGCCTTCGCCGCGATCGTGCCGGCCCGGCCGGTTGCAATCTTGGCGGAGGCGGCGAGGAACGGGTCGTCCCGATCCAGTGCCGCAAAGGCGGCACGGGCGATCTGGGCCGCGGCGGCGGTTTCGGCGGCGGCGACGGCGATATGCTGCTGCACCGCCTGGAAGCGGGCGAGCGGCCGGCCGAACTGGCGGCGCTCCCGGACATAGCCGACGGTCATCTCCAGCGCCGCGCCCGCCGCGCCGGCGATCTGCAATGCGCGGACCGCCGCCATGGCCTGCCGGAACGGCGTGACATCATCGGCCGCGCCCGGCAGCGGAGCGGAAGCGGGCGCGCCGTTCAACAGCGGGCGGCCTTCGCCTTCCGGTGCGGCGACCGGCTTGCCCGCCGGATCGACGGCGCAGGCGTTGCTCGGCCACGGTACGCGGCAGCCCGGCTCGGCCAGGACCAAGGGACCATCGAGGACCGGTGCGCCCTGCCGCGCCAGCAGCCAGGCCAGCACCGCCGTATCGGCGGCGGGCGAGGGATCGCCCAGCGCGCCCAGCGCCTCGACGGCCGCGGCCCCTTCGGCCAGCGCCGCCCCGGCGCCGCCCTGCGCTTCGGGCAGCAGCAGCTTCGGCAGGCCGAGCGCGGTCACCGCCTGCCAGTGCGCGTCCGCCCAGGCGAGCGGCCGGCCGGCCGGCCCGTCATAGGCGTCGGCGTGCGGCGCCAGCGCCTGCCGGACCGCGTCGGCGAACGCCGCACCGGCGATATCGCCGTTCATCTCAATCCCGCTCATCGCAGCCCCAGCCCGCGCGCAACGATGCCGCGCACGACCTCGCGCGCGCCGCCGCGCAGAGTGAAGGACGGCGTGTGCAGCACGTCGTAGGCCAGCAGGTCCTCGATCAGCGCCGTCCGGTCGCCGGCCGGCGTTTCCGCCAGGATCCGCCGCGCGATCTCCGGCGTGTCCTGCTCCAGCGCGGTGCCGACTTCCTTGACCAGCGCGGCCTCGGTGTTCGGCGTCTCGCCCCGGTCGAGCGCGCCGGCGACCTGGATCGAGAGCAGCCGCACCGCGGCCAGCCGGGCGACCAGCGCGCCGATCTCGCCGGCAACCAGCCGGTCCGGGTCCGGGCCGGCGGCGCGCACCAACTCGACGATCAGGCGGAAGGTCGAGAGGAAACGGTCGGGCGCGCTGCGCTCGAAGGCCAGCTCGCTCATCACCTGGCGCCAGCCGTCGCCCGGACTGCCGACGATCCGGTCGGCCGGGATCTCGTGGCCGTCGAAAAACACCTCGTTGAAATGATGGTCGCCGGCCAGGTTATGGATCGGGCGGATGGCGATGTCCGACGCGCTGAGGTCGATCAGGAACTGGCTCAGGCCGCCGTGCCTGTCCTCGCCGGTTTCGCCGGTTCTGCAGAGCGCGATCATCCAGTCGGCGCGGTGGGCGTTGGACGACCAGATTTTCGCGCCGTCGATGCGCCAGCCGTTGCCCGACGGCTCGGCCCGCGTGCGCACCGCGGCGAGGTCGGAGCCGCTGTCCGGCTCGCTCATGCCGATGGCGAAGCTGTATTCGCCCGAAGCGATGCGCGGCAGGAAGCGGCGGCGCTGTTCCTCCGTGCCGAAGCGCAGCAGCAGCGGCGCGGTCTGGCGGTCGGCGATCCAGTGGGCCGCGACCGGCGCGCCGCCGGCCAGCAGTTCCTCGAGCACGACATAGCGCTCGAGCAGGCCGGTCTCCCGGCCGCCGTAGCGCTGCGGGATCGCCATGCCGAGCCAGCCCCGTTCGGCCAGCCGCGTGCTGAAGCCGCGGTCGAAGCCCTCCCAGGAGCCGACCCAGCTGTCGACCCCGGCACGCGCCCGCTCCCCGGCCAGGAAGGCGCGGACCTCGGCGCGCAGGCCGGCGTAAGGCGCAAGGTCGGGCAGCGGCGTATCGGCGAAGAATTGCATGGCCGCGGTGTTACGGCATCCGGCGCTGCGGGGGAAGGCGTCGCGCGCTGCCGTGCCTATGCACAATCGTATGCCCCACCGGCGAGGGCAGGCTATCATGGGCGATACGCCACCCCCGCGAGCGGAGCGCTTACCATGCCGCCATCCCGCGAAACCGTCGGCTTCGTCGGCCTCGGCAATATGGGCCGGCCGATGGCTGCCAACCTAGCCCGTTCCGGCTTCGAGGTTATCGGCTACGACGCCGACCGCGACGCCGCCGACGCCTTTGCCGCCGCGACCGGCTGCCGGACCGCCGCGACGCCGGCGGCGCTGGCCGGGGCCGCGACGGTCGCCGTCACCATGCTGCCGACCGGCGCGGTCGTGCGGCAGGTCCTTCTGGAGGAAGAGGGCGGCGCGCTCGCGAGCGGACTCGGCGTCGGCAAATCCGGGGGCGGCCTGGTCATCGACATGAGTTCGTCCGAGCCGATGGGCACGCGCGCGCTCGGCGCGGCGCTGGCCGAACGC
This sequence comes from Alphaproteobacteria bacterium, assembly GCA_022819985.1. GTDB lineage: Bacteria > Pseudomonadota > Alphaproteobacteria > Bin65 > Bin65 > Bin65. Next base: position 7,293 of record JAJEGH010000026.1, on the reverse strand, counting down.
GGCGTCGCCCTGGTCGATGCGCCGGTGAGCGGCGGCGTCGCGAAGGCGGCGGACGGCACCCTCGCCATCATGGTCGGGGTCGATGACGAGAGCGCGGCGCAGCGGGCCGAACCGATCCTGCGCGCGATGGGCGACCGGCTGTTCCGCGCCGGGCCGCTCGGCGCCGGCCACGCCGCCAAGGCGCTGAACAACTACGCCGCGGCGGCGGCCTTCACCGCGGCGGCGGAAGCCCTGATCGTCGGCGAAGCCTTCGGCCTGGAGCGGGAGACGCTGCTCACGATTATCAACAACTCGACCGGCCGGAGCTTCAATTCCGAACTGCCGATGAAGCAGGAGGTCCTGCCCCGGACCTTCGCCACCGGCTTCAGGCTGGGGCTGATGGCCAAGGATGTCGCCATCGCCGCCGACCTGGCCGAAGCGGTCGGAATCGACGCGCCGCTCAGCCGCAACATGAAAGCCCGCTGGGCCGCGGCCGGCGCTGCGCTGGGCCCCGACGCCGACTTCACCCGGGCGGTGACGCTTTGGGAGGGAGGGCCGCCGGAATGACTGCGCGGCAGCCCATCCCCGTCACCGTGATCGGCGGCTATCTCGGCGCCGGCAAGACGACCTGCCTGAACGCCCTGCTGGCGGCGGACCACGGATTGCGCCTCGCCGTGCTGGTCAACGATTTCGGCGCGGTCAACATCGACGCCGGGCTGATCGCCGAGCATGGCGGCGACACGGTCGCGCTCACCAACGGCTGCGTCTGCTGCGCTATCGCTGACGATCTCGGCGCGGCGTTGCAGGCCCAGACCGAACGCGATCCGCCGCCCGACCGGATCGTCGTCGAGGCGAGCGGCGTCGCCGACCCGGCGCGGGTCATGCGGCTCGCCGGCAACTGGCCGGGCTGCCGGCCGGCCGGGACCGCCGTGCTCGCCGATGCGGCGACGGTCCGCGCGCGGACGGCGGACAAGTTCGTCGGCGCGCTGGTCGTGCAGCAGATGCGGGCGGCGGACCTGCTCGCGCTCAACAAGCTGGATCTGCTGCCGGCCGAAGACGCCGCGCCGCTGCGGGCATGGGTGCAGGCGCAGGCCGGCCCGGCCGACCTCGTCGAGACCCGGTTCGGCGAGGTCGGTCCGGCGCGGCTGTTCGGCATCGGCGATGCGGCCCCGGCGGCAGCGCCCGGCGAAGCCGGAGCGGGGCAGGACCCCGGACACGGCCTGTCCTCGGTCGTCTGGCGGCCGGCGGAACCGGTCGATCCCGCCGCGCTGGAGCGCCTGTTCGCCGACCGGCCGGACATCCATCGCGCGAAGGGCGTCGTCGCCGCTGAGGCGGGATGGCGGCGGATCGACTGGAGCGGCGGCCGTCTCGCCCTGTCCGCCGCATCGTCCGGGCCGGCGCAACTGGTCCTCGTCGGCCCGTTCGACGCTGCAGCCGGCCAAGCTCTGCTCCGGGCGCTGGACGGTTGCGCGACAGCGGAAAACGCGGTCCGGGGAACGGCCGGATAGGGCCGTCCGCCCTTCGCCCGGTCACTCGCGGCGGCCGTCGACGATCATCACCAGGGTCGGCAGGATGAACAGGGTGAAGATGCCGGCGGCGACCATGCCGCCGAGCATGCTGACCACGAACGGCACGAAGCGGATCAGTTCGTCGCCGCGCGCGTAGAGCAGGGGCGAGAGGCCGAGGACCGTAGTCAGGCTGGTCAGGAAGACGGCGCGGAACCGGTGGCGCGTCGCCGCGGAGGCGGCGGCGATGGCCGGGATCGCATCGTTGTCCCGGCGGATCGCATTGTAGCGGTCCAGCAGCACCAGGGAGTCGTTGACGATGACGCCGGCGACGCCGATGACGCCGAACAGCGACATCGCCGTCACGTCCCAGCCGAGAATCCAGTGGCCGAAGATGGCGCCGGCAAAGGCGATGGGTACCCCCGCCATGGCGACCACCGGCTTCCAGTAGCTGCGCAGGAAGCCCGCCATCAGGGCGTACATCGCGATCAGCACGAAGGGCACCAGCAGACTCAGCGTTTCGAACAGGTGCCTCTCCTGCCGCACGCCGGCGTCGTCCGATATGCCGAGGCCGGGATATTTCGCGATCAGGCCGGGGCAGGAACTCCCGGTCGATCTTGCGCCGCGCCTGAATGGGGGTGATCCGGGTCGGGTCGGCGTGGGCGTTGACCAGGACGGTGGTCTTGCCGTCGATGCGGGTCAGTGCGGCAAGCTCGCGCTTTTCCTCGATCCAGGCGACCGTGGACAGCGGCACCTCGCCGCCGCCGGGCCGGCGGATCCGCTCGCTGGCGAGTTCGCGCAGACTGCGCCGCCGTTCCGTCGGATAGCGCACGACGACCCGTATCTCGTCGCGGCCGCGCTGGATCCGCTGCACCTCGATGCCGTGGAAATTCGCCCGCAATTGCCGGCCGATCCCGGTCGGCGTCAGCCCTGCGGCCTTGCCGGCCGGCGTGACCCGGACGGCGAAATGCCGTTTGCCCGGCGTCAGGTTGTCCGAGAGCCGGTAGATGCCCGGAAGCGACCCGACGAACGCCCGGAGTTCGCCGGCGGCCTGCTCCAGCTTTTCGCGGTCGTCGTGAACCAGCGCATAGGCGACGGACGGCTCGAACCGGAACAGGCCGGTCTGGACCGAGACTTTCGCCAGTCCCGGCAGAGTGCCGATAGTCCGGCGCCACAACCGCTCGATTTCCGCCGGCGACGCTTGGCGCAGCGGCCGGTCGTGCAGATGGAGCCGGACCGAGGCCAGATGGCTGCCGTTGCGCTGGCCCTCGCCGGTGCGCGAGCGGGCGATGTTGCCGGCATTGCCGACGATCACGCTGATCGATTCGATGGTCGTCCCTTCGAGCTGTTTCTCGACCGCCTCGGCCGCCCTTACGAATCTTTCGGCGATGGCCGCGCTGGCCTCGAACGGCGCGCCGACCGGCAGCTCGAGGTTTGCCTGGACCGTGTTCGCCCGGCTCGCCGTGTCGTCGACGACGATCACGCGAACCTGTTCGGTCCGCAGCAGGGCGAGCGCGGCAACGAAAAAGACCAGGCCGAGGGCGATCGTCAGCCAGACATGGCGAACCGCCCAGGACACCGCCGGCGCGACGATCGAATCCCGCATCCGGTCGATCGCCTCGCGCACCCAGGCCTGGATTTCGCGCAACGGCGACAGGCTCCAGCGCCGCTCGTGCGAGAGATGCGACGGCAGGACGAAAAAGGCCTCGACCAGCGATACGGCGAGCACGAACAGCGCGACCCAGAAAAACGGCTGGACGACCTGAAGGCTGCCCTCCGTCACGAACAGGAACGGCACGAATGCGAGCACGGTGGTGGAGACGCCGACAAAGATCGGGCCGGCGACGATCCGGGCTCCGGAAACCGCCGCCTCCACGGCACTCTTTCCCCGCTCGCGTTCCGCCGCGACGCTCTCGCCGACAACGACCGCATCGTCGACGACGATGCCGATCAGCAGGAAGAAGGCGAACAGCGTCCCCAGGTTCAGCGTCAGGCTCGCCAGGTCGAAGAACATCAGCGCGCCGACGAACGACAGGGGAATGCCGAGGGTTATCCAGAAGGCGAGGCGAAGGTCGAAGACAAGGAACAGGCACACGAACACCAGGATGACGCCGATCGCCGCGTTGCGGACGATATCCGAGAGAACGTCGAATATCGGCTCCGCCGTATCGTTCCAGATGCGGATTTCGATGCCCGGCGGCGGCTTGTAGGTTTCGAGGCGTTTCCTGATGTTGGAGGAGATTTCGAGCAGCGACTGCTCCCGGGAGGCTTCGACCCGGACGAAAACCGCAGGCTTGCCGTCGACCGTCGACAGGACGCTCTCGTCGACGAAGCCGTCGCGGATCGTGGCGACGTCGCCCAGCGTCAGGATGGTGCCGTCGACCCTGGCGATGAGCGGTATGTTCCCGAATTGCTCGCCGATCTGCCGCTTGCCCACGGTGTGGAGGACCACGCCGCCGGCCCGGGTGCGCAATTCGCCGAATGTCGCGTTGCGGGAGGCGCGCCGGATCTTTCTCGCCACCTGGGCGAGCGTCAGCCTGTGGCGGCGCAATTCCTCCTCGTTCATCTCGATGGCGATTTCGCGGTCGCGCGTGCCGCGCAGTCCGACCTGGGAGACGGACGGCAAGGCCAGCAGATCGTCGCGCAGGTTTTCCGCCGTCCGGCGCAGCGCATCTTCGGTCGCAGTCGCCGACGCCACGGCGAGCGTCATCACCTCGATCGACAGCTTCTTCAGCTCGATCTTCGGGCGTTCGGCGTTGGGCGGCGGAAAATTCTCGATGCTTTCGACGGCGCTGCGGACATCCGCCAGGACCTCGCCGGCATCGGCGAAGGTTTCGAGCTCGACATCCAGGCGGGAGAAGCCCTGCGAGGCGGTGCCGACGACCCGCGCGACGCCGGGCAGGCCGACCACGCTTTCCTCGATCCGGCGGTTGACGTCCTCCTCGACCTCCTTCGGCGATGCGCCGGGCACCTGCACGGTCACGGAAACCGTGCGCAGATCGATTTCCGGAATGTGCTGGACGGTCAGCTGAACGCCGGAAAAGACGCCGCCGACGATCAGCAGGATCAGCAGGAACTTGGCGGCGACGGGATTGCCGACGAAATAGGCGATCGGTCCGTTCTTCACGATTGTCCCTCGCGATGGCGCGCCGGGTGCACGCAGCGTCCGTCTTCGGGCCGGGCTATTCGGACGGCCGGAATGCCCGGGCCGTCACCGGCATTCCTTCCCTGGCCCTGGCCAGCACGCCCACGACAACGCCCTCGCCGGCATCGAACGGCTCGACGATCCAGCCGTCCGCCGTGCGGCCCAGCGATTTGGGCGTGAGCGATGTCAGGGCGCCGTTCCTGACGACCCAGACGCTGTCGCGGTCGCGCGCCGCCGCCTCCGGCAGGACGAAGGCCCTGTCGCGCGTCGGCCCGGTGACGGCAATCTCCGCGAAGGTGCCCGGCGCCGGCAGCGTATCGGGTGGCGCAGTCTCCGCGAATTTCAGGAACATCGACCCCAGCCGCGTGCGCGCGGCAACGACGGACGAGACGCGGACCACCTCGGCGTCGAAGGTTCCGGACCAGGTCGCGATCCGTGCGGCGCGCCCGACCATCGGCGCGAAACGCTTCAGGTCCTTGGGCTCGACCGGCGCCCTCACCTGCAGCGCGCCGGGCCGGTAGACGACGCCGAGCACCGAGGCGCGCCCGACCTTTTCGGCCGGGCCCACCAGTTCGCCGACTTCGACGTCCGAGCGCACCACGCGGCTGTCGTAGGGCAGCGATATGTTCGTGCGCGCGAGTTGCAGCCTGGCCAGATCCAGCGCCGCCCGGGCCCGGCCCAGCCGGGCCTCCGCCCGGGCGATGGACGAGACGCGGCGCACCCGCTCGGGAACCTCCGCGCCCGGGTTGGCCCCGGCGAATTTTTCGGCGCCTTCCCTGGCAAGGGCGTTCTGAATTTGCAGGCCGGCCTCGGCTATCCTGACCGACATTTCCGCCGCCCGGACCCGAAGTTCGAATTCGGCCGGGTCGATCCGGATGAAGGCCTCGTTCGCCCGGATCGTCCCGCCATTCGTGAAGTTCGGCGACACCCAGACGACCCGGCCGACGACCTGGGAAACGACCCTGGTCTTGCGCTCAAGGGTCACCGTACCGGTCACGCGGACGGTGAATGTGTATTTCTTCGCACTCGGCAGGACGACGCGCACGGCCGGCTTGCCCGGTCCGGCCGTCGTGGCCGCCGTCGCCCCGCGCTCGACCCGTTCGGGCGCGCGGGCGAAATACAGGGCGACGACGATCGCGGCCAGGATAACCGCCAGCTGGGCGTAACCGAGCCATCGCGGCCTTTTGGGGCCGCTGCCGGTATCTGCTGTTTCCTGGGGCATCGGCGCGCTCCCGTTCACCTGCAGGGTTTGCCGGCGGAGTCGGGAACGGGTGGCGCAAAAGGCACCGATCGCATGGCCGTTGCCCGGTCGCCCGTCCCGTCGCCGGCTGCGTTGCAAACTGTATCGGTTCCGTCGGGCAGCGCAAGTATATGCGACGGGTGGTGACGTACGAGGTTATGTGTCAGTGGCGGGAGGGGGTACTCCCTGTGGTTAGCCAACAACCGCATAGAGGAGCACCCCCATGCCACAGCGCGCTGCGACGATCGAGAGTTTACCGATGGCCTTCGAGGTCGTGAAGGAGATGCAGGCGGGCGGTCTGGACTGGGGCGAGGGCTACCGCCCGCTCGGCCGGCGCGCTCTGGCCGAGATCGTCGAGGACCGGATGGCCGAGGCGGTGGACCGCTGGCTCGACGGTCTCGACGGGAGCGCCGTGCGCGACCGGCGCAACGGCAGCTACCGGCGCTGCCTGCTGAGCGAGCTCGGCGACATCGAGATCAACGTGCCGCGCACCCGGCGCTTCTGCCCGACCGGGGTTCTGAGGAGCTATGCAAGGCGCGCGCCGGAGATCGACCGGGCGATCCTGGCCGGCTTCGTGCTGGGGCTGTCGACCCGCAAGGTCGGCGAGGTTCTGCTGACCCTGTTGGGGCGCCCGGTCTCGGCCTCGACCGTCAGCCGGGTCGCCAGAACCCTCGACACCGCGGTCGCGGCCTTCCACCGCCGCCCGCTGAAGAACGCCTACAAGGCATTGATGCTCGACGGCGTGGTGCTCGCCCGCAAGACCGGCGCCGGCGCGCTCAGGCGACCGGTCCTGGTCGCCCTGGGCGTCCGGCCCGACGGCAGGAAGGAGATCGTCGACTTCCGCCTCGCGGCCAGCGAGAGCGCCGCGGAGTGGGAGCGCTTCCTGACCGGCCTGTACCGCCGCGGGCTCACCGGCGAGGGCCTGGAGACGATCTGCGTCGATGGCGGCCAGGGCCTGCTCGCCGCCTTGCCCGTCGTCTATCACGCCATCCCGGTTCAGAGATGCTGGGCGCACAAGATGCGCAACATCCTCAACAAGGTCCGCGAGGCCGACCGGGACGCCGTCAAGGCCGACGTCCACGCCGTCATGAACGCCGACAACCGCCGCAAGGCCGAAAGCGCGGCGCGCCGCTTCGCCGACCGCTGGGAACCCGTCTACCCCAAGGCCGTCGCCTGCCTGCGCAACGACCTCGACGAGCTGCTCACCTGCTTCCGCTACAAGACCCTTGCCGAGCGCAAGCAGGTCAGGACCACCAACGCCATCGAACGAAGATTCCGCGAAGTCCGGCGGCGGACACGACCCATGGGCACCTTCCAGGACAGAACCTCCATGGACCGAATCCTGTTCGCCATCTTCACACACGAAAACAAACGTCAGGGAATCGCTACCCCTTTCCCCCTGACACATAACAATTGACGTTACC
>JAJEGH010000006.1 GCA_022819985.1 Alphaproteobacteria bacterium | reverse complement strand
TGACGCACGAGCCACGCAAGGTGCCCGGCACGCATACTCGCGCGTGCCAGAACCCTCTTTACAAATGGTGGGGAGTCCTCCCCCTGACCCCCCTTCGGCAAGCTCAGGGCAGGCTCTCCCCCGGAGGGGAGGGGGGATGTTCTTGCGGGAGCCGCCAGGCGGAAGCGGGAAAAACGCACGGAATACGGGCGTTTCGCCCCCCTCCCCTTGGGGGAGGGGGTTAGGGGGAGGGGTATGCCGGGAAACCCGTGCCGGCGCCCCTTTCCTGCCTTCTCCGGCTTTCGCAGAGCAATCCCCCTTGGGGGAGGGGGTCAGGGGGAGGGGTCCGCGGACATTGCTGCAGAGCGGAATTCGCGTGTCGATGCGGCGCCAAACGACCCCTCCCCCAGCCCCTCCCCCAAGGGGAGGGGGATTCGACCGACGATCTATTTGCAGAGGAATCCAAGGGGAGGGGGATTCCGGCGGTGAGCTCGCTGTTTCGCCGAGGAAACGATCGAAAGTCATGGTTACACTCCGAACCCCGACGCCCCTGTCCGCGCGAGAATTCCCGGTCAGAACCGCGGCAGGTCCGGGAAGCGGGTCTGGCCGCGGTGGATGTGGACCCGGCCAAGTTCGGCGCAGCGGTGCAGGGTCGGGAAGACCTTGCCGGGGTTGAGCAGTTGCGCCGGGTCGAAGGCGCATTTGACGCGCTGCTGCTGCTTGAGATCGTCCTCGCTGAACATCTCGCCCATCAGGTCGCGCTTCTCGACGCCGACGCCGTGTTCGCCGGTCAGCACACCGCCGACCTCGACGCACAGTTTCAGGATATCCGCGCCGAATTCCTCCGCGCGCTCCAACTCGCCCGGCACATTGGCGTCGTAGAGGATCAGCGGATGCAGGTTGCCATCGCCGGCGTGGAACACGTTGGCGACGCGCAGCCCGTAATGCGCCGACATCTCGCCCATCCGGTCGAGCACCTCGGGCAGGCGGGCGCGCGGTATCGTGCCGTCCATGCAGTAATAGTCCGGCGAGATGCGGCCGACCGCCGGGAAGGCGTTCTTGCGCCCGGCCCAGAAGGCGACCCGTTCCTCCTCGGTCCCGCTGACGCGGATCTCCGTCGCGCCCTGCCCGCGCGCCAGCCCGTCGACCCGCTCGATCAGATGGTCGACCTCGGCGGCCGGCCCGTCCAGTTCCACGATCAGCAATGCCTCGACATCGAGCGGATAACCGGCATGGACGAATTCCTCGGCGGCGTGGATCGCCGGCCGGTCCATCATCTCGATCCCGGCCGGCACGATGCCCGAGCCGATGATCGCACCGACCGTCGCACCGGCGGCGGCGCTGGACGGGAAGCCGATCAGCAGGGCGCGCATGGTCTCCGGCGCCTTGAGCAGCCGCACCGTGACCTCGGTCACCACGCCGAGCAGCCCCTCGGAGCCGACGGTGAGGCCGAGCAGGTCGTAGCCCGCCGCGTCGAGCTGCTTGCCGCCGAAGCGGATCAATGTGCCGTCCATCAGCGCCATCTGGACGCCGAGCACGTTGTTGGTCGTCAACCCGTATTTCAGGCAATGCACGCCGCCGGAATTCTCCGCCACGTTGCCGCCGATGGTGCAGGCGATCTGGGACGACGGATCGGGCGCATAGTAGAAGCCGTCATGCTCCACCGCCTGGGTGATCGCCAGGTTGGTGACGCCGGGCTGCACGACGGCGCAGCGGTTGGCATAGTCGATCTCGAGAATCCGGTTGAACTTGCCGAGGCCGAGCAGCACGCCGTCTTCGAGCGGCAGCGCGCCGCCCGAAAGCGAGGTTCCGGCGCCGCGCGGGACGACCCGGACGCCCGCGCCGTGGCAGTAGCGCAGCACGGCCGAAACCTGTTCGACCGTCTCCGGCAGCACGACGACCATCGGCAGTTGCCGGTAGGCGGTCAGCCCGTCGCACTCGTAGGGCCGCCGGCCGGTCTCGTCGTCGATCACGCCCTCGCCCGGCACGATGGCGCGCAGCGCCGCGACGATCTCCGCGCGCCGGTCGAGCACCGTGCGGTCGGGTGCGGGCATGGTGAGCATGGTCCGGTTTTACTCCCGTCGCGCGCGGTTGCATAGCGCCGCGGGCCGGCGCGCGCGAAGCCGCCTAGCCGGCGCAGCCCCGGCGGCGGCGCCGAGCGCATGACGACCGAAATCCGCCTGTTCAGGGAAGACGGATTTCCGCGTCGGTCCCGAAATCCACCGCCGGACCGCGCGCGGCGGTATCCCCCTCCCTTTGGATTGCCCTGCGAAAAGGGGCGCAGCCGCATGAACCGCTCTCTCGTTTTTGATCGATTGTTCCAGTATTTCTCTCCGTCGATACCGTTTTTCCGCAGTTTTCCGCCGCTTTTCCGCACCGCTCGAAAATAGACAGACCGGTCTATCTATCGAAAAAAGACGCTTGATTGGGTAAATATTACTATATACCTGCCGGGAAAGACATCTCCCCTTCGACTCCGCTCAGAGCCCGCCCCGAGCGGAGTCGATCGTGCAGGCCGCTTCGCCGTCCTTCGAACGGCTCCGGCCGATATGACGGGATGGGGACTCACATTCGGTTCGCTCCGGGCGGAATGGCGGGGAGGCGGAAATCCGCGGTTTCCCCGTTTCTCCGTATGTTCCAGAAAGCGCCGGACGGCCCCAGTGAGCATATTGCGGCGCATTTCGGTCACTGGGAAAGTCCATATAGGGAACAAAATTGGCAGTGTCAAGGACTATTATCGAAAAAAAGGAAATATTTTGAAGATTGGCTCCGGCAGACCCCGCCGTATGGATGCAGCGGGGCGGCGGCGCCCCGCCCCGGCCGGAGGGCGGCGAGGCCGATGGGGCGCCGTATCGAATCGGCAACAAGGGACCGGCCGTCCGGCGCTGCGCATCCGGCGTTGCAACACCCCCGTTGTCCTTCGGGCCTCCCCTCCGAAGGGGAGGAACAGCCCTTACAGGCCGGACACGAACTTCTTCAGATCGTCATTAAAGCGCTTCGCGTCCTCGATGAAGGGCGCGTGGCCGATGCCGTCATAGACGATCCGGGTGGATTTCCCGCCGGCGCCGTCGACAAGGCCCTTCATGATCTCCGTCGAGCGCGGCAGGACGTGGCGGTCCTTGCTGCCATGGATGAAGAGCACGGGCACCTTGACCGTCTTCAGCGTCGGCGAATGGTCGAGCGGCCCGCCCTTGACGAAGCGGTCGATCACCATGGCCCGCCGGACATAGGGCGGCGTCTGCATGTTGTAGGCCAGCGCCTCCGCCGCGTCCGCCGCCGACAGCGGCTTGCCCGGCACCATGTCGAGAAACCGCTTCGTGCCGGCGAGCTGGCGCGCATAGGCGCCGCAGGTCTTCGCCTTGCCGCAGCCGTCGAGGTCGGCACCCGGCGGGCCGGCGGGAATGCCCGCCATCGGCCCGGTATTCTCGATCACGCCCGGCCCGAGGACCAGTTCCGGGCCGCCCTTGTCCGGCGGCCGGAGATCGAGATTGTAGCCGGTGGCGACGAACACCAGGGCGGAGAGCTTGCCCTGGCCGTGTTCGCGCACATAGTCGAGCAGGGGCAGCCCGGCGTAGGACCAGCCGACGAGGACGACATCCTTCAGCCCCTTGGCGGCGATGACCGCAGCGATATCGCCGGCCCACAGCTTGCTGTCGATATAGTGCTTCGGATCGGCCGGCTTGGACGAATAGCCGTGGCCGCGCATGTCGAACGCGACCAGGCGGTAGGTGTCGCCCAGGTCGCTCAGCATCTGGCGACGCCAGGCGGCGGCGCTCTGCGAAAAACCGTGCACGAACAGGATCGGCCGGCCGGTCGTCTCGCCGCTTTCGACGACCGCGATCGTGAGGCCGTCCGGCGACGTTACGGTCGAGGGCACCAGCCCGCGCAACCGCTCGGCCTGCGCGGGCAGGGCAAAGGCTGCGGCAAACACCGCGGCGGCGAGCAGTGCAGCAATTCGTTTCATGGCAACCTCCCTGCGTTGTTCGCCTCGAACGCTAGAATGACCGACGGGGCCAGTAAAGGCATTGTCCCGTCGGCGTTGCGACCGGTCGGGCCGGTCATGAGGGCGGCGGAGCGGGGCCGGTTCGCAAGGCGCGCCGGACGGGCCGGTTCCCAATTCCGCCCGGAAATGCCTATATTGCCCTCCTGACCGCGCCGGAACGCCCATGACCTATTGCGTCGGAATCAAAGTGAACGACGGCCTCGTCTTCGCCTCGGATTCACGGACCAATGCGGGGGTCGACCTGGTCTCGACCTTCCGCAAGATGTTCGTTTTCGACCGGCCGGGCGACCGGATGTTCGCGCTGCTGACGACCGGCAACCTTTCGGTCACCCAGTCGGTCGTCAGCATCCTGTCGCAGCAGTTCGAAAGCGGCGGCGGCATGCACGACCTGATGGCGGCCGGATCCATGTTCGATGCCGCCTGCATCGTCGGAAACGTCATGCGCGAGGTCCAGGACCGCGACGGGCCGGCGATACGGACGGCAGGCGTGGACAGCAACGCTTTGGTCATCTTCGGCGGCCAGGTCCGGGGCGACCGGGCGCGGCTTTACCAGATCTACACACCGGGCAATTTCGTCGAGGCGACGGCGGAGACGCCCTACTTCCAGAATGGCGAGGTGAAATACGGCAAGCCGGTGCTCGACCGGGTCATCGGGCCGGAAACCTCCCTGATGGACGCCGCGAAATGCGCGTTGATTTCGATCGATTCGACGATGCGCTCGAACATGACCGTCGGGCCGCCGATCGATATGCTGCTCTACCGGACCGATGCGCTCGCGATCGGCCACCGCGCCAGCCTGGAGGCCGACGACCCCTACTTTTCCGCGCTCAGCGAGAAATGGAGCGAGTCCCTCAACCGCGCCTTCCTGAGCGTCGAGGACCCCGACTGGCCGATTTAGAATCCATCCGTTTTGCTTGGAACCGCCATCCCAGCGGTCGCCGGCCCCTTCGACAAGCCTAGGACGGGCTCCTTCGATACGCCCCGGCCTGGCGGCCGGGGCTAATCAGGATGAGGTGGTGGGATGTGTTGAAGTTCTTGAACCCCCACCCCCCTCATCCCGAGTAGGCGCGTCAGCAGCCTGTCCTGAGCTTGTCGAAGGGCCGTATCGAGGGGACCGCACCGTAACGATTCCATCCAGAACAGATACGCATCTAGCCGGCCCGCCGGACCGCCCGCCGTTTCGCGATGCCCGAGACCAGCCGGACCTTGCGCGGCGCGCCCATCCACATGCCGAGGACGGAGAGCGCGCAGGCGCCGAGCGCGGCCCACCAGGCAAGGTCGTAGTTCCCGGTGCGGTCGTAGAATTCCCCGGTGAGCCACGGGCCGCAGGCGGCGCCGATCGAGATGAGCATGCCGAAGGCGCCGAAAATCTGGCCGAAGCGCCGGCACTGGAACACCTCGGCGAGGATGGCGCCGAAGATGGACGCCATGCCGTAGCCCAGCGCGCCCTGCCCCGCGACCATGAGCCAGAGCAGGACCTGGCTGGGATCGTCGCGCATCGCCAGCAGCAGGAGATAGCAGGCGGCGAAGCCGAGGGTGGAAAGCGTCCAGGCCCATTCCCGGCCGATCCGGTCGCTCAGGCCGCCCATGCCGATCTGACCGGCGACGCCGAACAGGCCGACCAGGCCGAGCGCGAAGGCGGCGGCGGTCGGCGAGAAACCGATCTCGCCGAGATACTGGGTCTGGTGGACCTGCACCGCATACCAGGCGTACATGCCGAAGAAGAGGCCGAGGCCGAGCCACCAGAAGCGCGCCGTCGCCATGGCCTCGCCGAGCGTCCAGTCGCGCGCCGCCCATTCGGGATCCACCACCGTGTCGGGAGCCGCGGCGGAGTCCTGCGAAGCGCTGCCGGTCGGCCCGGCGGGCGCCGTCTGCGCGGCCCGCCGGCCGTCCGGCCGCAGGCCCAGATCCTCCGGACGGCGGCGCTGGAGCAGCAGGTTTAGCGGCAGGACGAGAACGAACAGGATCAGCGCCATCGTCAGGCAGGCCTCGCGCCAACCGGCCTCGCGGATGATGTCCTGCCACCAGGGAAACAGCAGGATCGAGCCGACGCCGGCGCCGGAAAAGGCCAGGCCGGTGGCCAGTCCGCGCCGCTTCTCGAACCAGAAAGGCATCAGATAGGCGTGGCCGGTGTAACCGAGGATGATCGCGCCGCCGACCACGGCGCAGCCCAGGCTCAGGAAGATCAGGCCCTGCCCGGCGGCGACGGTGGTGAGGACCAGGCCGCCGCCGACCAGGACCGCGCCGGCGGCCATGACGACGCCGGGTCCGAACCGGTTGATCGCAACCCCGAGGAACGGCGTGATCAGCATCGAGGTCGCAAAGCCGATGGAGAAGATCGCCGCCGTCTCGGCGCGCAGCCAGCCGAACTCGTCCAGGATCGGCGGAAAAAGCAGCGAGAACGCTGTCCGCACGCTCACGCCGACGCCGAGGGTAACGAAGGCGACCGCGACGACGACCCAGCCGTAGTAGAAGGGCAGCCGGGCCAGTGCAGCGGAGCGGCCGGAGCGCGCGCCCGCCGGCGTTTCGTCGGGCGTTTCGGCCGGCGTTTCGTCCCGCGTTTCGTTAGGGCCTGCGGTCATCCGGCGGCCGCTGGGCCGGTTTCCGCTGCCGCCTGCCCCTCCAGCTTCCGGGCGCGCTTTCTGGCCTGGCCGGCGACCAGGCGGACCCTGCGCGGCGCTGCCAGCCACATCGCGGCGATCGAGAGGATCCCGGCGGCGGCCCCGACGGCGAAGCCCGTTTCGTAGCCGCCGGTGAGATCGTGGAGTTCGCCGGTCCCCCACGGCCCCAGGGCGGCGCCGAATCCGCTGGTCGCGCCGTAGATGCCGAAGATCTGGCCGTATTTCGGGCTGTGGAACAGCTCGGCCGGCACCGCCGGGTAGACCGCCGAGGCGCCGTAGCCGATCAGGCCCTGGACCATGACCATCGCGTAGACCAGCCACAGCGCCGGATAGTGGGGTAGAATCAACAGGATGGCGTAGCAGGCGGTGAAGCCGGCGAAGGCGATGCTCCAGCCCCATTCCCGGCCGATCCGGTCCGACAGGCTGCCGATGCAGATCTGGCTCGCCACGCCGGTCAGCCCGACCAGGCCCAGTGCAAAGGCCGCCGCCTCGGCCGACACGCCGATCTCGATCAGGAACTTGGTCTGGTGAACCAGCACCGAATACCAGGCATACATGCCGGCCATATAGCTGACGTGGAGCCACCAGAAGCGGCCGGTGCGCGCCGCGGTCCGGAAGGTCCATTCCCGGTGCGCCCACTCCGGATCGACGACGGCGTCCGGCGCCGGCTTGCGCGGGGTCCGGCCGGGCCGGTTGTCGCCATCGGGCTCCAGCCCGATATCGTGAGGATGGCGGCGCTGGAGCAGCAGGTTGAGCGGCAGGACGAGGCCGACCATGAGCAACGCCAGCGCGTAGCAGGCCCGCCGCCAGCCGTCGGCGCCGATGATGCCCTGGAGCCAGGGGAACAGCAGGATCGCGCCGATCCCGACGCCGGAAAAAGCCAGCCCGATCGCCAGTCCGCGGCGCCGCACGAACCAGTAGGGCAGGAAATAGCTGTGGGTGACGTAGGCGAACATCACGCTGCCGCCGATCGTCATGCAGCCCATGGTGACGGCGAGTTCCGCCACCGAGCCGACGCCGGTCGAAAGCACCAGTCCGCCGGCGGAGAGCACAACGCCGACCGCCACGATCCGGCCGACGCCGAAGCGGTCGATCAGCATGCCGGCGAAGGGCGAGAAGAACAGGGAAATCAGGAAGCCGGCGGAGAAGATCGCCGCCGTGGTGCCGCGCGACCAGCCGTATTCCTCCAGGATCGGCGGGAACAGCAGCGAGAAGGCGACGCGGACGTTGGCGCCGATCGCCATGGTCGCAAAGGCGACGCCGAGCACGACCCAGCCGTAATAGACCGGCAGGCGGGCGAGCGGCGACAGCGGGCGGGAAGATTCGGGCGGCGCGGCCATGGCGCTGCTATATCGCCGATACCCCGGCTTGGCGAGGCCGCCGGGCGCATGGGGCGGATGTGCCTTGCGCCGCAGGGGTCAAGGGACGCCGCGCTCCGGTTGCTACCGGGTCACGGCAAGCCTGACATCGAGCGTTTCCAGCACCTTGAACAGCGTGTCGAGGCGCGGGTTGCCCTCCGCGGAAAGCGCACGATAGAGCGCTTGCCGCCCCAGACCGGTCGCTTCGGAGACGGACGTCATTCCCTTCGCCCGCGCGACATTGCCGAGCGCTTTGGCAAAGTACTTCGAATCGTTTTCTTCGAGCGCGGCGTTCAGGTACTCGACCAACGCTTCGTCGCTGTCGAGAAAATCGACCGGATCGAATTTCCTGGGTTCCATCGTGCGTCTCTGAAACTGCCCGGCGATCCGGCGGTTGTATGGTACAAGTGTGTCCTACGCCATACGGTTTACGCGAATGCGGAGGGAACGTAGAACCGGAATCCCTGATTCGGGAAGCCCAACCCCGGCCGCATGACCGACCCTTCGCCCATCACGCCCGACCTCGTCGCCGGCCACGGCCTGACGCCGGAAGAGTATGAGCGGGCCCTCGCCATCATGGGCCGCGAGCCGACGCTGGCGGAACTCGGCGTGTTCTCGGTCATGTGGTCGGAGCACTGCTCCTACAAGTCCTCGAAAAGATGGCTGAAAACCCTGCCGACCGAGGCGGCCCACGTCATCCAGGGGCCGGGCGAGAATGCCGGCGTCATCGATATCGGCGGCGGGCTCGCCTGCGTCTTCAAGATCGAGAGCCACAACCACCCGTCCTTCATCGAGCCCTACCAGGGCGCGGCGACCGGCGTCGGCGGCATCATGCGCGACGTGTTCACTATGGGCGCGCGGCCGATCGCCAACCTGAACGCGCTGCGCTTCGGCGCCCCGGCCCATCCGAAATCGCGCCATCTCGTCTCCGGCGTCGTGGCCGGGATCGCCGGCTACGGCAACTGCATGGGCGTGCCGACCGTGGGCGGCGAATGCGATTTCGACCCGGCCTACAACGGCAACATCCTGGTCAACGCCATGACCGTCGGCATCGCGCCGGCCGACCGCATCTTCTATTCGGCGGCGGCCGGGCCGGGCAATCCGGTGGTCTATGTCGGCTCGAAGACCGGGCGCGACGGCATCCACGGCGCAACCATGGCGTCGGCGACCTTCGAGGACGACAGCGAGGAAAAGCGGCCGACCGTGCAGGTCGGCGACCCGTTCACCGAGAAGCTGCTGCTCGAAGCCTGCCTGGAGCTGATGGCGACCGACGCCATCGTCGCGATTCAGGACATGGGCGCCGCGGGGCTGACATCCTCCTCCGTCGAAATGTCGTCCAAGGGCGGCGTCGGCATCGAGCTCGACCTCAGCCTCGTGCCAACCCGCGAGACCGGCATGACGGCCTACGAAATCCTGCTCTCGGAGAGCCAGGAGCGGATGCTGATGGTGCTGAAGCCCGGCCGCGAGGAGGAGGCCCGCGCCATTTTCGAGAAGTGGGAACTGGATTTCGCGGTTATCGGCCGGATCTCCGACACCGGCCGCTTCGTTGCCCGCATGGGTGGCGAAACGGCGGCCGATATCCCGGTGGATCCGCTGGTCGGCGAGGCGCCGGAATACGACCGGGCGTGGGAGGCGACACCGCCGGCCATGCCCATCGATCCGGAAGGCTGCCCGCCGCCGGGCAGCGTGGAGGACGCCCTGCTCGCCCTGCTCGGCAGCCCGGACCAGGCGAGCAAGCGCTGGATCTGGGAACAGTACGACCACCTCGTCATGGGCCGGGCGCGCATCCGGCCGGGCGGCAACGCGGCGGTCGTCGGGCTGCCGGAGAGCAGGCGGGCCCTCGCGCTCACCACGGACTGCACGCCGCGCTACTGTCTCGCCGATCCCGTCGCCGGCGGGCGGCAGGCGGTCGCCGAGGCCTGGCGCAACCTGACGGCGGTCGGCGCGACGCCGCTGGCGATGACGAACAACCTGAATTTCGGCGATCCGACGCGGCCCGAAATCATGGGACAGCTTGCCGGCTGCGTGACCGGCATGGCCGAGGCCTGCCGGGCGCTCGACTTCCCGGTCGTCTCGGGCAACGTCTCGCTCTACAACGAGACCGGCGGGCAGGCGATCCTGCCGACCCCGGTGGTCGGCGGCGTCGGCGTGCTGGACGACGGCGCAACCGCGGTCGATCGGGGCACGGTCGCACCGGGCCACGCCCTTATCCTGATCGGCGGGACTGCGGGCCATCTCGGCGCCTCGATCTACCTGCGCGACCTGCTCGACAGGACGGACGGCGCGCCGCCGCCGGTCGATCTGGAAGCCGAACGGCGCAACGGCGATCTCGTGCGCTGCCTGATCGGCAGCGGCGCCGTCCTCGCCTGCCACGATCTTTCGGACGGCGGCCTGGCGCTGGCCCTCGCAGAGATGGCGCTCGCAGGCCGGGCCGGCATAGCCCTCGATGCCCCGCCCGCCGGCCGGCCCCTGCACGCCTGGCTGTTCGGCGAGGACCAGGCGCGCTACCTCGTCGAGACCGCCGACGCAGCGGTTGTGCTGCACGCCGCGGAAAGCGCCGGCGTCCCGGCAGCACCGGTCGGCAAAACTGTCGCGGAGCCTGCGTTGACCCTTCGGAAAGGCCGGCCTATATCGCTCGCGCGCCTCCGGGAGGCGCATGAAGGCTGGCTGCCGGCGTGGATTTCCGGGGTGAATTCCGGCACGGCCGCCGCCCGATCCTGACCGACGAACGACCGCCGGAGCGCCGCATCCCATGGCGATGGACGCACGCGAGATCGAAACCCTGATCAAGCAGGCCCTGCCCGATGCGCAGGTGACGATCCAGGACCTCGCCGGCGACGGCGACCACTACGCCGCGCAGGTCGTTTCCTCCGAATTCGCCGGCAAGACCCGGGTGCAGCAGCACCAGATGGTCTATGCCGCGCTCCAGGGCCGGATGGGCGGCGTGCTGCACGCCCTCGCCCTCAACACCAGCGCCCCTTGAGCCGGAGGGAACCGGCTGCCATGTTCGGGCTCTTCAAACGCAAACCGGCGCAAACGCTTTCCGATGAGGACCAACCCATGACCCAGGCCGCCGCTCCTGCCGACCATCCCGTCTTCGAGCGCATCAAAACCGAAATCGAAGAGCAGGACGTCGTCCTGTTCATGAAGGGCACGCCGGTGTTTCCGCAGTGCGGCTTCTCGGCGGCCGTGGTCCAGATCCTGTCCCACATCGGCGTCAAGTTCAAAAGCGTCGATGTGCTGAGCGACATGGAAATCCGGGAAGGCATCAAGGCCTTCAGCAACTGGCCGACCATTCCGCAGCTCTACGTCAAGGGCGAGTTCGTCGGCGGCTGCGACATCGTCCGCGAGATGTTCGAGGAAGGCGAGCTCGAGCAGTATTTCCAGGGCAAGGGCCTGACTTCGGCGGCGTAATTCCCGCCCTGCCGCTGCCGTTCGCCGGCCCTGAGCCGGCAGCCTCACACCAGTTCGATCGGCCCCGGATAGCGGGCGATCCGTTTGTCCGCGGTCAGCAGCGTCAATCCCTCGTACCGCGCCTGCGCAATCAGGATCCGGTCGAACGGGTCGCCGTGGATCGGCGGCAGGTTTGAGGTCTCCAGGGCGTGCGGCCCGCTTACGGGCAGTTCTTCATAGCCGGAGGCGAGGAGAACTCGTCGTAACTCGGCTCCGTCTATCCGGAAGTCGTCTCGACGGCGGCTGCTCTTGATCGCGATTTCCCAGATGCTGGCCACGCTGAAGACGAGATGCTCTTCAGGGTCCTGAAGCCGCGATGCCGTTTCGGGCGAAAGCCGGTCCTCCGGTCCGGCTGCCCAGAGCAGAATGTGGGTATCGAGCAGCAGGCTCACGTGCCGAACATCTCGGCAATCTCATCCTCGAACATTGTGTCGAAATCGTCCGGCACCTGTATCTTTCCTTTAAGCATACCGAGCCGGCTGGCCGGCGCTTCCGGCTGCTCCAGCGCCTCGACCTTGACCAGCGGTTTGCCGGCGCGCGCGATGATGAAGGGCTCGCCGGCGACCGCCGCCGCGACGAGGCGCGACAGGTTGGTCTTGGCGTCGTGCATGTTGACGGTCTTCATGGGGGAGTTCCTAGCTTAGTTCATTAAACTTAGCTAATTTCACGTCCGGATTCAATCGGAATTTGCACTGTTTCGATAAATCGATCAACCCGGCGGCTGCTGCAAGGTGGTGAGCGTCGCCGTGACCAGCAGGATGGCGCAGACGGCGAGCCATTCGACGGCGATGGAGCGGCGCAGGCGCACCGCCGCGGCCGGGTCGCCGCGGCGCATCGCCGGCACGAAACGCAGCTTGTTGTGCGCCGCCGCGCCGAGCAGAACCGCCACCCCGGCGATCTTCGCCAGCAGGGTCAGGCCGTAGCCGGTCGTCGTCAGCGCCGCTACATCGCCGAGCAGGTGCCATGCCATGACGATCCCGGCGGCGATCAGGACGGGCACCGTAACCGCCGCGATCCGGCCGAAGCGATGGCCGAGTCCGGCCGCCGCGGCCAGTTCGCCGGGATCGCCGGCCAGCCGGCGCAGCGGCGACAGGATGCCGACCCAGAACGCGGCCGCCGCAAGATGCAGGACCAGCAGCGCCTCGAGCCAGACCGGCCCGGCATCCGGCACATGGCCGATCCATGCAAACGACCACAGCGCGAGGAGGCCGCCGGCAGCAGCGATCCAGAGGCCGATACGCGGGATACGCATCCCGGCGAGGACCAGGAGCAGGCCCGAACCCAGGAGAAGCAATCGGGTCCCGGGCGGGTTCTGCCAGAGCAGGCCGAGCATCTCCGGATCGGTCAGGCCGGACGCGTCGCCCGTCATGGCCGCGCCGCGCAGCAGGAAACCGAAGCCTGCCGCCGCGAGCGCCAGCAGGGCCAGCGCCGACGCCTGCCGGGCTATCGGGCCGTGCATCCGGCCGGTTTCCGGCCCGAAAACGAGGCGCACCAGCACGAGGCCGGCGCTGCCCAGAACCCCGAGATGCAGCAGGAATTTCGCCAGGATCGAAAGCAGGTCCCAGAGGTCCGGCAAGGCTCACTTCACCCGAAAACCGAAGCCGCCGCGCATCGTGTGCCCGTCCGCGGCCAGGCCGCGCCACTCGATCCGGTAGAGGCCGCGGCCCCGGCCGGGCAACGCAATCGCAAACCGGGTCGCAAATCCCTTGTGCCGCGTCAGGTCGAGAGCGACCGCCGGACCGTCGCCGTGGCGCATTCGCACTCTCGTCAACCGGATCCGTTTGGCAAAGGACAGGACGATCCGGGCCGGCGCCTGCGCCAGCACCGCGCCGTCGGCCGGTGCCGTCGTGTCGGGCTTCGAATGGGCGAACGCCGCCGTCGCGCTCAGGATCAGCAGGCCGGCGAGCAGAAAACGCGTCATCGCGCACCGTCAGTTTATGCCGTTGGCCCGCTGCAACTCGCGGATATAGGCGATGATCAGCGCAACATCCTCGCGCGACAGGCCCTCGACCGGCGCCATGTTGCCGAACGGCCAGTGATGGCGCCGCACGCCGAGGGCGACCGCACGCTGGAACGCCTCGTCGCCGTGATGGTTCGGTTCGTAAATGATGTGAACCAGCGGCGGGCCAATTTCCTCCTGCCCCACGGCGTTCGGCCCGTGGCAGGAGATGCAGTTCTCGTCGAACAGCCGTTTGCCGCTTTGCGCCACGGCCGACAGGGATTTCGGCAGGTCGATCGAAACCATCGGGGCGCCGCCCGCTTCGGACGTGGCCCCCGTTGTCGCCTCGCGGACCGAACCGCCGAACATGAGGTATCCGCCGGCGACGAGCGCGCCGGCCAGCACGAGCAATATCGCGGATTGCTTCAGTGACATGCCTTGCCCAGCGCCTTGAGCCGCCAGTAGTTGTAAGGCAGCGGCGTGACGAAGCCGGCCGCCAGCATGAGCGGGACAACCCACCAAGTCAGCACGGCGCCGCCGGTCAGCACCCAGTCCACCGCGTTCATCACGGTTTCCATGGCGATCATCGAAATGAACGACATCCCGATTGCGGTCCTGAACGCCGTCCGCAGGTCCATTTGGCGGGAAAGGATGAAGGTCTCCAGAGCGATCGAGGTCAGAAGCCCGTTCACTATGGCGAGGGTCATGATCGCCAGCGTCGGCCAGGGGATGCCGGTGAACTGGAAAAAGGCGATGGTGCCGAAGTCGCCGATGGCGCAGCCCAGCAGGCACCAGGCCGTGTTCTTCGACGCCCGACGCCAAGTGTGGCGGCAGCGCCAGTCGATCGTAAGGTTCGCGGCAATTGCGGCCATGACTGCCCCCGGTTGCCTTGTCGGTCAGCACAATCTAATGTCTCCAGTAGCTGGAGGGTCAAGGGGTTCGCCATGAACATTTCCGCTGTGGCCGACGCCGCCGGACTGCCGGTCAAGACGGTGCGCTACTATTCGGATATCGGCCTGGTGCCGGCGCCCACCCGATCCGACTCCGGATACCGGAGCTACGACGACGCCGCGGTGCGCAAGCTCGTCTTCGTCCGCCGGGCGCGGGAATTCGGCTTCTCGGTCGGGGAATGCCGGGAACTGCTCGGCCTGTACGAGGATCGGCATCGCTCCAGCGCCGACGTGAAGCGCATCGCAACCCGGCGCCTGGAGGAGATTGCCGAGAAACAGCGCGAATTGCAGTCGCTGCACGACGAACTCGCCCATCTGGTCGAGGCCTGCCGCGGCGACCACCGCCCCGACTGCCCGATCATCGATGGCCTGGAAGCCCGCCGCACGGCCGCGCCGGAGTGAAGCGAGGCAGACTGCATGGAGATTCACCTTCGCTTCGCCGCCCCCGAAGAGGCGGCAGCGGTGGCGGCGCTGGTCGACCGGGCCTATTCCGGCTACATCGAACGGATGGGCCGGAAACCGGGCCCGATGCTCGACGACTATGCCGCGCTGATCGCCGGCGGGCTGGTGCGCGTGATGTGCCGCAACGGCGGCATCTGCGGCGTCCTGGTCCTGATCGAGAAGGACGACCACCTGCTGCTCCACAACATCGCCGTCGATCCGGCGGCACAGGGCCTCGGCATCGGCCGGCGGCTGATCGAGGCGGCGGAGAACGTCGCGAAGACTCTCGGCTACGCGACGGTGCGGCTCTACACCCACGAAACGATGGTGGAAAACGTCGCCCTCTACGGGCATCTGGGATTCTCGATAACCCACAGGGCGAAAGAACGCGGCTTCGACCGGATCTATATGGCGAAGGCGGTAGCGTGAGTGATGCAGAAAATAGCTCCATGAACATTAGCAACCCTGAACAAGCATTTGATGCGTTATTGCTCGCTTGGCCAAAATTTGTATCAGAATGCAGATCGGTGCTAGGTTCTGAGCAACACTACCAGGCTATTCTGTACTACTGCCTTAGGTCGAGCGGTGTTCCAATTCGCCAACTGGGTATGAACGTAAAACAATTTATTCAAAACCCAACGACACGGATTGGACGCAATATTTCAAAAGCGCGTCACAAGAATTTCAAAGGATTTGAACCTACGCCTGACGCGATAATTTTTCATCCCAATGTTGCAGGAGACTGGCGACGCAGACGCCGAAGAGAAACACTAACAAATTCACTTCTTGCAATCGAAATGAAGGTATCGGAGCGTAAGGGTGCCAGACTCACCGCTCGCGAAATTATTGATGATATTTTAAAGCTCTCTGCGCTGCAACGAGAAATAATTGAACGATTCCCGGAAGCCCCGGCGGCAAACATGATTGGATTGATGATAGTAGTTGATACAGCTCCGGATAAGGAAGAGCGTATGACAAAATGGTCACTCGATAAGTGTCAAGAAACTTCCAAGGAGCAGAATATTCGGTTTGGGTATCTCGACACCAACCGGGACTTGGGACCGGAAAATCCAAACAATTAGCCAAAGCACGCAGATTCTTAAATGAACCGCAGAGCTGCCTTTCTGATCCTCTTGCTTCTGCTCTCCTCAATCGCCGCCGGGCTGGCGGCATGGGGGCTGGTCCGGCATGGCGCGCTGGCCGAGCGGTCCCTTTCCGATCGCCGCATCGTGCAGCATTTCCTCACCATCGCCTTCGGCCGCGAGCACGCGGACGGACCGGGACGGCAGTTGGCGAAATGGCGGCACGGTATCCGCTACAAGGTGTTGCGCTGGACCGGCGGCCCGGACTCCGAGCGTGCCGAAGCGCTCCTCCACCGCCAGATGGGCGTTCTGGCAGCGCTCTCCGGCCTGCAGATCGTCCGCACCGACCTGTTCGACGCCAACTTCGTTGTCGCGCTGACCAGTGAGGACCTGTTCGCCTGGCAGATGCGCCGGGCGCTCGCCCGCGCCAGCCGGTTGCCCGGCGGCCGGCTCGCCGACGCCAACTGCGCCGGCGTCTTCGGCCAGGAGATCGAGACAGGCGCCATCGTCAATGCGCGGGTTATCATCCCGGTCGACCGGGCGGTGCGCCGCCGCCTCCTCGAACGCTGCGTCGTCGAGGAAACCGCCCAGGTGCTCGGCCTGCCCAACGATGCCGACGGCGGCGTGCGCTCGGTGTTCAACGACGCCGACCGCTCGACCGGCCTGTCGCGGCTCGACCGGCTGTTCGTCGCGCTGCTCTATCATCCGCGGCTCGAGCCGGGCCTGAGCCGCGCCGAGACCGCCCGCCGCCTCCGGCAGATCCTGCCGGCCGTGCGGCGCAGAATGCGCTATTGAGGGAGGCGCGGGCTCGCACGCCCTTCGATACGCCGCTTCGCAGCTACTCAGGGGGAGGGGTGGAGGGGCTGGAGAAAGAAAACATCCTCATCCCGAGTAGGCGCGTCAGCAGCCTGTCCTGAGCTTGTCGAAGGGCCGTATCGAGGGGCCGCCCTACCCGGCCCGTAACCGCTCGACGAAGCTGTGCAGGCCGACCTGCCGCTCCCGTTTCAGTCGTTCGGCTTCGAGAATCGAGCGGGCTTCCGTAACGCTGCGGCCGATTTCCCAATTTATGACGATGTAATCGTATTCGGCCCAGTGGCTCATCTCGTCGGAAGCCTTGGCCATGCGGGCGCGCACGGTTTCGTCGCTGTCCTGGGCGCGGCTGTGCAGCCGGCGCTCCAGTTCTTCCGTCGAAGGCGGCAGGATGAAGACGCTGACCACATCGTCCCGCTTCGCCGCCTTGAGCTGCTGGGTGCCCTGCCAGTCGATGTCGAACAGCACGTCCTGTCCCGCGGCCAGCGCCGCCTCGACCTCGGCGCGCGGCGTGCCGTAGCCGTTGCCGAACACCTCGGCATGTTCCAGCAGGTCGCCGGCCTTCGCCATGGCATCGAATTGCGCGCGGTCGATGAAGCGATAGTCGACGCCGTCCCGCTCTCCGGGCCGCGGCGGCCGGGTCGTCACGGAAACGGACAGGGTGAGATTGTCGTCGCCGCGCAGCAAGTCGCGGGAAATCGTCGTTTTGCCCGCGCCGCTGGGCGAGGACAGCACCAGCATCAGGCCGCGCCGCTCGACGCCGCGCGTTTCGCCGCCGCTATTCGACATTCTGCACCTGCTCGCGGAACTGCTCGATGGCGGCCTTGAGATCGAGGCCGATTCGGGTGAGGGCGATATCGGCGGCCTTGGAGCACAGCGTGTTGGCCTCGCGGTTGAGCTCCTGGCACAGGAAATCCAGCTTCCGGCCGACCGTGCCGCCCTCGTCGAGCAGGGCGCGGACCGCCTCGATATGGCTGGCCAGCCGGTCGACCTCCTCGCGGACATCGGCCTTGGCCGCCAGCAGCGCGGCTTCCTGCGCCAGGCGATCTTCGCCGACGCCGATCCGGGCCTCGAGCAGGTCCGCCACCTGTTGCTCGAACCGCCGGCGCAGCATGGCGGGCTGGGCTTCCGCCGTCGCCGCCGCGGCGGCCGTCAGCCGCCCGATAGTTTCGAGATGTTCGCACAGCACGGGCAGCAGGCGCGCGCCCTCCTCCGCCCGCGCCGACGCCAGCCGGTCCAGCGCATCGGCCAGGGTCGCCAGGATCGCCTTCTCCCGGGCCGCCGCAACGGTCGCATCCTCGGCCGGTTCGACGGTCTCGGCGATGCCGCGGACCGCGATCAGCGCGTCGAGCCGCGGCGGCGCCGGATCGACCCGGCCGCCCAGCGCGTCCTGCAGCGCCAGAACCTGCTCCAGGGCGGCCTCGTTGATCTTCAGGGCAACCTGGCGCTCGCCCCGGTCGAGCTGGAGCGACAGGGACAGCGCCCCGCGCGCGAAAACGGCGGCGGCGGCCTTGCGCGCCGCGGCGTCGATGGCGTCGCTGCCCGGCGGCACGCGGCAGCGCACGTCCAGACCCTTGCTGTTGACGCTGCGCGCTTCCCAGAACCAGGCCGCGCCGTCCAGCGCCCCTTCGGCGCGGGCATAGCCGGTCATGCTGGATACGGTCATGCGGGCCTGCCTGCGGGTTTGCGCCGGTCCGCGGTCATGCGGGGTCCGTCCTTGTGCAGCACCGGCGCTTCCGGTGCGGCATTTAACGTGAAACGGGACTTTAGCGGCCAGCGGCTTCGCCAACAAGAAAGGGCGAACCGATCCCGGTCCGGTAGGGATCGTCCGGCGCGAAATGCAGGACCGTTTCGCCGACGACGAAGGCCTGGCCCTCGACGGTCGGGACGATGCCGCCGCGTGAGCCCGTCCGGTAATGCGCGCGATAGGTGCTGCCGATAATACTCTCCTGGACCCAGGGCGCGCCCGGCGCCAGGGCGCCCTCGGCGGCAAGGCAGGCGAGCTTGGCGCTGGTCCCGGTGCCGCAGGGCGAGCGGTCGTAGGCGCTGCCGGGGCAAAGGGTGAAATTGCGGCTGTCCGCCCCGGCCGAGACCGGCGGGCCGAAGAACTCGATATGGTCGATCTCGGCGCCGTCCGCGCCCGTGATGCCGGCTCCGGCGAGCGCCGCCCGCACCTTCATCGCCGCATCGGTCAGCGCCGGGATATGCGCCGTCTCAAGCGGCGCCGGCGCATCCCGGCACAGGAAGAACCAGTTGCCGCCCCACGCCACATCGCCGGTCACGGCCCCCAGCCCTTCGACCCCGACCGTCGCGCCGGCATGCAGGCGGTAGCTTTCGACATTCTCGACCGCCGCAAGGTTGGCGGTCTTCAGCGCGACCGTAACGATGCCGACCGGCGTTTCGATCCGGTGCGCGCCCGGCCCGATCCGGCCGAGGAAGGCCAGCGTCGCCGCGACGCCGATGGTGCCGTGGCCGCACATGCCGAGATTGCCGGCGGTGTTGAAGAAGATGACGCCGGTGGCGCAGGACGGATCGTCCGGCGCGCACAGCAGCGCGCCGACCATGGCGTCGAAGCCGCGCGGTTCGGTCAGCAGCGCGCGCCGCACCCAGGCGTGGCCGGCCGCGAACCGCGCCGCCCGTTCGGCCAGCGGGCCGGCTCCCAGGTCGAAACCGCCTTCGACGATCGTGCGGGTCGGCTCGCCCGCGGTATGGGAATCGACTACGCGCACAGGCGGGCCGCGGCCGGGTCTTTCATCCAGTCGGCGTGCCAGGCCCTGAACAGGGCGAGCTGCGCCTCGGCATGGCACCGCTGGCTCCCGCTCAATGTGTCCGTAGCGTTGAGATGCCGGTCGTAGCCGGCGTGGCCCTCCACCGTCATCAGATGCTTGTAGTAGAGCACCAGGTCCGGTCCCTCGTCGAAGGAGGACAGGACGGCCAGCGCCTCGTCCAGCTCTTGAGCGAGCCGGCGGGCGGTCGCATTGCCGGCCGCCGCCTGTTCGCACAGTGCGACCAGTTGCAGGGTCTCCCGCGGCAGCACGTTGCCGATGCCGGTGATGGCCCCAACTGCGCCGCACCGGACATAGCCGTGATAGACCGCGGTATCGACGCCGACCAGCAGCGACAGGCCGGGATCGCGGCCGGTGATGTGCTCGGCGGCGTAGCTAAGCGCATCGGCGCCGCCGAATTCCTTGAAGCCGATCAGGTTCGGATGGCCGCGCCGCAGGCCGAAGAACAGGTCGGCCCTGGTCTCGAAGCCGTAATGGCGGCTGTTGTAGATCACCGCCGGCAGGTCCGGCGCGGCGGCGAGGATGCCGGCGAAATGCGCCCGCTGCGCCGCCGGCGACGTTGCGCGCGACAGCACCCGCGGAAGCGCCATCAGCCCCTGCGCACCGCAGGCCTGCGCATGGGCGGCATGGGCCGCTGCCAGCCGGGGATTCTGCGCTCCGGTCCCGACGATCGTCGGCACGCCGGCATCAACGAGCCGGGCCACGCCCTCCTGGCGCCGGGCGTCGGTCAGCAGCGGCCAGTCGCCCATCGAGCCGCAATAGACCACCGAGCGCATGCCGGTCGCGATCAGCCTTTGGGCCGTATCGACCAGAATGTCGTAGTCCGGCTCGCCCCGCGCCGTGCACGGCGTCATCAGCGCCGGGATGCAGCCGGTGAAGACGGAGGTATCCATCGAGCCGCCTTATCGCCACAAAACCCTGTCGTGCAACATCACAAGCAACATCACAGGGCCCGCCGGAATGCAAGCCCGGCCCGGCGCTACCGGTCGAGCACGGTCTCGAATCCCTCGAAGTGGGGATGGCCGAGATAGAGGTCGCGCCGTTCCCCGGCCCCGGCATGGGCCTTGCGGAAGGCCTCGGACCGGGTCCAGGCCTCGAAGGCCTCCCGGTCGGTCCAGATCGAGTGCGAGGCGTACAGCGTATGGTCGTCGGCCTCCGGGCCGCGCAAGAGACGGAATTCCAGGAAGCCCGGCACGCCGTCGAGATGGGTATCCCGCTCGGCCCAGACCCGCTCGAAATCCGCCTCGCGCCCGCGCGCGATCTGAAACCGGTTCATCGCAACGAACATAGCTCTTCTCTTCCTCTGCCGGTCGCCGGGAAATCCGGTCTATCGCCGGTCGACGAAACGCGGCGCCTTGACGCTGCTTTCGAAGGCTCTGGCAAGCGTGCCGGTTTCCAGCACCTCGATTTCCGGGCGGACTTCGAAGGTCGCGCGGACCTTTCCGGCCAGCCCGCCGGCAACCGCCCCGGCCTCGCTGCCGCGCCGCACCTCGATGGCGACGCGAAAGATATCCGCGCCGCCGTCGTTGCGCAGTTCGACCTGGAAATCGTTGATCTCCGGAATGCGGAAAACGAAATCCTCGAACTCGGCATGGTTGACGTTGATCCCGCGCACCTTGAAGAAGCCGACGGTGCGATGGGCATGGCGCATCACCGGGAAGACGGAAAACGGCCCGTCCAGGCTGGAACTGTCAACCATGCGCACGATATCGCCCGAACTCCAGCGCAGGAACGGCGTCGCATTGTTGATGAAGAGCGGCGTGATGACCATCAGGCCCGGTTCGCCCTCGGGCACCGGCAGGCCGGTATCCTCGTCGACGACCTCGAACACCGCCTGGTCGGTCCAGACGTGGAAGCCTTCGTGATGCCGGCTGTCGGCGCCGAGGATGCCGATTTCCGTCATGCCGAACAGGTCGTTGACCTCCGCGCCCCAGGCCCGTTCCAGCTTCTCCCGCTTGGCGTCCGACAGCGCCTCGGCCCCGACCAGCACGCGCTCGACGGTGTGGCCCGCCAGGTCGATGCCCTGGGCGTCGGCGAGATTGGCCAGGTGCAGGCCGTAGCTCGGCATGCCCATCCAGATCGTCGGCCTGAGCGACAGGATGAGATCGAGCTGAACCTGCGACGGCGTGCCGGCGCCGGAGCCGGCCCAGATCACGCCGACGCCGCTCTGGTTCGCCGTCCGGGCCCAGAGTTGCCCCGCCGGATGGACGCCGAGCGGAAACGACATGTGGCACAGGTCGCCGTCCCGCGCGCCGGCGATCGCCCAGCAGCGGCAGAGCTGCAGGTAGCTGAATTCCATGTCGAGATGGGTGCGCGGATAGTAGAGCGGCACGCCGGTCGCCCCGCCGGAGCGCCAGTATTCGGCGATCTCGCCGCGCGGCGCGATGCAGAACCGGTCCTCGAAGTTCTGCACGCCGATCTCGCGGAGCGTTTCCTTGTCGACGATCGGGATTTTGGCCCATTCCTCCGGATCGTCGAGGCGGCCGGTGTCGATGCCGTCGAGCTTCCCGCGGTAGAAGCTGGCGCGCTTCGCCTTCTCGACCGCGATCGTCTTCCGTGCCCGCTGTATCGCCGCGATCTCCTGCCGCGATTCCGGCAGCTGAAGGTCTCGCTTTTGCACCGGAAATCCTCCGATCAGCCCCAGACCTCGGCCGCGACGTCCCGGATCAGCTCCAGTTTGCGGCGGATATCGTCCAGACCCATGACCTGGCCGCCGCCGCCGGCCGAGGAGAAGCCGCATTGCGGACTCAGGCTCAACTGCTCCAGCGGCGCGAACCGGGCCGCATCGTCGATGCGCCGCTTGAGGCCGTCCTTCGATTCCAGTTCGGCGGTCTTGGTGCTGACCAGGCCGAGCACGGCCGTCTTGCCCGGCGGCAGGAAGCGCAGAGGCCGGAAATCGCCCGCCCGCTCGCTGTCGTATTCCAGGAAGAACGCGTCGACATCGAGCCCGCCGAACAGCCGCTCCGCGATGGGCTCGTAGCCGCCCTCGGCCATCCACATGGTCTTGAGGTTGCCCCGGCACATATGCAGGCCGGCGAAGGTGTCGTCGCGCCGTTCGCCCACGCAGGCGTTGATCAGCCCCACATAGGCGTCGGTCAGTTCGTCGGGATCCTCGCCGCGCGCCGCAACGGCCGCCCTCGCCGTGTCGTCGCAATTGCAGGGCAGCGCGGTGTCGTCCAGCTGGACATAGCGGCAGCCGGCCCGTTCCAGATCGGCGATCTCCTCCCGGAAGATGGCGATGAGATCGGCGAAGAAGTCGTCCCGGCCGTCATAGACCGCCGGGTTGAAACTGCCGTCGCCCAGCCAGAAATGCAGCACCGCGGGCGATGCGATGGTGACTTTGGGAACGCCCTTCGGCCGCAGCGAGGCGACAAAGTCGTAGTCGCCGGCGACGATGGGCCGCCGGCGGGACAGCCGGCCCTCGGCATAGGGCGACGGCGGCACGCCGTATTCCTCGCTCTCCGAATGGAAGCTGAGGATGCCTTCCGCCTTCAGCCCCATTCCGTCCAGCGCTTCCGTCAGGCCGCCCGACCAGACCCGGCGCCGGAACTCCCCGTCGGTGACCGAGGGCAGGCCCAGCTCGTCCTGAAACGCGACGATCTCCCGGATGCAATCGTTCTGGATCTCGCCATAGGTCCGGTCGTCGAGCGCGCCGGCCTTGTTCGCCCGGGCGGCGTCCAACAGCCGGCCGGGCCGCACGAAACTCCCGACATGCTCGACCCGGAAGGGCGGCCGGGCGGAATTCGAACCGGTCACGATAATGCATCTCCCTGAGTTATCGACTGCCGGCCGCCATCATTTCAGCGGCTCGATCCGGGCACAAGTAGTCCGGACAGAGCGACGCGCCCAAACCGGCGAAATCTTCTTGGCCGTGCCGGAACGGGGCGATTACGCTCTTAAGGGATTCGCGCCGTCTTTCGCGCAAAGACGTCAGGCCTGCACTCACGGGAGAGCACATGACCGGATTGAAGGATCTGCGCGTCGATCATGTCGGCAGCCTGTTGCGGCCGGAATCGCTGATCGACGCCTTTCTCGCCCGCGGGAAAGGCGGGATCGGCGAATGGGACCTGGTTCTGGCCCAGGACGCGGCGATCCGCGAGGTCGTCGCGAAACAGGAACGGATCGGCCTGCCGGTCGTCAGCGACGGCGAATATCGCCGGCTGAACTGGCAGGTCAGCTTCTCCGAGATCGAAGGGTGGGACCAGTGGGAAGGCTCGTGGCGGGCCTTTCTCGCCAGTCCGGACAACCTGATGGAAGGCGAGACGCCGGGCACCCGGGGCGCCGACGCGGTCGAACATTTCAAGGCGCCGGCGACCGGAAAGCTGGCCCTGCGCCGCAACGCGCCGCTGGAGGAGTTCCTGTTCCTGAAAGGCGTCGCGGCGGCGCCGGCGAAAGTCATGCTGATGGGGCCGGACCGGGTGTCCCAGATGTGCGATCTCAAAAAATCCGCGCCCTGGTATGCCGGCCGGCAGGCCTTTCTCGACGACGTCGCGGCGATCCAGAACAGGATGGTCGGCGAGATCGTCGAGGCCGGATGCCCCTATGTCCAGCTCGATGAGCCGAGCTACACCGGCTATGTCGACCGGGCGACGCTGGAGCGCATGGCCGCTCGCGGCGAAGACCCGATCGAAAATCTCGCGAACGCCGTCGCCGCCTCCAACGCCGCGATCGACGGGCATCGGGGCAAGGCGTGCTTCGGCCTGCATATCTGCCGCGGCAACCGCGCCTCCATGTGGCACCGTGAGGGAACCTATGACGGGATCGCGGAATTCCTCTTCGCTAACCTGAAATTCGACCGGCTGCTCCTGGAATACGATACCGAGCGGGCCGGCGGCTTCGAGCCGCTGCGCTTCGTGCCGAAGGGCGGGCCCACGGTCGTGCTCGGCCTGATCACGACCAAGACCGGCGCGGTCGAACGGCCCGACGCCCTGATCGCCCGGATCGAGGACGCCGCCCGCTTCATCGATATCGGGCAGCTGGCAATCAGCCCCCAATGCGGCTTCGCCTCCGGCATCGGCGGCAATGCCCTCACCGAGGATGAACAGTGGCGCAAGCTGGAGGTCATGCTCGAGGTCGCCGGGCGGGTGTGGGGTTAGCTGCGGACGGGGGGCCGTTCAAATCCCGGTTTTTCCGATTGCGCCCCGGTCGTACTGGCCATACGGCTCCGCCGACATGAGATTTTTCCCGTGAGACTATCGGTCGTCAACGCCGCGCTGGTCGCGGTGCTGGTCGGCTTCGGCAGCACGATCGCGCTGGTCGTCTCGGCGGCGCAGGCGGTCGGCGCGACGGAGGCGCAGACGGCGTCCTGGCTGGCCATGATCTGCCTGGCGACCGCCGCTTCGACCGCCGTGCTCAGCGTCCGCTACCGGATCCCCACGGTCGCCGCCTGGTCGACGCCCGGCGCCGCCCTGATCGTCGGCACGACCGGCATCGGAATGGCGGAAGCGGCAGGCGCGTTTCTCGCCGCGGCCGGCCTGATCGTCCTGACGGCTGCGGTCAGGCCGCTTGGCCGGCTGGTCGAGAGGCTGCCGGTGGCGGTCGCCGCGGCGATGCTCGCCGGCATCCTGCTGCGCTTCGTGCTGGAGGTTTTCGTGCAGGCCGGTGCGGAACCGGCGCTGGTGCTGCCGCTCGTCCTGCTGTTCCTGGCGGTCCGGGCGGTCAGTCCGTCCTGGGCGGTCATCGTCGTCCTGGTCGCCGGCATCCTGCTTGCCCGCATCCTCGGCCTGGCCGAAGACATGACGCTGGCGCTGCGCCTGACGGAACCGGAGTCGATCCGCCCGGTATTCGAGCCCGGCGTCCTGATCGGCCTCGGCCTGCCGCTCTATCTCGTCACCATGGCGGGCCAGAACCTGCCGGGCTATGCCGTGCTCCGCTCGTTCGGCTACGCGCCGCCGACCCGGCCGATCCTGCTGGTGACCGGACTCGCCTCGGCCGCGACCGCGCCGCTCGGCGCCCACACGACCAACCTGTCCGCGATCACCGCCTCGATATGCTGCGCACCAGACGCCCATCCCGACCCGGCGAAACGCTGGCTGACCGGGCCGTTCTATGCCCTGGGCTACCTGTTCCTCGGCCTGTTCGCGGCCTCCTTCGTCGCCCTGTTCGCCAGCCTGCCGGCGGCCCTGATCGCGACGATCGCCGGTCTCGCCCTGATCTCGCCGCTGGTCGTCGCCGCCGGCAGCGCGCTGCGTGACGAAGCCGACCGCTTCGCCGCCGTCGTTACCCTGGCCGTCACCGCCTCCGGGGTTTCGCTGCTGGATACCGGCTCGGCCTTCTGGGGCCTGCTGGCCGGCCTGACGGTGCTCGGACTGGACCGGCTCAAAGCCCGGTTGACGAAACCCGGCGAAACGGCGGATTAACCAGCCTGCACAGACTGAGAATTATCCGGCGAACGACCCTTGACCGATTCCGTTTCCCCCGCCGCGGCCGACTGGTCCGCCGATGCCGTTGCCGCCCTGCGTGCGCTCGATGTCCGGCAGGTCGCCTATGTCCCGGATGCCGGGCTGACCCGGTTCCTCGAACTCGCGGCGGCGGAGGACGGAATCGCCATGATCTCCGTCGCAACCGAGGAGGACGCCATCGCCCAGTGCTGCGGCGCCTGGCTGGGCGGCCAGCGCGCGCTCGCCGCCATGCAGTCGTCCGGCGTCGGCAACATCCCGAACATGCTGAGCCTGCCGCGGGTCTGCGGCATGCCGCTGCTCATGCTCGTGACCATGCGCGGCGAGCCCGGCGAGACCAACCCGTGGCAGAAATCGACCGGCCGGGCGGTGCCGGCCCTGCTGGACGCGATGGGGGTGGAGCTTCGGCGCGTCGAAGATCCGGCCGGGGCCGGGTCGGCGCTGGCCGCGGCGGGCGCGGACGCCTTCGAAGAGGACCGGCGGATCTGCGTGCAACTCGCCCAGTCGCTGATCGGTTTCAAGGGCTTTCACGGCGAAGGGGAAAGCGATGCTTGACCGCCGCGCCGCCGTCAGGGCTCTGCTGAACAACCGGGGCGGCGACCTGCTCGTCGTTGCCGGGCTGGGCGCGCCGGCCTGGGACTGCACCGCCGCCGGCGACCATGACCTGACCTTCCCGCTGTGGGGCGCGATGGGCGGCGCGGTGCCGATCGGGCTGGGCCTGGCCATCGCGCAGCCGGACAAGCGCGTTCTGGTCGTGACCGGCGACGGCGAGATGCTGATGGGCCTGGGCAGCCTGACCGCCGTCGGGGCGCACAAGCCGGCCAATCTCGCCATCGTCGTGCTCGACAACGAGCGCTACGGCGAAACCGGGATGCAGCGCACCAACACCGGCCGCGGCACCAATCTGGCGGCGGTCGCCAAGGCGAGCGGCATTCCGGTCGTCGCGACGGTCGGCAGCCCGGCGCGCCTTGGCGAGGCCGTGTCCCTCGCCCGGAGCGCCCGCGGCCCGGTCTTCGTCACGCTCAAGATCGAGTCGGCGATGCACGATCTCGTCCTGCCGCCGCGCGACGGGGTGCAGCTCACGGGCCGGTTTCGCACGGCGCTGGGGGTGTAGTATAGTCGGGTATTGACACGAACCGGAGCGATACGAACGCGAAACCAACGACCTGGTCCATGTCGGAAGCCAAATCCAAGTTCAGCGAATTGGTCCGGCGGGCACTGCAAGAAGGGCCGCAATATGTCACCCGGCACGGCAAGGACTGTGTGGTGATCGTCTCGCGGGAGGACTTCGATCGCTTCGAAGCCAGGATTGGCGGCGCGGTGGAAGGCGGTGATACAGCAACCGAGTACAAGGATTTCAAGGACTGGCTGTTCAACTCACCGTTCGACTTCTCGAAACTCGACCTGACCCGCAAGTAACGGGACTTCGCCGGCACAGGTGCGGCGATTGTCAACCCGTGGCGCGAAGAATAGCTTTCGCCGGAGAGCCCGCTTTCGCTAACCTGAGCGCATGAACGCCCTGCCACCGCGACAGGCCGCCTCCTCCGGCGAAGAGTTCCACGACGATCTCGGCGGCCGCCGGGGACTCGATCCCACCTTCATCAAGGCATTGACGCGGCTCGACCCGGTGCGCTCCACGCTTTCGGTTTTGCAGACCTGGCTGGAAATCGCCGTGCTGCTCGCGCTCGCGGTCGTCTTCCCCGAATGGTGGGTTCTGGCGCCCTGCATGATCCTGCTGGCGACCCGGGCGCAGGCGCTGTTCGTGCTGTCCCACGAGGCGGTGCACTACCGGCTCTACGAAACCCGCTGGCTGAACGACCTGGTCGGCCGGATCTGCGCGACGCCGATCGGCATCTCGATGTTCGCCTACCGGGTGATTCACCGGCTGCATCACAACCACCTGTTCGGCGCGCAGGATCCGGACACGCCGATCCACGGCGGCTATCCGCGCGGCCGGGCCTATCTCGCCGGCAAGCTGCTCAAGGACATCGCCGGGCTGACGGCCTGGAAGACCTACGCCTATTTCTGGGGCGCCCCTTCCGCCGCCCGCCTCGACGGGGCGAAGACCGACCCGCTCGGCGACACCTCGCCGAAGCTGCGCCGCGACGCGCTCAACGACCGCTGGGTCGTGGCGGCGTTCCATATCGCCCTGCCGGCCGCCGCCCTGATTTTCGGCTTTTTTGTCGAATACCTGCTGCTCTGGGCGATCCCGCTCTGGTTCCTGCTCCAGCCGCTGATGCGCTTCCGCTCGATCCTCGAGCACGGCATGACGACCGAGACCGGCGACGCCTGGCGCGACGCGCGCACCAATCTCGGGCCGAAGTGGCTGATGTGGATGATTTTCCCGCACAACGTCCACTACCACCTGGAGCATCATCTCTATCCATCCCTGCCGCACTACAACCTGCCGAAGGCCCACCGGGCGTTGCGCGACGGCGGCCTGCTGGAGGACGCGGAGGTCAGGCCGGTCGGCCATGCGGCGCGCCTCGCCTGGGGAACGCCGGCGCGGTAGCCCGGCCTCAGCCGCCCATCGGCACCACTTTGTTGCCGGAGTCGTGGCCGATATCGGCGCGGCCGAGATAGGGCACGCCGGCGGCGGCGCAGCGTTCCCGGGCCATTTCCTCTTCGGTGAGGACGAAATCGGGATCGTTCTCCGGGATCTCGCCGCAGCGGCCGAGGCGCAGGCCGGCGATCCGCTCCATGCCCGGCGCCGACAGGACCTGCCAGAGCGCACGGTCGAGCCGGTACATATATTCGTCGATATCCTCGACCATCAGCATCCGTCCGGCGAGGTCGGGCTGCCAGGGCGTGCCGATCAGGTGGCTGAGCACGGTCAGGTTGAAGGCCACATTGGAACTGCCGTTGCGCGCCGACGGCTCGACGGTCTCGGGATCGAGATCGACCAGCCAGGCCAGCGCCCGGCGCAGGGCCGCTTCCCCGCCGTCGCGCCGGATGTCCGTCGGCATCGGCCCGTGCGCCAGATCGGCAGCGCCGGCTTTCATCAGCAGCGCCAGCATGTTGCCGGCGTCGCTGTAGCCGAGATAGGTCTTCTCCAGGGCCGGCGGACCGAGCGCGCCTTCGATATGCGGCAATAGCCGGCCGGCGCCGTAGCCGCCGCGGGCGAACCAGACGGCGTCGATCTCGGGATCGTTGGCAACCTCCAGGAAAGCCGCGGCGCGTTCCCGGTCGGTGCCGGCGAAATGGCCCGACGACAGGAAGCATTGCGGGTGGAACAGCAGCTCCGGCCGCTGGGCGAACGGCCGGGACGCAAACTGCGCCGCTGCAACGGCCTTGACCCACTCGACCAGGGACTGGTCTATGCGGTTGCTCGGCGCGACGATGGCGATTCGCATACCCAAATGACCAGACCCCTATCCTATTTCCTGTGCGGCATCGGCGGCAGCGGGATGCTGCCGCTGGCGCTGATCCTACAGGCGAAGGGCCACCGGGTGGAAGGGTCCGACCGTTCGCTCGATGCCATGCCAGTCGGGAGCCGGACGAGCGCGAAGTTCGACGATTTGCGCCGGCGCGGCATCCGCCTGCACCGGCAGGACGGCAGCGGCATCCGCCGGGCCGACCAGATTTTCGTCGCCTCCGCAGCGGTCGAAGACAGCGTGCCCGACGTCGCCGCGGCCCGGCGCGTCGGCGCCAGGCGCATGAGCCGGCCCGAGCTGCTCGCCGAACTGTTCAATGCCGCGCCGCAGCGCATCGGCGTCGCCGGGACCAGCGGCAAATCCACCGTCACCGGCATGATCGCCTGGCTCCTGCACCGGGCCGGCCGCGACCCGACGGCGATGAATGGCGCCGTGATGAAGAATTTTGCAGGTGCGGACGATCCCTTCGCCAGCGCGCTGGCGGGAGCGGGCGATATTTTCGTCAGCGAAGTGGACGAGAGCGACGGCTCGATCGCCCTGTTCGATCCGACCGTTGCCGTGCTGACCAACATCACCGAAGACCACAAGCCGATGGACGAGCTTCGCGGCCTGTTCGACGATTTCATCGGAAAGGCAAGCCGGTGCGTCCTCAATATGGACGATCCCGAAACGCTCCCGATCGGCCGGCGGATTCCGCCGGAGAACCGGGTGTTCTTCAGCCTGTCGGACCGCAACGCCGACCTGTTTGCCGAGGCGCTGTCCCCGGCGCCGGACGGCATCGGATTCCGGCTGATTGCCGACGGAACGTCCGACGCCCACCCGGTAACGCTGCCCGTGCCGGGCATCCACAATGCCGCCAACGCGCTCGCCGCAATCGGCGCGGCGATGGCGTGCGGCGTCCCCGCAGCCGAAGCAGCCCGGCATCTGGACGGTTTTGCCGGCCTGCGCCGCCGTCTGGAAACGGTCGGCACCGCCGGCGGCGTCACCGTAATCGACGATTTCGCCCACAATCCGGACAAGATCGCCGCCACCCTGGACACGCTGCACGCTTTTCCGGGCCGGCTGCTCATCCTGTTCCAGCCCCACGGCTTCGGCCCGCTGCGCAAGATGCGGCTGGGTTTCATCGACGTGTTCGCCGAAAATCTGGACAGCGAAGATGTACTGCTGATGCCGGAACCCGTCTATTTCGGCGGCACCGTCACACGGGATATTTCCAGCCGCGACATCGCCGGGCCGGTTGCGGCGGCCGGGCGGCGCGCCGAGGCGCATGGCGACCGCGCAGCCTGCGGCGAGCGGCTGCTCGACCTGGCCGGACCCGGCGACCGGATCGTCGTCATGGGCGCGCGGGACGATACGTTGACGGATTTCGCCCACGGCCTGTTGCGGCGGCTGGAACCGTGACCGCTCCGGACGACCGCATCCTGATCGCCGGCGCCGGCCTGGGCGGGCTGACCGCCGCGCTCGCGCTGATCCGGCGCGGTTTCCGGGTCACGGTCCTCGAACAGGCGCCGGCGCTGGGCGAGGTCGGCGCGGGGGTGCAGATCGGCGCCAACGGCATGTGCGTGCTCGACCATCTCGGCCTGTGGCCGGCGCTGGAGCCGCTGGCCTGGCAGCCCGAGGGCAAGCGCATCTACCACTACCGCAGCGGCGAAAGCTGGCCGCTCTACGATCTGGGCGCCGAATCCGTCGAGCGCTACGGCTTCCCCTATTGCATGTTCCACCGGGCCGATCTGCATGCGGTGCTGGCCGGCGCTGTCGCCGCCGCGCAGCCGGACGCGATCCGCCTCGACGCGAAACTCGCCGTCGCGGAGCAGGACGGCACACGCGCCGTCGCCGTTCTGGAGGACGGCGAATGCGTCTCCGGTGCGGCGCTCGTCGGCGCGGACGGCATCCATTCCGTCGTCCGCCGCGCGCTGTTCGGCCCCGACGATCCCCGGTTCACCGGCATCGTCGCCTGGCGCGGCGTGGTGCCGACCGCCGGCGTGCCGCCACAGCTCCTGGAGCCCCAGAGCGCCATCTGGATCGGGCCGGGCGGCCATTGCGTGCATTACCAGCTGCGCAACGGCGAACTCATGAATTTCGTCGGCGCCATCGAGCGCGGCGACTGGCGGGTCGAAAGCTGGAATGCGCCGGGTACGGTCGAGGAATGCCTGGGCGACTTCGCCAGCTGGAACGATGCGCTTCGGAGCCTGATCCGGGCAGTTCCGACGCCGTACAAGTGGGCCCTGCATGTCCGCGAGCCGATGGACGCCTGGTCGAAGGAGCGGGTCACGCTGCTCGGCGACGCCTGCCACGCCACCCTGCCCTTCCTCGCCCAGGGCGCCAACCACGCCATCGAGGACGGCCTGGTCCTCGCCCGCGCGCTCGAAGCCTTCGGCGATGTCGAGACCGCCCTGAAGCGCTACGAGGCGGCGCGGCTGGAGCGCACGGCGCGGATGATGCGCGGCTCGGCCGCCAACACCGCGCGCTTCCACAACCCGAAGCTGGCCGACCCGGCCGAGACGGCGCGCATCGCCCGCGAGGAGTTCGACCCCGCCGCCGTCGCCGAGCGCCACGACTGGCTGTTCGAATACAACGCGGTGAATGTGGAGATTTAGGATGGGGTGCGCAGCGCCTGCGGCGCGGCATTCGGATGTAGACGACAGTTGTTCAATGGGTTAAATTATCCGTATGGATGCCCATCTTGCCGGTCTGGTTGCGCTCGGGGCGCTGATTCTCGGCCTGTTCGCCTGGCTGCGGCAGGACATCCGCACTCTGCGCGACGAGATACGCAGCGAGATCAACGGTCTGCGCGCCGAAATGAACGAGCTACGGGACCGCGTGGCGCGCATCGAGGGATTGCTTGAAGCCGTGTTCATGCGCCGCGACCTGACGCCTCCGCCCGACCCGCCGTCGCCTGTCGATCCGCCGCCGAAATCCAAAGCCGCCTGAACCCGTCGGCGCTCCGACAGCCGCCCCGCCGCCGGCAATAGTCCCGGAGCGGTGCGGCGAACCGGTCGCTGCCTACTCGAACCCCGCGCCGGGCGCCGGGGTGGCGGCCGGAGCGCCGAGCTTGCGGGCCTGTTCCCAGCCGCCGTGGCGCTCGATCAGGGCGCGCTGGGCGGCCTTGGCGTGGCGGTCGGCGTCCTCGGGTTCGACGATGCCGCGCAACAAGGTCTCGTATTCGGCAAGGGTTCCGGCATGGGCCGGGTCGGCCGCCAGATCGGCCGTTTCCTCCGGATCGGCCTCGAGGTCGAACAGTTCCGGCGCATGGCCGACATAGTGGTGATATTTGTACCGGCCCTTGCGCAGCATGAAGCCGGCGCTGTTCGAGCCGACGGCGTGGTATTCGGAGAAGGCGATGCGCTCCGGGTCGTCCGCCTCGTCGATGAGGGCGAACAGGGACCGGCCGGGCAGCGCCGCCTCTTCCTCCGTCGCCTCCAGGCCGACCCCGTCGATCACGGTCGGATAGAGGTCTACGAGGGTGACGGGCGTCGCCACGGTCCGGCCGGCCGGCACGTCCGGTCCGGCGACGATCATCGGAATCCGGCTCGCCTCCTCGTAGAGCACCGATTTGCCCCACAGGCCGCGGGCGCCGACATTGTCGCCGTGGTCGCTGGTGTAGACGACCCGCGTCCGGTCGCTCAGGCCGGTCGCGTCCAGCGTATCGAGCACCGCGCCCAGCCGTTCGTCGACGAAGGTGCAGAGCGCGTGATAGGCGGCAATCGCCAGCATGCGTTCCTCCTCGCTCGCGAACTGGTCGTCGGTCTGCGAGAACCGCGCATGCTCCTCGACCCAGGGATGGCGTTCATAGCCGCCCTGCGGGTGCAGCTTCGGAAACGGCATGTCCTCGATGGGGTACGGATCGAAATACTCCTGCGGCGCAACCAGCGGAAAGTGCGGCGCGACGAAGCCGATATAGAGCACCCAGGGGCGCGGATAATCGTGCTTCGACGCTTCGCGCAGCCAGGCTACGGCTTCGTCGGCAATCCGCCTGTCGTATCGGTTGTAGCCGCTCTCGCCCGGGCCGATCATCTTGAGCATCCGGAAACTGCCGCGCGTGTCGGGCAGCGGATCGCGCTGCGAGCCCCAGACCATGCCGACGCCGTTATAGATGTGCATCGGCTCGATCTGCCGGTCGATGCCGTAGGGATCCTCCTCCCGGCGGTAGTGCAGCTTGCCGATGGTGGCGTTGTAGAACCCTTCTTCCTGCAGCCGGTTCGGCCAGCCTTTCACACGGCCGTCCCAGGCGATCGCATTGTCCCAATAGCCGATCTCGTGGACGTAGCGGCCGGTGGCGAAGCTGGCCCGCGCCGGCACGCAGATCGGGGAATTGGTATACGCCGCGGTGAAGGCCGTGCCGCGCGCCGCCAGCCGGTCCATGTTCGGCGTGCGGACCCGCGGATGGCCCATATGCCCCATGAAGCGCGGATCGTGCTCGTCCGACATGACGACGATGAGATTGTGCGGCGTCACGGGAGGCTTGCTCTTGCAACCTAAACTGCACGCGCCGCCGGCCGGGCGTGCGGCGGAATACCGGTCATTCCATCTCCTTCCGCCGCGCAAACGGCCCGAACGGTTCGGCTTCGACTTTCGCAAGGAGACGGTCGAGATAGCCGACGAGCCTCGAACGCTCGTGGCTGTTCAGCGCTTCCGCTAGCCAGTCCTGGCGCCGCCGCCCGAGGACCAGGATTTCGCCATGGAGCCTCCGGCCGGCCTCGGTCAGCCGCAGCGACGCCCGCCGCCGGTCGCTCGGGTGCGGCTCGCGCACAATATAGCCGGGCCGGATCAGCTTCGGCAGCAGGCGGGAGACCTGCGCCTTGTCGATGCTGGCGTGCCGGGCGACATCGCGCAGGGAAAGGACGCCGAACTCGCCCAGAACGGCGATGGTGCGCCATTCGGCCAGCCCAAATCCGTAGCGCGCCTGCAATTCGTCGTGCATCTGCCGGCTCAGCAGGGCAGAGAGCCGGTGCAACCGGTAGGTGTAAAACTGCGTGACCGACGCCAGTTCGTCTGCGGCGCCCGGCGCAGCCGGCCGCTCCGAAGAGGGTTTCCGATCGCCCTGCGGGGAATTTCCGCCTCGCCGTGCCCGAGCCATGGTCCTTCGATCCTTAACGTCAGGTCTGTATGTTGACATATTTCGTTGAATTATCAACGTAACGGCCGGGGATTTCCAGACCCTCCCTGCCTGCCCCGGAGATGCAGGGAAACGCCGCCCTGCCCTGCCGGCTACGGCAGTCAAGCCCCGCAAGAAAGAAGCCCATAAGAAAGAAGATACCCGCATGAACGATACTGCGAAACGCCGGCCCAACATCCTGTTCATCACCTCGGACCAGCAACGCGGCGATTGCTACGGTTTCGAGGGGCGGCCGATCAAGACCCCCCATCTCGACCGGCTGGCGGCCGAGGGCACGCGCTTTGCCGCCTGCATCACGCCGAACGTGGTCTGCCAGCCGTCGCGCGCGTCGATCCTGACCGGCCTGCTGCCGATGACCCACGGCGTGCACGACAACGGCATCTCCCTCGATCCTGGAACCGGCGAGGCCGGGTTCGCCGGGGCGCTCGCCGCCGCCGGCTACCGCACCGGTTTCGTCGGCAAGGCGCATTTCTCGACCTACAACACCTTCGCGCCGACCGGCAGTCCGGAATGTATCGAAAGCTCGAAGGATTTCGGCCCGGACTGGAGCGGCCCCTATATGGGCTTCAGCCATGTCGACCTGATGCTGGTCGGCCACAACTGGTTTCCGGTCCGCAAGCCGCCCCAAGGGCTGCATTACGAGTGCTGGTACCACGCGGACGGACAGGGCGACGAGAAGACGGACCTGTATTGGGGCGATTTCCGCGAGACCGGGGGACTGGCCGCCCAGACCTGGAATTCGAAACTGCCCGAGGCCTGGCACAACAGCGCCTGGGTCGGCGACCGGACCATCGACTTCATCCGCCGCGGGGACGACTCTCCCTGGTGCGTCTGGGCCAGCTTCCCGGACCCGCACCATCCGTTCGACGCGCCGGAGCCCTGGTGCTACCTGCACCGCCCGGACGAGGTCGACCTGCCGGAACACCGGACCCGCGATTTCGACCGCCGGCCCTGGTGGCACCGGGAGATTGTCGAGAAGAAGATCGAGGGCGAGTTCGCGGACCTCCGCTCACAGTACAGCCGCATCCCGTTTCAGAGCGACGAACGGCTCCGCCATCTGATCGCCAACTATTACGGCCAGATCTCCCTGATCGACCATCATGTCGGCCGCATCCTGATCGCCCTGGCCGAGAGCGGCCAGGACAGTAACACCGTCGTCGTCTACTCCTCCGACCACGGCGACTGGCTCGGCGACCACGGTCTCGTGCTCAAGGGCCCGATGCACTATGAGGGGCTGCTGCGCATCGGGCTGATCCTGCGCGGCCCGGGCGTTCCGGCCGGCAGGGTCGTCGGCGATCCGGTCTCGACCCTCGATCTGCCGGCGACCTTCCTCGACTGGGCCGGCGCCGGCTGGGCCGCCCCCGCGCGCTCCGATGCCTCCGGCCCCGACGACCGCCATTCGACCAGCCTGCGTCCGCTGATC
This sequence comes from Alphaproteobacteria bacterium, assembly GCA_022819985.1. Lineage (GTDB taxonomy): Bacteria > Pseudomonadota > Alphaproteobacteria > Bin65 > Bin65 > Bin65. The sequence goes on along the minus strand of JAJEGH010000006.1, from coordinate 12,086 downwards.
GAAGATGGCGGCGGCAACGGGGGCGGCAACGGCGCCCGCAACGGCGCGGGCCGGGACTATGCCTTCAACGAGTGGGAGCTGCATCCGAACCGCGCCGGGGTGCAGCTTTCGCTGCGCTGCGTGCGCACGAAGACCCACAAGCTGACATACGAGGCCCTGAGCGACACCGGGGAACTCTACGACCTGGCGAACGACCCGGCCGAGATGGACAACCGCTGGAACGACCCCGGCGCCGCGGCGGTCCAGCGCGAGCTCATGGACATGATCCGCGCCCGCCCCGACGACGCGATCCCGGCGCTGAACGAGCCGGACGGGGCGGCATAGCGGCGCGAGGCCGGCCGCGGGCGGTGCAGCGCCCGCGGAGCGGGAACGGGTACTCGGATGTCATGATATGTCTGGATTCGTCATGTTCCCTGCCCTCTTCGCCCCGGCCGCGCGGCGGGGGAAGGGCATAGGAATGTCATGAAATGTCATGGTTCGCGCTTCCGCTCCCGTCTTCGTTTGTCCCACCGCTCCTCCGCCCGCTGTGCCCGACCGGGACGGCGACCGGACCGCCAGACAGGCGTTCGAAGGTGTCATGAAATGTCATGTTCCGCCGCGGCCGGTAACGGAAGCCGCCGGCCGCCGCGCCCTGGTCGCGAGGCGCGAATGCTTAATATGGGATTTATTACTGGAAAGTCAAGCCCCAAGCGGGCTGGCCTTCCGCTGGCGCTACGGCTCTTGCCCGCCTTCATGGACACGATCCGCGCCCGCCCCGACGACGCGATACAGCAACTGAACGAGCCGGACGGGGCGGCGTGAGGGGATGGCGCGCGGATTGACCGGCAATTGCGGTTTTCAGTTTTCCTCATCCTGCCCAAGGTCAAGTCTTCCTTGGGCATCTTGCGGCGGCAGCGGGAGAGCGTGAATCGGAACGATCTCAAGTTCGAGCGCGTTTCCGAGCTTCGCGATATCCCTGTCGTCGGAATAGATGGTCCGCTGGCCTTGCGTCCGAGCAATTGCGATGATCTGCCGGTCGAATTTGATCTTGGCGCGGGTCGCATCGGTGCCAGCGCGCAGATCGCCGGCTACGATGGCGTCGCGGGTCATCGCAGCGAGTTCAACAGCCGCACGCTGATCGAACGGTTCGATGCGGAAGCACCGGCTACCGTTGAGAATTTCCAGATATCGAGGTCCGGCGTCGCCGGCATGTACGAGCACCTCGCTGAGGGCCGGAGTCGGGACAACGACGGTTTGGTGTCCAGCTTCAAGCGTCTCGATGAGAAAGTCGATGCGCGCCTTGGCATCGGTCACCGGTTCGTTCGTCGTGGGATCGAGCGGCGCCCCTGCATCGGGCTCAAGAAAATACATGAGCGCCGTAGCGTCGAAAACCGGCATCAGAGAGCCTCGTCGAGGCCGCGCAATCGTTGAAGTTCTGCCGGCGGATCGTCGATATCGCTCCACCTGCTGCCTTCGACGGCGCGCAACCGTCCGACGATTTCGCCGAGCGGTGCATCGTCGAGTTCCTCGAACCCGCTGATATTAAAGCGTTTCATCGACCAATTGCCGTCGGCGTCGCGCTCCCAGCGGCCCTCACCTCGCACGCGCAGGACGGAGCCGTAGAGATGAAGCGCAAGCTGCCTGGCCATATCGCGGGTCGCGTTGCACACATGGACCATGTCACCGTCTTGCAGGTGGACGGGCACGGTATCGTCCCGGCCGCCGATGCGAATGAGCACGCCGTCTAGAACTCCGGGCTCGTTGAACGCGCCGAACGTCAGCGGCTGCGGTTGCTCGCGGCCGGGAAAGCGGACGACCTCGGCGCCGCCGCTCTCCTGCAAACTGCCGACCGCATTGTCGTTCGCCAAATGCCGGTTTAGCGCCTTGAAGGCGCTGGCTACGTCTGCGGGAGTATCGTCGCATCCGACGGTTCGAAGCCGCTGCCGCACTTCGGGCTCAGCTTCCCGCTCGACATTTTGCACAAGCACGGTGCTGCCGGGTTCGAGGCGCACGAAATGCACCTGTTGGGCCCTCCCGAGGAGTTGCGCAAGGTCGGCCATGTATTCGGCCAGCCGCGACATCGGCAGGGTATCGGGACTGTAGGCGTCGATAACGAACCGGTATTCGTATCCATCTCTCATGGCCGTGTTCCCTCGCCGCAACAACCGGTCATCGGGCCGCCTGTAATCCTACGCCGCCCGATGGCGGATGCACAGCAGACAACATCGCGCGTCCGGCCCAGGAAAATTCACGCCCCATTGAGCAACTCCACCACCAATTTCTCCAGCCGCTCGGCAACGCCATCTTCAGCGAGGGCGGCGCGGATGCGTTTGCGGGTGGTGACGAAATATTCGCCTTCATTCAGCGGGACGTCGCCCGCGACCCGTTCCGCCGTCCGGGCGGCGGTGGCGATATCCCGGTGAAGCGTATCATCCCTGTCGAAGCGCGGGATCGGCAGGTTGAAAACATACTTGTCGAAGTCCCGCGCGCCCCACTGGCCCTGCGCCTGGTATGGCGCTACTGCGGCGCGCAGAGCCTCGCTATTGAGAATGCCGCAGAGGTAGCGGGCTTCTTCGAGATTCTTTGCCGACCCCCAATATAACTTGTGGTCGATGACTGTTGTATCGTCCTGAACTACCGCAGCCGCCATGTTGGTTCCCGCTTTGGTATATACGACACGAATAGGCGTAATCGGAAATTGTGCGGAAAGCTGCTTGAAATAATCATATTGCTTGAGGAACGATCGTCGCCCCCTGCCCTTCTCTTTCCACAGCACCTCTGCCATTTCGAGCCATTTTGCCAACATCGGATAGCCTCGGCTACCGGCTATACGCGCATCCATTAAATCGCGGTTTTCGTCATCCCAAGGAATAACGGCTCGAAGCGGCTCAACGACGCGGAACGGAACAATGGACTCGCCAAGCAATGCCGGACGGAGGAATCGTTTTTCTACTGTGCCTTGGGGTGGGTCCAGCGTCTTCCAAGGTTCCTTGTCCTGATTGCCGACTCGCCCGCGAACCAAAGGTGCCTCAGGGTTCGGGGGAAGTGCTCCGGTAGCCGGGGCCGATTCAACAAGCACGAGGCGGCGGGGGACCAGAATTGCCCCTTGTCGGAACGCGCCGCGATAGGGCGATCCAGTCTCGCCGATGGCTTCCTCTGGCCAAGGATCTACTGTTTCGATCAGGCTGACCTCCGCTTCCGTTTCATCGGCATCCCGCCGCGGCAGCGTTCCTTTGTATGCCCAAACTTCGGCGGGGAGCGATGCCGGCGAAACGCCTTCGTAAACCTCGGCGAACAGCACGCTACTCGGCACCGGGAAGAGCGGTTGCACTTCCGGCCCGAAGGTCCACGCCGCATTAAAACGGAGTCGGAACTCGACGTAGCCCGCCTGCGCGACTTCTCCGGTACGAAATTTCCTGTAAGCGCGCCGGGATAGGGCAGCGTAAGGCATAACCAGTGCGATTCGACCGTCCCGGCGCATGTAAAGGAGCGCGGCCCGAAGAAAAAAGTATGCCGAAAGATCGTTTGCCGAAGTTCCTCTGCCCGGCCACCAGACGTTGGCGGCACCGGCTTCCTTTCTGAATCTTTCCTGATAATCGCTGCGCATATGCCTGTATGCAAGCCACGGCGGATTGCCGATCACGACATCCGCTTTCTGTCCTTCGCTCGACAGCCAGACCGGCCGGGCCAGATTGCGCGCGACGTAGCCCCAGATATGGTCGCGGCCCTCCTCCTGGAGGCGGCGCATAACCTCATAGGTCTTTCGCAGAATGTCCCGGTCGTTTTGCGAGACGGAACCTTGGCGAGCCATCCAAGCATTGAAGTTGGCTGGCGACGCAGACCGGGAACCGAGTTGAATCATGGTGTTCAGAACAAGGTCGAAAAGCCCGGCGTCACCGGCAACCGCCGCAGGAAAGCGCAAGGTCGCTGGAGGTAAGTCGTCCGCTTTAGGATCTTTCAATTTGACAGCCGGAACGAAGATTTCCAGCATTTCGTCGCCGGCAAGCAGATCGGGCTGACTGCCGTTCTCGCCCGGGCGCGTCAAGTTCCATTGCAGCGCATCTCCGAGGTAGACCGGCAGCGTCACATTGCCCGGACGCCTTTCACGCAACGCAGGCATGAGCGCGAGCAGGAAGGTGACCCGCGCGAAGATGACGGCGACCGGGTGAATGTCGATCCCGGCGACTTTATCGGCAGCAAGCCGGATCGATTCTGCGGGCGCCAAGCCAGCCGCAGTCGCCGCTTCGAGCACGGCCCGTGCCGCGTGAAACAGGAAAGTCCCCGAACCGCAGGCCGGGTCTATGACTCGCTGTTCGAGCGGCCGGTCTACCGTGGTTGCGATCATGCGAGAGGCAAGCCAGTCGGGTGTATAGTATTCGCCGAGGTCGCGGCGGGTCTCCGGATCGATCAGGCTCTCGTAGAGCGCTTTGAGGATATCGACCCGGATATCGTGCAGACGGAAGCGATTGACCTGACGCGAGACGCGCATGACGAGGTCTGCGCCCCCTTCGGCAGATAGAACCCAATCGAAAAAATCGGGTTCGCTTTGCCCGGTAATTCCAAGATCGGAAAACGCGCTGCCATGAAGAAGCGCAACAGCTTCCTGAGGCGGTGCAGCGATCATGGCAGACCATGCCACTGCTTTCGCGACGGCGACCAGATAGGTATGTCGCAAAAACAAATCGTCGTCGCCCACATCCGCACCGTAGGCGAGGCTCAGGAGCCGGTTCCAGAGTTCGCGCTTCAGGCGCGCCTCCGGCGTCTGCGCGACCTGCCCCCACAGTTCGCCAAGGTCGTCGAGGGCGCGTCGGGCGGCCAGGCTCTCGCGGCCGAATTCGCGCCGGATCGTTTCGGGGTCGGGCAGCAGGTCTTCGCCGATGGCGACCGTGCTGCGCAGCCAGGCCAGCAATTCCCAGGAATTTTCCGGGTCGGTGCGATGGGCGCCGACCTCGACAACCGAATCGCCGCGCAGGAAATATGCGACGAAATCCGCGCCGTCGGTGGCGATGCCGACGAATTTCTCGCCGGTCTGTCCCTCGCGTTCGGAAAGATATCGGGCCAATCCGTCCTCAGCGTCGTTCCGTTCGCGCCGCAGGTCGGACTTCAACTCGAACACGGTGCGGCCGAGCAGGGCGTCGATCCGGCCGCGCACTTCCGGCGCAGGCTTCTCGAAATCGATATCCCGGCTGTCCGCGCCGAGGCCATCGACCAGCAGCCCGTACAACAGGGTGCGGACCTTCTCGTGGCCGGGCCGCCCGGCAAGTTCCGAGACGAGTTCGTCCCGTCGTTCCGGAGTCAGCATTCCCGGCTCTCCGGAACCGGGCTACACGGTCCTCTCATCTCGACACTCTTGGCGCTTCCACAGGCTGAAAAACGGACTTTGCCGCAAAATGAACAATTCGGCAACATTTCCGTCGGACCCGACCGGTGCGTAACACGAAAGCGCCGGCGGAGGAACACAACCCCTTCCCGTGCCGCCGATGCAACCCTACGCCGGATAGGCCGCCAGGCCGCCGATCGAGGCGCGGGTCAATGCCTCGACATGGAGGAGCGCGCCGTCGATCGTCCGATAGCCCGGATCGCGGCCTTCGAAGGCGACGAACAGGTCGGTGCCGGCGAGCAGCACCGCCTCCGCGCCCTGGCGTTCGACGAGGTCGCGGCCGGCCCGGAACAGGGTGGCGCGCCCGTCCTCGCCGACCGAACCGGCCCTGGCGAGGGCGATATAGACGTCGTTGACGGTTTGCAGATCGTCGCCCTGCGGAATGACCGTCTCGATCCCCGGCTCATTCGCCGACCCGTTCCCCGGCCCGTTTCCCGAAAGAGCGCCGTAGATGCCGCTGGTCATGGCGATCGCCGTACCGAGCAGGCCGATTCGCTTGACGCCGCGCGCCCGCAGCCCGGCGGCGATGGCCGGCGCCACGTTGAGCACCGGCAGCGGCGAGATCGGTTCGAAGGCATCGAAGCAGAAATGGCCGCCGATGGACGTGATCGCCACCGCCTCGGCGCCAGCGCCTTTCAGCCGCTTCGTCAGCGCCGCGAACTCCCCGGCCTGCGCTTCGGCCCTGCCGGCGATCGCGTTGGCCGCCAGCGTGTGGACATGAGCATGGACGATGGTGAGCTCTAGGGGCCGGCCCTCGGCCTCGTGCTGCCGCACCAGATGCCGGTAGTAGAATTCCGTCGCGGCCGGCCCGATGCCGCCGATCAGTCCGATATGCATGGGTGACGTCCTCAGTAGATGCCGTAGCGGCCCGGCGCGATTACGCCGTTGGGGTCGAGCGCGCGCTTGATCGCGGCGCAGGCGTCGCGGAAGGACGGCATCAGCTTGTCCATGTGGAAATCCTGCCAGTCGACCGGCGCCCGGCCGACAGCGACGCCGCGGGCGTAGAAGGCATCGGCGAGCGCCCGGTAGGCGGCGTCGGCGCGGGCGCACTCGTCCGGATCCTCCCGGTTGAAGGAGATGACGTGCAGCCCGCGGGCGAAGCGCGGCCCGGCGACGTTCATCACCTGGTAGTCGAGCCCGTTGGCCTCGTAGATCGCGCGGCCGAGCTTCTGGAATTCGTTGGCGGTCCGGCCGTCCATCGGCGTGCCCGGCGTGAACCACGCGTTGCCGCCGCCCGGCCGCCACTTCAGCAGGCCGAGTTCCGTATTGGTCGGCTCGCCGGAGAAAGAGGCGACGGCGCAGGCCAGCGCCGGTTTCTCCATCGCTTCCTCGTGCGGGATGTAGGTCGCCTTGCCGGAGGCACAGAAATGGCCGACGACCCTCTGGACCTGCGGCTCCATGGCTTCCATCGACGGGCCGTAGAAGGCGCCGGAGACCGTCCAGGCGCCCAGCCCGTGCTCCCGTTGCAGCGCCTTGCGGGCGTCGTCGCTGATCGACTTCCTGCCGCCGGACGCCGCATAGGCCGGGCTCGGCACCTCGCTGCCGATCAGGTAGAGGTCGTTGGCGACCCGGAACAGCGTCGGCACGAAGTTCGACATCTTCATCGGCCGGCACAGTTCGACGATTTCCTCCAGATCGCTATCGTCCGGAAAGGCGAAGTGGAAGGAGCGGATCGCCGGAGGCCGCGGCAGCAGCCAGACGCCGAGTCGGGTGACGATGCCGTAGTTCGACTGGGCGAACAGCCCGTCCAGGATCGGCCCGAAGGAATATTTCGAGACGTGCCAGTTAACGAGATTGTCGGCCTCGATCGAGCCGTCGCCGGTGCGGATGACGTCGCCGGTGCCGAGCACGACCTCCATGCCGCAACTGAAGCCGAAATGGTCGAAATACGGGCCGTAGCCGGCGCCCTTGTCCAGCGCGTTGCCGATCATGCCGCCCTGGGGCGGGCCGGAGGTCGTGGAATTCATCCACTGGCCGCCGCGCCGCTTCAGCTCATCGGCCAGCATCTGGAAGCTGACGCCCGGCTCCACGGCGGCGAACCCCATCTTCTCGTCGATCTCGAGAATCCGGTTCATGCGCCGGCCGAGATCGAGCACCGCCATGCCCGCGGCCGGGGCGGAGCGGGTGCCGAGGCCCATATTGTTGCCGGTCGAGGTCGGGAACAGCGCCACCCTGTGCAGGTTGGCGAGCCGCACCAGCGCGGCGACCTCCTCGGTCGAGCCGGGATAGAGCACCGCCGCCGGCCGCCGGTCGCCGCCCGGCATGGTGTTCTCGCCATAGCGGACCAGCGTTTCGTCCGCCGTGTTGACATGCTCCGCGCCGAGGCCGCCCGCGGCGTCGTTCAGAAAGGCGTCCATGCTCATCGCGTCGTCCTCCCCCGTCCCCCACTCTACCAGATGGCGGCGCCGGTAGAACCGCCCGAAGACGCGTCCGAAGGCGCGTCCGGGGGCGGGGCCGGCGGCGGGGCGCCCGGCGCTCCGGTCGGGGCTACCGTTTGCTTCCGAGCCACGGGTTCCGGCAACGCGACATCGCGCAACGCGTCCGGCCGCGGCCCGCCGGTCGCCCAGTCGAGCAGTTCGACGGTGTGGAGCATGGGCAGGCCGGTAAAGCGGCCGAGTTGGGCGAGGCAGCCGAGATTGCCGGCCGCGGCCGCCGCCGCCCCGGTGCTCTCGATATGCGTCGCCTTGCGGCGGCCCAAGGCTTCGGCCATCTCCGGCTGGAGCATGTTGTAGGCGCCGGCCGAGCCGCAGCAGAAATGGCCCTCCGGCACGTCGCGCACCGCGAAGCCGGCGGCACGCAGCAGGGCGCGCGGTCGGCCGCGGATCTTCTGGGCGTGCTGGAGCGAGCAGGCGTCGTGATAGGCGACGGTCAGCGGCACCGCCGTTTCCGGCAGTTTCAGGTCGTCGGGCGCCAGCAGTTCGGTCACGTCCCGGGCGATGGCGGCGACGGCGGCGGCCTTCTCCCGGCGGGCCGGGTCTTCGGCGAGCAGCCGGGCATAGTCCTTCACCACCGTGCCGCAGCCCGACGCGTTCACGATCACGGCGTCGAGGCCGCCCACGTCCAGTTCGGCGTGCCAAGCGTCCACGTTGCGCGCCGCCGCCGCGCGCGCCATGTCCGCCTTGCCCATATGCAGGGTGAAGGCGCCGCAGCAGCCGGCCTCCGGCGGCACGACGACCTCGATGCCGTGGCGGGTCAGCAGCCGGACCGTCGCGGCGTTGATCTCCGGCGCCAGCGCCTGCTGCACGCATCCCTGGAGCAGCGCGACGCGCATCCGCCGCGCGCCCTCGGCCGGATGGACGCCGGCGAAGTCGCGCCGCGGCGGCAGGCCGGCCGGCGCCAGGTCGACCAGGGTACGCAGGCGACCCGGCAGCAGGGCGCGGACCGGCCGGGCCAGACGCGCCAGCGCCGTCATGCGGGCAAAGCGCGCCGGGTCGGTGACGGTGCGGGAGACCAGCCGGCGAACGAACTGGTCGGAGAGCGGCCGCCGGTAGTTCTCCTCGATATAGGCGCGGGCGATGTCGGCGAGATGGAGATAGTCGACATCGACGGCGCAGGTCGTCATGCAGGCGTTGCAGGACAGGCAGCTATCGATATGGCCGACCGTTTTCGCATCCGGCCGGCCGCCCCGCTCCAGCATGGCGCGGATCAGGTCGATCCGCCCGCGCGGCGCCTCGTTCTCGTCGCGGGTCAGCACATAGGTCGGGCACACCGCCGTGCAGAAGCCGTAATGCACGCAGGTCCGTAAGATACCGTCGGCCGCGGCAATCTCCGGCTCGGCAAGCTGGGCAGCGGTGAAGGCGGTTTTCATGGGTCGGCCGGCAAGTTACCGCCGAAGGCCGGCGCAAGCCTTGGAGATTGGGGAACCCTGCACTGTTTCTCGGTCTGCCTTACCCGCTCGGGCCCTCGCGCCAACAACCCAAGGTGTCATATCGGCCGGAGCGGTCCGCAAGGATCGCGGAGCGGAGATATCTTTCCGCATCGGAGCAGGGCCAAAGCACAGCGCGAGACAGATTTCTCCGCTACGCGCCTTCGGCGCTTCGGTCGAAATGATGATCGAGGGGGACAGGCGGCGGCATGACCAGCTTCGCCGTAGCGAAAAACGCCTCGTCCATTTCAGGGACGTCCGACATATCGATCCTGTCGTCCGGAATTGCGGCGATTTCGGCCAAGCGCTCTCTCGATATCGGCATACAATTTACCGGCCGCCAGTCTCTTCAAGTTCTGTAAACATCGCGTCGGCCAAGGCGAAGCGCGCCTTGCCGGCTTTCACGATTTCGTCCGCCTCGGCCATCGCCGCCCGGGTCTCGGTATTGGGTACCTTGGGTTCCAGCGGAAACGCCCTGTCAGCGGCGATTTCGGCGAGGCGTTCCTTCGAGACGGGCATGGCGCCGTTCCCCTACAACCACCACTGGATCACATAGTCGAACGGCCCCTCGGCATTGAGGAGGTCGACGCGCTGGAGGCGGATGCGGTAGGCGCCCGCCCTGTCCCCGTCTTTCACCAGTTCGTGGCGGTATTTGCCGGCGAAGTGGCGGACCTCGTAGCGCAGATATTCCGAGCAGTGGAATTTCGAGCGCACCGTCAGGTCGCCGTTCGCCGCCACGCGCTCGATCACCACGTTCGAGACGACATGGCTGAGGCGATTGGGCGGGCTCTGGGACCAGGCGTGGGGATGGGTGTTGCGCCGGATGCGCACCCGCATCAGGTCGAGGTCTTCCCAGAAAATGTTGGGCACGCCGTCGCCCTGCATCTGGTCGGCGCGGGCCGGCATCCAGTAGCGGCCGTCTGGCATGAACAGGCCGAGCCAGTCGTCCCACCGGCCGTCGTCCAGGATTTCGGCCTGGCGGTAGAGGAAGGCCTCGACGGCGCGCTGGGTTTCGGTATCGACCTGCGCGGCGGTCAGCGGGGCGGCGGCCCCGACGTCGGCATCCGGCATGGTCAGCCTCCCCCGCTGCCGTTGCCAACAGACTCGTCACCCGCGCCCATATAGCCGGCCCAGGCCTGCATCATGTGGCGCAGCGGCATCTCGCTCATGGTGCCGGGGGCGCTGTAGAGCACGCCGTCGCGCTCGCTGTCCGAGCCGTAGTTGCGGTGCAGGCTGACCCAGTCGCCGCCCTCGGTCGAGAGCCCCTGGTGACATTTCCAGAAATTGTGCAGGTCGTCGGCGTTCACCATCGTCGAGGGCGAGTTGACCAGATAGTAGTAGTCGAGCGCCCGGCGGTAGATCGCCTCCGGCGCGCCCTTGAGCCGGAAATGCCAGATTTCCGTCAGCGTCCGGTCGACGCCGAGGGGCCGGATCGCGCGCAACTGCTGGAGCGGCGGCTGCACCGACAGGCTGGGATAGACCAGGACATGGTGCAGGTCGGTCGAGAGGATCGCCTCGCCCTTCTCCTCGCCGTGGGCCTGCTTGAGCAGGGTCTCGTATTCCACCGTGTCCGGGTCCTGCGGGCGCAGGCCCATGTAGCCGGCGAGGAAACAGTGGCCGTAGGGATGGCCGACCGTGTCGAACTTGACCCAGTCCTCGATCGGCGTCTTGAAGGCGGAGATGAAGCTGTAGGCGAGCGGCGCCTTGCGGCCGTCGCGCTTCTCCATCTCGCGCTCGACCTGCCCGGCAGCGACGCCGGTCGATTCGTGGGTCGCCGAGGGGTGCGAGACGTCGAGCTGGTTCTCCAGAAAGATCTTCCAGTTGGATTTCTGGATCATGCGAAAACAGTCGCCGACCACCTCGACATCGCCGTCCGGCGCCCGGTCGACGAGCTGGTCGAAGGTCAGCGTCGCGCCGCCGAGGAAGGTCTCGAGGTCAGGCCCGTCCGGCGACAGGGAGGCGAAGTAGAAGCCGCGGTAATTATCGACCCGCGCCGCGGGCTTCAGACCGGCATCGCCCTCGGCCAGCTTCATCCGCGTGCCGTCGTAGCCGTTGGTCGCCGGGATGCTCGCGACGGTGCCGTCGAAATTGTACATCCAGGCGTGGTAGGAGCAGCGGAAGCGGTGCCCCGCATTGCCGCTGCGGTCCGAGCACAGCATGGCGCCGCGGTGCGGGCAGCGGTTGTAGAAGACGCGGACTTCGCCGTCCTTGCCGCGCACCATGATCATCGGCTGGCGGCCGATCTGCGCGGTGTAATAGTCGCCCGGTTCCTTCACCTGGCTCTTGTGGCCGACATAGACCCACAAGGATTCGTGGATCCGCTCCATCTCCTGCTCGAAGATGTCCGGATCGGTGTAGCACAGCCGGTGCACCCGGTCGGGCTCGACCAGCCGGGAAATGTCGCGATCGCCGTTGCGCACAGCATCCCTCCTTCGCCGTGTCGCGTTATGAAGAGCCGCCGCAGGGCAAATCCCGATGCCGCGGCCGAACCGAAACGATGCCCGACGCAGCCGGTGGCGGCAAGCGCAAATGCCGGACGCAGACCGCCGGATTTACGGCCAGAGGGCGTCGAGCGGAAAGCTGATCGCTTCGAACGGCGGGATGGAGACCGGATCTGCATTGCGCGCCGTGGCGATGAGCACCCATTCGCCGTCGCGCAGTTCGAACGCTTCCAGGTCGCGCGCCAATGGATCGACGAACCAGAGATGGCGCACGCCCTCGCGGGCATAGACCGGGCGCTTGCCGTGGCGGTCGAGATCGCGGGTCGAGGGCGACAGCACCTCGCAGACCCAGTCCGGCGCCAGCGAAAAGAAGGCGGCGTCGGGAAACTCCGGCATCCGTTCGCGCCGCCAGCCGGCGACG
>JAJEGH010000035.1 GCA_022819985.1 Alphaproteobacteria bacterium | reverse complement strand
TGACGCACGAGCCACGCAAGGTGCCCGGCACGCATACTCGCGCGTGCCAGAACCCTCTTTACAAATGGTGGGGAGTCCTCCCCCTGACCCCCCTTCGGCAAGCTCAGGGCAGGCTCTCCCCCGGAGGGGAGGGGGGATGTTTTAACGGGATCCGCCGTGCGGAAGCGGGAAAAGCGCACGGAACACGGGCGTTTCGCCCCCCTCCCCTTGGGGGAGGGGGTTAGGGGGAGGGGTTTGCCGAGGAACCCATGCCGGCGCCCTTTTCTTGCCTTCGCCGGCTTTCGCCGGGGATTCCTGTCGGTGCGCGCCGCGCCGCGCGCGATCGGTGCCTGGGTCCGGCTCAGGCGCTTTCGTAGAGCCTCGTCAGCACGAACTCGCGATGGCCGAGGGCCTCCGCCGCCGTCAGCCTTCCGTTGGCGGTGCGGATCATCATGTCGAGCAGCGCGTCGCCCGCCTCGTCCGGGGTCATTTCCCGGCGCAGCAGCCCCGAGACGTCGACGTCGACATGCTCGCCCATGGTGCGCACGGTGCGCGGGTTTGCGCAGATCTTGATATTCGGCAGGATCGGGTTGCCGATGATGTTGCCCTGGCCGGTGGGGAAGAAATGCACCACGAAGCCGGCCGCGGCGCACAGGGTCACCATCTCGGCGGCGGCCGAAGACGAATCCATGAACCACAGCCCGGGGCCGTCCGGCGTTTCCGCCTTGTCGAGCACACCGTCGACCAGGCACTCGCGGCCGATTTTCTGGATGTTGCCGAGGGCCTTTTCTTCGATGGTGGTGAGCCCGCCCGCGATATTTCCCTTGGTGGGCTGGGACTCGGAGAGGTCGCTTGTCTTGTGGCGCTCGACGACCTCCTGGTAGCGGTTGAACATATACATGAACCGCTCGCGGATTTCGGGGGTGCGGCAACGCTCGGCGACCAGATGCTCGCCGCCCGTGATCTCGGTGGTCTCGCCGAAGACCATCGTGGCGCCGAGCGGGTAGAGCTTGTCGAAGGCGTTGCCGACGGTGGGATTGGACCCGCAGCCCGATGTCGTGTCCGATTCGCCGCACTTGGTGGACACCCAAAGGTCCGAAAGGGGCGCTTCTTCGCGCACGGCTTCCGATGCCCACTGAACGTATTCGCGCGCGGTCTTCGACGCCCGCATGATGGTCTCGTGGTCGCCGTGCAGCTCGATGCCGTAGCCGGTGACCGGTTTGCCGGTTTTGGCGATGCCGTCGACCACGCGCTGCGTCCAGCCTTCCTCGATGCCGACCACGACCACCGCGGCGACGTTGGGGTTTGCGCCGGTGCCGATCAGGGTGCGGAAGTGCAACTCCAGGTCCGCCCCGAACTGCAGCCGGCCGTAGGGGTGCGGGATCGCCATGGCGCCCTTGATGTTGTTGGCCACCGCCTCGCACGCCGCATTCGAGAGATCGTCGACGGGAAGGACGATCACATGGTTGCGCACGCCGGCCCGGCCGTTTTCACGGCGGTAGCCCCGGAACGTCGCGTTCGCCAGATCCATTGCCATCGTGTCGCCTCCTACCAGCGTTTGGTCTTGATGTTCTGCACATGGGCGTGCTCGCCCACCGCGATGTCCGCCACCACCCGGCCGATGTCGATGCCGTATTTGATTACCGTGTCGCCGGTCTTCATCGGCTTGATCGCAAGCTTGTGGCCGATCGGGATATCGCTCGCCGCCCGGAACGCGATTTCCTCGTCCTGATCCATGATCCAGCCGGTGAGCTCCGCTCCCGCCTGTACGCCCTCGACGACGACGACCCCGACGCTGTCGCCCTCGTCATGCACTACGAAATCGATCATTTGGATTCTCCATTCCCGATGTTGGCGTCCCGCGGCCGGCGCCCCGGATGACGGCGCCCCGGATGACGGCGCCCGCGCGGCGCGAGTGCGCCCGTGTCCTGCATTCCCGTGTCCTACATTCCCTGGGCCTTCGGCGGAAGTTCGTCGTTGTCCCCCGCCATCGTCACTTTCCCGCCGCAGCGAGCGAACCGCGCTCCACCAACGCCGTCTCGAAGACGACGTTGGTCGTGTCGTCTTCCCGGGCGCGCAGCCGGAGCAGCAACCTGGCGGCCGCCTGCCCCATCCGGCGATGGGGAACGTGCACGGTGGTGAGCGACGGATCGAGCACGATGGCCAGGTCGATGTCGTCGAAGCCGGTCACGGACACGTCCGCCGGCGCCTTGAGGCCGAGGTCGCGGATTGCCGTCAGCGCGCCGGCGGCGAGCACATCGTTGCCGCAGACGATCGCGGTCGGACGGTTCTGCCAGGGCGTGGGCGCCGCCGCCAGGAGTCGCCGCGCCGCATCGGCGCCGGCCTCGAGACGGTAGGGAGACTCGATCAGGTTCGATTCGTCGAGATGCAGGCCGCGCGCCGCGAGCGCATCGCGCACGCCGTCCACCCGGGCCGCCGCCCTGTCGTTGCCGCGGGTGACGCCGGCGATCATGGCGATACGCCGGTGCCCGAGTTCGAATACCCGTTCGGCCATGGCCCGGGCCGCCGCCCGGTTGTCGAAGCCGACGCAGGGCCACGGACAATCCGGCCGCCAGGACCAGACGAGGACGAACGGCACGCCGCGCCGTTCGAGCATGGTGTAGAGCGCCGGGTCCCGCGCCTCGCCGATCAGTACGAATCCGTCGACGCCCCGGCCGAGCAGGGTGCGGATCTGCTGTGCCTCGCGCTCCGGATCGTAGTTCGACGTGGCGACGACCAGCGTCACCCCGTCCTCGGCCAGCGCCTCCTGCAGCGCCTGGAGGCCGCGGGCGAAGATGGCGTTTTCCATGGTGGGGATGACCGCCCCTACGGTGTTGGTGCGGTTCGAGGCGAGCGCTCGCCCTCCGAAATGCGGCGTGTAGTCGAAATGGGCGACTGCGGCCTCGACCCGGCTGCGGGTCTTCGCGCTCACGCGTTCGGGTTCGTTCAGGACGCGCGAGACCGTGGCGGTCGAGACGCCTGCCAGGCCGGCGACATCCTCAAGCGTGGGCCGTGCTCTCATCTTCCGATCGCTCCTTTCTCCGAAATCTAGAAAATCGTTAGATGAAAGCGCTTGAAACGCGAATTTAAGCGCTTGCATTTTGAAAAACAACCCGTATGCTGATTTCTGCGAGAGCTTCGCACGCTAGCCCGCAGCCGGGCAGGGAGGCGCATCGGTGATCCGTAACGGCCGTTTTGTGCTCTTCGGCGCATTGATCTGCTTTCTCCTCTTCTTCGGCAACGTTGCAAGCGGCGCCGCCGGTTTCGGCACCATCCTCGGCGACGTGGCTGAAATGCTCACCCTGTTGGCCGCTTCGCTTCTGTTCGTGACTGGCGTCCTGATGCTGGAAGTGGCCGAAAATCGCAACATCGATCCCCGATAACCGAACGATTCAAGGGAGGATTCACCATGACGGACGAGAAAACCAAGGCTGAGATCGCCTCGGTAGAACGGCGAAATTTCGTCAAGCTGGTCGGCACCGGCGGTTTCACGGCCGCTGCGGTCGCCGCGGCGTCGGGAACGCTATGGTCGAGCGAGGCTTCGGCCCAGACGGCGAAGGAGGAGGCCCAGCGCCGGCGGGCCGCCAAGCATATCATGACGGTTGCGACCGCCTATGTCCTGACTGCGGATCGCAGCTATCCGATCATGCAGCTCGATTTCAAGGAGAATGTCCAGAACGCGACCAACGGCAAGATTTACGTCAAGCTTGCGGCGGGCGGCCAGCTCGGCGCCGGCGGCGCCCTTGCGCAGAAGGTGCAGGGCGGCACGATCCAGGCAGCCCAGCATTCGCTGTCCAACTTCGCGCCCTTCGCGCCGGTCGTTGACCTCATCAACCTGCCCTACCTGTGCGGGGCCAACCAGCGCTTCGTCAACCTCGTGAACTCCGATCACTGGAAAAAGACGGTCCATCCCAAGGTCGAGGCCAGGGGCTTCAAACCGCTCTACTATGTTGTGATCGATCCGCGGGTCGTCGCCGTCCGCAAGGGCGGCGCCGGTGCGGTTATCTCGCCGTCCGACCTCAAGGGCGTCAAGTTCCGGGTTCCCGGCTCCAAGATGCTTCAGCAGTATTATCGCATGGTCGGTGCGAACCCGACGCCCGTGGCCTGGGGCGAGACTCCTTCGGCGATCAAGCAGGGGGTCGCTGACGCGCTCGACCCGGCCGTCG
This sequence comes from Alphaproteobacteria bacterium, assembly GCA_022819985.1. Classification (GTDB taxonomy): domain Bacteria; phylum Pseudomonadota; class Alphaproteobacteria; order Bin65; family Bin65; genus Bin65. The sequence continues at coordinate 23,023 of JAJEGH010000035.1, read as the reverse complement.
GCGCGCTTCACGTCTTCGGCTTCAAGGACATTCTCAGCCATATCACCTTCACCCAGGCGGTGCCGGACAGCCAGGTCTATTCGTGCAACCTCGAATGGTTCAACGGCCTGCCTGCCGACGTGAAACAGGGGATCGAGTTCGCCTCGGAGATCACCTCGCAGCAAAATCTCGCCAAGGTGCCCGCCGCGCGCAACTACGCGATGGCCGAGTTGCGCAAATCCGGGGTCAAGTTCCATTCGCTCAGCCCGGCCCAGTTGAAAGCCTGGCAGGACGCCGGCGGCTATCAGCGCGCCGAATGGAACAGCTTCAAGACCGGTCTCGCCGGCTCCATGGACGCCTTCGACAAGCTGGTCGAGGCCGCCGGAACGATGGGCCGGTACTACGTCCACGACGCCTGACGGCCGTCGTCGCGCCGGGTGCGGTTGCCGCGCCCGGCGCAGCCTGCCCGCGTAGATCGAAGCAGCCACCCGATCGGCCGAATCCGGCCCGGAAAGGGGGGAACGCATGCTGGCTATCCTGAACCGAAACGCCGAACGCTGGGCGTTGCTGGTCTTCTACACCATGCTCGTTGCGACCATGGCTGTCGAGGTCGTGCGCCGGGAACTGTTCGCCTACTCCTCGATCTGGGGCGAGGAGATCGTGCGCTACGCGTTCATCTACCTGGCCTGGATCGGCGCCGCCGCGGCAGTGCGCGACCGGGCGCATATCCGCATCGACGTCCTGTTCAACTATGTCGGGCCGCGGGTTAAGGCCTGCCTCTACATATTTGGCGACATCGTCATGATGATCATCGCCCTGCTCGCGGTCTGGTGGTCGTTCGAGACGGTGACGGTGTCGTGGAAGTTCGGCTCGGTCAGCCACGGCCTGCGCATGTCGATGGTCTGGTTCCTGGCCGCCGTTCCCCTTGGCTTCTCTCTGATGATCTTCCGCCTGATCCAGTCGCTTCTGCGCGACATTGCCGACCTCGCGGCGGGCCGCTCCGCATACGAGGGCGAACGGCTCTTCGACTGAGGAACGCGCCATGCTCTGGAACCAGATGAAGCAGGAAGGCGCGGCGATCGGCTGGGATTTCTACGGCCCGGTCATCCTGTTCGTCATCCTGATTGCGCTGGGCGTCCCGGTCTGGGCGGCGATTGGCGCGGGCGCGGTGGCGATGCTGGTCGTTTCCGGCGTGCTGCCGCTTTCGCTGCTGGGCGAGAGCCTGTTCGACGGGATCGACCATTTCGCGCTTACAGCGGTGCCGCTGTTCATCCTGACCGGCGACGTGCTGGTGCGCACGGGCCTCAGCCGCAAGTTCCTCGATGTGGCGGAGGCATTGACCTGCTGGGCCAAAGGCGGCTTCGGCTCCGCCACCGTCCTGGTCTGCGGCATGTTCTCGGCGATTTCCGGCTCGGATGCCGCCGGCGCCGCTGCCGTCGGCCGCATGACCATCGCCCGGCTCGTCGAGGCGGGCTATCCGCGCCCCCATGCCTGCGCGCTTGTCGCCGCCGGCGCCTGTACCGGCATTCTGATTCCACCCTCAATCGCCTACATCGTGATCGGGCTGGTGCTTGGAATTTCGGCGTCGACCCTGTTCCAGGCGGCGCTGATTCCGGGTCTCCTGATCCTCGGTTCGATCCTCGTCACCAACATCGTGGTCAATCGCCGCCACGCCTACGAGGGCGGCAACCTCATCACTACAGCCGAATGGGCCGCCAACCTCTGGCGGTCCCTCAGGAGCGGCTGGTACGCGTTCCTGGTTCCCGGGGTCATCTTTTGGGGCATCTTTTCGGGGCGGTTGACTCCGACAGAGGCCGGGGCGACGGCGGTCGTCATCACGATATTCCTCGGCTTTGTCCTCGGCACCCTGAAGCTTTCGGATTTTCCCGCAATGCTGGTGAGTTCGGCCAAGGTCAACGGCGTGATCCTGCCGATCATCGCCTTGTCGCTGCCGCTCGCGCAGGCGATGGCCGCGCTCGGGGTCCCGCAGGGGTTCGTCTTCGCGGTCACCTCGCTGACCGAAAATCCCTACATGCTGATCCTGCTGATGATCGCCATCCTGATCGCGGCCGGTTGCGTGATGGAGACGACGCCGAACATCGTCATTCTGGCGCCGATTCTGATGCCGCTCGCCCAAGAGATCGGCATGAACGAAATCCAGTTCTGCGTCATGATGATCACGGCGCTCGGGGTCGGTTTCATCACGCCGCCTCTGGGGCTGAACCTGTTCGTCGTTTCGGGCCTGACGGGCGAATCGATCCTCAAGATCGCGGGGCGCGCGGTTCCGTTCGTTTTCTTCATGCTTCTTGTGGTATTGCTGATCGCGTACTTGCCCGAAATTTCCACGGCCTTGCTGCCCGAAAGCTACAAATAACGGCTTGATGACGGTCGTCTATCTCAAAAAAGCGGCGAAGCGGGCTACCGACGACGCCGGCGATACGGCCGCGGCCGTGGCGGCGATCCTGCAAGAGATCGAGGCAGGCGGCGAGGCGGCGGCGCTGCGCTATGCCGCCGAGTTCGACCGCTACGACGGCAACGTCGTGCTGACCCGCGACGAGATCGATGCCGCCGCGGCCGAGGTGCCGCAGAAGCTCAAGGACGACATCCGGTTCGCCTGGGACAATATCCGCCGCTTCGCGGAGGCCCAGAAGGCGACGATACAGGATATGGAGGTCGAGATAACGCCGGGGACGTTCGCCGGCCAGAAGGCGATCCCCTGCCGGGCGGCCGGCTGCTACACCCCGGGCGGCCGCTACAGCCACGTCGCCTCGGCGTTGATGACCGTCACCACCGCGAAGGTGGCGGGATGCGGTCACATCGCCGCCTGTTCGCCGCCCAGGCCGGATACCGGGATTGCGCCGGCCATCGTCTACAGCGCCGACCTGTGCGGCGCCGACACCATTCTTGCGCTGGGCGGCGTCCAGGGCATCGCAGCGATGGCGTTCGGCCTGTTCGGACTGCCCCGGGCCGATATCCTGGTCGGCCCCGGCAACCAGTTCGTTGCCGAAGCCAAACGCATCCTGTTCGGCCGGGTCGGCATCGACATGTTCGCCGGCCCGACCAACAGCCTGATCCTCGCCGACGAAACGGCCGATCCGCATATCGTCGCCTGGGACCTGATCGGCCAGGCGGAGCACGGCTACAATTCGCCCGTCTGGCTCGCCTCGACACACCGTCCCCTGGCCGAAAGCGTGCTGGAACTCGTGCCGCGCTATATCCGGACGCTGCCCGAGCTCAACCGGAAGAGCGCCGCCGACGCCTGGCGGGACATGGCGGAGGTGATGGTCGTGCCGGACCGCGAAGCCCTGGCCCGGGTCGCCGACGACTACGCGCCGGAACATCTGCATGTTCAGGCCGCCGATCTCGACTGGTTCCTCGGCCGCCTGCAATGCTACGGCTCGCTGTTTCTCGGCGAAGAGACGACGGTGGCCTACGGCGACAAGTCCGCCGGTCCCAATCATGTGCTGCCGACGTCCGGCGCGGCGCGCTATACCGGCGGCCTTTCGGTGCACAAATACATGAAGCTGGTGACCTGGCAGCGGGCGACGCGGGACGGTGCGAAGCCGGTCGCCGAAGCGACCGCCCGCATTTCCCGGCTCGAAGGCATGGAGGGTCACGCCCGCACGGCCGACATCCGGCTGGAAAAATACTTTCCGGACGAGACGTTCGATCTGTCCGCGGCCGGTTGAGCCGGTGGCCGCGCTCTACCGCCCGGATCTGTTCAGCGTCGCGGGTCGCGTCGCCTGCGTGACCGGAGCGAGTTCGGGCATCGGCCGGGCGATCGCCACGGCGCTGGCGCAGGCCGGGGCGCAGGTTGTCGGTGTGGCCCGGCGCAGCGCAGCGCTGGAGGAGTGGCGCGCTCAGGCAGGTGCGGATACGGCAGCCGTTGTCGCGGACCTCGCAGACGTAACCGGTTCGGCCGAAGTCGCGGAGCGCATAGAGCGGCCGTTCGGCTCTCCGGATATCCTGGTCAACGCCGCCGGCGTCAATCCCCGCCAGCCTGCCGACCGGGTAACGGTCGAGGCCTGGCGCGCGACCGTCGATCTCAACCTGGCCGCGCCGTTTTTTCTCGCCCGGGCGCTGGTTCCCGCGATGCGGGAGAAAGGCTGGGGCCGGATCGTCAATATCGCTTCGCTGCAGAGCGCCCGCGCCTTTTCCGGCGGGCTGGCCTACGGCGCCTCCAAGGGCGGCGTCGTCCAGTTGACGCGGGCGATGGCCGAGGCCTGGTCGCGCGACGGGATTACGGCGAACGCGCTGGCGCCCGGCTTCTTCCCGACCGAGCTGACCGCCCCGGTATTCGGCGATCCGGCGGTCGCGGCGCGGCACGCTGCGCAGACCTGCATCGGCCGCAACGGGGAAATGGCCGATCTGGTCGGCCCCGCCGTGTTTCTCTGTTCGGACGCGGCCGGCTATGTCACAGGCCAGGTCCTGTATGTCGACGGGGGATACACCGCGAAATGAAAGCGCTCGTCTACACCGGTCCCGAAGCCCTCGACTATCGGGAAGCGCCGGATCCCGAACCCGGCGCGGACGCCCTGATCCGGGTTGCGCATGTCGGCATCTGCGGTTCGGACATGCACGCCTGGGCCGGCCATGACGAGCGCCGCCCGGCGCCGCTGATCCTCGGGCACGAAGTGTCGGGCACCGTGATCGACGGGCCGGGAGCGGGCAGCCGCGTTGCCGTCAATCCGCTGGTGACCTGCGGCGCCTGCGGGGCCTGCCGTTCGGGGCGGGACAATCTCTGCGGAACGCGCCAGATCATCTCCATGCCGCCGCGCGAAGGGGCATTCGCCGAACTGCTCGCTATGCCGCCCGGCAACCTCATCGCGATCCCGGACGGCGTCCCGACCGAAAAGGCCGTCCTCGCCGAGCCGCTGGCCTGCGGCTGGCATGCGGTGCGCCTGTCGCAACAGGTCCTCGACGGGCCGGTCGAGGAAATGCGCTGCCTGGTAATCGGCGGCGGCGCCGTCGGCCTCGGCGCTGCGCTGGTCCTGAGCGCACAGGGCGCGCCGGAAATCCACATCGCCGAGACCAATCCCGCGCGCCGGGCCGTCGTGGCGCGCGCCGGCGATTTCCGCGTCTACGACCCGGCGGCGGAGGACAGCCCGGAAGAGGTCGACCTGGTCATCGACGCCGCCGGTTTCGAGCCGACGCGCGCGCTGGCGTCTGCCGCGGTGCGGCCCGGCGGCGCCATTCTGCATATCGGCCTCGGCTCGGCGGCGGGCGGACTCGACATCCGCCGCATGACCCTCCAGGAGATTACCTTCATCGGGACCTACACCTACAGCGCCGCCGATTTCCGGGATACGGCAGCGGCGATCTTCGCCGGGCGTCTCGGTTCGCTCGACTGGGCCGAAGTCCGGCCGCTTTCCGAAGGCGCCCGCGCCTTCGCCGACATCGGCGCCGGCCGCGCCGCCGCACCGAAGGTCGTGCTTGCCCCGTAGGGCGGCCGGTTGCAGCTTCTCCGGCCCGCGTTCCGGCCGCCGGTATGCCGACCGGGGCCTCAGCAGCCCATGACGTTTACATGGCCCTCGCCGCCGTAATCGAGGATGTGGCGGTCGCGGGTCACCAGCGTAAAACCGAAAGTTCGTGCGGTGGCGATCAGGATACGGTCGACCGGGTCCGCGGGCGGGGCACCGGGCAGGCGGCACGAGGCAATCAGTACCGCCGGCGGCATTTCGGCAATATCCACTCCGGGCAGCGCGCAAATCCGGTCGAACCAGATTTCCGGACCTATCGACAGAGCGATCTTCCCCTTCGATTCGAGCATGGCAATTTCCCACGCCGTCATGGGAGAGACCGCGAGACCGGCTGTTTCTTTATCGATTTGCTGTAGCGTGCTTGCCGCCGGCTCGCGGATGGAATCGCCGCTCGCGATCCAGATCGCCGCGCAGGTGTCCATCAGATAGGCGGTCATTTCCGGCTATCGCCCCGCATCCCATTCCGTACCGACCGGCTCGGTAAGGTCGGCGTCCGCCTTCACGGTCACCGTACCCTTGAGCGCCCCGAAAATTCGCTGGAAGAAATTCGAAGGCGCCGCTTCGGCCTGTTTCGCCGTTGCTGCGGTCGAAGCGCCATGCACCGGCCCGCTTCCCCTGAATTTAGGTGCGGAAATATCCTGTGCGCTCTTGCGGAACACCAGCTTGCGGCCCGGCATGTCGACCTCCGCCGATCTGTAACCCGCTCTGAGCCAGGCGTCGGTAATGACGCTGTTCGAGGGATTGTTCGACCACCAGGGCCGATGCCTGAACGCGGAAGGCGGCAATTCCGCACCGATAATTCCTTCGATTTCTTCGAATGTCATGGGTACGGCAGGCTGTCCGGATTCGATCAGATGGTCCGCGAGCGGATCGTATTTGGACATAACGGGTCTCCAAGGTGCAGACGCGATAGGTAAACCATATATGTAGCAACATAACTAAGTAAAGTACCTATCTGAAAGTTCAGGGCCTGGTTATCGATTGACTGCGCCCACGTTTTTTGGAACATAGAGCGAACCGATAACCTTGGTCTGGAAACTCCATGGAATACGGTCATCGGCAGGCGCTGACGGACCGGGCAAGGACCGACTGGCTCCGGCTGATCCGGAGCGAGAATGTCGGCCCCGTCACCTTCTGGCACCTTCTGCGCCATTTCGGCTCGGCCGCGGACGCGCTCGAGGCGTTGCCCGAATTGTCCCGCCGCGGCGGACGGTCGAAGCCGGTCCGCATCGCTTCGCTCGCTGCGGCGGAGGCCGAGATCGCCGCAACCCGGAAAGCCGGCGCCCGGCTGGTTGCGGCGCAGGAGCCCGACTATCCCTGGCGCCTGGCGACGACGGAGGATGCGCCGCCGCTGATTTCGCTCGCCGGCGCGGCGGCGCTGGGCAACGCACCGGTCGTCTCCATCGTCGGCGCGCGCAATGCTTCGTCGAACGGCAAGCGTATCGCGCGCACGATCGCACAAGGGCTCGGCGAGGCCGGCGTCGCTGTCGCGTCCGGCCTGGCGCGCGGCATCGATGCCGCCGCCCATGCCGGCTCGCTCGAGACGGGCACGATCGCCGTCGTCGCCGGCGGGATCGATATCTGCTACCCGCCCGAGCACGAGGAACTGATGCAGGACATCGCCGGCCGCGGCGCCATCCTGGCCGAACAGCCCGTCGGCACGAAACCGCAAGGCCGCCACTTCCCGCGCCGCAACCGCATCGTTTCCGGCATCGCCAGCGGCGTTCTTGTGGTGGAAGCCGCCGCGCGCTCCGGCTCGCTGATTACCGCGCGCTGCGCCGGCGAACAGGGCCGCGACGTGTTCGCCGTCCCCGGATCGCCTCTCGATCCGCGCTGCGCCGGCGCCAACGGCCTGTTACGCGACGGCGCGATCCTGACCGAGAGCGCCGACGATATCCTGCAGGTGCTGCAACCCGGATTGCGGGAGGCCCCGGGCGGGGCGGAACCGGCAGTTTCGCCCCCGGATTCGCCCCCGGAGTCGCTGCCGGATTTTCTGGCCGAAGCGCCGCGCATGGCCACCGATGCCGCCGTCGCCGACGCCAGCCTTTCGCTCGCCGACTACCTGTCGCCGGCGCCGACGCCGGTGGACGATCTGGTACGCGAATTCGGCGACGATTCGGCGGCCGTCGCCGCCGCCCTGCTCGAACTGGAACTGGCCGGCAGGGTCGAACGCCATCCCGGCAACCGTGTCGCGCTGGTGGCGGCTTAGTCCGCAAATTGCTTGACGCCGCGGCAAACTGCTTGACGCCGCGGCGCCGGGGTCCCATGTGCGGGGCCGGCCGGTGCGGTGCCCGCATCGCCCGAAAGCGGATGATCGGACTGCCATGAACGTCGTCGTCGTCGAATCCCCGGCCAAGGCGAAAACCATCAACAAATACCTGGGTGCGGACTGGCAGGTCCTCGCCAGCTACGGCCATGTCCGCGACCTGGCCGAGAAGGAGGGCTCCGTCGATCCGGACAACGGTTTCGCCATGACTTGGCAGGTGGATGCGCGCGCAAGAAAGCGGATCGACGAAATCGCGCGCGCCGCCCGGCAGGCCGGCAGCCTTTTCCTGGCAACCGACCCGGACCGCGAGGGCGAGGCGATTTCCTGGCATGTCCTGGAACTGCTCCGGCAGAAATACAGGCTCGAAAATCTCGACGTCCGCCGGGTCGTCTTTCATGAAATCACGCGGGACGCCGTCCGCGAGGCCATGGAAAACCCGCGCAAGATCGACCGGCCTCTGGTCGACGCGTACCTTGCCCGCCGGGCGCTCGATTATCTTGTCGGGTTCCATCTTTCGCCGGTGCTCTGGAGAAAATTGCCGGGCGCGCGCTCGGCCGGCCGGGTCCAGTCCGTCGCCCTGCGCCTGGTGTGCGAGCGCGAAGACGAGATCGAGCGCTTCCGGACCCGGGAATACTGGACGGTCGACGCCGATTTCCTGACGCCGCGCCGCGACCGCTTTACCGCCCGCCTTACCCATCTCGACGGAAAGAAGCTCGACAGGTTCGCCATCGCCAGCGAGGCCCAGGCCGGGGCTGCCGTCGCGGCGATCGAAGCGGCTTCTTTCGCCTGTGCCGGCGTGGACCGCAAACAGGCCCGGCGGCATCCGGCGCCGCCCTTCACGACTTCCACCCTGCAGCAGGAAGCCTCCCGCAAGCTGCGCATGAGCGCCGACCGCACCATGCGCATTGCCCAGCATCTTTACGAAGGCGTCGATATCGGAGGGGAGACCGTCGGCCTGATCAGCTATATGCGCACGGATTCGACGGCGCTTTCGGGCGAGGCGATCGGCGGATGCCGGCGCCTGATCGAGCGCGACTATGGCGGTTCCTACCTGCCCGCGAAGCCGCGACGCTACCGGACGAAGGCGAAGAACGCCCAGGAGGCCCATGAAGCGATCCGGCCGACCGACCTGTTCCGGCGGCCCGGCGATGCGGTGCGCTACCTTACCGCCGAACAGGCGAAACTCTACGAGTTGATCTGGAAGCGCACCGTGGCCTCCCAGATGGAAAGTGCGATTCTCGATCAGGTGGCCGCCGACATCGCGAGCGCGAACCGGATGACCCGGCTGCGCGCTACCGGATCGACCATCCGGTTCGACGGTTTTCTGAAATTGTATCGCGAGGGCCGGGACGATCCGTCCGACGGGGATTCCGACCGGGATCCCGAACGGCCCGGCGGTATGCCCGGCGGCATGCCTGGCGACAGGGCGGACGACGAAAACCGTCTGCTGCCGGAAATTCGCGAAGGCGAAGCCGTGGACCGGACGGCGGTGCGCCCGGCCCAGCATTTCACCCAGCCGCCGCCGCGCTATACCGAAGCCAGCTTGGTCAAACGGCTGGAAGAACTCGGCATCGGGCGGCCTTCGACCTATGCCTCGATCCTCAAGGTGCTGCAGGAGCGCGACTATGTCCGTCTGGAGCGCCGTCGCTTCCATCCCGAAGACCGTGGCCGGGTAGTGACCAGCTTCCTCACCAATTTTTTTGGCCGATACGTCGAATACGGCTTCACGGCCGGCCTTGAGGAACAGCTCGATATCGTCTCGGACGGCCGGACCGACTGGAAGAAGTTGCTGCACGAATTCTGGACCGCGTTCAGCGCCGCAGTCGCCGACGCCATGGAACTCGACCGGACGCGGGTGATCGAGGCGCTGGACGAGGCGCTCGGCCCGCACTTCTTCCCGTCCCGCGAGGACGGCGCCGAGCCGCGTGCGTGCCCGGCCTGCTCGAACGGCCGGCTCGGCCTGAAGATCGGCCGCAACGGCGGTTTCATCGGCTGCTCGAATTATCCGCAATGCCGCTTTACCCGTCCGCTCGCCGTCGTCGACGAGAGCGTGCGCGATGCCGCCGCCAACGGCGACCGGCAACTGGGCGCGGACCCGGCGAGCGGCGCGGCGATCGAGCTGAAAACCGGCCCCTACGGCCCGTATGTCCAGCGGGCCGGTTCTGCCGATACGGAAAAACCGGAACGCACCTCCCTGCCGCGCGGCCTCGACCCGGAATCCGTCGACCTGGAAGTCGCCCTGAAGCTGCTATCGTTGCCGCGGGCCATCGCAACCCATCCGGACAACGGCAAGCCGATTACCGCAGCGATCGGCCGCTACGGGCCCTATGTCCAGAACGACGGCGTCTTTGCGAATCTGGATTCCTGGGAGGAGCTGTTCGAGATCGGCGCGAACAGGGCCGTATCGTTGCTCGCGGAAGCCCGGCAGAAACGGAAAGGCGGCGAACAGCGCACACTCGGCGAGCATCCGCAGAAAAAGCAGCCGATCACGGCCGGCGCGGGACGATACGGCCCTTATGTCAAGGTCGGCCGCACCTTTGCCAGCCTGCCCAAGGGCGCGACCGTCGAGACGGTCACGCTGGACGAGGCCGTAGCCCTGTTGGCGCCGAAGCTGACGAAGACGGGCGCCCGGAAACCGGCTGCCGGGAAAAAAAGGGCCGCAAAGAAGGCGCCGGCAAAGAAGGCTTCTTCGGCAAACGGGTCGAACGCTGCGAAATCTGCGAATCCGCCCACGGAATAAATCCAGCGCCCGGCGGAGCGTGTGTGCGGGCGCGAGTGCTGGCGGGGCATCCCGGAGGCGAAAAGAGAGTAGCGTGACGGGCAAGCGATCCGCGAAGCCGGGGGGCCGCGCCCCCTTTCCGACCCGCGAACGGGTTCTCGAGTTCATTCGGGACAGCGGCCGCCCGGTCGGCAAACGCGAAATCGCCCGCGCCTTCCACCTGAGCGGGGCCGACCGCATCCGGCTCCGCGACCTGCTCAAGGAAATGAAGGAGGAGGGGCTGCTGCCCAAAGGCCGCCGTCATCGCCCGGCGGGGCGCCTGCCCGAGGTTACGGTGATCGAGGTGACCTCGGTCACGGCCGATGGAGATGTGCTGGCGGCGCCGGTTCGCTGGGATGCCGAGGGCGCGCCGCCGCCGATCCGGCTGCTGCCCGAGCGGGGACGCCCGCCCGGCGTCGGCGACCGGGTGTTGGCGCGCCTCTCCGGCCCCAGCGGCGGCGTCTGGACTGCCCGCACCATGAAACGGCTGGACCGCGCCCCGGACCGGGTGCTGGGAATCTTCCGCGCCGACAACACCGACGGGCCATACGGCGGAAAGCTGATCGCGACCGACCGCCGGGTCCGCCACGACGTCGCCATCCCGCGCGGCATGGAAGGCGGCGCCCGGAACGACGATCTGGTCGAGGCCGAGATCGTCCCCGGCAAACCGCTCGGCCCGCGGCTGGCCCGCGTGGTCGAAAATTTCGGATCGGCGGCCGGCCCGGGATCGGTCAGCCTGATCTGCATCCACAGCCACGACATCCCGCACGAGTTCCCGGTGGAGGCGCTGGACGAGGCTGCCGGACTCCAACCGGCATCCGGCGGCGGCAGGCAGGACCTGCTCGCCCTCCCGCTGGTCACGATCGACGGAGAGGATGCACGGGACTTCGACGACGCTGTCTGGGCGACAGCGGACGACGCGCCCGGCAATCCCGGCGGCTGGAAGCTGATCGTCGCGATCGCGGATGTTGCCTGGTATGTCCGGCCCGGCCGGCCGCTGGACCGGGAAGCGCTGAAACGCGGCAACTCGGTCTACTTTCCCGACCGGGTCGTGCCGATGCTGCCGGAGCGTCTGTCCAACGACCTTTGTTCCCTGCGTCCGAACCAGGACCGGGCCTGTATCGCGGCGCATCTCACGATCGACGCGGACGGACGCACCGTTCGCCACCGGTTCGAGCGCGCCGTCATGCGCTCCGCCGCCCGCCTTACCTACGAGCAGGTGCAGCGAGCCCGCGACGGCGCCCCGGATACGGCGGCCGCACCTCTACTCGAACCGGTCATCGAACCGCTCTACGGCGCCTGGGCGGCGCTCGCTGCGGCACGCGCCGCGCGCGAGACCCTGGAACTGGACCTTCCCGAGCGGCAAATCCTGCTGGACGAGGCCGGCCGGGTTTCCGACATCCGGACCGCGCCGCGCTACGACAGCCACCGCCTGATCGAGGAATTCATGGTCGCCGCCAATGTCGCGGCGGCCGGGCATCTGGAACAACGCAACCGGCCGTGCATGTACCGGATTCACGAGCCGCCGGCGGCCGATGGACTGGAAGCCCTGAGGTCGGCGCTTCACGATCTGGGCGTGCCGCTGCCTGCAAGCGGCCTCCGCCCGGCGGACCTCAACCGCATCCTGAAGCATACCGCCGGCTTGCCCCAGGGCCGGACGATCCACGAACTCGTCCTGCGCGCCCAGAACCAGGCGGCGTACAGCCCCGAGAATTGCGGGCATTTCGGCCTTGCCCTGCCGTGCTATGCTCATTTTACCTCGCCGATCCGCCGCTATGCCGACCTGCTCGTCCACCGCGCGATCGTCGGCGGCATGGGCCGGAGCGCGGCAGACGGCCTGCCTGCCGGCGCAGAGGGCGCGATGCGGGACTGGGGCGAGCGCATCTCCGCCGCGGAGCGTCGCGCGATGGCGGCGGAACGCGATGCCGCCGACCGGTACATGGCCGCCTTCCTGCAGGACAAGATCGGCGCTTCGTTCGGGGCGACGGTCTCCGGCATCGCGCGGGCCGGCCTGTTCGTCACCCTGGAGGATACCGGCGCCAGCGGACTGGTTCCCATGAGCCTGTTGCCCGAAAGCTGCTTTCGTCGCGCCGGCAGGAAGCGGCGGCCGGGCGGAGTATCGGAGGGTCTGGCCGTGCAGATCGGCGATGCGGTTCAGGTGCGATTGCGCGATGCCGTCCCCGTTACCGGGGGGCTGCTCTTCGACCTGCTGGACGACGGGAAGGGGCGGCAACGAGGGGCAAAAAAGCGGCCGGGCGGCAGGCGGAACCGGCCCGGCAATTAAAGGCAAAATTCAGCCATATCTTTCAACTAATTGAAATATTGAAGAAAAAATCAAATGTGAATTGACAAATCTGTATTACTCGACAATTCTTCCCGCGGGCAGGCAGGAATGGCGATTTGGTGACCATCGTGCCCGAGCGGGACGATATACGGAGAACCGCATGGAACGACGCGATCCGCCCGGCAAAGCCATCGGACGATCGATCGGACCATTCATGACCCGTTGGAGCTTGCGCTACGCCATCGCCTTCGTGCTGGTCGCGGCGACGGCCTGTGCGAGCCGGGGCGACCTGACTTCGGCGACCCTGTCCGAAGGCGGGGAATCGGTCATCGGCGCGGGATACCGTTTCGTGGCGACACGCTACATCCGCCCCGTTCCGATTCGGGATATCGCACTGTCGGGCCTTGAAGGCATGTCGAAAGTCGATCCCAAGGCGCGCGCGGTCCCGACCGGCGACGGAATCGCCGTCCGGTACGACGAATCGACCGTTGCCGACCTGAAACAACCGCCGGACGACGATATCCGCAGCTGGGCGGGCGTCACCGTCCGCGCATTCGAGGCCGCCGCCGAACGCTCGGTGAAAATCCGCGACGCCCGGCCGGAAGAAATCTATCGCGCCGTGTTCCGCGCGGCTCTGAGATCGCTCGACCGCTACTCCCGCTACGCCACGCCGGCCGAGGCGCGCCAGAACCGGGCGTTGCGCGAAGGCTATGGCGGCATCGGCGTGACCATCCGGGCCGAAAACGGGATCACGCGAATCGTTTCGGTCATGCCCGGCACGCCCGGCGACAAGGCCGGCCTGAAGGACGACGACATCATCGCCGCCATCGCCGGAGTATCGATCCGGGGAATGAGCCTGAGCAATGTCGTCCAGCGCCTGCGCGGACGCCGCGGCACCGAAGTCCGGCTGACCGTGCGACGCGCCAATGAAAAACGTCCGCTGACGGTGAGCGTCGAGCGCGCTTTCATCGTGCCGCAGACAGTGACGGCGCGCCGCATGGGCGAAGCGGTCTATCTCCGCATCGCCCGGTTCGGCGACGACACTGCCCGGAAAGCGGCGGACAGGGTGGCGCGGTTGCGCACGACGATCGGCACGCGCGAGATGAGCGGCGCCATTCTCGACCTGCGCGACAATCCGGGCGGATTGCTGGAGCAGGCAATCCGCGTTTCGGACCTGTTTCTGGACGACGGTGAGATCATGCAGTCTCGCGGCCGCCATCCCGGGAGCCAGCGTCGCTATGGCGCCCGATATGGCGACATCCTCCGCGGCAAGCCGATCGTGGTGCTGGTTAACGGCCGCACTGCGTCTTCGTCGGAGATTGTCGCGGCGGCATTGCAGGATAACGGTCGAGCCGTCGTCGTCGGCAGCAATTCCTTCGGCAAGGGCACGGTGCAGAGCGTCGCTTCCCTGCCCAACGGCGGCGAGATCGTCCTGACCTGGTCGCGCTTCCACGCCCCTTCCGGCTACGCATTGCAGGGTCTGGGCATACGACCGAACATCTGCACCGGCAGCGAGCGCAGGGATGCCCGCGCCGGGCGCCGGGCCATCGACCGGCTGAGCGCCGGCGAGACGGCTTCGGCGGAAACCTTCCATGCCTGGCGGCAGCACAGCGAACCGGAAACCGGGGACGTCCGGGCGTTGCGCGCTGCGTGCCCGGCGCGTCCCTTGAGCGGGTCGCCGGATATCGAGATGGAAATCGCACGGCGCCTCTTGGCGGAGCCGCACCTGTACCGGATGGCGTTGACGGCATCGGCCCCGGAACCCGCCCAGGCGTCGGACGGGCGGGAAAGTGCGGAAGGCCATCCGAGCGACGCGACAAACCAGCGTTAGCGGAAACGCGGCTTCCGGTTGACAGGAGTCCGGGCCTGCCTATGTTCTGCGCGCTCACCCTGATCGATCGGTCCGGCGCGGAAACGGCCGGCAGGCGGAACGTCCGAACCATGCCCAAACGTCCCAACACCCAGCAAATCCGGCTCGTCAGCACGGCGGACACCGGCTACTTCTATGTCACGTTCAAGAATCCGAAGAATACGACGGAGAAGCTGGAGAAGAAGAAATACGACCCGATCGCCCGCAAGCATGTGCTGTTCAAGGAAGCGAAGATCAAATAGGGCCTTTGCGGACTGCGCCGTCCGTCCGAATTCGATACCGATGACAGCGCTGCCGGACCCGGCGGCGCTTTTTGCTGTCCGGATACCGCGCTGTCGGGGCCCGGCGGAATTTGTGATACGGTGGGCGCCGGGTAACGGGTGACGCTGCATCGCCGATGAGCGCGTTCTGCCGCGACTGCGACTCCGTGCTGGACGAATCCGGAGCGGACAGCGCCGGAGAGTGCCGCCGCTGTCCGGCCTGCGGCGGCCGGCGCATCCTTCGCCATGACGAGCTGTTCGCGCTTTCCATTGCGCATATCGATTGCGACGCTTTCTATGCCAGCGTCGAGAAACGGGATAATCCGGCACTGCGCGACAAGCCGGTGATCGTCGGCGGCGGCCGGCGCGGCGTCGTGTCTGCGGCCTGCTATGTCGCGCGCATCCAGGGCGTCCGCTCGGCCATGCCGATGTTCAAGGCGCTCAAAGCCTGTCCCGAGGCCGTCGTCATCCGGCCCGACATGGCGAAGTACCAGTCGGTCGGCCGGGAAATCCGCCGGATGATGGAAGATCTGACGCCGGCAGTCGAACCGGTCTCCGTCGACGAAGCCTTTCTCGATCTGTCCGGCACCGCGCGGTTGCACGGCGCGCCGCCCGCACTGGTGCTGGCGGGGCTGATCCGGCGCATCGAGCGGGAGGCCGGCGTGTCCGCTTCCGTCGGCCTGAGCTACAACAAATTCCTGGCGAAAGTCGCCTCCGATCTCGACAAGCCGCGCGGCTTTTCCGTTATCGGCCGTGGCGAGGCCAGGGCATTTCTCGCCGCCCGGCCGGTCGGCATCGTCTGGGGAGTCGGCCAGGCGATGCGCCGGAAACTGGCGCGCGACGGCATACGGACCGTCGGCCAGCTCCAGACGATGGACGAAAGGGAACTGCTGGCCCGGTACGGCAGCCTGGGCAGCCGGCTCTACCGTTTCTCGCGCGGGGAGGACGTCCGGCCGGTCCATCGCGGCAGCGCGGCGAAGAGCATATCCTCGGAGACGACATTCGATCGGGACCTGTCCGATCCCGCGACCCTCGAGGCCCGTCTGTGGCCGCTGTGCGAGGCGGTCTCGCGCCGCATGAAGGCCGCCGGCCTTGCCGGGCGGACGGTGACGCTGAAACTGAAGACGGCCGGGTTTCGGACCCGGACCCGCCGGCGCCAGACCGGCGCGCCGACCCAGCTTGCCGAGGACATGTACCGGGCAGCACTGCCGATGCTCGAAGGCGAATGCGACGGCACGGCCTTCCGGTTGATCGGCATCGGGCTCAGCGACCTGTCGCCGACCGCGAATGCAGCGCCGGACCTGCTCGACCCGGAAGCCCGCAAACGCGCCGCAGCGGAGCACGCGATCGACGCCGTGCGCGAAAAACTCGGCCGGGAAGCGATAGCGAAGGGGCGGAGCCTGCGGGCGTCGAAGCGGCGGGCAGGCCGGCAAGACCGAAGCCGGGCCCGATAGTACGGTTATGGCAGTTCAAGCCGGGATTTCAAAGGCAGGCCGTTTCGGTTGAGCCGCCTGAATTGGGGGGAAGTCTTTGGAATATTGAAGCCTGAACTTGCGATCCAAACGAAACGGATATCTCCGCCGGCGCGATCGGTCAGCCGCTTGAGCGGCAATGCTTCGGCGTTCAGCCAGTCGCGCAGCCATCGAAGCTTGTTCAACACCGCGCTGACTTCGCCCGTCGTTGCCGAATGGACCTCGACCCAAACGGCCTGTTCCTGTCCGTTCCGCGGCCGGTAGCCGAGGCCGTAATCCCAGCGCGAATCGTTTGCATAACCGGGTTGCCGGGCGAGTGCGGAGTCCAGATCGATGCTGCCGGTCAGCCGCTGCGGGTCCGCGCAGGTTACTCTGCTACGGTGTCTCTTTTCCAATGCCTGCTTGCCTGCGCGATAGGCGGCATTCACCGGGGGCGGCGCGGCTTCTACAGCCTGCCTGAACGTCATGGCCCGCCGACCGATGTGCGGTTAGCGACTTCGGCAACGATATCTCCAACCTTGCCGGAGAATTCCGTCAGGCCGCCCCAGCCGCCTTCGGCGATATCTTCCGCACCGGGATCGAGATGGGAAATATCGCGAACCCTGCCGTCGCGGGCAAAATAGTAGGTCTTGAACCTGCCCGCCAGGGCGGCGCTCGCCATATCCCTGGTCCTCGGTGTGGAAGCGAGACCGAGGAGATTCAGCACATCCCGGGTCCGCCCCCCGTTTTCCCGAAGGAAGCCCAGCGCCCAAACGATGTCGAGCACATGAGGAGAATGGGTCGAGATGCAAATGCGATACCCCCGCAACAACAGTTCCATGACGAGGTTGAGCACCGCCCCGATCCCGTTCGGATGCAGGCCCATTTCCGGTTCCTCAATCACGACCCATTCCAGAGCGCCGCGAGTCGGAACCTTCGATGGAGGCATGAGCCAATAGAGGCCGAGCAAAAGCGGCACGAATTCGCGCTGTCCCGCCGACCAGACGAGATACGGCAATGCGTGGCCGCTATCCCGCTTCAGGATCAGGCGTCGCTGGTGCGTGGATGTATCCGTACGCAGCCTGAAACCGCCGAATATGTTGTCTTCAAGCGGTTTTCGCAGCGCTTCCGCCAAACGCTGCCGGCGCGGAAAAACATCTTCGTCGAGACCGATTTCGTTTTGCAAGATGCGGTGGAGCTTCTCGCTGAAATCGCGCAGGACGAAGGGATCGCCGGCCCGGTAATCGGTAAACGGCCGGGTCCCGCCGTCGCGCAGGCTCATAACCCGCTGGGCAGGGATGCAAAACATCTTTTCCGGGGCATCGGAACGGCCGGCGCGGGCATAGGTCGTCAGGTCGGTCGGGATGCGCGCCTGGCCTATAAGCAGGTTACTGTTTTCCCCCGACCAGACGGACGCCATGCCCTCGCCGAAATAGAGATCGAAAAAGCCGCCTGGATCGCTGGGTGGCGTCAGGCCGAAATGCTGCATGGTCCTGTGGATGGCGGGTTTGTCCACAAGCAGCTTGAGTAATTGCAGAAAGATGCTCTTGCCGGTGGCTTGAGGCCCGACGAATACGGTGACGTCGCCGAAGCGGATATCCGCTTCGATCACCGGTCCAATTCCCGCTGCCCTGATCCGCTCGACCATAGCTGCTTACTCGCACACCATTGTTCGGTTCGTTATCGATCCAGCCGCCGTACCTTGGCAGAGCGCCGCCCATTGCGCCAGCCGCCGTCGAACCGCGCTCCGATGGCGCCTCAGCATTCGGGCCGTTTCAGCGGTTCGATCGCCCTGAGGTTGCCGGTGAGGGTGAACGCGCCGAAATCGAGCAGCATTTTGCGCGCCACGCCATTGTCCGTCATGTGCGCGCGAAACGAATAGGTCGGCCGCCCGTCTTCCGCTTCCGGGGAGAAATAGGTAACGCGCATCGACCAGCCCGGCCGGCGCAGAATGGACAGCGGTTCCGCTTTGCCCGGCGACGGTTTGCGGTCCAGGATCACGACGTTGATTCCGCTGTGCCGTCCGCCTTCTTCGGATCCGTCGAAGACCGTCGACCAGACCGACCGCCGGCCCAGCTCGGCGGCGCGGACCACCGTCAGGAAATGCCGGGTCGGGAACAAGGTGCCGGCGGGCAAGGGTATGCGGTCAGGATTGGGTTCCTTCAGCTCGACAACGCCCGGCCCGCCGATCCGGTTCAGCGTTGCAACCCCCGACAGCCGCTCCGTCACCGTGCCGTCGGTTGACGTTACGACGGAGAAGGACAGCCGCCGGCCGTTCCGCGCCTCGACCAGTACGGAGTCCGTTTCGGTTTCTTCGGATTCTCGCTCGTTCCGGACAACGCGGAGCCGGAAGCGCTGGCGGATCCGCCAGGCATCGCAGGTTTCGCGGACTTCGTAATAGATGGCGCCGTCGACATGGGCGAGATTGGCAGTGGCTCCCAGCCGCTCGGCCGCCAGCGTATATATCGCCTTGTGCGGCGCCTGCCGGGCGGCGAAGGTTTCCAGGCCGTCGGCCATCGCCGCACCCGGGACCGGAAGCAGGCCTGCCGCACCCAGGCAGAGTGCGCCCAGGCCGGCCGCTGCGTATCCCTTCAGGCAGTCCCGCTGCATGGCGCGCCCCGTCGGAGTTTCCGGCGCCGTTTCGAAGCACCGCTTCGCAGCCGGATTCCGTTTGCGCAGGATACGCCGCGCAATGGACCGGGCAAGTCCGATATCGCCGGAGACGGCGGAGGCGGGGCGCCTTATTCCGGCTTCGCCTTCGCCGGCAGTTGCAGCCGGATATGCAGTTCGCGCAGCCGGTCTGCCGGCACGTCCGCGGGTGCGCCCATCGTCAGATCCTCGGCCTGCTGGTTCATCGGGAAGGCGATGACCTCCCGGATGTTGGGCTCGTCGGCCAGCAGCATGACGATCCGGTCGATGCCGGGCGCCGAGCCGCCGTGGGGCGGCGCGCCGAATTTCAGCGCGTTCAGCATGCCGGAGAAATGTTCTTCCAGGTCTTCGGCGGAATAGCCGGCGATCTCGAACGCCTTGACCATGATCTCCGGCCGGTGGTTCCGGATCGCGCCGGAAGACAGTTCGACGCCGTTGCACACGATGTCGTACTGGAATGCCTTTATCGCCAGCGGATCGTCCCGCTCCAGCGCCTCCAGCCCGCCCTGGGGCATGGAGAAGGGGTTGTGGCTGAAGTCCAGCCGGCCGGTCGCCTCGTCGATCTCGTACATCGGGAAGTCGACGATCCAGCAGAAGTCGAACCGGTCGTCCGCGATCAGGCCGCGCTCCTCGCCGACCTTGGTGCGCACGATGCCGGCGAACTCCGCCGCGGCCTTCGGCTTGTCGCAGACGAAGAAAACGGCGTCGCCGTCGCCCGCCCCGATGGCGCCCGCGATCTGGGCGACCCGCTCGGCCCCCAGATTGTTGGCGATCGGCCCGGCGCCCGCGCCGTCGCGCCAGAAGATGTAGCCCAGTCCGGGCTTGCCCTGGTCCTGCGCCCAGCCGTTCATGCGGTCGCAGAAGGCGCGGCTGCCGGCGCCCGGCCCCGGGATCGCGCGCACGACCGCGCTCTGCTCGACCAGCCGGGCGAAAATCTTGAAGCCCGAACCGCGGAAAGCATCGGTCACGTCGGCGATTTCGATCGGGTTGCGCAGGTCCGGCTTGTCGCTGCCGTATTTCAGCATCGCTTCGTCGAACGGGATGCGCGGGAAGGGCGGCGCGGTGACTGCCCGGCCGCCGCCGAATTCCTCGAACACGCCGTGCAGCACCGGCTCCAGAGCGGCGAACACGTCCTCCTGGGTGACGAAGCTCATCTCGAAATCGAGCTGGTAGAACTCGCCCGGCGAGCGGTCGGCGCGGGCGTCCTCGTCGCGAAAGCAGGGCGCGATCTGGAAATATCTGTCGAAGCCCGCGATCATCAGCAGCTGCTTGAACATCTGCGGCGCTTGGGGCAGGGCGTAGAAGCGGCCGGGATGCAGGCGCGACGGCACCAGATAGTCGCGCGCGCCCTCCGGCGAGCCGGCGGTCAGGATCGGCGTCTGGAATTCGCGGAAGCCCTGGTCGATCATGCGCCGCCGGATCGAGGCGATGACGTCCGAGCGGAGAGCAACGTTGCGCTGCATCTTCTCGCGCCGCAGGTCGAGATAGCGGTGACGCAGCCGGACCTCTTCGCCATAGTCGGTGTCGCTGTTGACCTGGAGCGGCAGCGGCGCGGCGGCGGATTCGACACGGGCCTCGGCGACCTTCACCTCGACATGGCCGGTCGGCAGGTTCGGATTGACCGTGTCCTCGGAACGCTCGACGACCGGCCCGGTCACGGTCAACACGCTCTCCAGCTTGACCTCGTCCATGACGGCAAAGGCCGGGTCGCCGGTCTCGGCGACGCACTGGGTCACGCCGTAATGGTCGCGCAGGTCGAGGAACAGCAGGTTGCCGTGGTCGCGCTTGCGGTGGACCCAGCCGGAGAGGCGGACCGTGCCCCCCGTGTCGTCGGCGCGCAGCGCGCCGCAGGTATGCGTGCGGAAGGGATGCATCGAAAGCGCCCGGCGTGGTCGACTCTGTCTGGGAATTACCGGCAGGCCCGGCGGCCGAGAATTAACGGTGGCCCCCAGCGGACAAGTAGCGGACAAGTAGCGACCGACCGGGGCCTGTCAAGCGGCGGGATGACCGCGCTATGCTGCGTGCGCCCGAACGGGCCAGCGGCGATGGCGAGGAAATCCGATGACCGACAGGGAAGCGCTGATTGCCGATCTGGTGACGGCCAACCGGATTCTGGCGCATGAAGGGGTGGTCGACGGCTTCGGCCATGTCAGCCTGCGCGATCCGGACGACGCCGGCCGCTACCTTATCTCGGTCTCGCGCAGCCCGGAGCTGGTGGACGAGGCGGACATCGCGACGCTCGGCCTGGACGGCGCGCCGGCCGGCGGGTCGGCGGGCGAGACCCGCGCGCTCTATCTCGAACGGCCGATCCACGGCGCGATCTATGCCGCGCGGCCCGATGTCGGCTGCATCGTCCACAATCACAGCCTTTCGGTGATCCCCTTCGGCGTGACCGGCGCGCCGCTGAAGCCGGTCTTCCACATGGCCTCCGGCATCGGCGATACCGTCCCGGTCTGGGATATCGCCGAGCGTTTCGGCGACACCAGCATGCTGGTTACGACCATGGCGCAGGGCGAAGACCTGGCGCGGACCCTCGCCGGCCACAGCGTCGCCCTGATGCGCGGCCACGGCTGCGTCGTGACCGGCGCCGGCCTGCGCGACACGGTGATGAAGGCGATTTATCTGGAGACCAACGCCGCGCTTGTCCTCGCCTCCCGGCCGCTCGGCGATATCCGCTTCCTCTCGGAGGGCGAGATGGCGCTGTCCTGGGCGACCAACACCGGCGCCAACCCGCTCAAACGCGCCTGGGACTACTGGGCGGCCCGCGCCGGCCGGGCAGGCCGATAGCCGGTCTGGCCTTCGTCGGAGGGGCGGTCTCCGCGGCGCGGCAGGGGCGCCGGCATGTCGAAGACCGGGCGCCGGAGGAGCAGGCGCAGCGAACTCAGACTCGAATTTCGTGCCGTTGTTCGGCGAGCCTGAACTTAAGCTTGTTGCTGGGCGACTGTGAGGGCAGCGGATCCATCGGCAATCGCTCGTAGGGGCGGGTCAGCTCGATCTTGAAGTAATGCGCGAGCATCAGCAGATTGATCGCTATGTGCAACTCGGCCCAGCGGCTCCCGAGACATGAGTGCGTGCCCAGCCCGAAGGGCGCGTAGCCTCTGCCCATGTGCTCGTTTCGCGGGGGCACATAGCGGTCGATGTCGAACTTCCACGGATCGGGAAACGCCTCTTCTGAGTAATGCGTGGCCGTCTGCGCAATCACGAGCTTCGCCCCGACCGGTAATTCGTAACCCTCCACCACGCAGGTGTTCATCACCGTGCGCATCGACATGGGCACGATCGGCGACATGCGCAGAGTCTCCATCAGCACCCGGTGGGTCACGTCGATCCGGTCTCGACTCAAGTCATCCGCGCTAGGATCGCCCTCGGCCCACAACGCGTCCGCTTCAGCCGTGACTCGCTCGTACAACTCGGGATTCTGCAGCAACCAGTAAAGGGCGAAGCCAATCTGATCGCCCATGTACATGGCGGTCATCAAGATCGCCCCCAGCGGCAGCGACAGGTCCGATTCGGGCAGGAATTGGGGATCGGACGCGTGCAGGGCCAGATACGCGTCCACCACGTCCTCATGCTTCCCAGCCCGCTGCGCGGCCGTATGCGTCCTTTGCATACGGTCTATGATCCGTTGCGTGGCCTTCGCCCGGCGGCGCATCCCCGGGGTCTTGAGCATGAAACGCGGCAATATCTTGACGATGCCGACATTGAGCACCCGTACCTTGTATTCGAGCGCGGCGACGATCTCGGCTTGGGTGTCAATGCTGGCCAGGAGCGGCGATGACTGCGCGTTCACAAACGGTCGCAGCATCACCTGCACCGGCATCGTCGTGCCGACGTCCCAACCCGCCATGTGCGCGCGGGACAGGTCATAGACCTCGTCCAGACGCTTGGTCAAAGTCTTCTGAGAGTAGGCAGTATGCAACGACTTGCGAAAGCGAAAGTGATCGGCACCGTCAGTCGAGTGCATCGAGCGCGACACGCCATACGCCTTGTCGACTTCCTCGAAGTACTCCTTCGACCGCAAGAACA
>JAJEGH010000029.1 GCA_022819985.1 Alphaproteobacteria bacterium | reverse complement strand
CAGACCGTCTTCAATCCCGCCCGCGCGAGACAAGCCCATGCAGCGTGACGCACGAGCCACGCAAGGTGCCCGGCACGCATACTCGCGCGTGCCAGAACCCTCTTTACAAATGGTGGGGAGTCCTCCCCCAAGGGGAGGGGGGGACTGCTGCTTTGTCCGTCGGAACCGACTCACGGTCTTTCTCCCGTCGGCGCCAACCTTTCCGGATAAGTCCCATTCATTCGGCGGCCTCGCCCGTTACCGCGCTGTCCGCAGCCGCGCCGGCCCAGGGAGAGCGGGCGCGCCTTGCCGCCTCGTCGGCGCGCCACACGGTGCGCCATTCCGCGGCCGGGCCGATGGTGTCGATGGCGAGCGGCGCATCGTCCGCCGTGCCGCGCTCGAACGGCACCGGCCCGCCCTCCTCCGCCGCCTTGAGCGCCCGGCGCAGCAGCCGGCGATAGGCCATGATGCCGGCGTCGGTGGTGCCGAGATTTTCCTTCGTCCGGTCGTGGACCGGGCCGGGCGATTCGACCGCCCACTGGTCGTGGAAATTGATGTCCTCGCCCATGCCGGTATAGGTGCGCAGCCGCTGCTCGGCCGGGTCGTAGCCCCAGTTATCGGCCCGGCTATGGATCGAGCGGTAGTCCGGCAGGGTGCAGCTGCCGATCCGGTCGGCGCGCATCCGCGCCTTGTCGACCGGGGCGGCATAGTCGGTGAAGAGCGTGTACCAGAAGCAATTTTCGTCGTCGATCGGGACGTGCCATTGCGTGATGTTCATGGTCGCCGAGATCGGAATCACGATGCCGTGGGGGAAGACCTGGTTGGTGACGCGGACGTGGCGGCGGCCGTCGCCGAGATCGCGCAGGGTTGTGAGCCTCAGCCCGTAACCTGTTGTCTCGACATGGATTTCCGGCCGGTCGTATTCCCGGAACACCGCGGTCTGGGCGAGGTCGCCGGTGCGGTCGCGGAACTGCTGGCCATAACGGTCGCCCTCATCCTCGAAGAAGCGGTGCAGGAAGGAGGCGTGGGCCGGGTCGACGCCAACCTCCAGCGCCTGCAGCCAGTTGCATTCCCACCAGCCCTTCCAGGCGAAGCTGTAGGCGTCCGGCGCGGCGAAGCAGTCGAGGTCCGGCAGCGGGGGCGGGCCGCTTTCTTCCGGGTCCTCGCCCAGCCAGGCGAAGATCATGCCGTTGCATTCGACGCACGGATACGCCGGCTGGCGCACCCGCCGGTGCAGGTCGGAGCCTTCAGGCTCGGCCGGCTGCTCCAGGCAGGCGCCGGTCACGTCGTAGAGCCAGCCGTGGAACGGGCAGCGCAGGCCGCCGTTCTCCAGCCGGCCGAAGGCGAGGTCGGCGCCGCGATGGCAGCAATGCCGGTCGACCAGGCCGAGCCGCCCGGCCTCGTCGCGGAACAGCACCAGGTCCTGCCCGAGCAGCCGCACGGCCTTGACCGGGCGCGGCCCGTCAAGCTCCTCGGAAAGCGCCGCAGGCTGCCAGTAGCGCCGCATCAGCGCGCCGCCGGGCGTGCCGGCGCCGGTCCGGGTCAGCAACGCGTTCTGTTCCGCGGTCAGCATGGCGCGACAATGCCGCGTCCCGCCGCAGGCGTCCAGTCTTGCCCGCGCCGCGCTGCGCCGCTACTCAACGGCCCGAAACCGACCCGTTCACCGACCCGTATTGTAAAGGAAGCCCGCCATGACCGGCGCCATCGACGCCCGCCTCGCCGAACTCGGCATCGAGATCCCCGAAGCCCCGCTGCCGGCGGCCAACTACGTCCCCTGGGTCGTGACCGGCAACCTGGTATTCATCGCCGGGCAGGTGCCGTTCCAGGACGGCAAGCTGAGCCATGTCGGCAAGCTGGGCGGCGCGTTCACGGTCGAGGACGGCCAGGCCTGCGCGCGCATCGTGGCGATCAACATCCTCGCCCAGCTCAAGGCGGCCTGCGGCGGCGACCTCGACCGCGTGACGCGCTGCGTCAAGCTCGGCGGCTTCGTCAACTCGACGCCGGACTTCACCGACCAGCCCAAGGTCGTCAATGGCGCCAGCAACCTGATCGTCGAAGTCTTCGGCGACCGCGGCAAGCACGCCCGCTTCGCCGTCAGCGCCCCGTCGCTGCCGTTCGACGTGGCGGTGGAGATCGACGCGGTGTTCGAGGTGGGGTGAGGGGAAAATGCGAATGCAGCATGAGCCACCACACACTCTTGAGTTCCCCACGACACAGATTTGGTGTAACTTCTTGACTGTGATCGTATACAGCCATCGACCATACACCTCACATGGTAGCGAAGATACAGTACCGCCTTTACCTCCAGCCAAGACCAAACATACCGCGTTGTGCACAGTAATGCTCGACTCAGTATACACTAGGAGGTTTAAATGATAACATATGTTGCTGGAGACTTGTTTTCGTCTCCAGCAAAAGTACTTGTAAACACTGTAAATACCAAAGGAGTAATGGGAAAAGGCATTGCTCTAAACTTTAAGCGCGCGTATCCCGAAATGTTCAAAATTTATCGGGATCGCTGTGAACGGGGGATGTTTGACATTGGACAGCTTTTACTTTTCAAGACACCGCATAAATGGATATTAAATTTTCCGACTAAGAGACATTGGAGAAATCCATCTAAAGTGGAATATATTGCTGCTGGACTTGGAAAATTTACTGATGCCTACAGTGAAATGGGAATTACATCCATCGCATTCCCTGCACTCGGTTGTGGAAATGGCGAGCTAGATTATGAATTACAGGTTAAACCATTGATGGAGGAATTTCTCGGCAAATTGTCTATACCCATTTTTGTATACATTGATCAGCAATCGAATCTTACACCTGAACATAAAGATATTGAACGCACCATTGAATGGCTTAGATCAGAGCCTTCTGCTCTTCCATTCGACGAAGTATGGAACGATATTCTACACGTGGTCAATTCTATAAAAGAATTTGAAACACCAGGAAAAGGCAATCGTTTTACTGCTCTTGCTATTGACGCCCCACCAAGCATCACTATTAATTCATCGAGTAAAACACACAAAATCGAAATAGACCGGCTTTTGGAGTTTTGGAAACAACTTCGCGATTATGGATTTACGTATAGTAGTATTGCGCCGGAACATCGGCAGAATTCGTATTTGCTGCCAATATTTGAAAAGCTACCTTATGTGCAGCACATTTCGGTCTCTAGCTCTCCGAAAGGGCTGGTATCTAATCCTGCGTCTGGGCTTCAGGTTATCCCACCACCAATTGAGGAAAAGCCTTACAATAGAGATCTATTTGAGAATTATGGTAAACAAAGTTAAAGATGACGCTGAAGAAATTTTGCTGCACATGGGTGAGCTTGCATCCAAATTGCGGTTAGATGGCAATCGCAAATGGTGGCCTAATTGGATTTTTCGATCAGATCATGTGGAGAATGCCGCCGCAATTCTTAATAGCGGTACACTGCTTTCTCGCTCTCGGGCTGAAGAACAGGCATTGATTGTTAAAGATGCGGCTAGTCCTCATCATATCCATCAACTCACAGCTTCACACCGAAGGTATGTAAGGTTATATTTTAGACCACGCACACCGACACAATATAGAAATGAAGGGGTTCGGCCCGCAAGCAAAATTTGGAACAATGCACATATGCCGGTACCGGTCTATTTTTTGTTTTCAGTAATGCTTCTGGCTGACGACAACGTTCGATTTTCTCGTGGACGGCTAACATCGACTACACAGGTTGGAAAGTCTGCAAAATTTTTGAAATCAATCGAATTTAGTGACGTGTATCATGATCGTGGAGTTGGGTTGTTGGGCCAGTCGGATGAGCGTTCTTCAATATTATATGCAAGACACAGTGAGGTACTCGTCAGAGATGAATTGTCGCTACACTATCTTAAACACATTGTGTGCCGGTCAGCGGCCGAGCGAGATACTTTAATTTGCCTACTTTCTCCTCGCGCTAAATCAGTTTGGTTGCCGCGAATTCATGTTGACGAGGGACGACGTTTATTATTCTTCAAGATGGGTACATTTATTCAACACACGCATTTGTCGAGTACTGAATCTCGCTTTGTCTTTTACTCGAACATATCTTCGGATATGAGGGGGCCGTTTATTCTTCGCGTAGAATGGACTTCAGATGACAGTAATTTATCATTTGTTGAACAAAGTTTTTTTGTCGATACTCGACCAAAAATCCTAAAGTTGGATCGCGAGTTGTTTGATTATACAGTTAGTGTAAAATTGAACGATGATCTAATTTATGTTGGAATCTACGATAGTATTCGAGAAAAAAACCAAATATTCTAAGATATTTTTGCTTTCTGCTTTTGGACTTGTGTAGTGTATTCGGAGATATCTAGTAATTATCTTGCTTGGACTAAAATGGAGTTGCTATGCTAAGACGTATGTCATTATTTCCTCTTTTTTGCCCTCCTCCTCGCTGCCGCCCTCCTCGCCGGTTGCTCGAAAGATCTGGTCACCGGCAAGAAGGAGTTTGCGCCCCATTCGACTTGGGATGAGATCAATCTCGGCAAGCAGCACTACCGGCCCCTGCAGCAGGCCCAATGCAGGCGCTTCAAGACGAACCCGCAACGTGCGGCCCCAAATCTGGTGTGTTAGCTAACGGGTCGCCCGTGTGACCGTCTGGAGAAATCTGCCTTTCTTCTCCCGCCTGTAATCCCGTTTGAAGGCCGCGGTCCGTCTAATCGTCCGCATTGAGGTCGGCCATCAAGCCGTCGACGCCGCCGACGGCGGCCAGCTCGCCGCGCCGGGCCGCCTTCATGGCTTCGATCGTCTCTTCGTTGGGCACCAGGGGGTCGAAGGGCAACCGCTTCTCGGTAGCGATTCGGACCATCATCAGGCGGAAAGCGTCGGACGCGGTGAGGCCGATCGCCCCCAGCACGGCGGTCGCCTCTTCCTTGACCTTCTCGTCGATGCGGGCGCGGACGACGGTGCTCATGGTCCGATGCTCCTTGTTTGAGCTACAATGTAGCCTGGATCATCCATCCGTGTCCACTTCATGCGCGTCCCCAGGCGCCGTCCTCAGACGCTTTCCGCGAACGTGCCGGCGTTCGCCGCCCGGTAGACCGGCCAGCCGAAGACCCTGACCGCGGCGTGGATCGCCGCGACCTTTGCGGCGGGGACGCGTGCGGCGGTCATCGCGGCGCGGTACATGGCGTCGGCGAAGCGCCGGTCCTCCCGCCGCGGCGCCCGGCCCGCTTCGTCTTCGAGATGCTGCCAGGCGATGTAGAGAAAATCGTGCAGGACGGCGCCTTCGAGATAGGGCCCGACCCGGCGGACGCCGAACAGGGCCGCGATTCCCGGCGCCGAGACCAGATCGGTGCGAAAGCCCGCCGGCACCTCGACGATCCGCTGCGCCCCGCGGTCGAGCCGGAAGCCGACCCTGTAGGGCTCGGCGACGGTATACTCGCCGTCGCGGCCGGGGGCCGGCCGGTCGAGCAGGTCCCGGACTTCGCGCTTGACCACAAACCGCGTCAGGTAGGCGAAGTCCGTAATCTCTTCCCACGTCTCCTGCGGATAGGGGTTCGGGACCGTGACCATCTCCGTCCGTTTCATCCGTGCCCACAGAACGGCATGGTACGCGACCGGTCCCCCACGACCAACAGTATGGCCGGCCGCGCGGCCGGTTTACCGTCCCGGCCGGCCTGTCGAGCGCCGCGCGCGTCGCTGCGGCGGCGCTTCCCGGAGATCCGCCGGACCCGGCCCCCGCCCGGAATTTTCCCTTGACATCCCATGAAAGGAACAA
This sequence comes from Alphaproteobacteria bacterium, assembly GCA_022819985.1. Classification (GTDB taxonomy): domain Bacteria; phylum Pseudomonadota; class Alphaproteobacteria; order Bin65; family Bin65; genus Bin65. The sequence continues at coordinate 21,604 of JAJEGH010000029.1, read as the reverse complement.
TATATGAACAATGCCGGATTCCCGGCGGCGGCCGGACGGGCGGAACCGGGGCGGCGCGGGACAGCGGACGGAACGGCCATGGCGGCGGATCATGACATTTCATGACACATTGCACGGCCTCGCCTCCCCGTCATTTCGACCGGAGCCCCGGCCCCCGGCCGGGGCGGAGTGGAGAAACCCGATCAGCGCTCTATCGACGCCACAGGGCTGTGCCTCCGGCCGGCCTCCGTCGCCAGCCGGATTTCTCCGCTACGCGGCTGACGCCGCTTCGGTCGAAATGACGGGAGGGGGTGCGGCTCGCTGCAGTGGACATGACAAATCCTGACATATCATGACACATCGCACCGCCTCTCCTGTCACCCCGGACGGAGCGGAGCGACGGTCCCCATCGGGGTCCAGAACCAACCGCGAAGATCGTTCGGGTCGGCTCTGGACGCCGGATCAAGTCCGGCGAGACATTGTGGTGTTGCGTTCAGTGCACGTCCGAAGCTCTATGACGTTCATGACATTTCATGACACATCCAAGGAGTGGCCCCTGGGCTCGGACTTTCATCGGGACTTTCATCGGGACGGAACGATGACGCTCATCCCGCGGGTAAAGCCCGCCCTCCCCCTCGCGCTCCTCCCCGCTCTACTCCTTGCGGGCGCCCTGCTCGCCGGCTGCTCGAAGAATCCCGTCACCGGCAAGAAGGAGTTCGCGCCCTATTCGACGCGGGACGAGATCGACCTCGGCAAGCAGCATTACCGGCCGCTGCTGCAGGCCCAGGGCGGGCGCTTCAAGACCGATCCGCGGCTTGCCGCCTATGTCCGGCAGGTCGGCCGGCGCGTCGCGAAGGAGAGCGACCGCACGAAGCTGCCCTACGAGTTCGTCGTCATCAACAACGGCGTGCCGAACGCCTGGGCCCTGCCCGGCGGCAAGATCGGCATCAACCGCGGCCTGCTGCTCGAAATGGAGAACGAGGCCGAGCTCGCCGCCGTGCTGTCCCACGAGGTCGTCCACGCCGCCGCGCGCCACGGCGGACAGGCGCTGACCCGCAACCTGCTGTTCGGCGCCGCGCAGATCGCCATCGCGCTGGCCGGCCGCGATTCGCGCAATATCAACTACATCCTCGGCGGCACCGGCCTCGCCTTCCAGCTCGTCAACCGGAGCTACAGCCGGGGTGCCGAGCGCGAGGCCGATTTCTACGGCATGAAATACATGCACAAGGCGGGCTACGACACGCGCGCGGCGGTCACCCTCCAGCAGAAGTTCTTGGCGCTCAGCAAGGGGCGGCGGCAGGACTGGCTGACCGGCCTGTTCGCGACCCATCCGCCGTCGAAGGAGCGGGTGAAGAACAACCGCAAGGCGCTCGGGAAATATCCGCCGGGCGGCGATTTCGGCCGCAAGCGCTACGACCGGGCGCTGGCCTGGCTGCGCGCGCGCCGCAAGGCCTATGCGACGGCGGACAGGGCGCGCCGGGTCATGGCGGCGGCGCCGGCGCGCGCGCTGCCCCTGATCGAGACGGCGATCGCCCGCGTGCCGCAGGAGGCGCAGTTCCGCGGCCTCAAAGGCCAGATCCTCGCCCGCATGGGCCGCTACGAGGCGGCGGTCGCGGCCTACGACAACGCGATCCGGCGCGATTCGGAGTTCTACGAGCACTATCTCGGGCGCGGCCTGGCCCGTTCCGCGCTGGGCCGGCGGGGGTCGGCGCGCGCCGACCTCTCGCGCAGCTACAATCTTCTGCCGACGTCGCTGGCCGGCTACTCCCTGGGCAGCATCGCCATCGCCCAGGGCGACAGCAGCCGCGCCAAGACCCTGTTCGCCGCCGCGGCCAACGCCAGGGGCGATGTCGGCGAGGCGGCGCGGGCGCGCTACGCCGTGCTGGACATCGCGGAAAACCCCGGCCGCTACGTCACGGCGCGGCCGGTGTTCCGGTTCCGGCGGCTCCTTGTGCGCGTATCGAACCGGACCGGCTACCGCCTTACCGGCATAACGGTCAGCCTCAGCGGCAGCGTCGGCAACCGGCCGATCTGGAACCGGCTGCATCTGCCGAGCCTGGGCGCACGCGGCTCGTTCGAGCTCGATGCCGGCGTCATCGTCGGCCCGAAGGAAGCGGCCAAGGCCGAGGCCCGGGTCGTCCGCGCCCGTATTCCGGACGACGTGCGGGAATTACGGCGCTATTATCCGTAGCCAGATTATCCGTAGACTGTACTGCCGCGGCCCCGGTCGCCGCCGCGGCGGCGGCAAGCGCGAGGCAGCACATGGCGGATTCCGGCACGGCGCGACGAACCGGCGAAGCCGCCGCCCTGCGGGGCAGGCAGTCGCGGGTCCGGCAGTCCGGGCGTGCCTGACGGCGCCGAAACCTTCGCCGTCCGCACCGTCGATGCGGTCGCGCGGATCGACCGGGCGGTGTGGGACCGCTGCGCCGGGGCGGACAACCCGTTCGTCTCGTGGGAATTCCTCAACGCGCTGGAGGAAAGCGGCTCGGTCGGGGCGGAGGCCGGCTGGCTGCCGCAGCACGCCGTTCTGGAGGACCGGGCCGGGGCGGTGCTCGGCGTCGCGCCGATGTATCTGAAAAACCACTCCCAGGGCGAATACGTCTTCGACTGGGGCTGGGCCGATGCCTACGAGCGCGCCGGCGGGCGCTATTATCCCAAGCTGATCGTTGCCGTGCCCTTCACGCCGGTGACCGGGCCGCGCCTGCTGGCGCCGCCGGGGCCGCGCCGGGCGGACCTGCAGCGCACCCTGGCCGGCGCGCTGGTGCGCATCGCCGGGCGCATCGGCGTGACCAACCTGCACATCACCTTCCCGACGGAGCCGGAGGCCGCGCTGGCCGAAGACCTCGGCCTGCTGCGCCGCCGGGCGTTCCAGTATCACTGGCACAACCGGGGCTACGAGAGCTTCGACGACTTTCTCGGCGCGCTGGCCTCGCGCAAGCGCAAGGCGATCCGCAAGGAGCGCGCCGCCGTCGCCGCGGCCGGCGTCGAGGTCCGGGCGCTGACCGGCGGCGACCTGCGCGGCGAGCACTGGGACGTCTTCCACCGCTTCTACACCGACACCTACGACCGCAAATGGGGCTACCCCTATCTCACCCGCGCCTTCTTCCGGATGCTGCACGAGCGGATGGCGGACAGGGTGGCGCTGATCTGGGCGACGGCGGACGGCGCGCCGGTCGCCGGGGCGCTCAACTTCATCGGCGCCGACGCGCTCTACGGCCGCAACTGGGGCTGCGCGGCGGACGTGAAGTTCCTCCATTTCGAGACCTGCTACTACCGGGCCATCGACTTCGCCATCGAGCGCGGCCTGGGCCGGGTCGAGGCCGGCACCCAGGGGCCGCACAAGGTCCAGCGCGGCTACCTGCCGGTCGAGACCTGGAGCGCCCACTGGATCGCCGACAAGGGCTTCCGCAACGCCGTCGAGGATTTCCTGGAGCGCGAAAGCGCAGCGATCCTGCACGAGATGCGGATCATGTCCCGCCACTCGCCCTACCGGCAGACGGGCGGCGGGTAAAGAACGGCGCCCCTCGATACGGCGCTGACGCGCCTACTCGGGATGAGGGGTTTGTTGGGAGTTCACGAACCTCAACACCCCACTCCTCCTCATCCTGAGTAGCCCCGGCCGCCAAGGCCGGGGCGTATCGAAGGGCGGGGTGAAAGGCGGATCAGGCGTCTTCGGGTTCGACCGCCGGTTCGTCCGCTGCGCCCTCCGCCCTGGCGGACGCCTTCCGGCCGGCGCCCTTCTTGCGCGCGGCCGGGCTCTTGAGGGCCTTGAAATCGAGCTTGCCGTCCTTGAGCGAGACCAGCACCGAGCCGCCCTTGACGAGTTCGCCGAACAGCAGTTCCTCGGACAGCGGTTTCTTGAGATGCTCCTGGATCTGGCGCGCCAGCGGCCGGGCGCCCATCTTCGGATCGTAGCCCTTCTCGGCCAGCCAGCTTCGCGCCGGGTCGTCCAGTTCGATGGTCACGCCCCGGTCGGCGAGCTGCTCCTCGAGCTGCATGACGAACTTGTCGACGACCCGGCGGACGATCTCCGGCGGCAGGCTGGCGAAGCCGATGGTCGCGTCGAGCCGGTTGCGGAATTCCGGCGAGAACATGCGGTCGATGGCTTCCTTGTCGTCGCCTTCGCGGACCGTCCGGCCGAAGCCGATCGCCGTCTTCGCCAGGTCCGCGGCGCCGGCGTTGGTCGTCATGATCAGGATGACGTTGCGGAAATCGATCTGCTTGCCGTTATGGTCGGTCAGCTTGCCGTGATCCATGATCTGGAGCAGCACGTTGAACAGGTCGGGATGCGCCTTCTCGATCTCGTCCAGCAGCATCACCGCATAGGGATTCTGGTCGATGGCGTCGGTCATCAGGCCGCCCTGGTCGAAGCCGACATAGCCGGGCGGCGCGCCGATCAGGCGCGAGACGCTGTGGCGCTCCATATATTCCGACATGTCGAAGCGGACCAGTTCGACGCCCAGCGTCATGGCGAGCTGGCGGGCGACCTCGGTCTTGCCCACGCCGGTCGGGCCGGAGAACAGGTAGTTGCCGATCGGCTTCTCCGGCTCGCGCAGGCCGGCGCGCGCCAGCTTGATCGCGGCGACCAGCGCGTCGATCGCCTTGTCCTGGCCGAAGACCATGCGCTTGAGGTCGCGCTCCAGGTTGCGCAGCGTCTCCTTGTCGTCGCGCGAGACGTTCTTGGGCGGAATGCGCGCGATCTTGGCGACGACATCCTCGATGTCGCGCACCGCGATGGATTTCCTGCGCTTCGACGGCGCCACCAGGTTCTGGGCCGCGCCGACCTCGTCGATCACGTCGATCGCCTTGTCGGGCAGCTTGCGGTCGTGGATGTAGCGGGCCGACAGGTCGACCGCGGCGGTCAGCGCGTCGCTCGTGTAGCGCACGCCGTGATGCTCTTCGTAATAGGGTTTGAGGCCGCGCAGGATCTTGACCGAATCCTTGAGCGACGGCTCGTGGATGTCGATCTTCTGGAAGCGGCGGACCAGCGCCCGGTCCTTCTCGAAATAGTTGCGGAATTCCTTGTAGGTCGTCGAGCCGATGCAGCGCAGCGCGCCGCTCTGCAAGGCCGGCTTGAGCAGGTTGGACGCGTCCATCGAGCCGCCGCTGGTCGCGCCGGCGCCGATCACCGTGTGGATTTCGTCGATGAACAGGACCGCGCCGGGCGTGTTCTCCAGTTCCTTCAGCACCGCCTTGAGCCGCTCCTCGAAATCGCCGCGATAGCGGGTGCCGGCGAGCAGCGCGCCCATGTCGAGGGCGTAGATCGTCGATTCGCCCAGCACCTCCGGCACTTCGCCGTTGACGATCCGGCGCGCCAGGCCTTCGGCGATCGCCGTCTTGCCGACGCCGGGATCGCCGACATAGAGCGGGTTGTTCTTGGTCCGCCGGCACAGGATCTGGACGGTGCGCTCGACCTCGGCCTCCCGGCCGATCAGCGGGTCGATCCGGCCGTCCGCCGCCTTGGCGTTGAGATCGACGCAGTAGGCGGCCAGCGCTTCCGTGCCCTGCTTGACGATCGATTCGCCGCTCGCGTCCTCGTCGGCGCCTTCGGGCGTGCGCGCGCCGTCCTCGCCCGGCACCTTGGCGATACCGTGGGAGATGTAGTTGACCGCGTCGAAGCGCGTCATGTCCTGCTCCTGCAGGAAATAGACCGCGTGGGACTCGCGCTCGGCGAACATGGCGACGATGACGTTGGCGCCGGTGACCTCCTCGCGCCCGGAGGACTGGACGTGGATCGCGGCGCGCTGGAGGACGCGCTGGAAGCCGGCCGTCGGCTTGGCGTCCTCGTCCCGGTCGGTGGCCAGGCCGGTCAGTTCGGTGTCGATGTAGTCCGAAACCTCGGCGCGCAGCCGGTCGACGTCGACGTTGCAGGCGCGCAGGACGGAAAGCGCGTCCTGGTCCTCGACCAGGGACAGCAGCAGATGCTCCAGCGTCGCAAATTCGTGGCTCCGCTCGTTGGCGAGCGCCAGCGCACGATGGAGACTGCGTTCGAGATTTGCTGACAGCATTGCGGCGGCTTTCTGCTTGTCCCGGTGTTGCCTGGGCCCGTGTTGTCCTTGGGTCTTGCCTGCGGGGCGGGCGCCCCTCAGCCGGTTATTCCTTTTCCCCGATCATTCCTTTTCCCCGGTTATTCCTTCTCCAGGGTGCATTGCAGCGGATGCTGGTGCTTGCGCGCCAGTTCCATGGTCTGGTTCACCTTGGTTTCCGCGATCTCGTAGGTATAGACGCCGCACACGCCGACGCCGCGCTGGTGGACGTGCAGCATGATGCGGGTCGCCTCCTCGCGGCTCTTGCCGAAATAACGCTCCAGCACATGAACGACGAACTCCATCGGCGTGTAGTCGTCGTTCAGCATCAGCACCTTGTAGAGCGCCGGCTTCTTGGTCCTGGTTTTCGACCGGACGATGACGCCCGTCTGACCGTCGCCGCCGTTGCGGTCCCTATCGCTCATTGCAACTCGCTCATTCCAGGCCGCTCTTTCCGCCTCGTTCCCGTCTGTCCGCGGGCTTCCTGCGCCGGCCGGCGGACCGGCGCGTCGCCCACCCTTAGGTAGGGAATGATAGGGCAAAGCAAAGTCTCCGGTGAAGATCGAAATTCGGCATCCGCCGGCCGCGCCGCCGGGCCGCCCGGAGAGGCCCGGACAGGCCCGGCCCAGCCCGATTCGATCCGCGACAAGTATTTTTTGACATATGCCATCGGCTCGTCTATCTTAGGATTTCTATCCGGTGACGTAACAAGCCGAACGCGGGGACGACCGGCAACGACCGGCAGTTCGGGGCGGAGAATACCGCCTGTGCCTGCGAAACGATGCGGAGTGCGGAAAGAATGTCCGTACGGAACCGCTGTCCGTCGCGGCGGGGGCGTTTCGAAGGCTGAAACAGTTCGGTTGGGGACCGGGATAGCTCCGTGATGAATGGCGTGGGCCTGACAGCCGGGAAACCGGCCAGCGGATCGGTATTGCGCGCCGAAGGGCGAATGCGTCCGGCCGGACGTATCGCTGCGGCCGCTCTCCTGGCAGGCGGCCTCGTTGCCGCGGCCGGGGCCGGCCCTGCCGGGGCGTACACGAAGTCGTCGATCACGATCGACGCCCGGAGCGGCCTGGTGCTCCAGTCGCACAATGCGGACGCGCGCCATCCGCCGGCGTCGCTCAGCAAGCTGATGACGCTCTACCTCACCTTCGAGGCCATTTCGCGCGGGCGTTTCGGCTGGAACACGAGGGTGCGGATTTCCCGCTACGCGGCGACCCGCCAGCCCTCGAAGCTCTACCTCCGCACCGGCCAGCGCGTCCGGGTGCGCGATCTGGTCTACGGGACCGCCATCAAGTCGGCGAACGACGCCGCTGCAGCCCTGGCGGAAAAGATCGCCGGCAGCGAACGCCGCTTCGCCCGGCTGATGACGCAGCGCGCGCGCCAGCTCGGCATGCGCCGTACGGTCTTCGGCACGGCCTCCGGCCTGCCCGCCCGCGGCCAGCGGACGACAGCCAGGGACATGGCGATCCTGGCCCGGTCGCTGATCCACCATTTTCCGCAGTATTCAGACGTTTTCTCGACCCGGTTCTACCGGTTCGGCCGGCGCACGTTCCGCAATACCAACCGGCTGCTCCGGTCGAATCCCCGGGTCGACGGCATGAAGACCGGGTATACGCGCCGGGCGCGCTACAATCTCGTGACCAGCGCGCGCAAGGGCGACGTCCAGCTGATTACCGTCGTACTGGGCGCACGGACGTCGAGGCACCGCTACCGGAAAACCGGCCGGCTGCTGACGCACGGATGGCGCACGGCGCGCAGTTCGGCCTATCTGCGCAAGACGCCCCACGGCTATGTTCGTATCGCGACGCGCGACGGCGGCGGCGGCGGCAAGCCAGCCGGAACGAAGGCGCGCCGCAGCGAGACCGCCCACGCAAAGGCCGCCGTCCGCACCGGCAAACGCAAACAGGTCGCCGCCGTGCCGAGAAGGCGTCCCGGCAAGCCGCGGATCGACATTTCCCTCGCTTCGTCGGCGGTGGCTGCGCCGCGCATTGCGCCCGGCCGGCGGCCGGCCCGGCAGGCGGCGGCGCGTTCGAACACTGACCGGCGGCGCGTCCACGGCGTCCAGGTCGGCGCCTTCTACCGGCGGCACCAGGCCCGGTCCGCGATCCGGCGGGCGATGCGCGCCTTGCCGAAAAGCTACCGGCACCGGGCGAGCCATACGATCGTCCGGAAGCGCACGAACCGGCGTTCCATCTACCTCGCCCGGCTCATGGGCCTCGGGCTTCGCCAGGCGCAGCGCGCCTGCGGAACCGTGCGGCGGCGCGGCATCGACTGCATGCCGGTCTCGATCGGGGTGGCCGCCAAAGCGCCGGCCGCGAAGACCGTCGCCGGCCGAAGCGGGAAGAAGGCGAAACCGCGCTATGCGATACAGGTCGGCGCCTTCGCCCGCTACAAATGGGCCCGGCGCGGCCTCGAACGGGCGCACAAGGCCTTGCCCGAACGGCTGGCCGAAGGCACGAACGACCGCATCCTGGCGAAACGGAACCGGTCGCGCCGGCCGATCTACCGGGCCCGCATAACCGGCCTTTCCTTCAGCGAAGCCCGCGAAGCCTGCCATATCCTGAAGCGGCGCAGCCTCGACTGCATGGCGGTCAGGACTTCCGCACGCGGCTGAGCCGGGCGGACCATGCCCGGCGATACCGGCTGAGTTCCGCCGGAGTCGCGCCCGCCATCGCCGCCCCTGCATCGCCCAGGATCGCCGGCCGCCAGCGCCGCCGCCATTCCTCGAACCGCCATTCGCCCGCCTCGACCGGCAGGGCTGCAGCGGCGACGTAGACCCAGGCTTCGGCGTCCCGGCCGCCGGCGACGGCAAGCGGTTTCCGCGCGACTTCGTAAAGGGTGCCTTCGCTTTCGAAATAGCCGGTCCGGGCGGCGGCATCGAGGGAAGCGCCGCGCACCAGCACGCCCGGCGTCGCGGCGCCCCGCTCGGCCACGACGCCCGGAAAACGCCCCCGTTCGACCGGCGCGCAGCGGTATCCCTCCAGCGTCGCCGGTACCGCGTTCAGCGACAGCGCCTCCGGTCCGAGCACGATCCGCCGGACCCCGGCGTCCCGCAAGGTGCCGTAGAAGAAGAAGGCGACCGGCCCGGGCATTCAGCCGGTCAGCGCCTCGAGCGGCCGGCCGACCGACGTGTAGCGGAAGCCGGCCTCGGCCATGTCGCGCGGATTGTAGATGTTGCGGAAATCGATGAAGACCGGCGCGTTCATCGACGCCTTCACCCGGTCCAGATCGAGGTTCCGGAACTGGTTCCATTCCGTGAGGATGACGACGGCGTCGGCGCCCCGGACGGCGTCGTAGGCGTCGTCGCACCAGAGGACGCCGGGCAGCAGCGGCGCGGCCTCCGCCATGCCTTTCGGATCGTAGGCGCAGACATCGGCCCCGGCGGCCTGCAACGCCGGCACGATTTCCAGGCTCGGGCTTTCCCGCATATCGTCGGTACCGGGCTTGAAAGTTACGCCGAGAATCGCGATCCGCCGGCCCGCCACATCGCCGCCGCAGGCGTCAATCGCCCGTTGCGCCATCGCGCGTTTACGGGTCGCGTTGATGTCGGCAACGGTCTCGACGATGCGCAACGGCGCACCGCTGTCCCGGGCCGTCCGGACGAGCGCGAGCGAATCCTTGGGAAAGCAGGAACCGCCGTAGCCCGGGCCGGGATGGAGGAATTTCGGCCCGATCCGGCCGTCCAGCCCGATGCCGTGCGCAACCTGATGAACGTCGGCGCCGACCCGGTCGCAAAGGTCTGCAATCTCATTGATGAAGGTGATCTTGGTCGCGAGGAACGCATTGGCGGCGTATTTGATCAGTTCCGAGGTTTCGCGCCGGGTAAAAAGTATGGGCGTTTCAATGAGATAGAGCGGGCGGTACAACTTGCGCATGACATTGCGCGCACGCGGGCTGCCCGTACCGATCACAACCCGGTCCGGCCGCATGAAATCGCCGATCGCCGAACCTTCGCGCAGAAATTCCGGGTTGGACGCCACGTCGAAGTCGGCGTCGGGATTGGCCTCGCGGATAATCGCTTCGATGTCCCGGCCGGTGCCGACCGGCACGGTCGATTTGGTGACGACGACGGTATAGTCCCGGATCTCCGCCGCAATGTTCCGGGCGGCGGCGTGGACGAAACTCAGATCGGCATGGCCGTCGCCGCGCCGGGAGGGCGTGCCGACGGCGATGAACACCGCTTCGGCGCCGGCCATCGCCTCGTCGAGCGACACGGTGAAATGCAGGCGGCCGGCTTCGACATTCCGCGCGACCAGGTCGTCGAGGCCCGGTTCGTAGATCGGCAATTCGCCGTTGCGCAGCATGGCGATCTTGTCGGCGTCCGTGTCGACGCACACCACCGTCGTGCCGAATTCCGAGAAACCGGCGCCGGATACGAGGCCGACATAGCCGGTTCCGACCATGGCGATTTTCATTCTGCGCCTCCGGTGTTTTCCGGCCGGGCCGCGGGATCCAGCAGGTCCCGCAGCGATTCGCGAACTCCCGGTAGATCCGGCCTGTCGAGAGCGAAGGCGACATTGGCGCTCAGCCAGCCCCGGCGGTCGCCGCAATCGAAACGCCGGCCCTCGAACCGGAAGCCGTTGACCGGCTGCCGGCCGATCAGCGCGGCGATCGCGTCGGTCAGCTGGATTTCGCCGCCGGCGCCCGGCTCGCCGCTCTCCAGGACTTGGAAAATTTCGGGCTGGAGAATGTAGCGGCCGATGATCGACAGGGTCGAAGGCGCCGCCTCGGGCGCCGGCTTTTCGACCAGGCCGCGCACTTCGACCAGACCGCCGGGCCGCGCCTCGTCGGCGCCGACATCGAGAATGCCATAGCGGCCGGTATGGGCGCGCGGCACATCCTGCACGGCCAGCAGGTTGCCGCCGGCTCCGGCGTAGCGCGCGGCCATCTGGGCAAGGCACGGCGTCTGCGCCATCACCAGGTCGTCCGGCAGGATCACGGCGAACGGTTCGTCGCCGACAAGATGCCGGGCGCACCGGACGGCGTGACCCAGTCCCAGCGGCGCGGGCTGGCGAACCGTGCTCAACCGCACGCCTTCGGGCGCAATCGCGGCAAGGCGTTCGAGTTCGGCCGATTTGCCCTTCGCCTCGAGCGCCTCCTCGAGTTCGGCGTTGCGGTCGAAATGATCCTCCAGCGCCGTTCTGCCCTCGGCGGTGACGAAAATCATGTGGCTCGCGCCGGCCTCTGCCGCCTCGGCGACGGCATAGTCGATCAGCGGCCGGTCGACGACGGGCAGCATCTCCTTGGGCACCGCCTTGGTCGCCGGCAGGAAGCGCGTTCCGAGGCCGGCGACGGGAAAGACGGCTTTGCGGATCGGTCTCGCCATCGCTTCGGTCGCAGGTTGGGGGCGGTGCGGCTGCCGGGCCGGCCAACGGGGGGAGCGCGGCCTATGCAGCATGAATTTTCCGGCATGGCCACGCGCCAAAATGTGCCCCCGCATTCCGGGAAATTCCAGCCCGGCGCACGGTCTGCCGGCAGGCTATTCGCCGAGCAGAACCTCCCTGGCCTCGTTGAGTTTGGCGGCCAGCCAGTCGGATCCGCCCTGGTCGGGGTGGTGCTTGCGCATCAGGTCGCGGTGGGCGCGCCGGATATCCTCCTCGGTCGCGCTGTCGTCCAGGCCGAGAACGGACAGCGCCTCCACCCGGTCCATCGGGCCGGCGCCGCCGGGGCCGCCGCGGCTGATATTGCGCCATTCCGGCCACATCCGGTCGAGATAGGCTTCGATCAGGCGCGCCGACTGGGCGTCGTCGCGGGCGCACTCGGCCAGCAGGATCATCAGATCGTCCCGGTCCAGCGATTCGATCCTGGCGCCGGCGTACCGCCCGGCCAGCACGTCGCCGGTGATGCCGCCCGTCGAGTGGTCGAGCTGCAGTTTGAGCCACGGCGTTTCGACCTCGGAAACGCCCTTCTCCGGCTTCTTGAAGTTCCACGGCATGCTGCCGCCCATCAGATAGATGACCAGGGCGGCGCCGAGGCCGAGCACGCCCCACAGCAGCTTGCCGGTGAACAGGCCGAACAGGCCGAACAGCGCGGCGCAGGCGATCGCGATGCCGCGCAACAGCCTGACCAGCTGGCCGACGCTCGCCTGGGGCAGCGAAAACAACAGCAGAATGGCCGCGGCGATCAGCGCGACCCCGAGGAGGAACCAGCCCATCTAGCGGTCGTCGCCGCCGATCTGACGGGCGATCTGCAGAACCGGCCCGCTGCGGCCGGCGGAATAGTCTTCCAGCGCCGGCCGGCCGCCCGCGGCGTAGACGGCGACGGCCGCCAGCAGTTCGCGCAACTGCTGCGCGCTGCCGGCGTCGAAACGGCAGCAGGCGCCGCCGGTCAGCCGTGCGAATTGCCGGAAGGCGAGCGTCGCGTCGGGATTGTTGCCCTCCTGGAACAGGAACGCCTTTGTGCCCATGAGCCCGAGCCGGCCGGCCAGTTCGCAGACCGGGTCGATCGACTCTTCGAAGGCGTCGCCGACGATCACGAGCGCGCCGACCGCCCGGTTCCCGGACTCCTTGATGGCATGTTTGAACACCCGCCCGATCTGGGTCCGCCCGCCCAGGCAGCGCACCTTGACCATGCGGTCGATCAGGTCGGCGGACGATGTCAGCCAGCCGGTGGCCCGGCATTCGCCGATGCCGCGGTAGAAGACGAGCTGCACTTCGAGGCCGCCCAGGGTATCGGTTGCGGCGAACATTTCCGCCTGGATGTCGCAGGCGATGTCCCAGGTCGGTTCGCGGCTCGCCGTGGCGTCCATCGCGAAAATCAGCCGACCGCGCCCGGCGCCGGCGGCCGGGGTCCGGGCCATCGACTGCAGGAAGGCGTCGACCTCGCCGGCGGTCCCGGTTCCGGACAGCGCCCGACCCTGCCGCGTGACGGATTTGCCCATGCTCGATCCGCTGCTGAACTGCGCTTCGTAGATAGGCCGCGGCAAAACGGGCGTCCAGTCTCCCGCCCGGGCCCCGATGTTCGCGATATTGGCCTAGTAGCGCCGCCGGCGGAACAGGCGCAGCAACAGGACCAGCAGGACCGCGCCGAAAAACGCCGCGAACAGGTGGCCGACCGGCAGCGGGCCGATCTGGTAGCCCTCGATCCGGATGTCGAACTGACGGAACAGCACGATACCGACGAAAGAGCCGATCACGCCGACAACCACCGTACCGAGGATACTCTTCACCCGGAAACGCAGCACGGCCGCGGCAAGCCAGCCGGCGACGCCCCCGATGAGCGCTATGACGAGAATCTGGTCGACACCGCCGAGCAAAAACCCCATCTCCCGCTTATCGACGTTTGCACCGCGGCATAAGGGTTTATCCGGCACGGAGCCGGCCCGTTGCCCCTTCGGGAGAGGCGGCTAGCATGGCCGAAACCGCAATGCCACAGGGCAGCGTGCCGCCGGACGGATTCGGCGCAGCCGGATGGGCGGTTGGACAGGCGGTCGGACAGGCGGCCGGACAGGCGGCCGGACAGGCGGTCCTGTTCGGCCATCCCGATTTCGCCGGCCACGAACAGGTCGTCTTCTGCCACGATGGCGCAACCGGCCTGCGCGCCATCGTCGCCATCCACAACACCAACCGCGGCCCGGCGCTCGGCGGCTGCCGGATGTGGCCCTATGCCGGCGAGGCGGAGGCGCTCGGAGACGCCCTTCGCCTGTCGCGGGGCATGACCTACAAGGCGGCGATGGCCGGCCTCGACCTGGGCGGCGGCAAGGCGGTCATCGTCGGCGATGCGAAGAAGGACAAATCCGAAGCGCTGATGAAGGCGTTCGGCCGGGCGGTCGACCGGCTCAACCGGCGCTACATCACCGCCGAGGACGTCGGCACGACCGTGGCCGACATGGATACGATCGGGACCGTGACCGACCATGTCGTCGGCGTGACCGGCGGGGCGGGCGACCCCTCCAACTCGACGGCCCACGGCGTCTTCATCGGGATCCGCGCGGCCGTGCGCCACAAGCTGGGCCGGGACACGCTCGACGGATTGCATGTCGCCGTCCAGGGCGTCGGCCATGTCGGGCGCTTCCTGTGCGACTATCTCCACAAGGCCGGCGCGCGGCTCTCCGTGACGGACATCGACCGGGCCGCCCTGGAGCGCGCGGAACGCGACTTCGGCGCAACCGCGGTCGGTCCGGACGAGATTTTCGGGCTCGATTGCGACCTGTTCGCGCCCTGCGCCCTAGGCGCCGTCGTCAACGACGCCACCCTGCCCCGCCTCAAATGCCCGATCGTCGCCGGCTCGGCCAACAATGTGCTGGACGCAGCCCGGCACGGCGCCGCCCTGCGCCGGGCCGGCATCCTCTATGCGCCGGACTATGTCATCAACGCCGGCGGCCTGATCGACGTCGCCCGCTTTGCGCTGGGTTTCGATATTGAGGCGGCGCGGGCCCGGTTGCACCGGATCGACGATACGCTCACGGAAATCTTCGCCCGCGCCGACGCCGAAGGCCGGCCGACCGGCGAGGTCGCCGATTCGATCGCCGAAGAACGGTTCCGGTAGCGTCCCGGCGGCGGGAGGGGCCGGCCGGACCGCCTACAGCAAACCCAGGTTGCGCAGTTCTGCCGCCATTTCGGGCGGGGGCTCTTCCGGAACCGCGCCTTCGGGCGCATCGGGCGGAGCGTCTGCGGTTTCCAGATAGCGCCAGCCCTGGTGCGGCCGGCGCGGCTGCAACTCGGTCCGCACCAGCGCCGGGTCGAGATGGATCCGGCAGAAGCGGCCGCGCTCTTCGCTGGCCCGCCGTTCCAGCCGGACGATCCGCTGGCGGACGCGGACGAAGCCCTTGACGACCCAGTAGATCGAGCCGCCGTCCAGGATTTCATCGGCCCGGCGCGGATAATGGCGGGTTTCGTGAAACAGGGCGCCGGTGCGGGCGAGGCGGCCGGCCTGCCAGCGGGCCATCGTTTCGACCGAGGCGGACCCGACGCTCAGCTTGAGCAGATGGAGCGTCATGCCCCCTTCAGGCCCCCATCAGGCCGCCTTCCGGCCGGCAAAGGCCTGGGCGACGCGCGAAGCCGGCGCGCGGCCCAGCCAGCCGGTGATGAACGCCCCTGCCGCCGCCACGGCATCCAGGTCGACGCCGGTTTCCATGCCGAGACCGTCGAGCATGTAGATCAGGTCTTCGGTCGCCAGATTGCCCGCGGCGCCCGGCGCATAGGGGCAGCCGCCGAGGCCAGACACGGAGGAATCGACCGTCCGGACGCCGCGCTCCAGGCAGGCCAGCGTATTGGCGAGCGCCTGGCCGTAGGTATCGTGCAAATGGATGCCGAGCGCGTCGAGCGGTACGGCTTCCGCCACCCGGTCGATCAGGGCGGCGGCTTTCGCCGGCGTGCCGACGCCGATGGTGTCGCCGAGCGAAACCCGGTAGCAGCCCATCTTGTAGAGCCGGCCGCACAGATCGGCGACGGTGCCCGGATCGATCTCCCCTTCGTAGGGGCAGCCCAGCACGGTCGAAACATAGCCCTGGACCCTGACGCCGGCGGCGCCCGCCGCGGCGCAGACCGGCCGGAAGCGCTCCAGGCTTTCCTCGATCGTGCAGTTGGTGTTGCGTTGCGAGAAGGTCTCGGAGGCCGCCGCGAACACGCCGACCTCGGTCACGCCGACGGCGACGGCGCGCTCGAAGCCCTTCATGTTCGGCGTGAGCGCCGGATAGGTCACGCCCTCGCGCCGCTCGATCCGGCGGAAGACCTCCTCGGAATCCGCCATTTGCGGCACCCATTTCGGCGAAACGAACGCGCCGGATTCGACGGCCGGCAGGCCGGCGGCGGCCAGGCGTTCGATCAGGTCGACCTTGATCCCGACGGGAACCGTCCGCGGTTCGTTCTGCAACCCGTCGCGCGGCCCGACTTCCTGGACCCGGACATGCCGGTCCCCCTGCCCGTTCCCAGCCGCCATGTCAGGCCTCCTTCCGCTCGAAATCGACCAGCTGCGCGCCTTCCTCGACCTGGTCGCCGGCAGTGTAGTGAACGGCGCCGACCGTGCCATCGCCGGGCGCCACGATCGTCTGTTCCATCTTCATCGCTTCGAGCACCAGCAGCGGCTCTCCGGCCTCCACGGCGGCGCCGGCCTCCGCCATCACCCGGATGACCTTGCCGGACATCGGCGCGATCAGCCGGTCCTCCGCCTCCTCGAGGTCCGCCACGGCGGCCAGCGGATCGAAGCGTTCGAACAGGGTGCGCCGGCCGTCGATCCAGACGGCGACGGTCTCGTCGTCGACATGGGCGCCGGCGACGATGCCGAGATCGCCGACCTGCACGCGCAACCGGTCGCCGGCCGGCTCCAGCGCGCATTCCGCAGGCCCCGACGGCAGATCGAGTGTGTAGCCGGCGTCCCGGTAGGTCACCGGAACGACGTAATCCACGCCGCCCTGCGCCAGCCGGATATCGTGCCGGCCGGAATCGTTGAGCCGCCAGCCGTTGACCAGGCGCCAGGGCGACCAGGGCTCGGCCGACGCGGCGGCGGCAGCGGCAGCCTTCTGCTGGCGGTCCCGTTCGACGGCCAGCACGGCGCAGGCCAGCGCGTCTTCGGACGGCGGCGCGCCGGACGGCCGGAGCGCCTCGCCGTGCGCCTCGATAAACCCGGTATCGAAAGTTCCTGCAATAAACGCAGAATGACCGATAATCCGTTGAAGATAATCGCGATTGTTTTCCAGACCGACGATCTCGGTCCCGGCCAGCGCGCGGTCCAGGCGGCGCAGGGCGGCGGCACGGCCGTCCGGGCTCCAGGCGATCAGCTTGGCGATCATCGGATCGTAATGGACGCCGACCGCGTCGCCCTCCCGCACGCCGGTATCGCAGCGGATTCCGTCGCCTTCGGGGAATCGCAACCGCTTCAGCGTCCCGGTCCGGGGCAGGAAATCCCGGTCCGGATCCTCCGCATACAGGCGGACCTCGATGGCGTGGCCGGCGATCGACAGATCGTTCTGCGTCAACGGCAGCGCCTCGCCGGCGGCCACGCGCAGCTGCCATTCCACCAGGTCCTGCCCGGTGATCGTCTCGGTAACCGGGTGCTCGACCTGCAGGCGGGTGTTCATTTCCATGAAATGGAACGCGCCGCCGGCCCCGACGATGAACTCGACCGTGCCCGCCCCTTCGTAGCCGATCGCCTTCGCGGCATCGACCGCGGCCGCCCCCATTTCGGCGCGGCGGGCTTCCGTCATGCCCGGCGCGGGCGCTTCCTCGACCACCTTCTGGTGCCGCCGCTGGATCGAGCAATCGCGCTCGAACAGATGGACCGCATTGCCGTGGCTGTCGGCAAACACCTGGATCTCGATATGGCGCGGCGACTCGACGAATTTCTCGATCAGCATCCGGTCGTCGCCGAACGCGCCGGCCGCCTCGCGCTGCGCCGATTCGAGGGCCGGGGCGAAATCCTCCGCCCGGTCGACCCGGCGCATCCCCTTGCCGCCGCCGCCGGCCGAAGCCTTGACCAGCACCGGGTAACCGATTTCGGCAGCCTGCGAGGCCAGTTCGTCCGGCTCCTGGCCGGCGCCGTGATAGCCCGGCACGACCGGCACATTCGCCTTTTGCATCAGGGCCTTGGCGGCGCTTTTCGATCCCATCGCCCGGATCGCATCGGCCGGCGGCCCGATGAACGCGAGTCCGGCCGCGGCGCAGGCCTCGGCAAATCCGGCATTCTCGGAGAGGAAACCGTAGCCGGGGTGGATGGCCTGCGCGCCGGTCCGCTGCGCCGCTTCGATAATCCGCCCGCCGGCCAGATAGCTTTCCGCCGCCGGGGCCGGCCCGATCCGGACCGCCCGGTCCGCCTGCCGCACATGCAGGGCGCCGGCGTCGGCATCCGAATAGACCGCGACCGTCCCGACGCCGAGCCGGCGCGCCGTGCGGACGATCCGGCAGGCGATCTCTCCCCGGTTGGCGATCAGGATGCGGTCGAACATCGGCAGGCCGCCCCTAGTCCCGGACCTGCCAGGCCGGCTTGCGCTTCTCCAGGAAGGCGCCCGCCCCTTCCCGGCCCTCGTCGCTGGCGCGGATGTCGGCGATCAGGCGCGAGGTCCAGTCAATCAGCTCGCTGTCTATCTCCCGGTCGCTGACCCGGAAGATCAGGTCCTTGCTCACCGCCTGCGACTCCGGCCCGCCGAGCAGCAGCAGGTCGACGAATTCCCGCTCCGTCGCCTCCAGCGCCTCCGGTTCGGCGACCGCATGGACGAGGCCGATCTCTTCGGCCCGCGCGGCGTCGAACACCTCGGCGGTCAGGAAATAGCGCCGGGCATGGCTCTGGCCGATCTTGCGCACGACATAGGGGCTGATGGTCGCCGGCGTCAGGCCGAGCCGGACTTCCGAGAGCGAGAATTTCGCCGCTGTACTGGCGATCGCGATATCGCAGCAGGCGACGAGGCCGATCCCGCCGCCGAAGGCATGGCCGTTGATCAGGCCGATCACCGGTTTCGGCAGCGTGTTCAGCAGCTTGAGCATGCGGCCGAGCCGGCCGCTGTCCGCGTAATTCTCCTCGACCGAATAGGCCGCCGTCTCGCGCATCCAGGCCAGATCGGCGCCGGCGCAGAAGCCCTTGCCCTGCCCGGTCAGTACGACGGCCCGCACGCTCTCGTCCGCGCCGACCGTTTCCACCGCCTCCGTCAGGTCGCGGATAAACGCCGCATTCATGGCGTTGCGCACCTCGGGCCGGTTCAGAACGATCCGCGCCACGCCGCGCGCGTCGATGTCGGTCAGGACGGTCCGGGACTGCGTTTCCGGCATCGGCGTCTTCCCATCCCATCGTTTTGCCTGCCGTGAAGCGGCCGTTGTCCGACCGGCCGGCCGCTTCCGACCGAAGCCGGGATCGTTCTTGCACATCGTCCGACATTTCGGGAGACCGACATGACTTCGAGGGACAAGATAACACGGTGCAAGCCGGATCGATCCAACCGGCTGTCGATCGCTCTGCGAAGGGGGTGAAGCAGGCGCGTACGCCCCCTCCCCCGGGATTCCTCTGCGGAAGCCGAACAAAACCGTGCGATCGGCTCCCGCCACCCTCGCCGTCATTCCGACCGGAGCGTCCCGGATCTAATCCGGGACGCGTAGCGGAGGAATCTCAACGCAGGACTACGGATTTCTTGTGGTTGGGGGCTTCTTGTAGGTGAGACCGAGTCGAGATTCCTCCGCTACGCCCCGGCCCTGCGGGCCGGGGCTCCGGTCGGAATGACGACGAGGGGTTTCGCAGGGCAATCCTTTCGGATGCGCAACCTGCCGGGCATCATCCAGGCCCCGCGTCCCTCCGGCAGCGTCCCGGAGCGCGGCAGCGAAATGCTTACAAAGAGATCGGAAACGTTGCGTCAGCGCGCGTGTGCTACGGAATCAGCTTCATCGCGGCCACGATCAAGCCGCCGATAATCGCGGTCCAGCTCATGGTCCAGACCTTGAGATTGGCGATTTCGGCTCTGAGATCGGCCTTTGTGACTTCCAGATCGGTTTTCGTGACCAGTTCGCCGCGCCCTGCTTCCACCGCGGCCTGCAATTGCGCCGCAGCCGCCCTGGCCTGATCCGGCGTGAAGCCGGCGGTCTCAAGCTCCGTGGCGGCGGTGAGAGTATCGAATCTGGACATATAGAGAATGTAATACGGTGAGAACGAAGTTGTAACATCTCTTTGCGATTCCAGCCTGTCGCGTTCACCGCGGTCTACAAAGATCCGTCATCGCCATAACCGTTTACATTCGCCGGCTCCCTACATCCGGAACACGCCGAAGCGGGTGTCCTCGACCGGCGCGTTGAGCGCGGCGGACAGCGCAAGCGCAAGGGTCATCCTGGTATCGACGGGATCGATCACGCCGTCGTCCCACAGGCGGGCCGAGGCGTAATAGGGATGGCCCTGCCGTTCGTATTGTTCGCGGATCGGCGCCTTGAAGGCTTCCTCCTCCGCGTCGGTCCACGCGCCGCCGCCGGCCTCGATGGCGTCGCGCCGGATGGTCGAGAGCACGCTCGCCGCCTGCTCGCCGCCCATGATCGAGATGCGCCCGTTCGGCCACATCCAGAGGAAGCGGGGCGAATAGGCCCGGCCGCACATGCCGTAATTTCCGGCGCCGTAGCTGCCGCCGATAATCAGCGTGAATTTCGGCACCTTCGTCGTCGCGACCGCGGTCACCATCTTGGCGCCGTCCTTGGCGATGCCGCCGGCCTCGTATTTCTTCCCGACCATGAAGCCGGCGATATTCTGGAGGAATATCAAGGGGATGCCGCGCTGACTGCACAGTTCGATGAAATGCGCCGCCTTGAGCGCCTCCTCGGAATAGAGGATGCCGTTGTTGGCGACGATGCCGGCCGGATAGCCCCGGATGCGCGCGAAGCCGCAGACCAGTTGCGTGCCGTAGAGCTGCTTGAATTCGTCGAGATCGCTGCCGTCGACGATCCGGGCGACGACCTCGCGCACCTCGTAGGGTTTCTTCACGTCGTCCGGGATCAGGCCGTACAGCTCCTCGGGATCGTAAAGCGGTTCGGCCGGCTCGCTCAGCGTCGTGGTCAGCGGCTTCGGGATGTTCAGGTCGGCCACGATGCGCCGCGCCATGGCGAGCGCGTGATGATCGTTGTGCGCGTAATAATCGGTGACGCCGGAGGTGCGGGAATGGACGTCGGCGCCGCCCAGCTCCTCGGCGCTGACGACCTCGCCGGTCGCCGCCTTGACCAGCGGCGGGCCGCCCAGAAAGATCGTGCCCTGCTCCTTCACGATGATCGCCTGGTCCGACATCGCCGGCTGATAGGCGCCGCCGGCGGTGCAGGAGCCCATGACCACGGCGATCTGCGGGATGCCGAGGGCCGACATGTTGGCCTGGTTGTAGAAGATGCGCCCGAAATGGTCGCGGTCGGGGAAAACCTCGTCCTGGGTCGGCAGGTTGCCGCCGCCGGAATCGACCAGATAGAGGCAGGGCAGCCGGTTCTGGAGCGCGATCTCCTGGGCCCGGACATGCTTCTTGACCGTGACCGGGTGATAGCTGCCGCCCTTCACCGTGGCGTCGTTGCAGACGATGACGCATTCCCGGCCGGAGACCCGGCCGATCCCGGTGACGATGCCGGCCGACGGCACGTCGCCGCCATACATGCCGTGGGCGGCAAGCTGGCTGAACTCGAGGAAGGGCGAGCCCGGATCGGTCAGGGTGCGCACCCGGTCCCGCGGCAGGAGCTTGCCGCGCGCCAGATGGCGCTCGCGGGCGCGCTCCGGCCCGCCCCGCTTGATCGCGGCCACGGTCTCGCGCAGATCGGCGACCAGCGCCCGGTTGTGCGCCTCGTTCTCGCGGAATTGCGCGGTTCGGGTGTTGAGGTTGGAACGGATAACCGCCACGGCGCCGGCCCGGTTCGGGAAAGACGGCCCGTTTTAGAACAGCTCCCCGGCTGGCGGTAGCGGCGAATGGGAACGGCGCGCCGGGCCGGGGCGGTTTTGCGGGCGGCGATCGAATCCCCCTCCCCTTGGGGGTGGGGTTTGGGGTGGGGTCGCTTGCCGCCGCTGCGATGCCGCTTCGGGCAAGGCTCCGGCCGCCGCATACCCCTGTACCTCTCACAGCGCTTCAGCCGTTTTGGGGTGCAGACGTTGCTTAGCCATTTCTCCGACCTTGATCGCAGCAGTGCTGGCTGGCCATTGGCTTCGCCGGAGCGCGTGGCGCGGAGGCG
>JAJEGH010000010.1 GCA_022819985.1 Alphaproteobacteria bacterium | reverse complement strand
CAGCGTGCTATGCTCGGCACCGGCCGGCGCCGCAGTCTCGTTCCTCGGGGGCATCTCTCGTCTCCTTATGAGGATTGGCAACAACGGCACCGTAGCGCCGGTCACCCGATTCGCCTCATAGGATCTGAGTAGCCCCGGCCGCCAAGGCCGGGGCGTATCGAAGGGGCGAAGGGGCGCCATAGCTGCGTCGGCGCTTCCATCGAGCGCGGTCGCGTTCTATCTCGCAAACGTCTCCGGGAATCGCTATCCCGGAGGCCCCACCTCGCCCGGCCCGGCGGCCTCGCGCCGCCGTTGCCGCCGGAAAGCAGTCTTGCGCACCGAACAGGAGACCCGGACATGACGGTCATCGTGGATTCCAGGGCCGATCTCACGCTCGAAGCCGCCCGCCGCGTGGCCTGGGAAGGCGAGGGCGTCGAACTCGGCGCCCGGGCGCGGGCCGCCATGGCGCAGGGCCGCGACCGCCTGGAGCGGATTCTCGAACACGATCCGGACGTGACCATCTATGGCGTGACCACGGGTCCGGGCCAGCTCGCGCGCTCGAAACTCACCGCCGAGCAACGCGCCCAGTGGGCCGGCATGTCGCCTGCCCGCGCCGCGGCTTCCTGGGGCGATCCGCTGCCCGACCGCGTCGTGCGGGCGATCGTTCTGGCGCGGCTGACCAACTTCGTGGAAGGCCACGCCGCCATAACCCCGGAGGTCGCCGAGAGCGTCGCGGCCATGCTGGATGCGGACCGGATGCCCGTCGTGCCGGTACAGGGCCATGGCGGAGCGGGCGAGATCCTGTCGTTGAGCCATCTCTTCACCGGGCTTGCGGAGCGGGTAAATCCGGCCGTAAAGGACGTGATGTGCCTGATCAACGGGTCGCCGTCGGCCACGGGCCTCGCGGTCGACGCCGCGCTGGCCGCCGGCAAGCGGATCGATCTCGCAGCGCAGGTCTTCGCCCTGTCTTTCGAAGCCTTCAACGCACCGCTCGGCCATCTCGCCCCGGCGCTGGAAGGCTACTGGAACAACCCCCACGACCGATGGGCGCTCGGCCGCCTGCGGGAGCTGGTCGGCAACGGCTGCGAGTCCGAACGGCGGCCGTACCAGGCGCCGGTCAGCTTCCGCATCCTGCCGCGCATGCTCGGCCAGGCCCGCCGCGCCGCGGCGCTGGCCGCCGAAGTGGCTGCGGAATCGCTGCAGGCGGTGACCGACAATCCCGTCTGGATCGACGATGCCGGCGAAGACCATCCGTTCGGCCGGTTCGTCTCGACCGGGGGCTACCACAATCCCCACGCGGTGCTCGCCATGGATGCCGTAACGGCGGCCTGGGCCAATCTCAGCGTCCTCGCCGAACGCCACGGGGCGAAGCTGCTCGACGGCGCCGTCTCGTTGCTGCCCGACCAGCTGATCGGCCCGGAGACCGAGGGTGGGGCCGAGGGCGGACTCCGCCGCGGCTACCTGGGATGTCTGCCGATGGCCCAGACCGGCTACGAAGAGGAGGCCCGCCTCTACGCCCAGGCGACGCTGCTGCCCGGCAGCGAATCCGGCGGGTTCGGGCAGAACGACGTGGCGAGCCCGATATTTCTGGCATGGTCGAAGCAGGATCGCGCCGGACGTTGCCTCGACATGGCGCTGGCAAGCCTCGTTCCGATCGCCCTGCGCGCGCTCGACGTCACCGGCCGGCCGGCGCCGCCGCAACTGTCCGGGCTGGCGGCGGCGGCGCGGGAGATCCTGCCCGATCCGGCGCAGCCAATGGCGTTCGGCCCGGCCGTGGCTTCGATGGCGGAGAGGCTGCGCCGGGAGATCTATCCGTCGTAACAACCCCGTCGTAACAACCCATTGTAACAGGCGGGGGAGCGGCGCTGGACTCGCCTGCGGCGGCGGTTCATGCTGTTCCGCGATATATTGAAGATTCCGGGAAGATTCCGGCGAGCGATGGCGACCGTAGAAATCTACACGACGATGCTGTGTCCGTACTGCGCCCGCGCTCTGGCTCTGCTGAAACGCAAGGGCGCGGCGTATACGGAGGTCGACGTCACCTTCAAGCCCGGGCTGCGCCGCGCCATGGCCGAGCGGGCCGGCGCTGCGTCCGTACCGCAGATATGGATCGACGGCCGTCATATCGGCGGCTGCGACGAGCTCCACGCCATGGACGCCGCCGGCAAGCTGGATCCGATGCTGGCCGGGAGCGCGCCCCCCAGATGACGGACGGGACAAGCGGGACGGGCGGGACGGACGGCGGCCGGCGCGTCAGGGTGGCCTGCCTGCAAGTGACGGCCGGGCGCGACTTCGATCCGAATATCCGCAAGCTTTGCCGGATGATCCGCACCTGCGCGGAGGAAGGCACGGAATTCGTCCTGGCGCCGGAAAACGCCACGATGATCGAGCCGGTCGCCGCCGCGGCATTGCGCAAGGCGAAGACGGAAGAGGACCATCCGGCGCTGCCCGCCCTGACCGAAGCGGCGCGCGAGGCCGGGGTGTGGCTGCTGATCGGCTCGCTCTCGATCAAGCTGCCCGGCGGCAAGCTGGCCAACCGTTCTTTCCTGGTCGACGACGGCGGCGCCATCGTGGCCCGCTACGACAAGCTGCACTGTTTCGACGTCAACCTGCGCGACGACGAATGGTATCGGGAATCCGACACCATACAGGCCGGATCGGAAGCCGTTCTGGCGCCCTCGCCCTGGGGCCGGATCGGTATGACGGTGTGCTACGACCTGCGCTTCCCCGGCCTCTACCGCACGCTGGCCCGGGCCGGCGCCGACATCCTGACGGTCCCGTCGGCCTTTACCCGCACCACCGGCAAGGCCCATTGGCACACGCTGCTGCGCGCCCGGGCGATCGAGACCGGCTGTTTCGTCATCGCGCCCGCCCAGTGGGGCGACCATGCCGAAGGCCGCAAGACCTTTGGCCACTCTCTGATCGTCGATCCGTGGGGCGAGACGGTCGCCGACGGCGGCGAAGGCGAGGGTCCGGTGTTCGGCACCCTCGATCTCGACCTGGTGGGGAAGAGCCGGCGCCGCATTCCCTCGCTGCACGACGAGCGGGCGTTTACGGTGAACGACCTGACCGCCCGGCGGGACGCGGCGGAGTAACGGCCCGTTCGATGCGCAATCCCCTCGGGGATTGCTCTGCGACAGCCGTACAAAACCGTGCGCTCGGCTCCCGCGACCTTCGCCGTCATTCCGACCGGAGCGTCCCGGATTTAGTTCGGGGGCGCGTAGCGGAGGAATCTCAACGCAGGACTACGGGTTTCCTTTCTTGTGGGTAAGACCGAGTCGAGATTCCTCCGCTACGCCCCGGCCCTGCGGGCCGGGGCTCCGGTCGGAATAGCCTGCCCTGAGCGAAGCCGAAGGGACGGCGAGGGGTTTCGCAGAGGAATCCTCTGAGGAGGGGGAGAAAGAAACAAGTAAAAACAAGGCGTTATCTCGGTAACGGACTGAGGGCCGCCGTATAGGCCGGGTTCCGCAGAGGACTCCGGCGGCGCTGGATCGGGGCGCGGAAAAATATTTTCGGAAATTCGATATTATTTCTTGACATCGCAATTTTGTACCTTATATGTGCTTTTGCCAACACCCGAAGTGCGCCTGCTGCGGCCGGCGACGCCCGATCCGCCGCCTCTTCGCCCTGCCCCCTTGCCGTCATTCCGACCGGGCGCGCGCCCTCGTCATCTCGACCGAAGCTCTCTTCCTCACCGTCATTTCGACCGAAGCGCAGCGAGCGGAGAAACCCGGCCGGCGACGGAGGCCGGCCGGACGACGGAGCCTGCGGCGCCGACGGAACACCCACCAGATTCCTCCGCTACGCCCCGGCCGGGGCCGGGGCTCCGGTCGGAATGACGAGCCAGGTTTTCAGCCCCGGTGCCCGGCCGGCCGCCCTTTGCCCACCGCCAGGAGCAGGATATGGAAACATTTCCTTCGTGAATTGTTTTTGCGGCCACCCCGAATCGCGGGTTTCCAGCGTTTCTGCGGGGTTCGGGCGTTTCGAGGCGTGCAAAGCGCAAAAAAAAGTGGGTAGATAGACCGGTCTGTCTAAATCGGCGCCAGGCGCAAAAACCGGCAGAAAACTGCGAAAAAACGACAGCAACAACGGAGAAAAACTGGAATGAACGATCAAAAACGAGGAGGCCGCGGAGACCTGCCGCAGGCGCGCCCCTTTTCGCCGGATAGTCCCGAAACGGGAAAAGGACCGGTTCAGGTCCGCAGCGCCAGGCGCGCCGTCATGGCCACGGCGCCGCCATTGTCCAGCGACCACAGGCTGAATTCGTCGCCTTCCCGAAACCCCTTCACCGCGAACGGGCCGGTATCGAAGGTCGGCCGCAGGCCGCGGAACCGGAATTGCGCGACATCGGCGCCGGGCAGGTTGCGGCGCACCAGGTCGACCAGCAGGGTGGCGATCAGGGGGCCGTGAACGATCAGGCCGGGATAGCCTTCGACGCCGGTGACGTAGGGCCGGTCGTAGTGGATGCGGTGGCCGTTGAAGGTGAGGGCGGAATAGCGGAACAGCATGACCGGGCCGGCAACGATCTCCCGCTCGATCCCGGCCTCGCCCGGCGGCTCCTGCGGCGGCGGCGCGATATTCCCGCCGTCCGGGCCGCCGGCCGGCCCGCCGGCCGGCGGCTCCCGGTAAACGATATCCTGTTCCTCGAAGATCGCCGGCCCGTCGCTGCCGGAATAGGTGTGTTTGACGGTGACGAAGCCGAGCTTGCCGGTCCGGCCCTCCTTGAAGGCGATATCGGCGATTTCGGAATGCCGGGTCGCGCGGTCGCCGACCCGCAGCGGCCGGTCGAAGCGGATGCGGCTGCCGGCCCACATGCGCCGCGGATAGGGGATCGGCGGCAGGAACCCGCCCTTCGCGGGATGCCCGTCATGGCCGATCTCCGCTGGCTTTGCGGCCGGCGCGAAAAACATCCAGTGCCAGCAGGGCGGGAGCGGATCGCCCTCTTCCGGTTCCGGATCGTCGCGGTCCAGCGTCCGGCTCATGCGGAAAACGGAGGTCGGCGCGATCGTGTCCGCCGCCGTTTCCGTCCGGCCGATCCAGTCGCGCGGGTCGGGAAGATCTTCGGCCATCGAGGGGGTCCCCCCGCTATTCGCCATCCGCCGGCGCCGGCCGGAAGAGCGTGACCGTCGTCCGCCGGCCGCGCGAGTAGTTCAGGCCGGAAACCGTGCCGGCCGCCCGGACCGCGACGCCCCGCCGGGCCATCGTTTCGCGGAATTTCCGGACTCCGTCGTCGCGGATCACGGCCAGCCAGTCCCGTTGCAACAGCCCGGCGCCCGGCGCCGCCGGCGACGTCAGGCGCAGGCCGCTGCCGAGATAAAAAACCAGGCTCGGCTCGGTATAGCCGACGGCGAAAAGCCGCGTTCCGGCGGGCAGGCCGAGCGCCGCTACCTTGCGGCCGATTTCGCGGCTCATCCAGAGTTGGTTCACCGCGGGCGCCACGGCGGACAGGACCGGCGCGAAGACCAGCGGCGCGGCGAAGGCCGACGCCAGCAGCGCCGGCCGGAGTTCGCCCCGCCACAGGCGCGGCACGGTGTAGGCGCTGACCGCCGCCACCGCGAGGACCGGGATAAGGCCGGCCCAGACGACGCCGTTTCCCGTCGCGATCGGCAACAGGAAGGCAACGACCGCGAAGCCGCCGATCAGGAGGAGCCCGGCGGCATAGAGCGTGCGCGTCGCCCAATGGCGCAGCCAGCGGAATTCGCCGGCCTCGGCGGCCTGGACCGCCATCGCGATCAGCAGGGCGAGCGCCGGAAAGGTCGGCAGGATATAGTGCGGCAGCTTGGTCGGCGTCAGTTCCAGCACCAGCCAGAACGGCAGGATCCAGCACAGGCAGAACCGCACCGCCGCCTCGCGCCGCCAGGTCCAGCTCCAGCGCAGGGCCTGCCAGACGAACAGGGAGGCCGGCGCGAAAGCGACGATCAGGATAAGGGCGTAGGCGCCCGGCGGCGCGCCGTGCTGTTCCTGGGCGGAGATCAGCTTGCCGAGAAAGTCCCGCCCGCCGGCCTCGCGCACGAAAGTGTCGTCGGCGAGGATGATGGCGAGATACCAGGGCGCAGCGATCAGCAGGAGCAGGGCCAGCCCGACCGGCGGGCGCAAGCCGCGCCAGAACCGGGCCTGCCGGTCGGTCGCGAGCAGCGCCAGCAGGGTGAGGAAGACGACGGCCACCGGCACCGGTCCCTTGATCAGGATGCCGACGGCGAGCGCGACCCAGAACAGGACGGCGATGCGCCAGCCGGACACCCTGCCGTCGCGCCCGTCGAGATAGATGCGGGCGAGGGCATATTGCGCGGCAACGATGCTGCCGAGCAGGGCGGCATCGGTCTTGGCGGTATGGGCCTCGACGACCAGCACGAAGGAAGACGCCAGCAGCGACGCTGCGAGAAAAGCGCCGCGCCGGTCGAGAAACAGCAGCCCGAGCGCGAAGGCGAACAGGACCGCGGCGGTGGCGCCCAGCACCGACGGCAGCCGGTAGGGCCAGAGCGCGGTGCTTTCCGGCGTACTCAGCAGCTTGACCGACGCCGCCTGCATCCAGTGGATGCCGGCCGGCTTCTTGTTGCGCGCCTCGTCCAGAAAGCGGATGCGGACGGTGTCGCCGGTCTGCGCCATCTGGCGCGACGCCTGCATAAAGCGGGATTCGTCCCGGTCCATGGCCGGCAGGGAGGCGAGCCCCGGCAGGTAGAGCGCCGCGCACAGCAGCACCAGCCATAGCCAAGCGCGATACCCGGTGAGCACCCGTCCTGTCTCCTCTCCGCAAGCGCCGACGGCCGCCGCCGCAGGGTGACGCCGCGCCCGGCGGCATGCTAATCGGTCCCCGATCGAGGTGCCCGGCTAGGTACGTCAATCGTTTCCGGCGGTCAAACCGGCCGCCGGCCGCCGGCCGCCGGCGGGTACACGGGAGAAGACCGTCAACGCCATGTCCGCCCCGCTGCTTTCGATCGTCATTCCCGTCTGCAACGAGGCCGGCAACATCGCCGGTGTTGTGGAAGAAGTCCGGGCGGCGTTCGACGGACGGGTCGGCTACGAGATCGTTCTGGTCGACGACGGCAGCGCCGACGGGACGGCCGGCGAGATCGCGGCGGAAGTCGCGGCGGCGTCCGGCGTCGTGCGATCGGTGACCCACGCAACGCGCGGCGGCAAGAGCCGGGCGCTGATCAACGGCGCGAAGGCGGCGTGCGGCCGGTTCATGGCGACGATGGACGGCGACGGCCAGGACGATCCCGCCAGCCTCGTAAGGATGTGGGACCGGCTCTGCCAAGGCGGATCGCCGGATACGCGGGTTCTGGTCTGCGGCTGGCGCACCGAACGCAAGGACGGGTTCCGGCGCAAACTGGTCTCCCGGATCGCCAACGGGGTCCGGCGCCTGTTGCTCGGCGACGGCACGCCGGACACCGCCTGCGGCCTCAAGCTGATGCACCGGGAGACCTTCCTGGAACTGCCGCATTTCGAGAACATGCACCGCTTCCTCCCCGCCCTGTTCGCCCGCCGCGGGCACCGGGCGGTCTCGGTTCCGGTGGCGCACCGGCCGCGCAACGCGGGCGTCAGCAAATACGGCACCTTCGACCGCCTGTGGGCCGGCCTGTGGGACTTGGTCGGAGTCATGTGGGTGATGCGCCGGATGCGCTACCCCGACGTGCGGGACGACCGGGAATAGGCGGCAGGCGGCGCGCTACTCCGCGGCGCTGCGCAGCGCAACGACGGCGGCGGGCGGCGCAATGACGAGGCCGGCGAGCAGCGCGGCGCCGAGCAGCAGGATATGCGGCCACGGGTCGGCGGCATGGATGACGGCGTCGACGCTCAATACCCCGAAGATCAGCACGGGGATGTAGAGCGGCAACACCAGGATCGCGACCAGCACGCCGCCGCGCCGCGCGCCGAGCACCAGGGCCGCGCCGACGGCGCCGAGCAGCGTCAGCACCGGCGTGCCGAGCAGCAGGCCGAGGGCCAGCATGACATAGCCCGCCGCGGGCAGATGCAGCATCGCGGCAAGGACCGGCGACAAGGCGATGAGCGGCAGGCCGGTCGTCAGCCAGTGCGCGGCGCATTTGGCCAGCACGATCAGCAGCAGGCTGTTGCGGCCGGTCAGGAACAGGTCGACCGTGCCGTCCTCGAAATCGGCGGCGAACAGCCGGTCGAGGGACAGGAGCGTCGCCAGCAGGGCGGCGACCCAGACGACGCCGGGCGCGATGACGGCAAGCGTTCCGGCCGCCGGGCCGATGCCGAGCGGGAACAGGACGACGGCGACGACGAAAAACGCCAGGACGACCGCGGTGTCGGCGCCGTGCCGGACCGCGAAGCGGAGATCCCGCCGGAAGGTCGCGAGGTAGGGGCGCATCAGGGGACGGCCGCCCCGTCGGGCGCGTCATGGCCCAGAGTCACCGTTCGGGCGTCGGGCAGGCCGGCCGCCTGGTGGGTCGCCACGACGATCAGGCCGCCACGCGCGCGATGCCGGCCGATCATGGCCGTGAGCAGAGCGACGCCGTTTTCGTCGAGCGACACCGCCGGCTCGTCGAGCAGCCAGACCGGCGTTTCGGCGAGCGCCAGCCGGGTCAGGGCCAGCCGGCGACGCTGCCCGGCCGAGAGCAGCCCGCCGGCGACCTCGAGCAGCGGAGCGATGCCCATGGCCCCGGCGGCCGCTTCGATGTCGCCGTTTCCCTCAAGATCGCGCCACCAGGCGAGGTGTTCGCGCACCGTCAGCCACGCCTTGACCGGGTCTCGATGGCCGCAATAGGTCAGCGCCGGCCGGGAGGTCTCGGCGCCGCCGGTCCAGACGACGGCACCTGCCGCCGGCGGCAACAATCCGGCCAGCAGGCGCAGCAGCGAGGATTTGCCGGCGCCGTTCGGCCCGCGCAGTTCGATGGCGTCGCCGCCGGCGGCCTCGAAGCCCAGCCCGCCGAACACGGCCCGGCCGCCGCGCACGCAGGCGAGGCTCTCGACGCTGAGCGAAATCATCGGATAGGGCCGAAAATCGTTCACGGCGCCGCACAAATACCCAAGGGAAGCCCGACACTCTGCAATCCGCGGCGTAGCGCGCAAGTGGACAAATGATGAGAACGCTTCAGATTTGAGACTGTGAAACCGCAGCCGGGCGCGGAGTGGACTGCGGCGCTCCGGTCGGGCTACGATAACCTCTGATTCTGAAACCTGTTACCGTCGGGGATAGTGGAGGCTGCCGATCTTCGGACACCGTGCATCGACGGACGATCTGCGCGCCCTGCCCGCTTACACCATTCTCGAGGCGGCGCATTATCTCGCCGTTCCTGCGGCGACCGTTCGTTATTGGTCGGTTGGCCGGAACGGTCATGCGCCGCTGATCGAGGCGGCCGGGCGCGATCCGACACTGCTGTCATTCCTGAATCTCACGGAGCTTCACGTTCTGGCTGCCATCCGGCGCAAGTACGGTGTGAAAATGCAGAACGTCCGGAAGGCGATTCAGTATCTGAGAGCGAAGGCGCAGAGAGCGGCGGACAAGCGGCATCCGCTCATCGCCTGCGAACTGGAAACAGATGGCCTGCATCTCTTCGTCGAGGAATACGGGCGGCTGACTAATATCAGCCGGCAGGGGCAGATAACCATGCGGGAGGTCATCGGCGCGGCGCTGAAGCGAATCGAACGCGATCCGGATGGCATACCGATCAGGCTATATCCGTTCACGCGCACAACAATGGACGAAGCTCCGGCCATGGTCGTCATCAATCCGGCGATCTCCGCCGGCCGGCCCGTCATCGTCGGCACCGGCCTCGCAACCCAGATTATCGCAGAGCGCTACAAGGCGGGCGAATCGGTCAGCGATCTCGCGAACGATTATGAGCGCCCCGATGAGGAAATCGAAGAAGCGATCCGGTGTGAGCTCCAGGCCGCCGCCTGACGAACCGACTCTGTTCCTGGATCGCAGCCTCGGGAAACACATCATCGCCGACCGACTTCGCTCCGAAGGAATGAAGGTCGAAGTGCATGACGATCATCTGCCGGCGGACGCGCCGGACGAGGATTGGTTGGCGCTGGTCGGGCGGAACGGCTGGGTGGCGATCACCAAAGATCGGAATATCCGCTACCGCGCTGCCGAGATCGACGCCATCCGGATACATTCGGCACGGGTCGTCGTGATTCGGATGAAGAACGCCTCCGGATCGGATCTTGCCGAACTCTTGGCGAAAGGAAGACGCCGGATCGCCCGTTTCGCGGCGCGGACGACGGCTCCGTTCGTCGCTCGAATGTACGGAAACGGCCAGTTAGAGAACTTCCCGATCTTGTAGCCGTTCCGGCCCCGGACGCGCCTCTATTCGTATTCGCGCACGTCGTCGATGACCTTGCCGTCGTTGGGCAGGGCGCCGGGCTCGACGATCTCGACGGTCGCGCGCAGCTTGCAGACGGTCTGGAAGCTCCCCGCCACCGCATCGGCAAAGGTCGCATCGGCCGCGGCGGCCTCAACCCGGAGGTTGGGTGCGTCCTTGCCGTCGACAGCGTCGACCACGAGGCGGGCTTTGGCAATCTCCGGATGACGCTTGACGATATCGGCGATCTGCTCCGGATGGACGAACATGCCGCGGACCTTGGTCGTCTGGTCGGCGCGGCCCATCCAGCCGAGCATCCGCACGTTGGTGCGACCGCACGGACTGGGCGCGTCGGTCAGCGCCGACAGGTCGCCGGTGGCGAAGCGGATCAGCGGCACTTCCGGCGTCAGCAGCGTCACCACCAGTTCGCCGACATCGCCGGTGTTGGCGACGGGCTCGCCGGTGCCTGGGACGAGGATTTCGACGATCTTGTCCTCGGCGATCACCATGCCGTTCTGCGCCGCCGTCTCATAGGCGACGATGCCGAGCTCCGCCGTGCCGAAGGTGTTGAAGACACCGATGCCGCGTTCGCCGTACCAGTCGCGCAGGGGCGGGAAGAGCGGGCCGGCGCCGACGATGGCGGATTTCACCGAGGTGAGATTCAGGCCCATCTCGTCGCCCTTCTCCAGGATCGCCTTGAGATAGTCCGGCGTGCCGGCGTGGCCTTTCGGCCGGTACTGGGCCATCACCTGGGCCTGCTGCTCGGTGTTGCCGATGCCGGCCGGAATGACCGGGCAGCCGAGGGCGCGCGCCGAATCGTGGAAGATCCAGCCGCCGGGCGTGAGATGATAGGAGAAGGAATTCTGGACGATATCGCCCTTGCGCAGCCCGGCGGCGTAGAGCGAGCGGGCGCCGCCGAAATAATCCGCGCGCGTGCCCATGACCTCGAAGATCGGCCCCGGCGAGGTGAAGGCGACGGCGGCGGCATCCAGCGCCAGCGCATTCAGCCCGGCGAGCGGCGGCGCTTCCTTCTGCGCCTCGATCAGGCCGTGCTTGCGGGTGACCGGCAGCGCCGCCAGCGCTTCCCGCGAGGTCACCGACGACGGGTCGACGTCGGCCAGGCTCTTTGCATACCAGCCCGTTGCGCCCTTCGCGTGGGCGACCTGCGCCGGCAGCGCCGCCATGAGCGCCGCTTCGCGCTCGGCCGGGTCGCGGGTTTCCAGGGCGTCGTAATGTTCGGACATGGCGGTTTCCCCGAATTGACCCGAATTGACCCGAATTGAAAAACCGCCACCCCGGTCGTGGGATGACGGCCCGCTTGACGATATTGCGACGCGGCCCGGCCGTCGCCGCCGGATGCGCTCAGGCGAGCCAGCGCTTGCGGCGCTTGTAGTGCTTCACGTCGCGGAAGGACTTGCGGCTCTCGCCGGCGACGCCGAGGTAGAACTCCTTCACGTCCTCGTTCTCGGCGAGATCCTTGGCCTCGCCGTCCATCACGACGCGGCCGCTTTCCAGGATATAGCCGTAATCGGCGTAGCGCAGCGCCATGTTGGTGTTCTGCTCGGCGAGCAGGATGCTCACGCCTTCCTGCTGGTTGAGGCGTTTGACGATCTCGAAAATCTCCTCGACGAGCTGCGGCGCCAGGCCCATGGAGGGCTCGTCCAGCAGCATGGTCGAGGGGTTCGACATCAGCGCCCGCCCGATGGCGCACATCTGCTGCTCGCCGCCGGAGATGTAACCGGCGAGGGCCGAGCGGCGCTCTTTCAGGCGGGGGAAATACTCATACACCTTGTCGACGGAGTCGCGGATGGCCGCGCCGCCGTCCCGGCGGGTGTAGGCGCCGGTCAGGAGGTTTTCGTCGACGGTGAGATGCGGGAAGCAATGCCGCCCTTCCATCACCTGGATCACGCCGCGCCGCACCAGATCGTTCGGATCCAGGCTTTGCACGGGGATGCCGTCGTAGAGGATCGATCCCTTGGTGACGTCGCCGCGTTCCGCGCCGAGCAGGTTCGAGATCGATTTGAGCGTCGTCGTCTTGCCGGCGCCGTTGGCCCCAAGGAGGGCGACGATGCCCCCCCTGGGAACCTCGAGCGAAACCCCCTTCAACACGAGGATCACATGATCGTAGATCACCTCGATGTTGTTGACGCTGAGCAGCGCTTGCGCAGCACCGTTCGCGCCGTTGGTTACGGGGGCTTCACTCACGGCGGTTCTCCTTCGCTACAGGCCGAAAGAGGCCCGTAACGGACCTAGCACTTGCGCGGCGTGATGTTGTTCTTCTTGGCGTAGGCCGCGGCGGACTTCTCGATCAGCGGACGGACCACCTCGCGCATCGGCGTGATGAAGTCGCTGACGATGTTCCACTTCTTGCCGTCCCACTGCTGGATCAGCACCGGGCCGTTGCCTTCATGATCGGCGCAGGTGTTCTTGACCGGCTGCATGAAGCCCTTGAGGCCCAGTTCGGCCCAGCGTTCCGCGGTGATGTTGAGGTTCTCGAGGCCCCAGCGCATCTGCTCGCCGTTGACCACTTTCACGCCGTATTTCTTTTGCGCGGCGCGCATGGCTTCGGTCGCGAAGATGGCGTTCACCATGCCGCGGTTCCACAGCACCTGACCGACATACTTGTCGCCGCCCGGAATGCCCTTGCCGGCGTCGTAGACGACTTTCTTGATGTCCTTGATCAGCGGGAAATCGGAACCCGCGGCGTGGAACGTGCCGGCCTTGTAACCCTTGGCGGCGTCGCCGGTCGGCACCACGTCCTGCTCGGCGCCGGACCACCAGACGCCGATCATGCGGTCCATCTTGAAGCCGATATTTGTGGCTTCCTTGATGGAGACCTGGTTCATCACGCCCCAGCCCCACAGCAGGATCCAGTCCGGGCGCTCCCGGCGGATCTGCAGCCAGGTGGCCTTCTGCTCCTGGCCGGGATGGTTCACGGCGAGATTGGTCAGCTTGTAGCCGAGCTTGCGCGCCAGCAACTCGAGCGTGCGGATCGGCTCTTTTCCGTAGGCGCTGTTATGGTAGATCAGGGCGATTTTCTTGCCCTTCAGCTTGTCCATTCCGCCTTCCTGGGCGCCGATATACTTGATGAAGGCCGAGGCCTGGCTCCAGTAGGTGGTCGGCGTGGTGAAGGTCCACGGGAAGACCCGGCCGTCCGACGCGTCCGTGCGGCCGTAGCCGACGGTCAGGATCGAGACTTTGTCCTTGTCCGCGTTCGGGATGAGCTTGTAGGTGATACCCGTCGAATAGGGGAACACGACCGTCGTGCCCTTGCCCTTCAGGCGCTCGTAGCACTCGACGCCCTTCTTGGTGTTGTAGCCGGTCTCGCACTCTTCCCAGACCAGCTTCACGCCGCCGACGCCGCCGTGCTTCAGGTTGACGTAGTTGAAATAGTCGGCGATGCCGTTGGCCGACGGAATACCGTTCGGCGCGTACGGTCCGGTGCGATAGGTGAACAGCGGGAAATACTGCGTATCCGCCGCCTGAACGGCCGGCGCCGCAATGCCTGTCGCGGCGACTGCAGCGGCCAGACCCAAAGTGAGCCCTTTCAGCCTCATACCATTATCCTCCCTGGATCGGCTTCGCCCCGCCTGGGGCGATAAGGGGTGGAGGGGAAGCCTGCCGGCCACCGCGGCCCGCAGGTTGCCGAAACCTTAGCATGCGCAAAAGGTCCCGGAAAGTGCCGCAAAATGCGGCCGGCGACAGCCGTTTCCCGCCCTCGAATGTGCGAAATCGCGGGTCAATACGGAAACGGCCATTGTCTGAGTCTTTCCTTGCCGATCTGCCACAGGCGCGCCAGTCCGAGCGGTTCCATGATCAGGAAGATGATGATCAGCGAACCGAAGACCATGAACTGGATATGCTCGACCATCGCAGCGTCGACCGGGATGCCGAACTGCCCGCCCAGCCAGGGCAGGACCACGACCAGGAAGATCGGAATCAGCGTGATGAAGGCGGCGCCCAGGAAAGAGCCGGTAATGCTGCCCAGCCCGCCGATGATGACCATGAACAGGACGGAGAAGGACTCGTTGATGTTGAAGGCTTCCGCGCCCTCGAGCGCGCCGAGATAGAAGATCAGCGACATCGCCCCGGCCATACCGCAGAAGAAGGAACTGACGGCAAAGGCGAGCAGCTTGGTCGCCAGCGGGCGGATGCCGATGAGCTGGGCCGCGATATCCATGTCGCGGATCGCCATCCAGGCCCGGCCGATCCGGCCGCGCACCAGATTCTTGGCGACGAAGGCGAAGAACACAACGAGCGACAGGCAGATCAGGTATTTCGTTTCCGCCGCCGGATAGATCGTCACCTGCTGGCCGTCGCGCATGACCGTTTCGGAACCGGTGACGACAAGGCCGAACAGCTTCAGCGGCGGTATCTGGATCGTCGACGACGAGACATAGTCGTACAGCCATTCGACGCGCGAGAAACACCACACCAGGAAGAACTGCGCCGCCAGGGTCGCGACCGCGAGGTAGAACCCCTTGATGCGCAGGCTGGGCAGGCCGAAGATCACGCCGACAACCGCCGTAACCGCACCGGCGATCAGGACTAGGAGGATCGGATTGTCGATCGCCGGCAGCAGCGGTACCAGCTGCGAGACCAGTT
Source organism: Alphaproteobacteria bacterium (assembly GCA_022819985.1). Classification (GTDB taxonomy): domain Bacteria; phylum Pseudomonadota; class Alphaproteobacteria; order Bin65; family Bin65; genus Bin65. Next base: position 28,453 of record JAJEGH010000010.1, on the reverse strand, counting down.
CGCCGGCATCGTCCTCGTGCTGAATCCGGTAATTCAGGCCGGTCGAGAATTTGAAGGCCGTAAAGGCGCCGACGCCCATGAACGCTGCTGTGCCGAGGGAAATCTGTCCGCAATAGCCGGTCAGGATATTCAGGCCGAGCGCTGCCATGCTGTTGACCAGCAGGAGCAGGAAGATCGAGTTGTAGAGATAATCCTTGGTCGACGCGGCCATGAGGCCGCCCTGCACCATGAGATACAGGCCGACCGGGACGACGATGAAGGCGATGAACAGGATGCCCCACAGGCCGTACTTGTCCTGCCGGAGCTGGAAGATGCCCTGGTCCTTGGCGTAGCTCGTGTAGAACTGCCCGGCTTCGCGATAGAACATGGCGTCAGACTCTTTCGATGATCTTTTCGCCGAACAGGCCCTGCGGGCGGAACACCAGGAAGACCATCGCCAGGATATAGGCGAACCAGTCTTCGATCGCGCCGCCGACATACGGCCCCCAGCCGACCTCGGCCAGCTTCTCGCCCAGTCCGATGATCAGGCCGCCGATGATGGCGCCGGGGATCGATTCGAAGCCGCCCAGGATCAGCACCGGCAATGCTTTCAGGGCGATTTCCGACAGGCTGAACTGGACGCCGGACTTGGCGCCCCACATGGTGCCGGCGACCAGCGCCACGATGCCGGAGACCGCCCAGACGATGATCCAGATGGTGCGCAGGTTGATACCGACCGAGAGCGCCGCCTGATGGTCGTCGGCCACCGCGCGCAGCGCCCGGCCGATCTTGGTCTTGTTGAAAAAGATCGCCAGGCCGGTGACCAGCGCCGCGGCGACGGCGCCGGCGGTGAGTTCGAGATACTGGATCTGGATGCCGAAGGGCTCGAAGCGGCCCTGCGGGATGCCGATATCGAGCTTCTTGACGTCCGAGCCCCAGATGGTCTCGCCGAAGGCCGAGAGGAAGAAGGCCAGCCCGATGGTCGCCATGAACAGGATGATCTGCTCCTGGTTCACCAGATGGCGCAGGATCAGATACTCCACGACCACGGCGAACAGGATCATGATCCCGATCGTGAGCAGGATGGCGAGCGGAATCGGAATACCGAGGCCGATAAAGCCGGCAAGGTTGAGGGCCGCGAACAGGACGAGCACGCCCTGGGCGAAATTGAACATGCCCGAGGCCTTGTAGATCAGCACGAAGCCGAGCGCGACGAGCGAGTACATCACCCCCGCCAGCAGGCCGCTGATGACGACCTCCATGCCGAATTGCCAGCTCTCGAAGATGAGCACCGGCGCCAGGACGAATTCCCAAAACTCTCCCATGCCTTCCCCCTCAAACGGGCGCCCGGAAACCGGAACGGCCCGTCGCGGTCTGTCGGCGCTATCGCAGAGCCGGACACCGCAGGGCCGGCGCGCGCCTTCGTTCCCGTTTCTACTGCTCGATCAGGTCCTCTTCGTGCGCGACGCCGAGATAGGCGTCGATCACGTCCTGGTCGGCCTGTACTTCTGCCGGCGTGCCCTCGGCGATCTTGCGGCCGTAGTTCAGCACGACGACATGGTCCGAAATGTCCATCACCACGCCCATATCGTGTTCGATCAGCGCGATGGTGGTGCCGAATTCGTCGTTCACGTCGATGACGAAGCGGCACATATCCTCTTTCTCTTCGAGGTTCATGCCAGCCATCGGTTCGTCGAGCAGCAGCAGGTCCGGCTCCATGGCGAGCGCGCGGCCGAGCTCCACCCGCTTCTGCAGGCCGTAGGGCAGGCGGCCGACCGGCGTCCGGCGGATCGACTGGATTTCGAGGAAGTCGATCACCTCCTCGGCGGCCTTGCGGTGCGCCAGTTCCTCCTTCTGGTACGGCCCCCAATAGAGGGAATCGAGCAGAAAATCGCCGAGCCACATGGCCGGGTAGGTCAGATAGTTGATCACCGGCATATCGGCGAGCTGCCGGCGGTGGTAGCGCATCGCCGGGCCGCTCATCTTGAGCAGCCGGCCGGTCATCACATTGTCCAGCGTGCTCATGCCGCGGAACAGGGCGACGTTCTGGAACGTCCGCGCGATCCCGGTCTCGGCCGCCTCGTGCGGCTTCATCTGGTGACGCTGGTTACCCTTGTAGGTGATCGTGCCTTCCTGCGGGTGGTAGAAGCCGTTGATCACATTCAGCATCGAGGTCTTGCCGGCGCCGTTCGGCCCGATGATCGCGAAAATCTGGCGTTCGTGGATATCGAAGCTGACGTCGGTGATCGCCTTCACGCCGCCGAAACGCAGCGTGATGTTGTCGACCTTCAGAAGGGTGTCGCCGAATGTGCGTTCCGAGTGTTTCATCGACGGTCAGCCCGCCTGGCGCAGCGGTTCGGCGCCGGCGCTTGCGGCAGTCGCTGCATCCATGATTCTGAGGTCGGCGGCGCTGACGCCCTTGCGGCCGTCCTCGAAGGTCGTCTCGACCTCGCAATGCACCTCGTCCCGCCCGTCGTAAAAGGCCTCGATCACCGCGCCGTAGCGTTCGTTGATATGCCGGCGGCGGACCTTGCGGGTCCGGGTCAGTTCGCCGTCGTCGGCGTCCAGTTCCTTGTGCAGCAGGGTGAACCGCGCGATCTGGGCGCCGGCCAGTTCGGCATCCTCGGCCAGGTCCCGGTTGACCTGTTCGATATTCATGCGGATTTCCTGGTACACGTCCGGCTTGGCCGCCAGTTCCCGGTAGCTGGCATAGGCGACGTTGTTGCGCTCCGCCCAGTTGCCGACCGCGTCGATATCGATGGAGATCATCGCCGCGGCGTAGTCGCGCCCGGCGCCGAAGGTCACGGCCTCCTGAATGAAGGGGAAGAACTTCAGCTTGTTCTCGAGATATTTCGGCGCGAACATCGAGCCGTTGTTCAACACGCCGACATCCTTGGCCCGGTCGATGATCTTCAGATGGCCGTTATGGTCGATGAATCCGGCGTCCCCGGTATGGACCCAGCCGTCCTCGGTCTTGGTCTTCCGGGTCTCTTCCTCGTTCTTGTAATACTCCTTGAACACGCCTTCGCTGCGGTAGAGCACCTCGCGCGAATCCGGATCGACCTTTACCTCGACGCCAGGGCAGGCCTTGCCGACGGTATCGGCATAGACTTCGTTGTCCGGTTGCAGGGTGACGAACACCGACGCTTCGGTCTGGCCGTAGAGTTGCTTCATGTTGAGCCCGATCGACCGGTAGAAGTCGAAGATGTCCGGCCCGATCGCCTCGCCGGCGGTATAGACCCGGCGCACCCGGCTCATGCCCAGCGTGTTCTTGAGCGGCCCGTAGACCAGAAGTTCGCCGAGCCGGTATTTGAAGCGGGCCCAGGCGCCGACCTTCTCCTTCTGCAGGATATTCACGCCGACTTTGGCGGCGTGATCCATGAAATAACGGAACAGGCGCTGCTTGGTCCGGCCGGCATCCTGCATGCGCACGTTCACCGAGGTCAGGATATTCTCGAAGATGCGCGGCGGCGCGAAGAAATAGGTCGGCCCGATTTCCTTGAGATCCGTCAGGAAGGTTTCCTGGCTTTCCGGGCAGTTGGCGCAGAAGCCGGCGACATAGGACTGGCCGATCGAGAACACGCAGTCGCCGACCCAGGCCATGGGCAGATAGGCCAGCGTGTCTTCGTCTTCGTGTATCCGTTCCAGCTCGACGGACATTTCCGCCATCGAGATCAGGTTGTCGAAGGTGAGGACGACGCCTTTCGGATTGCCGGTAGTGCCCGAGGTGTAAAGGAAGATCGCCGTGTCGCTGCCCCGGCCCTTGGCGACCTCGGCCTCGTAGAAATCGCGGTTGACCGCCTTGCGCGCCTCGCCGGCCTGCTTGATCTCGTCCAGCGAGTGCAGGAAACCCTGGCTGTATTCGCGCATGCCGCGCGGGTCGCAATAGATAATCGTTTTCAGGGTCTGCGCGGTTTCCATCGCTTCGAGCAGCTTATCGACCTGCTCCTGGTCCTCGGCTACGGCGAAGGAGACTTCCGCGTGATCCAACACATAGGCCAGCTCGCCCGCACCGCTGTCCTGGTAGACCGGCACCGGAACGGCGCCGAGCGCCTGGGCGGCGACGATGGCCCAGTAGAGATAGGGCCGGTTGTCGCCGATGATCGCGATCCGGTCGCCGCGCTTGAGTCCGGTGGCGGCTAGGCCGTGGGCGATAACCTCGACCTCGGCGCGCGACTCGCTCCAGGTGGAGGTTTGCCAGATGCCGAGATATTTTTCGCGGATGGCCGGCCGAGCGCCACGCTCGCGGGCGTTGCGGTCCAACAGTTTCGGGAATGTGTCTGCCGTCATCGGCGTCTCCACTCGATCCCTTCGGCAAGCCGCAACGCCGCAGCGCGCGGCTCATCGGAGCGCACCGCGCACGGTCCCGGACCAAGAGTTGAGACTTGCCGGCGGATGGCGGGACGCATCCCGCTGCCTGCTCCGCTGGTGCAAACCTCCCTGGTACGCCGCAGCACTGTTCTTCTTTTATGCGCGCCGGTCTGCCTAGCCAATCGCAACCACAGGGTCAAGACGCAAAGCCTGCATGTTTCGCTTCGCCGCGTACACCGTCCAGACTTCGCTTAACATTCTGACCGAAAATAGTTTTTTCACCCGAATTCCGGTGGCGCACGGAAGGGTGCCTCAGGTTTGCCCGAATCGGTGGATGCCGTCCGGATCGAGCCGGCCGGCCAGCGTCCCCTCGCCCTCCAGATAGGCGAGATGGGCCAGGCACTCGCCCATCGCAAAACCCATCTGGTGAAAATCCAGTTCGCGGCGGAACAGCAGCGGCACGGCATCCGCCGCGGAAAGCCGTGCGCCCCCTGAACCGTCGGGGGAACTGTCGGCGAAGCCGTCGGTCAGGCGCTCCAGCCGCACCCGGTGATGGTCGACGATCTGGCCGATCCGGGTCTGCACGCCGCGGAACGGCAGATTGTGGCTCGGCAGCACCAGCGCATCGTCCGGCACGCCGGCGAAATTGGCGAAGGAGCCGAGATAGTCCTCGAGCGGGCTGGCGTCCGGCTCGCTCGCCCAGACGCTGATGTTCGGCGTGATCTTGGGCAGGATCTGGTCGCCCGAAATCAGAACGCCGCCGTCGGCGGCCCACAGGCAGGCATGTTCGGGCGCATGGCCGGTGCCGACGATGATTTCCCAGCGCCGGCCGCCGATCTCCAGCACGTCGCCCGCGCACAGGCGCCGGTGATGAAAGGGCGCCTCGGCGACCCGGCGGCGATAGGTGTTGCCGCCCGAGAACATCCTGTCCGCCAGTTCCGGCGCCAGGCCGTGGAGCGCGTAGAAATCCGCCATGCTCCGGTGGTTGACCGCGTCCGAATCCAGATAGAGCATCCGGGCCATCAGCCATTCCGTCCGGGTGATCCACAGTTCGGTATCGAGCAGGTCGGTCAGCCAGCCGGCCAGGCCGATATGGTCCGGATGGAAATGGGTGACGATAAGCCGGGTGACCGGCTTGCCGGCCCTACCGCCATGGGCGATGCCGAAACGCTCGAAAATCGCCAGCCAGTGCGCCTTCGTCTCGTCGAGCAGCAGCCCGGAATCGACGATGGCATAGCCCTCGCCGTCCTCCAGCAGCCACAGGTTGATATGGTCGAGTTGGAACGGCAGGGGCATGCGCAGCCAGTGGATGCCAGGCGCGATCTCGATCGTTTCCGCGGCGGCCGGCCTGCGCTCGCCCAAGGGATAATCGAGGCCGTCCCCCACGCGATCCTCCACACGACCTCGGACGGGGCGTCCGCTCGCGGTGCTCATGCGGCGGCCTTCCTGCCGACATGGCGGACGACGGCGGCCAGGGTTTCCTCGGGGCGGTCGCGATGCGGCGAGTGCCCGCAGCCGGGCAGCATGACGAGGTCCACCGGCCCTCCGGCGCCCCGCTCGACGGCCTGCGGCTGCAGCGGCGAACCGTATTCGTCTTCCAGTCCCTGAACGACCGTCATCGGCACGCGGATGTTCGGCAGGTACTCCTCGATATTCCAGTCGCGGAACTCCGGCATCATCCAGCTGAGGTTCCAGGCGAAGAAGGCGCTGTCCGGATCGTCGTGATAGCGGGCGAGCCGGCCGCGCAGGTCGGTTTCCTCCCACAGCACCCGGGCCTTTGCGATCGACGTGATGGTGCAGGGTTCGACCAGCACATGGGGCGCCATGACGATCACGCTGTCCGGCGCCGGATCGAGACCGCTGCCGGCGTAGATCAACGCGATCGAGGCGCCGTCGCTATGGCCGAACAGGAGCGGCCGGCGCACGTCGAGCCGGTTCAGCAGATCGGGCAGGGCGTCCTGTGCCTCCCGGTGCATATAGTCGAACGGCAGCGGCAGGTCCGCGCGGGTGAGTGGATCGGATTTGCCGTAGCCGCGCCGGCTGTAGACCAGCACGCGCAGGCCGGTCGCCCGGGCGAGCTGCGAAGGGAAATCCCGCCACATGGCGACGGAGCCGAGACCTTCGTGCAGCATAACGACGGTCGGCCCGTCCGCCGGGCCGACCCCCACCCATTCATACTCAAGCCGGCTTCCGCCGGCTTCCACAAAGGCCATCGCCGCCCCGCTTTCCTGTCGGGCGTCAACCTGCGGCGGCGCTCGGACTCCGGCAAGAGACGGAAGGTCGCCGCAACGGAACGGCGCCCGGCCGGCTCTTGCCGGTCAGCGTCCGATTCTGCCTGGATCGAGACGACGGATTATTCAAGGGACCGGGCCCGTGCGCCGCTCCAGCGTGCGGCACACGGCATCCCGGCACTTTCGGTCAGGGCTTGATGTAGGTGTAGCCCTTGCCCTGGAGATGGGCCAGTTCGGCGACGCCGGAAGGAACGATATCTTCCTCATGCGCTTCGAAGAGATCGGTTTTGAAATCGATCTTCCGGCCGCGCAGCGTGTTGGCGCAAATGTAGAAGCCGACCTTCTGGTTCTTGAGGTTCGTAATCGCGCCCTGGAGCCGGAGGTTCTTGACCGCGTCGCGCAGGATGTACACGCCGTTGCCGTGCAGGACGACTCTGAGGTCGAGATTTTCCGCGCCCACGGCGTTGATGTGGTTCTGCACGTTGCGCATCGCGCCGAGATATTTTTTGCTCTTCGGGCCGCCCATATAGTTGATGTGATAGACGACCTTCTGCTTGCCGTAGCGGTTTTCCGCCGCTGCCGGCGTCGCCGGCGCGGTCGCCGCCATCGCGACGAATCCGGCGATTGCCAGTGCAATCAGCTTGCCCATGAGAAAATTCCTCCCGAATGAATCGTATGGCCGGGCGGGAACTGCCCGCCCGTTTCGATCATAGCGCATCCGGGCTCCCTGCCAAGCGGGCCGGCCGGCAGCGCGACCGGCGCCTGCGAAGCGGGTTGCCTTGCTCCGCCCCGGCCCCGGCCGGAGGCCGGCTATTCCGTCGCCTCGCGGACGATGGCGTCGAGCAGCGTTTCGACCGCCGCGAGCGCCTTCCGCGATTCCGCGGCGCCGTCGCGCTCCGGCCGACGGTATCCGACATGAACGGTGCCCGGTTTCGCCGCCAGCTCGTAGACGAAGACGACATAGGGGCAATAGGCGATGTTGCGCGGATCGGCCTCCATCGTGCGCCGTGAAAAGACCGCCGAGCAGAACTGGAAGAACTGCGCGTCCCGGTAGATCGGCTTCGCGCTGCCGGCGTCCGCGCCGGTCCGCTGGAGCATCCGGCCGATATAGCCGCGATAGTCGATCACAAGCCCGCGGTTGACGATCGCGTCGGCGACATATTCGGCGACATCCTCGAACGTACCCTCGACGGCGACGATCTTCATGTCGCCGCCGGGTTCGGCCCGGGCGCGCTCCGCCGGGCCGCCGGCCGCGATGAGGAACGCCGCCAAGAGCAGAATGGCGAAGCGCATGCGGTCCGTCATCTTCGTTACCCTCCGGTTGTCGTTGCCCTTCGATAGCGGGGCCGCGCTGCCATCGACATGTCGCCGCACCAGCGGCATCAAGGGCCGGCGGCGTCCTGCTCGCCGTGACGGGCCTGCTGGTCGAAGAAAGATGCCGTCGTCGGCAGCTGGGGCAGGTCGATCTCGTAACCGATCGAGCGGACCCGGCCGGTCCGCCGTCCGCGAACGAGATGCCCCTGATAGCGGGTCGGCATGGGATTGGGCGAGCAGGGGATCGCGTCTTCCGCGCTGTAGACCGAGATGTGCAGGGTTCGCGGCCGGTCGGACCGGTTGGGCGCGGAGCCGTGCAGCAGGCGCGTGTGCATCAGGCATACCGCGCCCGCCGGACCGGTGCAGAGGCGGGCGGACGGGCGGGACGCGGCCGTGACGTCGTCCGACACCGCCCCGGTGAACACGCCGTCGTGCCAGAGGCCGTGGATCGGGCCACGGTGAGACGCGGGAAGGACCTCCAGGGCCCCGTTCGTTTCGGTGACTTCATCCACCATCAGCAGGGCCGTCACCACATCGTCGTTGGTATGGGGCGTGAACGGGAAATCCTGGTGCCACTTCACCTCGGTGTGCCCGCCCGGCAGTTTCGAATTGATCTTGGTGTGGTGCAGCTTGACGTCGGGGCCGATGAGGTCGGCGACGCAATCGACCATCCGGCTGTCCATCGTCGCCGCGTAATAGGCGTCCGAAACTTCGATCGGCGCGTTGACCCGGCGCAGCTTCGGCGCCTCTGCGCTGTGCCCGGGCTCCAGGTCGAAGCGCGGCCGCCCGTCCAGCGTGTCGCCCCAGGCGGCGGCGTGGCCGCGGCTTTCTTCCACCCATGCTTCGAAGTCCCGCTGCAGCCGCGCCAGCAGGGCAGCGTCCACCGCGTCTTCGACCATCAGATAGCCGTGCTCGTGGAAAAACGCGCGCTCGTCGGGTCTGAGCCGGGCCATGGGTCCGCCCTGCGCCTCAATGCGGTCCGGAAACCGGGCCGTTGCCGCGCTGCTCGCGCCAGATGCCGAGTTTGCGCTGGGCCGCCCGGTCGGAAAAGCTGAACAGCACGGCCTCGCCGTCGCATTCGTGATGGTGGGGCATCCAGCTCGGCACGATGAACACGTCCTTCGGCTCCCAGGCCAGGGGGACATCGCCAGCCGGCGTGCGCACGACCGTGCGGCCCGTGCCCTCGACCGGCGAATAGACCATGCCGTCGGTCGAGCGGTAGGGCGTCGTCGTCGTGCCGTTGGGCAGAAGCTGCATGAAGGTGGCGATGGTCGGCATGGCGTAGCCGCCATCGACCGGGTTGGTGTATTGCAGCTTCAGGCCGTGGCACGGATCCCATTCCTCGTACTTTGCCATCCGGTACAGGGTCTCGCGCGTCCGGGCGTAGGGATAGTTGAAGATCGGCGAATAGTTCTTCGCGTTTTCGTAGCCGACCGGCAGCAGGTTGTGGGAATAGTGGTCCGGCGACCAGTCGGTCGGCCGGGAAAGCTGCTGTTCGTCCTCCGCCAGGTTTTCGGCGAACGACGTGTCGAAGCTGTTGACCATCGGCACGTCCAGCCCGTCGAGCCAGATCATCGGCCGGTCGCTGTCGTTGCCGTGGTCGTGCCAGGCCCAGGGCGGCGTGATGACGAAATCGCCCTCCTCCATAATGGTCTTCTCGCCGTCCACGGCGGTATAGGCGCCGCTGCCCTCGACGATGAAGCGCAGGGCCGAGGCGGTGTGCCGGTGCGCCGGTGCGATCTCGCCGGGCAGGATGAGTTGCAGGCCGGCATAGAGCGACTGGGTGATCCGCGATTCGCCGCGCAGCCCCGGATTCTCCAGGATCAGAACCCGGCGCTCGGCCTCCTCGGCGGTGATCAGGCTGCCGGCCTTCAGCACATGGGGCCGCACTTCGGCGAATTTCCACAGATGCGGTTTCGCCTGGCTGACCGGCTCTTTGGTCACGAGGCCGGCCAGCACCTCCCACAGCGGCGTCAGGCTCTGCCGGTCGATCGTGTTGTAAAAGTCTTGCCGGGCCTCCTGCTCGGCGGGAGAGATTTGCGGCGCTTCCATTGGCGGCCTCTGGGGTTGAATGGCGTCCGGCGCAGGATAACAGCCGTTCCGCTGCGTTTGAATTGAGAAGTGCGCAGGGCTCTTGCCCGGCGGCTGGCCACTATCGCGCCACGGTCTCCCGCTCGGCCGCGGGATCGCTGTAGGTCTCGCGCAGGGCGGTCTTGAGAATCTTGCCCATCGCGCTCTTCGGCAGCTCGGGCAGGAAGGCGTACTGGCGCGGAATCTTGTAACCGCCGATGCGCTCCCGGCAATGGGCGACCAGTTCGTCGGCGCTAACAGTTTGCCCCGGCTGGGGCACGACGGCGGCGAACAGAGCTTCGCCGAATTTGCTGTCCGGAATCCCGATCACGGCACATTCGCCGACCGCCGGATGCTGGTAGAGCGCGGCCTCGACCTCGAGCGAATAGACATTCTCGCCGCCGGTGATGATCATGTCCTTCTTGCGGTCGACCAGGTACATGAAGCCGTCGTCGTCCATGCGGCCGACATCGCCGGTGTGGAACCAGCCGTCGCGGAAGGCCCGGGCGTTCTCCTCCGGCAGGTTGAGATAGCCCGCCGTCACGTTGGGCGCGCGCACGACGACCTCGCCGGACTCGCCGTTCGGCACCTCCCGCCCGTCCGGGCCGACGATCCGCATATCGACGCCGATGATCGGCCGGCCCGCCGCCTTGAGCCGCCCGCGGTTGCCGCTTTCGATCGCCTCGACATGCTCGCGGTGGGACATCAGCGTCAGGATCGGCGAGGTCTCGGTGAGCCCGTAGCCCTGGATCAGTTCGACGCCGTCGAAGGCTTTCAGCGTCCGCTCGACCCATTCGGCCGCCATCGGCGCGCTGCCGTAGAGAAAGGCGCGCAGGCTGGAGAGATCGTATCGGGACAAATTCTCCTGCTGCAGCGTCAGGATGATCATGGTCGGCGCCAGCATGGTCCACGTGACGCCCCGGTCCTGGATCGCGCCCAGAAGGTCGGCGGGCGTGAAAGCCGGCAGGAAGGCATGGCCGCTGCCCATCAGGGTGAAACCGGTGCCGAGCAGGTCGGCCGAATGGAACATCGGCGCGACATGCAGATACACGTCGTCGGAAAAGACGCCGACCGTGTGGCCGACCTGCATGCCGTTCGCGACGGCGTTGCGATGGCTGAGCGGCACGCCCTTCGAGCGGCCGGTTGTGCCGCCGGTGTAGAACAGGATGGCGGTGTCGTCTTCCTGCGCTTCGTGCAGCCCGGTCGGGTTCGTCCCGGCGATCAGGCTTTCGTAATCGTGCTCCGGCCGCACGGCATCGGTGTCCGTCTCATCGCCCGGTCCGATCACGCCGATCGCCCGGTCGCGCCAGCGGGCCAGCGCCTCGTGCTCCAGCAGGCCGAGAAACGGCGCGTCGACCGCGACGACCTCCGCCCCGGCATTATCCAGGATGTAGGCGATTTCGGGCGGGGCCAGGCGGATATTGACCGGCGCCGGCGCCGCGCCCATCCAGTAGCCGGCGTGCAGCAATTCGAAATTGCGGAAGGTGTTGCGCGAGAGCGTTGCGAAGGCGTCGCCGCGCCCGACGCCCAGCGCCTGCAGCCCGCCGGCCAGCCGCGCCACCCGGTCCAGATGTTCGGCCCAGGTCCAGCGCCCCTCCCGGTCGATCACCGCGGGCCGGTCGGCATAGTAGCGCCGGCAGCGGTCCAGCGCGGATGACATGGTCAGCATCGGCGAGCCCGTCCCTCCGAAAACGGTCTTCCCTGACGGGACCGCCCGTTCTTGCCCCTTGCCACCGCGATGCGCAAGAGTCCGCTGGGCAGGGGGCGGCCCGGGGCGATCGACCGCGAGCGGCGCTCAGTTTTTCAGCCCCTCCCAGAGAGTCTTCACCCGCTCGAAGAAATCGGCGGATTTCGGGCTGTTGCCGTCGCCGCCGGCCTCTCGGAACCGTTCCAGGATCTCGCGTTGCCCGGCGCTCAGGTTGCGCGGCGTCTCGACCTCGATCTCGATGTACATGTCGCCGCGCGCCCGCGAGCGGAGCTGCGACATGCCCTTGCCGCGCAATCGGAACTGGTCGCCGCTCTGGGCGCCTTCCGGGATGGTGACCCGGGCGCGCATGCCCTCGACCGTCGGCACCTCCAGCGTGCCGCCGAGCGCCGCCGTCGTCATGGGTAGCGGCACCTGGCAATAGATGTTCGCGCCGTCGCGATGGAACACGTCGTGCGGCGCAACCGACACGAAAATGTACAGGTCGCCCGCCGGCGCGCCGCGCATGCCGGGCTCGCCCTCGCCGGCGAGGCGGATCCGGGTGCCGTCGTCGACGCCGGCGGGAATGTTGACCGACAGCGTCTTCTCGCGCCGCACCTGGCCGGTGCCGTTGCACACCCGGCAGGGATTCTCGATGACCTCGCCCTCGCCCTGGCACTGGGGGCAGGTACGCTCGACCGTGAAGAAGCCCTGGCTCGCGCGCACCCGGCCGCGGCCGCCGCAATAGCTGCACGTCACCTTGGCGGCGCCGCCCTCCGAGCCGGTGCCGCCGCACGCCGTGCACTCGTCGGCGCTGGGCACGCGGATCGTCGTCTGCCTGCCGGTAAAGGCGTCTTCCAGGCTGACTTCCATATTGTAGCGCAGGTCCTGGCCGCGGGACGGCTGGCGCCGGCGACCGCCCTGGTTCATGCCGGAGATGTCGCCGAAAATGTCTTCGAAAATGTCGCCGAAGCTGCCGCCGCCGAAATTGAACTCGAAGCCGCCGGGGCCGAAGCCGCCCTGCCCCGGCCCGCCGCCCTGCTCGAAGGCGGCATGGCCGAAGCGGTCGTAGGCCGCGCGCTTTTCGGCGTCTTTCAGGATTTCATAGGCCTCGTTGACCTGCTTGAAACTGCGCTCCGCCTCGCCGTCCCCCGGATTGCGGTCGGGGTGGTACTGCATCGCCTTCTTGCGGAAGGCGGACTTGATCTGCGCCTCGTCCGCATCGCGGCCGACGCCGAGCACATCGTAATAGTCCCGCTGCGCCATCGCCGATCCCGCCCGTCAAGCGCATGAGTCCTCCCCCTCTTCAGAGGGGGAGGTCAGGTGGGGGTGAAATGCAGAAAGGCCTGCATTGCGATGCAGCGGCTGGAGTGGATCGGACGACACTCCCATCCCCTTCGCTACGCTCCGGGACTTCCCCCTCTTAAGAGGGGTAAAACTCCCTGTTATCGGGTTCCGGGAAATTGCGCGACTCCGGTCGCCATTCGCCGGCCTTTCGACGCAGCCGGCGGGCATGGGGGCGGCCGTCAGGACGCTTTCTTCTGCTCGTCGTCGTCGACTTCCTCGAAGTCGGCGTCGACGACGCCCTCCTCCGTCTGGGCCCCGGCCTGAGCATCGGCCGGGTCCGCGCCGTCGGCCCCGCCCTGTGCGCCGGCGGCGGCTTCGGCCTCGGCCTGCTGGGCGGCGTACATGGCCTCGCCCAGCTTCATCGACGCCTGCATGAGGGCCTGGGTCTTCTCCTGGATCGCGCCGAGATCGTCGCCGTCCTTGACCGCCTTGAGGTCCTCCATCGCCTTCTCGATGGCCTCCTTGTCCGCCTCGCCGATCTTGTCGCCATGCTCGGCGAGCGACTTGCCGGTCTGGTGGATCATGGCGTCGGCGGCGTTGCGGGCGTCCGCCAGTTCGCGGCGCTTGCGGTCCTCCTCGGCGTTGGCCTCGGCCTCCTCGACCATGCGCTCGATCTCGTCGTCGCTGAGGCCGCCGGAGGCCTGGATGCGGATTTGCTGCTCCTTGCCGGTCGCCTTGTCGGTCGCCGTGACGCTGACGATTCCGTTGGCGTCGATATCGAAGGCGACCTCGATCTGCGGCACGCCGCGCGGCGCCGGCGGGATGCCGACCAGGTCGAACTGGCCGAGCATCTTGTTGTCCGCCGCCATTTCGCGCTCGCCCTGGCCGACCCGGATGGTGACCGCGCCCTGATTGTCCTCGGCGGTCGAGAAGACCTGGCTCTTCTTGGTCGGGATCGTCGTGTTGCGATCGATCAGCCGGGTGAAGACGCCGCCCAGCGTCTCGATGCCGAGCGACAGCGGCGTCACGTCGAGCAGCAGGACGTCCTTCACGTCCTTGTTGAGCACGCCGCCCTGGATCGCGGCGCCGAGCGCGACGACCTCGTCCGGGTTGACGCCCTTGTGGGGTTCGCGGCCGAAGATCTGCTGCACCGTCTCCTGCACCCTGGGCATGCGGGTCATGCCGCCGACCAGGATGACCTCGTCGATTTCGCTGGCCTTCAGGCCGGCATCCTTGAGGGCGGACTTGCACGGCCCTACCGTGCGCTGGATCAGTTCCTCGACCAGGGTTTCCAGCTTGGCGCGGGTCAGCTTGACGTTGAGATGCTTCGGGCCGCTGGCATCGGCGGTGATGAAGGGCAGGTTGATGTCGGTCTGGGTCGCGCTCGACAGTTCGATCTTGGCCTTTTCCGCGGCTTCCTTGAGGCGCTGGAGGGCGAGCCGGTCCTCGCGCAGGTCGATGCCCTGGTCCTTTTTGAACTCGGCGGCCAGATAGTCGATGATCCGGGCGTCGAAATCCTCGCCGCCCAGGAAGGTGTCGCCGTTGGTCGACTTGACCTGGAACAGGCCGTCGCCGATCTCCAGGATCGAAACGTCGAAGGTGCCGCCGCCCAGGTCGTAGACCGCGATGGTGCCGCTTTCCTTCTTCTCCAGCCCGTAGGCGAGCGCGGCGGCCGTCGGCTCGTTGATGATGCGCCGGACGTCGAGGCCGGCGATCCGGCCGGCGTCCTTGGTCGCCTGGCGCTGGGAATCGTCGAAATAGGCCGGCACGGTGATGACCGCTTCGACGACCGGCTCGCCCAGATAGTCTTCGGCGGTCTCCTTCATCTTCTGGAGGATGAAGGCGCTGATCTGGCTCGGGCTGAACTTCTCGTCGCCTGCGCCGACCCAGGCGTCGCCGCCGTCGGACTTGACGATCTTGTAGGGGACGAGATCGATGTCCTTCCTGGTCATCGGATCGTCGAAGCGCCGGCCGATCAGCCGCTTGACCGCGAAGATCGTGCTTTCGGGGTTGGTCACCGCCTGGCGCTTGGCCGACTGGCCGACCAGCCGCTCGCCGTCTTCGGCGAACGCCACCATCGAGGGCGTCGTGCGCCCGCCTTCCGAATTCTCGATCACCTTGGTATTCCCGCCGTCCATCACAGCGACGCAGGAATTGGTGGTGCCGAGGTCGATACCGATAATCTTGGGCATGGCCGCATTCTCTCCTGTGCCAGCAGGTCCGCACAGGCCCTTTCAGGCGCCGGCGCGAGACCCCCGTTCGACCGTTACCGGGCCGGCGCGCCGGCCGCAATTTCAAGAATTGCGGGGCTTCCCCCGCTTCGCTGCTGCATATAGGGAGCGGTCGCGGGCGCCGCAAGACGCTGCAAATGCGGACAAAACCGCCCGGCGGGGGCGATGCGGCGGGGCGATGCGGCGGCGCAACGGGGCGGCCCGCGCCTCTTCGCCCGCCGTATCGACTCATATCGACCGGGCGCACCCGTCCCCGCCATTCCGGCCGGAGCCCCGGGCAGATGAAGGGCGGGATCGGCAAAATGGATTTTATTCTTATTTTTGGCTGTCCGTTCAAATTGTGTTGTCTTGTTTTTCAAGGCATTACCAAATTAGACAGACCGGTCTATCTACAGTGTTTTTTTGCAGGATGGGGGTGCCGCGGCCCGCGGAACGGATGTAACGGAGCGGACGCCGGGCGGGCCGGCGCGGGAGGATTTTTGTTCATATAATGTTCTTTCACGGAGAGTCAAGCGATTTTCTCCGGCGTCGGCGCCATTCCGGGCATCGGCCGGAATGGCGGAGAGAACCGGAACGCAGAAGGCCGGCCCGTGACAGCGGCGAAAGGATCGCGCTAGCCTGCCACCGTGATCGTCTCCGCCTCCTACCGCACGGATATTCCGGCCTTCTACGCCGACTGGTTCCTCGGCCGGGTCGCGGCCGGGGAGGCGCGGTTCCGCAATCCGTTCGGCGGTGGCGTCGTGCGGGTCTCGCTGCGGCCGGAGGATGTCTCCGGCATCGTCTTCTGGACGCGCAATTTCGCACCGCTGATCGACCGCCTCGGCCCGGTCGAAGCGCACGGCTGGCCCTTCGTCGTGCACTACACCGTCACCGGCTATCCGCGGCTGCTCGAACCCTCGACGATCCGCGCGGAGGACGCCGCAACCCAGATTGGAGAGATCGCCCGGCGCTGCGGGCCGCGCGCCGCGGTCTGGCGCTACGATCCGATCCTGCTGTCTTCGGCGACCGGCCCGGACTGGCACCGCGCGACGTTCGCCCGCCTCGCCGGGATGCTGCGCGGCCAGGTCGACGAGGCGGTCGTCTCCTTCGTCGAGCCCTACCGCAAGACGCGGCGCAGCCTGGACCGGCTCGCGGCGGCCGGCGGGCTCGAATGGCGGCTGCCGGACGTGGATGAGAAGGCCGCGCTCGTGCGCGACCTGGCCGCGGTCGCCAGCGACGCCGGCATGGCGCTCACCCTGTGCACGCAGCCGGCACTCGCCGAACGGGTGGCGGACATCGCCGCGCCGGCGCGCTGCATCGACGCCGGCCGCCTCGGCGAGGTTGCGGGCCGGCCGATCGCCGCACCAGTAAAGGGCAACCGGCCGGGCTGCCTGTGCGCCGCGTCGCGCGATATCGGCGCCTACGACACCTGCCCCCACGGCTGCGCCTACTGCTACGCCGTCGCCGACCGCAACCGGACGAAAGCCGCCCACGCCGCGCACGACGACAGGGCGGAGATGTTGGGGGTGCGGTGAGGAGATGCAACCGGGACCGCGATCCGGGGCCTTGCACCCTGGAACCCGTCAATATGTCGCCCCGGACCCCGATACGAGGCCCAGAGACACACGCTACTGCCTTTCGGGTCGGCTCTGGACGCCGGATCAGGTCCGGCGCGGCACGGTTCGGGGGCGTTGCGGAAGGCGACAGGCCGGCGACAAGGAGGGATAATCCCGCCCCTCCGCTCTACGCCGCATCGCTTTCCCCGGCGCTTGCTTCGGGCGTTCCGGCGTCTTCCGGCGCTTCGGCCGCTGATTCGGCCCCGCCCTCCGGCTCCGGCGGCGCCTCTTCCGGCGGTTTGCGGGCGACGCCGACCAGGGCGGGGCGGAGCAGCCGGTCGTGGATGACGTAGCCGTCCTGCACGACCTGGGCGACCGCGCCGGGCGCCAGCTCGCCGGTCGGCACCTCGAACATCGCCTGGTGCCGGTGATGGTCGAAGCGCTCGCCGGTCTCCGGCGTCACCTTCTTCACGCCGTGCCGCTCCAGGGCCTGCAACATCTCCTTGAGCGTCATGTCCACACCGGCGCGCAGGTTGAACAGGTTCTCGTCCTCCTCGCGGGATACGTCCGGCACCGCCTCGAGGGCGCGGCCGAGATTGTCGGCGACGGTCAGGATGTCCCGCGCAAGTCCGGTCGCACCGTATTTGCGGCTGTCCGCCACGTCGCGGGCGGCGCGCTTGCGGGCGTTGTCGGCATCGGCCATGGCGCGCAGCGCGCGGTCCTTCAGCTCCGCGACCTCGATCTCCAGATCGACGATGCGCTGCTGCTCTTCGGTCAGCGCCGGAGCGCCGGTTTCGGCCGGATCCGTTCCGTCTGGGTCCGCTTCGCCCGAGTCCGCTTCATCCGAATCCGGTCCGGCCGTTTCCGCGCCGCCGCCGGCCGGATCGCCGTCCTGCGGCGCGCGGGCCTCCGGCGCATCGCTGTCGTTGGCCGCTTCAGGCGGCGCGGCGGGTTCGGATGCGGTCGCCGGCGGGTCCTCCGGGCCGGCGGGTCCGCCGCCATCGTTCCCGGCCGAGGTGTCCCCGGCCGGGGTTTCCTCGCCGGGATCGGTTTTGCGCGGGGTCTCGGTCATGACGTGCAGCTCGGTCGTGCTGTTCGTGGGGTTCCCAGGTGCTGGCGTCCGCGCCGGCCTAGCCGATCAGCCGGCCGACGACGGTTGCCGTATAGTCCACCATCGGAATGATCCGGGCATAGTTCATGTGCGTCGGTCCGATGACGCCGATCGCGCCGACGACCATCTCGTCCGAATTCTTGTAGGGCGTGATGATCAGCGAGCAGCCGGCGTTGCGGAACAGCTCGTTCTCCGCGCCGATGAAGATCCGGACGCCCTGCGCCTCGCTCGACAGTTCGAGCAGCCGGAGCAGGGTTTCCTTCCTTTCCAGCGCCGAAAACAGCCGCCGCACCCTTTCCAGATCGTCAATCGCCGCAACGTCTTCAAGGAGCTTGGACTGGCCGCGGACAATTAGCGCACCCCGGTCGGCCCGCGGCCCGTCGGAGCCCGACCAGACCGCCAGCCCGCGCGCGACGAGGTCGCCGGTGAGCGCGTCGAGCCGGGCGCGCTCGGCAGCGAGTTCCTCGGTGACCGACCGTTGCGCCTCGCTCAGCGTCTTGCCGACCAGCCGTGCGGTCAGATAGTTCGACGCCTCGACCAGCGCGGACGGCGGCAGGCCGACCGGCACGTCGATGATCCGGTTTTCGACCGCACCATCGCGCAGCACCATGACCACGAGCGCGCGGCCGGGGCCGAGGCTGACGAATTCGATGTGCTGGAGCGCGCTTTCCGATTTCGGCGCGATCACCAGCCCGACCTGCTCGGACAGGCCGGCGAGCGACTGGCTGGCCTGGCGCAACACCTGGTCGACGCTGCGGCCGTTGGCGGCGCATTGCGCCTCGATCCGCTCGCGTTCGTCCCCGGACAGGCGGCCGACTTCGAGCAGGCCGTCGACGAACATGCGCAGGCCGGCGTCGGTCGGCAGGCGACCGGCCGAGGTGTGCCGGGCATAGAGCAGGCCGGCATCCTCCAGATCCGCCATGACGTTGCGGATCGTGGCCGGCGACAGGTCGATATCCTCCATGCGCGACAGGGTGCGCGAGCCGACGGCCTCGCCGGAGGTCATGTAGGCCTCGACGATCCGGCGCAGGATGTTGCGCGCGCGGTCGTTCAGCGCCTGCACCGCCGATTTCGGCGTCGGCGTCGCGCTGCTTCCGGCATCCGGGGTCGTCATGGCGAAATGGCGCAGTCCGTTGGATCGGGAGGGGGCAGCCGGGGGAGACGCGGCGAAAAACTAGGCAGTGCGGAAATTGCGGTCAATCCGGCGTGCTTGCCGGGTCGGTTTGGAAGCATTGCCACGTTCGGATTGCCGAACCGGCGGAACGGCTCTTTTTGCGGCGGCAATTCAGGCGCACCGGCGCGGGCACAAGAAATGGCTCGGCTAACGGTACGGAATGTGAGCCGGAACATAGTCAACGCGCTCAAACGAAGGGCTGCAGCCAACGGGCGGTCCGCCGAGGCGGAACACCGGGAAATTCTGCGTGCCTCGTTGCTCGGCACGGCAACGGATTTCACTGTGCAAGCCGCAGCGCTGCGCCGGCGGCTCCGTTCGTCGGTCGACAGCACGGAGGTCATCCGGGCAGACCGCTCGCGGGACAGTGCCGCGTGACCGGGAAGAGAGTTCCGGGCTAGAGTGCCGGCCCCGCTTACCGTTGAAGGCTGCCCCCATGAATTCGTCCGGGAAACCCTCCGGCAGACCGTCCGGCCGCGCGCGCGACGCGATGCGCGCGGTGACGCTCGAACCCGGTTGGGCCGGCCATGCCGAAGGCTCCTGCCTGGTCCGCTTCGGCGGCACCCATGTGCTGTGCGCCGCCTCGGTGATCGGGCGGGTGCCGCCCTTCCTGCGCAACACCGGACGCGGCTGGGTGACCGCGGAGTACGGCATGCTGCCGCGCTCGACCCACAGCCGGACCGACCGGGAGGCGGCGCGCGGCAAACAGAGCGGCCGGACCCAGGAGATCCAGCGCCTGATCGGCCGCTCGCTACGCGCGGTGACCGACCTGGAAGGTTTCGGCGAGCGCCAGATCACCGTGGACTGCGACGTGCTCCGGGCCGACGGCGGCACCCGCACGGCCGCGATCACCGGCGCCTGGGTGGCGCTTCACCAGGCTTTCGGGTGGCTGATCGACAAGGGCGAGATCGACGAGAGCCCCCTGACCGGCCAGGTCGCCGCGGTTTCCTGCGGCATCTACCGGGGCGAGACGGTGCTGGACCTGGACTATGCCGAAGACAGCGCCTGCCAGGCCGATGCCAATTTCGTCCTGTCCGGCGACGGCGGGCTGATCGAGGTCCAGGCGACGGCGGAGGACAGGCCGTTTTCCGAGCGCCAGTTCGACGAATTGCTGGCCCTGGCGAAGCGGGGCGTCGGCGAGCTGTGCGCCCTGCAGCGGGACGCGGTCGGCTAGCGCCCGACATGGCGCCGCCCTCGCCCTTCCCGCTCGCCGGCGAGATCGTCGTCGCCAGCCACAATGCGGGCAAGGTGCGCGAAATCGGCGACCTGTTGGCGCCGCTGGCGGTGAAGGTGCGCTCCGCCGGCGAACTCGGCCTGCCCGAGCCGGAGGAAACTGAAGACAGCTTCGCCGGCAACGCGCTGCTGAAAGCTCGCGCGGCGGCCGCGGCGGCGGGCCTCCCTGCGCTGGCCGACGATTCGGGCCTCGCGGTGCACGCGCTGGGCGGCGATCCGGGCATCCATTCGGCGCGCTGGGCCGGGCCGGAGCGGGATTTCGCCGCGGCGATGGCGAAGGTGCACCGGAAGCTCGGCGACACGGCCGACCGAAGCGCCGCCTTCGTCTGCGCGCTGGCGCTGGCGCGGCCGGACGGAAGCGAGGCGGTGTTCGAAGGCACGGTGACAGGCCGTCTGGTCTGGCCGCCGCGCGGCGGGCGCGGTTTCGGCTACGATCCGATCTTCGTGCCCGACGGCCGCGAGGCGACCTTCGGCGAAATGGAACCGGCGGCCAAGCACGCGATCAGCCACCGGGCCCGCGCCTTCGCCAGACTGCTTGCCGCCTGGCGCGCCGCGGCATGACGGCACCCCTTCTGTCGCCATCGCAACTCCGAATCCCTCTCCCCCAAGGGGAGGGGGAGAAAGCGTGCGCGCCGGACGATCTGGCGGTCTATATCCACTGGCCGTTCTGCCTGTCGAAATGCCCCTATTGCGATTTCAACTCCCATGTCCGGGAGCGCATCGACATCGCAGCCTGGCAGGCGGCGTATCTCAGGCAGATCCGGGCCTGCGCCGCGCGGACCGGCCCGCGGCGCGTGACGAGCCTGTATTTCGGCGGCGGCACGCCGAGCCTGATGCCGCCGGAGACCGCGGGCGCGATTATCGAAGCGGTCGCCGAAGCCTGGACGCTGGAGCGCGCCGCCGAGATCACGCTGGAGGCCAATCCGGCGGCGGTCGACCGGGAGCGCTTCTCCGGCTTCGCCGCGGCCGGCGTGAACCGGGTCTCGATCGGCGTGCAGAGTTTCGACGACCGGGAATTGCAGTTTCTCGGCCGTCACCATTCGGCCGGCGACGCGCGCGAGGCCCTGCGGCTGGCGCGGCGGTATTTCGGCCGCTTCAGCTTCGACCTGATCTACGCCCTGCCGGGGCAAACGGCGGCGGACTGGCGGCGGCAACTGCGCGGCGCGCTGGCCGAGGCGGGCGACCATCTCTCGCTCTACCAGCTCACGGTCGAACCGGGCACGGCGTTCCACGCGCAATGGGCCCGCGGCGAGCTGGCGACGCCGGACGACGACACGGCCGGGGGCTTGTATGAAACCGCGCAGGAGGTAACGGAGGCCGCCGGCCTGCCGGCCTACGAGATCTCCAACCACGCCCGGCCCGGCGCCGAATCGCGCCACAACCTGACCTACTGGCGCTACGGCGACTATGCCGGGATCGGCCCCGGCGCCCACGGCCGGCTGACCCTCGCCGGCGTGCGCCACGCCACCCGGCACCACCGCGCGCCCGAGGTGTGGCTGGGACGGGCGCTGCGGACGGACGATCCGCTGGCGACGGAAAGCGGCTCCACGGTCGTTTCCGGCGCCGAAGCCATCGTCGAGGCCGTCATGATGGGCTTGCGTACGGCGGAAGGCGTGCCGCTCGCCCGGCTCGCCGCCCTGAGCGACGATCCGGAAGGCATCCCGGACGATGTTTGGGCCGCCCTGGACCGGGACGCCGTCGCCCGCCTCGCCGAAGCCGGCCTGCTGGAGGACGAACCGGACCGGCTGCGCGCCACCCCCGCCGGCCGCCAGCGCCTCAACGCCGTGCTTGCCGCGATCCTGCGGTGATCGGCGCGCGCCGGGCGTTCAGTTCGTGCCGATGGCGAAGCTGTCGGGCGCCGGGTCGATCGTCTCGAAGCGGCTGCGCTCCACCGCCAGCACCGCGAGGCCGCGTTCGATCAGGCCGTTCTCGCGGAACCGGAATATGCCGTCCGCGCCCAGGAAGCCGTTCGGGTCGGTGAGTGCGCGCCGGGTGAACGGGCTGCGCTTCGGCAGCGCCCGCTTCGCCAGGGCCGCCGCCAGCGCGATCGCATCGTAGGCCATGCTGGCGAACCGGTCGGGCTTCGCCTTGAAGATGCTCTCGTAGCGACCGGTGAAGCGGGCGGCGGTTTCCGGCGCCGGCGCCGCGAACCAGCCGCCGCGCAAATGGCGTTCGGCGTGCACGCTGGGATCGTTCCAGCGCGACGTGCCCAGGAACCGGTAATCCGGCGGCAGCACGTCGTTGAACGCCAGCAGGCCGGCCAGGCTGCGCAAGTTGTCGCCGCCGGCATGGATCAACACGGCCCGGTAGTCCGGCTCCTCGGCAAAGGTTTCGACGCGCTTGCGCATGTCGGCGATCCGGCCGGAATAGAAGGCGGTGCGCCGGATTTCCGCGCCGTGGCGCTGCGCCGCCGCCTCGGCATATGTGACGATGCGCTCGCCGGTCGCCGACTCCGGCGCCAGGACGCCGATCTCGGCAAAGCCGTTGACCGCGGCGTAGCGGACGATCCGGTCGACCTGCTGGCGCAGCAGGAAGCTGAGCAGGAACACGTTGCCGCCGGCCACGCTCTCGCTGTTCGAGAAGGCGAGCACATTGAGGCGGGCCCTGGCCGCCGGGCGCTTGACCGCCGCCACCGCTTCGCGGAACAGCGGGCCGACGATCAGCCGGGCGCGGGCCGCGATGGCCTTGCGCGCCGCCGCTGCCGCGCCTTTCGCCGTTCCGCCGGTGTCGAAGGACAGGACGGTGAGCCTGCGCGTGCCGGATTCCACCACCGCCATGTGGGCGGCGTTTTCCATCGAGGCGCCGACCGCGGCGTAGCGGCCGGACATCGGCAGCAGCAGCGCCACCCTGATCTGCCCGTCGTCGGCAGCAGGGCGCACCGGCTGACGGTCGGCCGTGCCGGTCGTGCCCTTGCCGGTGCACGCCGCCAGGGCCAGGCCGAGCGAAAACAGCAAGACGGGCATCGCGCACGGCCGGCGCGCCGGACCAGCTGCGGTCGCCGGGGTCCGGGCTGTACCGCTCCCCGCCTTTATGGGCGGGCCTGCATGGGCTACCGTCACCTTTCGCTCCCGTCTGTCCTGCCCGTAAAGAACTGGTCCGAAGCCATGTATCCGAAGCCCCGCAGCCAAGGTAGTGACTGGCGGAATTGTTGTAAACGCCGCGCCCGATGACCGAACCGCCGCACGAACCGGCCGCCCCGCACCCCGGAGCGCCCCTCGCAGCGCCTCTTGCTCCGGGCCTCTATCCGGTCGCGACGCCCATCGGCAACCTGCGCGACATCACCCTGCGCGCGCTCGATACCCTGGCCCAGGCCGATCTCGTGGTCTGCGAGGACACGCGGGTGACCGGCCGGCTGCTCGCCCGTTACGGCATCGCGGCCCGGTTGCGGTCCTACAACGACCACAACGCGGCCCGGCAGCGCCCGGCAATTCTTGAAGCGCTGAAAGCAGGCAAGAGTGTGGCGCTGGTGAGCGACGCCGGCTCGCCCCTGATTTCCGACCCCGGCTACCGGCTGGTCCGGGACGCCATCGCGGCGGGCCACCGGGTCGAGGCGGTGCCGGGCCCGACCGCCGCGATCGCCGCGCTGCAGGTCTCCGGCCTGCCGACCGACCGGTTCCGCTTCGTCGGCTTCCTTGCGCCCAAAGACGGCAAACGCCGCCGGCAGCTCGAGGCGCTCGCCGCCGAGACCTGCACCCTGATCTTCTACGAGAGCGGCCCGCGGCTGGCGGCGAGCCTGCGCGCGATGGCCGATATTCTGGGCGACCGGCCGGCGGCCGTGGCGCGCGAACTGACCAAGCGCTACGAGGAAGTCCGGCGCGGTACGCTGGCGGACCTGGCGGCAGCGTGGGACGGCGCGCCGAAGGGCGAGATCGTTGTTGTTGTGGGCGGGGTCGCGGGCGGACGGCCGGACGCCAGGGGCGGTAGTGGGACCGAGGAGGACATAGACGCCCTGATCCGGGCGGGCTTCGCGGCCGGCGACAGCGTCCGCTCGGTTGCCGACGCCGTCGCCGGATCGACGGGAATGCCGCGGCGAACCGTTTACCGGCGCGCGCTCGCGCTGTCCCGGGAACGTGGCCCGGCGGATCGATGAGCCGGCGGCCGTGACGGGAAAAGGGAGCGAGAAACGCCGGCGGGCCCGGCGCGCGGGCCTGCGCGCCGAGACGGCCGCCGCCTGGTTCCTGCGCTGCAAGGGCTACCGGATCGAGGCGCAGAATCTGCGCACGCCGCTCGGCGAGATCGACATCGCCGCCCGGCGCGGCGGCACGCTCGCCATCGTCGAGGTCAAGCGCCGGCCGAACGCCGGCGACCTCGGCAGCGCGGTCGCGCCCGCCCAGCAGCGCCGTTTGGTCAACGCCGCCGGCTGGCTGCTCTCGGCCCGGCCGGGGCTGGCGCGGCTCACCGTCCGCTTCGATGTCGTGCTGGTCACGCCGGGCCGCCTGCCGCTACATTTGCCCAATGCTTGGCAGGCCTGAAGAAGCGAAAGTGACCGGTTCGTTCGACGCGACGCGCTACCGCGCCTTTGCCGATCCCGATGCCGCCGAAGCGTGGCTGAAGGCGCTGGGCGGCGTGCCGGATGCGGCCATCGACCTGACCGGGGCGTGCCTGGCGCTCGCTGCGCTGGAGCGACCGTGGCAATCGCTCGACCGGGAGGTCGACCACCTGCTCCGCCTCGCCGACGACCTGCGCCGCGCGGTACCCGTCGCCGGCCTGCCGCTTGCCGCCCGGGCGGACGCCATCGCCGGCGTGCTGCACGGCCGGCACGACTATCGCGGCGACACGGAAAGCTACGACGACCTGCGCAACGCCAACCTGCTCGCGGTTATCGAGCGCCGCCGCGGCCTGCCGATCGCGCTCAGCATCCTCTGGCTCCATCTGGCGCGCGCCGTGGACTGGCCGGCCGAAGGCGTCAATTTCCCCGGCCATTTTCTGGTCCGCCTGGGCGACGGGCCGGAGCGGCTGATGGTCGATCCGTTCGACAGCGGCGGGACGGTCGAAACCGGCAGCCTGCGCGCCCTGCTCAAGCTGGTCGAGGGCGAAGACGCCGAGTTAAAGCCGCATCACTATGCGCCGGCCTCGAACCGCGACATCCTCCTGCGCCTGCAGAACAACATCAAGCTGCGGCTGATCCAGGCCGGCCGGCTGGACGACGCGCGCATGACCGTCGAGCGAATGCTGCTCTACGCGCCGGACCGGGCCGCGCTGTGGCACGCGCTGGGCGTGCTGAACGCCGAGACCGGCCGCCCGAAGGACGCGCTCGACGCCTTGGGCAGGGTCGCCGAACTGGACGGCGCCGGCGTCTGGCAGCGCCAGGTCGCCCGCCTGATGCAGCACCTGCGCCGGAAGCTGAACTAGCGGCGAAGCTGCCCGAACGAGCCGGCCTGCAAGCGCCTCCGGTCAGGCGAGGCGGTGGACGATGCCGCGAAGATCGCCGGTCGCCGGCGGGAAGCGTTCGAAGACCAGCGGATCGTGGCCGGGGACCACCAGGTCCGGGCCGCCCGCCAGCGCCAGGGCGGTGTCCAGCGCAGCCAGATACGCCTCGATATCGTGGACGATCCAGAAGGGCCGCCGGTCGGTCAGGTTCTCGTAGTAATGGGCCGCGTCGGAGGCCAGCACCATCCAGCCCTTCGCGGTATGCACCCGCACGATCTGCATGCCTTTCGTGTGCCCGCCGACCCGGTGGAGCGTCAGCCCCGGCGCCAGTTCGCCCTCGCCGTCGTGGAAGGCGACCCGGCGCTCGAACACGCGATGGACCATGGCGGCGACATGGTCGGCCTCGAAGGCGTGGGCGATCGCCGGTTCGGTCATGCAGCGACCGGTGGCGAAAGCCATCTCGTCGTCCTGGATGTGAAATCGGGCAGCCGGAAAATCCGCGAAACCTCCGGCATGGTCGTAATGCAGATGGGTGATGACGACGTCGCGGATCGCCGCCGCGTCCAGCCCGATCAGCGCCAGCCCCTCGGCGGCGCCGCGCAGATGGGTGCGCTGCCGCCGGGCGGCGTCGGCTGCGCTGAAGCCGGTATCGACCGCCCAGGCCCGGTCGCGGCCCGGATCGACGACGGCCCAGACGAAATAGTCCATCGCCATCGGCGCATCGTGCGGATCGCCGCCCAGGAACATCTCGGCCCGCCGGCCGATACGCTCGGCATATTTGATGGCGTAAATGCGGTACTGCGGAAGAGAGGCCACGAAATTTTACTCCGGTCTTCACTCGAGTGGCGACAGGGCCGGCCCTTTTACGGCCCGCGCAGCCGTTTCAGCACATACACGCGCAGGGCGCTCGAGAGGTTGCCGGCCGATGCTTCGTCGATCTCGGCGATCAGGCCGGCGAGCGAGCGACCCTCGGCGGCTGCGATATCTTTCAGCGCTTCCCAGAACGGCGCCTCCAGCGATACGCTGGTCCGGTGGCCACGGATCGTGACCGAGCGCTTTACGACCGGGTCCGTCATCGGGAGGCGACCGCCATGCTGATCCTCAAGCCGGGCTGCGAATGCTGCGATGCGGACCTGCCGCCGGAGTCTGCCGAAGCGCGCATTTGCAGCTTCGAATGCACCTTCTGCGCCGATTGTGCGGATACCCGGCTGAACGGCATCTGCCCGAACTGCGGCGGCAACCTCGTTCCCCGCCCGATCCGCCCGGCGGACAGGCTGGCGAAATTCCCGGCCTCGATTGAACGGGTGTTCAAGCCCGAGGGCTGCGCGGTCTGACCCATCTGCCGCCCGGCCCGGCCCGGTCCCGATCGCCGCACCGCGCCTCAGCCCGGCCGCGTCATCTTCTCCGGGCGCACCCAGGCGTCGAACTGTTCCTCCGTCAGCAGGCCGAGTTTCACGCCGGCCGCTTTCAAAGTCGAGCCGTCGGCGTGGGCCGTCTTGGCGATCTTCGCGGCGTTGTCGTAGCCGATATGCGGGTTGAGCGCCGTCACCAGCATGAGCGAATCGCTCATCAGCCGGTCGATGCGCGCCTCGTTGGCCTCGATGCCGGCCACGCAATTGTCGGCGAAGGACACGCAGGCGTCGGCGATCAGCCGGATCGATTGCAGCAGGTTGTGGATAATCACCGGCTTGAACACGTTGAGTTCGAAATGGCCGTTCGAGCCGGCAACGGTGACCGCGGTGTGGTTGCCGATCACCTGGCAGCACACCATGGTGAGCGCCTCGCACTGGGTCGGGTTCACCTTGCCGGGCATGATCGAGGAGCCGGGCTCGTTGGCCGGCAGGACCAGCTCGCCCAGGCCGGAGCGCGGCCCGGAGCCGAGGAAGCGGATGTCGTTGGCGATCTTCATCAGCGAGGCCGCCAGCACGTTGAGCGCGCCCGACGCCTCGACCGCGGCATCGTTCGCCGCCAGCGCCTCGAACTTGTTGCGCGCGGCGCGGAAACGGAAGCCGGTAATTTCCGAGACCCGGGCGGCGAAGGCCTTGTCGAACCCCTTGGGCGCGTTCAGGCCCGTGCCGACCGCCGTGCCGCCCTGGGCGAGCTCGGAGAGCCGCGGCAGGGTCTGCTTCACCCGGTCGATGCCGTATTTCATCTGCTGGACGTAGCCGGAGAATTCCTGGCCGAGGGTGAGCGGCACGGCGTCCTGGGTGTGGGTCCGGCCGATCTTGATGACCCGGTCGAACGCCTTGCGCCGCCCGTCCAACACGTCGTGCAGATGCCGGAGCGCGGGGAGCAGCAGCGTTTCGATCTGCACCACCGCGGCGATGTGCATGGCGGTCGGGAAGGTGTCGTTGGAGGACTGGCTGCGGTTGACGTGGTCGTTGGGATGAACCGGGGTCTTCCGGCCCATCGGCTGGCCCAGGATCTCGCAGGCCCGGTTGGCGATGACCTCGTTGGCGTTCATGTTGCTCTGGGTGCCCGAGCCTGTCTGCCAGACGACGAGGGGGAAGTGATCGTCGAGCGTGCCCGAGACGACCTCGCCGGCGGCCGTCTCGATCGCATCGCCCAACTCGCGGTCGAGCAGGCCGGCCTCGACGTTCACGCGCGCCGCCGCCTGCTTGGCGATGCCGAGCGCGCGGATCAGCGGCGCCGGCATGCGCTCGCCGCCGATCCTGAAATTTTGCAGGCTGCGCTGGGTCTGGGCGCCCCAGTAGGCGCTCGCGGGCACGTCGATCGCCCCGATCGAATCCGTCTCGCGCCGCTTCTCCGCCGATGTGTCGGTCATGGCCGTACCCTCTCCGGTTCTGAGCCTCCCTTAGCACACCGTTGAAGAGAGGCGGAGCGTTTGGCGAGCCGGTCCCTGCGCTCTATCCTCGCGCCGTCGTCCACGGAAGCCCGAGGGTGAGCCATGGCAGGCGAGATACCG
>JAJEGH010000045.1 GCA_022819985.1 Alphaproteobacteria bacterium | reverse complement strand
CGGCGAGGGCGGCTATGCCGATGCCGGTACGGGGTCCGTGCGCTGCCCGCAGGACCTGGATGCGGAGATGCGGGAGGTCTTGTGCAATGGCGCGGTGCAGGAAGGCGACGGCGACGTGGAGGCGTCGCTGACGGCGGCGGTTCCCTATGCCGCCATCCAGGCGTCGGAACGGCTCCGGCTCTGGGGCGCCGCCGGCTTCGGCACGGGCGAGGTGACGCTCAAGCACGCCATGGGCGGCTCGCTCAAGTCGGACATCTCCTGGACCATGGCGGCGGCGGGCGCGCGGAGCGACCTTCTCCAGCCTCCGAAGGAAGGGAGCGGTCCCACGCTCGCGCTGACCGCGGACGCGCTCTGGGCGCGGACCTCGTCGGAGAAGACGCACGAGCTTGCGGCGTCGGACTCCGACGTGACGCGCTTGCGGATCGGCCTGGAGGGCGGCTACGCCATCGCCACCGAGGGCGGCGGCCGGATCGTGCCGAAGGTCGAAATCGGCGCGCGCCATGACGGCGGCGACGCCGAGACCGGCTTCGGCGTCGAGCTCGGCGGCGGCATCGCCTGGACCGATCCGGCGATCGGGCTCTCGCTCGACCTGTCGGGCCGCACGCTGATCGCGCACGGCAACGACGACCTGGAGGACCAAGGCTTCGCGGCCTCGCTCGCCTTCGATCCGAACCCCGGCACCGAGCGCGGCCTGTCGCTGACGCTGCGGCAGGATTGGGGCGGATCGGCCGAGGGCGGTCTTGACGCGCTGTTCGCGACCGACCCGCTGGCCGACCGCGCGGGCACGGCCGAGGCGGAGAGCCGCTGGCAGGCGGAGGCCGCGTACGGCTTCCCGGCCTTCTCGGGCCGCTTCACCGGCAGCCCGCATGTCGGGCTGGGGCTTGCCACGGGCGCGCGCGACTACACGCTCGGCTGGCGGCTCTCGCCGGCGGCCAACGCCAACGCGCCCGACCTCTCCTTCGGCATGAAGGCGACGCGGCGCGAGAGCGACACGGCGGCGCCGGAGCATACGGTCGGGTTCGAGCTTAGGGCGAACTGGTGAGGCGGGGGTGACCGCGCCGCGCGATGGGTGCGGGCGACCTCGCGGGGGCCTGGGCCTTGCTCCGGCTCGACAGGGAATACCGGGCGGCGTGGCGCGAACACGCTGCCCGGCCCCGATACGAGGGCGGCACAGCGTTCCCGGTGCGTATCGGCTCCGGGGCAGACAGGATCGCCGAACGGGACTGGAGCCTGCTCGCCTTCGAGGACCCCGAGGGCGATGCGGTCTCCGCCTTCTTCGACACGCCCATGCTGGAGGGCGAAGGCTCGTCCACGGCGACGCCCCTGCTGGCGATGCTGGAAGCCGCCGGAGCGCGGGTCGAGGGGCTCCGCCTCGGCGACGGCGCGCTGGTTCTGAAAGTGGAAGCCGGGGACAGGGCCGTACAGGCGCGCATCGAGGACCCGGCGCCCCTGCTGGCGGGCGGCGGGGTCCGGCTGTTCCACGATTGGGGCCTCGCGCTGCCGGTTGCCATCGCCCGGCTGGGCGACCTGTGGAGCGTCTGCGGCGGGGACCCTTCGACGGGCGAGGCCCCTCGGCACGGGATCGGCGGGCGGGCTCACGGGAACGGAAACGGGCGGAACTGTTAACCGTGCTCGAAGCCGACCAGAACGGGCTGACCTGGCGCGAGATCGCGGAAGTGCTTTGGGGCAAGGAGCGCGTCGCGGAAGACTGGTGGGAGGACGGGTGGATGCGGGCGAGGATCAGGCGCCGTCTCGAAAAGGCTCGCGCCATGCTGAAGGGCTACCGCGACATCGCCGCCGGGCGAAAGTGACGATGAACGGGGCCGCTTCGCGGCATGCTCCGGGCTTTGAAAGCCTGCGGGTTTGCAGTAGGGTCGTGTCCTGAACGTGGCGGGGATCGGAGGTTCGGAACGGGAAGGAACGACGGGCCGCGGATGGAACAACTCATTGTTTGCAAAGGATAATGGTTCCGGGGCAGACAGCGGATGCGGCATTCGTCATTTGCATCGCAGATGCGTGGGGTGTGGCCGGCTATGGCGAGGGCAGCCTGACACTGGAGCCGCGCGCGGAGGACGGCACCCGCTCCGGGGCAATCCGAACCGACCTGGATCTCCGGATGGCGGCGGTCGGGCTGCGCGGCGTGGCGCTCGACGGCGGCGACGACGGCGTCTCGCTGGCGGTGAAGACCGATGCCATGGCCGTGCGCACCGCGTCGGACCCGGTATCCGGTACGGGCGGCAACCTGGCGGCCGCCACGGCCGAGGTCACACGGCTCAGACTCGGGCTGGAAGCATCGCGGCCCTTCCCGCTCGGCGACGGTTCGGTGCTGACACCGAGCATGGAAATCGGCCTGCGCCGCGACGGCGGCGACGCGGAGACCGGCTTCGGTGCGGACATCGGCGCCGGAATCGCCTGGCAGGACGCCGAGCGCGGCCTGGGCGCGGAGCTGCGCGGGCGCGGCCTGCTCGCCCATGAGGCGAAGGGCTTCCGGGGGTGGGGGCTTTCGGGCTCCTTCGCCTGGGGTCCGGTGACGGGCGAGCGCGGGCCGCGGCTGAGTCTGACCCAGACGGTGGGCGTCCCTGCGTTGGGCGGCACCGACGCGCTGCTCACGCGCCGGACACCGGCAGGGCCGGCAACCGGCGAACCGGGCGACAGCCTTCGGGGCAGGCGGCTGGAAGCGCGCTTCGGATACGGCTTTCCGGCCTTCCGCCACCGCTTCACCGCAACGCCCGAGATCGCCGTCGGCATGTCCGATACCGGGCGGGACTACAGCATCGGTTGGCGGTTGACCCCCGGCAGCGTCGCGCCTGACGGCATCGCGCTGGAGCTTGCCTTCGAAGCACGTCGGTTTGAGAGCGCGTCCCGGCGAAACGCGCCGCCGGAGCACACCGCCGCCTTCCGCGTAATTGCCCGGTTCTAGGCTGTCATCCGGCACGGAATCGGCCATCGGCCGACAGCCGCATCCTCCACCGGCCCCCGCCGCCTGGCGCTTCCGCCGCCGCGGCCGGATCACGCCGCGCGCAACTGTTCCGGCAGCTTGAAGCGAATATGCTCCTCGATGCCGTCCATGATGGACAGCTCGACCGGGGCGACCGCGCGCAGCCGGTCGATCACCTCGTCGACCAGATGCTCGGGCGTCGAGGCGCCGGCGGTGACGCCGACCGCGCCGACCCCCTCGAACCAGCCCGGATCGACGGCGGCGACCTCCTCGACCAGATAGCTGGGCGTGCCGTCCTCGCCGCCGAGCTCGCGCAGGCGGTTCGAGTTGGAACTGTTGCGCGCGCCGACGACCAGGATGAGATCGACGGTTTCCGACAGCTTGCGCACCGCCGCCTGGCGGTTCTGGGTGGCGTAGCAGATGTCCTTGACGTCCGGACCGGCGATGTCCGGGAAGCGCGCCTTGAGCGCCTCGATCACGTCGCGGGTGTCGTCGACCGAGAGCGTGGTCTGGGTGACGTAGGCGAGCTTGTCGGGGTTGGCCGGCGCCAGCGCCGCGACATCGCCGGCGTCCTGCACCAGATGTACGACGCCCGGAATCCGGCCCATCGTGCCGACGACTTCCGGATGGCCCTCATGGCCGATCAGGACGACCTCGAAGCCCTTTTCGGCATAGCGCTGGCCTTCCTTGTGCACCTTGGCGACCAGCGGACAGGTCGCGTCGAGCACCGGCAGGGAGCGGTCGGCCGCAGTGTCCTCGACCGACTGGGCGACGCCGTGGGCGCTGAAGACGGTGATCGCGCCGTCGGGGATCTCGTCCAGCTCCTCGACGAACCGGGCGCCCTTGGCGGTGAGTTCCTGCACGACCCGCTTGTTGTGGACGATCTCGTGGCGCACATAGACCGGCGGCCCGTAGCGCTCGAGCGCCTTCTCGACGATCTCGATCGCGCGCTCGACGCCGGCACAGAAGCCACGCGGCTGGGCGAGGATGACCTTCATCGCGAACTCCTCAAGGCTATTGAGCAGGTAGCCCCGGAAACCCGCACCGTCAACCGGCGCGGTGGGCGGCCCGGTGGGCAGCGCGGGGGCCGGCGCGGCGGACGGCACAGCAGGCGGCGGTTGCGGGCGGGGGCGATGTCCTGATATTTCCGCAGATATTTCTCCCGATATTCCCCCCGATACTCCCTTGGGGGGAACGCCTGTCGAAGGAGCTTGCCGTCATGAACTGCGTCCTGAAGCTGACTGTTGCGATCGCCCTCGCCTGGGCCGGCCTGGCGGGACCGGCCGCGGCCGACATCGCCAAGGGCGAGAAGAACTTCAAGCGCTGCAAGGCCTGCCATTCCCTGACGGAAGGCAAGAACCTGAACGGCCCGTCGCTGCACGGGATCTACGGGCGCAAGGCCGCGTCGGTCGCGAAATTCCGGTATTCCAAGGGGCTGAAGATGGCGGCGGAGAAGGGCCTGGTGTGGGAGCGGGAGACCCTGATGGCCTATCTCAAGCACCCCAAGAAATTCCTGCAGAAATATCTCGGCAAAAAAAGGGTCAGCAACAAGATGGTCAACAAGTTCAAGAAAAAGAAATTCCGCAAGGACGTGATCGACTATCTGGAGAGCCTGAGCAAATAGCCGCCCTGCGGGAGCCGGACCCTGCTGCGGCGCCTGCCGCCTACTACTCCGCCGCCGCCCGTTCTTCCATCGCCGGCGGCGGGCCGACCGGGCAATGGGCCTCGCGCTCCACAAGGTCGTAGACGAAGAGGAACTTGGCCATGCCGGTCAGCACGGCCGCCACCATGCCGAGTTCGAAAATCTCGCCGTCGTCGAAATGCGCCGACAGGCTTTCGTACAGGGCCGGCGTCAGCCGGCCGTCCATGTTGGTCAGCGCCATTTCCGCGGCGAGGCGCAGGACCGCGCGCTCGGGTCCGGTAAAGACGTCGCTGTCCGCGTCCATGACGGCGGCAAGCTTGTCGTCGCCAAGGCCGGCGCGGCGCGCCGCCTCGATATTGCCCTTGTTGCAGTAGGCGCAGCCATGGGTCATCGACAGCCGGTAGCGCAGCAGCTCCTTCATCCGGACGTCGACCCGGCCGCCGTAGAAGACCGAGCCGTAGAAGCCCCGGATGTACCATTCGAGCAGTTCGGGCGCGTTGGCTCCGATCTCGTAAAAGGTCGCGTCGCCGCCCTTGCTTTCCTGCAAGGCACGGCTCTCGCGATAGGCGGTCCGAAGCCAGTCGGCCATGGCCTCCGGCCCGACCCTGCGCAATAGCGGATTCGGCACCCTCTTCGTCTCCGGCTTCGTCTCCGGCGGATCGGCGTTGCGAAACGCGGAATGTGGCACGAAACCCGCCGGGCTGGCCAGAGCGCGGCCCGAACGGCGTATTTGTCCGGCGTGCTTGCCCCACATCCTTGCCCCAAGGAGCGCTTTCGACTAAACGCGCGGACATGCGCTTTGCCTGGTTCGCCACTCTGCACGATCCGGCCGACGCCGAGTTGCGGCTGCCGGACGCCGAGCACCGCTTCGTCTGCGATGTCGTCGGCGCGACGCCCGGCCTGTCGAAGGGCCTCGTCTACACGCCCTGGGACGTGAGCGGCCTCTATTTCGACGACGGCGTGGCGCCGCAACTGGCGCTGCAACTCTATTTCGACGAGATCGGCGACCTCGAGGCGGCGCTGGCGCCGGACGGCCATCTCCAGGCGCTGGCGGCGCCCGGCGCCCTGCCCTCGCTCGCCGGCGCCGCGCGCGAACAGCAGGCGATGCTGGCTCGGGCCTTTCCGGTGCCCGATCCCGAATTCCGCACGCCGCCGGGCGCGCCCTGGTGCACCTACCTGGTCCATTATCCCGGCGAGGCCGAAGACATCGGCGCCTGGCTGGCGCACTATCTGGAGAACCACACGCGGATCATGGCGACCTTCCCGGCGATCCGCGAGATCGAGGTCTGCTCGCGCATCGACTGGTGCGGCGCCCTGCCCTGGCCGCGCGTCGACCACATGCAGCGCAACAAGGTGGTGTTCGACGACGGCGACGCCCTCAAGGCGGCGATGGCGTCATCGGTGATGCAGGACATGCGCGCCGACTTCCACACCCTGCCGCCCTTCGCCGGCGGCAACCGCCACTATCCGATGGCGACGGTCGCGGTGGGCTGATCGCCGCTGTGCGGCAAGGCTGCCGCCCGCGCGGTCCGGTCCGCGGCCGGCCGGACGATGTTGTGCTATGTCGGCACCCCGATACCGGAAGCCCCTCGATACGGCCCCCCTTCGGCTTCGCTCAGGGCAGGCTCTCGATACGGCCCCCTCGATACGGCCCCCTCGATACGGCGCTGACGCGCCTACTCGGGATGAGGAGATTGTTCGGGGGACTCAAAGGCCTCAACACCCCCTCTTCCTCATCCTGAGTAGCCCCGGCCCCCGGGCCGGGGCGTATCGAAGGGTCGGAGGGGCGGCCTGTGTCTGGCGCATGGCGGGCCTGCCCTGGCGACGAAACCGGGGCTTACCGGGTGACACCGGCCGGGCGCGGCTCTACAGTCGCGCCCCGCCGGGCGATGCGGACCGGCGAATACCGGGAAGAGGCGACCCGATGGATGCCATAGACATCGTCTGCAACCTGTTTACCGAACGGGAAGTGCGGCTCGGCCAGACCGGGCTGGACGACACGTTCAAGGCGCAGATCCGCATGCCGCCGGAATACCGCGGCGGGGTTTCGGTCGAGGACTATCTCGCGAAGATGGACCGGGCGGGAATCGCGCGCTCCCTGCTGATTGCGGTGCGGGCGGGCGATCTGAACGTCCGGGAATCCTTCGAAATTCCCTACAGCCGGGTTGCGGAGGTCTGCGCCGCGCATCCCGGCCGCTTCTCCGGGCTCGCCGGCGTCGATCCGTTCCGCGGCATGCAGGGCCTGCGCGACCTGGAGGAGGCGGTCCGCGACCATGGCTTCGTCGGCGCGCATCTTTATCCGCACTGGTTCGGCCTGGCACCGGACCACGCCAAATACTACCCCTACTACGCCAAGTGCTGCGAACTCGACATTCCGATCATGATGCAGGTCGGGCACAGCCTGATCTATTCGCGCAACCGGCGCCTGCCGAGCGTCGGCCGGCCGATCTGCCTCGACCAGGTGGCGATCGATTTTCCGGAACTCAAGCTGCTCGGCATCCATATCGGCGTGCCCTGGACCCAGGAGATGATCTCCATGGCCTGGAAGCACGAGAATATCTTCATCGGCGTCGACGCCTACGCGCCGAAGCACTGGCCGCCGGAAATCGTGCATTACCTGGACACCTACGGCCGCAGCAAGGTCCTGTTCGGCACCGACTGGCCGGTCATCGATCCGGAGCGCGCGGTGGCCGAAATCGCCGCCCTGGACCTGCGCCCGGAAAGCCGGCGCGCGCTGATGCGGGAGAATGCGCTGCGCGTCTTCCGGTTGCCGGAATCGGCGGCGGATGCGCGGGCGACGGACGCGCGGGCGGCCGGGTAACGGCGCCGGACGCAGCGTCATGACCCCGGCACCGGCGCAGTCTCCGCCCGCCACCTACCGGCCGCTCACCATCGCGACCGGCATGCGCGCCGCGGCCGAGCGTACGCCGGAGAAGACCGCCCTGCGGGAAGGCGGCCGGACGCTGACCTACGCCGCGCTGGTCGACCGGATCGACCGGGTGAGCGCGATGGTGACCGACGGGTTCGGCCTCGAGCCGGGCGACAACGCCGCGATCCTGTCGCCCAACTGCCTGGAGTATATCGAGATCGTCGCGGGCGCTTCCTGCGCCGGCGTGGCGGTCGCGACGCTGAACCCCCGGCTGGTCGGCCGGGAGATCCGCTACATCTGCGACGATTGCGGCGCGCGCGTCCTGTTCGTCCACGCCGATCTGGCCGAAACCGTCCGCGGCCTGACGCTGGACAGCGTCGAGCGGATCGTCGTTCTGGGCGAGGAGTACGACGCCCTGCTCGCCGAGGCCCGGCCCCTGCGGCCGGCGCCGCTGCCCGAATGGTCGCCCTTCTCGATTTCCTACACCTCCGGGACGACCGGCGAGCCCAAGGGCGTGGTGCTGCCGCACCGCTCCCGCGTCCTCACCTTCTACGGCATGGCCTCGGAATACGGCTGCTACGGCCCGGACGACCGCTATCTGGCGACGGCGCCGCTGTTTCACGGCGCCGGCTTCGCGTTCGCCGTGGCGATCGTCTATTTCGGCGGCTATTGCGAAATCCTGCCGGGGTTCGATCCCGAACGGGTGATCGAGCGGCTGGCCACGGAACAGCTGGGCGGAACCTTTTTCGTGCCGACCCATTTCCACGCCGTTTTCGCGCTGGAGCGTCCCGTCCTGGAGCGATATCGCGCCTTCGACCGGCTCAAGGCGATCGTGTCGAACGCCGCGCCGCTCGCCCAGGCGACCAAGGAGCGGATCGTCGACTATTTCGGCGAAGGCGTCCTGCACGAGACCTACGGTTCGACCGAGGCCGGAATCGTCACCAACCTGCGCCCGGCCGACCAGCTCATCAAACAGCGCTGCGTCGGCCTGCCGTTCGTCGCGAGCCATGTCCGCCTGCTGGACGACGACGGCCGGGAGGTTGCGCCCGGCGAGGTCGGCGAACTGTTCAGCAATTCGCCCTACATCTTCAACGGCTACTGGGGCAAACCGGAGGAAACGGCGGCCTGCTTCCGCGGCGACTGGTTCAGCGCCGGCGACATGGCGACCCGGGACGAGGAGGGCTTCGTCTATCTGGTCGACCGCAAGAAGGACATGGTGATCTCCGGCGGCATCAACATCTATCCGCGGGAAATCGAGGAAATCCTGTTCCGCCATCCCGGCGTCGCCGACGTTGCCGTGATCGGCGTGCCGAACGAGAAATGGGGCGAGGAACTGAAGGGATTCGTGGTGCCGGAGCCCGGCGCGGCGCCGGAGGCGCGGGCGCTCGAAACCTTCTGTCGCGAGCATCTCTCGCCCTATAAGGTGCCCAAGACGTTCGAATTCACCGGCGCCCTGCCGCGCAACGCGGCGGGCAAGGTGCTGAAGCGCAAGCTGCGCGAGGCCTGAGCCGGACCGGATATTCCGCCGGCGGCACCCGCCGGCCAACCCGGCCCCGGACGCGCATCCGGGGTCCGAAACAACGGAGGGAAGACATGCGCAGGACAAGCACGATAACGACCGGCACGACGCGGGCGGCACTCGCCCTGACCCTTGCAGCGGGCATCGGACTGGCGCCGGCCAGGGCCGACGACAGCATGAGCCTGACCCTGATGAAGGACTGGTCGCCCCACGGCATGCACGCGCCCTTCTACCTGGCGCAGGCCAAGGGCTGGTTCAAGGAAGCCGGCGTTACCGTGAAAATCGTCGACGGCAAGGGCTCGGCCTCGACGGTCGGCCTCGTCGGCGCCGGCCAGGCGGATATCGGCCATGCCTCGCTTTCGGTGATGGCGCTGGCCCGCAACAAGGGGCTGCCCGTCACGGCGATCGGCAGCATCCTCCGGAGGAACGAAGTCGGCGTCATCTTCTCCAAGGGCAAGCCCTACAAGGGTCCGAAGGACTTCAAGGGCACGACGCTGGTCTACACCTCCGGGTCGATCGAGGCGCCCTTCATCGACACCTTCCTCGCCCAGGGCGGCCTCAAGCGCAGCGATGTCAATCTGCTGGCCGTGGCCGCGTCGGCGAAGATCGCGACCTACCTGTCGGGCCGCGGCGACGGCGTGATCGGGCCGGTCCCGTTCTTCCTGGCGATCGCGGCGAAGAAGCGGCCGTCGGGTTTCGTCGGTTTCGCGGAAAACGGCCTGCCCATGCTGTCCTGGGGCATCGTCGCAAACGACGATTCGATCGCGAAGAAGCCAAAGGCCATGAAGGCATTCATGACCGCCCTGGCGCGGAGCTGGAAACACATCCTCGACGGCGGCCTCGACGAGGCCGTGCAGGCGATGATCGACCAGCGGCCGAAGGCGCGCGTGTCGATGGTGGTCGGCAAGCTGATCTTCAACGCCTACCGGCCGTATTTCTTCTCGCCGACGACCAAGGGCAAGCCGATGGGCTACATGAGCGAGAAGGACTGGGACGACACGGTCAAAACGCTCAAGAGCCTGGGGCGGATCAAGGCGAGCATGAAGACCACGGACTTCTACAACGCCTCCTTCATGCCCCGCTGACCCCATGGCGGCACCGCCCGGGGACGGGGCTCCGGCTGCGCCGGCAGGCGCGGCCGGAGTTTCCGGCGACGGCATCGGCGAGCCCTATGTCCGGATCGCCGGCCTGGACAAGACCTACCATTCGGAACGCGGCGACGTCGAAGCGCTCCAGGCGATCGACCTCGACATCCGCAACGGCGAGTTCATCAGCGTCCTCGGGCCGAGCGGCTGCGGCAAGAGCACCCTGCTCAAATGCATCGCCGGCCTGGAGGACCTGACGGCCGGCGACGTCGCGATCCGCGGCCAGCCGGTCGTCGAGCCGCCCCGGGATACCGGCATCGTCTTCCAGCGCGACGTGCTGCTCGACTGGCGCTCGGTCATCGACAACATCCTGTTGCCGATCGAATTTGCGCGCCTGAGGACGGGAGACTGGCGCGACAAGGCGATGGAGCTCCTGCACCTGTTCGAGCTTGAGGATTTCGCCGACCGCTTCCCCTGGGAACTGTCGGGCGGGATGCGCCAGCGGGTCGCGATCTGCCGGGGCCTGATCCGCGATCCGTCGCTGCTGCTGATGGACGAGCCGTTCGGCGCGCTGGACGCCATCACGCGCGACGAGCTGAACCTCGAACTGGAACGCATCTGGGAAGCGACCCACAAGACGATCGTCTTCATCACCCACAGCATTCCCGAAGCGGTGTTCCTGTCCAGCCGGGTCGTCGTGATGTCGCGCAATCCGGGGCGCATCGTCGAAATCCTGGATATCGGTCTCGACCGGCCGCGCGCGCTCGATATCCGGGAGACGCCGGACTTCTCGGGCTATGTCCGGCACATCCGCGAGATTTTCGAGGGGCTGGGCGTCATGAAACGGGGGCAGTAGCGATGGATTTCTGGTCGACCCGAAACGGGCGGATCCTCAATGTCGTCCTGGTGCTGATCGGCTTCGGCCTGATCTGGGAAGGGGCGGTCATCGTTTTCGGCATCAAGCCGTTCCTCCTGCCGGCGCCCTCGCGCGTGCTGGCCGATATCGCCGCGGAGCCGCTGTGGTACGGCATGCACACGCTGGAGACCCTGAAGGAGACGGCGCTGGGCTTTCTGCTGGCGGTCGTCGTCGGCCTGGTGATGGCGATCGGGATCGTCTTCTCGCGCTTCGTCGAACAGACGCTCTACACTTTCCTCGTGGCGATCAACTCGATCCCGAAGGTCGCCGTCGCGCCGCTCTTCATCGTCTGGTTCGGCGCCGGGATCGAGCCCAAGGTCGCCATCGCCTTCCTGATCGCCGTCTTCCCGATCGTCATCGATACCGTGCTGGGCCTGCGTTCGGTCGAACCCGACATGCTCGATCTCGCCCGGTCGATGCGGGGATCGGCGATGCAGACCCTGTGGAAGATCCGCTTCCCGACGGCGCTGCCGAGCATGTTCGCCGGCATGAAGGTCGGTATTTCCTTCGCCTTCATCGGCTCCATCGTCGGCGAGTTCGTCGCCTCGCAGGCCGGGCTCGGTTTTGTCATCGATTCGGCGCAACCGACCTTCGACACAACGCGGATCTTTGCGGCGATCCTGCTGCTCGCCGTGGTCGGCACCATCCTGTTCTACATCGTAGAACTCGCCGAGCGCGCCTTCGTGCCCTGGCACGTCTCGCGGCGGCGCGAAGGCACGGCGGGGCCGGCCCCGCAAGCCGTCCATTGAGGCGGACGCCATGACCTTCCGGGCAAGGCGCCAGTCCGTCGACATCGCCGGCCGCGAGGTCAGCTTCCGCTACGCCGGGAGCGGCCCGCCGGCCGTGCTGCTGCACGAATCGCCGCGCTCGTCGGTCGCCCTGCTGCCGCTGATGGAGCGGCTGGCCGGCCGCTTCACCGTCTTCGGTTTCGATACGCCGGGTTTCGGCGGCTCCGATCCGCTGGCGATGGACCGGCCGTCGAGCGCCGACTACGCCGACGCGCTGGCCGACGCGCTGGCGGCGCTGGGCATCGCGCGGGCGCCGGTCTACGGCACCCATACCGGCGCCTGCATCGCGATGGACCTGGCGCTTCGACATCCCGAGCGGGTTTCGGTCGCCGTGATGGACGGTTATCCGGTCTTCACGGCTGCCGAGCAGGAAGAATTGCTGCGCGCGTATCTGCCGCCGTTCCGCCCGTCCTGGGACGGCACCCACGTCGCGTGGCTGTGGGCGCGGGTGCGCGACCAGTTCACCTTCTTTCCCTGGTATGCGGCCGGCAACCTCGGCCGGCTGCCGCGCGATCCGCCGCCGCTCGATTTCCACCAGCTCGTCGTCGAGGATTTCCTGCGCGCCGGCGACCGTTACCGGCCGGCCTATGCCGCCGCCTTCCGGTTCGACGGGATCGGGCCGCTGACGGAGGTGCAGGCGCCGGTCGCCGTCGTGGCGCGGGAAGACGACCTGCTGTTCCCCCATCTCGACCGGCTGCCCGCCTCCCTTCCGGACCGCATCGCCGTCCATCGGCTGAGCGCCGACCGCGACGCCTGGGGCGCGGCCATCGGCGAAATCATGGCGGCGCATCCGGGCCAGGCGGCCGCGCCGCAGCCCGCGGCGGACCCGCTCGGCGCGCGCCCGGTGCGAAGGCGCTTCATCGAGACGCCGGCGGGCGCGGCCCATGTCCGCTTTGCCGGGCTGCAGGACGGCAGGGCGACCGTGCTGCTCCACCGCACGCCGGGCTCGTCGGCGGAACTGGACGACCGATTGGTGCGGCTGGGACGGCGCGGTCCGGCCATCGCCATCGACCTGCCCGGCAACGGCGAAACGGACGCCGCGCCGGTGCCCGGCCTGCCGGCGGTCGTCGACTGGCTCGGCGGCTGCCTGGACGCTCTGGGCATCCGCGAATGCGATGTGGCCGGCGAAGGCAGCGGCGCCGTATTTGCCGCCGCCCTTGCCGCCGACGGGCCGGCCGGGGTGCATTGCCTGGCCCTGGCCCAGGCTCCTGCCGGCGCAAACGAGAGCGCCGAAGCCGCCGGCGCCCCGGCCTGCCCCGATCTCCGGCTGCGCTGGGACGGAGCGCATCTGGCAGCGGCCTGGTACTGGGCGCGCGACAGCCTGCTCTACCGGCACTGGAACGAACGGACCGTCGCCGGCGCGTGGCGCCTGCCGGACGATCCGCCGGTGAACCTGCTCCACGCCCGCTTTACCGGGGCCGTGCTCGGCGCCGCCGGCAACGACGCGCTGTGC
Organism: Alphaproteobacteria bacterium; assembly: GCA_022819985.1. Classification (GTDB taxonomy): domain Bacteria; phylum Pseudomonadota; class Alphaproteobacteria; order Bin65; family Bin65; genus Bin65. Next base: position 113,302 of record JAJEGH010000045.1, on the reverse strand, counting down.
CGCGCGGCGCAGGACGGGGACATGACGGCGCTGCTGAACCGGGCGGCCAGCCGCGGCGCAAGCATCGAGCACTACGACGATCCGCTGGCCCTGTGCCCGTTGCACGGCGACAGATGACGGGGGCGCCCGCCGGAATGCCGGTTCCGGACCGCCTCAGGGCGGCGGTCGGCGCGGACGGCATCGTCACCGATCCGGAACGGCTTGCCGGCCTGTCCCACGATGTCGCCGGCCCGGCCGGGGCCCGGCCGCTGTGTATCGTCGCCCCCGAAACGATTCCGGCCCTGCAAAGGGCCGTCGCCGCCGCCACGGAAAGCGGCCTCGCCATCGTGCCGCGCGGCGGCGGCATGTCCTATACCGGGGGCTATGCGCCGTCGGCGGAAGGCTGCGTCCTGTTCGACATGACACGGCTGTCCGCGGTCGCGGAAATCGATACCGCAAACCGGCATGCCATCGTCGAGGCCGGCTGCACCTGGGCAACCCTGCACGACTCCCTGCGCAGCACCGGCTTGCGCCCGCCGTCCTTCGGTCCGCTCTCCGGCGGGGTTTCCACGGTCGGCGGCGCGGTCTCGCACAACGCGATGTTTTTCGGTTCGGGCTCGGCCGGCAGCATTGCCGGCAGCGTGCTCGGGCTGGAGGTCGTCCTCGCCGACGGCCGCCTGCTGCACACGGGCGCGCTGCGCCCCGAAGCGGTCGACGCCCTGCCCCACGGCCCGGACCCGACCCACCTTTTCGTCGGCGATTGCGGCGCGTTCGGCATCAAGGCGCGGATCGCCCTGCGGCTGGCCCCGGCGGCCGGCGGCGAAGCCTTCCTGTCGATGGCGTTCGACGACCCGCTGACGATGCTCGATGCCCAAACGGCACTGGCCGGCCGGCCCGGCCTCGGCGAGTGCTTCAGCTTCGACCGCCAGGCGCACCGCAACATCCTGGACCGGCGGATCGGCTTCCGGGAGAAGCTCGGCGCGGCTGCCGGCGTGGCGCGGGGAACCGGCGGACTGGCGCGCGCCGCACGCCTGCCGGCCGAGGGCCTGGGCTTTCTGGAACGGGCGGATTATTCGCTGCATCTTGCCGTCGAAGGGGACGATGCGCGCCACGCCGCGGCCCGCGCCGAGGCGCTGCGGGCCGAACTGGCGCAGCGCGGCGGCACGGACCTTCCGGACACCATTCCGCGCGTCACCCGGGCCCGGCCGTTCGGGCCGATTACCGCCCTGCTCGGCCCGCGCGGCGAAAACTGGCTGCCGGTGCATGGCGCGCTCGGCCTTGCCCGCGCCGCCGGCTGCATGGCGGCGCTGCACGACCGTTTGCAGGCCAGCGCCGGCGACATGGCGGACGCCGGCGTAACCTGCACCGTCCTCACCGTCCTCGCGCCGCGCTGCGTGCTGGTGGAGCCGCAATTCTTCTGGCCGGACCGGCTGAGCCCGTTTCATCTCGCCCACGCGACGCCCGAACAGGTGAAGCTGCATCGCGAGGCGCCGGAGAATCCGCGCGGGCGCGCACTGGTCTTCGAACTGCGGGATGCGGCCGGAGCAATCCTACGGGCGCACGGCGCCGCCCACATGCAGATCGGGCGCTACTATCCGTTCCTGTCGCGCCTGACGCCGGCGCAGGCGGACATCCACCGCCGCATCCGCGCCGCCCTGGACCCGGACGGACGGATGAACCCCGGCGTGCTGGAGGGCTGACGCCGCGCCGGCCGGCAGTGCGGCCGGAGCCGCTATTCCAGCCAGGGCAGGCAGCCGGTTTCGGCGAGGATGGCGGCGAGGCCGGGGGCATCCTTCGCCGCGGCATATTTCTGCCGGAGCGCGACCAGCGAGCGGGCATGGTATTTCTGCGGCCCCTGGACATAGGCGCCGCCGGGCAGATCGACGCTGAAGCTGTCCTCCCCCGCCTCCAGCGCGTCGGAATTGGCCCGCGACCAAGGCAGGAAGAAGGCGCCGGCATTCGCCAGCAGCGGCGTCAGGGTGTCCTTCAGGCTGTCCCAGCTTTCGAACGGCCCATCGTTGCGCGGCTCCAGCATCCGGAACGACCAGGCCAGCAGGTTCGGCGCGCGCACCCGGATCGCGGAGGCGGAGGTCGGGTCCTGCGACATCGTATAAACCTGCGGCGCGAGGCCGAAATCCGCGAAAGCCGGCCGGCCGCCGAACAAGTATTTCCGCGCCGCCAGATGCGGTTCGAGAATGGCGAGCAGATCGTCGAAATACCGGGCGATCAGCGGCGCGGTCTCCGGGCTGGACCCGGTGAAATGCAGCCGCCCGACCATGCGTTCGTAGATCTGTTCCGCCGCCGCCCCGACCGCTTCCGGCGCGCCATAGGGATCGAAGGCGCGGGCCAGCCCCAGCGCCGCGCCGCGCCGGTCCACGTCCGCGTGCCAGCGGTGGTGGAACAGCAGCTTGTTACCCCACTCGTCGCCATATTCCTCGATCAGCGCCGACAGGAAGCGCAGCGCCGGATCTTCGGGATGGATCGCGGGCTCGGGATGCTCGGCCTCCAGCGTTTCGATGAGCGGCGTCGAATCCTGGAGCGCCCGGTCGTCCGGCGCGATGACCAGCGGGATCAGCGGCAGCCGCGCCCGGGCCTTGAACTCGTCGCTGTGCCAGGCCCGTTGCAGCCAGAGATGCGGGAGGTCCTTGTAGCGGAACCAGGCGCGCACCTTGACCGAATAGGGCGACATCTCGCTGCCGAAAATCCTGTAGGGCGCTGTCATGCCGGTCCTTTCGTTTTGAGAGTTGTGCAGATGATCGCGCGTTTACGTCCCGCTGCGGTAGCGGGCGCCGTTGGGAGCGGAAATCCGGACCCCGGAACAAACCCGAGGCGGCATCTCGGTTTTTTGGGAGCGGCGGGGCGTTTCGTACGAATCAGGTTACCGGCACGAACCGGAGCAGCGCAAACAGGACGCCGGACCACAGGCCGGAAATAACCACCATCCGCCAGGTCAGACGGGTCTCCAGCGTAGCCAGATCGATCTTCGTCGCCGCCCCATTGCGGTCGGCGTCGGCCGCGGCCTTCAGTTGCGCCGCGTGCGCTTCCGCGTGGGCCCGGTCGACGCCTGCGGCCTGCAGGGCCCGGGAAGCTTGCAACGTATCGAAGGCGGTCATGTAATGGATTTATGGCACGCGGCCGCCTCTTGCAAGTCCGCTCAACTCCCGTCGTCGATGGTGTGCAGTTCGCGGCGCAGGATCTTGCCGGTCGGGTTGGTCGGCAGGTCGGCGACGAACTGGATTTTGCGCGGCACCTTGTAGGGCGCGAGCGTCTTGCGGCAGTGGGCGACGACGTCGTTCGCGTCCGGGTCGCTGCCGGGCCGCGGCACGATATAGGCCTTGGCAAGCTCGCCCTTCTGCGCGTCGGGCACGCCGCCGACGGCGACCATCGAAACGTCCGGGTGCGCCGCCAGGACCCGTTCCAGTTCCGCCGGATAGACGTTGAAGCCGGCGGTGTTGATCATGTCCTTCTTGCGGTCGACGACCCAGAGGAAGCCGTCCTCGTCGCGGGTGCAGACGTCGCCGGTGCGGAACCAACCGTCGGCCGCCATGGAGTCTTGCGTGGCGGCCTCGTTGCCGTAATAGCCCATCATGACGATCGGCCCGCGGATCAGCAGTTCGCCGGGCTCGCCCGCCGGCATGGTCTCCGCGCTGTCCTCCAGGCCGCCGATCCGCGCCTCGGTATAGGGCAGGGCCACGCCGATCGAGCCGAGCCGCCGCTCGCAGGACCAGGCGTGGGTCGTGCCGGGGCCGGCCAGCTCCGTCATGCCCCACAATTCCATCAGCGTCGCGCCGAACTTCGCCTCGACCTCGGCGCAGGTCGCGGCCGGGAAGGTCTGGCCGCCGCAGGTCATCCGCTCCAGGCTCGAAAAGTCGTATTTGCCGATGGCCGGGTCGGCGAGCATGTACATGAAGCCGGTCGGCACGGCCTCCAGCATGGTCGCGCGGTATTGCTCGACCGAGCGCAGCATCGGCTCCGCCTCGAACCTTTCGTGCAGCACCAGCGTCGCGCCGTACCAGACGGAGCAGTTCATCACGACCTTGCCGTAGACATGGGAGCAGGGCAGCGCGGTCACGACGATATCGGCGGCGGTCCTTCCGTGCATCATCGCCGTGCCCGCCGTGCTGACCGCGATGGCCCGGTTGGACATCATCGCGCCCTTCGGATGGCCGGTCGTGCCCGAGGTGTAGCCGATGGCGCCGAGCTCATCGAGGCCGCGGGGCCGGAGTTCGAAGTCCTCCGGCGCATCGGCGATGAAGTCCTCGAACGGCGTCGCATCCGCCGGCCCGTCGTCGTCGAACAGGACGACCCGCTCGACGTCGGACCCGGCCAGCGCATCCATCAGCCCGTCGCCCTTGCCGGCGCCGACCATCAGCAGCTTCGCGCCGCAATTGCCGGCGATGTAGCCGATCTCGCCGGCCGTCAGCATGGCGGTGACCGGGTTGAGCACCGCGCCGGCCTTGGCGACGCCGTAATAGGCCGCCATCCAGTCCGTCGAATTCTGGCCGCACAGGGTCACCCGGTCGCCGGGCGCGATGCCCTGCGCCACCAGGGCGTTGGCGACCCGGTTGGCGCGCCGGTTCAGGGCGTCGAAGCTGCACGGTTCGTCGCGGAAGATCACCGCCGGCTTGCCGCCGAACGCCGCCGCGGCCTTCTCGATGGCTTCGCCCAGTGTCGTCAGCATGGCTGTTTCTCCCCGTATCCCGCGCCCGGCCTCATTCTCCGAACCCGTCGACGAAGAAATCGATGGCGAGCGGCTTGTCCGGGTGGTTGCGGTACTTGTCCAGATCGGCGATGCCCTCCGACGCCAGCACCTCTTCGTCGAGGAACAGGTTGCCGGTGCAGGTCCTGGCGTCGCGGGTCAGGACGATATGGGCGCAGTCGGCCAGGATTTCCGGCGTGCGCGCGGTCTCCCAGTCCATGCCCGGCACCAGCTTCAGCGCGGCGGTCGAGATGAAGGTCCGCGGCCACAGCCCGTTCACCGCGATGCCGTATTGCGCGAACTCCGCGGCATGGCCGATCACGCACATGGACATGCCGAATTTGGACATGGTGTAGGCGGTCGAATCGCGGAACCAGCGCGGGTTCATGTCGAGCGGCGGGCTGAGCGTGAGGATATGCGGGTTGGCCGCCTGCTTGAGATACGGCAGTGCCGCCTGGGTCGCGGCAAAGGTGCCGCGCACGTTGATGCCCATGATGAGGTCGTAGCGCTTCATCGGCGTGGACGGCGTATCGGTCAGGCTGAGCGCGCTGGCATTGTTGACCAGAATGTCGATGCCGCCGAAGGCTTCCGCCGCCGCTTCCATGGCGTCGCGCAGGCCGCCGTCGTCGCGCACGTCGACCGGCAGGGCGAGCGCCTTGCCGCCGGCCCGCTCCATATCCTCGGCGGCGGTGTAGATCGTACCCGGCAGTTTCGGATGCGGCTCGGTCGTCTTGGCGGCGACGACGATGTTGGCGCCGTCCTGCGCCGCCCGGACGCCGATAGCGTGGCCGATGCCGCGCGTCGCGCCGGTGATGAACAGGGTTTTTCCTTGCAGGCTGGTCATGCGGTGTTTCCCGGATGTTGGAGGCGCCGGAATTCGTCCGGCCCGGCAAGGCTTAGGGCCAGCCGCCCCCCGGACTCAAGCCGAAGTTGCCGTCAGGCACAAGGATTCGGCGCCGACCGGCGCGGCAAGACCTCGAACCGGGAAATTCCGACGGCAACTACTTCGGGATATACGAGCCGCTATCTTCGCGGAATTGACGGATCAGGCCGCGTCCGCCCCGCGCATGAACAGGCCGAGCCATTCGGCGACCATGGCGGGCTTTTCCTCGCCTTCGATCTCGACCGTCGCGCGGGTCGTGCTCAGGTGGCCGCCGCTCGGGTGCGGATCGAAGGCTTCGAGCACGAAGCGCCCGCGGATCCGGCTGCCGACCGGCACCGGCGCCATCCAGCGCACCTTGTTCAGCCCGTAATTCAGGCCGTAGTCCGCCCCGTCCGGCCACAGGCCGACTTCATGGGAGAAGGCGGTGAGCAGGGACAGGGTGTAGAAGCCGAACGAGATCGTGCCGCCGTAGGGCAGTTCGCGCCGGGCGCGCTCGGGATCGACATGCATCCAGTCGTGATCGCGCGTCACGTCGGCAAACCGGTCGACCTGGTCCTGGGTGACCCGGTGCCAGGCGGTGACGCCGATCTCCTTGCCGACGAAGTCCCGGACATTGTCGAAGGTGAAAGCGCAGAAATTTTCGGACATGGCGCGGGCCCCGTTCGGCTGTTCCCGGCGCGATGCGGCCGGCTGGCGAAGACGGCGCGACGATAGCGGCATCCGTGCCGCGGCGGCAATCCGGCTGGTTTCATTCCGTTTGGTTTCATTCCGTTTGGTTTCCGGCGCCCGGCGCGCTATCGATAGCGCCGCATCTCCACCAGCCGCGACGGAACCCCGCCATGATCGACTTGTACACCTGGTCCACCTCGAACGGCCGCAAGGCCTCGATCATGCTGGAGGAGCTGGGCGCGGACTACACCGTCCACCCGATCCATATCGGCAAGGGCGACCAGTTCACACCGGAATTCCTGGCGATCAACCCGAACGGCAAGATCCCCGCCATCGTCGATTCGGACGGGCCGGACGGCGCGCCGATTACGGTCTTCGAATCCGGCGCCATCCTGATCTACCTGGCCGAGAAGTACGGGCAGTTCCTGCCCACCGCGCCGGCGCCACGCATGGAGGTCATCCAGTGGCTGATGTTCCAGATGGGCGGCATCGGCCCGATCTTCGGCCAGGTGCACCATTTCCTGCGCGCGGCGAAGGAGAAGGTGCCCTACGGCATCGAGCGCTACGGCACGGAGGCGCGCCGGCTCTACGGCGTGCTCGACCGGCGGCTCGACGGCCGGGACCATCTGGCGGGCGAAGGCTATTCCATCGCCGACATTGCGACCTGGCCCTGGGTGCTCCGGCACGAGTGGCAGGAGATCGACCTGGCGGACTACCCGAACGTGAAGCGCTGGTTCGACGCCGTCGGCAGCCGACCGGCAGTCCAGCGCGGGATACAGATTCCGCCGCCGCCGCAATAGGCCGGCGGGTCCGGAAGGTCGTTGAAAGGACGGCCGAGGTCGAAGGTCATGTCGATGTATCCTGTTTTTCTCGACACCTTTTCCGAACGTGTCGATCTTGTCGACATGTTGCCGGCCGCCGGTCGGGTGCCCTGTGCCGCCCTGCGAGCGGAAGGGAAGAACGCCGCAAGAGCGTGCGAACCGGAGAAGTTACGAGGCAGAATCGTCGATGCTGATCGCGCTAAGAGCGGGACGCCTTGGCGGGCGGCAGGCTGCGAGCCTACATATACCTCTTGTAAATCGAAGGTTTGCGGCCGACCGGGCCGGGGATCCGACCTCATGTCGGTCCCGGCGGTTGCGCGCCCTCGCATTGACAGGCCGAATCGCCACATTCTAGAAGGCAGCGCCCCGGCCCCGATGCAAACCGGGCGCCCCGGGGCAAAGAGGTTCCGGAGGGATGGCAGAGCGGTAATGCAGCGGATTGCTAATCCGTACACCCGATAGGGTGTCGGGGGTTCGATTCCCCCTCCCTCCGCCATTGGCACCTTTCCGCGCCGATGCTATATCCGAAGGCATGCAGCCGGACAACGTGACCAATGCACTTCTCTTGGAGCACCTGAAAGCCATTCAGGCGAAGCTGGCGGAGCATGACGGGCAATTTCTCTCGATCGAAAGCCGGCTGACCGCACTGGAAGGTCATGTTTCGGCGCTGGTTCAACGCAGCGTTGGGCGCAATGTCGAGATAACCGACCTAGCCCGCCGCGTTGAACGAGCGACGCCTTGATCTTGTCGACGGCTGACCCCTCTGCCGCAATATCGGCCTGGCGCTCAAGCTGACTTTCCAGAAAATTGGCATCCCAGGCCGACAGTTGAGCGCGAGCGCGATAGGTTGTGCCGGATATGCGCTCCGGAAACGCCGCAGCAGGCAATGCGAAGCGCGCCCGGCCTATCCCGGTGAAGTGAATTTACGATGAGCGCCATCGACATCCACACCCGATCCGGCGGCAGCGGCGCGCCGGTGCTGGTCCTGCTGCACGGCATCGGCGCCAACGCGGCGGTGTGGAACCGGATGCTGCCGGTCGTCGAGGGGCGCTGGCCGGGGCGCTGGATCGCCGCCGACCTGCGCGGCCACGGGCGCTCGGCCCACGCGCCGCCCTACGGCTATGCCGGCTTCGCCGCCGATGTCGCCAACGCCCTGGGCAGTCAGGACGAAGAGACGGTCCTGTTCGGCCATTCGATGGGCGGCGTCGTGGCGATGGCGCTGGCGACCGGCTGGTTCGGCGTGACCGTGCGCCACGTCTTCGCCTTCGGCGTCAAGATCGGCTGGACGCTGGACGAGGTCGCGCAGATGAAGGGCCTGGCCGCCCGGCCGGCGCGGGTTTTCGGCAGCCGGGCCGAAGCGGCCGAACGCTATCTCAGGGTCTCGGGCCTCGCCGGCCTGGTCGAAGCCGACGCGCCGGAGGCCCTGGCCGGCGTCGCCGAGGCGGAGGGCGGCTTCCGGCTGGCGGCCGACCAGGGCGTCTACGCTGCGGTGGGTCCGGCGGTCGGCGACTTCTACCGCGCCGCCAACGCGCCGGTCCGGCTCGCCGCGGGCGAGGCCGACCCGATGGTGGGCCTGGCCGAGATGCAGGCGCTCGATCCGCAGGCCGCGCTGCTGCCCGGCCTCGGCCACAACTGCCATGTCGAGGCGCCGGAGCGGGTCTGGGAACTGTTCGAGGAAACCATCGGGGGCCAGGCGTCCGCCGGACCGCCATAGACGGTGCCGGCCTGTCCGGCCGCGAAGCCGCTCCCGGACGACGCCGAAAACCGCTTGGCTTCCATTAAAAGAACATTATATGAACAACAACTGCAATTTCGGCGCCGGCGCCGGCCGGCGGGAAATCGAAGAGGCAGACCATTCCGTCCCACCCACCGAATGCCGGAACCTGACATTTCATGACATTTGATGACACCGCCACACCCCTCCCCTGTCACCCCGGATGGAGCGGAGCGGAAGTCCGGGGTTCAGAGCCTGCCCCTTCGACAAGCTCAGGGCAGGCTCTGAGCTTGTCGAAGGGGCCAACCGCGAAGATTGTGCCGGGCGGCTCCAGGCCCCGGATCGGGGTCCGGGGCGACACGGCGGTGCGCTCGGTGCGAGCCCGAAGCGCTGCGACAGATCATGACAAAACCTGACATTTCATTACACACACCGACTCTCCCTTCCGTCGTTTCGACCGGAGCCCCGGCCCTGGCCGGGGCGGAGTGGAGAAACCCGATCAGCGCTCTATCGACGCCGCAGGGCTGTGCCTCCGGCCGGCCTCCGTCGCCAGCCGGATTTCTCCACTACGCGGCTGACGCCGCTTCGGTCGAAATGACGGGGTGGGGGTTGCGCGCGGCCGGAACGACGGAAGGGCGGTGCGGCCCGCCGCCGGCCGGACAGGACGGAACCTGACACAACATGACATTTCATGACACGTCCACCCGGACCGCCCCCCATCCGTCATTTCGACCGGAGCCCCGGCCCCCGGCCGGGGCGGAGTGGAGAAATCTGGCGGACGCTCCGTCGACGCCGCAGGCTCAAGCATCCGGCCGGCGCCCGTCGCCGGCCGGATTTCTCCGCTGCGCGGCTGACGCCGCTCCGGTCGAAATGACGGGGTGGGGGTTGCGCACGGCCGGAACGACGGAAAGGCGGTGCGGCCCGCCGCCGGCCGGACATGACGGATCATGACAAATCATGACATTTCCTGACATGCCGGAATTCCCCCGCCGCTTGCGGCGGCGCACCGCCTTGCGCACGCCATATCCGCCCCCTACACCGGCGCCATGAGCATCTGGGGCAAGATCCTGGGCGGCGCGGCCGGCCTCGCGATCGGCGGGCCGATCGGCGCGATTATCGGCGTCGGCGCCGGCCATGTCGCCGACCGCACGATCCAGACCCTGTCGGGCCGGGCGCCGGGCGGCCGGATGGCGCGCCAGATCGCGTTCACCACCGCCGTCATCGTGCTCGGCGCCAAGATGGCCAAGGCCGACGGCGTCGTGACCCGCGACGAGATCGCGGCCTTCCGGGAGGTGTTCCAGGTGCCGCCCGGCGAGGTCAAACAGGTCGCCCGCCTGTTCGACATCGCCAAGCAGGACGCCGCCGGTTTCGAGCCCTATGCCCGGCAGCTTCGCGACATGTTCCGCGACGAGCCGGCAATCCTGGAAGCGCTGCTCGACGCCCTGTTCCACATCGCCAAGGCCGACGGACAGTACCATCCCGGCGAGAAGGCGTGGCTGGAAGAGGTCGCCGCGTTGTTCGGTTTCTCGGAGGCCGACTTCCGGCGCATCGAGGCGAAACATACGGTCCGGCCGCAGGACGACCCGTACAGGATCCTTGGGATCGACCCGTCCGCCGGCGACGACGAGGCCCGGGCCGCCTGGCGCACCCAGATCCGCGAGCATCATCCGGACAAGCTGATCGCCGAGGGCCTGCCCCAGGAATTCGTCGACGCCGCCAACGAGCACATCGCCAAGATCAACGCGGCCTGGGACGCGATCAGGAAGGAACGGGGACTGGCGTGACGAGCCGGCATATTGACCGCTGTGCCATTTGCGATAAAATCACAGGCAAATGGCACAGGACGGAATCGTGATGCAGCTTGCGGAACCCCCGCCGCTGGCCCGCCATTTTGAGATCGCCGCCGGGCTGCGCTGGTCCGAACTGCAGGACCTGCTGGACCGGAGCCGGATATCGGCGGACGAAGCCGAAGCGATGATCGCCCCGAAAAGAACCCTGATGCGCCGCAAGCGGTCCGGCAGGTTCACGTCGGGAGAATCGGATCGACTGGCGCGGGTCTCGGACATTGTGAAGCTGGCCGAAGAAACCTTCGGAGACCCGGCAAAGGCGCACCGCTGGCTGCGGACGTCGAACGGCGCGGCCGGCGGCCATCGCCCCCTCGACCTGTGCTCGACCGGCGAAGGCGCGCGCCTGGTCGAGACCGTCCTGGGCCGGCTGGCGCACGGCGTCTACGGATGAGGCGTCTGCGGAAGACCGGCCGGCGGTGATCGTCTGGCGTCTGTGCCGGGCCGGGCGCGCTGCGCTGGATGGCGAGGGCGCCTTCCTCTACGGCGGCCGCTGGAACTCGCCGGGGACGCGGCTGGTGTACGCCTCGCGCCATCTCTCGCTGGCTATCCTCGAAATCCTCGTCCATACCGGCCCGGACCTCCTGCCCGAAGACTATATCAGACTGGAAATCTCGATCCCCGACGACATCCGCCGGGAAGCCCGCGCCGCCGCCGACCTGCCGGCGCACTGGCGCGACGGCGCGACCGGCCTCACGCAATCCGTGGGCGATCTCTGGGTCCGCGCCGCCCGGTCGGCGGCGTTGCACCTGCCGTCGGCCGTCGTGCCGGAAGAGGAGAATGTCCTGATCAACCCGCAGCACGCCGACGCCGGTCGGATCGCCGTCCTTTCGCAAGCGCCGCTCGGACTGGACCCGCGGCTGATTCGCGGCGAGTCCTGACCCGTGGCGCCGCCGCCCCTACTCTCCCTGCGCGACGCCGCGATCGGATTCGGCGGCCCGCCGCTGTTCGCGGGGCTGACCCTGCATATCGCCAAGGGCGATATCGCCTGCCTGGTCGGCCGCAACGGCTGCGGAAAATCGACCCTGATGAAGCTGATCGCCGGCGAGCTGGAGCTCGACGCCGGAGAACGCTACGCCGAACCGGGCCTCACCGTCGCCTATCTGGCCCAGGAGCCCGCCATGACGGCAGGCACGCGCGTGTTCGACTGGGTCTCGGCCGACATCGCGCTGGGCCGGCCGCAGGAGACGCACCCGCGCCATGCCGTGGAAGCCGCGCTCTCGCTCTTCGAACTGGACGGCGGGCGCGACGTCGCCGGCCTGTCGGGCGGCGAACAGCGCCGGGCGGCGCTCGCCCAGGTTTTCGTCGATCCGCCGGACCTGCTGCTGCTCGACGAGCCGACCAACCATCTGGACATCGCGACGATCCAGTGGCTGGAAGGCGCCGTGCGGAAGTTCCGGGGCGCGGCGTTGGTCGTGAGCCACGACCGCACCTTCCTCGCCAACGTCACCAACAGCATCCTGTGGCTGGAGCGGGGCCGGCTGCGCCGGACCGGCCAGGGCTTCGGCGCCTTCGACGACTGGTGCGAGCGGGTTCTGGACGAAGAGGCGCGCGAGGCGCAGCGGCTCGACAGCCGGCTGCGGGACGAAGCCCGCTGGCTGCTGCGCGGCGTGACGGCGCGCCGGCGGCGCAACCAGGGCCGCCTGCGCAAGCTGGAGGAGATGCGCGCCGCCCGCGCCGCCCTGCTCGCCGACACCGGGCGTATCCGCGCCAGGATCGACGACGGCGAAGTGCGCAGCAAGCTGGTTATCGAAGCGCGGGACATCGCCAAGCGGTTCGGCCCGGAAGGGGCGGATTCCGGCGGGACGGATACCCGCACCGTTGTCGAGGGATTTTCGACCCGCATCCTGCGCGGCGACCGCATCGGCATCATCGGCCCGAACGGGGCGGGCAAGACGACGCTGCTCAAAATGCTGATCGGCGAACTGAAGCCGGACAGCGGCCATGTCCGGGTCGGCAAGGCGCTGAGCCTGGCCTATTTCGACCAGGAGCGCCGCCTGCTCGACCCGAAAGCCACGCTCAAAAGCACATTGTGCGAATCCGGCGGCGACCTGGTCCGCGTCGGCGGTTCGATGCGCCATGTCCGCGGCTATCTCAAAGACTGGCTGTTCGATCCGCGCGAAGCCGAGGCGCGGGTGGCGACTCTCTCCGGCGGCCAGGGCAACCGGCTGATGCTCGCCAAGGTGCTGGCGACGCCCAGCGACCTGCTGATCCTGGACGAGCCGACCAACGACCTCGACATGGACACGCTCGACCTGCTCCAGGGCCTGCTCGCCGACTATGCCGGCACCCTGATCCTGGTCAGCCACGACCGGGATTTTCTGGACAAGACGGTAAGCAGCACCATCGTCCTGGAAGGCGACGGGCGGGTGAAGGAATATGCCGGCGGCTATGCCGATTACCTGGTCCAGCGCCCGGACCGTCCTTCGGGAGCCGCCGTCCCTCCGGCAGCCCCGCCGGGGAAGGGCGGCACAAAGACGGCGCCCGAAGCGCCGGCGAAGTCCCGCCCGGCAACGCGGCTCAGCTACAAGGACCGGCGCGCCCTCGACCTGCTGCCGGACGAGATCGCCGCGCTGGAGGCGGAGATCGCCGCGCTGGAGGCGGAGCTCTCGGACCGAGGCCTGTACGCCGCCGACCCCGGCCGCTTCGCCCAAGCCGCGGCCCGGCTCGAGGCGGCGAGGACCGATTTGTCGGCGGCCGAGGATCGCTGGCTGATCCTGGAAACGCGGCGCGAGGAAGCCGAAGCGGCGCAGAGAAATCGAGGCGGCGCGGCGGGAGCCACGGCGGCGTGAGGCCGGTCCGATGCGGTTGAGCCACGCCGCCCTCCTGTTCGGCGTGATGGTGCTCTGGGGCCTGAATTTCGTCGCCGCGAAATTCGGCTTCCGGGATTTCGAACCGATATTCCTGCTCAGCCTCCGCTTCCTGATCATGGGGCTGGTGCTGGTTCCCTTCGTCGAGATGCCGCGGGCGAAGATGGGCCATGTGGTCGGCCTGTCCTTCACCATGGGCTCGCTGCATTTCGGCCTGATGTTCACCGGGGTCGCCGGCGTGGACGCCGCCGTCGCCGCCGTCGCCATCCAGCTCCAGGTGCCGTTCGCCTCGATCCTCGCGGCGATCCTGTTCAAGGACTATCTCGGCTGGCGGCGCATGCTCGGTATGGTCGGCGCCTTCGCCGGCATCGTGCTGATCGCCGGCGAGCCGCGCATGGAATCGAACCTGTTCCATCTGGGCCTGGTCGTCACCGCCTCGCTGGTCTTCGCGACCTCGAACATCCAGGTGAAGGCGATGGGCGACGCGCCTCCCCTCGGCGTGCTCGGCTGGAGCAGCCTGTTCGCCGCGCCGCAACTGCTCGCGATCTCGCTGATTTTCGAGGACAACCACTGGCGCGACTTCCAGGCTGCGGGCCTCTACGGCTGGGGCGCCGTGGCCTATATGACCGTCTGCGTCGGCCTGATCGGCTACGGTATCTGGTATTCGTTCCTCCGGCGCTACGCGGTGAACCAGGTCATGCCCTTCACGCTCGTCGTGCCGGTGTTCGGCGTCATGGGCGGCGTCTGGATCCTGGGCGAGCAGACGACCTGGCAGATGATCCTCGGTTCGGTGCTGACGGTCGCCGGCGTGGCGGTTATCGTACTGCGCCGCCCGGCCACGGCCGAAGCGCCGCTCAAATCCTGACGCGCCCGGAATGCCGGTATGCAAATCGTCGAGCGACCTTCCCCGAACCATAACGCGCGGCCCGGCGGCCGGGCGCCGGACATGCTGGTGCTGCACTATACCGGGATGCGGACAGCCGCCGAGGCGCTGGACCGGCTGTGCGATCCGGCCGCGCAGGTCAGCGCCCATTACACGGTGGACGAGGGCGGCACGGTCTATGCCCATGTCGCGGAAGACCGGCGGGCGTGGCACGCCGGCGTCGCCTGCTGGCAGGGCGAAACCGATGTGAACGGGCTCTCGATCGGCATCGAGATCGTCAATCCCGGTCACGAGTTCGGCTACCGGTCGTTTCCGGAGGCGCAGATGCAGGCGGTGCTGGCCCTGTCGCAAGCGGTCGTGGAGCGCTACCGCATCCGCCCGCTGCGCGTCGTCGGCCACAGCGATGTCGCGCCGGAGCGCAAGACCGATCCCGGCGAACTGTTCGACTGGCCGTTGCTCGCGGCGGCCGGCGTCGGCTATTGGCCCGATGCCCGGACCGTGCAGGCAAGGCTCGAGGCGGAACCGGAGGCCGACCGGCAGTCGATCGGCCGCAATCTGGAAAGGATCGGGTATCGCTGGCCGGCGGAGCCCGGCGACGCCGGGGCAGCGAAGCCGCGCGGGCGCACAGCGGTCCTTGCCGCGTTCCAGCGCCGTTTCCGGCCGGTGTCGGTGACCGGGACGGCCGATTCGGAAACCGCCGCCCTGGCTGCGGTCGTTGCCGCCGCGGCGTAGGCCGGACATCTTGACCGCGGCCGGCCGGGTAACGATGTTGACGGGGCCAGACGGCCGGATGGCCGCGCCCGGCCGATGGGGAAACCCGGCCGGGTGAGGAAAGTCCGGGCTCCACGGAAACACGGTGCCGGGTAACGCCCGGCGGGGGCGACCCCCGAGACAGCGCCACAGAAAGCAAACCGCCCGGCATCGGACCGGGCAAGGGTGAAAGGGTGCGGTAAGAGCGCACCGCGCGGCCGGCAACGGGCGCGGCACGGCAAGCCTCACCGGGAGCAAGACCGAATAGGGACGGCGCGGGCGCCCCCGGTTTACCGCGGGCGCGTCCAGGCGGGTTTCCGCGCCGCCGTCCGGGTGGGTCGCGCGAGGCAGCCGGCGACGGCTGTCCCAGATGAATGGCCATCCCCCCGGTCCCCGGGGGACAGAACCCGGCTTACAGGCCGTCTGGCATCTGCCCCCAAGGGAAACGGCGTTGCCGCGCGTTTCGGGCGCGCGCCGCCGCCAGTCCGCCGCAAGCCCCACATATAGGTGCCAGGGATATCCCAACCGCTTGATTTGCCTAGAAATTCCGATCTTTGCGGCATTGACTTCCATGAAATCCCATGATATCCCATAACCGGCCATGGATGATCGGCGCAGTGTGACCCGACAGTGTGACCGGGCCGGCACCATGGGAACGATAGTCCGGGCAAGCCCCGAATCCGGCGGCACTGCCCTCGCGGGGATGGGGTTCGTATGGCGTCGTTCATCGGCACGTTTACGAACAGAATCGACAGGAAAGGGCGGGTTTCCGTGCCGGCGCGGTTTCGTGCGACATTGTCCGCCCAATCCGGCGCGGGCGCTTTCAACGGCATCGTCGTCTTCCCGAACGAGGGGCTCGGCGCAATCGACGCCTGCGACTACCGGCGGATCGAGGATACGATCGACCGGCTCGACGCCCGCGAGGGGCTTACGCCGGACGAGCAGCAGGCGATCGAACGCATCCTGTCGGAATCCGAAGAACTGCCCTTCGACGGCGAAGGCCGGATCATTCTGCCTGAAGAATTTACCGGCGTCGCCGCGATCGAAGACAAGGCGGTGTTTGTCGGTGTCGGCAGAACATTCCAGATCTGGTCGCCGGAGCGCCGCGAATCCTGGCGCGCCGATGCCGCGAAAGGCCCGCTCGGCCAGATCGGCCTGAAGGATCTGTGGTCGCTCGGGGCCGGAGGCGCGGCATGACCGCCGCCCACATCCCCGTCCTTTTGAACGAGGCGGTCCGCGCGCTCGCGCCGCGTCCCGGCGGCGCCTATGTCGACGGAACCTTCGGCGCCGGAGGGTACGCCGCTGCACTTCTGGATGCCGCCGACTGCCGGGTGACCGCCATCGACCGCGATCCGGACGCCATCGAACGGGGCCGCGCGCTGTGCGACCGGTATGGCGGCCGGCTCACGCTGATCGAAGGCCGGTTCGGCGACATGGAACGCCTCGTCCGCGCGGTCACCGACGCGCCGGTCGACGGGGTCGCCCTCGATATCGGCGTATCCTCGCCCCAGCTCGACACCCCCGAGCGCGGATTTTCCTTCCGCCGCGACGGCCCGCTCGACATGCGCATGGGCCGCTGCGGCCCGACCGCCGCCGATGTCGTGAACCGCGCCGCCGAAGCGGAGCTTTCGAAAATCATCTTCACCTTGGGCGAAGAACGCGCCGCCCGCCGCATTGCGAAGGCCATCGTCCGCGCGCGCCGCACGGAACCGGTCGAGCGGACGCTCCAACTGGCGGAAATCGTCCGGTCGGCCGCACCTCGCCCGGCCGGCGGCATCGATCCGGCGACCCGCACCTTCCAGGCCCTGCGGCTGTACGTCAACGGCGAACTCGAAGAGCTCGACCGCGGCCTGCGCGGCGCCGAACGCCTGCTGCGGGCGGGCGGGCGGCTCGCCGTGGTCTGTTTCCACTCGCTCGAAGACCGGCGCGTAAAGCGATTCCTGCGCGACCGCAGCGTCGAGGCGTCGCGCGGCTCGCGTCACCGGCCAGACCCGGCCGGGCGGCGGCTGCCGACGTTCCGACCGTTGCACCGCCGGGCGATCGCGCCCTCGGCCGGCGAACTGGCCGCCAACCCGCGCGCCCGTTCCTCCCGGCTGCGCGCGGCGGAGCGGACGGATAATCCGGCCTGGGCCGACAATGGCGCCGGTATTCCGGCCGGGGGCGCGGCATGATCCGCCGGACCACAATCGTCCTGCTCGTCCTGCTGAGCGGGCTGACCGGCGCCCTGTTCCTGGTAAAGCACCAGGTCCAGACGCTCGAAAAGCAGGTTGCGGCGGTAGGAGCGGACGTGCGGTCCTATCGGAACAATATCCGGATTCTGCAGGCCGAATGGACCTTGCTGACCTCGCCGCAGCGCCTTGGGCGAATGCCGCCGGGCGGCCTTGCCCCGCTGTCCGGCGACCAGTTCAGGCGCTTCGCGGACTTGCCCGACACGTTCCTGGCGCAGTATGCGGCAACGGACGAAGGCCGGGCGCCGGACGTCGAACCCGGACGCGGCGGCGCGAAAGCGGGGAGGCCGCGATGAGCCGCCGTCTCCGCGACCTGTGCCGCCCGCACGCCGAAACCGCCCGGTGCCGTCCGGGCGAAATGCATTTGGAGGGTGCGGCCGGCAAGGCGATTTCCCTGGCGCGCCGCCGGTTGTTCGTTACCGCCGCGGTCTTCCTGCTCGCGTTCGCCGCCATCGGTTACCGGCTGTTCGACCTGAGTGTGATCCGGGCCGGCGTCGAGGCCGAAAAGGCCCAGCGCGCGGCCGGCAAAGCCCTGCCGCGCGACCATCGGGCCGATATCGTCGATCGCAACGGAGTCGTGCTGGCGACCAGCATCCGCGCCTGGTCGATCTATGCCGATCCCGCCCATGTCGGCGATCCCGGCCGCACGGCCCGCATCCTGGCCCATATCTTTCCGAATCAGTCCGTTCGCACCCTCGCGGCGAAGCTGCGGCGCAAATCGCGCTTTGTCTGGATTCAAAGACAGGCATCGCCGGCAGCCTACCAGGAGATCCTGCGCTTCGGGCTGGCCGGCATCCACGCGCGCCCGGATTTGCGCCGGGCCTACCCCCAACGTGCGCTGGTCGCGCACATTGTCGGCACGAGCGATGTCGATAACCGGGGAACCGCCGGCGTCGAGGCCGGCATGGACAAACGGATACGCTCCGGCGTCGGGCCGGTCGGACTGTCCATAGACCTGCGCGTCCAAGTCGCCGTTCGCGAGATACTGGCCCGGTCGATCGCCTACTGGCGTGCCATCGGCGGTGCGGCGCTGGTCATGGATGTGCGGACCGGTGAGATCCCGGCGATGGTCTCGCTGCCCGACTACGACCCCTACAATCTGCGGGACGCCCCTAAAAAGGCCCGATTCAACCGCAACACGCTGGGAGTGTACGAACTCGGCTCGGTCTTCAAGGTCCTGAATACGGCGATGGCGCTCGACTACGGCGTTACCCATCTGCGCAAAATGTACCGGGTCGACAAGCCGGTTCCGGCCGGGCGGCGATTCATTCGCGATTCGCACCCGATCGCAAAGCCGATCGATACAGGCACCATCCTGGTCAAATCGTCCAATATCGGTTCTGCGCTGATCGGGCGGCAGATCGGAGCCAAGCGCCAGAAGGCCTTCCTGCGCCGGGCGGGAATGCTTGCGCAACTTCCCCTGGAACTGCCGGAAACCGGCCAGCCGCTGTATCCGCGGCACTGGCGGCCGGTCAATACGCTGACGATCGCGTTCGGCCACGGTATCGCCGTCACACCGGTTCATCTCGTCGCTGCGGTTGCCGGTATCGTCAACGACGGCGTGATGGTGAGGCCGACCCTGCTCAAGCGCCCGAACGGGCGGCCCCTGTGGCGGCGGCGCATCGTATCGTCGAAGACCAGCCGCATTCTCCGCGGACTGATGCGCCGCGTCGTCCTGGAAGGCACGGGCAAGCGGGCGAACGCCAAGGGATACCGGGTCGGCGGCAAAACGGGCACGGCGGAAAAGGCCGGACGCGGCGGTTACCGGCGCAAGGCGCTGCTGTCGTCTTTCGTCGCCGCCTTCCCGATGAACCGGCCGCGCTATGTGCTGCTCGTTTCGCTCGACGAGCCGAGGGGCAACAAGAAGAGCCACGGCTACGCGACCGCAGGCTGGGTCGCCGCACCGGCAGCCAAGGAGATCATCGAACGGATCGCGCCGATTTTGCAAATCGCGCCCCAGGCCGAGGAGCCGCGGGAAGCCCGCAAGCAGGTCCTGGCCAGCGCCGCGCGGGCGCCCCGGAAAAAGACCCGCCGCAGCGCGACCCCGGTCGGGAGAGACCGATGAAGCTCGCCGTCCTGATGGCCGAAAGACCGGGCCGCCCCGCCACGGCGCGCTGGGATCCGGCCGCCGGCGATATCGACATCGCGGGCCTGAGCGCCGATTCGCGTCAGGTCGCGCAGGGCTACCTGTTCGCCGCGCTGCCGGGCGCGCATCGCGACGGCCGGCGTTTCATTCCCGACGCCCTGAGCGCAGGCGCAGCGGCCATTCTGTCGACGATGGACATCACCCGGGAGAGGTTGGGCGGCGCGGCGGCGGCATTGATTACGGACCCCCGGCCCCGCCGGCAGCTTGCCTGGATGGCGGATCGCTTCTTCGATGCCCAACCGGCGATCCAGGCTGCCGTAACCGGGACCAACGGCAAGACCTCGGTCGCCGCCTTCCTCCAGCAGATCTGGTCCGCCGCCGGCCTCGAGGCCGCTACGATGGGAACCCTCGGCATCCGCGGCCCCGGCATCCGCCGTCTCGGCCTCGAACGCCCGGGCGCGCTGACGACGCCCGATCCCATCTCGCTGCACCGCGACCTCGCCGCGCTGAGCCGCGCCGGCATCGAATGCCTGGCCATCGAAGCCTCGAGCCACGGACTGGACCAGTTCCGGCTCGACGGGCTGCGCCTGCGCGCCGCTGCCTTCACCGGGCTCGGCCGCGATCATATCGATTACCACCGCAGCACAAACGCCTATCTGGCGTGCAAGCTGCGGTTGTTCGCCGAACTCGTGCCAGCCGGCGGAACGGCCGTGATCAACGCCGACAGCCCGGTCTTCGATGCGGTTCGCAAGGCCTGCGAGGAGGCAGACCTCAAGGTCGTCGGCTACGGTCGCGCAGCGACGGATATCGTCCTGCACGATCTGACGCCGTCAGCCGGCGGCCAGCGAATCGCGCTGACGCTGCACGGAGAACCCGCCGTCGTCGACCTGCCACTGGTCGGCGACTTTCAGGCCTGGAACGCCCTGTGTGCGCTGGGGCTCGCGACCGCGACCGGCGTCGATGCCGGCGACGCGCTGAACGCCCTCGGCGGACTGCGCGGCGTGCCGGGCCGGCTCGAACGGGTCGGCGCCCGGCGCAACGGCGCGGCGGTCTATGTCGACTATGCCCACACGCCGGACGCTCTGGGCGCCGTGTTGAATGCCCTCCGGCCTCACACGACGGGCGCGCTGACCGTGGTTTTCGGCTGCGGCGGAGACCGCGACGCCGGAAAGCGCGCCCCGATGGGCGCCGCGGCGCACCGGCTCGCCGACCGGGCGATCGTCACGGACGACAATCCGCGCAGCGAGGCGCCTTCGGCCATCCGTGCCGCGATCCTGCCGGCCTGCCCCGGCGCTATCGAGATCGGCGACCGGCGCGAGGCCGTATTCGCCGCCGTCTCCGGCCTGGGCCCCGCCGACATTCTGGTGATCGCCGGCAAGGGCCACGAGCAGGGCCAGATCGTCGGCGACGCCTTACTGCCCTTCGATGACGCGACCGTGGCCCGCGAGGCGATCGCCACGGCGGACAGTTCGGCGGACCACTCAGCGGACGGGGCGGCATGAGCGCGGCGCTCTGGACTGCCGCGGAAGCGGCGGCCGCAACCCGCGGCCGGGCGCTGGCATCGGCCGGCGGGGATTGGTCCGGGGGCTGGTTCGCGACCGGCGTGTCGATCGACAGCCGGACGGTCGCGACCGGCGACCTGTTCGTCGCGCTGAAGGGCCCGGTGTTCGACGGCCACGACTTTGCCGGCAAGGCGTTTGCCGCCGGGGCCGCCGCGGCGCTCGTGCACCGTCCGGTCGAACCCGCCGGACCCGGCCTCCTCGTCCGCGACACCCGAGCGGGCCTGGAGGATCTGGGCCGCGCCGCCCGCGCGCGCTGCGCCGGCCGGATCGTTGCCGTGACCGGCAGCGTCGGCAAGACCGGCGTGAAGGAAAGCCTGTATGCCCTGCTGTCCCGGCAGGGCAAGACCTATGCAACCGCCGGCAACCTGAACAACCACTGGGGCGCGCCGCTGTCGCTCGCCCGCCTGCCCCGCTCGGCGGCCTACGGCGTCTTCGAACTGGGCATGAGCGGCCCCGGCGAACTCGCGCCGCTCTCGCGGCTGGTCCGGCCCCATATCGCCCTGATTACGACGGTCGCGCCGGTGCATGTGGAGTTCTTCGACAGCGTCGAGGCAGTGGCCGAAGCCAAGGCGGAAATATTCCAGGGTGTCGTCGAGGGCGGGGTCGCGATCCTGCCGCGCGACAACGACCATTTCGACCTGCTCGACGCGCGCGCCGCCGAAGCCGGCATTGCACGACGGATTTCCTTCGGCGTGCATCCGGAAGCGGATGTCAGGCTGCTGGCGTCGGTCATGGATGCCGACGGCAGCGATGTGACGGCGTCGGCGTTCGGGCGGCGGATCGGCTTCCGGGTCGGCGTGCCCGGCCATCACTGGGCGATGAATGCGCTCGCCATGCTGGCTGCGATTCGCGAGATCGGCGCCGACGCCGATGCCGCAGCCGAAGCCATGACCGGCCTCGAGGCGCCGGCCGGACGCGGCGCGCGCCGGACGATCCGCCTGGACGACGGCAGTTTCGATCTGCTGGACGAGAGCTACAACGCAAGCCCGGCCGCCGTGCGCGCCGCGCTGGAGACGCTCATGCTCGCCAATCCGCACGGCCGCGGACGGCGCATCGCCGTGCTGGGCGACATGCGCGAACTGGGCGACGACGGGCCGGCGCTCCATGCCGGACTCGCCGGCGATCTGGTCGAGGCCAATGTCGACCTGCTGTTCGCCGCGGGGCCGCTGATGCGCCACCTGTACGACGCCGTTCCCGCGGCGCGGCGCGGATGCCATGCGGCCGATTCGGAAGCGTTGATTCCGTCGGTGGCCGCAGCCGTGCAGGCCGGCGACGTCGTGTGCGTCAAGGGCTCGCTCGGCAGCCGGATGAAACCCGTGGTCGAGGCGCTGGTCGCGCTGGAAAGTCCCGGGGAAAGTCCCGGAGAAAGTCCAGAGGAAAGTCCAGAGGAAAGTCCCGGGGGAAATCGCAGCGGGGAGGCAGGCGGCGATGCTGTTTGAATTCCTGCTGCCCCTGTCCTCGGAGTTCAGCCCGCTCAGGCTGTTCCAGTATCTGACCTTCCGGTCGGGCGGCGCGCTGATGACCGCACTGGTGATCGGCCTGATCCTCGGGCCGGCGACGATCCGCTGGCTGAAGCGGCGGCAGGCCGAAGGGCAGCCGATCCGGGACGACGGCCCGCAATCGCATTTCAGGAAACGGGGTACGCCGACGATGGGCGGCGTCCTGATCCTGCTGTCGGTGGCGATCTCAACGCTGCTGTGGATGGACCTGGGCAACGGCTATGTCTGGAGCGTGCTGATCGTCACCCTCGGCTTCGGCCTGCTCGGCTTCTACGACGATTACCGGAAGCTCACGAGACAGTCGTCGAAGGGCATGCCGAGCAACCTTAAATTCGCCGGGCAGATCGTGATTTCGGTCGCCGCGACCTACTGGATCATGCGTCTCGGCTGGGACGCCCAGTTCAAATACCAGATCGACGCCGACCTGCCGCTCGCGACCGGCCTGTCGATCCCGTTCCTGAAGAACTACCTGCTCGACCTCGGCAGCTTCCTGTTCATCCTGTTCGCCTGCTTCGTCATGGTCGGCGCCTCGAATGCGGTGAACCTGACAGACGGCCTGGACGGCCTGGCGATCGTGCCGGTCATGATCGCGGCCGGCGTGTTCGGCCTGATCGCCTATCTGGCCGGCAACGTCGTCTTTTCCAACTATTTGCAGATCACCTTCATTCCCGGGACCGGAGAACTGGCGGTCTTCTGCGGATCGCTGGTCGGCGCCGCGCTGGGCTTCCTGTGGTTCAACGCGCCCCCGGCGATGGTGTTCATGGGCGATACCGGCTCGCTTTCGATGGGCGGCGCGCTCGGCGCCATCGCGGTCGCCGTCAAGCATGAACTCGTCCTGGCGATCGTCGGCGGCCTGTTCGTGCTGGAGACCCTTTCGGTGATCGTACAGGTCGCCTCGTTCAAGCTGACCGGAAAGCGCGTCTTCCGCATGGCGCCGATTCACCACCATTTCGAGCAGAAGGGCTGGCAGGAACCGACCATAGTCGTGCGGTTCTGGATCATCGCCGCCGTGCTGGCGATCGTCGGCCTCTCGACGCTGAAACTGCGGTAGGCGCCATGATTCCCGTGCCCTCCTTCGCCAACAAGCGGGTTGCCGTGATGGGCCTCGGCGTCGCCGGGCTGGCGACCGCGCGCGCCCTGGCGGAAAGCGGGGCGGACGTTCTGGCGTGGGACGATGCGGCGGCGGGCCGCGACGCCGCTGCCGCCGCCGGCATCGCCGCGACCGACCTGGGCGCTCTCGCCTGGACCGCCGACCTGCCGCTCGTCCTGAGCCCCGGCATTCCAGACAGGTTTCCGGCGCCCCACCCGGTCGCCGCCGCGGCACGCGCCGCCAACGCCGAAATCTTGTGCGATATCGAACTGCTCGCCCGGTCGGTTCCGGCCGCCACCTGCGTGACCGTCACCGGCACCAACGGCAAATCGACGACGACCGCGTTGATCGGCCATATCCTGCGCGCGGCCGGCCGAAGAGTCGAAGTCGGCGGCAATTTCGGGCCGCCCACGCTCGGCCTGGAGCCGCTGGGGGCAGGTGGAACCTATGTCCTGGAGCTGTCGTCCTATCAGCTGGACCGGACCTACAGTCTGCGGGCGCAGGCCACCGTCCTGCTGAATATCGCCGAGGACCATCTGGAACGGCACGGCGGCCTGGACGGCTATGTCGCCGCAAAGCGCAGGTCCTTCGACCTTACCGCGCCGGACGCGACCGCCGTCGTCGGCATCGACGATCCGATGGCGCGCGCTCTCGCCGACAGCGCCGAAGAGTCCGGGCAAACGGTAATCCGCGTTTCCGGCAGGGCGCACGTCGACGGCGGTGTCGGTGTGTCGGACGGAATTCTGCGCGACGATACGCCGGACAGCACCGGCCGGCCTGTCGACCTTGTCCGGGCGCCGGCCCTGCACGGCGCGCACAATCGCCAGAACGCGGCGGCGGCCTGGGCCGCGTGCCGGAGCCTCGCCGTCGCCCCGGAGGTCGTTGCCGCCGCTTTCGGATCGTTCCCCGGCCTGCCTCACCGCCAGGAAACGGTCGGCGAAATTTCCGCCGGCGGCAGAACCGTTACCTTCGTCAACGACAGCAAGGCGACCAACGCGGTCGCCGCCGCCCGGGCCTTATCGGCCTATGACGATATTTTCTGGATCGCCGGCGGACGCGGCAAGCAGGGCGGCTACGCGGCGCTGGCGCCGGCGCTGGCCTCTGTACGCGGCGCCTTCCTGATCGGCGAGGAGGCGCCGGCGCTGGCGCGCTTCCTGGCCGGCGCAGCGCCGGCCCTGCCCGCGACCGTGTCCGGCACCCTGGAAAATGCCGTGGCCGACGCCTGGACGGCCGCCACGGCCGGCGACGCGCCGGCCGCCTCCGTCATCCTTTTGTCGCCGGCCTGCGCATCCTTCGACCAGTTTGCGAATTTCGGCGCCCGGGGCGACGCCTTCCGGGCCTGCGCCGGGAATCTGCCCACCGGAAACCTGCCATCCGGGGGCCTGTCCACCGGGACCCTGCCCGCCGGGGCGGGAGGCGCAGCATGAGCTATGCCCCGTCCCGCCTCGATACCAGCGTCATCGGCCGCTGGTGGTGGACGGTCGACCGCTGGCTGCTCATCGCCGTCGGCCTGCTCATCGTCTACGGCATCGTGCTTACCCTTGCCGCGAGCCCCTCGGCCGCGGCGCGGGCCAACATCGAGAGTTTCCACTTCGTCCGTCAGCAGCTCCTGTTCATCCCGTGCGCGATCGCGCTGATGCTGCTGACGTCCCTGCTTACCCCGCCCTGGGTGCGTCGGTCAGCGCTTATCGTGCTGGCCGGCGCACTCATTTTTTCCGTGTTCGTCGCGTTCGCCGGCGCGGAAATCAGGGGCGCGCGGCGCTGGCTTTCGATTGCCGGCTTCGCTTTCCAGCCGTCGGAATTTATCAAGCCGGGCTTCGCAGTCGTCTGCGCCTGGCTCTGCGCGGCAGCACATTCGGACACCGGGTTTCCGGGCCGGGTGCTCGCCACGTTCCTGTGCCTCGGGACGCTCGGGGTGCTCGCCATCCAGCCGGATATCGGCATGGCGTCGGTCGTGTTTTCCATCTGGTTCTGCCTGATGTTCCTGGCCGGCCTGTCGCTGTGGCTGATCGGCGCCGGCGTCCTCGTCGTCGCGGGCGCCGCAGCGGCGGCCTATTTCACCTTCGCCCATGTCGCCAAGCGGGTGGATTTGTTCCTCAATCCCGGCAGCGGCGACAACTACCAGGTCGACCGTTCCCTCGACGCTTTCATCAACGGCGGAATCTTCGGCAAGGGGCCCGGCGAAGGCACCGTGAAGGCGATGCTGCCGGATGCCCACAGCGATTTCATCTTCGCCGTCGCCGGCGAGGAATTCGGCCTGATCGCCTGCCTGCTGATCGTCGCAACCTACGCCTTCATCGTGATCCGCGGCTTTTTCCGGGCGATGGAGAGCAACAATCTGTTCGTGCTGTTCGCCACGGTCGGCCTGCTCGCCGCCTTCGGCCTCCAGGCGATCGTCAACCTGGCTTCCACGCTGCACCTGATGCCGACCAAGGGTATGACGCTGCCCTTCATCTCCTATGGCGGCTCGTCGATCATGGCGCTGGCGCTGGGCACCGGCATGATCCTGGCGCTGACCCGCGACCGGGCGGGAGGCACCCTGTGAGCCGTCCTGTGAGCCGTCCTGCGAGCCATCCTGCGGGCCGGACCGTCGTCCTGACCGCCGGCGGCACCGGCGGCCACCTGTTCCCGGCCGTCGCGCTGGGCGCGGCGCTGCTGCAGCGCGGCTATTCCGTGCGCCTCTACACCGACAGGCGCGGCGCCGACTATGCGAAGCGCACGCCGGGCATAGAGGCCCATGTCGTCCCGGCGGCCTCGCCGTTCCGCGGCGGTGCGCTCGGCAGGATCGCCTCCCTGTTCGTCATGGCCCGCGGCGCCCTGGCGGTCAGCCGTCTGCTGCGCCGGCACAACCCGGCCGCGGTCGTCGGATTCGGCGGCTATGCCGCATTTCCGGCAACCTTCATGGCCGCGCGGCAACGGCGGCCCGTGGTTCTGCACGAGCAGAACGGCTATCTCGGCCTCGCCAACCGCAAGGTCGCCGGAGCGGCGAGCGCCATCGCCGTCTCCTTCCCGGCCGTCGAGGCCATTCCGCAAACCCGCGCCCGCACGGTCGAAACCGGCAATCCGGTCCGCCCGGAGATCAACGCGCTGCACGGACAGCCCTATGCCGCGCCGGCGCCGGGCGGTCCGTTCCGCCTGTTCGTGATGGGCGGCAGCCAGGGCGCCACCGTGTTCAGCGAGGTGCTGCCGGGCGCCATCGCGGCGCTGGAGCCGGCCGAACGCGCCCGGCTCCGCGTCACCCAGCAGTGCCGGCCCGAAGATATCGAGCCGGTGCGGATCGTCTACCAGGACGCCGGCGTGGCGGCCGACCTGGCGAGCTTCTTCGAGAATATCCCGGAGCATCTCTCGGCGGCCCATCTGATGATCTGCCGCGCCGGCGCTTCAACCTGCGCCGAGGCGCTGGTGGCGGGCGTGCCCGCCATCTATGTGCCCTACCCGGCCGCCGCCGACGACCACCAGACCTGTAACGCCCGCCATATCGACCGGGCCGGCGCCGGCTGGCTGATGCCGCAAACCGCTTTCACGCCGGCGGCGCTCGCCGACCGGATCTCGCGCTTCCTGAAGGATCCGGAGCCGCTGGCCGCCGCGGCGCGGGCGGCGACCGCGATCGCCCGCCCGGACGCCGCAGAGCGGCTGGCCGATCTGGTGGCTGGCGTCGCCGAGGGGAGGCCCGCCGCATGATGGCCAGGCTCCCCTTCGACCTCGGCACCGTCCATTTCACCGGCATCGGCGGCATCGGCATGAGCGGTATCGCCGAGATCCTGCACAATCTGGGCCATCCGGTGCAGGGCAGCGACATCGCGGCCAATGCCAATGTCAGACGGCTGCAGGGCCTGGGCATCGATGTCTCGCTCGGCCACGCGGCGGAGAATATCGGCGATGCGGCGGTCGTCGTCGTTTCGACCGCGGTCAAGGGCGACAACCCGGAAATCGAGGCGGCGCGCGCGCGCCGGACGCCGGTCGTGCGGCGGGCCGAGATGCTGGGCGAGCTGATGCGGCTGAAATGGGGCATCGCCGTCGGCGGCACCCACGGCAAGACGACAACGACATCCCTTGTCGCCGCCCTGATGGACGCCGCGGGCATGGACCCGACCGTCGTCAACGGCGGGATCATCAATGCCTACGGCACCAATGCCCGCCTGGGCGAGGGCGACTGGATCATCGTGGAGGCCGACGAATCCGACGGCTCCTTCCTGAAACTGCCGGCGACCGTCGCCATCGTCACGAATATCGATCCGGAACATCTGGACTACTACGGCGATTTCGACGCGCTGCGCCTCGCCTTCGAGAATTTCGTCGGCAACATCCCCTTCTACGGCTGCGCCGTGCTCTGCCTGGACGATCCCGAAGTCCAGGCGATGATCCCGCGCCTGTCGGACCGGCGGCTCATCACCTACGGCCTGTCGCGCCAGGCCGACATTCGCGGTGTCAATCTCCGCCACCGGCCCGACGGGACGGTCTTCGACGTCGAAATCGCAGAGCAGCTCCGGGGCCGGCCGGCGCGCTTCGCGGATATCGCCCTGCCGATGCTCGGCGAACACAATGTCCGCAATGCGCTGGCGGCGCTTGCCGTGGGCTGGGAGCTCGGCCTGGACGAGACGGCCATTTGCGGCGCCTTCGCCGGCTTCGAAGGCGTCAACCGCCGCTTCACCCGCACCGGCGTGGCGAACGGCATCACCGTGATCGACGACTACGGCCATCATCCGGTCGAGATCGCCCATGTCCTCAAGGCGGCCCGGGCGGCCTGCCGCGGCAAGGTGATCGCCGTCGCGCAGCCGCACCGCTATTCGCGCCTGAGCGATCTCTTCGAAGAGTTCTGCACCTGCTTCAACGACGCCGACAAGGTCGTCATCGCCGACGTGTATCCGGCCGGCGAAGAGCCGATCCCCGGCGCCGACCGGGACAGCCTGGTGCACGGCCTGCGCAATCGCGGCCACCGCAACGTCCGAAGCCTCGATTGCGCGGATGACCTGCCGGCCGTCATCGCCGATATCGCCGGCGAGGGCGATTTCGTCATCTGCCTGGGCGCCGGCAACATCACCGCCTGGGCCCACGCCCTGCCCGGCCGGCTGGAAGCCCTGAACGGGGATGCCCGATGAGCGGCGCGCGCGCCTCCGGCAACGACCTGATCGGCCGCCTGCCGCCGGTCCGCGGCCATCTCGCCGCCAACGCGCCGCTGGACCGGGAAACCTGGTTCCGCGTCGGCGGCGCGGCCGAGGTCCTGTTCCGGCCGGCGGACAGGGACGACCTGATCCTGATGTTGCGCGAGATGCCGGAAGGCACGCCGGTTTCGGTGATCGGCCTCGGCTCCAACCTGCTGGTGCGCGACGGCGGCGTACGCGGCGTCGTCATCCGCATGGGCCGCGAGATGGCCGGCATCGACGTCGACGGCGACGCGGTCAGCGCCGGCGCCGGCGCGCCCGATCCGGCCGTCGCCGCCGCGGCGCGGGACGCCGGCCTCGCTGGCCTGGAATTCCTTTCCGGCATCCCGGGCACGATCGGCGGCGCGCTGCGCATGAATGCCGGCGCCTATGGCGGCGAGATGGCGGACATTCTGCTTTCCTGCGAAGCCGTCGATCCCCAAGGCGACGTCCACCGGCTCGGCCCGGACGATATGGGCTTCGGCTACCGCCACTGCGGCCTCCCGGAAGACTGGATTTTTACCGGCGCCGTGATGCACGCCACACCGGGCGACAGGGCGGCGATCGCCGCACGAATGTCCGAAATCCGCCGGAATCGCGAATCGAGCCAGCCGATGCGCACCCGCACCGGGGGCAGCACTTTCCGCAACCCGAACGGGCATGCGGCCTGGCAACTGGTCGACGAGGCCGGGTGCCGCGGCCTGGCGCGGGGCGGCGCCAAAGTGTCGGAGAAACACACCAACTTCCTGATCAACACCGGCGACGCCACTGCCGGCGACCTGGAGAGCCTGGGCGAGGAAATCCGCGCCCGGGTAAAATCGGGCAGCGGCATCGACCTGCACTGGGAGATCCGCAGGCTCGGCGAGCCCCTCGCCGATGGCAGGCCGCCCGAAAGCCCCGTCCGGGGAGGCCGGCCATGACCCGGGTCGCGGTCCTTATGGGCGGGTTCTCCTCCGAACGCGAGGTCTCCCTGTCGTCCGGCAAGGGCTGCGTCGAAGGCCTGCGCAATGCCGGGTTCGAGGTCACGGCCATCGACGTGACGCGCGATCTGGACGCGCTCCTGAAGGCGCTCGACCCGGCGCCCGACGCCGTGTTCAACGCCCTGCACGGCCCGTTCGGCGAAGACGGCCGCATTCAGGGCCTGCTCGACATCCTCGGCATTCCCTACACCCATTCCGGCGCCACGGCCTCGGCCATGGCGATGGACAAGTCCGTCAGCCGGGCGATGTTCGCGCTCAAGGAAATTCCGCTCGCCGAAGGCTGGGTCGTGCCGCAGTGCCGGCTCGACGACTTCCCGGAACCGGACCGGCCCTATGTGATGAAGCCGCTGTGCGAGGGCAGTTCGGTCGGCGTCGAGTTGGTTTTCGAGACCGACAACAAATCCTGGGACGATCTCAGGCAGGCCTATGCGCAATACCGGGACACGCTGATCGAGCGCTACATTCCCGGCCGGGAAATCCAGGTCCTGGTCAAGGGCGGCGAGGCGCTCGGCGCCATCGAAATCCGGACCGGCCGGCGTTTCTACGATTATCGCGCCAAATATTCGCCGGGCGAATCGGTGCATCTCATGCCGGCGCCGATTCATCCCGACGCCTACGAGCAGGCGCTCGATCTGGCCGTCCGGTCGCACGACGCCCTCGGCTGCCGGGGTATCAGCCGGGTCGACCTGCGTTATGACGATACCGAAGGCGAACCGGGCGGTCTGGTCGTTCTGGAGGTCAATACGCAACCCGGCATGACCCCGACGTCGCTCGCGCCCGAGATCGCCGCCCATGCCGGCTGGTCCTTCGAACGGCTGCTGACCTGGCTGGTGGAGAACGCGGCATGCGACGCCTGAACATCGCCGTCACGAGCCGCCGCGCGCGGGAACTCGAAGACTGCGCCGCTCTGAGCGCCGGCGCGATTATCGCCCATGCCGCGGCGACCGTGCCCGGCGAAGCCCCGGCGGAAGAGGCCCGCGTCGCACCGAGCCTCCGGCCCCAGCCGGCCCCGGTTCTGCCGGCCGATCCGCCGGTCCGCCGCAACCGCCGCGCCCGACGGCGGCCGCTGCATGCGCTCGGCGCTGGATTTCGGGAGCGTTCCGCCAGGATCGTGCGGTTCGTCGTGCTGATCGGGCTGTTCGGCTTTCCCGTCTGGCTGTGGCAGACCGGCCGGACCGAACCTGCCCTTGTCCTGATCGACCGCAGCGCGGCACAGACGGGCGAGATCCTGCGCAATGCGCTCGGCCTACATCTTGAGCATGTCTTCGTAGAAGGACGCCACCGCACGTCGCGCGGGGCGCTGTCCTCGGCCCTGGGGCTCAACCGCGGCGCCGCCCTGACGGACATCGACATGACCGCGTTGCGCCGCCGGCTGCTCGCCCTGCCCTGGGTCGGCGACGCCATCGTACAGCGGCGCTGGCCGAATACGCTCTACGTTCGACTGCACGAGCATACGACCATCGCCCGCTTCGACGACAGCGGTCGCATGAAGCTGATATCGCAGAGGGGCGCCTTCGTCGACATGGGCACCGCCGGGAAACATTGGGGCAAGCTGCTCGTAAAGGGCGCCGGAGCGCCCGAACGGACCCCGACCCTGATCGCGCTTCTGCAGACCCGCCCGTTGCTCGCCAAACGGGTCGTGCAGGCGACCCGCCAGGGGCGCCGCCGCTGGGACCTCATCTTCGATAACGGCGTTTTCCTGAAATTGCCGGAGCGCAGACCCGATGCCGCCTGGCACCGGTTCGCGGACCTGGACCGTGCGCACGGTCTGCTCGCCAGGGGCGCCCTGGGATTCGACATGCGATCCCGTTTCGAATTCGTAATCCGCGTGCCGCAGGGCGAAACCGAAGCCGGCGCCGGCGAGACGCGCAGCGCCGCGAACCGCAACGGCGATCGAGGATAGGAGGCCGGCAACCCGATGTCGAAACGGAACGGCACCGCCGCCGCAACCCGTAACCAGATGATCGCCGCGCTGGACATCGGCACCAGCAAGGTCACCTGCATCATTGCGCAGCCTGTGCCGAACGGACAATTGCGGGTCGTCGGTATCGGCAGACGCGACATGAAGGGGATGGCGCGCGGATCGGTCGTGAATATGGACGCCGCGCGCGATTCGATCGCCAACACGGTGCATATCGCCGAGAACATGACCGGCGAAACCGTGAAATCGGTTGTCGTTTCGGTGAATTGCGGCCGGCCGAAATCGGAAATCGTCTCGTTCGAGGCCCCCATCGCGAACGGCGAGGTCGGCCCCGCCGATATCCGCCGCGTGCTGCAGCGCGGCCGGCGCATCGAAAACGAACTGGACCGCGCCCTGATCCACTCGATCCCGGTGGGTTTCCGGCTCGACGAAGCGCGCGGCATCCGGGATCCGCTCGGCCTGTTCGGCGAAATGCTGGGCGCGGAAGTGCATACCGTTACGGCCGAGGCAGGCCCGGTGCGTAGCCTGGCGGCCTGCGTCCGCGATTGCCATCTGGAGATCGACCGCTTCGTCATGGCGCCCTACGCCGCCGGGTTGGCGACCCTGGTCGAGGACGAATGGACGCTCGGCGCCACGGTGATCGACATGGGCGCCGGCGTTACCGGCGTGGCCGTGTTCACGGACGGCGAAATCGTCCATGCCGATACGGTCCCGATCGGCGGCGAACAGGTCACCAGAGACCTGGCACATGGCCTGTCGACCCCGATCGAGCAGGCCGAACTGCTGAAGATCCGCTACGGCAGCGCCCTTGCCCAGCCGAGCGACGACCGGTCCATTATCGAAATTCCCGCCATCGGGGCGGACGAACATGTGCCGTCCCATCCGGCGCCCAAGAGCCTGCTGACCGGCATCATCAGGCCGCGCATCGAGGAAACGCTGGAACTGGTGCGCAGCCGGCTGCAGGACACGCCCTATCTGGCGCACGCCGGCCGCCGCATCGTTCTGAGCGGCGGCGCCTGCCAGCTGAAAGGCCTGCCGCAACTGGCCAGCACGATCTTCGACAGCAAGGTCAGGATCGGCCGGGCGATCCCGTTCGACGGACTCGCCGAGACCGCGATGGGCCAAGCCTATACGACGTGTACCGGACTTCTCCGCTTCGCCGCGGAAAACCGTGCGAACGCCGACGGGATCGGCAGCGCGCTCGGGACTTTTGTCGCCGCACAGACCCACGATCGCAGCCGGTTCGGCCGGCTCGGCGGCTGGGTGAAGGAGCATTTCCGATGAACCGGACCCTTCCGCCCATCCTCAACAGAATTCCAGCGACCAGCCCTTCGCCGCGCGCCGCGACAGCAGCGGCCCGTCGGAAAGGCACACCAAGGAGGCCACGATGACCCTCAAACTCTCCATGCCCAAATCACCGCCCGAACTGAGACCGCGCATCGTCGTCTTCGGCATCGGCGGCGCCGGCTGCAACGCGGTCAACAACATGCTCAGTTCGGATATCGAAGGGGTCGTGTGCGTGGTGGCGAACACCGACGCGCAGTCCCTCGCCCAGTCCGATTGCGAGCGCCAGATTCAGCTCGGCCTGAACATTACGCAGGGTCTCGGCGCCGGTTCGCGCCCCGAAATCGGCCGGGCGTCCGCCGAAGAGGAAATCGACAGTATCGCCGAGCATCTGAACGGCAGCCACATGGTGTTCATCACGGCCGGCCTGGGCGGCGGCACCGGAACCGGGGCAGCGCCCGTTATCGCGCGGGCGGCCCGGGAAAGCGGCATCCTTACCGTCGGCGTGGTCACCAAGCCTTTCCACTTCGAAGGTGCGCAGCGCATGCGGCTGGCCGAAAGCGGGCTTCAGGAACTGCAGGATGTCGTCGACACGCTCATCGTCATCCCCAACCAGAACCTGTTCCGGGTCGCCAACGAGAAAACGACCTTCGCCGACGCCTTCCGCATGGCGGACGACGTGCTGCATTCGGGTGTGCGCGGCATAACCGACCTGATGGTGATGCCCGGCCTCATCAATCTGGATTTCGCCGATGTCCGCTCGGTCATGTCGGAGATGGGCAAGGCCATGATGGGCGCGGGCGAGGCCGAGGGCGAAGGCAGGTCGATCGAAGCGGCCGAATCGGCGATTTCGAACCCCTTGCTCGACGATGTTTCGATGAAAGGCGCACGCGGCCTGCTGATCAACATCTCGGGCGGCCCCGACCTGACCCTTTACGAGGTCGACGAGGCGGCCAACCGGGTGCGCGACGAAGTCGATCCCGGCGCGAGCATTATTTTCGGCTCGACTTTCGATCCGACGCTCGAAGGCAGGATCCGGGTGTCGGTCTTCGCCACCGGCATCGACGGCCCGCTGGACGCGGCCCAGCGCCCGGCCGAACTCAGGGTCCTGCGCCCGACGCAGCAGGGGACCGCACCGGATCCGTTACCCGACCGGAACGACGGCGAAGCGTCGGCGGCAGCGACACCGGCGAGCGATCCGGCGCCCAGGTCCGCAGGCCGGGAAATGGCGCCTGCGGAAACGCAGCACCCGGAGGCGGCCGCCGCCGTAGCGCAGTCCGAAATGTTCTCCGCTTCCGCCGGCCGCGACGGCCTGGCCGCGGGGACGGCCGGCGATGCCCGGGCAGGAGCGGTGGCAGCGGAAGCGGGCGAAGGCGCATGGGCCGAACCTGCGGATACCGGGCGCGGCGGATACGCACCGGTAGAAACGGCGCCGGCCGCAATTGCGCCGACGGAAACGGCGCCGGTCGAAGCGGCGCGTGCCGAGGCCGCACCGGCCGCACCGGTATCGGACGGCGTTGCGCCGGCCGCACCGGGCCCGGTCGAGCGGCCCGCCGATCTCGTGCAGAAGGTGGAGGAGATGTTGACGCCCGTCCGCCCTGCCGCTGCCGACGAGCCGTCCAATCCGCGGCCGGATTTGCGCGCGGTGCTGCGGCCGGAAGGCCGCCCCGCCGCCGACTCCGAACCGGAAGCCGGCGGCGGGAAGCGCGATTCCGTGTTCTCGTTCTTTCGCGGCCGGCGGAAGGAAACGCCGAGACGCGGCGGCGGAAACGAAGACAGGGATTCTTCCGGCGCAAATCCGGACGGGGACGCACAATCCGATTCGACGGTCCGGCTGATTACCGACTCCGACCGCTCGCGCCGGGAAACGGCCGACCGGACGGGACGGCCCCATCCGCAGGCGCCGGCGGGCGACCGGGACGGGAATCGGTCTGCCGAAGACGATCTTCTCGAAATTCCGGCTTTTCTGCGCCGCCAGGCGAATTGAGACAGGCGCTAACACGTTTGTGTAACACGGCGTAACAAAGCGTGATTTGAGCGTTTATGCGCCGGCTTGCTAGACAATGAGCCGGCGGCCTTCCGGGTCGCCGGCTCTTTGTTCGGCTGCCGCCTGTCTCGATACCGCACCGGCCGGGAAGCCGGTACGAATATCGGGCTGCGACGCCCGGGGCCGCTCCGGAGCGCCTGGGGAAACGGGGAAGTACCGCATGGATGTGAATGCCTCGCCGAAATCCTTGCGCGCGCGCGGCGCCGTACAGCGGTCCGCAGGCCGGACAAGCGTCCGTCAGACAACGCTGAAAGACGTGATTTCCTGCGCCGGGCGCGGATTGCATACCGGCGCAAAGGTCAGCATGGCCCTGCTCCCCGCAGAAGCCGATACGGGAATCGTGTTCCGCCGGACCGATTTTGCGGGCCGGGGTGCGGAAATCGCCGCGCGGTGGGACAAGGTCGTCGATACGCGGATGTGCACGACCATCGGCAACGCCGAGGGCGTCGTCGTCGGGACGATCGAGCATCTTGTGGCGGCGCTGGCCGGCCTTCAGGTCGACAATGTCACGGTGGAGTTGAACGGCCCGGAAGTGCCGGCGATGGACGGCAGCGGCGAACCCTTCGCCTTCCTGATCGAATGTGCCGGGATCCGGACGCTCGATGCCCCGCGCCGCGTTATCGAAATCCTGAAGACGGTATCGGTCGGCAACGACGAGAAGTCCGCCGTCCTCATGCCGGGCGCCGGCAGCACCTACAGTTTCGAGATCGAATTCGCGTCGGGTGCGATCGGGCGGCAGGTCCGCGCCTTCGACCTGTCGAATGGCGCCTTCCGCGACGAACTGGCCTCGGCGCGCACCTTCGGCTTCAGGGAAGAGATCGCTGCCATGCACGCCTCGGGGCTGGCGCGCGGCGGCTCGCTGGCCAACGCGGTGGTCGTCGACGGCAGCAGCGTCCTGAACCCGGAAGGCTTGCGCTACCGGGACGAATTCGTCCGCCACAAGCTGCTCGATGCGGTGGGCGACATGCGGCTCGCAGGCCATCAGCTGCTTGGCCATTTCCACGGTTACCGGTCGGGCCATGCGCTGCACAATCGTTTGCTCCGCCGCCTGTTTGCCGACGACGGCGCCTGGCGCCTCACCGGGACGTCCGGCCTGTCCGCCGCCAGCGAGAGCGCCGAAGCGCGAATGCACGCCGCCAGGGCGATCGCCTGAAGCAGCGCCGTTTCGGATCGTCGCGCCGGTTGGCGGCCGGCATCCTGTCCTGCCGAATTCGTTTCGATCGAACGCCGGAATATCGGGCGAAAGACGGATGGCGCCGCCGTCAAGGCGTATGGTATGAAAGGCGCCGTCGGGTCGGCCGGGCCGGGCTCGTCGCGACCGGAACCGTGGACTGTTCGAGAACCGCCAGCATGACTGCCGGAATTACCCGCGCCGCTGTCCGGGCCCGCTCGGGCCCCGCCATCGCCCTGGCCATGGGCGCGGCGCTTCTGATCGGCGGATGCGGTTCGCTCGGTCAGGAGGACGACGACTATACCGAAGGGACGGTCCACCAGCTTTACAGCCGCGCCTACGACCTCATGCAGGAAAAGGATTATGCGGAGGCCGCCAAACTGTTCGGCGAGGTCGACCGGCAGCATCCCTATTCGGCGTGGGCCCCGCGGTCCCAGCTGATGGTGGCCTATGCGAATTATCTGGCCAGGGACTTCGAGACCGCCCGGTTGAGCCTGGACCGGTTCCTAAGATTGAACCCGGCGCACCGCGATGTGCCCTATGCCCATTATCTCAAGGCGCTTTGTTTCTTCGAGGAAGTGCGCGACACGAAGAGGGACCCGGGTCCGACCTTCGCCGCCTACAGCGAATTCACCCTTATCGCCGAACGTTTTCCGACGACGAAATACGCCGAGGATTCGCGGCGCAAGGCCGCTGTACTCCGGGATCATCTCGCCGGGCACGAAATGGAAGTCGGGAGATTCTATCAGGCCAAGGACCAGCATCTTGCGGCGATCAACCGCTTCAAGCGCATCGTGCAGGAATTCCAGCGGTCGCGCCATGTGGCCGAAGCCCTGCACCGGATGACCGAGAGTTACGTCGCCCTGGGTTTGCGCGACGAAGCCGGGCGCGCCGCCGCGCTCCTGGGCCGGAACTTTCCGGACAGCCCGTGGCGCGCCGACAG
Organism: Alphaproteobacteria bacterium; assembly: GCA_022819985.1. Taxonomy (GTDB): domain Bacteria; phylum Pseudomonadota; class Alphaproteobacteria; order Bin65; family Bin65; genus Bin65. The sequence goes on along the minus strand of JAJEGH010000045.1, from coordinate 76,298 downwards.
CGCCGCCATCCTGGAGGGCAAGCGCACTTCGCCGCTCGGCAGCGCGCCGGAGCCCAAAGCGCCGGCCGGCGGAAAGGCCGATGGAAAGGCCAGTGGACAGGCTGGCGGACAGGCTGGTGGACAGGCCGGCGGGACGGCCGCGAAGCCGGCGGCCGGCGAGCAACCCGAGGCGACAGCCGAGAGCGGCAAGAAGTCCTGGTTGGGCCGGCTGTTCGACCGGATTTTCTGATCCGGCCGGGCGAATCCGCGGCCGCCCTGCAACCGCCGGCCCAAGGGGATGCTGACCGGCCTTTCAATCCGCAGTGTCGTTCTGATCGAGGCGCTCGACCTGTCGTTCGACGCCGGGCTGACCGCGCTGACCGGCGAGACCGGGGCCGGTAAGTCGATCCTGCTCGATTCCCTCGGTCTCGCGCTGGGCGGCCGGAGCGACGCCCGCTTCGTCCGGCCCGGCGCCGGCCGCGCCAGCGTTGCCGCCAGTTTCGAGATCGGCGCCCGCCATCCGGCCGGCGGCCTGCTGGCGGAACACGGACTGGACGGCCATGACGGCGAGCTGATCCTGCGCCGCGTCCTGGGCGCCGACGGCCGCAGCAAGGCCTTCGTCAACGACCAGCCCGTCAGCGTCGGGCTGCTCCGGTCGATCGGCGCCCGTCTGGCCGAAATTCACGGCCAGTTCGATCAGACCGGACTGCTCGATTCCGCAACCCACCGGCAGGTTCTGGACTGTTTCGGCGGCCATCGCCGGGACCTGGAGGCGGTCGCAGAAGCCTGGGCGGGGCTGACGGCGGCGCGCGAAGCCCTCAATCGTGCCGAGCGCGATGCGGAAGAGGCGCGCCGCGACGAGGACTATCTGCGCCATGTCCACCGGGAATTGAGCGATCTGGCGCCAGCGGCGGGCGAGGAAGAAACGCTCGCAGTCGAGCGCGCCCGCCTTGCCAACAGCGGCAAACTGATCGAGGCGGCCCATGAGGCGGTCGAGGCGATCGGACCGGACAGCCGCGCCGACGAAGCGCTCGCCGCCGCCGAGCGGGCGCTGGAAAAGGCCGCGGCCCTGGCGCCGGACCTGCTTGAGCCGGCGGCCGCCGCACTCGACCGCGCCAGGATCGAACTGAACGAAGTCTACGGCGCGGCGATCGACCTCGCTGCCCAGGCCGAAGCCGAACCGGCAAGGCTCGAGGCCGTTGACGACCGGCTCGCCGCCCTGCGGGACGCGGCGCGCAAACACCGGTGCGAGGTCGCCCAGCTGCCGCTGCTGCTCGACAGGATCGCGCAGCGGCTGGCGTCGATCGAGGACGGTTCCGGCGCGCTCGCCGCCCTTCGCAGGCAGGCCGAAGAAGCAACCCTGGCCTATCGCAGCGCCGCCCGGGCGCTGAGCAAGTCGCGGCGCGCCGCGGCCGGGGCGCTCGATATCGCCGTTGCGCGCGAATTGCCGCCGCTCAGGCTGGATCGCACCCGCTTCGTCACCCGGATCTCCGAGCTGGACGAGCACCGCGCCTCCGCCGGCGGCCTCGACCGGATCGCTTTCGAAGTGGCGACGACGCCGGGCGCCGAACCGGGGCCGATCGGCCGCATCGCCTCCGGCGGCGAGCTGGCGCGCATCATGCTGGCGCTGAAGGTCGTGCTGGCGCAGGACGATGGACCCGGGACGATAATTTTCGACGAGGTCGATTCCGGCGTCGGCGGCGCGACGGCCGCGGCGGTCGGCGAGCGGCTGGTTCGGCTCGGCGCCCAGGCGCAGGTCCTGGTCGTCACCCATTCGCCCCAGGTCGCGGCCAGAGCCCGGCAGCATTGGCGCGTCATCCGGACCGACCGGGATGACAGCGCCGCCGCCTCGGTCTCCCTGCTCGACAATGACGAACGGCAGGAGGAAATCGCCCGGATGCTCTCCGGCGCCGCCGTTACCGACGAAGCGCGCGCCGCCGCCACCGCCCTGATGGCGACGGGACGGTGACTGCCGGCATCCCCGTCGAGGCGCTGACCAAGGCCGAGGCGCAGGCCGAACTCACGCGGCTTGCCGCCGAGTTGAAGCGGCTTGACGAAGCCTATCATCGCGATGACGCGCCGCAGATCGACGATGCCGGATACGATGCCATGCGCCGGCGCAACCGGGCGGTCGAGGCGCGCTTCCCGGCATTGCAGCGCGCGGACAGCCCCGAAACCCGGGTCGGCGCGAAACCGCGGGAGGGTTTTGCGCAGGTCGAGCACCGCGCGCCGATGCTGTCCCTCTCCAACGCCTTTTCGCGCGAGGATGTCGAGGATTTCATCGAGCGGATCCGCCGGTTTCTTTCCCTCGACGGGGCCGAGCCGGTCGAGGTCGTCGCCGAACCGAAGATCGACGGCCTGTCGGCCGCCGCGCACTATCGCGGGGGCGCCTTCGTCCTGGGGGCGACCCGGGGCGACGGCACGGTCGGCGAGGACGTGACGGGCAACCTGCGCACCGTGGCCGACCTGCCCGATACCCTGGAAGGCGCGGCACCGCCCTACATCGAGATTCGCGGCGAAGTATATATGCGCAAGGACGATTTTGCGGCGCTGAACGCCGGGCGCGACGCGGCCGGCCTGCCGCTCTACGCCAACCCGCGCAATTCCGCGGCCGGGTCGCTGCGCCAGATCGACCCGGCCGCCACCGCGGAGAGGCGGCTGCATTTCTTCGCCTATTCCTGGGGCGTGCTCGAAGACGGCGGCGCGGCTGCCGATATCGGCCGGACGCAGTCGGACTTTCTCGACCGGCTCAGGGGCTGGGGGTTCAGCGTCAACCCGTTCGCCAGGGTGTGCCGCTCGGTCGACGACATGATCGCGCTGTACGACCGGGTCCAGACCGAACGCGCCGCCCTGCCCTACGATATCGACGGCATCGTCTACAAGGTGAACCGGCTGGACTGGCAGGCGCGCCTCGGCATGGTGAGCCGGGCGCCGCGCTGGGCGACGGCCCACAAGTTCCCGGCGGAGCGCGCGCAAACGGTATTGAACGAAATCACCATCCAGGTCGGCCGCACCGGCGCGCTGACTCCGGTCGCCAATCTCGAACCGGTGACCGTCGGCGGCGTCGTGGTCTCGCGCGCGACCCTGCACAACGAGGACGAGATCGCGCGCCGGAACGTCCGGAACGGCGATACCGTCGTCATCCAGCGGGCCGGCGATGTCATCCCCCAGGTCGTCGAGGTGCTGCTCGACAAGCGGCCGGACGGCGCCGAGCCGTTCGTTTTCCCGGAAACCTGCCCGGCCTGCGGCAGCCATGCGGTCCGGCCCGAGGGCGAAGCGGTCCGCCGCTGCACCGGCGGACTGATCTGCCCGGCCCAGAATGTCGAGCGGCTGAAGCATTTCGTCTCGCGCAACGCCTTCGATATCGAAGGCTTCGGCTCGAAACACGCGGTCGCTTTCCTCGAAGACGGGCTGATCGCGGCGCCGGCCGACATCTTCCGCCTGCATGGCCGGGAGGCCGAGCTGAAGGAACGGGAAGGCTGGGGCGAGCAATCGGTCGACAATCTGCTGGCCGCGATCGAGGACCGGCGGCAAATTCCGCTGCACCGGCTGATCTACGCGCTCGGCATCCGGCAGGTCGGCGAAGCGGGCGCCAAGCTGCTCGCCCGGCACTACGGCTCGTTCGGCGCGTGGCGCGCGGCCATGCGCCAGGCGGCGGCGGAGCGGGAGAGCAACCCGGAGGCGGCCAAGCCGGCCGATATCGGCGAAGCCTTCGCGGACCTGTGCAGCATCGACCAGGTCGGGCCGGGCATGGCGGACGATCTGGCCGCCTTTTTCGGCGAGCCGCACAATCTGACCGTGCTCGACGACCTCGCCGGCGAACTGGACGTCGAGGACGCGGAAGCCGTCGCCGCAGAATCGCCGGTCGCCGGCAAGACCGTCGTCTTCACCGGGACACTGGAGAGGATGGGCCGGAGCGAAGCCAAGGCGCGCGCCGAGGCGCTGGGCGCCAAGGTGGCCGGCTCGGTCTCGAAGAAAACCGATCTTGTGGTCGCCGGGCCGGGTGCAGGGTCCAAGGCCAAAAAGGCCGGGGAGCTGGGAATCGAAGTCCTTACCGAAGACGTGTGGTTCGACCTGATCGAAGGATGATCCGCCGACGGGCAGCCGGAATGGCCGCCGCGCATTCCTGCATGGGCCGTCTGCCAATCCGTCGCTTTGCTTCCGCCGGACGGCGCGGCACACTCTGCGTCCCGTTTCAAGGCCCTGACCGGACCCTTTCCTCTTGCGTTTCAGCTACAAGTCTCTCGGCGGCGTTTCGCGCGCGCTCGCGCACCGGGAATACCGTTTCTATGTCAGCGGGCATGTCGTCCACGTCATGGGCTGGTGGGGCAACCGGATCGGCCTGGGCTGGCTCGCTTGGGAACTGACCCGCTCGCCCTCCTTCCTCGGCATCGTCGCCTTCGCCTCCCTGATCCCGGTGATGGTCATCGGGCCGTTCGCCGGCGCGCTGGCCGACCGCTACGGCCATCGGCGGGTTGCGCTGCGCTCCGGAACCGGCCTGTTCCTGACGACCTTCGCCATCGGCGCGATCGCGCTCTCCGGACATATGACGGCGCCCCTGCTGGTCGCGCTCACACTGCTCCAGGGCCTGTTCTTCGGCATCGATTTCCCGGCGCGCCAGTCGCTGATCCCGCAACTCGTAGACCGGGCGTCGATCTCCGCCGCGGTCGCGCTCAACGCCAGTTCGTTCCACATGGGCGCCTTCGTCGGGCCGGTGATCGCCGGCGTCCTGATCACCAAGATCGGCAGCGGCGCGTCGATCCTCATGTCCGCCTGCACCTCGGCCTGGATGCTGACGATGATCTGGCTGATCCGGCGCGATCCCGTCCGGCCGCGCGACCCCGGCGGGCCGGGCATCTTCGCCGATCTTCTGGAAGGGTTCCGCTATGTCGGCCGGACGCCCTCGCTCCTGTTCCTGCTCGGCATGTCGTTCGCCGGCGGCCTGCTGATCCGGCCCTTCCACGATCTGCTGCCCGGTTTTGCCGATACGGTTTTCGGACGCGGCGCCGAGGGGCTGGCGACGCTCAATGCCGCGGCCGGCCTGGGCGCCCTGGTCGGCGCGCTGTTCCTGCTGGTCCGCGGGCGCACCGAAGGACTCACGCGGATCATGCTGACCGGCGCCTTCCTGGCCGGTTCCGCCCTGTTCCTGTTTACGCTCACGGACCGGTTCTGGCTGGCGGCCGGACTGATCTTCATCGTCTCGCTGTCGCTGCTGTCGGTTCAGGTCGGGTCCAACAGCCTCCTGCAAACCATCGCCCGGCCGGACATGCGCGGCCGCACGATCAGCATGAGTTCGTCCGTATCCGTCGGCGGCCCGGCGCTCGGCGCGCTGGTCATGGGCTTCCTGGCCGACCGTTTCGGCTTGCAGACGGTTCTGGGAATCGCGGCGGTGACCGGCACGCTGATCTACATCGCCATGGCGCCCGCCCTGCTCCGGCGCCGCAGGAACATGGAGCAGGACCAGCATCGCCAGATAGACGTGGCCCCGGCTAGCTGACCCTCAGCACGACCTTCCCGACCGCTTCGCGCCGTGCGAGCATGGCGAAACCGGCCCGGAAGTCCTCCAGCGGCAGTTCGGCATGAACGGGCATCCGGGTCCTGCCTTCCGCCGCAAGCTTCCAGACGGCATCGAGATTCTCGTGCCCCCGCTCCGGGAAGCGGCGGCCGTATTCGCCAGCGCGGACGCCGACCACGCTGAAGCCCTTGATCAGCGGCATGTTGGTCGCGATTTCGGCGATCCGGCCGGAGGCAAAGCCGATCACGAGCAGCCGGCCGCCGAAGGCGATGCAGCGCACCGATTCGTCGAACAGGTCGCCGCCGACCGGGTCGAAGACCACATCGGCGCCGCGCCCGCCGGTCAGGTCCCTGACCGGCTCCCGAAAGCCCTTGCCGGCTTCGAGCACATGGTCGGCGCCGGCCGCTTCGAGGGCGGCAGCCTTGGCGGGGCTGCCCGTCGTGGCGACGATGCGCGCGCCGAGCGCCTTGCCCAGGCCGATCGCCGCCATGCCGGCGCCGCCGCTCGCGCCGTGGACCAGCAGGGTCTCGCCCGGCTGCAGCGCGGCGCGGCGCACCAGCGCGACATAGGCCGTGAGACAGGCGACCTGGCAGGCCGCGGCCTCGGTATCGGACAGGTTGGGCGGCTTCGGGCGGAGCTGCCCCTCGGGCACCGTTACGAAACCGGCAAAGCTGCCGAAACGCGCCGCGCCGGCCACCGCGTCGCCGAACCCGAACGCCGTGACCCCGGGGCCCACGGCCGCGACCGTTCCGGACACGTCCATCCCCGGCGTGAACGGCAGCGGCGGTTTGAGTTGATAGCCGCCGCGGCACATCAGCAGGTCCGGAAAGCCGATGCCCGCGGCCCGGACCTGGACGAGCACTTCGCCCGGACCGGGCTCGGGCAGCGCGACGTCGCGGATCGCCATGCCGGAGAAATCCTCGCTCAGCCGGTCGCAGACGACAGCGCGCATCGTTCGTTTCCCTCCCCCGCAGAATCGGACCCGACGGAATCGGACCCGACGGAATCTGACCTTGACGGCCCGTCCCCCTTTTAGAGGATGGCCGGATGGCAGGACATCCCGCAGCGGCAGCCGGCCCGGCCCTGATCGCCGAGGATATTCATAAGCGCTTCGGCGACCTCGCGGTCCTGAGGGGTGTGACGCTGTCCGCGGCGGCCGGCGAAGTAATTGCGATCATCGGCAGTTCCGGCTCGGGCAAGAGCACCTTCCTGCGCTGCATCAACTTCCTGGAAATCCCGGACCGCGGCCGGATCGTGCTGGACGGCGAAGAGATCCGGGTCCGCATCGGCCGCGCCGGCCGGCTCACCGGCGTCGACCGGAAACAGATCGCCCGCCTCCGCTCGCAGCTCGGCATGGTGTTCCAGAGCTTCAACCTCTGGGCCCACATGACGGTGTTGCAGAACATTGCGGAAGGGCCGGTCCAGGTGTTGAAGCGCAGCAGGGCCGAGGCGCGCGAGGAAGCCATGGCGCTGCTGGAAAAGGTCGGCCTCGAGAGCAGGTTCGACAGCTATCCGGCGCAACTTTCCGGCGGCCAGCAGCAGCGCGTCGCCATCGCCCGGGCGCTCGCCATGCAACCGAAAGTCCTGCTGTTCGACGAACCGACTTCGTCCCTCGATCCCGAACTGGTCGGCGAAGTGCTGCGCGTGATGCAGGATCTGGCTCAGGAAGGCCGGACCATGATCGTCGTGACCCACGAGATGGGCTTCGCCCGCGAGGTCTCGGACCGCACCGTCTTCCTGCATCGCGGCAGGATCGAGGAGGAAGGCTCGCCGGCCGACCTGTTCGGCGCGCCCAAATCCGGACGGTTACAGCAATTTCTGTCTAGCCAGATGTAACCGCCGATGTAAGCTGGTCCCCGGCCGTAGCGCCCCGGCCGCAGGGCGGAAGCCAGACCGGAAGTCCGGTCGTGAGCCGGGGGCCGATCGACGGAATATCGGTTTGGCCAGGGAGACCTGTCATCATGATCCGCAAAATTGCCCAGTTTGCCGCGACCGCGATGGTCGGCGCGGCTCTCTTCTCGGTGCCGGCTGCCGCCCGCGACCTCCGGATCGCCACCGAAGGCGCCTACCCGCCCTTCAACAGCAAGAACGCCAAGGGCGAACTGGTCGGCTTCGACGTCGATCTCGCCAAGGCCATCTGCGCGCACATGAAGGCGAAATGCACCCTGGTTGCGCAGGACTGGGACGGCATCATCCCCGGTCTGCTGGCCAAGAAGTACGACCTGATCGTCGCGAGCATGTCGATTACCGAGGAGCGGAAGAAGAAGGTCGCTTTCTCGACGCCCTACTATTCGAATTACCTGCAATTCGTCGCGAAAAAGGGCAGCGGCTTCAAGCCGACGGCCGAAGGTATCAAAGGCAAGACGCTCGGCGCCCAGCGCGCGACGGTCAGCTCGCAATATCTCGAAGACAACTACCGGAAGGTGGCGAAGATCAAGGTCTACGACAAGCAGACCGCCGCTTGGCTCGACCTCAAGGCCGGACGCGTCGACGCGATTCTGTCCGACCTCCTGCCGTCCTACGACTGGGTCGAGAAGAACAAGGGTTTCGAGATGGCCGGCGGGCAGATCAGCAACGAGGACAAGATCGGCATCGCGGCCCGTAAGGAAGACACCGCGCTGCTCGATAAAGTGAACGCCGCCATCCTCGCGCTGCGCAAGAACGGTACCTACGCCAAGATCAACGCGAAATACTTCCCGTTCGATATCTACTAGTCGCCGGGATGCCCGATGCGTGAACAAGGCCCCCTTCTACCCGCGGAAGGGGGTTCTTTCTTTGGCAGCCGGAATTCCGGTTGAATCGAAGCGCCGCGATGATCCCCGAAATCCTCCATTTCGGCGACACCGGTTTCGGCGACGAGCTGATCGTCGGCGCGCTGGTCACGGTGGAGATCGCGATATATTCGCTGGCGATCGGGCTCGGCCTCGGCCTTGCAGCAGCCGGCGCGAAGCTCTCGCACTCGCGGATATTGCGCGGCGTCGCCGAGACCTACAGCCTGCTCATCCGGGGCATCCCTGAGCTGCTCATCATCCTGCTGGTCTACTACAGCGGCGGCGCGGCGATCGGGGCGCTGCTCGAAGCGTTCGGCTACGACGGCGGGTTCGATTTCAACAAGCGGCTCGCCGGGTCGCTCGCCCTGGGGCTGATTTTCGGCGCCTTCGCTTCCGAAGTCTTCCGCGGCGCCTTCATGGCCGTCCCGAAAGGCCAGATCGAGGCCGCGCTCGCCGTCGGCATGACGCGCCGCCAGGTCTTTCTGCGCGTCCGTTTTCCCCAGATTCTGCGCTTTGCCCTGCCGGGGCTGGGCAACCTCTGGATGGTGCTGCTCAAGGATACCTCGCTGGTCAGCGTCATCGCGCTGGACGAACTGATGCGCGAGACCAGCGTGGCGGCGGAGGCAACCCAGCGGCCGTTCGTGTTCTATCTGGCGGCGACCGTCATCTACCTGCTGCTCACCGTCGTCTCCGACATTTTCCGCGCCCGGCTGGAGCGGCATGCCAACCGCGGGATTGCCGGCGAGGCGGTTTCGCGCCCGCCTGCGCCGCGGCCGGCCTGACGCGCATGCTCGACCTGTGGATCCGATATGGCGACCGGCTGATCGACGGCGCGCTCGTCACGGTCAAGCTGGTCGCGCTGGCCTGTATCATCGGGCTGGTTCTCGCGATCCCGCTGGCGCTGGCGCGGCGCTCGAACCGGCGCTGGATTTCCGTGCCGGCCTATCTCTACATCTATTTTTTCCGCGGCACGCCGCTGATCGTGCAGCTCGCCCTGCTCTATTACGGCCTCGCCCAGTTCGAGGCCGTGCGCGAAAGCCCGTTCTGGATCGTGCTTGGCGACGCCGAATATTGCGGGCTGCTCGGCCTGACCCTGAACACGACCGCCTATGTTGCCGAAATCCTGCGCGGAGGGATCGCCGCGGTGCCGAAAGGCGAGGTCGAAGCCGCCGAAGCCTGCGGCATGTCCAGGGTGACGGTCTACCGCCGGATCGTGCTGCCCCGGGCGTTCCAAATCGCCTGGCCGGCCTACGGCAACGAGGTCATCCTGCTGCTCAAGGGCAGCGCACTGGTCAGCACGATCACGGTCTACGACCTGATGGGCGAGACCCGCTCGGTCTTCTCGCGCGGCTACGACGATACGGTCTATCTCTACGCCGCCGCGCTGTACCTGATCCTGGCGCTGGCCATTACCGGAACCTTCCGCCTCGGCGAGCGACGGATGAACCGTTATCTCCGGGCCTCCGCCTGAGGATTCAGCGCCGCCCACACCTTGGCGGGCGTCATCGGCATGGAGATATCGGTGACGCCGGCATCGGCCAGCGCATCGACGACGGCGTTGACGATCGCCGGCAGCGCGCCGACCGTACCGCTCTCGCCCGCGCCCTTGATGCCCAGCGGATTGGTCGCGCAGGGAATGTGTAAATGGTCGAGCGCGAAGCCGGGCAGGTCGTCGGCGCGCGGCATGCCGTAGTCCATGAAACTGCCGGTCAGGAGCTGGCCGCTGTCTTCGTCGTAGAGCGCCTGTTCGAGCATCGCCTGGCCCCAGCCCTGGACGATGCCGCCGTGGATCTGCCCGGCGTAGAGCAGCGGGTTCAGTACGACGCCGGAATCGTCGACCGAGGTATAGCGGTCGACGGCGACATGGCCGGTCTCCGGGTCGAGTTCGATCTCGACGATGTGGCAGCCGTTGGGAAAGTTCGGCGTGGTCGGCGAGAAGCTGCCGGTCGCCTCGATGCCCGGCCCGAAGGCGGCCGTCGGCCCGCCGCGCACGAAGGCGGCGTGGCAGACCTGCGCCCAGCCCGCCTTCTTGTCGGTTCCGGCGACGGAAAATTCGCCGTTGTCGAACGCGATATCCTCCTGCGCCGCCTCGAACAGCACGGAGGCGAGCAACTTGCCGCGCTCGATGACCTTGTCCGCAGCGTCGCGCAGGGCGTTGCCGCCGACCGTCATGCTGCGCGCCGCATAGGTGCCGCGGCCGAAGCCGACCTTGTCGGTATCGCCCTGCTCGAAACGGATGCGCTCGGGCGGAACGCCCAGCCAGTCCGACACCAGCTGGGCGAACACCGTCTCGTGGCCCTGGCCGTGATTGTGGGTGCCGGCCAGGATCGTCACGCCCGCGCCTTCGTCGAAGCGGATTTCCATCCGGTCGTTGAACAGGCCGCAGGTCTCGATGAAATAGGCCAGGCCGCGACCGCGTTTCTTCCCGGCCTCCGCGCTTTCGGCCGCGCGCTGTGCATAGCCGTCCCAGTCCGCGGCGGCCAGCGCCTTGTCCAGCAGCGCGGGAAAATCGCCGGTATCGTAGGTCGGCCCGAACGGGCCGGCATAAGGCAGGCGGTCGGGGGTCAGCATGTTGCGCCGGCGCAATTCGACCGGATCGATGCCGGTCTTGCGTGCCGCCAGATCGACCAGCCGCTCGATGACATGGATCGCTTCGGGCCGGCCGGCGCCGCGATAGGGGCCGACCATCGCCGTATTGGTAAAGTAGGCGGTAACCGACAGATGGGCGGCCGGGACATCGTACACGCCGCTGTACAGCAGGCAGCCCACCAGCGCCGCCGCGGGCGCGGCCGACGACAGGTAGGCGCCCATGGCGTAGCGGGCGTGGATGCGCAGTCCGGTGAATTTGCCGTCCGCATCGAGCGCCAGTTCGGCATCCGCCAGCACGTCGCGCCCGTGGGTATCGTTGAGCAGCCCTTCGGCGCGGCTCGACGTCCAGCGCACCGGCCGGCCGAACGTCCGCGCCGCGTGGCAGACGAGGACATCCTCGTGGAAGGCGTTGTTCTTCATGCCGAACCCGCCGCCGACATCCGGGCTGACCACGCGAATCCCGGTTTCCGGGATGCCGAAGACATCGGCCGCCAGAGCGGGCCGCATGCCGTGCGGATTCTGCGATGCCGTGTAGACGATCAGGCGGCCGTCCGCCGGATCGACCGTGGCGACCGTCGCGCGCGGCTCCATGCTGTTGGGCGAGACGCGGTTGTTGTAGATTTGCAGCGAAACCGTCGTTGCGGCGTCCCCGAAGGCCGCATCGGCCGCCGCCGCATCGCCCCGCTCGAAGGCGAAGCAGATATTGTCGTCGGCATCCTGCCAGACTTTCGTTGCACCGGGCGCTTCTGCCTGCGCGATCGTCGCGACCGGCGCCGAATCCTCATACTCGACCAGTACGAGATCGGCGGCGTCCTCCGCCGCCGCGCGGCTGTCCGCGACGACGAAAGCGACCGGCTCGCCGACATAGCGGACCTCGCCGCGCGCCAGGGCGGGCCGGGCCGGCCAGAATTTCGGCGGCGGCGCGCCCAGGGCGGCCGGCGAGGTGTGGCACGGCACGTCGCCGATCCCCGCCGCGTCCAGATCGTCGATCGTCCAGACCGCCGTCACGCCCGGCGCCGCCTGCGCCGCCTCCGTATCGACCGCGAGAATTTTCGCCCTGGCATGGGGCGAGCGCACGACCGCGCCGTGCAGCGCGCTGGGCAGGTTCATGTCGTCGACATATCTGCCGCGGCCGGTGAGAAAGCGGCGATCTTCGCGCCGGGGCGCGGGCTGACCGAGTCCGAACTGCATCGGCAAGACTCCGAAGTTTGGGTTGGCGGGCGGCGGGCGCCTCAGAATTCGAGCATGATTTTACGGACGATACCGTTGAGCACGACACGGGAACGCCACGCCCAGCGGGCCGGCTTCAGCTGCCGGTATCGCCGGCCGGCTTCGACGGCGGCACGGCGGGCACGCCCGTCGTCGAGGAACACCGCGAAGACGATCTCACGCTTCGACCGGGTGACCATATACCCGACCAGGGATCGGGCGTGGTTGAGCGTACCGGTCTTGCCGCGCACCTGCATCGCCATCGCCCGGACCGGGCCGGGCCGGCGCCCGGCGCCGCGGTCATTCCCGTTCGCCTGGCTCCTGGACCCTTGCGCGGACGGGGGCGCCGGACGTTCGCCGGCCCGCGGCGGCCGCTTTGCCGTTCGCTTCCCGCCCGTACCTGTACCGACCCGATAGGGCGGCAGCAGGTCCCACAGCCGGCGGCCGGCATAGGCCCGGTTGCACGCCCAGCGCAGGAAAACGGCCATCTGGCGGGGCGAAACGCGCGTCTCCCGGCTCAGCCCCGAATGGTTGGCGATGCGCAGGCCGGTCCAGTCCCCGTCAGGCAGCCGCCGGCGCCACCAGTCCGCCATTGCATGGCCGGATTGCGCCAGGTCCAGCGGTTTGCCGGCCATCCGGCGGGTCGTCGCCAGGCCGACGATTTCGGTCGCGACATTGTTGCTGTATTTCAGGAAATGGCGCACCGCCTCGATCAGCGGTTCGGAACGATGGGCCGCAACGACCGCAGCGCCGGCCGGCAAGGCGCCGCGCTCGGGACCGGGCAGGGCGATGCCGCGATTCGCGGCGAGCCGCTGAAACACATGGGCGGCCATAAGCCCGACCCGCTTGACCGGCACCCACATCGCGCCGCTGCGCCTGGCCGTCGGCACAACCGTCCAGCGCGGGACTCCGCCGGCGACAACGCGGACCACGCCGCGCGGCGCCTGCGTCCCGGCCGGAGCGACGCCGGCGGTCACGATATCGACCGGCACCGACATTTTGTCGGTCCTGGCATCGATCCGCACTTGCAGGCTCTTGCCGGACCTCTGCCAGCTCAGCCGCAGCCGATTGAAGTTAAGCGACAGGGCGCCGACGCCCGCATTGTAGGAAACATCGCCGTCATGGGCGGCGCTGATGGCCCGGGATTCCGGAAACAGGCTGTCGTCGAACAGGAACCGGCCGCCGATCCGCCGGATGCCCTGCTTCTTCAGCGCCCGGATCATCGGAAGATAATGTTCGGTATAGAGTTCGGGATCGCCGCCGCCGACCAGGATCAGATCGCCGTTCAGGGTGCCGCCCTCGACCGCCTCGGACGTGTAGAGCCGCGTGACGGCGCGATGCTCCGGTCCCAGGACATCGAGCGCCATCATCGCCGTCGCCGCCTTGATGGCGGAGGCCGGCACGAAGGCGCCGTCGGGGTTCCGCGCCGTCAGGACCGCGCCCGTAGCGGCGTCCATGGCGACATAGCCGACGCTGCGCCCGTCGATACGGAAGCGCTCGAACAGGTCTTCGAGGCCGAGCGACGCCGACGCGGCGCCGCCGGCGCCGGCCGTCAACGCGACGAAGCCGGCGGCCGCGACCGCCCCCATTCCCCACGGCTGCCTCACGACAGGTTCATTCCCGGCTACCGCTCTTGCCGATCGAACTCCGGGGCCGGCCATACCCCGAAAAGACAGGCAGGCCCGGCACCGGAACCCGGCACCGGAACAATGCGGGCCTGCAAGGCCAAATCGGATCCGCCGCGACTATAGTCCGCCGAAGTAGCTTTTGCACACCGGGAAGAACGCCGCCCCGGTTTTCCGCCCGTATCCGGCGGGCGGCGATCCGGAAGGCGCCGCCGCCGCGCCGCCGCGTCCGCGCAACGCGCATTGCGGCCCTGTCGCGCGGCGGCTTGCCTTTCTCCATCGACGCTGGAACATTGCCGCCGCACAGAGAGGGAGGCCCGGCTTGGCACAACTCGACGGTAAATCCGCCATCGTCACCGGCGGCGGCCAGGGTATCGGCCGCGCCTATTGCCTGGCCTTCGCGCAGGAAGGCGCCAGGGTCGTCGTCGCCGACCTGAACGGCGCCAACGCCGAAGCGGTCGCCGGCGAAATTGCGGACGCCGGCGGATCGGCCATCGCCGTCCGGGCGGATGTCGGCGAACCGGCGTCCGTCGAAGCGATGGCGGCGGCGGCGCGCGAAGCCTTCGGCGGTACGGACATCCTGCTCAACAACGCCGCGATCTTCACCACGCTGGGCCGCTGCGGCTTCGAGGATATTCCGCTGGAGGAATGGGACCGGGTGATGCGGGTCAACGTCACCGGCGGCATGCTCTGCGCCGCCGCCGTCCTGCCCGACATGCGGGCGAAGAAACGGGGCCGCATCATCAACGTCTCGTCGAGCACAGTGCCGATGGGGCTGCCCCGCTTCATGCACTATGTCACGTCCAAGAGCGCCGTGATCGGCATGACCCGGGTGATGGCGCGCGAACTCGGGCCGGACGGCATCACGGCGAACGCCATCATGCCCGGCCTGATCGAGACCGAGGTCGAGAATGCCGGCCGGACCGACGCCATCCGCGAAAAGATGATCGAGGTGCAATGCCTCAAGGAACTGGGCCGGCCCGGCGACCTTACCGGGCTCGCCGTCTTCCTCGCGTCGGACGCCAGCGCCTACATCACCGGCCAGACCATCGCTGCCGACGGCGGCTCCATCCACCTCTAGGGAGCGCGCCGCATGGCGAAGAAGCCCAACTTCCTGTTCTTCATCACCGACCAGCACCGGGCGGACCATCTGGGCTGCTACGGCAATCCGGTCGTCCGGACGCCCCATATCGATTCCCTGGCCGGCCGCGGCCTGACCTTCGACGAGTTCTATGTCTCCTGCCCGATCTGCATGCCGAACCGGGCGACCATCCTGACCGGCCGCACGCCGAGCGCCAACGGCGCGCGCCAGAACGGCATTCCCCTTTCGCTCGATGCGGTCACCTTCGTCGATCTGCTGAAGGCCGCAGGCTACAGCACCGGGCTGATCGGCAAGGCGCATTTCCAGAATATCTCGAAACTGGACGCTTCGCTCGAAGCGCCGGCCAGGCCGGGCATCGCGGCGGCGCTGGCGCCGATCCCGCCGGAACCGGACCCCGACCGGCCGCGCCCCACGCACGGCATCGGCGACGAACCGCCGGGAAGAAACGACTCCCTGTGGAACGCCACGCGCGAATGGCGCACCGGCACCGGCTACGACCTGGAGTGGACCGGACAGTGGCAGAACAACCCGGATTACCGGGTGCCGACGCCCTATTACGGTTTCGAGCATGTCGAGACCGCCAACGGCCACGGCGACTGGGTCGGCGGCGACTACGCCGTCTGGCGCGCCCGGCAGGACCCGGAGATCGCGCGCAAGGTCGGTCCGCCGAACGGCCTCGACAGGGGCGGCGTCACCGCCCCGCAGGCGTGGCGCACCGCCGTGCCGGAGGAGCTGTGGTCCAGCACCTGGGTCGCCGACCGGACGATCGACTGGCTGGAGCAACGGGCCGGGTCGGACGACCCCTTCTTCCTGTTCTGCAGCTTTCCGGACCCGCACAACCCCTTCTGCCCGCCGGGAAAATACTGGGACATGTACGATCCGGCCGATATCCCGCTGCCGGCCTCCCACGGCCATGTCAACCGGGACGAGCCGCGCTATCTGCGAACCCTGCGCGCCCACGCCGCCGAAGGCCGGAAGCACGACGATTTCATGTGGGGGTTCCTGGCCGGAGAACGGCACACAAGGGAAATCCTGGCGCTGACCTACGGCCTGATCTCCTGCCTGGACGATCAGGTCGGCCGGATCCTCGCCAGGCTGCGGGACCTGGGCCTCGACGACGATACGGTGGTCGTCTTCACCTCGGACCATGGCGATTTCATGGGCGATCACGGCCTGATGCTGAAACAGGGCCTGCACTATCAGGGCGTGATCCGCGTACCCTTCATCTGGGCCGACCCGGCCGGAGCCGCCGGCAGCCGGACCGGTATCCTCGGCGGTTCGATCGATATTGCGCAAACGGTTCTGAAGCGGGCGGAGATCGATCCCTGCGCCGGCATGCAGGGCTTCGATGTCGTCGGCGCGGCGGCGGCCGGGGCGGAGCCGGAGCGCGCCGGCCTCACGATCGAGGAGGATTGCCCGGGCATCCATATCGACATGGATTTCGGCCTGCGCACCTGGACGCTGATCCATAACGGCTGGCGGCTGACCCGGTTCCTCGGCGAAGAGGCCGGCGAGCTGTTCGACCGCAACGTCGATCCGCACGAAATGAACAATCTGTGGTCCGATCCGGCGGCCCTGACGAAACGGCAGGAAATGACCGACCGCATGCTTGCCGAACGCATGCGGCTGGCCGATACGGCGATGCTCTCGCCGTTCATGGCGTGACCCGAGGAAAGGGGAAAACGATGGGACGAGTTGACGGCAAGGTGGCGATCGTGACCGGCGCGGCCCAGGGAATCGGCGCGGTCTACGCCAGAGCGCTAGCGGCCGAGGGCGCCAAAGTGGTGATCGCCGACATTCTCGACGGCGCGGCGCTGGCCGCGGAAATCGGCGATGCCGCCCGCTTCATCGAGACCGATATTTCCGATATCGGCGCGATCCGGGCGATGACCGATTTAGCGGTCGGGGAATTCGGCACGGTCGACATCCTGGTCAACAACGCCGCCATCTTCGCCAGCCTGACGCCGAAGCCGTTCCTCCAGATCGGGGCCGACGAGTTCGACCGGATGCTGCAGGTCAACGTCCGCGGCCAGTTCCAGTGCATCCAGACGGTGGCGCCGATCATGATGGAGAAGAAGGCCGGCAAGATCGTCAACATCGCCTCCGGCGTCGTCCATGTCGGGCCGCCGATGATGCCGCACTACACGGCCTCGAAGGGCGCGGTCTGGGTCATGACCAAATCGCTCGCCCGCGAACTGGCCGAACACAATGTGCAGATCAACAGCCTGTGTCCGGGCTTCGTCGTGAGCGAGCCGATCCTCGCCAATCCCGAGAAATGGGGCCGGTTCATCGAGATGGCGCCCCAGGCGCGGCTGATCAAACGGGACCAGCAGCCCGAAGACCTGATCGGCGCGCTGATTTTCCTGGCGTCGTCCGACAGCGACTTCATGACCGGCCAGTCGATCACCATCGACGGCGGCACCACCCTGCGCTGACGCCTCCTTCGGCAAGCTCGGGACAAGCTCCCGATACGGCCTCCGACTGTGGAGTCCTCTGCGAAAGCCGAACAAAACCGTGCGATCAGCTCCCGCCACCCTTCCCGTCATTCCGACCGGAGCGCCCCGGATTCAATCCGGGGCGCGTAGCGGAAGAATCTCAACGCAGGACTAAGGGTTTCTTGCGGGTGAGGCCGAGCCGGGATTCCTCCACTACGCCCCGACCCTGCGGGCCGGGGCTCCGGTCGGAATGACGAGCGGTCGGAATGACGGGCGGGGGGTTTCGCAGAGGAATCAACTGCGACGGAAACGGCGCGAAATGCGCCTGCCCGACCCCGGGGCACACTCCGGATTCCGGGGCGACGCCGAATTCCGGTTGACGGAAGCCGGCAAGGATTTCGCGCTAGGCCGGTACGGTGCGCGGAAGCCGCTGCATAGCCGCGTCGAACGTATATACGCCGGTCAGCGCCTCGTCGGCGTCCAACGCGGTGCGCAGCGCCTTGAATACGATCAAGGCATCGGCGAAACCTGCGCCCTTCGCCGGCCCGGCCCCGCCCGCCGGCGCGGCGCCCTTGTACGCCTGCACGGCACGCCAGACCGTCCCGTCGTCCTCAAAACGGACGTTCGGCTCGCTGAACAACCGTTCGAGGACGCCCGCCAGTTCGGCCCTGGACAGCCGATACTTGCGGCCGGAAAGGGTCCACACGGTTTCCGCCAGTACCACGTCCGTGATCAGTACGGTCTCGCCGGCGCCGAAGACGGCGCCCGCGCGCACTGCCTGGGCCGCGTCGTCGTGCAGCAGATACCGGAGCAGGACGTTGGTATCGGCGGCGATCACGGTTGCGACCCGCCCAGG
Organism: Alphaproteobacteria bacterium; assembly: GCA_022819985.1. GTDB lineage: Bacteria > Pseudomonadota > Alphaproteobacteria > Bin65 > Bin65 > Bin65. The sequence continues at coordinate 58,217 of JAJEGH010000045.1, read as the reverse complement.
GCGTCCTCCAGGGACTCCTCGTCCGTGACGGCGGGATCCCCGGCTATGTGGCTGAGGATTCCCTTGGCCGCGCCGGCGGTTGTCCGGACGATGGTGATTCGCCCATCCGCGACGAAGCTGCGGTATTCATCCCCGGGGGCGATCCCGATCTCCCTGCACTGATCGATGGGGAGCGTAATCTGGCGCTTGGCGCTCACTCGCGGCATAGGACCGTTCCTCCCTGCACGACCTGTTCGGAAAAGACGATATTCAATTCTTTACCGAATGTCGAATGGTAAAGAAACAACGGCCGCACGGAAGGCGTCAAAGCGGCGAATCATTCCTGTGGGGGCCTTTCGGACCGCGTTCCGCGGCACGGCGGAATGCGCCGGGCGGGCGGCGGGAGCAGGCTGCCTCCGGCCGGAACCCGGACCGGCGCGCGGCTGCACCCCGTGTATGCCTCCTGTCGTACCCGGAGCCGCGACTCGACGGCTGCCCGCAAGCCGTGCTTTGTTGCTGTGCCCGACTCGTCCGGGGACGGCCTTAACTGCTGCGAACCGGAAAACGCCTGCCGGAGCACCGCATGAACGACGACACCGCACCGCCGCCGAAGGCCGTCGCCCTGCCGAGGGCGTTGACGATCCCGCTCCTGACCGTCGTCAGCCTGTCCGTCTTCGCCATGATGGCGCTGGTCTTCGCCAACGTCTTCAGCCGCTATCTGCTCAACCAGCCGATCGCCGGGGCCGAGGAAGTCATCAAGTTCCTGATGGGGCTGACCATTTTCGGCGGCCTGCCCATCGTGACCTGGAACAAGAACCACATCACCGTGTCGCTGTTCGAGGAGTTCTTCCGCGGCCGGTCCAAGCAGATCCAGGTCTTCTTCGTCACCCTGTGTTCCGTGGTCGCGCTCGCGCTGATCTGCTACCTGATGTACCAGCAGGGCCTGCTGCTCGCCGAGGCCAAGCAGATCACCAACTATCTCGGCTGGCCGTTCGCGCCCATCGCTTACGTCATGTGCGGCTTTGCGGCGGCAACGCTCGTCATCCAGCTCCTGCTCGCCGCCTTCCTGGCGCGGGGCATCGCCACCCGGCCGGCCGGCGTGTCGATGATGTCCCAGATCGACTGAGCGGGGGCCGGTACGATGGACGCAACCCTCGTCGGCTTTCTGGCGCTGTTCGCCATCTGCTTTTCCGGCGTTCCGCTCGGCTACACGCTGATCATCGTCGGGACGATCGGCTTCGCCTATGTCCGCGGCGAAGCGGACGACGTCGGATTTTTCAAGGCCATCGCCGAAGGCGCCGAACCGGCCATGACCATGGCGGGGCAGCAGATCATCGACATGGGCCTGAACGACGGGCTCGCCGTGCTGCCGCTGTTCGTGCTGATGGGCGTGTTCATCCACCGCGCCGGCCTGTCGGACGGCCTCTACGCCGCCGGCAACATGGTGTTCGGCCGGGCGCCGGGCGGGCTTGCGATGGCCACCGTCGGCGCCTGCGCCGGCTTTGCCGCCGTGTCCGGCTCCTCCCTCGCCACCGCCGCGACTATGGCCAAGGTCGCCATGCCGTCGATGAAGCGCTACGGCTACGCCGACAGCCTGGCGGCCGGCTCGATCGCCGCCGGCGGCACGCTCGGCATCCTGATTCCGCCCAGCGTGCCGATGGTGATCTACGGCATCCTGACGGAAAGCGACATCGGCAAGCTGTTTATCGCCGGCGTCATCCCCGGCGTCCTGCTGACCGTCCTGTACATCATTTCCATCGTGGCCGTGATCCGGGTCAAACCCTCCCTGGCGCCGCCCTCCGAAGTCGAGCGGCCGGACAATATCGCGGAACTGGTCATCAGCGTCGGCGGCGTGATCGTCCTGTTCGCGATCATCCTGGGCGGCATCTATCTCGGCGTGTTCACACCCTCGGAAGCCGCCGGCATCGGCGCGGCCGCCAGCCTGCTGTTCCTGCTCATGGCCTTGTACAGGGGCCGGAATTTCAGCTGGCGCGCCATCGTCGAGCCGCTGATCGAGGCCGGCATCACGACGTCGATGATTTTCGTCGTGGCGTTCGGCGCGCTGATTTTCGCCAACTTCACCAACCTCGCCGGCATGGTGGACGGCATCGTCAGCGCGATCGACTATTTCGAACTCTCGCCGGTCGGCGTCGTGCTGGCGATGTGCGTGATCTACCTGCTGCTCGGCTGCGTGTTCGACAGCCTGGCCATGCTGCTGCTGACCATCCCGATCTTCGTCGCCGTGATCGAGCCGATGGGCGTGGACCTGATCTGGTTCGGTATCGTCGCCATCATCATCGTCGAAATCGGCCTGATCACGCCACCGATTGGCATGAATGTCTTCGTCGTCAAGACGGTGCTGGCCGATGTGCGGATCTGGGCGATCTTCGCCGGCGTCTGGCCGTTCGTCGTCGCCAGCCTGATCGGGCTCGCCCTGATCATCGCCGTGCCGGAAATCGCCCTGATGCTGCCCAACCTGATGGGCTGACGGCGCCGTCGTCCCGCCACAGGGACGGAGGGCCACAGGTCCGCAGGGCCGAAAGCCGGCAAAAATGAGCCCCGGAAAACGGAGTTTCCGAGGCCCAGGAACAGGGAGGCTTCACGTCTGGGAGGACGCCTGGCGACTGATTTCGCTCTCCGCCGCCGGCGAGGCCTTCGTCCTGCGGGGCGGGAGAGCGTCGCAGCAGCGTGCCGCGCGTCCACACTGTCGATTATGAGGGCGGAGCCGGCGGGACGGTAGGGCCGATGCGACAGATTGACCATGCAACAGGCGCATGGCTGGCTTAATCGGCAAAGGGCTCGGCGCCCCGGATCAGAAGCGGGTCTCGGCGATCTTTTGGATCAGAAAATCGCGGAACACCGCCACGCGAGCCGATTTGCGCAGGGTTTCCGGATAAACGAAATAGGCCGTCATCGCGGGACCGTCCGTCTCCGAGAGCACGCGCACCATGCTGGTGTTGCCGTCCACCAGGTAATCGGGCAGCAGCGCCAGGCCGACTCCGCTGCGCACGGCCCGGAAGATGCCGTAGACACTGTTGACGCGCAGTGCCGGGACACGCAGCTGCGATCCCTTTGCCCCGGCCTTCAGAATCCATTCGGCATTCACAAAGGCCGGCGCCGGGGGGTGATCGGTAAAGGTGATCAGCCGGTGGTTGTCGAGGTCGGCCGGCGTTTTCGGCATGCCGTGCCGGCGCACATAGTCGGTCGAACCATAGACGTGATTGTGGATCGTCATAAGGGACCGGCGAATCAGGTCCGGCTGGGTGGGCTCGGCAATGCGGATCGCGACGTCGGCTTCGCGCATGCCCAGGTCGAGGTCGCTGTCCGCGAGCAGCAGGCTGACATCGATATCCGGATATCGTTTCAGGAATTCGCCGATCCGCGGCGTCAGCCAGCTCGACCCCAGGCCGGTCGGCGCGGTGACGACCAGGGGGCCTTCCGGCTTCTGCTTGCTCTCCGCGATCAGCGCCTCGGTTTCGTTGAGGCGCCCGGCCATCTCGCGGACGTTGCGGTAGAGCAATTCGCCTTGTTCCGTCAGAACCAGGCCGCGGGCGTGGCGGTTGAACAGCGCCGCGTTCAGCGACTCCTCCAGGGCCCCGATCTGGCGGCTGACGGCCGACTGGCTCAAATGCAGCGCATCGCCGGCATGGGTGAAGCTCCCCGCTTCGGCGACCGCCAGAAACACCCGTAATTTATCCCAGTCCACCATCCGCTTCCGCCCCGGTGGTCCGGCGGCCCGACGCCGGCGCCGCTGCCTATTCCGCCGCCATCGGCGTCGCCGTTTCCCGTTCCGCCAGGAATTTCTCGGCGTCCAGCGCCGCCATGCAGCCCAGTCCGGCGGCGGTGACGGCCTGCCGGTAAACCTTGTCGACCACGTCGCCGGCGGCAAAGACGCCGGGAACGCTCGTTACCGTCGTGTTCGGCTCGACGAGGATGTAGCCCTCGTCGTCCATCGCCAGCTTGTCCCGGAAAACGGCCGTCGCCGGGTCGTGCCCGATCGCGATGAAGACGCCGTCCACCGGCTGCTCCGAAATCTCGCCGGTAGCGACATTGCGCAGCCGGGCCGCCGTCACGCCCGGCGGATCGCTGTCGCCGATCACCTCTTCGAGCACGGTGTTCCAGAGCGGCGCGATCTTCGGATTGGCGAACAGGCGGTCTTGCAGGATCTTCTCCGCCCGCAATTCGTCCCGGCGGTGCACCAGCGTGACCTTCGTCGCGTGATTGGTCAGGTAAATCGCCTCCTCGACCGCGGTGTTGCCGCCGCCGACCACAATCACTTCCTTGCCGCGGTAGAAGAAGCCGTCGCAGGTCGCGCAGGCGGAAACGCCGAATCCCATGAATTTCTCTTCGCTCGGCAGCCCCAGCCAGCGCGCCTGGGCGCCGGTCGCGATGATCGCGGTATCGGCGAAGTAGATGTCGCCGCCGTCGCCGACGCAGCGGAACGGCCGCCGGGTAAAATCCACCTCGACGATCAGGTCGTGGGTGATTGCGGTCCCGACATGCTCGGCCTGGGCCTGCATCTGCTCCATCAGCCACGGACCCTGGATCACGTCGGCGAAACCGGGATAGTTCTCGACGTCCGTGGTGATCGTGAGCTGCCCGCCCGGCTGGAGGCCCATCACCATCCGGGGCGCGAGGTTTGCGCGCGCTGCATAGATCGCGGCGGTGTACCCCGCCGGGCCGGAGCCGATAATCAGAACGCGGTCGTGGAAGGTCTGTGGCATGAAGTGCAATCCGGGATGGGAACCCGCCGACGGCGGGTGTGGCGGCTGACAGGGCGCTGCGCCGGTAGAGAAATACGGTCAGCCCCGCCCGGAAGCAATGGCAGGGTCAACCTGAGCGCATGGCACCGCCCGCCTGCCCGCGCGCACGCAGCCGGGCGCGGATTGCGGCGGCCGCGGCAGCGGTATCGTCCGGCGGCACATAGTCCCATCGGTCCAGCGCCCCGTCGAACACGCGGGTATAGCCGTCGGCCTGCAAGCCGGCATGGAACCGGTCGATGCGGCGGGATGCGCCTTCGAGCGGCAGGACGTAGACGGGCTTGCCCGTCGCCAGCGCTTCGGACGTCATCGATACCGAATCCCAGGTCACGACGATCGTGTCTGCGACCGCGAGCCAGTCGAAATACGGATTGTCGCCGGATCCGTCCCAGATTTCGGCGCCGGTGCCGGCCAGCTTTTCGGCGAGAATGCGGACTATGGCCGGGTGCGTCCGGCGCGACGGCGTGAGCCGCAGGTCGACCGGCCGGGCGCGGCACAGGGCGGCCAGCCGCTCGGCGAACCGGGCGGCGATCGCCTCGGTCAGCCGGTGCCGCCGGTTCGAGCCGCCGATCAGCACGGTCACGGCGTGGCGAGCGGGCTCCGCGCCCTGGCCGGCTTTGCGGCGGCTGGCCGCCAGGCGTTCGGCGGTCACCCGATGGACGGCGGCGCGGGTGATGTGGACGTTGGCGCCGTGCAGATCGTCGTGCTGCGGCGCAACGACGAGATCGAACCGGTCGCTCGGCAGGTACGGCCGCTGGATATGCACCGACAGGGTCGCCCCGCCGCTGCGCTGGCGCACGGCAAGGTTGGGCGCCGCCGCCCGCCGCCCGCAGCTGATCAGGATATCCGGCCAGGGCGGTTCGAGCGCGTCGCCGTCGCGCCCGAGCGCCATCAGCGGCGCCGGCCACAGCGCCGGCGGCAGCCAGCGCCACGGCGCGCGAACCGCGATCCGCTTGACGACGATGCTGCCGGGGACGCTGCCGGAAACATTGCCGGGGACGCTACCGGCGCCGGCGCCGATCAGCGCTTCGGCAACGCCGCGCGCCTGGTTTTCCGTCCCGATATGCCCTTCGGTCACCGCCCAGACGGTGAGCGGCTGCGTCATCGCCGGTCCGCCTTCGCAATTACGAATGATTCGGAAATCATTGAAACTTTATTGCGTGTCTGGCATTGGACAGGCAATCCCGGCGAAAAAACCGATTGTCACAGGAATTTTCCGAACGGCCCCCGGATGCGGGGCGGTGGGACCCAGGGAGGATGACGACCGTCCATGCCAGCACGCGCAACGACAGAAAGCGGCAAGCGGGTCCGGCTCGACGCCATCGACCTGAAAATCCTGCGCGACCTGCAGGAACACGGCCGGATGACCAATGTCGAGCTGGCGCGGCGCGCCGGCATTTCCGCCCCGCCCTGCCTGCGCCGGGTCCGCGCGCTGGAGGAAGCCGGCTATATCCGCGGCTACCACGCCCAGGTCGATCCGGAGGCCCTGGGCTTCGAAGTCCTGTTCTTCGTTCTGGTCGGCCTGGACAGCCAGGCCCAGGAGGTGCTGAGCGCCTTCGAGGACGAAATGACCAACTGGCGCGAGGTGCGCGAATGCCACATGGTGCGCGGCGCCGGCGATTTCCTGCTCAAGATCGTGGCGCGCAACACCGCGCACGAGAACGAGATCACGACCCGGCTGACCTCCGCCCGCCACGTCACGACCGTCCAGTCCATCCAGGTGATCCGCAGCGGCAAGAACCGGCCCGGCGTGCCGGTGGATATGGAATAGCCGCGCCCCGAATCCGCTATTGCGCCTCGGCCCGCTCGACAATCGGCCCGAACTCTTGCGGTTCGCCGCCGCCGTCGGCATAGCCGCCGCCGCTCCGCCGGCCCCTGACATGGTTGTAGAGCCGCGTGTTCGCATGTCCGCTGGGGCACAGCCCCTTGCGCGCCTGGTAGCGCTGGATGGCGCGGCGGCTGTTCCGGCCCAGGATGCCGTCGGCCCTGAGGCGGCCGTAGCCCATGCGGGTCAACCGGCGTTGCAGGTCGGCGCGCTCCGATTTGGTCAGGGCGTAATCGCGCCGCGGCCAGGATTTGCGGATCGCGAACCGGTGCTCGATCTTTTCCGCCAGCACGGCAACGGCAAAGGCGTATTCGATCAAGTTGTTATAGCGCATGATGGCGCGGAAGTTCCTCGTCAGCAGGAATGCCGGTCCGCGGCAGCCGGCCGGCAAGAAAATCGAGGCGGTTTCCCGGCTCCGCGGCAGGGCGCCGCCGTCGATCCTGCGGACGCCAGCGCGACGCCAGTAATTCAGGGAGCGCAGGTTGTAGAACCCCGTCCGGATAACGCTGAGGCGGCGCGGCAGGCGCACTTCGTAGATCGCGCTGTTTATCCGGGTATCCCATCCGCCGCGCTTGATGTTGTAGTTCGCCATGGAGGCCAGCACGTCGGCCTTGCTCCGCCAGATGTCGCGCCGACCGTCGCCGTTGTGATCGACGGCATAGTAGATGTAGGCGGACGGCATGAATTGCGTCTGGCCCATGGCGCCGGCGGCGCTGCCGTACATCCGGCTGAGGCGCGCGAAACCGCGATCGGCGATCATGAGCGCGCCGAGCAGTTCGCTCGAGAAGAAGCGCCGGCGATTGCTGCGATAGCCGAGTTTGGCGAGGGTCGGCACGACGCGATGGCGCCCGGTGACGGCGCCGTATCTGGATTCGATGCCCCAAAAGGCGACCAGGTAATGCGCCGGTACGCGATACCGCCGCTCGATTTGCCTGAGCAGGCGCCGGTAGCGCTTCCTCATGCTCCGGCCCTTGCGAACGAGGTTCGGGGTCACGCGGTAATCCAGATAGTCGCGCACGGCGTTGCCGCCGCGCCGCCGGGCCAGCAGGACGCCGTCGGCGCCGGTTGCGTCGGCGATCTGCTCCCGCAACTCGATGCCGTCCGCTTCGGCATAGTCCGAAACCCCGACGTTGCGGTTGTTCAACCGGCCGAGGCCCGCGTGGAGCGTCGAGCCCCGGATGCCGCAGCGGCGCCCGATTTTCTTCGCTCTGCGCAGATAGCCCTCGAAGCTGCCCGAATAGCGGGAAAGTGCGGAAACCTTGCCCAGACAGGCCCGGTACTGTGCCGACGCATCCTTGCCGGAGCCCCAGTTCCCGCTGCCGCACGCGGCAAGAACGCCGGCGGCGGCCGACAACAGCGCCAGATTCCGGACCGGCCGCCACAACCCGGCGGGCCGGTGCGCACGATGAAGGAACAGCATTCCAACCTACCCCGTTTCAACGATCCTCCGGCGCCCGGCGCCGCGGATCGGCCGTCTGCCCTCACTTCACCCCGCCGCCTACCGGTGAGCGGCCTTGCGAACCGCCTCCAGCAAGGCATGGTTGGCGTAACCGTCGGCCGGTTTGCCGGCCCTTTTCTGGAAGGCCCGTATCGCCTTCCTGGTTTCCGGGCCGACCTTGCCGTCGACCGGTCCCGGATCGTAGCCCAATGCCATCAGCTTCCGTTGCAGCTCGGCCTTTTCGGAGCGCGACAACAGGCGGGCCGCCGCGGGCCAGCGGGCGACCAGATCGCCCTGCCCGTCCAGCCGTTCGGCCAGCAGGCCCACCGTCAGCGCATAGGCGGCTGCATTGTTGTAGCGAAGGATGGCGCGGTAATTCTGCGTCACGAGAAAGGCCGGCCCGTTCCATCCGGCCGGCACGACCAGGCTCACCGGCCGGCCGGTCTCCGGAACCGGCCTGCCGTCGGCGCGCCTGACCCCCAGAGCGCGCCATTCGGCGACCGTCCGGCTTTCGCCGAGATGCGCCCGGCTGTAGTCGAACCCTTCCGGCAGCGCCACTTCCCAACCGAAGGGCAGCCCGGGCTGCCAGCCCGATTTCCTGAGATAGTTGGCGGTCGAGGCGAACACGTCGGGCAAACTCCGCCACAGGTCGCGCCGCCCATCGCCGTCGAAATCCACGGCGTGGTCGAGATAGGTCGTCGGGATGAACTGGGTATGGCCCATCGCGCCGGCCCAGGAGCCGACCAGCCGGTCGAACGGCGCGTGGCCGCGGTCGACGATTTCCAGAGCGCCGATCAGTTGCCGGCGCCAGAACGGCCGGCGCTTCGGCGTGCCGGCATAGGCCAGCGTCGCCAGGGTTTCGACGACCGGGAACGAGCCGAAATTCGCGCCGTAGTCCGATTCGAGCCGCCAGATCGCCAGAAGATAGCGTGCCGGCACGCCGTAGGCCGCTTCGATCCTGGCGAGCAGGGCGGCATGCTGCGTGCGCTTTTCGCGGCCGGTAGCCAGCGCCTGCTTGCCGGTCAGCGCGGCGACATAGGCGCCGACGGGGGTGACGAATTCCGGCTGGCGCGCCTCCAGCTCGAGGGCCCGCCGGTTCAGGCTCAGGCTGTCGAACGCCTCGGCCAGCGTGCTTTCGCCGATCCCCTTCGTGCGGGCCTCGGCCCTGAGGGCGGCGATCCAGTGTTCGAACGGTGCGGAAGCGGCCAGCGCGGACCGGGAGGCCGTCGCCCGGACATCCTGCCGGTCGGCCATCGCCTTTGCCAGAATTTGCGGCTGGCCGGCAAGCGTTGAGACAGCATTCGTTGCAGCGAATACTGCCGCGAGCGTCAAAACGGGTCCGGTTCGTCTCAACACATTTCCCATCCGGATTGTCCTTCGACACCGGAGATAACATTTTCACTTCGTTATTCTACACCATTTCTTGAAAAATCCAAAATCGGATTATTCCGTTATTTCAGCGGTATGACCGCCGAATTTAACGCAATGGGCGCGCCGGTGCAGCCCCTGCGGCGGGCCGCGACCGTCATTGCCTGCCGAATTGCACTGGGGTTTCGGTCCGCTCGGAGCGCGCGGCTACAGGCCGTAATAGAACGGCAGGACCAGGCTGACCGTCGCCCACACGAAGACCAGCATCGGCAAACCGGCGCGCACGAAATCCTGGAAGCGGTAGCCTGCCGGACCCATCACCAGCAGGTTGGTCTGGTAGCCCATCGGGGTCGCGAAGGCGCAGTTCGCGCCGAAAACCACGGCGACCGCGAACGGTTCCACCGGCGCGCCCAGCCCCTGCGCCAACGAGACGGCGATCGGCGTGAACAGCACGGCGACCGCCTTGGTCCCGACGAGGTTTGCCAGGACGGCGACCAGCAGGAAGAAGGCGGACAGCACGACCGGCACGGGCGCGCCCGCGAGGGCGCCGGCCAGCAGGTCGGACAGGATGGTGGCGCCGCCGGTCACCTGAAGCGCCTTGCCCAGGGCCAGGGCGGCGGCAATCACCAGCACCAGATCGGCGCCGATGGCGCGCGCCGCCTGGCGCAGGGTCATGACTCCGGTCGCCAGCATGGCGGCGGCGCCGGCCAGCGCGCCGATCTCGATCGGCAGGATGTCCAGCGCCGCAAGCCCGACCACGGCCGCGAAAATCGTCAGCGCGCGCCAAGCCTCGGGCGCCGACGGGATTTCGCTGGCCGACCACTCGATCGGCAGGATGCCCGGCCGGCCGCGCAACGCCGCCTTGGCCTCGGCGGTGCCCTGCACCAGCAACACGTCCCCGGCATCGAGCGGCAGGTCCGTAATCGGCCGGCGCATGCGGGCGGCGCGGCGCTGTACGCCGACGACGACGCAGTTGTAGCGATAGCGGAAGCCGATCTGCTCCAGCGTCCGGCCGATCAGTTCCGATCCCGGCGTGACCATGACCTCGCCGAGCAGCTGCCGGCCGCGCAGCCAGGGCGGCCTGCCGTGGGTCTCGTCATCCCGGGCCGCCCAGGCGTCGCCGAGGGACGGATGCAGCAGATCCATCTGGCCGCGCACGGCCCGGGTCAAGGCTGCCCGCGTCGCGCTCACGATCAGGATATCGCCGGGCTGCAGCGCCGCATCCTCCTCGAACGGCGGCAGCAGGCTCGCTTCGCCGCGCTGGATGGCATGGACGGTGACGTCGGCGATCTGCGGGAAAAAGCCGCCGGCCGGCCTGAGCCCGTCCAGCGGCCGGTCGAGGACCACGTCGATCTGGGCGAGGAACTGCCGGCCGGTCGCCTGGCCCGCATCGTCGCCGGCGCTGCGGTCCGGCAGCAGGCGGCGAACGACCAGCATGGCAAAGAGCAAGCCCGGCAAGGCCACGGCCAGGCCCGGCAGGGTGAAATCGAAGAAGCCGAAGCCCGGCTGGCCCAGATCGGTCAGCATGCCGGAGACCAGCAGGTTGGTGCTCGAGCCGATCAGGGTCGTCATGCCGCCCAGGATCGAGGCGAAACTGAGAAGCATCAGGGACCGGCTGGGCGGCGCGCCGCCGCGGCTGGCGAAGGTCTGGAGGATCGGGATGAAGATGACGACGACGGGGACGTTGTTCAGTACCCCGCTGATCAGCAGCACGGCGAACAGCGACAGGGTCAGTGCGACCTCCGAGCGCCCGCCGGCGGCGCCGAGCAGGGCGCGCGCGCCGCGGTCGAGCGCCCCGGTCTGCGCCAGGCCCTGGCCGATGATGATGAGCCCCAGAAGGGCGATCAGGGCCGGATTGGCGAAGCCGGCCAGCAATTCTGCCGGGCCCAGCTTGTTGCCCCCGTCGGTTACCGCCTCGGGGAAAATGTGGAACGCCAGCAGCAGCAGGCAGATGACCGCCAGCGAGGCCAGCTCCATCGACACCCTGGGGGCGGCGTAGAGGATCAGCGCCACGATAATCGCGCCGAAGGCCAGCAACGGCCCGATATCGCCCTCGATCATGTCCTGCGCAATATCCTGCCGCTTCGATAGGGAACCGCTGCCCGTCGTGCGGTCAGGTTAGCCAAGTCCGCGGTCCCGTGCACCACTCTAAAAAGTCATCAGATCCTCGCCGATCACCAGCCGGCCGGCATAGTCGCGGCGGATGATCTCGCCGAGTTCGCGCGGTTCGGAGTCCGGCAGCATGTGGGTGGTGACGAGCAGGCCCGGTTCGGCGTCGCGCGCCACCAGGGCGAGCCGTTCGGGCGAGGTGTGCGCGCGCGGCGTATGGCTCCTGTCGATCTGGGGCGACGTCCATTTCTCGTACTGGACGCATTCGTGGATCAGGATATCCGCCCGGTGGGCGTGGCGGATCAGGTTCTCGCAGGGGCTGGTGTCGCCCGACAGGACGATGCGCCGGTCCCGGGTCTCGAAGCGGTAGCCGAAGGCCTGGTCGAGCGGGTAATGGGCGACATCGAACGCCGTGACCTTTACCCCGTCGATCTCCAGCGCCGGACCCTCGGCGATTTCGTGGACCCGGATGTCCGGCAATTCCCGGCGAACCGTGCGAATCTTCATGCGCAGTTCGAGATCGGGACGCAGCAGTTCGAGGAGCTGTCCGACCATCGTCCGGACGCCTTCCGGTCCGTAGATGTGCCAGGGCCGGTCGTCGCCCATGATCCAGCGGCTGACGATGAAATGGCCGAGATCGATATAGTGGTCGGAATGCAGATGGGTGATGAACAGGTGGTCGATCTCGTTCGGCATCAGCCCCAGTTCGACCATCCGGTGAACGACGCCCGAGCCGCAATCGACCGCAAAATTGACGGCGCCCGCCCGGACGACGTAGCCCGGCCCGCGCCGCCGGGGGTTGGGAAAGGGCAATCCCGTGCCCAGAAGGCTGACCTGCATCGGCTCCTCCTCCCCGGCCGGCGGCAGCAGACCGCTAGAGAAAATCCCGCAACATCGCGACCAGCGGGGCGTCGGCCGGCGGCATCGGATAGTCGCCGAGGCGCACCGGCCGGGCCCACTTTATCGCCCGGTGCTCGCGCGGAAAGGGCCGGCCCAGCCATTTCCGGCAGATGTAGAGCGGCATCAGCAGGTGGAATCCGGCATAGGCGTGGGACGCGAAGGTGAACGGCGCGAGGCAGCTCGCCGACGTGTCGACGCCCAGCTCCTCGCGCACTTCGCGGATCAGCGCGGCCTCCGGAGTCTCGCCCGGCTCGACCTTGCCGCCCGGAAACTCCCAGAGGCCGGCCATTGCCTTGCCGTCCGGCCGCTGGGCGATCAGCACCCGGTTGTCGATATCGACCAGGGCGACGGCCGCAACGAGCACGACCGGCCGGTCCGGCGCCTCCGTCGCCTCCGTCCGGCCCCTGTCTTCGCCGGGATCGCAGCCGGCGGGCTCGGGGAACGCAACAGCCCTAGCTTCGATAGTCGGCATTGATGCTGATGTAGCCGTGGGTCAGGTCGCAGGTCCAGACCGTCGCCCTGCCCCGCCCGATGCCGATATCGACGTCGATATCGATCTCCGCCCCTTTCATGTGCCGGGCGACCGGCGTTTCGTCGTAGCCCGGCACGAGCTGGCCGTTTTCCGTGATCGTGACGCCGCCGATGGCGATGGACAGGCGGTCGCGGTCGGCCTTCTCGCCGGCCTTGCCCACCGCCATGACGATGCGGCCCCAGTTGGCGTCCTCGCCGGCGATCGCCGTCTTGACCAGGGGCGAGTTGGCGATGGCGAGGCCGATGCGCCGCGCCGCCCGGGCGGACGCCGCGCCGCCGACGTTGACGGTCACGAACTTGCTCGCCCCCTCGCCGTCGCGCACGATCTGCTGCGCAAGATCGATCATGACCGAATCCAGCGCCCGCTCGAATTCGCGGGCGGCCCGGAGGTCCGCGGGCGGCGGGTTGCCGGCGGCGCCGGTGGCGCACAGCAGCACGGTATCGGACGTCGAGGTGTCGCCGTCGACCGTGATCGCGTTGAAGGAGCGGTCGTTCGAGCGGGCCAGCAGCTTCTGGAGCAGCGGCGCCGGGATATCGGCGTCGGTGAAGACGAAGCCCAGCATGGTCGCCATGTCCGGCGCGATCATGCCGCTGCCCTTGGCGAATCCGGCGATGCGCACCGGCGTGCCGCCGATCGCGGTTTCCGCGGCGGCGCCCTTCGGGAAGGTATCGGTCGTCATGATCGCTTCGGCCGCGTCCGGCCAGGCGTCGGCGCTCAGATGGCGCGACAGCTCCGGCAGGCACTTGCCGATATGGTCCGGCTCGACGGGCACGCCGATCACCCCGGTCGAGGCCAGGAACACCTCCCCCTCTGCACAGCCGAACAGAGCGGCGGCGGCTTTGGCGGTTTCCTCCGCCGTCGTATCGCCCGCCTTGCCGGTGAAGGCGTTGGCGTTGCCCGAATTGCACACGATCGCGCGCGCCCTCCCGCCGGGCAGCGCCGCCCGGCACCAGTCGACCGGCGCCGAGGAACAGAGCGAACGGGTGAAGACCCCGGCAACGGTCGTGCCCGGCGCCAGAACGGCCAGCATCAAGTCCTTCGCGCCGCTGCGTTTCAGGCCGCAGGCGCGGCCGGCAATCTGCACCCCGCCGACCGGCGGCAGGTTCGGAAACCGCTCGGGCGCGAGCGGCGATTTTTCAAGAGCCATAATGCGATTTGCGGCCCGCCTCCGGTTGCGTTTCCGGGCCCGGCCGCAAGGGAACGCGGCAGCGCCGGACGGCGCGGAGACGGTCTACACCGATCCAGTCCTACCGTTTCTTTTCTTGCCCGTCTTCTTGCCCGTCTTCTTTCCGGGCGGGCGCCGCATCGTCAAGCGGCTTTCCGTCCGGCCCGAAACGGACGATCTTCGCGGCCTTGCTCAGGCGTTCGACTTCCGCAGCCATCAGCGTGCTGCCCAACTCCCGCTTGAGATCGGCGCGCTTTTCCTCGAACGAGGGCGCCGCCGTGCGGCGGCGGTCCTCGAGCAGGATCACATGCCAGCCGAACTGGGTCTGCACCGGCGTGTCGGTGAAAGCGCCTTTCTCGAGCGCGAAGGCCGCATCGGCGAACGGCTTGACCATCTGGCCCCGCGCGAACCAGCCGAGGTCGCCGCCGCCCGCCTTCGACGGCCCGATCGATTTCTCCGAGGCGAGCTTCGCGAAACTGCCGCCCTTCTCCAGCGCCTCGATCGCCGCCATCGCCTCTTCCCGGGTCTTGACCAGGATATGCCGCGCCTTGATTTCCTCCTCGCCGCGATGGCTGGCGACAAATGCCTTGTAGGCCTCGGCAAGCCGGTCTTCGGTCACGCTCTTGTCGATATAGGCGTCCAGATAGGAATGATGCAGCATCCGTTCCGTCAGGGTGCGCAGCCGGCGGGCGATCTTCGGAGTCTTGTCCAGCCCTTCGGCCCGCGCCTTCGCCGCCAGCAGCTTCGTCTGGATGACCTGATTCAGCAGCGGACGGTAGATGCGCTCGAACGGAACGTTCCGGACCTGCTCCGGCAGGTCGGCGTGAAGCGCCTGCAGATCGGACAGCATCACCTTTTCGCCGTTGACGGTGGCGACAACGGGATCGGCGGCCGTCCCGGCGCCGGACTGCTGCGCCAGCGCCGGCGCCGCGCCGGTCAGGGCGAACGGCGCGGCGACGACCAGCGCCGCCAGCGCCGCGCGCAGGGAAATCGTGCGCCGGGAAAATGAAGAAGTCATGTCGGAAGGGGCTCCGAAAGCGGGTGTATATCGGGTGGTATCACCGTTCCGGGCCGCGCGATAGCCGAATCCCGCCGCCTTCCCGGAACCGCGCGGAACGACGGGGGCAGCGGTCCGGGCAGGGAGGCCGGGCGGGGAAACCGGGCGGGTCCGGCGCTGCCCCGTCGTCGCCTCCGCCCTCAGGCCAGGCCCATCTGCCGGTAGGAGCGCACGACCTTCTCCAGGCCGACGGCGAAGGCGGCGGTACGCAGGTCGTCGATCGCTTCCGTGTCGCGCATCCGCTCGCGAAGGGCGCCGTAGCCGTCGCGCATGACGCCTTCGAGGCCGGACTCGACCAGGTCGAGCTCGTCGGTGCCGCGCAGCAGCGGCGCCTTCAGTTCGTCCGGCACGGGCCGGCCGGCCGCCGTCTCGATCATGTCGACGATGCGCAGGCCGCGCTGGATTTCGAGCTGGCGCGACAGGCGGCCGAAGCGCATGTGCGAGACATTCTTGACCCATTCGAAATAGCTGACGGTCACGCCGCCGGCGTTGACCAGGAGGTCCGGCAGGACGACCTTGCCGCGGGCGAGCAATTTGCGGTCGGCCTTGAGGGTCACCGGGCCGTTGGCGGCTTCGACGATCAGGTTGGCCTCGATGCGCGGGGCGTTGGCGGCGGTGATCTGGCCCTCGAGGGCGGCGGGCACGAGAATATCGCAGTCCGCCTCGAGAACCGACGCGCCGTCTTCGACGAAGCGCGCGCCGGGGAACCCCTTGAGGCCGCCGGTGCGGGCGCGGTGCTCGGCAAGCTCGGCCGGCGCGATCCCGGCATAGGACAGCAGGGCGCCGTCGTGCTCGATGACCCCGACCAGGCGCACGCCTTCGTCTTCGGTAAGGAATTTCGCCGCGTTGAAGCCGACATTGCCGAAGCCCTGGACGATCATCCGCTTGCCTTCGAGGCCGCCGTCCAGGCCGGCCCGGGCCACGTCGTCCGGGTGGCGGAAGAATTCGCGAACGACATACTGGACGCCGCGCCCGGTCGCTTCCGTGCGGCCCGGAATGCCGCCCTGGGTCACCGGCTTGCCGGTCACGCAGGCGATCGCGTCGATGTCCGAAGGGTAGAGGCTGCGGTATTCGTCCGCCATCCAGGCCATCTCGCGCGCGCCGGTGCCCATGTCCGGCGCCGGCACGTCGCGGCTCGGGCTGATATAGCCGCGGTCGGCGAGTTCCTTGGTGAAGCGCCGGGTGATCCGTTCGAGCTCTTCCTCCGTGTAGTCCTCGGGGCGGATCGCCAGTCCGCCCTTGGCGCCGCCGAACGGGACGTCGACCAGCGCGCATTTGAAGGTCATCAGCGCCGCCAGCGCCTCGACCTCCTGCTGGTCGACCTGGGGCGCGTAGCGAATGCCGCCCTTCACGGGCAGGCGGTGCTCGCTGTGGACCGCGCGCCAGCCGCAGAAAGTGTGGTAGCTCCCGCCGAGGCGTACCGGAAAGCGCAACTGGACGACCGAATTGCACTCGCGGATGGTTTCCACCAGGTCGTTCGGAACTCCGAGCGCATACGCCGCCCGGTCGAACATGCCCCGGACGCTGGCCTGGAAATTGGGCTCTGTCGAATTGGTCACGCCGGCCTCCGGTCGCGGTTGGGGCAGGTCTGGCAGGTTGCCCGCAGCCGCCAGGCCACACGGCTCGACGCTTCGGCACCGAGCGCAGACACACCCTATCCCGGAAGCCGCCCTGCGTCATCGGGGATGTCGATCGAATCCCCCCGTCCTTTCAGCGCCGCCGCCGCCGCGAAGATGGCCGGCTCGTCGATGCCCAGCTCGCGCAGGGCCCGGGCGGCGCTGCGGACATAGTCGGCGTTGCTGCCGCTGACGCCGCGCGCCTGCCGGACGATGGCGAGCCGGTCCTCCAGACTCAGGTCCGGCAGGAAATCCGGATGGCCGTCGCGCGGCAGATAGGTCGCGGCCGTGACCGTGCGGCCGTCGTCCAGTGCGATGGCGACGGCGCTTTCGCGGTAGACCGGATAATGGTCGAGTTCGCGCTCGCGCAGATAGGCGGCGACCGTTTCGGCGTGCGCCGCGGCGACCCGGTAGGCGATCCCGGTGCACGAACCGCCCGGTTTCAAACCCATGACGAGGCCCGGCCGCTCCGCCGTGCCGCGGTGATGGACCGTACGCACGCACAGGGCGCGCTGCCGGCCGTGCAGCGTCGCCCGCCGCCGCTCGGCGAAGTCGAAACCGGGCCGCCACATCAGCGAGCCGTAGCCGAACAGCCACATATCGGGGCGACTCCGGGGCCTCACGCTTCGGCCGGCATGTCGAGCCGTTTCAGCGCCGGACGAACGATGAACGCGACCGCGAACGCCGCCAGTGCCGCCTGCGCCGCCATCTGGAAGCCCAGGTTCAGCCCTGCCGGATCGGCCAGGGCGACGGCGGCGGCGCCCAGCACCGCGCCGGATACGAACTGGACGATGCCGATGAGCGCCGAAACCGAGCCGGCGATGGTCGGAAAGGGGACGAGAACGCCGGCATAGAGACTGGGCGAAGACAGGCCGATGCCGAGCGTGACGCCGAACAGCGGGCCGACATAGACGGCGAAACCGGTCGCGCCCGACGCAATGAGGGCGGACATCGCCGCCGCCGAAACGATCATGATCGTCGCGCCGGTCAGGATCAGAGCGACGGCGCCGAGGCGCACCGGTAGCCGGACCGAAAGCCGGGCCGAAAGGATGGCCCCGATACCGTTGCCGATCATCACCGCCGCGAAGGAATAACCGATATCCTCCGGCGACGCGGCCAGCTGTTTCTCCAGAACGAAAGGCAGCGCCGACAGCATGGCGAACAGCGAGCCGTACAGCCCGATCGTGACTAGCGCATAGCCCAGGAACAACCGGTGCCGGCCGAGCATGGCGAAGTTCCGCAGAATCGGTCCTGCCCGTGTGGCGTCGGGGTTGAGCCGCGTGTTGGTCTCGTCGAGGAACAGGAATATGACCAGCCACATCGCCGCGCCGATACCGAGCAACAGGACGAACACGCCCTGCCAGCCGCCGGCGCCGGCGATCAGGCCGCCGAGCAGGGGCGCCAGGATCGGCCCGAAACCGAAGATCGTCATCACCCACGACATGGCCCCGGTCGCTTTCGCCCCGTAAATGTCGCGGATGCAGGCGCGGCCGATCGCCATGGACGCGGCGGCGCCCACGCCC
Source organism: Alphaproteobacteria bacterium (assembly GCA_022819985.1). Classification (GTDB taxonomy): domain Bacteria; phylum Pseudomonadota; class Alphaproteobacteria; order Bin65; family Bin65; genus Bin65. The sequence goes on along the minus strand of JAJEGH010000045.1, from coordinate 39,945 downwards.
TGGCAGAACCGGCCGAGCAGCAGCATGTCGATCGAGTCGGCGAAGGCGCACAGCGCCGAGGCGGCGACGAAAATCGCCAGCGAGGACACGAGCACCGGCCGCCGGCCGAACCGGTCGGACAGCGGCCCGTAGATCAGTTGCGCGCCGGCATAGGCGATCAGGAAGGCCGAGACGGTGAGTTGGGCCTCCGTCGGGCTCACCTGCAGCGTCCGGGCGATACCCGGCAGGGCGGGCAGGGTCATGTCGACGGCCAGCGCGGTGATCGCGGCGGTCGCGCCGAGGATCGCGATGACGACCCAGGAGGTCGGCGCCGGCCGCTTCACGGCGCGCGGTCCTTGCGAATTGCGGTGCCCGGGGATTGTGGCATGAATCCTGTCGGCGGTTCCGGCGGCCCTTGCGCCGATGGCGCAACGGGATGCCTAATCCAAAGCGGCGCGGGGGCCAAACCGAAACGGGAGCCTGGGACTGCATGGCCGGGTTGCGTCCGGAAGACTGGCTGAAGACGACCGACCGCGGACTGTGGTGCGCGCCGGCCGATCTGTATATCGATCCGGTGCGCGCGGTCGAGCGGGCCGTCGTGACCCACGGCCATGCCGACCATGCCCGGCCCGGCAACCGCCGGGTGCTCGCCACGCCGGAGACGCTCGCCATCATGCGGGCGCGCTACGGCGAGGCCGCCGCCCGGCAGGCGCAGCCGCTCGGCTATGGCGAAACCCTCGATCTGGACGATGTTACGGTCCGGCTCGTTCCCGCCGGTCATGTCCTCGGCTCGGCCCAGGTTGTGCTGGAGCATGCCGGCCAACGCATCGTCGTCTCGGGCGACTACAAGCGCCGGCGCGACCCGACCTGCCCGGCGTTTGAGCCGGTCGCCTGCGACGTGTTCGTAACCGAGGCGACCTTCGCCCTGCCGGTATTCCGCCATCCGGACGACGCCGGCGAGGTCGCGTCGCTGCTCGCCTCGGTCGCCCTGTTCCCGGAGCGCGCCCATCTGGTCGGCGCCTACGGGCTCGGCAAGGCCCAGCGGCTGATCCGCCTGATCCGCGAGGCCGGCTGGGACCGGCCGCTCTATCTCCACGGCGCGCTCCGGGCCCTGTGCGACCTGTACGAGGCCCACGGCATCGGCCTCGGGCCGCTCGAACCGGTCGCCGGCCGGGACAGGGCCGCCTTCGCCGGGGAAATCGTGCTCGCGCCGCCCGGTTCACTCACCGACCGCTGGTCGCGCCGCCTGCCCGACCCGGTGACGGCGATGGCCTCCGGCTGGATGCGGGTGCGCCAGCGGGCGAAGCAGCGCGGCGTGGAACTGCCGCTGATTATCTCCGACCACGCGGACTGGGACGAACTCACCGCAACGCTGGAGGAGGTCGGCGCGCCGGAGGTCTGGGTGACTCACGGCCGCGAGGAGGCGCTGGTGCACTGGGCCGCCGGCCGCGGCATCCGCGCCCGCGCCCTTTCCCTGATCGGGCGGGAGGACGAGGATGAATAGGGCGCGGCTGCCGTGAAAGACTTCGCCGCCCTGCTCGACCGGCTGGTCTACACGCCGTCGCGCAACGGCAAGCTACGCCTGCTCGCCGACTATTTCCGGCGCACGCCGGACCCGGACCGCGGCTGGGCGCTGGCGGCGCTGACCGGCGACCTGGACTTCCCCAACGCCAAGGCCGGCGCGATCCGCGACCTGGCGCGCGAGCAGGCCGACGAGGTGCTGTTCGCGCTGTCCTACGACTATGTCGGCGATCTGGCGGAAACCACGGCGCTGCTCTGGCAGACGCAATCCGGTGCAGAACCGCCGCGGCTTGCCGGGGTCGTGGAAGCGCTGCGCCGCGCCGGGCGGACGGAGGTGCGCGGCCTGGTCTCCGGCTGGCTCGACGGGCTGGACGCGACCGGCCGCTGGGCGCTGCTCAAGCTGATCACCGGCGGCCTGCGCATCGGCGTCTCGGCGCGGCTTGCCCGGGTGGCGCTGGCCCAGGCCTTCGACGCCGCGGTCGAAGAGATCGAGGAGGTCTGGCACGCCGTCGAGCCGCCCTATGGCGACCTGTTCGCGTGGCTCGCCGGCGATGGGGAGAAGCCGGATGTCGCCGGCCGCGCGACCTTCCGGCCCTTCATGCTCGCCCACCCGCTGGAGGAAGGGGTCGCTCTCGATCCGGCGGACTGGCTGGTCGAATGGAAATGGGACGGCATCCGGGTGCAGCTTGCCGCGCGCGGCGGCGAACGCCGGCTCTATTCGCGCACGGGGGACGATATCTCCGCCGCCTTCCCGGACGTGCTGGACGCGATGGGCTTCGACGGCGTGCTGGACGGCGAACTGCTGGTGCGCGACCCGGCCGATCCCGGCTCCGCCGACCCGGCCTCCTTCAACGCGCTCCAGCAGCGGCTCAACCGCAAGACGGTGTCGAAGAAGATGCTGGCTGCGCACCCGGCCTACGTCGTCGCCTACGACATATTGTTCGACGGGGCGGCGGACCTGCGCGATCTGCCGCTGGAGAAACGCCGCGAACGGCTCGAAGCCTTCGCGGCGCAGCACGGTCATCCGGATATCGAACTGTCCGCCCGGCTCGACGCGCCGGACTGGCCGGCCGTCGCCGCGCTCCAGGCCGAGGCGCGCCGGCTCGGCCGGGAGGGGCTGATGCTCAAGCGGCGCGACAGCCGCTACGAGCCGGGTCGCAAGACCGGCCTGTGGTTCAAGTGGAAGCGCGCTCCGCTCCTGGCCGACGCCGTGCTGATGTACGCCCAGCGCGGCCACGGCCGGCGCAGCTCCTTCTATTCCGACTACACTTTCGGCGTCTGGCGCGGCGGCGAGCTGGTGCCGGTCGGCAAGGCCTATTTCGGCTTCACCGACGAGGAGCTGGCGCAGCTCGACCGATGGGTGCGCAACCACACGCTGAACCGCTTCGGCCCGGTGCGCGAGGTCGAGAAGCGGCTGGTCTTCGAGGTCGCCTTCGACAGCATCCACCCGAGCCCGCGCCACAAGTCCGGCCTCGCCATGCGCTTCCCCCGCATCGCCCGCATCCGCTGGGACAAGCCGGCCGGGGAGGCCGACCGGATCGAGGCGCTTGAGGCGATGGTATAGCGGCCGCGGCCCTCCGGCGCGCCGGAGGGTCAGAATATCTTGCCCGGATTCATGATGCCCCCGGGATCCAGCTGCGCCTTGAGCGCGCGCATCAACTCCAGCTCCACGGGTGCATGGTAGTGGGCCAGCTCGGCCTTCTTGATCCGGCCGATGCCGTGTTCGGCGCTGATCGAACCGCGCATCTCCGTCACGATGTCGTGGACGATCCGGTTGAAGCGCGGCTGTTCCGCCATGAATCCTTCGCCCGTCCAGCCCTCGGCCGGCTGGTTCACGTTGTAATGGATGTTGCCGTCGCCGACATGGCCGAAGGCGACGACCCGGATGCCGTGCAGTTCGGCCTCGCAGGCCGCCGTTGCGGTGCGCATGAAGTCGGCGACGCGGCTGACCGGCACGGCGACATCGTGCTTGATCGAGGCGCCCTCGAACTTCTGTGCTTCGCTGATCGATTCGCGCAGGCGCCACAGCGCGCGGCCCTGGGCCTCGCTTTCGGCGATCACGGCGTCGCGGACGTCGCCGTCCGCCATCGCCGAGGCCAGGACATCCTCCAGCCCGGCCCGCAGGGAACCGTCGGCCTGCGGGCCTGTCAGTTCGATCAGCTGGTAGCAGGGGTGGATACGGTCGAACGGATCGCGGTTGCCGGCGATATGGTCGAGCGCCATCTGCAGCGCGACCCGGGTCATGATCTCGTAGCCGGAAACGCCGCCGCCGGTCTCCCTCTGCAGGGCGGAGAGCAGGCGCAGCGATGCGTCCGGGCCGGGGATCGCGGCCAGCGCGGTCACCGTCTCCCGCGGCTTCGGAAACAGTTTCAGGACAGCGCCGGTAATGACGCCCAGCGTGCCTTCCGCGCCGATGAACCACTGCTTCAGGTCGTAGCCGGTGTTGTCCTTGCGCAGGCCGCGCAGCCCGTCCCAGAGGCGCCCGTCGGGCAGCGCGACCTCAAGGCCGAGCACCAGTTCGCGCATGTTGCCATAGCGCAGCACGCCGACGCCGCCGGCATTGGTCGAGATGTTGCCGCCGATCTGGCAGGTGCCCTCGGCGCCGAGCGAGAGCGGGAACAGCCGGTCGGCGTCGCTCGCCGCCTGCTGGATCGTCTGGAGAATGCAGCCGGCGTCCGCCGTGACGGTGTTGTTGACCGGGTCGAGTTCGCGGATCCGGTTGAGCCGGCCGGTCGATAGCACGACCCCGGTAAAGTCCTCAAACGGTATCGACGCCCCGACCAGGCTGGTGTTGCCGCCCTGGGGCACTACGGGCAGGCCGCCCTCGTGGCACAGGCGCAACACCGCCGCGACCTCTTCGGGAGAGCCCGGCTTGACGACCGCCGCCGCCGCGCCGGTGAAATTGCCGCGCTGTTCTTCGAGATGCGGCGCCATCCCCTCGGCCGAATCGATCCAGCCCCGCGCGCCGACCAGGTCGCGGATTTCCGCCAGCGCCGCGGCCCTCCGGTTCATCGCAGCCGGATCGGGCAGTTCGTTCATGGCTCTCGTCCCACCGTTGCGGATGGCGGGGATGGTAGCAGCAGGGACGGCGCCGAGTCCCATGTCACCGTCCCATCTTACCCCGTCGTCCGCCCGCCGTACCGGCCGGGCTTCTCGGAGTACTCCGCGGCGCGGGATCGGGACGTGGAAAGATATTTTCCGAAATACGAGATTATTTCTTGACATCGCCATTTTGTTCGTTATATGTATCCATGCCAACGCCCAAAGTGCGCCCGCCTCTCCGCTTCCCGTCCCTTCGGCTACGCTCAGGGCAGGCAATTTCGACCGGAGCCCCGGCCGGGGCGTAGCGGAGAAATCCGATCGGCGCGCCGCCGACGCCCAGGGTTTCAGCCTTCGGCCGGCCTCCGGCGCCGGGCGGATTTCTCCGCTACGCGGCTGACGCCGCTTCGGTCGAAATGACGGCGAGGAGGCGCACCCGGCGGCAATGACGGGAAGGGGTTTGCGGGGTCGGCGTCCGGGGCCGCAAGGTCTATGCGAAGCCGGCGGTTCGAAACAGGCCCGGTGAGCAACCGGTTACATGGGTAACGGTTTTCTTCGTTCGTTCGGCTTGCGCACGGCCCGGAGCGGAGATGGAAATATTTCCTTGCAAGATTGTTTTCGTGCACTCCCGAAACGCGATTTCCCAGCGTTCCCAAGGGGTTCCGGCGCTCCGGGCGAAAAAAAGACATCGAAATACAGACCGGTCTGTCTAAACCGGCGTCGAGGACGGAGAAGGGGCGGAAAACTGCGAAAAAACAGCGAAAATGGCGGAGAAATAACTTGAATATCCGCTCAAAAACGAGATATCCGCAGACCTGCGGACGGCGCGCTCTAGAACACCCAGTAGCCGCCGTCGATCAGGTGGCTGTCGCCGGTGTGGAAGGCCGAGGCGTCGCTCATCAGGTAGACGGCGATGCCGCCGAAGTCCTCCGGCCGGCCCCAGCGGCCCACAGGCGTGCGCGGCAGGGCGGCCTCCGCAAAGCGGTCCCAGGCGAACAGCGTCTCGGTCATGTCGGTCTCGATCCAGCCGGGCAGGATGGCGTTGGCGGTGATTCCGTAGCGGGCGAAATCCACCGCCATCGCCCGGATCATCGAGACGACCGCACCCTTGGTCGCGCCGTAATGCTCGTTGCGCGCCGCGCCGGACAGCGCCGCCAGGCTCGCCGTCGCGACCAGCCGGCCGCCGGGATCGCCCTTCCCGGCCCGCTCCACCATGTGCCGGGCCGCCGCGCGCAGGGTGTAGAATACGCCGTCCAGATTGACCTGCATGACGCGCCGCCATTCGGCATCGTCGATCTCGAAGAAGCTGCGCTTGCGGCCGGTGACGCCGGCATTGGCGAACGCGCCGTCGACCCGGCCGAATTCCGCGAGCGCCTCGGCAAAGGCGGCGTCGACCGCTGCGCTGTCCGAGACGTCGACCTGCTGCGTGCGGATTTTCCGGCCGGTCGGCGCCAGCCGTTCGGCGGCAGCCGCGTTTTTCTCCGCGTTGGTGCCCCAGATGCAGATGTCCGCGCCGGCCTGGGCCATCGCCGCGCAGAAGCCGAGGCCGATGCCGCCGTTGCCGCCGGTCACGAGGGCGACCTTCCCGGTCAGGTCGAACGGTCGGTACATGGCGGGCTCCCGGCAATGCAGACCTGTCTATAAAGCCGATGGCCCGACCCTGTTCAAGTGCCGCCCCCGCAACCAAACGGCGCGCCGCCGGCCCTTTACACGCGTGCCGGCCGGGGGCATGGATGGCGCGGATCGAACGAGGCGGAAAGCGGGGGACCGATGGCGCGCGAAACCTTCACCTGGCAGGCCGAATGGGCGCATATCGGCTATGACGAGACCAGCCAGTTCACCGAGACTTACGGCTTCGCCGGCAGCCACGGCCGGGTGAACCTGGAAGGCATCCGCTTCCTGCCGGAGGGCCGGCCGTCGGACACGCTGCTGGTCTACATGCATCCGGCTTCGACGCTCCAGCTCCTGCCCATGCCGCGGGCCATGGCGCGCCACGGCGTCCACGTCCTGTGCGCCGCCAGCCGCTATCCGAAGAACGATACGGCGCTCATCATGGAGAAGGTCGCGGCCGATCTCGGCGCCTGGATCCGGCACGCGAAAGAGGAATGGGGCTACGACAAGGTCGTGCTGGTCGGCTGGTCGGGCGGCGGCTCGCTCTCGCTGTTCTACCAGTCCCAGGCCGAGAACCCGACGATCACCCACACGCCGGCCGGCGACCCCTACGACCTGACGGCGGCCGGCCTGGTCGCCGCCGACGCCGTCATTTTCCAGGCCGCGCACCTGTCGCGCGCGGTGGTGCTGACCGACTGGATCGATCCTTCGGTGCGCGACGAGAACGATCCCGACAACCGCGATCCGGAACTGGACCTCTACAATCCGGAGAATCCGAACCGGCCGCCCTACAGCGCCGGATTCATCGCCCGCTTCCGCGCCGCGCAGCTCGCCCGGATGCGCCGCAAGACGGCGTACGCCCGCCAGATGCTCGAAGACCTGAAGAAGCGCGGCGGCAATGAGGTCGAACGCAGCCTGATCACCCACCGGACGATGGCTGAGCCGCGCTTCCTCGATCCGGCGCTGGACCCGAACGACCGCGAACCGGGCATCTGCTATCTGGGCGTGCCGGAAACGGTGAACAGCGGCCCGGTCGGCATCGGCCGCTTCTCCACCCTGCGCGCCTGGCTCAGCCAATGGTCGCCGGACGATACCAACGCCCATGGCGAGAAATGCGTGCGCACGGTGAAGGTTCCGCTGCTGGCGATCGAGAATTCGGCCGACGATGCGGTGCCGCAACCCCACACCGGCATGATCTACGCCGCCGCCGGCAGCGCCGACAAAACCATGAAGGTCATAAAGGGCGCCACCCACTACTATCTCGGCCAGCAGGACAAATTGCAGGAAGCGGCCGATGTCTGCCTCGACTGGCTGAATGCCCGTGGCTTCTGTTCCTGAACCGGGAAGCCCGCCGATCGGCGGGCTGGAAGGCCGCGTCGCCATCGTCACGGGCGGCGGCCAGGGCATCGGTCGGGCCGCGGCCCATGCGTTTGCGGCCTGCGGCGCGCTGCCGGTCATCGCCGACGTAAACGCCGACAAGGCGGCGGCGGTCGCCGCCGAGATCGGACCGGCCGCGCTCGCCCTGCCCACCGATGTCGCCGACCCGGCCTCGGTCGAGGCAATGACCGAAACCGCGCTGCGCGACCGCGGGCGGATCGACATTCTGTTCAACAGCGCGGCCATCTTCTCGACCCTGAAGATGCGCCCGTTCTGGGAGATACCGCTCGACGAGTGGCGGCGGGTGCTCGACATCAACGTCACCGGCACCATGCTGGCGACCCGGGCCGTCGTACCGGCGATGCGCGCAGCCGGCTGGGGGCGGGTCATCAACGTCTCCTCGGCCGCGGTCAACCGCGGTCGCGAGCGATATCTGCATTATATTGCATCGAAGTCTGCCGTGATCGGCATGACGCGTTCGATGGCACGGGAATTGGGCGGTTTCGGCATTGCAGTAAATTGCATATTACCCGGCGCCACCATGACGGAAATCCCGCGCGAAACGACGACCGCCGAGGGGTTCAAGGCGTTCGCCCAAAGCCAGTGTTTCAAGCGCACGGAAACGCCGGACGACCTGATCGGCTGCATCCTGTTCCTGGCGTCGCCCCAGACCGGCTTTCTCACAGGCCAGTCGCTGACGGTCGACGGCGGCGGCTCGCATCTGTAGACCGGCCGCCATGACCGGCTTCGGGGATCTCTGGAAACTGGACGCAACGGACCAGGCGGCGCTCGTCCGGCGGGGCGAGGTGAGCGCCGTCGAACTCGTCGACGCCGCCATCGCCCGGATCGAACGACTCAACCCGGCGCTGAACGCCGTCGTCCATCCGATGTTCGAGCAGGCCCGGCAGGCGGCTGCCGGCGATCTGCCGGACGGACCGTTTCGCGGCGTTCCATTTCTCCTGAAAGACCTGGCCGCCGAATTCGCCGGCGAACCGATGACCGAGGGGTCGCGGTTTCTCGAGGGCCATGTCCCGGATCGCGACAGCGAGCTGGTCGCCCGCTACCGGGCCGCCGGGCTGGTGACGCTGGGCAAGACCAACACGTCCGAATTCGGCCTGCTGCCGACCGCAGAGCCGGAACTGTTCGGCCCGGCGCGCAACCCCTGGAACACCGGCCACATGACCGGCGGCTCCAGCGGCGGCTCGGCGGCGGCGGTTGCGGCCGGCCTGACGCCGGTCGCCCACGCCAACGACGGCGGCGGCTCGATCCGCATTCCCGCGTCCTGCTGCGGCCTGTTCGGCCTCAAGCCGACGCGCGGGCGCAATTCGCTAGCGCCGCATTACGGCGATATCGGCAACGGCATCGTCCACGAACATGTCGTCAGCCGCTCGGTGCGGGACAGTGCGGCGCTCCTCGATGCGACCGCCGGCGCCGCCGCCGGCGATCCGTATACCCCCCAGCCGCCGGACCGGCCGTTCGTCCGGGAAGTCGGCGCCGATCCGGGCGCGCTCAGGATCGCCGTCATGACCGGGTCGATGAACGGCTGCGCCGTGCATTCGGATTGCGTCGCTGCGGTCGAGAGCGCGGCCCGGCTGTGCAAAGCGCTCGGCCACCGTGTCGATTATGCCGAACCGGAGATCGACTGGGACGCGATCGCCCGACTGTTTTCCAACCTGTGGACCGGCATGTTCGGCTGGGCGGTCGCGGACTGGTCGCGCCGCCTGGGACGGGCGCCCGCGCCGGAGCATTTCGAGCCCTGGACCTGGCGCATGTACGAAGTCTCGCAGCAGGTCGGCGCGGCCGACTATCTGCGCGCCGTCCAGGACGCCCAGCGCATCGCCCGCATCGTCGGCCGTTTCTTCGAAGACCGGGATATCCTGCTCACGCCGACCGTCGCCGCGCCGCCCCTGCCGGTGGGCAGCTTCGTCTGGACGGAGGAAACCCGCCCGTCGGCTCGCCAGGCCGTCGCGCAGTTCAGCTCGCACACACCGCTGTTCAACGTGACCGGCCAGCCGGCGATGACCGTGCCGCTGGCCTGGAACGATGCGGGATTGCCGGTCGGCGTGCAGTTCGCCGGGCGCTACGGCGACGAGGCGACCCTGTTCCGTCTCGCCGGGCAGCTGGAGACGGCGCAACCGTGGCAGGATCGCTGGCCGGCCATCGCCGTCTGACGAATCAGCGCCGGCCGAACAGCCGCTCGAGATCGTCCAGCTTCAGTTCGACATAGGTCGGGCGGCCGTGATTGCACTGGCCGCTGTGGGGCGTGGATTCCATCTGGCGCAGGAGCGCGTTCATCTCGTCGCCGTTCATCGACCGCCCGGCGCGGATGGAACTGTGGCAGGCGATCGTGCCGCACACCTCGTCCAGCTTCTCCTTGAGCGAAAAGTCGCCGCCCATTTCGACGATCTCGTCGGCCAGGTCGCGCACCAGGCCCTGGATGTCGCCGTCGCCCAGCAGCGCCGGATATTCGCGCACAACGATGGCGCCGCCGCCGAATTTCTCGATCGCCAGCCCGAATTCCGCCAGATCGCCGCGCCGCGCGATCAGGGCATTGGCCGCCTCGTCTTCGAGTTCGACGACTTCCGGAATCAGCAGGCCCTGGCGGTGAACGCCGCCGTTGGCGAGCGCCCTTTTCATTTCCTCGTAGACCAGCCGCTCATGGGCTGCGTGCTGATCGACGATCACGATCCCGTCGGCGGTCTGGGACACGATATAGGTGCGGTGAACCTGGGCCCGGGCGGCGCCGAGAGGGTTATCGAACGCGGATTCATCGGGCTCCGGGATGTCGCCCAAGCGCGCCGACGGCGCCGTCATGCCGTCGAATGTCCCGATCGCCGGCCGGTGCGGCGGGTTCGGGCGTTGCCACGCTGTCGCCGCTTCCGCCATGCCGCCGAACGCCGGGCCATCGCCGTCGAAGGGGGTGCCGTTGGCCGGGTAGTCCGGAGCGGGGGACGGCGCGGCGCTGCCGTTCGACGGGCGGAACGCGCCGAGCGCCGCATCCGCGACGGTCGTCGATGCCCGGTGGCCGGCTTCGGCCAGCGCGTGGCGCAGGGCGCTGACGATCATCCCGCGGACCGCTCCCGAATCGCGGAACCGGACCTCCGCCTTCGCCGGATGGACATTGACGTCCACCTCGTCCGGCGAAATATCGAGGAACAGGGCGACGACGGGATGGCGGTCGCGCGCCAGGAAATCCCGATAGGCGCCGCGGACGGCTCCGGTCATCAGGCGGTCCTTGACGGGCCTCCCGTTGACGAACAGGAACTGGTGGCGCGCGGTGCCCCGGTGCAGGGTCGGCACGCCGATATGGCCGGTCAGCCGCATGGTGTCGCGCACAGCGTCGACGCGCACGGCATTGTCGGCGAAGTCCCTGCCCAGAATGGCCGAAAGGCGCGCCAGCCGGATGTCGAACATGTCCCCGGTGTTGACCGGCAGCGCGGCCAGCGGGCGTTCGCCGTCGCCGCGCAGGGTGAAACCGATCTCCGGATGCGCCATCGCCAACCGGTTGACGGTATCGCACACCGCCTGCTGCTCGCTGCGCCCGCTCTTGAGGAATTTGAGCCGCGCCGGCGTGGCGTAGAACAGGTCGAAGACCTCGACCTTGGTCCCGCCGGGCATGGGCGCCGGCCCGGGGATGCCGCGCAGACCGCCCTGGATGTGGATCGACCAGCCCGTATCGGATGCCGCTTCCCGGGTCGTGATCTTGAGCCGGCTGACCGCGCCGATCGAAGGCAGGGCCTCGCCGCGGAAGCCGAGGGTCGAAATGTTGACGAGGTCGTCGTCCGGCAGCTTGCTGGTGGCGTGCCGCTCCACCGCAAGCGACAGCGCCTTGCGCCCCATGCCGCAGCCGTCGTCGGTCACGGCGATATAGCTCCGGCCGCCGTTGCGCACGATCGCGTCGATCTTGCGCGCGCCGGCGTCGATCGCATTCTCGACCAGTTCCTTGACGACCGCCGCCGGACGCTCGATCACTTCGCCCGCCGCAATGCGGTTGACAACATCTGGTGGAAGGAGACGAATCATTCACCAGATAATGTAAATCATCTCTCCCCGGATTTCGAGAGGAAATCGCGCATCAGCGCCTTTCCGGCGTCAACCGCGGGCTGGCTGTACGGATCGACTCCCAGCATGTATCCGGCGAGCGCCGTCTCCAGCATGAAATGCATCGCCAGCGCGCCGACGGCCTCGCCGTCGACGCGCGTCGCGGAGAGCCGGATCCGCCGCACCGGACGGCCGTTTTGCGCCAGAAGCCGGGCGGTTGACTGCGCTGCAGCCGCCATGAGCTCGCCGAGGGTCCGGCCGTCCAGCCAGTCCAGGCCGGGTTCGTCGAAATGCAGCGGCGGCACATCGGCAGGCGGCAGGTCGACGATCGTGTAGACGCCGATCGGCGGGCCATCCAGCCAGAACTGGAGCTGGCTGTGCTGGTCGACCATGCCGAGCGCCGGATAGGGCATGCTGCCGCAGCCCGCCTTGCCCAGGCTCTCCGCCCAGAGCTGGCAGTACCACAAGGAAAATTCCGCCAGCCGGTCGGCATAGGGCATCAGGATGCTGGCGCGCGCGCCCTGCTCGCGCATGAGCGCCACCTGCATCGCCGCACCCAGCGCCGGCGGGCAGTCCGCCGCGGTTGGCGCGCTTAGCGCCTGCTCCGCAACACTGCGCGCGCCGGCCCGCACCGCGCGAACGTCGACGCCGTCTATCGCGGCCGGCAGCAGACCGATATTGGCGAGGATGGCCATGCGGCCAACGACATCCGGCTCGTGGTCCAGAATTCCGATGCCGTGCCGCCGGGCGAGCCGGCGCAGCGGCGACTCCTGCGGCCCGGTGACGACGAGGAAACGCGCCGCCGCTTCGGCCGGGCCCAGCGTCTGCTCCGCCTTCGCCCAATACAGCGCGAAGACCGCCAGGGTCTCGGCTGTAGCGCCGGATTTCGAGACGGCGAGGAAGGCGCTGTCGGCAATTTCCGCTCCGCCCGCTCGGTCCACGGTTTCAGGATCGGCATTTTCGATGAACGCCGTCCGGCCCGCCGGCGCGGTCGCGCACAGGGTCCGGGCCCCGAGAGAAGAGCCGCCGGTGCCGATCAGGAAAATTCGCGACGCGCCGGCTGCCAGATTCCGCGCCGCGGTTTCGATCTCCGGCAAGTCGTCGCCACGGAAGGCGTGCCGCATCAGCGCGGCGCCGGTCGCGTGCTCGTCGCAAATCCGCTGCAAGGCGATCCAGGCGTCGCTGCACGCGGCGTCGAAGGCGCTCTGCGACAGGCCGCCGGCCCCGGAAGACGCCGGAAAGATCCCGGAAATATCCTGCGAATAGAGGGAGGTCATGGCGTTCGGCCGGGTCCGGGCCGGCGCCGGCCGGCACGATGGTGTTCGACCGTGCGTGCTTACAGGCCGGCCGGCTTGCCGACAATGACGAAGGTCAGCCGGTCCGGCTTCAGCAGGCCTTTCGCCACCCGCCGGACGTCCGCCAGAGTCACCTTTTCGATATAGCCGTTCCGCTTGGCGAAATAATCCGGCTCAAGACCCTCGAACTGCAGACCGACCAGCATGTCCGCGATCCGCGAGGAGCTTGAGAAGCGCAGCGGATAACTGCCGGTCAGGAATTTCTTGGCCGCTTCCAGTTCTTCGGCGCTCGGTCCCCCTTCCGCCATGCGAGCCCATTCCGCCCGGACAATCGCGACCGATTCGGCAACCCGCGCATTCTGGGTCGCCACGCCGCCGAGCATCAGGGCCGTGCGCCGCATCGGCCAGAGATAGGAGTAGACCGAATAGGCCAGGCCGCGCTTCTCCCGGATTTCGAGGTAGAGCCGGGATGTAAAGCCGCCGCCGCCCAGAATATGGTTCAGGATATAGGCCGCGTAGTAATCCGGATGCCGGCGCGGCAGGCCCGGCTGGCCGAATATGACGACGCTCTGCGGCGTATCGAACTGCCTGACCGAGACCCCGCCCGGCAGCTTCGGCGCGGCGGCCGGCACCGGACGCGCCTGCTGTTGCGCGGGCAGGCCGCCGAACGCCTTGTCGAGCAGCACAGCCAGCCGGGCCGGCGTCACGTCGCCGACGACGCCGACGAACAGGTTGTCCCGGGTGAAATTGTCGGCGACGAAGCGCTGCAGGTCGGCCCGGGAGATCGCGCCGAGGCTCTTGTCGGTGCCGGAAACCGGGCGGCCGTAGGGGTGGTCCGGATAGGCCGAAGACCAGAAGGTGCGGCGCGCAAGGTAGCGCGGCCGCCGGCTGTTGCGCAGATAGTTCGACAGCAGGCCGGCGCGCATGCGCTCCACTGCGTCGGCGTCGAAGCGCGGCCGGGAGAGCGCCAGGCCGACCATCTCGAACGCCGCGTCGCGGTTGCGGCTCAAGGTTCTGAGCGTGCCGTGGAACTGGTCGCGGCCGACCTCGAACTCCAACCGGATCGACAGCCTTTCGAGCCTTTTCTGGAAGGCCAGCGCATCCATCGGCCCGGCTCCTTCGTCCAGCAGGATGGACGCGAGCTCGGCCAGCCCTTCCTTGCCGGGGGGGTCGTAGGACCCGCCGGCGCGGAACCCGAAACTCACGGAGACGATCGGATTGCTGCGGTCCTCGACCAGCCACGCGACGATGCCCGACGGGCTGACGACCTTGCGGACCTCGACGGCCGCCGATGCGGCGGAGACGGCGAACAGGGCGAGCGCGCCGGCCGCGAACGCCGCAACCGGCCCGGCGATGCGCTGGAGGACCGTCATCGTTTTTGCACCTCGGCCTTCTTCGTTTCGCCGGACCGGTCCGGCAGCAGAAGGGCGGTGACGGATTTCCGCCGCTGCAGGACATAACGCGCCGCCGCGTTGACCCGGTCGACCGTCACGGCGCCGATCCGCTCCGGCCATTGCTCGACGTCCCGGACCGTGCGCCCGGCGATCAGCGCCGTCGCGATGGCGTGGGCGCCGGTCCGCAGACTGTCGCGGGCGAAGACCGCCATATCCTGCAATTGCTGCTTCGCCGCTTCGACATCTTCCCTGGAGACGCCGTGCTTCAGGACTTTGTCCAGTTCGGCATCGACAGCTTTTTCGAGCGCATCGATGCCGACGCCGGGCCGCGGCGACGCATAGACATAGAAGTCGGACGGGCCGCGCCGGCTCGCGCCATAATCGGCGCCGGCGGCGGTTGCCAGCTTCCGGCGCACCACGAGGCTCCGGTAAAGCAGGCTGGTCGACGACGCGCCGAGCAGCCGGGCCAGCACCTGCAGGGCGTAGGCGTGCTCCGCGCCGCTGCTGTTGTAGCCGGGCGCGAAATACATCCGGCCGAACGACGGCCGGCGCACCCGGGCATCGCGGTAGATCACCCGGCGCTCCGCGCGTTGCGGCGGCTCCAGCAGCTTGCGGCGCGGCGGCGCCTTCGCCCGCGCCACGGGGCCGTAATATTTCTCCGCCAGGCGGCGCACCTCAGCCGGGTCGACATCGCCGGCAACGACCAGGACCGCGTTGTTCGGGCGGTAATACTTCTTGTAGAAATCGAGCGCGTCCCGGCGCGACAGCTGTTCCATTTCGTGCATCCAGCCGATGATCGGGCGGCCGTAGCGATGGTTGAGATAGAGGGCGCGGCGCGCCTGCTCCCACAGGATCGACGACGGCCGGCCTTCGATGCGCGACCGCCGTTCCTCGAGGATGACCTGCCGTTCCTGGCGGACGTCCTCTTCCGACAGCACGAGATTCGCCATGCGGTCCGCCTCGATCTCCATCATCCGGGGCAGGCGGTCCCTGGCGACGAACTGGAAATAGCCGGTGTAATCCCAGCTGGTGAAGGCGTTTTCCCGGCCGCCGTTGGCGGCGACGATCCTGGAAAATTCGCCGGACTTCAGGGTTTTCGTAGCCTTGAACAGCAGGTGTTCGAGGAAATGGGCGATACCCGACTTGCCGGCCGGCTCGTCGATGGCGCCGGCTCTGTACCAGAGCATGTGGAGCGCGACCGGCGCCCGCCGGTTGACGATGACGACCCCGCGCAGGCCGTTCTTCAGGGTGAAGGTCTCGGCATCGAACAGGCCCCGGCGCTGCGGCTCCTGGGCGGCCGCCGGGTCGCCGGATGCGGATGCGGCCGCGCCGCAGATCAGAAGCAGAGCGGCGAGGGCCGGCCCCGGCCGCGGTATGCGACGCGCCATTCTTCCACTGAACACGGCATTCTCCTGCAATCGCTCGCCGGGCCGGTCGCGCGGCAGGCCGCCCGTCCGACGCCTTGTGCGCCCTTCATCGCTGCAACTTGTGGCCGGGATATGGCAAGGCCCGCTGCATTGCCGGAACAGGCGCCGCGGATCCGGCGTGCGTCGGAAGGCCGGCTGCGCCGAACGGCGGTCAGTTCTTCTTCGCGGGTGGGTTCGACGGCGCCTGTTCGCCCTTGCCCGGATTTCCTTCCCTGACGGCCCCGCGGTTCGTGACGACGGTCTCGCGGGTCACCGCTTCGCCGCCCCTGGCGGCGCCGAGGTCGATCTTCTTCGAAGCCGGGGCTCCGGCGGCGTTGGCGCCGCCGCTCCTGCCGCCCGGTGCGGCGCCCGGCGCGCTGCCCCTTCCGGCCGCATCGACCGGCGGCAGCAGCGAATAGCCCGGCGGAATCGACAGTGACCGGTCCGGAGGCTCGGTCACGCCCTTGCGGGCCGTCTTGTCGAGTTCCTTCGCGATCGGATTGGTGCCTTTGAGGACGTCGTCGAGAAAACTGCATCCGCTGAGCGCCAGCGCCGCCGCCAGAACGGACGCAAGGACCGCAACCCGCCGCCCGGACCTTACCGATTTCGTCATCGCCTTCATCCCCACAGCAGATCGCCGGAAACCGTCGCCGACCGGACGTCGCGGTTATGTAGCGTTCCTCCGGCCACCGAACAAGGAAACGGCCAACAATACCGCGACGCCGCAGGTGATCGCCGCGTCCGCCACGTTGAAGGCCGCGAAATGCCAGCCGCCGGCATGGAAATCGATGAAATCCACCACGGCGCCCAGCCGCGCCCGGTCCACCGCATTGCCGATGGCGCCGCCGGCGACCAGGGCGATCGCCAGCGTCGTCCAGCGGCCGCGCGCCGTACGGAGCCAGACCAGCAGGCCGGCCACGATGACCAGGCTCAGGCCGACGAGCAGCCAGGGTTGCCAGTCCGATTCGCGGTCGAACAGCCCGAAGCTGACGCCCCGGTTCCAGACCAGGACGACATTAAGGAACGAGGTGACCTCGATCGCCGGGCGGGCCGCATCGAGCGCGCCGAGCACCCAGGCCTTGCTGGCCTGATCGAGCGCCAGGATCAGGGCGCCGAGGCCCGCGACGAAGCCGTATCGCCGGGCGGCCATGCCCGTGTTTCAGCGCCGGGCCCGGACCGCATCGGCGCAGCGGCCGCAGGTATCCGGCACGTCCGGGTCGGCGCCCACATCCGGCAGTTTTTTCCAGCACCGGGCGCATTTCGGATGTTCGGCCGGCGCCGGCGTCACCGCCACACCGGCGACTTCGGGCATGGCGAATGCGCCCCGCGGATCGGCGCTCGCAACGAGCGTGGCCGCCGAGGTGATGGCGATTTCGGCAAGGTCGACGCCGTTCATGGCCTCGACATAGTCCGGCGTCGCTTCCACCGAAGGGGCGGCGTCGAGGCTCGAGCCGATCCGCTTGGCCGCCCGCTCTTCCTCCAGCGCGCCGGTCACGACGCGGCGCAGGGCGCGGATCTTCGACCATTTCTTCGCCAGGGCATCGTCCCGCCAGTCCGCCGGAATGTCCGGGAAGGTCCGCAGATGAACGCTGCCGGCATCGTCGCCGTGGCGCGCCGTCCAGGCTTCCTCTGCGGTAAAGCAGATCACCGGCGCGAGCCAGGCGGTCAGGCAGTCGAACAGGATGTCCAGCACCGTGCGCGCCGCCCGCCGCCTCAGCGCATCCGGCCGGTCGCAATAGAGCGCGTCCTTGCGGATATCGAGATAGAAGGCCGACAGTTCGGTGGCGCAGAAATGGTGCAGGGCGGCGTAGAAGCCGTGGAACTCGAAGGCGTCGCAGGCCTTGCGCAATTCGCGGTCCAGCGCGTGCAACCGGTGCAGCACCCAGCGCTCCAGCTCCGGCATGTCGGCCGGCGCAACCTTCTCTTCGTCCGAGAAACCGGCCACATTGCCGAGGATGAAGCGCAGCGTGTTGCGCAGCCGGCGGTAGGTGTCGGCCTGTTGTTTGACGATCTCCGGCCCGATGCGCAGGTCTTCGGAATAGTCCGAGGCGACGACCCACAGGCGCAGGATATCGGCGCCGTACCGGTCGCAGATTTCCTGGGGCGCCGTGACGTTGCCCAGAGACTTGGACATCTTGCGCCCTTCCTCGTCCGTGACGAAGCCGTGGGTCAGCACGGCGTCATAGGGCGCCCGGCCGCGGGTGCCGCAGGATTCGAGCAGGGAGGAATGGAACCAGCCGCGATGCTGGTCCGAGCCTTCGAGATAGAGCGAGGCCGGCCAGACCAGCTCGCCCGGCTCCTGCTCCAGGCAGAAGGCGTGGGTGCAGCCGCTCTCGAACCAGACGTCGAGGATATCGTCGACCTTTTCCCACGGGCCGTCCCGGTGCGCCTCGCCGAGGAAGCGCGCGCGTGCGCCGTCCATGAACCAGGCGTCGGAGCTTTCCTCGCGGAAGGCTTCGATAATGCGCTCGTTGACCGCCGGGTCGTTCAGCACCTCGCCGGTCGCCGGATCGGCGAACACGGCGATCGGCACGCCCCAGGCGCGCTGGCGCGAGATTACCCAGTCCGGCCGCTGCTCGATCATGGCGTACAGGCGGTTCCGGCCCGTCGCCGGGAAGAAGCGGGTTGCGTCGATAGCGTCGAGCGCGGTCTTGCGCAGACCTTCGGGCTCGCCGTCGCCCATGCCGATGAACCATTGCGGCGTGTTGCGGAAGATGACCGGCTTTTTCGA
Source organism: Alphaproteobacteria bacterium (assembly GCA_022819985.1). GTDB lineage: Bacteria > Pseudomonadota > Alphaproteobacteria > Bin65 > Bin65 > Bin65. Next base: position 21,551 of record JAJEGH010000045.1, on the reverse strand, counting down.
GCGCCAGGAATGGGGATACTGGTGCTTCAGCCGGCCGCGCGCGATCAGGGCGTCGGCTTCGGCGAGGGCTGCGATCACCGCCTTGTTGGCGCCGCCCTTCTTCCCCTTTTCGGTAATGACGAATTCGCCGGTGAAGCCGGGTGCGTCTTCGGTGAATGCGCCGTCGGGGCCGACGGTGAAGGGAATGGCCGTTTCGATGCCCTTCGCCTTGAGCCCGGCTTCGCCGGCGGTCCAGATCTCGAAATCCTCCCGGCCGTGCCCCGGCGCGGTGTGGACGAAGCCGGTGCCGGCATCGTCGGTGACATGGTCGCCGGCCAGCAGGGGCACATCGAACCCGTACCCGTCGAGGCCGGCGTCGCGCAGCGGATGGGCGCAGACCGCCGCCTCGAAATCGTCCGCACCGACGGCCCGCAGCCTCTCGTAGCCTTCGACGCGCGCGGCGCCCAGGACGTCGCCGGCCAGCGCGTCGGCCAGGATCAGCCGGTCGCCGGCCTTCGCCCAGTTGCCGTCGGGCGCCGCAGTCACCTTGTACAGTCCGTAGGGCAGGCGGCCGGAATAACAGACCGCCCGGTTGCCGGGGATCGTCCAGGGCGTCGTCGTCCAGATGACGACCGAAGCGCCGGCCAGTCCGTCCGGTCCGGCGGCAACCGGGAACTTCGCCCAGATCGTGTCGGATTCGTGGTCGAGATATTCGACTTCCGCTTCGGCGAGCGCGGTGCCCTCGACGACCGACCACATGACCGGCTTCGAGCCGCGATAGAGCTTGCCGCCGGCGGCGAACTTCATCAGCTCGGCCGCGATCAGCGCCTCCGAGTCGAACGTCATCGTCAGGTAGGGATCGTCCCAGCGGCCGATCACGCCGAGGCGCTTGAACTCCTCGCGCTGGATCTCGATCCAGTGCTCGGCGAATTCGCGGCATTCGCGCCGGAAATCGTTGATCGGCACGGCGCTTCGGTCCCGGCCCTTGGCGCGGTACTGCTCTTCGATCTTCCACTCGATGGGCAGGCCGTGGCAGTCCCAGCCGGGAACGTAATTCGCGTCCTTGCCCAGCATCTGCCGGGTCCGGTTGATGAGATCCTTGAGGATCTTGTTGAGCCCGGTGCCGATATGGATGTTGCCGTTGGCGTAGGGCGGCCCGTCGTGCAGGATGAATTTTTCCCGACCCGCGCTCGCCCGGCGCAGCTGGCCGTACAGGTCCTCGTCTTCCCAGCGCTTCTGGATTTCCGGCTCCTTTTTCGGCAGGCCGGCACGCATGGGAAAGTCGGTTTGCGGCAGGAAAATCGTGTCTCGGTAGTCGACGGTCATCGGTGATTTCCGGGGAGGCGCCGGGCAGGCAATGCCCGGTGTGATACGGGAACGGCGGAACGGACCCGGCGTGTCTAGCGCCCCGCCGGGAGGGCGGCGATAATTCGGCGCGCCGCCGCCGCATCCTTCGCGATCTGTGCTTTCAAGGCGTCCAGTCCCTCGAATTTCCGTTCCGGCCTGACATAATCCACGAAACGCACCCTGGCGAGCCGGCCGTAAATTTCCCGGTCGAAATCGAAGATGTTGACTTCGAGCAGAACCTTGTCATCGCCGATGGTCGGGCGCTTGCCCAGATTGGCCACGCCCGGCAGCCAGACCGGCGGGCCGCCGCCGGGCTCGTCCAGCGCGATCAGGACGGCGTAGACCCCGAAGCGCGGGCGCAGGTAATCGCTGATATCCAGGTTCGCCGTCGGAAAGCCGATGGTGCGCCCGCGCCGGTCGCCCGGCAGGACATGGCCCTCGATCTCCCAGTAGCGGCCGAGCAGGGCCGCGGCGGTCGCCGGGTCGCCGTCGCGCAGCGCCTGCCTGATCCGGGTCGACGAATAGCTCCCGCCGGTTTCGTCGTCGACGGCCGGAACGACGGTCAGGCCGAAGCGGCCGGCAGCGCGGTAGCCCTCCAGGGTCGCAACCGACCCGCTCCGGCCCTTGCCGAAGACGAAATCGTAGCCCACGACAACCCGGCCGACACCGAGGCCGCCGACCAGGATGTCGTCGACGAAAGCTTCGGCGGTCCGGCCGGCCATCGCTTCGTCGAACGGCAGGACGAAGAGCAGGTCGACGCCGAGCGCTTCGAGCTGGCGCACCTTGGAGCGCAGCGGCGTCAGCCGGAAGGGCGGCTGCCCGGGCCGAAACCAGGTGCGCGGGTGCGGCTCGAAGGTCAGCACGCCGGCCGGCGCCCCTGCGGTCCGGGCGGCCTCGACGGCCGCACCGACGACCGCGCGGTGCCCTTCATGCACGCCGTCGAAATTGCCGATCGCGACAGCGGCACCGGCCGCATCGGCCGGAACCTCCCGCCATGTCCGGATCAGCCGCATTGCGCGGCCGGTCAGCCGTCGCGCGACGGCACCTTGACCATCGCTTCCCCTTCGATCACCGGCTCGCCTTCGACCATGCAGATCGTGTCCAGAATCGCGCGCTGTTTCTCGTCGTTGAGTTCGCGGACGGTGAGGCGGGTATTCACCGTGTCGCCCGCGCGCACCGGCGCCATGAATTTGAGCGATTGGCCCATATAGATCGCGCCCGGTCCCGGCAGCTTGTTGGCGATGACCGCGGAAATGAAGCTGGCCGAGAGCATCCCGTGCGCAATGCGGCCGGCGAACATGCCGTCGCGGCCGAATTGGTCGGAAAGATGCACCGGGTTGATATCGCCGGAGACGGCCGAAAAATTGGCGATGTCCGCTTCGGTGACGGTGCGCGAGTAAACGGCGGTCATGCCGACTTCGAGGTCCTCGAAGTGGTAGCCGTGGAGTTCGGCGCTGGTCACGGGCGCATAGGCCGGACCGCGGTCTTCGGGCCGCTCGTCGCGGGGCATCGGCAGGTCTCCGGTAGGGGGAAAAGGCAAACGCGCGGGCGAAGCTATGGGCGGGCCGGAATCCCAACAATGCGACGGAAGGTATCCGGTTCGCCGATGCCCGGGCACGGGCCGGGATTGCACCGGGCCGTCCGGGCTAGAGGTCCGCGGCGCTTCCTGCCGCCCCGTTCGACCGCGCCGCGCGGGCCTCGCGGTGGGCGATATAGAACCCGGCCGCGGCAATGACCGTCGCGCCGATCCCGGTCCAGATATCCGGCACCTGGCTGAAAAAGAGAAAGCCGACGATCGCGGAGAAGATCAGCCGGGCGAAATCGAACGGCATGAGCGCCGAGGTATCGGCCAACCCGAACGCCCGGGTCACCAGAAGATGTCCGACCGTGCCGGCGAAGCCGATTGCGGCGCCGACCGCGAGCTGCTCCCATGTCGGGTCCTGCCAGACGATAACGGCGGGGACGAAGGTGATCGGCACCAGAAACAGCACCATCCAGAAATAGATCGCATTCACCGATTCGGTGCGCGACAGCAGCTTGATGCAGATGATGGAGGCGGCCATCATCAGGGTCGAGAACAGGACCGCCAGCGCCGGCCAGGCGATCGCGTCCCCGCCCGGCCGCAAGATGATCATGGCGCCGATGAAGCCGACGGCGACGGCCGTCCAGCGGCGCGCCCGCACCACTTCGTGAAGAAAGATCACCGCCAGGATCGTCACGAAGAGGGGCGCTGTGAAACTGAGCGCGACGGCATCGGCCAACTGCATCTGGGACAGCGCCCAGAAAAAGGCGAACATCGCTGCGGCCGAGGTCAGGCCGCGCACCGAAAACAGGCCGAACCGGCGCGTCCTGAGTATGCCCAGCCCCGAGCGCATCAGCCAGGGCAGCATGAACAGAAGCCCGAACGCGCTGCGCAGGAACGCCAGCTGAAAGGGGTGCAGGCTCTCGGAACCGTAGCGGATCAGCCCGGCCATGGCGGCGAAGAAGGCCGAGCTTACGATCATCAGGGTTACGGCGAGAACGAAATTGGGTTCGGGCGCCCGAAACGCGATATGACGCGCTTCGGAGGGGTAGGCGGGTTCCGGCATGGCCGGCCATATAGGCGCTCCCCGCGCTTTGGCACCCGCAGCCCGCGCATGGCACGCAGGACTTTCCGGCGGGGCGGGCAATCCGCTATCTGTCGGCGGAGAGGGACAGGACCGGAGGAGATCCATGGCCAGCCGGATGATGTGGCAGCCGGGCCGGGAACGCATCGACGCCGCGAACATGACGGCTTTCATGCAGGCGGCGACCGACCGCTGGGGCACGAATTTTTCCGACTATGCCGGCCTGCACGCCTGGTCGGTCAACGAGCCGGAGAAATTCTGGACGACGATCTGGGAATTCTGCGACGTCGTCGGCGAGCCGGGCGGGCGGGTCGTCGCCGACCGGGAGAAGATGCCCGGCGCCCGCTTCTTCCCGGACGGACGGGCGAACTTCGCCGAAAACCTGCTGCGCCGGCGCGACGACACGCCGGCCATTATCTTCCGCGGCGAACACGGGGTGCGCCGGGACATGACCTGGCGCGAGCTTCACGACGCGGTATCGCGCCTCGCCCGGGCCTTCCGCGCCGAAGGCCTGACCGCGGGCGACCGGGTCGCGGCCTACATGCCGAATGTGCCGGAGACCGTCGTCGCCATGCTGGCGGCGGCCAGCATCGGCTGCGTTTTCACCTCGGCGTCGCCGGACTTCGGCATCCAGGGCGTGCTCGACCGTTTCGGCCAGGTTTCGCCCAAAGTCCTGATTGCCGCCGACGCCTACACCTATAACGGCAAGGTTCAGCCCTGCCTCGACAAGCTGCCCGCGATCGCAGCGGGCATGCCGTCCCTCGAGCGGGTGCTGGTCGTGCCCTATGTCGATCCGGCGCCGGACGTTTCGGCGGTCCCGCACGCCGTGTCGCTCGACGAGTACCTAGCGCCGCACGCGCCGGGCGGGATCGAGTTCACCCGCGTCGGCTTCAACGATCCGCTCTATATCCTCTATTCCTCCGGCACGACCGGCGCGCCGAAATGCATCGTCCACGGCGTCGGCCCGGCCATCCTGACCCACTCCAAGGAGCATCGCCTCCATTCGGACGTGAAGCCGGGCGACCGGGTGTTCTGGTTCACCACCTGCGGCTGGATGATGTGGAACTGGGTCGTCGGCGCGCTGGCCGCGGAGGCGACAATCGTGCTTTACGACGGTTCGCCCTTCTATCTGGACGGCAACGTGCTGTTCGACTTCGCCGACGACGCGAAGATCACCCTGTTCGGCACCTCGGCCAAGTTCATCGACGCCTGCAACAAGGCCGGCCTCAGGCCGATCGAAACGCACGATCTCTCCAGCATCGAGTCGATCGCATCGACCGGTTCCGTGCTGGTGCCGGAGGGCTTCGACTACATTTACGAGCATGTCAAAGCCGATGTGCATCTCTCCTCGATGTCCGGCGGAACCGATCTGCTCGGCTGCTTCGTCGGGACGAACCCGCTTGCGCCGGTCTACCGCGGCGAACTGCAAGCGCCGTGCCTTGCCATGAAGATGGACGTGTTCGACGCGGCGGGTAATCCGGTGGTCGGCGAGAAGGGCGAACTGGTTTGCACCCGGTCCTTCCCGTCCATGCCGCTCGGCTTCTGGGGCGACGACAGCGGCGAGAAATATTTCAACGCCTACTATGCCGATTACCCGAATGTCTGGCGCCACGGCGACTGGGTGCAGTGGACCGAAACCGGCGGCATGGTCTTTTTCGGCCGCTCCGACGCGACGCTGAATTCCGGCGGGGTGCGCATCGGCACGGCTGAAATCTACCGCCAGGTGGAACGGCTCGGCGAAATCCAGGAAGCCATCGTGATCGGCCAGGACTGGGACAACGACACCCGCGTCGTCCTGTTCGTCGTCCTGAAGGACGGCAATGTGCTGAGCGAAAACCTGGAGAAGAAAATCCGGGCCGTCATCCGGGCAGGCGCCTCGCCCCGCCATGTCCCCGCCCGCATCGCCGCGGTGCCGGACATCCCGCGCACCAAGAGCGGCAAGATCGTCGAACTGGCGGTGCGCGACATCGTCCACGGCCGCCCGGTCAGGAACCGCGAAGCGCTCGCCAATCCCGAAGCGCTCGACCATTTCCGCGACCGGCCGGAGCTGGCGGCCCGATGAGCGAACGGCTCCGGCGCCGCTTCGACCTGCTGGCCCGGGCCGGACGTCCGGGCCTCACGCCCTTTGCGGTCGCCGGCGATCCGGACGCGGCGACGGCGGACCTCGTGTTCGACGCGCTGCGCCGACGTGGCGGGGACCTGATCGAGATCGGCATCCCGGGGCGGGAACCGGATATGGACGGGCCGGTCATCCGCCGCGCCCACGCGCGGGCCGCCGCAGCGGGCGCCGGCTCGCTGGATGCGCTCACCCAGGCGGCGCGGCTGCGCGGCCGGGACCCCGATGTGCCGCTGATCCTGATGGGCTACGCCGCCGAATTCCGCTCGGCCGGGCCGGCGCCCTACCTGGATGCGCTGGCGAATGCCGGCGCCGACGGGCTGCTGATCGTCGACGCCGGACCGCCGGAGCGCATCGCCTGGTCGCAACTCGCACGCGAGCGGGGCGTCGCCTTCATCCAGATCGTCGCCAGCGACGACGACGCCCGTTCGCCGCCCGGCCCGGCCTGGGCGCGCAGCGGCTTCGTCTACTGCGTGGCGTCGGACGGCCCGACCGGCGGCATGCCGCCCGCGGTCGCCGCACTCGCCGCGCGGGCCGGTACCGTGCGCCGGACGACCGGGCTGCCCGTCGTCGCCGGCTTCGGCGTCCGGACTCCGGCGATGGCGACGGCGGTCGGCGGCTTCGCAGACGCCGTCGCGGTCGGAACGGTCGTGGTCGACGCCCTCGAAACGGCGCTCGCCGCCAGCCGCACCGGCCGCGCCGCCGCCGACGCCGTCGGCGATGTCGTAGCGGGCCTGGCGGAAGGGTTGGCGGGCGCGCGGCTCACCATTCGGTGACTTGACAGCCCGAAGACGCGCCGCTAGAAGCCGTAATCGAGCGTTCAATCCAAGGGACCCGCTGTGAACCAGCCCCGCACCCCGTTCGGCAATATCGTGACCGCGCCCGCCGGCGCGGCGGTTGCCATGTGGTGGTGGCGCTGCTCGCAGGGCCCGGCCGGGGTGCGCGCCTGATCGACTGAACCGATCCTTTCCGCAAACCGGCCTATCAGACTTTCCAAGGGGCCCGCCAGAAACCGCTGGCGGGCCCCTTTGCTTTTCCGAAACGACGTTCCGCAACCAGACACCGGCCAGACATCGGCCAGACACCGAAGAGAACCGCCGCCATGTTGAACGACATTCTCGAAAAGATCGCCCGCCGCGAAGACCTGACCGCCGACGAAATGGCGACGGCGGTCGGCGCCTTCGTCGATCACGATTGCGAGCCCGCGCAGATCGCCGGTTTCCTCATGGCCCTCAGGGTCAAGGGCGAGACCGTCGACGAGCTGGTCGGCGCCGCGATGGCGTTCCGCGAGCGCGCGGTGCGCCTGCCCGATACGGTCCGCCCCGTGCTGTGCACCGCCGGCACGGGCGGCGACCGGTTCGGCTCGATCAACCTGTCGACCGCCGCCGCCCTGGTCGCGGCGGCGGCCGGCGTGCCGGTCGCCAAGCACGGCAACCGGTCCGTCTCGTCCCGGTGCGGCAGCGCCGATGTGCTCGATGCGCTCGGCGTTCCCACGGGACTGTCACCTCAGGGAGCCGCGGCGGCGATACGGGACAGCAACTTCAGCTTCCTGTTCGCCCCGCACTATCATCCCGCCATGAAGAGCGTCGCCCCGGTCCGCAAGGCGCTGGGGGTTTCGACGCTGTTCAACCTGCTGGGCCCGCTCACCAACCCGGCGCGAGTGCCGACGCAAGTCGTGGGCGTTTTCCATCCCTCCCGTACCCGCTTCATGGCGGAGGCGCTGTTACGTCTGGGAGTTGAGCGGGCCCTCGTTATTTCGGCCGAATGCGGCCTCGACGAGATTGCGCCAGCGGGCCGGACCCGCCTGGTCGAAGTGAGCGGAGGCGCCCTGACGGAACGTATGGTCTCCCCGGCGGATTTCGGCCTTGCGGAACGGCCGGTCGATTCCGTGCGCGGCGGCGATCCGGCGTTCAACGCGCGGATCATCCGCACCGTCCTGGAAGGCAGGGATGTTCCGGCCCGCACCGGGATCCTGCTGAACGCGGCTGCCGCGCTCTATGCCGCCGGGGCCGCCGGCAGCCTGAAGGACGGCGCGGAACTCGCGGCCCGGACCGTCGACAGCGGCGACGCGGCGGCGACGCTGGCCCGCGTCAGCTATACCGCCGAGCCGCAGGCGGTCGCCGCATGAACCGGCTGACACCGATCCTGGAAGCGCGGCGCGAGGCGGTCGCCGCCGCGAAACGCGAGACGCCGCTCGAGGCGCTGCTCGACCGGCTGCCCCTGGCGCCGGCCTTCCGCGATTTCGCCGGGGCGCTGCGCGCGCCGGGCCTGGGCGTGATCGCCGAAGTCAAACGCCGATCGCCCTCTGCGGGCGCGCTGGCGGCCGGCGCCGATGCCGGCGCCACCGCCCGGCGCTATGCCGAGGCCGGCGCCGCGGCGATTTCCGTGCTGACGGAGCCGGACCATTTCGGCGGCGCGCTGGACGACCTGGAGATCGTGCGGGACGCACAGACCGCGCCGGTCCTGCGCAAGGATTTCGTGGTCGATCCCTACCAGCTTGTCGAGGCCCGCGCGGCGGGAGCCGATGCCGTGCTGCTGATCGTCGCCGCCCTTGGCGAAGCGCTGCCCGACTATCTCGGCCACACCGCCGAGGCGGGGCTGGACGCGCTGGTGGAAGTCCACGACGAGGCCGAACTGCGCGTGGCGCTCGATGCCGGGGGCCCGATCGTCGGGGTCAACAACCGCAATCTGACCGATCTCGGCGTCGATCTGGCGGTTTGCGAGCGCCTGTTGCCGCAAATTCCGCCGGCCGCGGTCAAAGTCGCCGAGAGCGGCATCTTCGCCGGGGCCGACGCCGCCCGGATGCGCGCGGCCGGCGCCGACGCGGTGCTGGTCGGAACGTCGCTGATGACCGCGGAAAATCCCGGCGCGCTGATCGCCGGGTTCCGGGCGCAGGGCGCCGTGGCGCGCCGGGCCTTTCCGCACAGCGAGGCGGCCTGAACCATGCGGATCAAGATTTGCGGCATCACCAGCGAGCGGGACGCCCACGCCGCAGTCGAGGCCGGGGCCGACGCCCTCGGCTTCGTCTTCTATCCGCCGAGCGCGCGGGCCGTCTCGCCCCTGCAGGCGCTATCGATCGCACGCTGCCTGCCGCCCTTCATCGGCCGGGTCGGCATCTTCGTGAATCTGCCGCCGGCGGACATCCGCACGATCCGGGCACAGGTCGGCCTGACCGCCATCCAGCTGCACGGCGACGAGCCTCCGGCCGCCGCCGAGGCCCTGCCGGGCCCGGTCATCAAGGCGTTCCGCGGCGCCGTACCCTGCCGGGAGGTGTTCGAGTACCGGACCGCCGGCTATCTGCTCGACGGCGATGCGGGCGAGCGCTACGGCGGCGCCGGGCTGCCGGCGGACGAAGCGGCGGCCGCGGCCCTGGCCGGCGATCCGCGCTTCATCCTGGCCGGCGGCCTGAGCGCGGACAATGTCGCCGAATGCATTCGCCGCTTTCGCCCGGCGGCCGTGGACGTATCGAGCGGCGTCGAGAGGGCGCCGGGGCGCAAATGCCCCGAAAAGATGCGGGCTTTCGTTGCCGCGGCGCGGGCCGCGCTCGCCGGGGATGTCGCCCTGGCGGCGTAGAAAAGCCGACCCTGGCGGGCAATGGCGTCCGCCGCGGGGCGGCGCCGGGAGGCCTCAATACCGGTAGTGCTCGGGCTTGTACGGCCCGGCGGCCGGGACGCCGATATAGTCGGCCTGCGCGCTGCTGAGCTGGGTCAGCCGCGCGCCGACCTTGGCCAGATGCAGCCGGGCGACCTTCTCGTCCAGATGCTTCGGCAGCACATAGACTTCCTTCTCGTAGCGGCCCGGATTCTGCCAGACCTCCATCTGGGCGATCACCTGGTTGGTGAAGGAGGCGCTCATGACGAAGCTGGGATGGCCCATGGCGTTGCCCAGGTTCACCAGCCGGCCCTCCGAGAGCAGGATGATGCTGTGGCCGTCCGGAAATTCGATCCGGTCGACCTGCGGCTTGATGTTGGTCCATTTCATGTTGCGCAGGGCGGCGACCTGGATCTCGCTGTCGAAATGGCCGATGTTGCAGACGATGGCGCCGTCCTTCATGGCGCGCATGTGGTCGACGGTGATGACGTCGACATTGCCGGTGGCGGTGACGAAGATATCGCCCCGGGGCACGGCGTCTTCCATCGTTACGACGTCGTAGCCCTCCATCGCCGCCTGCAGCGCGCAGATCGGGTCGATTTCGGTCACCATCACGCGGCAGCCGGCGTTGCGCAGCGACTGCGCCGAGCCCTTGCCGACATCGCCGTAGCCCGCGACGACGGCGATCTTGCCGGACATCATCACGTCGGTGCCGCGCCGGATGCCGTCGACCAGGGATTCGCGGCAGCCGTAGAGATTGTCGAACTTGGACTTGGTCACGCTGTCGTTGACGTTGATCGCCGGAAACAGCAGTTCGCCCTTCTTCTGCATTTCGTAGAGCCGGTGGACGCCGGTCGTCGTCTCCTCGGTCACGCCGCGAATCGAAGCGGCGACCTCGGAATACCAGCCCGGCTTCCCGGCCAGCCGCTTGCGGATCGAGGTGTAGGCGGCCTCCTCTTCCTCGTTCTGCGGATCGTCGAGCACCGACGGATCGCTTTCCGCCTTCTTGCCGAGATGGACCAGCAATGTGGCGTCGCCGCCGTCGTCCAGGATCATGTTCGGGACGCCGCCGTCGGCCCAGTCGAAGATGCGGTGGCAATAGTCCCAGTATTCCTCCAGCGACTCGCCCTTGACCGCGAAGACCGGCGTTCCGGCGGCCGCAATCGCCGCCGCGGCGTGATCCTGGGTCGAATAGATGTTGCAGGTCGCCCAGCGGATATCGGCGCCCAGCGCCTCGAGCGTCCGGATCAGCACGGCGGTCTGGATCGTCATGTGCAGCGAGCCGGCGATGCGCGCGCCCTTGAGCGGCCGGGCGGCGGCATATTCCTCGCGCGTCGCCATCAGGCCGGGCATTTCGGCTTCCGCGAGGGCGATTTCCTTCTCGCCGAATTCGGCCAGGGAAATGTCGGCGATCACATAATCGTTGGCGGCGTCGTTGGCGGCTGCGCTCATCGTTTCTCCTCTGGCGGCGGCCGGCGGCGCCGTCCGGGTCGAAGGGCGTATCGGGATGGTGCGGCGGCGGCGCGAGTCCGCGCCGTGCGGGCACGTTCCGCCCCTGTTAGCAGCGGGCAGGCCGGCATGCAAATATAACGATTTCCTTATCCGCCCGTTTGCGGCCCGACCCGGCGAGGCCGGCGGTTGTCGCCGCCCGCTACGCTTGCATGAGCGAATCGCGCTTGTGCGCCGGGCGGTTCCGTGGTCAACCGCGCCGGCCATGAACGCCCCGCCCGCCCCCGACCGGACGCCGGTCTCCGGCCTCGGATCGTCGCAGAATTTTCCGGTCGCGGCGGCGCTGTTCCTGCTCGCCATGTTCTGCTTCATCAGCATGGATGCGGTGGCGAAATGGCTGACCGGGCAGATCGACCTGGTGATGATCGTCTGGGGCCGCTACGCCGCGCAGACCCTGCTGCTGGTGCTGATCTTCGCTCCGTCCCTCGCGCGCCGGCTGCGCACCCGGCATGTCGGGCTCCAGACCACCCGGTCGCTGCTGCTGCTGGCCGCAACCTTTTTGTTTTTCGCCGGGCTCGAGGCGCTGCCGCTCAGCGAAACCGTTGCGATCTTCTTCGTCGCGCCGCTGATCGTCGTGGCGCTCGCCGGCCCCCTGCTCGGCGAGCCGATCGGCCTGTTCCGCTGGGCGGCGGTCGGGGTCGGCTTTTCCGGCATGCTGATCGTCCAGCAACCGGGCGCGGCGGCGTTCCAGTGGGCGTCGCTGCTGCCGTTCTTCGCGGCGACCTGCTATGCGCTCCAGCAGATCACGACGCGCAAGGTCACGGCCGGCGATTCGGCGGTGACGACCCTGATCTTCACCGCGCTCGCCGGGACGGTCGTGGTGTCCTGCATCGCCCCCTTCTTCTGGGAGACGCCGGACTGGCGCCAGGCGCTCGCCATGCTGACGATGGGGGCGATCGGCGGCGTGGGGCATTTCGCCATGATCCTTGCGCTCGCCCGGGCGCCGGCCTCGGCGCTGGCGCCGTTCGACTACTCCTCGCTGATCTGGGCGGCGCTGATCGGCGTCATCGCGTTCGACGAAATCCTGCCGCCGACAACACTCACCGGCGCCGCCATCATCGCCGGCGCCGGCCTGTTCGTCATCTGGCGCGAGCGGCGGGCGCGTCAGCGCGGTTAACCGGGCGGGCTGCGCGGAAACCGTTCGACCGGTTTTCCGCGTGCGGCAACGTCCCTATGTGCCGGCCCGCGTCAAGTATCCTGTCGAATCCTCTCTTCGCCTCGGACTCCAACGACAAGCGAATACCGGGAGGCGAATGTCATGGTTGGGCATCGGCATCCGATTCGACGCCGGTCGACAGGATGCTGCCCCGGATCTCGACCTTTCGTCCCAGGCTGCCGATCGGATTGGCCGCGCTGCCGGCATCCGGCATCGCCGCAATCTCTTCCCGTACCCAGTCGCGGAAGGCCCGGACGCGCCGGTCCTCGGCGCCGCCCGGCGGACTGACAAGATAGTAGCCTGCCGTCGACGGCATGTGGACGTCGAAGGGTTCGACGAGCCGGCCTTCCGCCAGGTCCCGAGCCAGGAGCTGACGGTCGGCGATGACCATACCGATATGGTTCAGCGCGGCTTCCAGCGCGACCGGAACGGATTCGAAGACCGGACCGGCCGCCGGATCGACCCCCTCGACCCCGGCGGCGAGCAGCCACATGCGCCAGTCGTCGGGCCGGTTCTCGATATGGATGCGGACGCGGTGGGCGACATCGGCGGGCGCATTGAGCGGCGGGCCGTCAGCCGCGACCTCGGGCGTACAGACAGCCGTTGCATCCAGCGCCATCAGCCATTCGGCTTCCAGCCCCGGCCAGTCGCCGCGGCCGTAGCGCACCGCCAGGTCGAGATCGCCGGTGCGGAAGTCGTGCAGGTCCGAGGTACTGACGAAACGCAACTCGATTTCGGGATGGCGCCGCTGGAACCGGGCGAGCCGCGGCAACAGCCAGCGCAGTGCAAAGGCCGGCGAGAGGGTCATCGCCAACGGCCCGTCGGCGCGATCTGCCGACAGTCGCCGGGTCGCCGAGCGCAGGATCGCCAGGGCGTCGGCCACCGAAACCGCGTAGCGCGCGCCTTCCGGGGTCAGCAGGACGCGCCGGTGTGCGCGGTCGAACAGCCGCACCCGGAGCACATCCTCAAGCGTGCGGATCCGGTGGCTGACCGCCGAAGGCGTCAGGTTCAACTCGGCCGCGGCCGCGTTGAAGCTGCCGTGACGGGCGGCGGCTTCGAACACGCGCAAGCCATCGAGAGGGGGCAGGTCCATGGGCCGGGTTCAGATGAATATTTCTGATTCTTATAGCGAGAAACAATCGTTTGAGAAACCAGAAATCGGCTCTTATCTGGAAATTTACGGACATGCCGCATGTCTGATCGCGGCAGTCAGATGAAGATTATTGAATCCAGGAGGCATTGAGATGTCGACCTTTGCAGACGAGCTTTCCGAACGGCCCGACTGGCCTGCTACAGACCGGATGGGCATCGATGACCGGACACCGGACCTGAAACGCACGGCCGGCGGGGTCATCGACTACGATTTCTATCTGCGGCGCGCCCACCGGCTCCGGGCCGAGGTGGCGCGCGGCGCCTTCCGCCGTATCGGAATGGCACTGCGCGAGGCGTTCGTCCGCGCCGGGAATACCGAGACGCCGGGCTACAGGTTGCTCTCAAGCCCGTAACCGCCGTGCGAAAGCCGGCCGGACTCCTTCCCGCCGCGCCGGCCCGAAGTTCCCCGGCGCGGCATCCCGTCCCTCCGATTGCCCCGCCGGCCTGCCCTGGAGTATCACTGCGCCGCCGCCCGCTTTCCCGCCGTGGCGCCTTTCTCTCCCGGTTCCCGATTCGCGCCATGCCCGACGCTTCGCCGAACCTCGGTAACGCCCGCACGCTGCGCTGGACCGACCCCGGCGTCCTGGCCTTCCACCGCCGGCGGCTCGGCGGCCTCGATTTCTTCCGCGAGATGGCACGTGGCGGGCTTCCCGCGGTGCCGATCTATTCGGTGCTGGACATGCGGTTGACCGACGTCGAGCGCGGCTATTGCCGGTTCGAGTGCGATCCGGGGCCGCACATGGTCAATCCGGTCGGCGGCATTCATGGCGGCGTTTACGCGATTCTCACCGATTCGGCTGCCGGCATCGCCGCCCAGTCCTGGATCGAAGAGGGTTTCGTCACCCGGACGGTGCGGCTCAATGTGGATTTCCTGCGCCCGCTGACCGCGAAATCCGGAACCGTCGTCTGCGAAGGCCGCACGGCGAAAGTCGGCCGCACCGTGGTCCTGTCCGACGCAACCATCGTCGATGGGGACGGGCGGGATATCGGCCGCGCCCAGGGCACCTTCATGGTTGTACCGGCCGCCGAATCCGGCAGCCCGGCCGGCGATCCGCCGCCGCCCGCCGAGCGCGAATATCTCGCCGAATGGGGCGATACGGATGCGATCCGCCAGGCATCGGCAGGCAGCACCGGCTTCGAGCTGATGTCCATGGTCGCCGACGGCCGGCTGCCGGCCGCGCCGATCGGGCAGACGCTCGGCTTCGGCCTCGAAACCGTCGGCGACGGCGCGGCGACCTTTCTCTGCGAACCGGCCGAGCGGCAGTACAACCCGCTGGGGATCGTCCATGGCGGCGTGCCGGCCACCCTGATCGATGCGGCCACCGGCTGCGCCATCCAGACAAAGCTGCCGCCCGGCTACAGCTTCTCGACCGTCAGCCTCACCTGCGAGTTTTTCCGCGCCATCACGCTCGAGACCGGCCCGGTGCGGTGCATTGGCCGCATCGTCAAACACGGCCGGCAGGTCTCGGTTGCCGACGCCGACGTGGTCGACCGCGACGGCAGGGTCCTGGTGCGCGGCACCGCGACCTGCCTCGCCCATCCGCTGCGGTAGGCCGCTGCCGTCACGCCTTCGGCCGGTGCGGCCCGGAGTTCAGCCGGGGACGTAACGAAGGCCGCCACGCGCCGCGCGAACGTCAACGCTTCGCGACGAAGAACAGGCGCCGGAAAGGAAACAGCGTCCGGCCGTCGGGGCCGGGCGGATAGGCGGCGGCGACGCGGGCACGGTAGGCCGCCTCGAAGCCGTTGCGCCAGTCACCGGTCAGCGCATCCAGCATCGGTTTGAGCCAGGTGCCCTTGGTCCACTCGGCGACCGGGTTCTCGCCTTCGAGCAGCTGGAAATAGGTCGTCTCCCACAGGTCGAGTTCCGAAACGGCCGGCGCGAGCAGCCGGTGGTAGAAGGCCGGTTCGCGCACCGGCGCCGGCTTGAGCAGCGGTTCCAGCGCGTCGATCCACGGCCCGTCGCGCGCGGCATCGGCCATCGCGGTATGCGACGGTTCGGTGAAATTGCACGGCATCTGCACCGCCAGCACGCCGCCGGGCGCGAGATGGCCGGCCAGCTTTGGAAACAGGGCTTCGTGATCCGGCAGCCAGTGCAGCGCCGCGTTGGACCAGATCAGGTCCTGCGGCCGGTCCGGCGCCCAGGCCGCGATGTCGGCCTGCCGCCAGCGGACCTCCGGCAGGGCTTCCGCCGCCTTCGCGAGCATGGCGCCCGAGCCGTCGATCCCGGTGACGTCAGCCTCCGGCCAGCGCCGCGCCAGCCAGCGGGTGACGTTGCCGGCGCCACAGCCGAGATCGGCGACCGCCTCCGGCCGTTCCAGGTCGATCCGGTTCAGCAGGTCGAGCGCCGGGCGCAGCCGGTGACCGGCGAAGCGCAGATACTGCGCCGGATCCCAGGCGTCCGTCCGTTCAACCGCCTCCGCCATGCCCTGCGGCGCCATATGCCGCCCCTGGTTCGTGATCGTTCTGCCAGCCCGTGACGGATACAATGGCCGATTGTCGCGCACAATCGCGCCAGGCCGGTAACCGGCGGCATTCGGCGGCACACCCTTGCGCGCGGTGCGCCATCCCACGGATCGACAGAACGTATTTCGCCTTCGCCCGATCCGGCGGCCGCCTCACCGGAAATCCCGCGACTTCGGAATCGTGCGCAGGTTGCGCGGGTGGCGCGAAGGGAAGGCGACAGGGCCGGGAGCGGGAGGCGGTGCGCTGGCCCCGTCCTCCGGCGTCAGCAGGTCGAGCCAGCCGGTCAGGTCCTCCAGCCGGTCGGCGACGAGGTGGACGATCTCGCCGGCGCGCTGGACGCGGCCCCGGACCAGGGCGAGGCGCGCGCCCAGCACCGCCTTGCGGAAGCGCTCCAGCACACGCGGCCAGACCACGATATTCACGACGCCGGTTTCGTCCTCCAGCGTCATGAAGATGACGCCGCTCGCGGTGCCGGGGCGCTGGCGGACCAGCACGAGCCCGGCGGCGGAGGCGCGTTGCCCGTCGCGCGCAGCGGCGACCGCCTCGGCCGCGAGCGCGCCCCGCTTCGCCAGATTCAAGCGCAGGAAGGCGAGCGGATGCGCCCGGAGCGAAAGCCTGAGCGTGCGGTAATCCTCGACGACCTGCTCGCCCGGCGCCATGGCAGGCAGCGCGGCCGGCGGCTCCGCGCCCTCGGCCGGTCCGTCCGCCGCTTCGAACAGCGGCAGCGGCGGCGCCTTTGCGAGCGCGCTCGCCTGCCAGAGCGCCTCGCGCCGGTCGAGCCCCATGGAGCCGAAGGCGTCGGCGGCGGCCAGCGTCTCAATGGCGGCGGCTCCGATCCCGCTCTCGCGCTGCATGGCGGCGATATCCGGCCAGGGCCGCGCGCCGCGCGCCGCGAGGAGGCGGTCGGCGTCTTCCTTGCGCAGGTCGGCGATCTGGCGGAGACCGAGCCTCAGCGCATGGCGGCCGTCCGCCCGATCGGCATCCCGGGCGGCATCCATTCGCTCCAGGCTGTTGTCCCAGCCGCTTGCATGCACATCGGCCGGGCGCACTTCCACCCCGTGCTCGCGGGCGTCGCGCACGATCTGGGCAGGGGCGTAGAAGCCCATCGGCTGCGCATTCAGCAGCGCGCAGGCGAACGCCTCGGGATGGCGGCATTTGAGCCAGGAGGAGACCCAGGCAAGCAGCGCGAAGCTCGCGGCATGGGATTCCGGGAAGCCGTAATCGCCGAAGCCCTCGATCTGGCGGAAGCAGCGCGCCGCCAGTTCCGGGTCGTAGCCGCGCGCGGTCATCCGGCCCACCATCCGGTCCCGCAGCAGGCCGAGCGTGCCGCGCTTGCGGAAGGTCGCCATGGCGTGGCGCAGCGCATCGGCCTCGTCCGGTGTGAACCGGGCCGCCTCCATGGCGACGCGCATCGCCTGTTCCTGGAAGAGCGGCACGCCGAGCGTCTTCTCCAGCACCTTGCGCAGCTCGTCCGGCGGCCCGTGTTCCGGCGCGGGAGCCGGATAGACCACCGCCTCCAGCCCGTCGCGCCGGCGCAGATAGGGATGCACCATGTCGCCCTGGATCGGGCCGGGCCGCACGATCGCCACCTCGATCACCAGGTCGTAGAAGCTGCGCGGCCTGAGCCGCGGCAGCATGTTCATCTGCGCCCGGCTTTCGATCTGGAAGACCCCGATCGTGTCGGCCCGGCAGATCATGTCGTAGACCTGCCCGTCCTCCGCCGGCACGGTGGCGAGCGTGAGCGCCAGGCCCTTGTGCGCCGCCAGCAGTTCGAAGGACTTGCGGATGCAGGTCAGCATGCCGAGGCCGAGCACGTCGACCTTCATCAGGCCGAGCGCCTCCAGGTCGTCCTTGTCCCACTCGATGAAGGTGCGTTCCTTCATCGCCGCATTGCCGACCGGCACGGTCTCGTCGAGCCGGCCGCGGGTCAGCACGAAGCCGCCGACATGCTGCGAGAGATGGCGGGGGAAGCCCTGCAGCTCGGTCGCGAGCGCGACGGTCCGGCGGAGCAGCGGGTCGGCGGGGTCGAGCCCGGCCTCGCGGAGCCGCTTTTCGGGCACGCCCTCCCGATGCTTCTCCCGGTGCATGTCCCGCACGGCGGCGGCAAGCGCGGCGGCGATATCTTCCGACAGCCCCATCGCCTTGCCGACATCGCGCACGGCGCTGCGGGCGCGGTAGGAGATGACGGTGGCGGCGATCCCGGCGCGCTCGCGTCCGTAGCGCCCGTAGATGTACTGGATCACCTCCTCGCGCCGCTCATGCTCGAAATCGACGTCGATATCGGGCGGTTCGCGGCGCTCGCGGGAGACGAAGCGCTCGAACAGCAGGTCGATCCGGGCCGGATCGACGGCGGTGATGCCGAGGCAGTAGCAGACCGCCGAATTCGCCGCCGAGCCCCGCCCCTGGCAGAGGATGCCCTTGCTGTCGGCGAAGCGCACGATGTCGTGGACGGTGAGGAAATAGGGCGCGTAGTCCAGCTCGCCGATCAGCCCGAGTTCGTGCCGGAGCGCGGCGGAGACCTTCTCCGGGACGCCGTCCGGATAGCGCCATCGGGCGCCCTTCCAGGCCAGTTCCTCCAAATGCCGCTGCGGGGTGCTGCCGGCCGGCACGGGCTCGTCGGGATATTCGTAGGCGAGTTCGTCCAGGCTGAAGCTGCACAGGCCGGCGATTTCGAGGCTCCGCGCGACCGCGTCCTCATGGCCGCGGAAGAGCCGCGCGATCTCGGCGCCATCCTTGAGGTGGCGCTCGGCATTGGCGGCGAGGCGCCGGCCCGCTTCGGCCACGGTGACATGCTCGCGGATGGCCGTCAGCACGTCCTGGAGGGGCCGGCGCCCGGGGCGGTGGTAATGGACGTCGTTGGTGGCCAGCAGCGGCGCGCCGATGCGCTCTGCAAGCGCCGCCAGGCGGCCCAGGCGCGCGCGGTCGCCGCCCCGGTAGAGCATGTGCGCGGCAAGGTAGAGCGGGCCGTCATGCGCCCGGCGGAGTCCGGCGAGCTCCGCCTCGAACGCCGCGCTGCTTGCTTCTTCCGGGGGCTCCGGTGGCAGGGCGATCAGCACCTGCCCCTCGGCATGGGCGAGCAAGTCCTCCCGGCGCAGCACGCATTCGCCCTTGCCCGCGCGCCGCTGGCCGAGGGTGAGCAGGCGGCACAGGCGGCCCCAGGCGGCCCGGTCGCGGGGATAGCAGAGCAGCGAGACGCCCCCGCCGCCTTCGGGATTGCCTTCGGGATCGCGGCCGGGATCGAGATCGAGCCGCGCCCCCGTCAGCAGGCGGATGCCGGCCCGCTTTGCCGCCACATGGGCGCGCACCGCGCCGGCGAGCGTGTTGCGGTCGGCGATGCCGATAGCCGCAAGCCCGAGCCGCGCAGCCTCCTCCACCAGCTCCTCCGCATGGGAGGCGCCGCGCAGGAAGCTGAAATTGCTGACCGCCTGCAATTCCGCATACGGGACGGTGTCCGGACCGCGGCTCATCCCCCGCTCATCCATAGAGCCCGTGGATATACCAGCGCGGCGGCCCCTTGCCGCCCGCGTTCCGACAGGGTCCGTTCCGACAGGGTCCGTCCCCGTAGAGCCCGGCGCGGAAGAGCCAGTAGCGCCGGCCTTCCGCATCCTCGACGCGGTAATAGTCGCGCGGCGCGTCCTCCGGGCCGTCGGCCCACCACTCCGGCTCGATGCGTTCGGGCCCCTCGGCGCGGGCGATGCGGCGGCGCAGCCGACGCCAGACGAACAATACCGGCGGCCCGTCCGGCACTTCCGCGACAGCTTCCACCGGCTCGGGCCGGTCGAACAGGCGAAAGGGCCGCTGCGGCAGGCCCGGCCGGGCGGGCCAGGGATTGCCGTCCGGGCCGGGCGCCGCCCGCCGCTCGGCGCGTTCCGGCAGGTGGCTCTCGACCGGTTCGAGACGGAAGACGGATCCTGCGCCGAGGCGGGCCTGCAGGCGGTCGATCAGCGGGGCGAGATCTCCGCTGCCGCGCCCGTCCCCTGCCAGCCGGAATTGCGCGGGCGCGAGCGGCTCGGTGCGGACGGCGTGGAGCGCCATCGCGTCGATCCCGAAGCCGGGGTCCACGGTCTCGATTTTCCCGGCGAACAGGCGTACGAGATGCGCGGCGTCGCGGGTGGCGCGCGCGGTCGAGACGCGGCGCCCGGCCGCGGCGCCATCTACCCGGCAGAACAGCAGCCTGAGTTCCCGCGCGCCGAGCCCGGCCCGCTCCAGCGCGGCGCAGAGGTCCTCGACAAGCCGGGCGAGCGCCGCCTCCAGTCCTGTGAGGTCGGCCAGCGGTTCCGCGAAGGCGAGGCGCGCAAGGCAGGTCGGCGGGGGCGGCAGGGAGGCGACCGGGTCGGGTCGGCGCCCGAGCGCCCGGTCGAGGCGGTGCAGTACGGCCTCGTCCCCCTCCCGGCCTTGGAGCCGTCGGTCGAATCGTCGGGCGAGCGCTGCGCGCGGCAGGGCCGCCGCCGCGCCGATCGTCGTCAGGCCGAGGCGGCGCAGCAGGCGGGCGTCCCCGGACGCGATCCGGAGCGCTTCGACCGGCAGCGGGGCGAGGGCGGCAAGGGTGGCGCCGGGCGCGGCGAAGCGGCGGCCGTCCCGGCCGAAACGGGCGAGCGCCCAAGCGGCGGCGGGGGTGTCGGCAAGGCCGGTCTGCGCCTCGATGCCCAGACCTGCAAGCTGCGTCTCCACCGCCGCCGCCATCGCCGCCTCGCCGCCGAAGAGATGGGCGCAGCCCGCAATGTCGAGCAGCAAGCCGTTGTCGCCGTCCGTCGCGCAGCAGGGCGTGAAGCGGTTGCACCAGAGCGCCAGGCGTACGAGGCCGCGCCGGTCCTCCGCCGGCCGGGCTTCGGCGGCGGCGAGGCGGGGCAGCAGGGCGCGGGCATCGGCAAGCCGCATGCCGGGCGCGAGCCCTTCCGCTTTGGCCTGCCGGTTCACCGCGGTCAGCACCGTTCCGTGGCGGCCGGGCGCGGTGAGCGCAAACGGGACCGGCTCAGCCGGCGGCGCGCGCCAGGGCGGGGCGGCGGACCGCCGGGCGCGGCGCAGCCGGTCGATCGGCCAGTAGGGCAGCCATACCGAAATCGCCCGTCTCACGGTTCCCCTCCTTCGACAAGCCCAGGACAGGTCGCACATCGCATGTTGCGGGCCGCCCGCCCCGGCAACGCAGCAACTCCAGGCGCCAGCGCGGCCGGCCGGGCGCGCCGGCATCGAACGGGCCCCCGTCGAATGGAACCTCGTCGAATGGAACCTCGTCGAACGGAACCTCGCCGAACGGATCGGCCCGCTCCGGGGGCAGCGCCGTCACCCGCCAGCGCGAGAAGGCGGCGCTGGCGCCGTCGAGGCCGTCGCCGCGCAGCAGCAGCAGGGGCGTTCCGCCCTCGCGCGCGGCGAGCGCCAGCCGCCGGCCGGAGACGAAAGCCAGCCGCTCCGTCTCGCCCAGGACCGCCGCCGCGGCGCCGCTACGCAGGCTCTCCTCCATCGCCCACAGCGCGTCGCGCTCGCGCCGGGTCTCGACGACCAGCAGGTCTGCCGGCTCCAGGCCGAGGTCGCGCCAGCCCGGTCCGTACAGCCGGCCCAGCCGCGCGATCCCGCCGGGACCCTGGCAGACCGGCACCGGGCCGCGCCGCCCGAGCCGGACCAGCAGGGCGGCGAG
>JAJEGH010000023.1 GCA_022819985.1 Alphaproteobacteria bacterium | reverse complement strand
GCCAGCACTGCTGCGATCAAGGTCGGAGAAATGGCTAAGCAACGTCTGCACCCCAAAACGGCTGAAGCGCTGTGAGAGGTACAGGGGTTAGGGGAGGGGTCGGCCGCCGCGCCGAGGCCGCTTCCGGCAAGGCTCCGGCCGCCGCTTACCCCTCCCCCTAACCCCCTCCCCCAAGGGGAGGGGGGAACCGTCGCTTTATCCGTCGAGACCGACTCGCGGTCTTTCGCCCGGCGGCGCCAACCTTTCCGGACAAGTCCCATATCTCTCCCGCGCGATGCCGGGTCCGAAGCGCCGTACCGAAAAAATCTCTCCGCTACGCCCCGGATAAATCCGGCGCTCCGGTCGAAATGACGGCCGGCGATGCTATGCCGCGCGGCCCAAATCCTTGCCATGCGCCGGCCGCCCCGATAGGGTCGCGGCGCTTTTCGCCGCCCGAGCCCGCTACCTTCGCCCGCAGCCGCCGCCCGCCTATGTGCACCCTGGTTCAACTGATCGACATGATCCTCGGGATCTTCACCTGGATCCTGATCATCTACATCGTGCTGAGCCTGCTGCTGTCGTTCGGCGTGATCAACGCCTACAACCGCTTCGTCAATGTCGTCTTCGACGGGCTTCAGCGCCTGATCGAACCGATCCTCGGCCCGATCCGCCGTTTCCTGCCCCAGACCGGCGCGCTGGATTTCTCGCCCATCGTCGTCTTCCTCGGCATCTGGGTGCTGCGCAGCCTGCTGGCCGAATATGCGGTTATCCCGGCCTGCACCGGCATGGCCTTCCGTTGAGGCGGCCGGGCAGCCGCGCCTTACCGACAAGCCCCTTCACCGGAACCGCCCGACCATGGACCGATCGAACGTCATCGACGGCAAGGCCTTCGCCGCCCGCCTCCGCGCAACCGTCGCCCGGCAGGTCGCCGCGCTGAAGGCCGAACGCGGCCTCACGCCCGGCCTCGCCGTCGTGCTGGTCGGCGAGGACCCGGCGAGCCAAGTCTATGTCCGCAACAAGGGCAAGGCGACCGTCGAGGCGGGCCTGAATTCCTTCGAGCACAAGCTGCCGGCGGAGACGGATCAGGCGACGCTGCTGGCGCTCGTGCAGCAACTGAACGGCGACCCGGCGGTCCACGGCATCCTGGTCCAGCTGCCGCTGCCCGACCATATCTCCGAGGCCGCCGTGCTTGACGCCATCGACCCGGACAAGGATGTCGACGGCTTCCACGTCGTCAACGCGGGCCGGCTGGCGACCGGCGGCCAGGCGCTGGTGCCGTGCACGCCGCGCGGCTGCCTGATGATGCTGAAGGACCGGCTGGGCGAGCTCAAGGGCCTGCGCGCCCTCGTGCTCGGCCGCTCCAACATCGTCGGCAAGCCGATGGCCCAACTGCTGCTCGGCGAGCACTGCACCGTCACCATCGCCCATTCGCGCACCCGCGACCTGGCGGGGGAATGCCGACGCGCCGATATCCTCATCGCCGCGGTCGGACGGCCGCGCATGGTGCCGGGCGACTGGATCGCGCCGGGCGCCACGGTGATCGACGTCGGCATCAACCGGATCCCGGACGACCGGCCCGGCGCCGCCGAGGGCAAGATGCGGCTTGTCGGCGACGTCGATTTCGACTCGGCCGTCGAGGTCGCCGGGGCGATCACCCCGGTCCCCGGCGGTGTCGGCCCCATGACCATCGCCTGCCTGCTCGCCAACACCGTGACGGCGGCGTGCCAGCAGGCGGGGATCGAGGAACCGGCGGGGTAGGCGGGGCACGCTGCGCCCGGCGGCGCAGAAGGAGGGCGCGCGGCGCTCCTTTCCCCTCTCTCCCGAGCGTCAATCCGCGATATGCGCGGTGCTCGCGATCTCGACCAGGAATTCGGGCTTCACGAGATCGGCGCGGATGCAGTAGCGGGCCGGCGGATCGGCCGGGAAATATTCGCGGTACACCTCGTTCATGCCGGCATAGTCGCCGAGATCGCCGAGGAAGATCTGATTGAAGGCGATATCCTCCATGGACCCGCCGGCCGCCTCGACGATCGCCTTGATCGATTCCAGAACATGGCGCGTCTGGGCCTTGACATCGCCCACGCCGACCGTGTTGCCGTCGGCGTCGAGGGACACGATCCCCGAAACGTACACGGTGTTGCCGGCGCGCACGCCGGGCGAATAGGGCGCCAGCGGGGGAGCGGAGCCCTCCGGAACCACGGTCTTGTATGGCATGGCATTTCTCTCCTTTCGGCCAATCGGGCCGCGCGGGACGGCCCCTCGAACTGTCGCAGGTTACCGACTTTCCGGCAGGATGAAAGCATCGCGCAGCGAGAGCATCTCCCGGCGCGCACAAGCCGCACAGGTCTCGAAACAAAACAAAAACGATTGACGTCCGGACGTCAAATGGATACGCTGTTTTCATGAATATCGAAAGCCCGAGAATTCCCGCGGGCCGCATCCGGGATGCAATCGTCCGGTTTCTCGAAGGGTGCGGAGACGCGGTTAGCGTCGGAGAGATCGAATCCGTCGTCGTTCGAAATATCGGTGTGGTGCCGCGCTCTTCGATTCGATCCTATCTGAGTCTGAATACCCCGGATGTCTTTGAGCGAACCGAAAGGGGATACTACCGGCTAAGGAAGAGCAATAACACTCCGGAAAGCGGAAAGAGCATAGAGCGGCTGCCTTCGTTTTCCCTGATGGATGGCGCGTGCCGGATGTATCGTGCGGATTGCTTCGAATGGCTCGGATGTGCCCCGCCGCGTTCGATACAGGCCGTTGTGACGGATCCGCCCTACGGTCTTGTGGAATATTCCGAAGGTCAAAAGGAAAAGTTGCGGAGCGGAAAGGGCGGCGTGTGGAGAATCCCGCCGTCCTTCGATGGCAATATACGCTCTCCCCTGCCGAGATTCACAACGTTGTCCGATGCCGATCTGGCGCAATTGCGCGTGTTTTTCGAAGGCCTGGGCTTGTTGCTTTACAAAACGCTGGTGCCCGGCGCGAACGTCGTTGTGGCAAGCAATCCGCTCGTGCAGCACTGTGTTGCCGATGCGCTGAGCAAGGCCGGACTCGAAGCGCGGGGCGCCATCGTGCGGTGCGTGATGACGATGCGGGGCGGCGACCGGCCGAAGAACGCCCATGAAGAATTCTCCGGCGTCAGCGTGTTGCCGCGCTCCATGTGGGAGCCGTGGCTGATCTTTCGCAGGCCGTTGCAGGGCAGGGTTCAAGACAATCTGCGGACCTGGCGGACGGGAGGATTTCGCCGCCCGTCGCAGGACAAGCCTTTCGGCGACCTGATCGACTCCCGGCCGGCCTCGAAAGCGGAACGCGCGCTCGCGCCCCATCCGTCGCTCAAGCCGCAGGCGTTCCTCCGGCAGATCGTTCGCGCCGCCCTTCCGC
The DNA here is from genome assembly GCA_022819985.1 of Alphaproteobacteria bacterium. Lineage (GTDB taxonomy): Bacteria > Pseudomonadota > Alphaproteobacteria > Bin65 > Bin65 > Bin65. Next base: position 259,149 of record JAJEGH010000023.1, on the reverse strand, counting down.
TGGGCGAAGGCGTCATACTGGATCCGTTCGCCGGTTCGGGATCGACGCTCGCAGCGGCATTGGCGCAGGGCTACAAATGTATCGGCGTCGAGTCCGATAACGAATATTTCGAAATGTCGAAGCGGAGTATTCCGGCGCTAAGCGGGATTTGACTTGTAAATCCAGTTTCGTCTGAATTTTTCCAATCCCTGTCTATGGAGTGTCGCCGTCCGGGTGCCGAGTTCGCCTCTGGGATTCTTCCGGAAATCGGATTCCAGGACATGACCGAGATAAATCTCGGTGAACCGCATCGGCGAACGGAGCCTGGCCGGTTCGGTTGTCGAATCCACGCCGTATACAAACACACATAGCCACTGCTCTCTCGCACCGTGGGTATCGACCGCCCCTCCGCGCTTCCGGGTCGCCTTCACTTCGACGCCGTCCGTGCCCGCCCTCACGGCATCGTTGGGGTATTCGCCGCGCAGGACCAGGTCGGGATGGCCGTTGAAACGCCGGTTCTCGACAAGGGACCGGGAATGGTTCGCCAGGCTCGCCGTCAGCATATCCGACACGATCCCCGACATCGCCGCCGGGCGGAGCATATCGTCGAGGCGCGGCAGCCCTTTTCCGGTCAGCAGTCCGTTAACGTCCCGGAAGAAGTCGTAGACGTCCTGCACGGCAATCTCGAAATCCTTAATTCGGAGATCGTAGGGCAATTCCGCGTCCCGATTGAACACTTCAACCTCCTGACCGCCGCATCGGGCCTGCCTCGGGCGATTTTGGCAAAGCCGCCGCCCTACCGCCCGCCCTGCCGGCCGAGCAGTTGCAGGCGCAGGGCGTTGAGGCGGATGAAGCCCTCGGCGTCGCGCTGGTCGTAGGCGCCGGCGTCCTCCTCGAAGGTGACGATGGCCTCGTCGTAGAGGCTGTTCGGCGAGGCGCGGCCGGTGACCATGACGTTGCCCTTGTAGAGCTTCAGCCGCACCGTCCCGCTCACCCGCTCGCTGGCATGGTCGATGGCGGCCTGGAGCATCTCGCGCTCCGGCGCGAACCAGAAGCCGTTGTAGACCAGCTCGGCATAGCGCGGCATCAGCTCGTCCTTGAGATGGGCCGCGCCGCGCTCCAGCGCGATCGATTCCATGGCCCGCCTTGCGTGGAACAGGATGGTGCCGCCCGGCGTCTCGTAGACGCCGCGGCTCTTCATGCCGATAAAGCGGTTCTCGACGATGTCGATGGCGCCGATGCCGTTCGCGCCGCCCAGCTCGTTGAGCCGGGTCAGCAGGGCGGCCGGGCTCAGCGCCTCGTCGTTTATCGCCACCGGGTCGCCGCGCTCGAAGGCGATCTCGATCTCGACCGGCCGGTCCGGCGCGTCCATCGGCGAGACCATGCGGGTCAGGATCAGGTCGTAATCCGCTGCCTGCGCCGGGTCCTCCAGCACTTTGCCTTCCGAGGAGATGTGCAGCAGGTTGGCGTCCTGGCTGAAGGGCGGCTCGCCGCGCTTGTCCCGCGGCACCGGGATCTGGTGCTTCTCGGCATAGTCGACGAGCCGGGTCCGGCTGGTCAGGTCCCACTCGCGCCACGGCGCGATGATCCTTATGTCCGGCTTGAGGGCGAGGTAGGACAGCTCGAAGCGGACCTGGTCGTTGCCCTTGCCGGTGGCGCCGTGGGCGACCGCGTCGGCCCCGGTCTCCTCGGCGATCTCGATCTGGCGTTTCGCGATCAGCGGCCGGGCGATCGAGGTGCCGAGGAGGTAGGTGCCCTCGTAGACCGCGTTGGCCCGGAACATCGGGAAGACGTAATCGCGGACGAATTCCTCGCGCAGGTCCTCGACGTAGATTTCCTTTATGCCGAGCATCTCGGCCTTCTGCCGGGCCGGCTCCAGCTCCTCGCCCTGGCCGAGATCGGCGGTGAAGGTCACGACCTCGCAGGCATAGGTATCCTGCAGCCAGCGCAGGATGACGGAGGTGTCCAGCCCGCCGGAATAGGCCAGCACGACCTTCTTCACGTCGCTCTTCTCGCTCATCGCTCCGGTCCCGGCTGCCCCTGGGGAAATGCGCTCCGCGGGGAGCGTGTCCGCAGATGTGCGGGCCGGCCGGGCCGGGGCAAGGGGGCAAAAGCGCCGCCCTGCGCCCGGCACGCGGCGGGTTCGCCGGAGCGGTTTTCAAAAATATTTCCTTTTTTTCGATAATAATCCTTGGCACGGCGGGTCCCACGCCCTATATCGGCCCCGTCAACGCCCGAAGTGCGCCTGCCGCGGCCAGCCGACGCCCCCGAAAGAAGCGAACGAAGAAACGGGCGGGAACCTTCCCGCTTTCCGGCCCGCCGCCGCCGATCGGCCATCCGATCGGCCACCTTTCGCCCTGCCTCTCCCCGTCATTCCGACCGGAGCCGCCCAACAGAGCCTGCCCTGAGCGAAGCCGAAGGGGCGGCGAAGCGGAGGAATCCGGTCGGAGGTGTGCCGCCGCCGCAGGGCGGTGCCTGGGGTCGGCCTCCGTCGCCGGCCGGATTTCTCCGCTGCGCGGCTGACGCCGCTCCGGTCGAAATGACGGCGAGAAGGTGCGCCCGGCCGGAATGACGGGCGGGGGTTGAGAAAGGGGCGCAGTTGTCCGTTATCCTGCCCGGCGCTCCCGTTCGGCCGGGAAGTTGGAAAATTTCCTATCGGAATTGCTTTTGCGCACTCCCGAAGGGCGTCTTTCCAACGATTCCAAAGGGTTAGCGCCGCGCAGCGCAAAAAAAAAGCATTAGAAAGACCGGTCTGTCTAATTCCAAAAACCGAGCGATTTCAAAGGCTTGGGACGCTGGATGTTGAATGTTCAATCAAAATCCGGGCGCTTTCCAGCCTCCGCCGCGGCCAGGTCCGCCACGGCCAGGTCCGCCACGCGGGCCCGCAGGTCCGGCAGGAGTTCGGCTTCGAACCAGGGGTTGCGCGCGACCCAGCCGCGGGTGCGCCAGCTCGGGTGCGGGGTCGGCAGGAAGGCGGGCAGGAAGTCGCGCCAATGGAAGACGGTCTCGGTCAGCGTCCGGCCGCGCCGGGCGCCGAGATAATGCGCCTGGGCGTAGCCGCCGACCAGCAGGGTGAGTTCGACCGCCGGCATCAGGGCGCGCAGGGCGGCGTGCCAGCGCGGCGCGCATTCCGGCCGGGGCGGGGCGTCGCCGCCGCGTGTCAGCCGGCCCGGATAGCAGAAGCCCATCGGCATAATCGCGATACGGCGCCGGTCGTAGAAGGTCTCGCGGTCGATCCCCATCCAATCGCGCAGCCGGTCGCCGCTCGGATCGTTCCACGGCACGCCGCTCTCATGGACCTTCGTGCCCGGCGCCTGGCCGACGATCAGCAGCCGCGCCGTCGCCGACGGCCGCAGCACCGGGCGCGGGCCGAGCGGCAGATCGGCGGCGCACAGGGTGCAGCCGCGCACCTCTTCCCAGAGCGCCTCGAGTTTTTCGCTCAAAATCCTTCTTCGAGGATGCGCCCGACCCAGGCCGGCACGACCTCGGTCGCCGGGCCGTAGACCGTCTCGGCGAACATCGTCGCGCCCTCGCTCGGCTCCATGTTGAGCTCGACCGTGTGGGCGCGGGCCGAGAAGATCGCCTCCTGCACGAAGCCGGCGGCCGGATAGACGTTGCCCGACGTGCCGATGGAGACGAACAGGCTGCACCGGGACAGGGCGCGGGAAATCCGCTCCATCTCGAAGGGCATCTCGCCGAACCACACGACATGGGGCCGCATGCCTCCGGCGCCGTCGCAGGCCGGGCAGACCGTTTCGATGTCCATGTCGCCGGTCCAGCCGTGCACCGCGCCGCACAGGGAACAGCGCGCCTTCAGCATCTCGCCGTGCATGTGGATCAGGTTCTTCGAGCCGCCTTCCTCGTGCAGCGCGTCGACATTCTGGGTGACGACCAGCACATCGTCGGGCCATTCGGCCTCGAGCCGGCCCAGGGCACGGTGCGCCGCGTTGGCCCGGACATTGCCCGATTGCAGTTCGCGCCGGCGGCGGTTGTAGAACTCGTGCACCATCTTCGGATTGCGGGCGAAGCCCTCCGGCGTCGCGACATCCTCCAGGTCGACCTGCGTCCACAGGCCGTCGACGTCGCGGAAGGTGTCGAGCCCGGATTCCTTGGAGATGCCCGCGCCGGTCAGCACGACGATATTGCCCCGTTTCCTGCCCCGCATGGCCGGCCGCGCTCCCGCTGCTTCGCTCCGTTGTCAAGCGCGGCGATTATCGCGGCCGAGCGCGGCGCGCGCCACCTTCTTCATCAGGGTCGGCAGGGCCTGCCGGTCGAGCCGGGCCGGGTCCTCCCATACGGCTTCCGGGACGGCTTCGCCGGCGGAGGCGTCGGTCCGCGCCGTGCGCACGGCGAGTTCGAGCCGGAAATGGGTGAAGACATGGCCGACCGTACCGGCCTCGCGCTCGGCGGCGATGGCGACCGGCGGCCCGCCCTGCGGTTCGGCCTCGGTCCAGCCGGTGCCGGGAAATTCCATCATGCCGCCGAGCAGGCCGTTCTCGGGCCGGCGTTGCAGCAGGACCCGGCCGTCCGGCCCCTCGATCCACCACACGATGCCGCGGCGCAGCGGCTTCGCCTTCTTCGGCGCCCTTCGCGGCAGCTCCGCGGCAATGCCCGCGCGACGCGCCGCGCAGCCGGCCGACCACGGGCACAGCAGGCATTTCGGCGAGCGCGCCGTGCAGACCGTCGCGCCGAGGTCCATGACCGCCTGGGCATAGTCGCCGGGCCGGTGCCGCGGCCCACCGGTCGGGGTCGTCAGCCCGGCAAGGCGGCCGAGCAGGGGTCTGGCCGCCGGCAGGGGCGTCTCGACCGCGTGCAGCCGCGCCATGACCCGTTCGACATTGCCGTCAACGACGGTTGCCGGCCGGCCGAAGGCGATGGCGGCGATCGCGGCGGCGGTATAGGCGCCGATGCCGGGCAGGGCGCGCAACCCTTCTTCGGTGTCCGGGAAGGCGCCGCCATGGTCCTGCGCGACCGTGCGGGCGCAGCGGTGCAGGTTGCGCGCCCTTGCGTAATAGCCCAGGCCCTGCCAGGCGTGCAGCACATCGTCCAGCGGCGCGGCGGCCAGCTCCTCTACGGTCGGCCAGCGCGCGACGAAGCGGGCAAAATAGGCCTTCACGGCGGCGACCGCGGTCTGTTGCAGCATGATTTCGCTGAGCCAGACGCGATAGGCGTCCGGATAGGGGTCCGGATAGGGGTCCTTCCGGGCAGCGGCGCCGGGCGGCATGCGCCAGGGCAGATCGCGGGCGTGCCGGCCGTACCAGTCCAGCAGCGCGGCCGACGCCTGCGCCGGACCGCCGAAGGCCGCGTCCAGGCGCGCCCCGGCGGCGGTGAGCACGGCGGTCGGCACGGCGTCGGTGCGGTCGGGCTCTGGCATCGGGAGGGGAGCGGAAATTTCGGCAGGCGGCGCTGGCGGATTGCCGGGTTCCCGGCTACGCTATCGCCGTCCTCCGGCAAAGGCCAGAACCGGGTCCCGGATTCCCCCTGAAGAGTTTTCCCCGAAGAATGGCAAGACGCCCCGCTTCCTCCTCCGCCTCCGGCCCTGCGGCCCCGAAGACTGCCGCCGAGCCTTCCGGGAAGCCCGCCGAAAAGCCTGCCGGGCGGCGCGGCGCCGGCATGCGCCATATCGCGCCGGCCGCGGCGGCTGCGGCGCGCCCGGCCCTGCGCAAGCGCGGCCTGGCGGTCGCCGGGGTGATTGCCGACTGGGGCAGGATCGTCGGCCCGTTCCTGGCCGAATCGACGGCGCCGGAGAAGCTGGTGGCGGGCCGGTCGCTGCCCGAAGGCGGGCGCGACGCCGGCGTCCTGCATCTCCGGGTCGGCAGCCCGGCGCTGGCGCCGGAAATCGCCCATCTGGCGCCGCAGATCATCGAAAAGGTGAACGGCTATTTCGGCTACCGCGCGGTCGCCCGGCTGCACATCCTGCACGCGCCGGTTGCCCGGTCCGACAGCCGGCCCGATGCCGGCTCCCCGCCCGCGCCGCGCGATGCGGCGCCGGAAGTGAAGGAAGCCGTGCGCCGCCAGACCGCCGGTGTGGAGGACGACGGCGTGCGCGGCGCGCTGCAGCGGCTCGGCGAGGCGGTGGCCGCGCGGCAGGGCCAGCGCTGAACGTCGGCGGCGCGCCCATCTGTGCCATGCGGGGCCGTGCCATGCGGGGCCGCGCCATGCGGGGCCGCGCCACAATGCGGGCGCATTCCCGTTCCAGGGTCGGGACCGCGCCCCCGGTGACGACCTCGTGACCACAGCGCGATTGTGTAGTTATGCACAGACGCCATATGTCTGTTGCCGTCCGGCGAAAAATCCCCCATTATCCATATATTGTGGCGAGGTCCAGATGAACCCCAACCGCTTGTTGCCCGCTCTCCCCGTCTTGCTGGCCGCAGCCGTCCTTGCGTTCGGGACATTCGGGGCGTTCGCCCTGCCGGCGCGCGCGGAAGTTGCGTCGATCGAGGACGCCCTGAAGGAAATCAGCTACGGCAAGGCCGACGCGCCGGTCGTGATCTACGGTTTCGAATCCCTGTCCTGCCCGCATTGCCGCGACTTCCATGTCGGCGCCTGGCCGAAAATCAAGAAGACCTACGTCGATACCGGCAAGGTCCGTTTCGTGCTGCGCGATTTTCCGCACAACGCCCAGGGCTTTCTCGGCATTCTGACCGCCCGCTGCCTCGGGCCGGCGCGCGCCAAGGGGATGGTCGAAATCCTGTTCGCCAACCAGGCGCAATGGGCGTTTCTCGGCCGCGACAAGTTCTACAAGGCGCTCGGCCGCTATGCCCGCCTCGGCGGCATGAGCGAAGCCGATTTCAAGGCCTGCCTGGACAGCAAGGACATCGTCAAGGGCATCTCGAACAGCGTCAACGAGGCCACGGCGAAATACGAGGTGAAGAGCGTGCCGTCCTTCCTGATCGGCACGAAGCAGCAGATCGACAGCGGCGCGGCCAAACGGATCGACGGCGCACAGCCGTTCGAGACCTTCGACCGCATCGTCAAGGAAGCGCTGGCGGCGGCCGGCAGGAAATAGGCCTGCCGCGGCGGCGGCCGGGAAGCAGCGATTGGTCCAGTTCAGCAAGATTCGCCTGACCGGATTCAAGTCTTTCGTCGATCCGACGGAACTGGAGCTTTCGCGCGGCCTGACCGGCATCGTCGGGCCCAACGGCTGCGGCAAGTCCAATATCCTCGAAGCGTTCCGCTGGTGCATGGGCGAGGGTTCGGCCCGCCAGTTGCGCGGCGGCGGGATGGACGATGTCATCTTCAGCGGCACGGCCGACCGCCCGGCGCGCAACATCGCCGAGGTCTCCATCGACCTCGACAACGAGGCGCGCGACGCGCCGGCCGCCGTCAACGGCTTCGAACGGATCGACGTCGTCCGCCGGATCGAACGGGAAAGGGGGTCCAGCTACCGGATCAACGGCAACGAGGCGCGCGCCCGCGACGTCCAGCTGCTGTTTGCCGACCTCCAGACCGGCGCGCGCTCCACCGCCATTGTGAGCCAGGGCCGGGTCGCCGCGATGATCGCCGCCAAGCCGGCCGAACGGCGCCTTGTGCTCGAGGAGGCGGCCGGCATCACCGGCCTGCATTCCCGGCGCCACGAGGCCGAACTGCGCCTCAAGGCCGCCGAAACCAATCTCGACCGGCTGGAAGACCTGCTCACCGAACTGGCCGAGCAAATGCAGCGGCTCAAGCGCCAGGTGCGCCAGGCGACCCGCTACCGCAACATCAGCGGCCACATCCGGCGCACCGAGGCCGTCCTGCTGCATCTGCGCTGGACCGAAGCGGAGGCCGCGCTGGCCGAAGCGAGGCAGGCGCGCGCCGAAGCCGACCGGCGGGTCGAATCCCTGACCGGCGCGGCGGCGGGGCTGGCGCAGCGTTCGGCCGAGGGCGGCGCGGCGCTGGCCGTCCTGCGCGACGAAGCGGCGGGCGCGGCGGCAAGACTGCAGCGTCATCTGGTCGAACGCGACGGACTGATCGCCGAAGCCGGCCGGCTCGCGGCGCGGCGCACGGAGCTCGCCCAGCGGCTGGAGCAGATCGACCGCGATCTGGAGCGCGAACGCACGCAACTGGCTGACGCCGCCGGTGCGCTCGGCCGGCTCGACGAGGAACTCCGGAACCTCGACCGGGCCGAGGCCGGGGACGAGGCGGCGCGAACGGCCGCAGCCGCAGCGGTGCAGGAGCGCCGCGCCGAGGTCGAAGCCTTCGAGACGGAGGTGACGGCGGCGACCGAACGGGCGGCCGCGCGCGAGGCCCGGCGCGCCGCTGCACAGGACCGGGTCGCGGCGCAGGAACGGACGCTCGGCGCGCTCGGCCAGCGCATTCTCGCCGCCGAGACCGAGCGCGACGCCCTGGGCGCGGACGAAGCGGGCTCCGGCCTCGAAGCCGCGCAGCGGATGGCCGACGCCGCCGAGGAAGACCTGGCGCAGGTCCGGGCGGCGGCGGACAAGGCCGAGGCCGAGCGCGACAACAGCGCCGAGGCGGTCGAGCAGGCGCGCGGCATTTTCCAGGCCCATACCGAGACGCTGACCCGCCTGCGCGCCGAAGCCGATACGCTGACCGCGCTGCTCGAACGCCGCACCGCCGGCGGCACCCGGCCGGCGATCGAGGACATCCGCGTGACCGCCGGTTACGAGGCCGCCCTCGGCGCCGCCCTGGGCGACGATCTCGACGCGCCCGTCGACTCCCGGATCGAGGGCGCGGCCGCGATCCGCTGGCAGGGCGGGGCGGATGCCGGCCCGGACGTCGGCCCGGATGTGGACGGCGAAGGCCCAGACCTGCCGCGCGCCGCCCGCCCGCTCAGCTGGTTCGTCGACGCACCGGCGGCGCTGAACCGACGGCTCGACCAGATCGCGGTGGTCGAGGATTCCGATCTGCTCGAAGCGATCGCGCCGCTGCTCGTCCAGGGGCAGCGCGCGGTGTCGCGCGACGGCGGCATGGTCCGGTGGGACGGCTTCGTCGCCGCCGCCGGCGCGCCGACCGCCGCGGCCCAGCGCCTGGCGCAGCAGAACCGGCTCGACACCGTCGGCCGGGAAACGGTTGCGGTGGAACGGCAGGTCGCCGCCGCACGCGACGACCTGGAGACCGCCCGGGCGGCCGCCGACGCCGCCGACGAGGCCTGGCGCAGCGCCAATGCCGCCGTGGGCGAGGCGTTCGACCTGCTCAACGCGCGCCGCGCGGCGCTGGTCTCGCTCAACGAGGCGGCGGCCTCGCAGCGCAGCCGTCTGGAGGCCGTCGCCGAGACGCTGGCGGCGCTCGAAAGCGAACGGGCCGAGGCCGCCGAAGCCCTGAGCGCGGCGCGGGCCGAACTCGACGCCATTCCGGAGGATGCCGCCGCTCAGGCGCAGCTTTCGGACATGCGCGACCGTCTTGCCGCCCTGCGCCGGGACCTGGCCGAAAGGGAGCAGACCGGCAACCGGCTGGAAGCCGAAGCGGCGGCGCGCGAGCGGCGGCGGGCGGCGGCCCGGGAGGACGCGGCGCGCTGGCGCCGGCGTCTCGATGACGGCGAGGCCCAGGTGGCGGCGCTGGAAGAGCGGCGCGGCGGAATCGCCGGCGAGGCGGCGGAGATCGAACGCCTGCCGGACGATCTGGCGGCCCGTCAGGCGGCGGCGGACGCCCTGGTCGCCGAAAGCGAAGCCGCGCGCGAGGCGGCGGCGGCGGCGCAGGCGGAAGCCGAATCGGCGCTCGCCGGCATCGACCGGGAACTCCGCGAGGCCGAGAAGGCGCTCGCCGAAGCGCGCGAGGGCCGCGGACTGGCCGAGGGCCGGGTCAGCCAGGCCGAACAGACGGTCTCGCAGATCTCGGAGCGCTGCGCCGAGCGGCTGAACTGCCGCCCGGATGCGCTGCTGGAGGTCGCCGAACAGGATCCGGACAAGCCCCTGCCGACCCAGGCCGACACCGAACGGCGGCTCGACCGTCTGCTGCGCGAGCGCGACGGCATGGGCCCGGTCAACCACCGCGCCGAGCAGGAGTCGAAAGAACTCGGCGAACGGATCGAGGAATACGAAACCGAGCGCGACGACCTGATCGGCGCGATCGAACGGTTCCGCCGGGCGATCGCCACGCTGAACCGCGAAGGACGGGAGCGGCTCCTGGCTTCCTTCGAAACCGTCAACGGGCATTTCCAGGCCCTGTTCACCCGCCTCTACGGCGGCGGCCGCGCGCATCTGGCGCTGACCGAATCGGACGATCCGCTCAACGCCGGCCTGGAGATCATGGCGAGCCCGCCGGGCAAGCGGCTGCAAAGCCTGTCGCTGCTCTCCGGCGGCGAGCAGGCGCTGACCGCGATCGCGCTGCTGTTCGCCGTGTTCCTGACCAACCCGGCGCCGATCTGCATTCTCGACGAGGTCGACGCCCCGCTCGACGACAACAATGTCGACCGGTTCTGCACCCTGGTCGAAGATATCGCCGAGGAGAGCGGCACCCGCTTCCTGATCGTGACCCACAACCGGCTGACCATGGCCCGCATGGACCGGCTCTACGGCGTGACGATGGCCGAGCGCGGCGTCTCGCAACTGGTCTCCGTCGACCTGCGCGAGGCCGAGGCGCTGCGGGAGACCGCCTGACAGCCGCTAAAATAATGTCGCATCGTCCGATTTGCGGCGAATATCAGACGTTTAGCAGGTTTCGGGCCGCTTGTTTGCGGCCGGCCTCCCGATTGACACCCTTCGCGCTCTCCCCCTAGGTTGCCGGCGTTTCCGGCCGGTCTTCCTCCGGCCGTCCCGCGGTTCCTTCGGAGGCCAGATCCGCCGTTGCGGGCCGCGCCGCGCGGAGGCGGCGCCATGGCGCAACAGGACCGTCCTCCCTCCCTCGATCGGCTCGATGCCCGGCTGCGCGCAGCGCAGAAAAGGCGCGACGGCAATCGGGCGGGACGCGGCGGCAGGCGGGACGCCCAGGACCGGACCGACCGGGGCAAGGGGATCGGCCTGGCGCTGCGCATCGGCACCGAACTGGTGGCCGGCGTCGCCGTCGGGGTCGCCATCGGGCTCGGGCTCGACTGGTGGCTGGGGACGAAGCCCTGGCTGATGATTGTCTTTTTCTTCCTCGGCGCCGGCGCCGGGATCGTGAACGTCTACCGGACGATGAGCGGTCTGGGCCATGCCGTGGGATATGCCGAGGGACATTCCGACCGGGACCGCGCAAAAGACGATGGCGGGCCGGGTCCGGACGAACGCAAGGGGGGATGAGCGGTGGCTGGCGAAAAACAGGGTCCGCTCGACCAGTTCACGATCAAGCCGCTGGTGCAGATCGACATCGGCGGCGCCGACCTGTCGTTCACCAACTCCTCGCTGGCGATGCTGGTCACCGTGGCGTCGGTCAGCCTGTTCCTGGTCGTCGGCATGAGCCGGGGCCGGCTGGTGCCGGGCCGGTGGCAGTCGATGGCCGAGCTGAGCTACGAATTCGTCGCCGGGCTGTTGAAGGAAACGGTCGGGAATGAGGGGCGCCGGTACTTCCCGTGGATCTTCACCCTGTTCATGTTCATCCTGTTCGGCAACCTGCTGGGCATGATCCCGAGCGCGTTCACCTTCACCAGCCACATCGTCGTGACCTTCGCCATGGCGCTGGTCGTGTTCGCCTTCGTCACCCTGCTGGCGATCGCGAAGCACCGCCTGCGTTTCTTCAGCTTCTTCGTGCCGCCCGGCGCGCCGAAGCTGATGTGGCCGCTGCTCATCCCGATCGAGGTGATTTCCTATCTCTCGCGCCCGGTCAGCCTTTCTGTGCGACTCTTCGCCAATATGTTGGCCGGACACACGCTGCTTAAGGTTTTTGCCGGTTTCGTGGTCGCGCTGGGCGCCGCGGGCGTAGTGCCCCTGCTCTTCATCGTTGCGCTGACCGGGCTGGAAATCCTGATCGCATTCCTGCAGGCCTACGTCTTCACAATTCTGACCTGCCTGTACATCAACGACGCGCTCCACCTCCACTAGGCGCAAGCATTCGGGGCGGGCGCGACGGGCCCTAACGTTTCGGGGAAAGGACCTGAATATGGATGTCGAAGCTGCAAAATTCCTGGGCGCCGGCCTCGCCGTGATCGGCGTGATCGGCGCCGGTATCGGAATCGGTAACGTGTTCGCCGCCTTCATCCAGGCGGTCGGCCGCAACCCGGCCGCGCGCGGCGAGGTCTTCACCATGACGATGCTGGGCTTCGCGCTGGTCGAGGCCATCGCGCTGTTCGCCCTGGTGATTGCGCTCGTCATCCTGTTCGGATAGCAGGCCGCCCCTGCGGGCGGGCGCCCCGCAACCTCACCCCGCGGCCGGCCTCCCGGAACCGGGACCGGCCGGATACGCACGAAATACGCGGGGCGCGCGGAGAACGGCGATGCCGCAACTGCAACAGATCGATACCTTCCTCTCGCAGGTCGTCTGGCTGGCGATCGCCTTCGTCGTCCTGTTCGTCGTGCTGCGCACGATCGCGCTGCCGAAAATCCAGGCGACGCTGGAGGCCCGGCGCGACAGGATCGAGGGCGATCTGGACCGGGCGCAGACCCTGCGGCAGGAGGCCGAGCAGGTCCTGGCGGAATACGAGGCGGCGATGGCCGAGGGCCGCGACCGGGCCCAGTCGGCGATCCGCGATGCAGTCGAGGACGCCAAGGCCCGGGCCGCCCAGGCCCATGAGGCATTGGCCGGCCGGCTCGCCGAGGATATCCGCAAGGCCGAAGCCCGGATCGAAACCGCCCGCGCCGAGGCCGTCGGCAATATCCGGGAGGTTGCCGTGGATGTCGTGCAGGCCGCCGCCCAGCGCCTGATCGGCGGGCGGATCGCGCGCAAATCGGCGGCCGACGCCGTCGATGCCGTGGCGGACCGGTAGGGAGCCGGCGCGATGGAGTTCTCCGCAATCGCCGGCCCGGCTGCGCTGCTCGCCGCAGGCAAGACCGCTTCGGTCGGCGGCTGGCTCGGCGACCTGTTCGATTTCGGCGGGGCGACCTTCTGGGTCCTGGTCGCCTTCGTCATCTTCGTCGCCTTCATGGTCTGGAAGGCGCGCAACGCGGTCACCGGCGCGCTGGACGCCCGGGCCGAATCGATCCGCAGCGAGATCGAGGAGGCCCAGCGCCTGCGCGAAGAGGCCCAGAGCCTGCTCGCCGACTATCAGCGCAAGCAGCGCGACGCCCTGCAGGAAGCCGAGGGCATGCTGCGCGCCGCCGAGGAAGAGGCGGCCCGGCTGCGCGAGCGGGCCGAGGAGGATCTGGCGGCATCCCTGAAGCGCCGCGAGCAGCAGGCGCTGGACCGCATCGCCCAGGCCGAGGCCGCCGCCCAGGCGGAGGTGCGCAACACGGCGATCGACCTGGCGGTCTCCGCGACCCGCAAGCTGCTCGAAGACCGGCTCGACGAGAAGAAGGCCGCCGGCCTGGTCGACCGGGCGATCGAGGAATTGCCCGAAAAGCTGCACTGAGCCCCATTTTGCGGGGCATTGTGCGGGCCGCCGCGCCGCCGCACCGGCGGAGGAAGCCGAAACTCCTTCCTGTCCCGTCCTGCCCGCAAGAAAAGCGCCGCCGCCCATGACGAAACTGACACGCGCCGATTTCCGCTTCCACCATCCGCTGCGCGTCCGCTATGCGGAGGTCGACGGCCAGGGGGTGGCGTATAACGCGCATTACCTCACCTGGTACGATGTCGGGATCACCGAGTATCTGCGCGCGATCGGCCACGACTATCCGCTGGGCGGCGATCCGGAGACCGGCTGCGATTTCCACCTGGTCAAGGCGCTGGTCGAGTTCCGCGCGCCGATCTTCTACGACGACGAAATCGACGTCTGCATCCGGACCCGCCGGATCGGCCGGACCAGCATCACCTACGATCCGGCGATCTATTCGAAGGATTCGGCCGATGACCTGCGGGCGACCGGCGAGATCGTCTGGGTGAACACCCATCAGCAGACCCATAAGACCGAACCGGTTTCAGAACGCCTGATCGCCGCCATCGCCGCGTTCGAGGGCCGCGATCCGCGCGCGGGTTGAGGCAGGCCGCACGGGCTGCCGGAGGGCCGTCAGGGCGCCGATTGCCCGCGCCCGCGCCCTGTGCCACTTAACGGGTATGTCCGACCGCCTGCGCCTTTCCCGTTCCGACGACAATTTCTATGCCTGGAGCACGCTGGACCGCGCCTCGGCCCGGCGCGGCGACGAGGGCTGGCTGGAGGCGCAGCTGCGCGGGCCGCTGGGCCGCCTCGTCCCGGTCTGGCGCTCGCGCAACCTGATCGATCCCGGCGCGCCGCCGGAGGACCCGCCGGAGGCGGTCCTGCTGCCGGCGGAAAGCCATGGTGCGCTGCTCGAACGGGGCGACGAACCGCTCTTCCTCGGCTTGCATGGCGGCCTTGCCTATTTCGCCAGCGACCTTTCCCGGCTCGATCAGGCCGAGGCCGAAGCGATCTGCGGCGTCCGGGCGGAGACGGAAGCGAACGGGGCGGAATTTCTCGATCTGCGTTTCACCGGCCCGATGATGAACCGGGAGCACGGCAACCTGCTGGCTTACGCCCGCGGCATGCTCACCTGGCGGCGCCGGCACAGATTTTGCGGCGTCTGCGGCAGCGAAACCCGGCCGAAGGACGGCGGGCATCTGCGCGTCTGCAGCGATGCGGACTGCGCCACCAGCCATTTCCCGCGCACCGATCCGGCGGTCATCATGCTGGTGACCTACGGCGACAAATGCCTGCTCGGGCGGCAGAAGGTCTGGCCGCCGGGGATGCACTCGACGCTCGCCGGCTTCGTCGAGCCGGGCGAGACGCTGGAGATGGCGGTGGCGCGCGAGGTCTTCGAGGAATCCGGCGTCCGGGTGCACGATGTGCGCTATCACTCGTCCCAGCCCTGGCCGTTCCCGACCTCGCTGATGCTGGGATTTCACGCCCGGGCGCTGTCGGACGAACTGGATGTCAACACGGAGGAACTGGAAATGGCCGACTGGTTCCGGCGCGACTGGGTGATCGAGCAGATCGGCAGGCGCAGCGAGGATTTCAAGCTGCCGCGCCGGGATTCCATCGCCCGGCAATTGTGCGAAGACTGGCTGGCCGGCCGGGCGGGGTGAGCGGCATGAGCGACCCTGCACCCGGCCTGCCGGACATTCTGACGGACGGCTACGCCCGGTTCCGCAGCAGCCGCTATCCGGGCCGTCGGGAGACCTACCGGACACTCGCCGAAGGCCAGAATCCGCCGGTTATGGTTGTCAGTTGCTGCGACAGCCGGGTCGATCCCGAGGCGATTTTCGATGCCGGACCGGGCGAGCTTTTCGTCGTGCGCAACGTCGCGAACCTGGTGCCGCCCTGCGACCCCAGCGGCGATTGCGGCCACGATCGCGGCACGGGCGCGGCGCTCGAATTCGCCGTCGAAGGTCTCGGCGTCGGCCATATCGCCGTTATCGGCCACAGCGGGTGCGGCGGTATCCGGGCGTATATCGAAAGCCGGGGTTCCGTGCCCGATACGCCGGGCTTCATCGGCAAGTGGATATCGACGGTCCGCGGCGCGGAAGCCCGCCTGCCCGCCGACGCGCCGAAGGAAGGGCCGGGCCTGCAAACGGCGTTCGAATGCGCCTCCATCCGCAATTCCCTCGACAACCTGCTGACTTTCCCTTTCGTCCGGCAGGCGGTCGACGAGGGCCGGCTGACGCTGCACGGCGCCCATTTCTCGATCGGGGACGGCCGGCTCAGCATGCTCGATCGTGCAACCGGCGAGGCCGTGGCGCTGGAATGACCGGACCGGCCTTTCCCTATATCAGCACCCGGGGTGGGGCGCCGCCGGCCGGCTTCGACGATATCCTGCTGTCGGGCCTGGCGCGGGACGGCGGCCTCTATGTGCCGGACGCCTGGCCCGTCTGGATCGCCGACACCCTCGCCGGCTGGCGGGGCCTGTCCTATGCCGGACTGGCGGCGGAAATCTGCGCGCCCTTCATGGCCGGGTCCGCGGCGGTCGCCGACCTGCCGGGACTGGCCGAATCCGCCTATGCGGGTTTCGACGATCCGGCCGTGGCGCCGCTGGTCCCGCTTGAAGACGGTCTCTATCTCCAGGAACTGTTCCACGGCCCGACGCTCGCCTTCAAGGATTATGCCCTGCAGCTTGTCGGGCACCTATTCGACGCCGTGCTGGCCGCGCGCGGCGAGCGGATCACGGTGGTCGGCGCGACCTCTGGCGATACCGGCCCGGCGGGCATCGCCGCCTGCGCCGGCCGGGAAGCCATCGACATTTTCATGCTGCACCCGGCGGGCCGGACCTCCGAGGTCCAGCGCCGGCAGATGACGACCGTGCCGGACGGCAACGTCTTCAACGTCGCCGTCGACGGCACCTTCGACGACTGCCAGGATCTCGTGAAAGCCCTGTTCGCCGACGACGCGCTGCGCGACCGGGTCAACCTGTCGGCAGTGAACTCGATCAACTGGGCCCGGGTGATGGGCCAGATCGTCTACTATGTCCATGCCGCGCTCCAGGTCGGCGCGCCGGGGCGGCCGGCCTCCTTTGCCGTGCCGACCGGCAATTTCGGCAACGTCTTCGCCGGCTACGGCGCCCGGCAGTGCGGGCTTCCCGTCGGCCGGCTGATCGTCGGCAGCAACGCCAACGACATCCTGACCCGCTTCTTCCGCCACAACGCCATGGAAATCCGCGGCGTGACGCCGACCCTGTCGCCGAGCATGGACATCCAGGTGTCGAGCAACTTCGAGCGGCTGCTGTTCGACCTGCTCGACCGCGACGGCGCGGCGGTGGCCGCGACGATCCGGGCCTTCCGGGACGGCGGCCGGCTGCCGCTCGACGAGGAATGCTGGCGCCGGGCGACCGCCCTGTTCGACGGCGCCAGCCTAGACGACGAGGGAACGATTGCCGAGATGCGGGCGGTGTACGAGCGCACCGGCCGGCAGATCGATCCGCATACCGCGGTCGGCCTCGCCGCGGCGCGGGAATGCCGGAGCGGCAGCGAGCCGGTCGTCGTGCTGGCGACCGCCCATCCGGCCAAGTTCCCGGACGCGGTCGAGCGGGCGACCGGCCGGCGCCCGAAGCTGCCAGACCATCTCGCCGACCTGCACGAGCGGCCCGAACGGTGCGTCACCATGGCGAAAGATACCGCCCGCCTGACCGACTATGTGCTCGCCAACGCCAGGGCGGCGAGGGGATGATGGATACAGCGCAGGTCACGACGCTAGCCGGCGGTCTGCGGATCGCGACCGATGCCATGCCGCAGGTCGAATCCGTGTCCTGCGGCATCTGGATCGACGCCGGCGCGCGCCACGAGCCGGCCGAGGTCAACGGCGTCTCCCATCTGCTCGAACACATGATGTTCAAGGGCACGCCCCGCCGGAGCGCCCAGGACATCGCCGACGAGATCGAGGCGGTCGGCGGCCATATCAACGCCTGGACGTCGCGCGAGGCGACGGCGTTCTTCTGCAAGACGCTGAAAGGCGACCTGCCGCTCGCTGTCGATATCCTGAGCGACATCGTCCAGCACAGCCTGTTCGACGAAACGGAACTGGCGCGCGAGCGGGAGGTCGTGCTGCAGGAAATCGGCCAGGCGATGGATACGCCCGACGACATCGTCTTCGATCATTTCCAGCGCGCCGCCTATCCGGACCAGGCGCTCGGCCGGCCCGTGCTCGGCGATCCGGCCATCGTCGGCGCCTTTCCGCGCGACCGGCTCGACGGCTATCACAAGGCGAACTACACCGCGCCGCGCGCTGTCGTGGCCGCCGCCGGCAATCTCGACCATGAGAGCTTCGCCGCGACGGTCGAAGACCGGTTCGCGGCGTTGGCGGCCGGCAGCCGGGGGGCGCCCGAGCCGGCGCGCTACGACGGCGGCGATTATCGCGAGGAGCGCGACCTGGAGCAGCTTCACCTGCTGCTCGGCTTCCGCGGCGCGGCGCAGACGGACGACGATTATTTCGCCGCCATGTTGCATTCCACCATCCTCGGCGGCGGCATGTCGTCCCGCCTGTTCCAGGAGGTGCGGGAAAAGCGCGGCCTTGTCTATTCGGTGAGCAGCCACAACACCGCCTATGCCGACGCCGGCCTCTACGGCATTTACGCCGGCACCGGGCCGGACCGGGCGGCCGAACTGGTGCCGGTCGTGTTCGACCAGCTGGCCGATCTCGCCCGCGGCGCCGGCGCGGACGAACTGGCCCGGGCGAAGGCCCAGGCCCGCGCCGGTTTGCTGATGTCGCGGGAAAGCACCGGGGCGCGCTGCGAGCAACTGGCCCATCATCTGCTGGTCTACGGGCGACCGCTGGCGCCGGCGGAAATATTGCAGAAGATCGAGGCGGTCGACGAAGCGGCGGTCGGCGCGTTCGGGGAAAAACTGCTCGCCGGGCCGCTGACCTGCGCGGCCCTGGGCCCGGCCGGCGATCTGGAGCCTTACGATGCGATGGCGGCGCGGATTGCCGCCTGAAGCCCGGCCGCCCGACGCTTGGGCGTCAGGCGTGGCCGGCGGTGCTGGACAGCATGCTGGGATCGATGCCGAGCGTGCCGATGGCGGTGCGCCAGCGGTCTTCGTCCAGGTCCGCGCCGAAGATCAGGGCTTCGTCGGCATCGGCGGTCAGCCAGCCGTTCTGCTGGATTTCCTGTTCGAGTTGCCCGGCGCCCCAGCCGGAATAGCCCAGGGCGAGCAGGCAGTTTTCCGGACCGCCGCCGCCGGCGACCTCGCGCAGGATATCGACCGACGCCGTAAGGCCGATGCCGTCGGACACGGCCATCGTGCCCTTGTGGTCGTAGCCGCTGCCGTGGAGCACGAAGCCGCGCGCGGTTTCGACCGGCCCGCCGATATGGACCGGGATGTCCCGCCGGATCGTGCAGTCGTCGACGCCGACCTGCTCCAGCAGTTCCTTGAAGACGATGGAGTCCGAGCGCTTGTTGACGACGAGGCCCATGGCGCCGTCGCCGGAATGGGCGCACATGTAGATGACGGTATGGGCAAAACGGGGATCCGCCATGCCGGGCATGGCGATCAGCAGCCGTCCGGTGAGCCAGGGATTGGCGCTGGCGGTCGAGCCTGGAATTGTCACCCTCCGTCGCGGGACGCCGGCTCTTCCGGCGGCCGGTTCTTTCCGAAGATAGGCCCACCGGCGCGCCGCGCAAGCGAAACCGGTGGTAAACCGGGACCGGCGGCGCCGGCTCGCCCGCCCCGGGCTCCCACCGGCCGGCGCGCGCGGCGGAAGAGTTGCATTGCGCTGCTGGCGCTGGGCCTCGCCGCGATGGCTGCGGCGCCCGCCGTTGCGGCGCCCGTCGAATCGCCGTGGGTCGATGCGCTGGAGGGCCGGATGCGGCTGGTTGGGGGCGGCAGCGGCCGGGAGGGCCGCTGGCTGGGCCTGACCTTCGATCTCAAGCCGGACTGGAAAGTCTTCTGGCGGTCGCCGGGCGCGCCGGGGCTGCCGCCGGTGCTGGACTGGCAGGGCTCGCGCAACCTGGAGGCGGCCCGGATCGTCTGGCCTGCGCCGGAGATATTCACCAGTTTCGGTTTCAGGGCCCGGGGCTTCGGCGGCCGGTTCACCCTGCCGGTCCGCGCGGCGGTCCGGGATGCGGAAAAGCCCGTCGAGGCGCGCGTCCGGGTGCTGTTCCAGTTGTGCAAGGATGTCTGCATCCCGGTCGAGACCGAACTCGCGCTTGCCGTTCCGGCCAAGGCAGCGCCGCATCCGGACATCGTCGCGGCGCGGGCCCGCGTGCCGAAGCCGGCCGGCGCCGGATTCGCGGTCTGGCGGGCCGAACGGCGCGGGCGCTCCCTGAGCGTGCAGCTCCGCCATCGCAGCCGGTCGTTCGCGCGCCCGATCGTCCTGGTCGAAGCGCCGAAAAAGGTTCGGCTGGGCCGGGCCGTTCCGCTGCCGCCCGACAGCGCCGGCCGGTTCGGCGTTGCGCTTCCGATCCTGGGCAAACGACCGGTTCCGGAGAAATTCAGCGTGCGCGTCACCCTGATCGACGGGCCGGAAGCCTGGGAAAAGTCCGTGCCGGTTTCAGCCGCCGTCGGCCGGTGACACCGCCGCCGGCTCCGGCATCGCCGGCTGGCTGCGAATCATCGGCAACAGGGTCAACACCAGGACACCGCACACGACCATGATGGCGACGAGCGGCCAGACGCTGTCTCCGGTGACGGTACCCGAGAGCTGCGCCACTGCCGCGCTGACGGTCATCTGGACGAACGCGACCAGACCGGACGCCGCGCCGAAAGCGCCGGGGCTGGAGTTGATCGCGCCGGCGACGCCGTTGGGGATAATCAGCCCCTGGAAGAAGGAGATGGCGTAGGCCGGTACGAACAGCAGGGCCGGGGTGAGGACGAAGAGACCGTAGAAGCCGGCCGCGACCGCCAGCACTGTCGCGCCCACTATGCAGCCAAGCATGATCGAGCGGTCCAGGCCCAGCGTGTTCAGAAGCCGCGTCGCGGTGAAGCTCCCTACGGCAAACATTCCGGGAATGCCCAGGAACCACAGACCGTATTCGCTCGGCGGGCGCCCCAACACGCCGTTCATCAGGTAGGGCGCGCCGGCGACGAAGGCGAAGAAGATCGCCATGCTGAAGGTCGAGATCAGCGTGTAGCCCCAGAAGCGCCGGGACCGCGCGACCTGGCGCAGGCCGCCGACCGCCGACCGGACGATCGATCCATCGCGGGAACGGGCGCGCGCCGCAGCGGGAAACGTCTCGTGCAACAGCCCGACGACAAGGGCGCCGACGAGCAGGGCGAGCAGGGCGGTTGCAGCAAAATTCGCCCGCCAGCCGAAGCCTTCCGTGAGAAATCCGCCGACCACCGGGGCGATCATCGGCGCGATCACCATCGACATCGTCAGGTAGTTTATCGCCCTCGGCGCATCGGCGGCGCCGTAAACATCGCGCACGATGGCGCGGCTCAGCACCATGCCGGCAGCGCCGCCGGCGGCCTGCGCGACACGGCCCAGGATCAGGAGGCTGACGGAGGGCGCGAAGGTGGCGAGCAGGCTGCCGGCGAGGAACAGGCCCATGCCGCCGACCAGCACCGGCTTGCGGCCGAAGCGGTCGGACAGCGGGCCGTAGCACAGGGTCGAAACGGCGATCGCCACTATCGACAGGCTGAGCGTAAGCTGGACGAAGGACTGGCTCGACCCGAAAGACCGCTGGATCTCCGGCAGCGCCGGCAGGAAGACCTGCATGGAAAAGGAGCCCGCCGCTGCCATCAGCATCAGGACCAGGAAAAAGGCCGCTTTGGCTCTGACGGTCATGGATCGATCGTGTGCGAAAGAGGGCGGCCGGCAGGGGCAGGGAAACGGACAACGCAAAAAGGGCGCCGGCAGACCCGGCGCCGGGCGCAGCTATAGCGCCCTCCGTTCCCCCGCGATACGGGAAGCGCGCCGCAGCGGCGCCGCCTCGCTCAGCCGGCGCGTTCTTTCAGCAACCAGCCGAAGACCAGCGTCGCCGCGACCGCTCCGGCGAGCTGCGCCAGAATGAATCCCGGCGCGTGGGCCGGCACGATGCCGGAGAAGCTGTCGGTCAGGCTGCGGGCGATCGTGACCGCCGGGTTGGCGAAGGAGGTCGAGGAGGTGAACCAGTAGCCCGCCGAGATGAACAGGCCGACGGCATAGGCCGTCGCCTCCGGCCGGAAGCGGACGGTGCCCAGGATGGTCGCCACCAGGCCGAAGGTCGCGACGAACTCGCCGGTCCACTGGCCGATGCCGGTGCGGCTGTTGACCGAGGCGGCGAAGGCCGGTTCGCCGAACATCAGGTGGGCGACCAGCACGCCGGCCAGCCCGGCGGCGATCTGGACGATGACGTAGACCGCCGCGTCGCGCGCGCCGATCTCCCGGCGGATCAGGAAGCAGAGCGTGACCGCCGGGTTGAAATGGGCGCCGGAGACCGGCCCGAAGATCAGAATCAGCACCATCAGGATGGCGCCCGTCGCCACCGTATTGCCGAGCAGGGCGAGCGCCACGTTGCCGCCGGCCAGCGTCTCCGCCATGATGCCGGAGCCGACGACCGTGGCGAGCAGGAAGGCGGTGCCGAGGGCTTCGGCGGCAAGTTTCCGGGCGAAAGAGAAGGTCACGGGGCGGGCGTTGCGCGTGCCGGGGCGCCGGTCAAGGCGCCGGTCAGGTCCTGCCGATATCGTCGAGCCGCTCCTGCAGCGCCAGCCTGTCGAGCGCGCCGATCGGCAGGTTGACGAAGATCGAGATCCGGTTGGTCAGCATCCGGTAGGCGTCGGCGAAGGCGGCGGCGATCTCCGGTGCGCTGCCCGCTACCGCCGCCGGGTCGGGTATGCCCCAATGGGCCGACATCGGCTGGCCGGGCCACACCGGGCAGACCTCCTGCGCGGCGTTGTCGCAAACGGTGAAGACGAAGTCCATCTGCGGCGCTTCGGGGGCGGCGAACTCGTTCCAGTCCTTGGAGCGGTAGCGCGACACGTCGTGGTTCAGGTTGCGCAACAGGTCGAGCGTATGGGGATTGACCTGCCCCGCCGGCGTGCTGCCCGCGCTGTAGGCCGCGAACCGGCCCATGCCCTCCCGCTCCAGGATCGCCTCGGCCAGGATGCTGCGCGCCGAGTTGCCGGTGCACAGGAACAGGACGTTGAAGGATCTGTCGTCGGTCGTCATGGCTGCCGCGCGGCCCCTGCCCATCGCACCCATCGCGCCCGTCGCGTCCGCCCCTCGCGTCTTTCCGGGGGAGGCAAACGCCCTTGCAGGCCGGCGGAAGGTTCCACACCGCCGTTACCCTTTTGTGACAGGTTCCATGCGGAAGGTCCGCGCGCATTCGCTTCCGGCCGGCGCGGCTTCGAGGGCCGCTACGGCGCGGCGCGTTCGTGCAGGGCGTCGATTTCGGCGTCGCGCGCCTCGTCCCGGCCCATCGTGTCGGAATGGCTGAGCCGGTGGAAGGTCTCCCACACCACGCCGTCCGGGTCCGACGCCCAGGTCTTGTTGCCCCTGGCGTAGCAGCAGAGGTTTTCCTTCTCCTCGAAGATCGCCTGTTCGGCGTCGGTCAGCGCCCGGGTGATTTCCGCCAGGCCGGCGTCGTCCTCGACCTGGATGCCGAGATGGGAGACGCCGCCGCCCTCGCCGTCGCAGCATTTCTGGGTCGAGACCGCGAAGTTGACCGCCGGCTCGTCCAGCATCCACTGGGCGTAGTCGCTCTTCAGCTTGTCCGGCGCGGCGCCGAACAGGGTCCGGTAGAACTGCACGGTCCGGTCCAGGTCCGCGACGTTCAGATGCACATGCAGGCGCTTCATGGCCGTTTCTCCTCTCGTTTTCCGCGCTTTCCGCGTTTTCCGTCCGGGGGGCCGGTCAGGCCGCTTCTTCGAGCGCGGCGCGGACCGCCGCCCGGACGGTCCTGTGCCCCTTGCAGCAGTCTTCCATCAGGAAGCGCATCAGCGCGCCGACGCCGTCGAAATCCGCCCGGTAGACGATCCGCCGGGAGCGGCGCTCGGACGTCACCAGCCCGGCCCGCTGCAACAGGCCGAGATGGGTCGAGAGTGTGGACGGCGCCGCGCCCAGCGCCCGCGCGATTTCGCCCGCCGGCAACCCCGCCGGCCCGGCCCGCACCAGCAGCCGGAAGGCCCGGAGCCGCGTCTCCTGCGCCAGGGCGGCGAAGGCGTCGGTAGCGGTCGCGATTTCCATATTTCGATAATTATCGAATTAAGGGAGGATGTCAAGGGGCGATTCTCGAACTGTCGCTTTCCTTCGTTGTCGCCCCGGACGCCGCGAAGCGACGATCCGGAGTCCAGGGCCACAAGTCCGGTATCGCGGGATTTGCTCTGAACGCCGGATCGGGTCCGGCGTGACACCGAGGGGTCAGGCGGATCGGAAACGGAAAACGCCAACCCCTACTCCGCCACCACCGCGGCCCCGTCGCGCGCTGCCGTCATGGCGGCGATGGCTTCGCTCAGGCTTACGCTCTCCGGGTCGGCGAGGACGTTTCGCACATGTCATAGCGCTACCGCGCGCTGCGACCGGAGTGCGACCGGACTGCGGTGCGCTGCATCAAATGCGAATATTGCATTTATTACACTTACCTGCCAAGATGCCTGAATATGACACCTTCCGGGCAGGCTAGCATGACCATCGCGGCTCACCGGCAGCGCCCGCCGACGCCCGAGGACGCGGCGATGGCGCGCAGTTCCGGTCACATCCTATCCCGCTACGCCACGGCGGACCGTCCGTTGGCGCTTCGCGTCGCAGACAGCGAACGGGAATTCCCGGTCGAACTTCCGGCGGGCGCGGTCGATTTGCTGATTCATGTGCTGGAAGCCATGGCGGCGGGACAGGGTGTCACGCTGATCCCGGAGCGCGCCGAGTTGACGACCGTCCAGGCGGCCGACGTGCTGAATGTTTCTCGTCCCTTCCTGATCAAACTGCTCGACCGGAAGGACATCCCGCACCGCAAAGTCGGCAGGCACCGCCGCATCCGCATGGAAGATGTCATGGCGTACAAGGACGCTATCGACCGGGAGCGCGACGAGATTCTTGCGCGGCTGACTCGCGACGCCCAGACCGGCGGTATGGGATATGGCGGGTGAGGCGTTTCGCGGTTCTTCTCGACGCCAACATTCTCTATCCCGCGCCGATGCGCGACATATTCATGCAGTTGGCCGCAGACGATGTCATCCGGGCGAAATGGACGGCGGACATCCATCGGGAGTGGATCGACGCTCTCCTTCGCAACGAGCCCCATCGCCAACGCGCCGCCCTGGAGCGCCCGCGCGATCTGATGGACCGTGCCACGCGGGACTGTCTGGTTGCCGGGTACCGTTCGCTGATTCCCGCGCTCGTCCTTCCCGACCCCGACGACCGTCACGTTCTCGCCGCCGCGATCGCCGGCCGCTGCGACGCGATCGTCACCTCCAACCTGCAGGACTTCCCAAACGCGGCAACCGAACCGTACGGTATCGAAGTTCGACACCCCGACAGTTTTCTTTCCGGCTGCCTGGATCTGGTGCCCGGGATTTTCTGCGAATCAATTCGAAAGGTGCGAGCGCGTCTTGTAGCGCCGCCGCTCAGCGTCGAAGAATATCTCGCCGTCCTCGCCAGACAGAAGCTCGCCGTAACAGCCGCCGAACTGGAGCGGTATTCGGCGTTGCTCTGAGTCTCCGTGTTTCGGGAAGGTTTTGCTCGTTGCTTCAATCGGTAGAGTGCCAATTTTGGACTCATCCGGCGGGGCCAGCCATCAAGACTATAAGCTAGAAAACGCCAACCCCTACTCCGCCGCCACTGCGGCCCCGTCGCGCGCTGCCGTCATGGCGGCGATGGCTTCGCTCAAGCTTTCGCCTTCCGGGTCGGCGAGCGCGGCGGCGCGGGCCTGGGCGATGTCGCCGGCCCGGTCGGCGCCTTGCGCCAGGGCGGGTTCGATAACTTCGCCGACGATCCGCCGGTAGTTGCCGACGCCGCGCTTGTGGGTCTCCGAATAGCCCTTGATCAACCGGGCGCATTCGACGGTCTCCAGCGCCATCGGCTTGCCGATTTCCGCCGCCCGGCGCACCAGGTCGAGCCAGCCCTCGATCAAGTCCTGCTCCTCGGCATAGCGGTAGCCGCGGCGGCGGAAGCGGCGCATCCCGGCGAGCGTGCGCACCCGGGCGAAGCCCCAGACGGTGTCGGTGCGGATATGCAGGCCGAAATGCCATTTGCGCGCCCTGGCCGGGTTGCGGTCGGCCCAGTCGACGACGCGGCGGCCCAGCCCCTTCGGCAGCACGGAGGCGAACTCGTAGGGCCCCGGCTTGAAATGCTCGGTCGTCCGGACGAGCTGGCCGTCCTGCGCCTGCACGTCGTTGCGCATCCGCTCGAAGCGCGAACGGCGGGTCTTGAGCTGGGCGACCCGCATGATGTCCTCGAAGGTCATGCGCAGGCCGAGATGGCGCGCCGCCTCGGCGGTGATCTTGAAATCGCCGTCGCCGCGGCCCTCGTCGATCGCCCGGACCGTATCGAGCCGGTCGAGATAGAGCCGGGCATAGGCGGCGTCCTGATAGTCGAGGCAGCGGCCGCAGGCTTCCAATACGACGGCATGGGTTTCCGACGGATAGTCCCGCTCGATCCGCGCCTTCAGTTCGCCGGCGGCGTCGCCCGGCCGCGGCGCCGGCGCCTTCGGCGGCGCCAGACCAGTCTGCAATTCGACGACATCGCCTTTGGCGTAGGCGAAACCGACATCGAAACCGGCGAGGTTGGACTCGACCGCCTTGCCCGATTCGCGGATGCCGTCCTTGAAGGTCTCGGGCTCGATGGGCAGGACGCCGGAGCCGGCCATGGCGCCGAGCAGGACGGAATTGACGATGGTGCCGGCGTCCTGGGCGGCGCGTTCGATATCGAACAGGATATGCTGTTTCGACATCTGCTTCGCGGCGTCGAGGATCTTGTCGCCGTCGTAGCGGCCGTCGCCCATCGCCATCTTCTCGGCGAGCGTATAGACCCGGTGGGTCGAGCCGATCAGCGTGGTCTTCTCCGGGCTGATGAAGCCCTTTTCCATCGCCCGGCCGACTTCCATCAGCTCGGTCGCGATCATCATGTCGATGTCGCCGGGGCCGGGATAGAGGTCGAGCACCGGTTCGATGTCGCCGGTCTCGGCATAGGGCTTCGGCACGATCTCGACATAGTAGGTCGTTGCGCCCGTGCGCTGGGCCACGCCGGGGATCGAGGTCGCCTGGACCGGCAGGCCGGAGGCGCGCGCGGCGTTGACCAGCCAGGCGGTCAGCACGCCGCCGCCCTCGCCGCCCATCGCCGCGATGACGACGGTGACCGGCCGTTCCTCGGCAGGCTTGCGCCGGGCGGTCTTGCGTTTCGGCGCCGCTTTGGGTCCGGCCTTGGACACGGACTTCGCCGCGGCCTTCGCCGCAGGCGCCTTCTTGCTCGTCTTGGCCATGGTCAGGCCGCCTTCGCCGCGTCTTCCTGCTCCATCGCGCCTTCCCGGCGCGGGGCGAGGCGCAGTTCCTCCGGGCTGTAGAACATGCCGATGAAGCGCTGGCGCACGCCGGCGAGCCAGCGTTCGAACGCGCCGGCGTTGTAGACGATCTCGGCCTTGTAGAAGGACGGGCACAGGATCGCCGCGTGGGCGACCTCGCCGCACAGGCCGCAGCCGACGCAGCCGGTGTTGACATGGGCGATCGGGTCGGTGCGCAGCGGGTCCGGGTTCGCCTTGATGGTGAGCGACGGGCAGCCCGACAGGCGGATGCAGCTGTGGTCGCCGGTGCAGACATCGTCGTCGATGCCGAAGCGCGGGCGCACGGCGCGCTTGCCCTCGCGGATCAGCTTCGTCCGCTCGGCCTTCACCCGGCGCTGCTTGGCGAGCATGCACTCGCTTTCCGCGATGATGACCTTGAGGCCGTTATGCGTCGTGGTCATCGCCTCCTTGAGCGTCTTGACCATCTTCGAGACGTTGTAGGTCCGCACCTTGCGCTGCCACTTCACGCCGAGGGCGCGCACCGTCTCCTCGATCGACATGTGGGACTGTTCGAAATTGCCCTCCTTGGGCGTCGACGGCACCCACTGCCAGCCGGTGGCCGAGGTGTAGCCGTTCTTCATCACGATCAGGATCGAATCGTTTTTGTTGAAGACGGAACTGGCGACGCCGGTGCTCAGGCCGTTATGCCAGAAGCCGCCGTCGCCCATGATCGAGATGACCCGCTTGTCGAAATTCGGCGCCACGCCGGTCGAACTGGCGAGGCCGAGGCCGTAGCCGAGCACGGTCTGGCCGATATTGAAGGGCGGCAGGGCCGAGAAGGTGTGGCAGCCGATATCGCAGCTGATATGCGTCTTGCCGAGATCCTTCTCCATCAGCTTGATGGCGCTGAATACCGGCCGCTCCGGGCAGCCGGTGCAGAAGGTCGGCGGCCGCGGCGGGATAGGGTTGCCGAGATATTTCGTGGCCTTGGTCTTGAGGCCGACGATGTACTCGATCCGCGCGCCGGCGCTCCCCTTGTTGGTGTCCGGCAGGCCGATGTCGTCGATCCATTGCGAAACGCCGTTCTGCACCACGTCCGAGGTGTACTGGCCGGCCATCGGCAGCGGGCCCTTGCCGTGCACCTTGGTCTGGACGTCGGCCTTGCGCAGGATGACGTTGACGTCGTCCTCGATATAGGCCGGGTGGCCCTCCTCCACGACCAGGACATGCTTCTTGCCGGCGCAGAAGGCGGAAATCTCGTCAGGCACCAGCGGGTAGGTGACGTTCAGGCAATAGATCGGCACCCGGGAGTTGCCGTAGATGTCGGCGAGGCCGAGATGGTTCAGGGCGCGTTGCACCGTGTTGTACAGGCCGCCCTGGCAGATGATGCCGAGGTCCTGCAATTCGCCGTCGAAGGTCTCGTTCAGCTTTTCCCGGCGGATGAAGTCGATGGCGGCCGGCACGCGCTCTTCCCACTTGTGCTTTTCCTGGGCGTAGGTGCCCGGCGGCAGCGCGATCTTCATCAGGTCGAAATTCGGCTTCTCCAGCTTGCGGTTGCCGGTGAATTGCCCGTGCTTGTTGTCCTTGGCCTCGAAGCGGCCCTGGACGTGGCAGGCCAGGATGCGCAGCTGGACCATGACCGGCTGGTTGGAGGCTTCCGAAAGCTCGAAGGCCTTCTCGGTCAGGTTGACGATCGAGGTCAGGTTGGGCCGCGGATCGAACAGCCACAGGGTCGATTTGAGCGCATAGGCGTGGCTGCGCTCCTGGATGATCGAGGCGCCTTCGCCGTAATCCTCGCCCAGGATGACCACAGCGCCGCCGGTCACGCCGACCGAGCCGAGGTTGGAGAGCGCATCCGAAGCGACATTCGTGCCGACCGTCGATTTCCAGGTGACGAGGCCGCGGATCGGATACTGGATCGACGCGCCGAGCATGGCGGCCGCGCCCGCCTCGTTGGCGCAGATCTCCAGATGGACGCCGTATTCGTCCATGATGTCCTTGGCGTCGTTCAGCACGTCGACCAGATGGGAGACCGGCGAGCCCTGGTAGCCGCCGACATAGGAAACGCCGGATTGCAGCGCCGCCTTGGTGACCGCAAGGATGCCCTCGCCTTCGAAAATCTCGCCGTCGCCCTTCTTCAGCGACTGCACTTCCTTCGCAAATGACCGTTCCATGACCGCAGCTTCGGTTTATTCGGGGAGAATTCGGGATATGTTCGCAGACATGTCTGCGCTGGCGTCGTTCCGCCGGGCATATTAGGGTCTTTCTCCCGCCAAGGCCAGCCGCGCGCATGTACACGCGCGCGGGTACGGCATGCGCCCACGATATCGACGCCTCCTGCGGACGCCGAAATCCCCGCGCCCGGCGCGGACGCGTCCGAAGCCCAGCCCCGGAATTCCGCCATGCTCCGACTCCTCGCTGTCCTTCCGGTCTGCTTTCTGGCGCTGACGGCCTTTTCCGACGGCGCGAAGAAGGAACTCGCCGCCGCCTGCGCCGACAGCCTTGCCAAGCGGCAGGAGCGTGGCCGGGAAACGCCCGAAGCGCTGGTGAAGAACCGCACGCCGATCTGCGCCTGCGTCGCCGACGCCGTCGCCGGGGAAGCCGAAATCCCGGACGGCGACAAGCCGAAGGTGACGAAGACCTTTGCGCTGGTCGCCGCCGGCGACATGGAGGCCGCCCGCAAACTGCGCCTCGCCCTCGACAAGCCGGTCCACACTGCCATGCGCCGCATCACCCGCGACTGCGCCCGCGAATTCGAGAAGCCGGCGGAATAGGCGGGCGCTCCAGCTTTTCTCCCACCGTCATTTCGGCCGCAGCCGCGGATTTAATCCGCGGCCGGCGCCCGACCCCACCGTCGCCGATCTCGCGGAGCGCTTCCTCAGGAACCATGTCGAGGTCCGGTGCAAGCCGGACACGGCGAAGAATTACCGGAAGGCGCTGCGCAACCGCGTCCTGCCTGCCCTGGGGAGGAAGCCGGTCAGGGATGTCGCGCCTGAGGATATCGCGGCGGTGCGCCTGCCGATGCTGACCGGCTGCCGGTCGGACGGGATCCTGTCCCTGAAATGGGACGATGTCCGCCCCGAGCGGTTCGTTGATCGCGCGCCCGGCGGCACGATAGGGTGTCGGTCCCTCAGGTCGCCCGGTCTGCATGGCACACCCGGCAACGGACAAGGAGCGCGAGGCAGGCATGAATCGGATCGGCTGCGCGCGATTCCGGACGGCGCTCCTGCCGCTTGTCGCGGTGGCGTGGCTCCTGGCGGTCCACGGGCGGTCCGCCGCCGCCGAAGACTCCGGCGGAAGCGGGACCGCTCTTCCCGCGGCGGGGGCGAACGCCGCCCCGATCGCCCCGTACCTGAGCGCGGGCGTGGCGCTGATCCGCCCGCGGGAGACCCGGTTCGTCGACGGCGCGGACGCCGGCCATGCCGCGCTCTACGGAAGCCGGCAACGTTTCGACGCCGGCGCCCTCGACGACGGTCTGCGGTTTCATCTGGCGGCGGGTGTCCGCCTGCCGTACCGGCTGCGCGTGCAGCTGGAATTCGGCATGGCGCGTCGCCTCGACTGGCGGGGAAACGCGAACTACCGGGCCTCGGGCGAGCGTCAGCCGTCGGAGGCGACCCTGGACACAAGGCAGTTTCTCCTCGTCGGGTTCCACGATTTCCCGGGATGGGAGATCGCCACGGGCCGTCGGGCGCAACCCTTTCTGGGCGCCGGACTCGGGATCACCGACTACCGCCTCGGCGGCTACGTCCAGCGCTTCCCCGAACCCGACGACCCGCAGGGCTCCCTGCGCCGGGGTCCGGGCGGCGAGGTTCCCTTCACCGCCCTTCCGGGAGGACGCGGGCGGAACTTCACCTGGATGCTGACCGCCGGGATCGCGATCGCGGTCGGCGGCCGTACCCACCTCGACCTGAGCTACCGCTATACCGATGCGGGAAAAATCCGCACCGATGTCGGCGACATCGCCATCGTGCGCTACGGCGAGGACGGCGCCCGGCGGGAGATCCCGGTCCGGATCGACGAGACCTCCGCCGCCTACCGGACTCACGCATTGCTCGCGGCGCTGCGGTTCGAATTCTAGCTCTCGGAGGGTTCCGAAACAGTGCTTCGCTGCCAAGCACCGCCCGCCCGGGTCCCGGCATTGAAATCTGCGCATCCGATTCGATGACCCGGTCCGCCTTCGTCGCCCGGTCGCCCGCGGACGGGAGCGATCCGCAATTCGGCGAGAGGTGCGAAGGATCGGCTATCCGTGAGGCTGCTGCGATCCGCGTGAGACTCCGGACGACGCTCCCTCCGGCTTTGGGGCCGGGACACAAGCCGGGGGCGATTCCGGGCGCCGCGCCTGGCAGTCGCCAGGCACGGCAACGGGCACATCGGAGACATTGACAGCGGCCCGACCGGCTGTGCCGTCGCGCGGCGAAGCCCGCCCCGGCACCTCGGAAACTTGCGCCCGTCAACGGCGGGGTTTCCTTGCAGCCTCAAACTTGCCTCTGCACCGTGGAATTCCTGGCAGAGGATTGCGGTCAGGCGGCAAACCGGTTTGCGGAAAACGGTCGGATCGGCAGGTCGGTTTCGCCGGTCGCGATCAGATCGGCGAGGATGCGCCCGACGATCGGCGCCAGCTGAAAGCCGTGGCCCGAGAAACCGAAGGCGTGGAAGGCGTCCGGCGCAGCCGCGCTGGGGCCGATGACCGGGATATCGTCCGCCATCCGCCCCTCGAAGCCGGCCCAGCTTCGGACGATCCGTGCGCCGCGCAAGGCGGGAAACAGCTCGGCGACGGTCGCGGCGCTTTTCTGCAGGCCGTTGAAATCGGTCCTGTTGCGACCGGTGCGAAGGTCGCCGAAGCCCAGATACCCCCCGCCCATGATCACGGTGCCGTTCGGCATCTGCTTCAGGGACAGCGGCCGGCCGCTTGCGATCACGACCGGCTCGACAAGGGGCGGCACCCGCTCCGAGACCATCATCATCGGAAGAATATGCCGGAACGATACGGTATCCCCCAACCGCGCCGCCCATTCGCCGGCCCAGGCGCCGGCGGCGTTGACCAGCACCGGAGCTTCGAAAGTCCGCGCGCCGGCCTCGATCCGCCAGTTTTCGCCGACCCGGTCGATCCGCTCCGCTTCAGCACCTTCGAAGAGCCGGGCGCCGAGCGCGAGCGCCTTGCGCCGGAATGCAAGGGACGTGTGGTACGGGCTGGCAAAGCCATCCTCTCGGACCGCGAGCCCGCCGACGCAATGCCGGGCGAGGGACGGAACCATCGATCGCAACGCCGCACGGTCGATAAGCTCCTCGTGGTCGAAGCCCAGTTGACGGACCGTGCCGGCGCGCGCCTTTAGTCTGTCGTACTCGGCGTCGTTTTCCGCGATCGCCACCTGCCCGACGGTCTTGTAACCGCAATCGTCGTCGACAAGTTCTCCGATCGCGTGCCACATCCGCCGGGCCGCCAGGGCGAGGGGGATTTCGGCCGGGTCGCGCAGCAGGGTGCGTACACCGCCGGCATTGACGCCGGAGGCATGCCGTCCGGGCCAGTCCCTTTCGAGAATGACCGGCTTCAGGCCGCGGCGTGCGAGGTGCAGAGCGGCCGAACAACCGTGCAGTCCGCCGCCGATGATGAGTACGTCGCCGATGGTCATCGCGCCGCCCCGTCGCGGTCCTCACGCCGTTTCGCCGGCCCCGTCGCCAGCCCCGTCGCCGGGACGCGTCGGCATCGCATCGAGCGAGGCGATGTCGCGGCCGACCCCTTCGAGATCGGCGAGCTGGCCGACCGTGAGCGGCTTCAGGGGCGGACGGACGCGAAACGCGCCGATGTCCGCAACCGGACGCCCGCGGGCGCCGGCGATCACATTGGCAACCGTCAGGCCGCACATCCGGCCCTGGCACGGCCCCATCCCGGCGCGCGTGAAGGCCTTCGCCTGGTTCGGCCCCATGCAGCCGTGCGCGGCAACCTCGCGCAAATCACCCGCGGTAACGCCTTCGCAGCGACAGACGACGACCTCGTCGCGCGGCGACAGGAAGGTGGCTGCCGGCGCGTAGAGCGTATCGAGAAAGCGCCTGAGCCCGGCCAGCCGCCGAAGCGCGGCAAGCGGCTCCCGGGAAAGGCGGTCGCGAGTCCCGGCATCGATCTTTCCCAGGCGGGCGGCGGCGTCGATCCCGGCCAGGCGACCGCGATGCTCGGCCGCGAGCGCGCCGCCGATTCCTGCACAATCGCCGGCGACGGCAACGGTATCGACCGAAGTCGCGCCCCAGGCATCGGCCTGTGTATGCCAACAGGCCTGCACATCGTCCCAGCGCCGGGCGCAGTCGATCGAGTCGGCCAACTGGTTGTTCGGAACGACCCCCTGATGCAACAGCAGCAGAGGCGTCTCGATCCGCTCTTTCCGGCCGTCGGCCTCGTAGTCCACTGCGGCGAGCCGTTCCGTGCCGACCGCTGCGAGCGCGGATACATGCCTGACGAAACGCACCCCGGCGGCGCGTATTCCCGCGATCCAGCGGCGGCCCTTGCGGATCTGCGCAAGCTGGCCCAGCGCGCCGGGAAGCTGCGCCAGCGCGGCGCGGGTGTTGGCGCGGGGAGTCGTATCGAGGATGGCGCAGACCTCGGCGCCCGCCGACACCAATTGCCAGGCGACGAGATAGTGCAGCGGGCCGCTGCCGGCCAGGACGACGGGACCGTCCGGAATCGCGTCCGCACTCTTCAACAGGGTTTGCGCTGCGCCGGCGGTCATTACGCCGGGCAAGGTCCAGCCGGCAATCGGCACAGGCCGCTCCATGGCGCCGGCCGCGATGACGATCCGGCGGGCCCGCACCAGAGCAGCACGGCCGTCGTGCAGGGTTCCGACGGTCCCGTCCGGCTCGATCTCCCAGACCGATGTGCCCGGTGCATAGGTCGCCGAACCGGCTCGAAACGCCTCGGCAAGGCGGCGTCCGCGCCCATAGTCGTCGCCGAGCAGGCCTGCGAGTCCGGACCCGGCATCCCTATTCGCCTCGACGTTGCGGTAGATCTGCCCGCCCGGCGCCGGCTGCTCGTCGAACAGGACGGTATCGAGGCCGAGTTCGGCGGCGGCGGTCGCAGCCGCCATTCCTGCCGGACCGGCGCCCACGACCGCCACATCGTGCCGGAACGCGGTCACGGCGCGACCGCCGGCAAGGGCGCCTGCCGACCGATGGACATGCCTTCGCGCACCGGGACGAGGCACGCCTGCTGCCCGGGCGTTCCGTCGATTTCGACAAGGCACTCGAAGCAGGCGCCGATCATGCAGTGGGGCCCACGCGATGTGCCGGATACGACCGGGTCCCGGAAGGCGACGACCCCGTTGCAGAGGAGCGCCGCCGCGACCGTCGCCCCGGCTTCGGCCTCGATCGTCCGGCCGTCGAAAACGATCCGGACCCTTTGCCTGTCGGCATCACGCCGCTTCCTGAACATTGAACCTCTCCGTGCGGAAACATCCGAGCTCCGGAGCGAGCGGCCGTCCGCTCACCCAGTCCGGGATTACGAAGGCGTGGACCGCCGCCAGGGTCACGCCGCTGTGGCAGGCGGCAACGTAGACGCCCGGATGGGTCGGCGATTCGTCGTAGACCGGAAACCCGTCCGGCGTCATGATCCGGAGCGCCGACCAGGTGCGCAACACGCGCAACCGGTCCAGAAACGGAAAGGCGGTCCGGCAGCGCCACGCAATATCGCGAAGCATGTCGCTACGCACCCCGGTGTCGTAGCCGGCATTTTCCGCGGTGTAGCCCAACTGCAGGCCGCCCTCGCCGGTCTGGCGCACCAGGTTGCTGGGCACCTTGAACAAGGGCGCGATACGCTCGGTCACCATCAACTGGCCGCGCACCGGCACCGTCGGCGCGTCGAGGCCGACCAGCGCCGCCAGCCGGCCGGAGCCGAGTCCGGCGGCAATAACGACACGGCCGCACTCGAGCGCTTCGCCGCCGGCCTCGATCCGGTAGCCGTCCGCATTGCCCCGGATCGAGTCGACGGTATAGTTCGGCCGGTACCGCCCGCCGGAGCGGACGAAGGCGCGGTGCAGGGCGCGCAGCAGGATCAGCGGATTGGCGTGGCCGTCGTGCGGGCTGTAGGACCCGCTGATGACGCCCGGTCCGAGGCCGGGCAGCAGTTTCTCAAGTCGGGCGCGCGGCAGGAACTCATACTCGTAGCGCATGTTGCCGGCGCTGCTCCCGATCTCCGCGAGCAGCGCACGAACCTGCCGATCCTCCGCTTCGCTCAGGGTGAGCAGGACGCCGCCCTTGTTCTCGTGTTGCACGTCCAGGCCGCTGACTTCCGCGAGTTCGGCCGCGAAAGCCGACCACAGGGTTGCCGACCGCAACGACCATTGGGCGTATTCCGGCCGGCCCCGGCCCTTGCCCTGGACCCACACCAGCCCGAAATTGCCGCGCGAGGCGCGCAGGGCGATATCGCCCTCGTCGAGCAGGACGACCCTGCTTCCCTTGCGGGCCAGGCCGTAGGCGATCGACGCGCCGACGAGCCCGCCGCCGATGACGGCGACGTCGTTCCCGTTCGTGCTCATAGCGCCCTTGCCGCCGTACCGCTGTCCGGGGCGTCCATATCGAGCAGATGGCAGGCCGCAAAATGTCCGGGTCCGACCTCGCGCATCGCCGGGGCCGGATCGCGGCGGCACGCGTCCATCGCCTGGGGGCACCGGGCAGCGAAGCGGCAGCCCGGCGGCGGGTCTATGGGCCGGGCGATCTCGCCGCGGATCGCCGGAATCGGCCGTTTGTAACGCGGGTCGGGAACCGGCACCGCCTCGACCAGCGCCCTGGCATAGGGATGCTGCGGATTCCGGACGACACGGTCGGTCGGGCCGATTTCCATGGCCATGCCGAGATACATCACCAGCAGACGCTCGGAGATGTTCGAGAGAATCGACAGGTCGTGCGAGACATAGATGCAGGAGAAATTGAGCCGCGCCGAGAGATCCCGGAGCAGATCCAGAATGCCGGCGCGGATCGACACGTCCAGCATCGACAGCGGCTCGTCGGCGATCACCAGTTCCGGCTCCAGAATGAGGGCGCAGGCGATTCCGACCCGCTGGCGCTCGCCGCCGCTCATCTGGTGCGGAAAACGGTCCTTGTATTCTTCCGGCTTGAGCCCGACGAGCGAAAGGGCTTCGAGCACGCGCCGGGCGGTCTCCTCCCGGCTCCATATACCGAGCGCCCGCGGTCCTTCGGCGACCAGATCGAAGACCGTGAAACGCGGATTGAGCGACTCGTAGGGATCCTGGAAAATCAGCTGAACCGCCAGCCGGTAGTCGCGCAGTCCGGCGCGGTCGAGCCCGGCGATGTCGCGTCCCTTGAAACGGATGGTCCCGGCCGTGGGTTCGTGCAGCTTGGCAATCATCATGCAGGTCGTGGACTTGCCGCACCCCGACTCGCCGGCCAGCCCCAGGATCGTTCCTTCCTCCAGCGTGAAGCTCACGCCATCGACAGCCTTGATGGTCTGCCGGCGCTTGCCGGACAGCAGGCGGCCGAGCAATCCGGGCCGGATGTCGAAATGCTTGGTCAGGCCGCCGACTTCGAGGATTGCCATGTCGTCTTCTCGCTGGCCCGGGCGCGCATGGATTCGATGTCGTCCAGACGGTGGCAGGATACGCGGTGCCCAGGTCCGACATCGGTATCGACAGGGCGTTCGGCGGCACAGGCCGGCACGGCGAACGGACAACGCCCGTTGAACGTGCAGCCCGGCAGGTCGCCGAGCAGATTGGGCGGCGATCCGGGGATCGAGATGAGCTCCCGGTCGATGGCCCGGATGCTGGGAAAAGCGTTTTTCAGCCCCAGCGTGTAGGGGTGCCAGGGGGTGTCGAACAGATCCTCGGCGGCTGCCAGTTCCATCAGGCGGCCGGCATACATGATTCCGATGCGATCGCTCATCTCGGCGATCACCGAAATGTCGTGGGTGATCAGCAGGATCGAACTCTCGATCTCGCTCCTGATTTCCAGCAGCTTGCGGATGATCCGTTCCTGAACCAGCACGTCGAGGCCCGTCGTCGGTTCGTCCATGACGATCAGGCTGGGTTCGAGCGCAAGGGCCATGGCAATCATCGCGCGCTGGCGCATGCCGCCGCTGAACTCGTGCGGGTAGCTGTCCATCAGGCCGGTTTGCAGGCCGACCGCGTCGAACAGATGGGCGACGCGGTCGCGCGCTTCCCTGCGCGGCGTGTCGATATGGGCGCGGATCGCCTCGACCACCTGATCGCCGACCCGATAGACCGGATCGAGCGAGTTCATGGCGCTTTGCGGAACGAGGGAGATTTCGTTCCACAGGATCTGCTTTCGGAAGTCGCGGTCGGAGAGCGTCTGAAGTTCCCGGCCCTTGAAATGCAGCCGTTCGGCCGTGGTCGTGGCGGTTCCGGGCAGGAGCCGCATCAGGGCCTTGATCAGGGTGGTCTTGCCGCATCCGGATTCGCCGGCAATGCCCAGAACCTCGTTTTCGGCAATCGACAGGCTGACGCCGTCGACCGCTTTCACGGTGCCCTGGCCGGTCGCGTAGCGGACCTTGAGATCGCGGATATCCAGAAGCATCGATCGACCCCGTCAGCGCTGGCGAAGCCGCGGATTGGCGACTTCCTCGTAGGCGCGACTGACGAAGACCAACGCGCTGACCAGGAGCACGATGGCGATCGACGGCGCGGCGAACCACCACCAGGCGACCCGGGATTTGCCCGAAATCCACAGATCGTAGAGCATTCCTCCCCAGGTCAACTGGTCCGGGTCGCCGAAGCCCAGAAAGCTCGCGCCGGCCTCGGCGATCACCGACCAGGCGATGTTGAACGCCGTATAGAGCAACAGCAACGGCAGGATGTTCGGCAGGATATGGCGGTAGATGACGCGAAAATCGCTGCACCCGCGCACCTTGGCGGCGCTGACGAACTGACGTTCCTTGAGCGCCAGCGTCTGGGCGCGCACGACCCGCGCCGACGTTCTCCAGATGATCACGACAATGGCCAGAACGACGAACCACTGGCTCCGGCCGAACAGCGAGATCAGCACGATGATAAACGGCAGGAACGGCATGCCGTAGACGATATCGGTCAAGCGCATCAGGACTTCGTCCAGCTTGCCGCCGTAGTATCCGGCCAGCAGCCCGATATTGGCGCCGATAACGATGGAGATCGCGCCGGAGATCAGACCGATCAGCATGGTCGCCCGGGCGGCATGGATCATCTGGCTGAGAATGTCCCGGCCGAGCGTCGTCGTGCCGAGCGGAAATTCCCAGGACGGCGGCCGCATGGTCGCGATCCGGTTGGACACATCGCGCAGGGACTCCCAGGGATCGTGCGGCGCAAGCCAGGGCGCCAGGATCGCGACGACGGCGAAGAACAGGATGATCGCCGCGCCGATCCTGCCCAGTCCGCTCGCCCAGATGATGCGGCCCTGGCTGCGCAGCAGCGCACCGACGCCGAGAAGCGCACCGGCGAGTGCGCCTGTCCCGGACGGCATCGAGGCGCGGGCGCGCAGCGGTGTCATGCCCCGGCGTCCTGGGAGGCGCGCGCCGGGCCGACGCTGGCGTGCCGCAGCGCGAGCGCGGCCACCTTGTCTTCGTCAACGGCAATGCCGAGGCCCGGTTCGTCTGGAACCCGCACGCGGCCGTCCGTCACAAGGGCGCCGAAATCGGTGAAGTCGTCCGTCAGCCGCAGGGTCGACATATAGGCGTGTCCGCAGTCGACAAGGTTGCCCAGCGTGCAGCCCAACTGCAGCGAGGCGGCCTGGGTCACGCCGCACTCGAGCATGCTGTTCATCAGGCAGGTCATGCCGTTTGCGGCGGCGAGCACCGCGATATCCCGCGCCGGCGCGATACCGCCGTTCTTGGATACCTTCAGGCTCAGGGCATCGACCGCGCCGGCGCGCGCCAGCGCCGCCGCTTCGACCGGCGAAAAGACGCTTTCGTCGGCCGAAACCGGCGCGAGCGAAGCGGCGCGGACGCGCGCCAGCCCGGCAATGTCATTGCGGTCGACCGGTTGTTCGATCAGCGCCAGCGGATAGCGGTTCGCTCCGTCGACGAAGCGCAGGGCCTCCGATTGGCTCCAGCCCTGGTTGGCATCGACGATAAACCGGATTTCCGGATGGAACCGTTCGGTCAGGGCGGCGACGCGCCGGATTTCCCGCTCCACTGGCTGGGCGCCCATCTTGACCATGAACGAGCGGAATCCTTCGGCTGCCCTGGCCTCGACAACGCGCCTGTCTTCCTCCGGCGTGCCGCTGCCGATCGGCCACAGGACGGGCAGGTCGTCGGCCAGGCTGCCGCCGAGCAGGGCGTGGACCGGCCGGCCGGCCGCCTTGCCCGCCAGGTCGTGGAGCGCCATGTCCAGGGCCCCCTTGGCGGTCGGATTGCCCGGCACGCATTCGTCGACCGCCCGCCGGCAGCGCGCGATGTTGCCCGCGTCGGCGCCGACCAGGACCGGTCCGAGCGTGCCTTCGAGCAGGTTGAAGACGCCGGCGGGCGTTTCCTCGGTAAACGGCGGCAGCGGATTGGCTTCGCCCCAGCCGCTCGGCCCGTCGTCCGTCCGGATTCGGATCACGATCGACTGGTTGTCGGTCACCGTGCCGTAGATCCTGGACAGCCGGTAAGGCGTGACGAAGGGGATGGACAGGGCGTAGATATCGATGCTGTGGATCTTCACCGCGCCGGCTCCCTAGCTTCCGACCTTGATGCGCGGATCGAGATAGCTGTAGGAGATATCCGCAATCAGGTTCATCGCGATCACGATGACGGCGAGCAGCAAGAAGGACGCCTGCGCGACCGGATAGTCGTGCGAGGCCGCCGCCTCGACCATCAGCAGCCCCATGCCGGGCCACGAGAAAACCGTCTCGACGATCACCTGGCCGCCGATCGCAAAACCGAGAAGAATCGAGGACACGGTCGTGACCGCCAACAGCGCGTTGCGCGCGGCATGCCGGACCATCACGACATGGGGCGGCAGGCCCTTCGCGCGCGCGAACTCGACGAAATCGCTGCCCAGCACCTCCAGCATGCTGTCGCGCATAATCAGCATCGGCGTCGCCAGATAGTAGGCCGTGATCGTGATCGTCGGCAGCACGATGTGATCGAGAAAGTCACTGGTGAAAATGAAGGCGAACAGATCGGTCGGGCGCACGCCGGGACTGTGCATGCCGCCGGTCGGGAAGAGGTCCAGACTGTAGCTGAGAACGATGAGCAGGAGGATGCCGGTGATGAAGGGCGGCGCCGACTGGAAGATCATCGACACGACCGTGCCGCCGACATCGAGCTTGCCGCCGCGCCGCCAGCCCATCACCATCCCGATATTCAGGCCGATGGCCAGCGTCAGACACATCGCAGCGCCCATCAGCAGGAGCGTGTTCCAGGTCCGGTAGATCAGGATTTCGAAAACGCTCTCGGAACTGGTGAAGGAGCGGCCCCAGTCGAGCGTGACCAGATTCTTGAGATAGATCAGGTATTGCATCGGCAACGAGCGATCGAGGCCGAATGCTTCCTTCAGGCGCTTCTGCGACGCCTCGTCGAGCGCCGGGCTGATGACCTGCGCCGTCGGATCGCCCGGCATCATGCGGAACATGACGAACAGGACCGTCGCGACCGCGAAGATCGTGAACAGCGAATACAGGATGCGACGGGCGATATATTCCCGCATCGCCGTCTCGCAGGGTCGGCCGCGCTAGGCGCGCCTGTCCGGCCGGCGGCGGGCGATCGTCAGCGCCCGCCGCCGGCGGCTAGGCGCTTTATCCGGGATAGTGCAGCTTCCCGTCCTTCCAGGTAAAGCCGGCGTCGGCCAATATCTTGCGCGCCTTGTTCAGGTCCTGCGACGGCGTCTTGACCGCCGAATTGTGCCAGAACTTGTTGGCCGGGCCGATCACCGATCCGCCATTCTCCGCATGCCCGCCCAGGACGACGTCGCGGATCAGGTCCTTGGGAAGGATATAGCGCATCGCCTCCCGGATCGTGGCGTTGTCGAACGGCGGCTTGTTGAGGTTGTAGCTCAGGCAATAGAAGCCGTGGCTCGGATACCCCTTGCCGACGACATTCTTCAGCTTGTCCAGATCGTCCATCAGGCTCGGCTTGAGAATGTAGCGCGTCCGGTCGCACTCGCCCTTCTCGATGGCAGCCGCCATGGCATCGTGGCTGCCGTAGACGATCCTGATGATCCCGGCGCATTTGGGCGGATTGAAGTGCGCCTTGTTCGCCGAAACCTTCATCTCCTTGCCGCGGTCCCAGTAGTCGAAGGTGAACGGGCCGCTTCCGACCGGCTTCTTGTTGGCATAGTTCAGGGGATCGTCGACGTCGACCTTGGCGGGTATGTCCTGCCAGATATGCTTCGGGATGAGGAAGATTGCGCCGAACAGGTTCGACAGCAGGGGCGCGAAGGGCTCGGTCAGCGAGAAACGCAGGCTGTTCTTGCCGGTAATATCGACCGATTTGACCTTGCCGAGCGACGCCACGAAGAAGGGCGCCTTCCACTTCTTCTGATAGTCGAACGAGAATTTGACATCTTCCGCGGTGACCGGCTTGCCGTCGTGCCATTTCATGCCGTCGCGCAGAACGATATCGATGGTCGTGGAATCGACGACCTTGAAGGAGGTCGCCGCCCAGGGCTGTGCCCGGCCGTCCGGACCGACCCGGAACAGCCGGTCGTAGATCATGCGCAACTCCTTGAACTCGTTCGCGTCCTTGACCGCGACCGGGTTCAGGTTCTTCAGCGCGACGGTCGCGCCGGTCCGGACATAGCCATCGCCGCCGGACGGAACCATCGAGATATCGGTCCAGAAACTGCCGATGCCCTCGCCCATCTGGGGCACCAGGCCGCTCAGGCGGTCCGACCGGTAGGCATTGGTCATTTTCGGGTAGACGACGACATTGTTCGGCTGGTCGGCATCGATCAGCTCCTGCGCGCGGTAGACCAGTTCGCGGCGCTTTTCGACATCCATTTCCGTCTGCTGGGCAGCGGCCAGCCTGTCCACCTCGGCGTTCTTGTAGCCGGTCCAGTTGAAACCGCCCTTGCGATGGTTCGACGAGTGGTGCACCAGGTGGATGAAGACATTCGGATCGATCCTGACCGAGGCGCCGGTCAGGCGGACCAGGAACATGTCGTAGTCATGCTGCATGATGACTTTCTGAATGCCCTGGTTGTAATCGATCGGATTCGCCCGGATGTCGAACCCGACCTTTCTGGCGGCCTGCGAAATCAGCCGGGCCGTTTCCGGCCGGACCGGATCGAACTTGGCCGTCGAAGTGGTCAATGCGGGCGATTCGACCTTGGCGCCGGCTTTGGCGGCGAAGGCGGCGCCGGGCAGGCCGACGGCGGCCGCGCCGACCGCGGCGCCTCCCGCCTTCAAGAGGTCTCGGCGCGGAATTTGGTGGTTGGACATCCTTGAGGTCTCCTCCGGGTTTCGACACTCTGTAACGGGCTTTCGGAAAGCCGTTCGAAACAGTCAATCCGAACCCTTGTATTCCGTCAAATTCCTTTTTTTGGCGATTATATTCCGATAAGTTATTTTGCAAGACCTTCGGCCGGACGGGCCGGGCGGACGGAACGACAGGGGCAACGGATGACCGGCAGCGCGCTTGGCGACATTGATCCCTGGCCGGATTTCCAAGCCCTGTGCCGGCTGGGCGGTCGTTTGTGCGGGACGCCGTCGGAGGAGGCTGCACGCACCGTGCTGGCCGACCGCCTGCGCCAGCTGGCGTCGCGGTACGGCGGCCGTTTCCGGGCGATCCGCCAGCCCTACGACGGGTGGCGTGCTCAAAACGGCCGGCTGCATGTCGCGGGAACTCCCCGGCCCTTCGAGGGCTATCCTTTGCTGCGGTCCCCGGCGACGCCGGCCGGCGGGCTGCCGGGAGAAGTCGTGGACCTCGGACGCGGCGACGAAACGGACTTCGCCCGCTGCGCCGCTGCGCTTCGCGGCCGCATCGCCCTGGTCCGCCACGAGTTCATGTTCTCCCCGGACCATGTGCATCGCGCCCGGAAATACGCCTGGGCCGCGGCCGGCGGCGCGGCGGCCTTCCTGATCGCACCGACCGGCGGCATGTCCGGTCCGATTGGCGGTGGCGTCGGATTCGGCGATCCGCCGCCGATTCCGGCTTTGGGCATCGATGCCGACGCAGCCTCGGCGCTCGGCCGTCCGGAGGGCGCCCGGCCCCGGATCCGGCTGGTCGTCGAGGCCGAGGCCGAGGCGATGGAGACGGAAATGCTCTGTCTCGAATTCGCGGGCGAGACGGACGACTGGATCGTGCTCAGCGCCCATCTCGACGGTCACGGCCTCGCCGAGAGCGCGATCGACAATGCCAGTGGGGTTGCCGCGGCGCTCGTTGCGGCGGAAACCGTTGCGGCGCAGGCTGCTGCAATGCGGGACCGGCTGCGGCGCGGCCTGCGGCTCTGCCTGTTCTCGATCGAGGAATGGGGATTGCTGGGGTCGGAGGCCTATGTCGCCGGTCTGGATGCCGCGGAACGGCGCGCCGTCGCGCTCAACGTCAACCTCGATTCCGTGGCGGGGTCGCCGGACCTGACGGCCCTGTACAGCGGGTTTCCTCCACTCGCCGGATTTCTCCGATCCGCCGCCGCTTCATACGGGGCTCCG
Source organism: Alphaproteobacteria bacterium (assembly GCA_022819985.1). Lineage (GTDB taxonomy): Bacteria > Pseudomonadota > Alphaproteobacteria > Bin65 > Bin65 > Bin65. Next base: position 215,869 of record JAJEGH010000023.1, on the reverse strand, counting down.
CTGGCCCTGCATGAACCGCTGGTGCGCAATTCGGACCACTACAACTTTGCCGCCGCCGGCATTCCGGCCTGCCGCCTCCTCGCAGGCTTCGGCAAGCCGGAATCGAATATGCGTTATGTGCTGACGCCCGGCGACACCGCGGACAAGGTAGACCCGGGCGACCTGGAGCGGGCGGCCGGACTGACGGCGCATATCGTCTACAGGGCCTGCACCGCAGACGGGCTCGACCTGCGCGCGGTTAGCAATGGCGAAGCATCGTGCAACTGAACCTGCGCCAGCTGGAGGCCTTCAAGGCTGTCATGGAAACGGGGACCGCGATCCACGCCGCGGAAATCCTCAATGTCTCGCAGCCTGCTGTCAGCAAGCTCATCGCGAATTTCGAGCGGGCGGTCGGCTTCGAGGTCTTCGACCGCGCCCACGGCAGGCTTGCCCCGACTCCGGAAGCGGTCATGCTCTACAACGTGGTCGAACACGCCTTTGCGAGTGTCGCCCGGATCGAACAATCCGCCGTCGATATCCGGGAGCGGCGGGACGGCCGGTTGACGGTCGGCGTGATGCCCGCGCTATCCGCCGGATTTGCGCAAAGGGTCGCCACCGCATTCCTTGCCCGGCGTCCGCAGGTGTCCCTGACGCTTCACGGACGCAGTTCCCAGAAGATCATCGAATCTCTCGCCGGCCAGCAGCTTGACCTCGGAATCTTCGCTGCCGGCTTCGATCATCCCGGCGTCTCGACCGATTTCCAGTTCCGCATCGCCGCCGTTTGCATTCTGCCGCGCGGCCATCGCCTGGCAAACAAGGCGCATATCGAGCCGGCGGATCTCGAAGGAGAGTCCTTCATCTCCCTGACGATGCTCGACCGCATCCGATCGCGCGTCGACCATCCCTTCGAGTCGGCGGGCATTCGCCGGTCCATTCGGATCGATACGCCCATGGCCGCTTCGGCCTGCGCCTTCGTCGCCCAGGGCGCAGGGGTCTCCATTGTCGACCCGTTCAGCGCGATGGAGGCCGATGACAGGCAGGTCGCGGTCAAGCCGTTCGTCCCGGCGATTCACTTCGACATGGAGGTCGCCTACCCGTCGCGCAGCCGGCGCAGCCAGCTCGTTCTGGCATTCGCCGATGCGCTTCGAGAAGGCCTGCAGGCCTATCCCGGTTTGACCCTGGTCGAAAGTGGGCCGGGCTGACAGGAGCGGGCCGCATCCAGCGACCGGATATTTCACGAAAGAGGCGCCGACGCGTTCCGTTTTGTATTATGATTCAATTGGTTAAGCTGAATCTGACACGGGAGTACGGCGGTGACGGACCGTAGCTCTGGACGGCTTTCATTTCCGGCCTGTCGGGGCCGGCTTCGCCGAGAGCCGGCTGAAGCAGCGCCGCTTCGCCGAACTCACCTACGCCGCCCGCAGTTGGGACCGCGAACGCCGGGTCGCCGCCCGGAGCGAGGGCGCGCGATAACATTGCCAAAGGCCCGATGTCGCTTCACGTCGGACGGCAGGGGCGAAAAGGCCGGCATCTGGTGTTCTATCGGATCGGTTCCCCGGAGCGGCCGCCGACGGTCGAGGTGCTCCGCTTGCTGCATGCCTTGGTGGATCCGGCCCGCCATTTCCCCTCGCACGAACCCGATGTTCCTTGGAAGCAATTCTCACACCGCCCCCGCAGCCTCCAGAACCAGCCCCGCCGCCGCCGCGCCGGCGAGCAGGGGGACGGCGCCGAGGCGGAAGCCGAAGGCGGCGATAAGCGCCGCCGCCGCAAGGCCGAGCGCCCAGGGGTTCAGCGTGTCGACCTGCGGCACGGCGACCGACAGGCCCCGGGCCTCGAAGCGGACGACCGTGCCGAAGATCGTGTGCAGCGCGAACCACAGCGCGAGGTTCAGGATGACGCCGACCACCGCGGCGGTAATGGCGGCGAGCGCCGCCGAGAGCGCCCGGTTCTCGCGCAGCCGTTCGACATAGGGCGCGCCGAGGAAGATCCACAGGAAACAGGGCGCGAAGGTTACCCAGGTCGTCAGCGCGCCGCCCAATACTCCGGCGGGCAGGGCGGCGAGCGGGCCGGATTCGCGGAAGGCGGCCATGAAGCCGACGAACTGGGTGACCATGATGAGCGGCCCCGGCGTCGTCTCCGCCATGCCGAGCCCGTCCAGCATCTCGCCGGGCCGCAGCCAGCCGTAGGTCTCGACGCCGGCCTGGGCGACCCAGGCGAGCACGGCATAGGCGCCGCCGAAGGTGACCACCGCCATCTTGCTGAAGAAAAAAGCGATCTCGGCAAAGACGTGACTGCCGCCGAGGACCGCCCACAGGATGCCGACCGGGCCGAGCCACAGGACCAGCAGCAGGGCGGCGGTCAGGAACAGCCGCCGCCGCTGCGCCGGGCCGCGGGCCGGCGGCGCATCGCCCAGGATCGTCGCGGCGCCGGCCGCCGTTTCGGCGGCGTCGCCGTGTCCGCCGCCGGCGAAGACCGGCGAACCGGAACGCGCGCCGAGAAAGCCGACGGCCGCCGCCGCCAGAACGATCAGCGGGAACGGCGCGTCGAAGAAGAAGATGGCGACGAACGAGGCGGCGGCGAGCGCAACCATCGCCCGGTTGCGCAAGGCCCGGCGGCCGATCCGCACTACCGCCTGGACGACGATGGCGAGCACGGCGGCCTTGAGCCCGAAGAACAGCGCGGCGACCGCGCCGACATCGCCGTAGAGCGCATAGACGGCGCTGAGCGCCATGATGGCAAGGGCGCCGGGCAGGACGAACAGCAGCCCGGCGACGAGGCCGCCGCGGATGCCGTGCATCAGCCAGCCGGTATAGGTCGCGAGCTGTTGGGCCTCCGGGCCGGGCAGCAGCATGCAGAAGTTGAGCGCGTGCAGGAAGCGCGCCTCGCCGAGCCAGCGCTTCTCCTCGACCAGGATGCGGTGCATGACGGCGATCTGCCCGGCCGGGCCGCCGAAGCTGAGCAGGGCGATCTTCGCCCAGACGGCGAACGCCTCGCGCAGCGACGGCCAGGGCCGCCCGTCGGCGCCGTCCCGCCGTTCGGGAGAATCTCCGGGGCGTCCTCCGGACTGCCCGTGCGGCAGGCCCCCGCTCATCGGGCCCCCGCTCATCGGGCCCCGCTCATCGGGCCTGTGGGGCGCCGGGTCGGCATTTCCCCTTGACATGCCGCCAGCAAGAACAATATAAGAACACGAGTCCTCCGCTCGCAACTGGGATACATCGGCGCCGGCCGTGACGGACGGCGGGTTGTCCGGGAATAAATCCTAAAGAAGTGTCAAAAAACAGTAGACAGACCGGTCTGTCCATTTTGCCTCGACCGAACGCCCCAACGACGCATCATGACGAATCATGACATATCATGACACATCGCGACGCCTCTCCTTCCCGTCCCTTCGACTACGCTCAGGGCAGGCTATTTCGACCGGAGCCCCGGCCCCCGGCCGGGGCGGAGTAGCCTGCCCTGAGCGTAGTCGAAGGGGAGAAATCCGGCGAGCGCGCCGTCGACGCCGCAGGCTCCGGCGTTTGGCCGGTGCCCGTCGCCAGCCGGTTTTTTCCGCTCGCTTCGCTTCGGTCGAAATGACGGGGAGAGGATTGCGCTTCGGTCGGAACGACGGGTGGGCGGCGCTGCCCGCCGCCCGCCGGACATGACGAGAAAGGGCGGAGACAGGAGCGCCATGACGGAACATGACATTTCATGACATATCATGACATCCGACGATGTGCCCGCCGCCCCTTCGCCTGTCGCGCCGGGCATGGCGCCGGGCGGGGCGGCGGTTACGCCGTCGATTTCAGGAACCGCCCCGGCTCGGCGACCAGCACGATGACGATGCCGAACCCGGCGCAGGCGGCGAAGCCGACGGTCAGGGGCATGACGGTGCCGTCGAAGGCTGCGCCGATCGCCCAGCCGAGCGCGGAACCGATGGCGGTCGATACGAAACCGGTGATCGACGAGGCGGTGCCGGCGATGGCGCCGTGGGGCTCCATCGCCAGCGCGTTGAAGTTCGGGAAGCACAGGCCGACCACGAACATGGAGAGGCCGAGGAAGACGAGCAGCATGGCGAGCGACGGCCGGCCGGTCAGCGCGACGGCCGCGAAGGCCAGCGCCAGGGCGAGCTGGATGAGCAGCGCGCTGTGGGAGAGCTGGCGCATGCCGAGGCGCGGCACCAGCCGGGCGTTGGTGAACGACGCCCCGATGGTGAAGAGCGCGATGCCGCCGAAAGCGACCGGGAACCAGTCGTCGATCCGGTAGATGCCGACGAAAATCTGGTGCGACGTCGCGATATAGGCGAGCAGCGGTCCGAAGGTCAGGCTGGCGGTCGCGGTGTAGCACAGGGTCTGCCGGTTCGTGAGCACGGCCGCCGCCGCCGCGGAGAAGCTGCGTACGGTCAGCGGCCGGCGCGCCGCCGCCGGCAAGGTCTCCTCGAGGCGCAGCCAGGTCCACACGGTCATGACCGCCCCGACGCCGAGCAGGAACCAGAAGATATCCTGCCACGGGCCGATCAGCAGGATGCCGGCGCCGATTCCCGGCGCGACGACGGGAACGAGGATGAAGATCACCATGATGAAGGACATGGCCCGCGCCATCGCCCGGCCGGCGAAGCGGTCGCGCACGACGGCCACGGCGATGACCCGCACTGCGCCGGCGGCCACGCCCTGGAACAGCCGGCCGGCCAGATGGGTGTCGAAGTCGAACGCCGCCACGGCCGCGACGGTCGCCGCCATGTAGACCGCCATGCCGAAATAGAACACCGGCTTGCGCCCGAACCGGTCGGAGAAGGGGCCGAAGATCAGCTGGCCCAAGCCGAAGCCGACCATGTAGCTGACGATCACCAGCTGCTGGTCGTTCGTGTCGGTGAGGCCGTAATGCGCCTCGATATCCGGCAGGGCCGGCAGCATGATGTCGATGGTCAGCGCCGTGATGCCCATCATCAGGGCGACCAGCAGGATGAATTCGGCGCCGATCCGGGGCGGCGCTGCGCTGTCGGTGAGCGGTCTGGAAATGGTTCGGTTCCGTCAGCTGCAGGCGTGGGCCGGCGCGCGTCAGACGCGCATCAGCGTCGCCGTGGCGATGGCGATCGGTTTTTCCGCGCCGTCCTTCACCGCGAACACGTCGGCCCGGGCGACCGCGGTGCGGCGGGTCGCCTTGACGACATGGCCGCGGCCGATGAACAGCTCTCCCGCGCCGGGCGCCAGGAAGTTGATCTTGTACTCGGCGGTCCGGCATTCGCCGACCAGCGAGGCCGCCGCCCGGGCGCAGGCGGTATCGGCCAGGTAGCTCACCACGGCGCCGTGCAGGAAACCGCCGCGCTGCAACAGGTCGTCCCGGAACGGCAGATGGACTTCCGCCTTGCCGTCGCGCCAGTATTTCAGTTCGGAGCCGAGCAGGCTGCCGAAGGCCGACGGGGCCAGATCGCTCCCGTCCCGGCCGCTCCCGTCCCGGTCAGCCGCGCCGCCGGTCACGCCCCGCCTCCGACGATCTCCCGCTCGGTGGCGAACCAGATCGGCGAGTTTTCCAGGTCGATGAAACGGGCCTCGTCCTCCAGCAGTTCGCGCCCGGCGGCGCGGCCCGCCTCGGTGGCAAAGCCGGCCTGCACGGCCTCCAGGCTGTCGAACCAGAGTTCGGCGACGCCGTCGAACGGCGCCGGCGCGTTCCGGACTCTTGCGGCGGCCGCAGCGAGATCGCTCTCGAAGCGTATGCTCTGGACGTAGCGGCGGATGCCGAGCGCCGCGGCGTGGCGGCGCACCAGCGGCGCGTGGGTATCGCGCCAGTAGCTGTCGAACTGCTCCGGGGTCAGGTCCGGCCGCCGGCGCAGGCAGAAGACGATCTTGAACATGGGTCTTCCTGTAGCGCGTCTTGCCCCGCCGGCCCACCCGCCATGTCGCGGCGGGATGGCGCCATGCGAAAGCGGGCGCCGGCGCGGCCGGGGGAACGGGGCGGAGGCGTCAGGGCGCGGCCAGCGCGCACCAGATCGGCGTGTGGTCCGAGGCTTTCGGCCGGCCGCGCGGCTTCCGGTCGATCCGGCAGTCGGTCAGCAGGTCGGCCGCCTGGGGCGACAGCAGCAGATGGTCGATACGGATGCCGCGGTCGTTCTGCCAGTCGCCGCGCTGGTAGTCCCAGAAGGTGTAGTCCTGCGTGCGCGGGTGCAGGGTCCGGAAGGCCTCGGTGTAGCCGAGCGCCAGGAGCCGGCGGAAGGCGGCGCGGCTCTCGGGCCGGAACAGGGCGTCGCCCCGCCAGGCCGCGGGGTCGTGGCAGTCCTCGTCCTGCGGGATCACATTGTAGTCGCCGCCCAGGACCACCGGCTCCTCCAGTTCCAGAAGCCCGCGCGCGTGGGCGATCAGCCGCTCCATCCAGGCCAGCTTGTAGGCGAACTTGTCCGTATCCGCCGGATTGCCGTTGGGCAGATAGATGCTGGCGAGGCGCAGGACGCCGGCATCGGTCTCGGTGACTGCCTCGATATAGCGCGCCTGCTCGTCGCCCTCGTCGCCCGGCAGGCGCGTGCGGGCGACCTCCAGCGGCGTCTTCGAGAAGATCGCGACGCCGTTGTAGGATTTCTGGCCGCTGATCGCGATGTTGTAGCCGGCCGCTTCCAGCTCCATGTAGGGGAAGCTCTCCTCGGTCGACTTGATCTCCTGGAACAGCGCGACGTCCGGGCCGAACTCGTCCAGCCAGGCCAGCACATTCGCCATGCGCGCCTTGATGGAATTGACGTTGAAGGTCGCGATCCGGGTCATCGGGCCGGCCGTCGCCGCGGGCGGGGAGCGATCACCCGGCGCTCAATCGACCGAGAAGCTGGTGCCGCAGCCGCAGTTCGATGTGGCGTTCGGGTTCTCGACGGCGAAATAGCTGCCGATCAGCTCCTGCTTGAAATCGACCTGGGCGTTGCCCAGGAAATCGAGCGAGATTTCGTCCACGACGACCTTCACGCCGTCGCGCTCGAAAACCGTGTCGTCGTCGTTGACGGCGTCGTCGAAATCGAAGCGGTACTGGAAGCCGTTGCAGCCGCCGCCGTCCACCGCGACCCGCAGCATCAGCCGCTCGTTGCCTTCCGCGGCGCGCAGCTCCGCCACCCGCCTTGCGGCGTTTTCCGTGATACCGAATACGGGTGCGACGGACTCGGGCATGGGCGATCGACCGGACTGGCGGGAACCTGCCCCAGAATTAGGGAAACGGCGCCGATAGTCAATTTCGCAACGGCTGCCGGAACCGCCTTCTGCGCGCCGGCGCCGGCCCTCTGCTACCTGCTGGCCGATTGCCGGGGACTCGCCGCAGCCCTAGGTTCCCGACCATGAACCGAGCCGATGCGCCCGACCTTGCTTTCGGCGTCCGCCATGCGCCCTATGCCTGCGACCCGGCGCACAGCCGCGGCCGCCTCCATGGCGAGCCGGAATGCACGATGCGCACGGTTTTCCAGCGCGACCGCGACCGGATCGTCCACTCCACGGCCTTCCGCCGGATGAAGCACAAGACGCAGGTCTTCGTCTCCCACGAAGGCGATCATTACCGGACGCGCCTGACCCATTCGCTCGAAGTTTCGAACATTGCCCGTTCGGTCGGCCGGTGCCTCGGCCTGAACGAGGAACTGGCGGAAACCCTGGCCCTGGCGCACGATCTCGGCCACACGCCGTTCGGCCACGCCGGCGAGAACGCACTCAACGACTGCATGGCGGAGTATGGCGGCTTCGACCACAACGCCCAGACGTTGCGGATTCTGACGCGGCTGGAGCGCAAATATGCCGAATTCGACGGTCTGAACCTGACCTGGGAGACGCTGGAAGGCGTGGTCAAGCACAACGGCCCCCTCGTCGGACCGGCGGCGGGGCCGGCAGCCGGGCCGAACGCGCCGCCGGTGCCCGAACCGATCGCCGATTATGTCGCGCAGCACGATCTGGAACTCGAAACCTGGCCCGGCCTGGAAGCGCAGGTGGCGGCGCTGGCCGACGACATCGCCTACAACAACCACGATCTGGACGACGGCTTGCGCGCCGGCCTGTTCACGATCGACGAAGTTCGGCAGGTCGGCTTCGTGGACGACGCGTTCCGCGAGGTGCTCTACCGCTATCCCGATCTCGAGGAGCCCCGGCTGAACCACGAGGCGAACCGCCGGCTGATCAGTTTGATGGTCGACGACCTGCTGGCCGAAACACGGCGGCGCTTGGCCGATTATCGGCCTGGAAATCCAGACGCCGTGCGCCGCCGCGGTCGCGCGACAGTGGCCTTTTCCGGGGCCATGGCGGCCAACGACCGGACGTTGAAGGACTTCCTGTTCGAGAACATGTACGCCCACCCGAAGGTCAAGCGCGAGACCGATGAGGCGCGCGCCGTCGTCCGCAGCCTGTTCGGCCTGTTCGTCGGCCGGCCCGACGCGCTGCCTCCGCCGTGGCGGCGCCGGGCGGAAGCCGGCGACGAGGCCCGCCGCGCCCGGGTCATCGCCGACTATATCGCCGGGATGACCGACCGCTTCGCCATGAACGAACACGACCGGCTGATCGCCGCCGAACGCTGACGGATCCGCTGCGATGAACGTCTTCCGCCATTTTCGCGACGAGGTCGCGGCGGTGCTGGCCGCGCTGACCGAGACCGGCGATCTGCCCGCCGGCGCGGATATCGACCGCGTCACCTGCGAGCCGCCGCGCGACGCGAGCCACGGCGACATGGCGACAAACGCCGCCCTCGCGCTCGCCGGGGCCGCGGGCGCGAAGCCGCGCGACCTGGCCGGGAAAATCGCCGAAGGCCTGCGCCGGCTGGATAGCGTGGCCGCGGTGGAGGTCGCCGGTCCCGGCTTTATCAATATCCGGATCGCCGACGGATTCTGGCAACGCCGCGTCGCCGATATCCTGGCGACCGGCCCGGCCTATGGCGATGCCGATATCGGCCGGGGCGAAGCGGTCAACGTCGAATTCACCAGCGCGAACCCGACCGGCCCGCTTCACGTCGCCCACGCCCGCGGCGCCGTGTTCGGCGATGCGCTGGCGGCGCTGCTGGAAAAGGCCGGCTACGCGGTCACCCGGGAATATTACATCAACGACTGGGGCGGCCAGATCGATATCCTCGCCGAATCCCTGCTCAAGCGGATGCGGCAACTCCGGGGCGAAGCGTTGCCGGAGGAGGCGTTCGAGGGCCTCTATCCGGGGCAGGACGTGATCGACGCAGCCCGGGCGGCGCTGGACCTGCCGCCGGACGAGCGGCCCGATCCGGACTCGGGCGGCGAAGAAGACCGCATCCGCGCCCGCGATTTTGCCGTCGCCTGGATGATGGACCGGATCAGAGACGATCTGGCCGCGCTCGGCGTCCGGCACGATGTGTTCTCTTCCGAGCGGTCGCTGGTCGAAGCCGGCGCGGTCGACACCGTCTTCGCCGACCTTGAGGCGCGCGGGCTGATCTATACCGGCGTGCTCGATCCGCCCAAGGGCAAGCGGCCCGACGACTGGGAGGAACGGCCGCAATCCTTGTTCCGCGCGACCGAATTCGGCGACGATGTCGACCGGCCGTTGAAGAAATCGAACGGCGACTGGACCTATTTCGCCACGGACATCGCCTATCACCGGGACAAGTGGAACCGCGGCGCCGGGCTGTTGATCGACGTGTGGGGCGCCGACCACCAGGGCTACATCCCGCGGATGAAAGCGGCGGTCGAGGCGATCGCGCAGGGCGGCGCCACGCTGGACGTCAAGGTGGTCCAACTGGTCCGCCTGATCCGCGACGGCGCGGTGGTGAAAATGTCGAAACGGGCCGGCGATGTCGTGACCGTCCGCGAGGTCGTCGACGAAGTCGGCAAGGATGTCGTCCGCTTCGTCATGCTGACGCGCCGCAACGATGCGCCGCTGGATTTCGATTTCGCCAGAGTGACCGAACAGTCGAAGGACAACCCGGTATTCTATGTCCAATACGCGCACGCGCGCAGCCATTCGGTCTTTCGGCAGGCGAGGGATATCCTGCCGGATCTCGATACCGGTCCGGCTTCACTGGTAAATGCAGACTTCTCGACCTTGACGAATGAAGGCGAATTAAGTTTAATCAAGAAGCTCACAACATGGCCCAGAGTAATCGAGAACGCCGCTGAAACACACGAGCCGCACAGAATCGCCTTTTACTTGTACGATATTGCAGCGGACTTTCATGCGCACTGGAACCGGGGGCGGGACGAGCCCGATTTGCGGTTCATCCGGCCGGATGAACCTTCGCTGACCCTGGCCCGGCTGGCGCTGGTCAAGGCCGTTGCAACGGTCATTGCCTCGGGCCTGGTTCTGTTCGGCGTCGCGCCGGCAGAGGAAATGCGGTGATCGACAGCGACCACGACTATGCCGAATACGAGGACGATGTCCCCCGCAGGGCCGGCTGGGTTGCGGTCGTTTATCGCTGGCTGATCGGCATCGGCGGTGTCGTTGCGCTGGTCTTCGGCGGCGTCTATCTGGTCTACAGTTTCGGCGCCGATACCGCCGGGCCGGGTCCGGGCAGCGTTCCCCTGATTCGCGCGGCAGAGGGGCCGGTCAAGGTCCGCCCGGCCGATCCCGGCGGACTGGAGGTGCCCAATCAGGGCTTGGGCGTCTACAAGACGATCGACAAGGCGCAGCGCGGCAAGACTGTCGAGGACATGCTCAAGCCCGGCGCACCGGGTCCGTCGGCGCAGCAGCGCTCGCATCCGCAGGGTCCGGTCTGCCATCCGGTGCCGACCCTGTTGGCCGATACCGGTCTGTACCGGCTTGCCGCGTTGAATCCGGCCGCCGCGGAACCCGTCACCCAGAAACGGTCGGCTTCCCCGAAACCGGCCATCTCCCCGAAACCGGCCGTCTCCGCGAAGCCGGCGGAACGGGCCGGCCGGCCCGCCGCGAAAGCTGCGCCGGCCGCCACCGGGACCGCCGCCACCGACAGCCGCAAAGTTTCCGGTAAGGCCCGGCGGGCCGCCAAGGTCCGGTCGTATCGCATACAGATCGGCGCCTTCCGGACGCAGGCCAAGGCCAGGAATCACGGGCGCGACCTTCAGCGCAAGCACCGCAGCCTGCTCGGCCGCCTGAACATGGTTGTCGAGCGGGTCGATCTGGGTGCGAAAGGCGTGTTTTACAGGCTCAGGGCCGGTCCGTTCGCGAACCGGCAATCGGCGCGCGACCTGTGCCGGACGCTCGGCAAGCGGCGGATAAACTGCTTTCTCGTCAGCGGCTGACGCCCCGATGACGGTTGGCGCAACGATCCTCGGCTGCGCCGCGGCCCGGCTATCGGAAGAGGAGAAGCGGTTTTTCCGCGACGCCGATCCGCTCGGTTTCATCCTGTTCGCCCGCAATATCGAGACGCCGGATCAGGTCCGGACCCTGGTCGGTGCGCTGCGCGAAACGGTCGGGCGAGGCGATGCTCCGGTGCTGATCGACCAGGAGGGCGGCCGGGTGGCGCGCCTGAAGCCGCCATTCTGGTATGCCGCACCGGCCGCCGCTGTATTTGCCGATCTCCATGCCGAGGACCCTGGGCGCGGCGCTGAAGCCCTGAAGCTCAACACGCAGCTCATTGCCGCCGACCTGCTCGATCTGGGGATCGACGTGAATTGCGCGCCAGTGGTCGACGTGCCGGTCGCCGGCGCGCACGAGGTGATCGGCGACCGCGCCTACGGATCGTCGCCGGACCGGGTTGCACAGCTCGGTCGGATCGTCGGCCGGACCCTGCTCGACGCCGGCGTGATTCCGGTCGTCAAGCACATTCCCGGCCACGGCCGCGCCCCGGTCGACAGCCATTACGCTCTTCCGGAGGTCGACGCGCCGGTCGACCGGTTGCGCGCGACGGATTTCGCGCCCTTCTCGGCGCTGGCCGACATGCCCTGGGCCATGACCGCCCACGCGGTCTACAAGGCGCTCGACGCCACGGCGCCGGCGACCTTGTCCGAGCTGATGGTCAGCACCGTCATACGCACCCAGATCGGCTTTCAGGGGCTGCTCTTGAGCGACGATCTGTCGATGCAGGCGCTGGAAGGTTCGCTCGAACGACGCGCCCGGCAGTGCCGGATCGCCGGCTGCGATATCGCGCTTCATTGCAACGGCGTCATGGAAGAGATGATACAGATCGTGGACGGGGCCGGCCGAATGAACGATGCCGGCCTGAAACGCGTGGAAGCGGGTCGCGCCATGCTGGGGACGCAGGACGACTTCGACCGGGACGCAGCACGGGCCTGCGTGACGGCGCTGCTCGACCGCCGCGCGGATACCGGACGATACACCGGCTCATGAGCGGTGAGTTTTCCCAGGCTGTCGTCATTCTGCTGTTTGCAGGGGCCGCCATCGTGGCGATCACGATGCACGAAGCGGCGCACGGCTTCGTGGCGGCGCGGCTGGGCGATCCGACGCCGGCGGAACACGGACGGCTTTCGATCAACCCGCTCCGCCACCTCGACCTCGTCGGCACGCTGATCGTTCCCGCGGCGATCCTGTTCCTGCCGACGCCGAGCCGGTTCATATTCGGCTGGGCGAAACCGGTGCCGATCGATCCGCTCAAGATGGGCCGGCCCCGGCGCGATATGCTTCTGGTGGCCGCCGTCGGACCGCTGACCAACCTCTTGCTGGCGGTGGGATTCGCGCTGATCCAGGGCCTTCTGCAGCCGGCCGGTCTGGCGGAGGGCATCGTGGCGGGCGTTTGCTCCGCAATGATTTTCGTCAATGTGCTCATCGCCCTGTTCAACCTGATTCCGCTGTTGCCCCTGGACGGAGGACAGGTGGTCCTCCATTTGCTCCCCGAGAACTTCGCCTGGCGCTACAAGCGGCTGGAGCCCTATGGATTTGCCGTCATACTCGGAGTCTTCTTCCTGCTGCCGCTGGTGTCCGGCTGGCTGGGCGCCGCCATCGATCCCTTCGATGCGGTGATCCGGCCCATGGCCGACGGCCTGGTCCGGCATTTCGAGGCCGTGACCGGCGCAAGCATCGTCCGATTGTGGTAGGCTGAGCCGCCATGGACGACGATTTCGCAATGGACGACGTTCGCCCGGTTCGCGCCGAAGACCGGCTCCTGCTCGATTTGCAGGGCTTCGAAGGCCCGCTCGATCTCCTGCTGGCGCTCGCCCGCGACCAGAAGGTGGACATAACCAAGATTTCGATCCTGCAGCTCGCCGAGCAGTATCTCGAATTCATGGCCCGGGCCCGTAGCTTGCAGCTTGAGGTAGCGGCCGATTACCTCGTCATGGCGGCCTGGCTCGCCTATCTGAAATCGCGTCTCCTGCTGCCGCGGGACGATTCCGCCGACGAGCCGAGCGGCGCCGAAATGGCAGCGGCCCTCACCTTCCAGCTCAAGCGTCTGGAGGCGCTGCGCGAAGCCGCCGGCCGGCTGATGGCGCGACCGCAACTGGGGCGCGAGCGTTTCGTCCGCGGCGCACCGGAGAGCGCAACCGTCGTTTCGAGCACGGTCTTCGAGGTGTCGCTGTTCGATCTGCTCAGCGCCTATGCCCGGAACCGCCAGCGGGCCGACGGTTCGGTGTTGCGCCTTGTCGAACCCGCGGAACTGATGTCGATCGAGGAAGCGCGCGAACGGCTGAAGGCCTTGCTGGGGAACCTGCCCGACTGGACGGACCTGGTAACATTCCTGCCGGCCGAGCTGCATGAGGGCCTGACCGTGCGCTCCGCCTTCGCTTCGACGCTGGTCGCCAGCCTGGAAATGGCGCGGTCGGGCGACGTGCAGATCCGGCAGCACCGCCCGTTCGGGCCGGTCCTGCTGCGCGACGGGCGCACGAGATGAATGGCGCGGAAGTGCCCGAACGTTCCGGCGTCGCGCCGCGGGAAGCTGCCGGACCGGCGGGCGGCGAGCCGGTGGCGGCCGACAGCCGGATCGTCCGCCTGATCGAGGCCGTGCTGTTCGCTGCGGCCGAGCCCGTCAGCGAAGCCGATCTGGCGCACCGACTGCCCGACCCGGGACAGCTCGACCCGGCGCTGAAAGTCCTGCGCGGCCTGTACGAGAACCGGGGCGTCGAACTGTACAAGGCGGGCGATGGCTGGGCGTTCCGCACCGCGCCCGATTTGGGCGACGCCCTCAAGATCGAACGGTCGTCGGTGCGGAAACTATCCCGCGCAGCGGTCGAGACGCTGGCGGTGATCGCGTATCACCAGCCGGTGACCCGCGCCGAAATCGAGGAAATCCGCGGCGTCGGGCAAAGCCGCGGCACCCTCGACCTGTTATTGGAAGCCGGCTGGATCAAGCCGGGCCGCCGCCGTCAGACGCCGGGCCGGCCGCTGACCTGGATCACCACCCAGGCTTTCCTCGACCATTTCGGCCTGGAGAATGTCGGCGACCTTCCGGGCGTTGCCGACCTCAAGGCCTCGGGCCTGCTCGACAAACGACCGGCGATAGAGGCGTTCCGGAGCGCGGCGGATAACGATGCGGCGGTCGATGGCGGAGAGCCGGAATCGGCCGAAGAATCGAGGGAACCGGCAGAGGCGGGTGCCGATCCCGATTGAGCCGCCCGCGATCCTGCGGCACATTGCAACTGCAAATCATTTGCAACGGTGTTAAGGCCGCACGCTATCGCTTGATCGCAGGGATCGACTCGTGCCCGACGATTCGCCCGTCACCGCGCCGTTTGCTTCGCCCCGGGCCGGAATCTTGCCGTTCCGTCTCCCGACGGGCGCCGTCTGGGGCCTTGGGCTGGCGACCGTTCTCGGCGCCGTGCTCCTGCCGATCGCCACGGTGCTGGCGCATCTGTTCGTCCCGACGGGCGATCTGTGGACGCATCTGGCGTCGACCGTCCTGCCGCGCTATGTGGCCAACACGCTGTGGCTGATCGCCGGCGTCGGCGCGCTGACGCTGATCGGCGGCGTCGGCACCGCATGGCTGGTCAGCCTGTGCCGTTTTCCGGGCCGGCGCTTCTTTTCCTGGGCGCTTTTGCTGCCCTTTGCCATGCCGGCCTATGTCATCGCCTATACCTATACCGGCCTGCTCGACTTCGCCGGTCCGGTCCAGACCGGATTGCGCGACCTGTTCGGCTGGACGGGCGCCGACTATCCGGCGCCGAACATCCGCTCGCTGCCCGGCGCGATCGCGATGTTGAGCCTGGTGCTTTATCCCTACGTCTATCTGCTCAGCCGGTCGGCCTTTCTCGAACAATCCATCTGCTCGCTGGAAGTCAGCCGTACGCTCGGCTGCACGCCGGCACAGGCGATGTGGCGGGTTGCTCTGCCGCTCGCCCGGCCGTCCATCGTCGCCGGCATGGCGCTGGCGCTGCTGGAGGCGCTGAACGAGTTCGGCGCCATGCAGCATTTCGGCGTCGATACGTTCACGACCGGCATCTTCCGAGTCTGGCTGGCGGACGGCAGCCCGGCCGCGGCGGCCAAGCTGGCGTCGGTCTTCCTGATTTTCGTGTTCGCGATCCTGGCGCTTGAGCGCCGGTCGCGCGGGCGCGCCGCCTTCCATCACATGTCGATCCGCTACCGGCCTCTGCCGGGCTGGCGGCTGACCGGCTGGCGCGCCGCCTTCGCCGTCGTTTTCTGCGCAACGCCGGTCGTATTCGGCTTCGCCGCGCCAGCCGGCGCGCTGCTCTGGTGGACGTGGCTGTCCGCCGCCGAGGTCGTCGATGCGGACTTTATCCGCCTGCTGGTTACCAGCGTTGTCCTGGCCGGGTCGGCGGCGCTGGTCACGGTGGCGGTCGCCCTGTTCCTGGCCTATGCGGCCCGGCGCTCCGCCAGCCGCCTGTTCCGGGGCCTGACCCGCCTCGCGGCGCTCGGCTACGCCGTGCCGGGCGCCGTTCTCGCCGTCGGCATCGTTATCCCCTTCGCCGCCCTGGACGAACGGATCAACGCACTGGGCGGGGAAATCTTCGGCCTGTCGCCCGGCCTGATCTTCAGCGGCACGGTGTTCGCGCTTCTGTTCGCCTATGCGGTGCGCTTCCTGGCGATCTCCTACGGCGCCATCGACGGCGGCCTGAGCCGCGTCACCGGACATATGGACGATGCAGCGCGCACGCTGGGCGCGAACGCCACGGGTGTCGTCAGGCGGATCCATGCGCCGATGCTCCGGCCCAGCATCGCCGCCGCCGGCCTTCTGATCTTCGTCGATGTGCTCAAGGAGCTGCCGGCGACGCTGCTGTTGCGGCCGTTCGGAATCGATACGCTGGCGCTGCGGACCTACGAATACGCGACCGACGAACAGCTCGTCGAGGCGGCGCCTTCCGCTCTCGCGATCGTGCTCGCCGGAGTCCTTCCGGTAATCCTGTTGTCCCGCGCCATGCGGCGCAGCAGCGAGCCGCGCGAAGCGGAAGAGATTGCGCCGATCGCGGCAGGGACGCCGGTATGACATCCGCACCGCCCGGTCCCGACCTGTCCATCGACGGGCTGACCCACCGCTTCGACCGGGTTGCCGCGCTGGAGGATATCTCTCTGGAGATCGGCGGAGGCCAAATCCTGGCGCTGCTCGGTCCGTCGGGCTGCGGCAAGTCCACCCTTCTGCGGCTGGTCGCCGGGCTGGAGGCCATCCAGCGCGGCAGCATCGCCATCGGCGGCCGGAAGGTCGGCGCCGCACCGGGCCCCGATTTGCCGCCCGAACAACGCAATGTCGGTTTCCTGTTCCAGGACTACGCGCTGTTTCCGCATCTCAGCGCGGCCGACAATGTCGGCTTCGGCCTGCAGCATCTGGGCGCCGCCGAACGGCGCAATCGGGTCGGCGAGGTGCTGGAGCGCGTCGGCGTGTCCGGGCTTGCCGGCGCCTACCCCCACACCCTGTCGGGCGGCCAGCAGCAGCGCATCGCACTCGCCCGGGCCTTGGCGCCTTCGCCGGGCATGTTGTTGCTGGACGAGCCGCTGTCGGATCTCGATGCGCGCCAGCGGCACGGCCTGGCCGATACGCTGCTCGCCGTCCTGCGCGAGACCGGGACGACAGCGGTCGTGGTCACCCACGATCCGGAAGAGGCTATGTATGTTGCCGACCGGATCGGCGTCCTGCGTGACGGCAGGCTGATGCAGTTCGGCCCGCCCACTGCTGTCTACGACCGCCCGGCGAGTCCTTTCGTAGCGAAATTTATGAGCGATTCCAACCGGCTAACCGGTATCGTCGGGGAATCGGGCATAATCGACACGGGCTGGGGAACGGTCGATTCGGGTAGTCTGCCGCCCGGCAGATCGGCACAGGTGCTTATCCGCTACCAGGGCGTCGGCATCGGCTTCGACGTCGCCAACAGCGGCGCGGTGCGCGCCCGGGTCCTGCGCAGCCGGCCGATCGGCGGCAACACGCTCGTCGTGCTGGAAGCGGCGGACCGGCCCGGCGAAACGCTGTATGCCCGTACGCCCGCCCGCCACGCACCCTGGGAGGGCGATTGCGTCGCGGTGACGCTAGACCCGGCGCATGTGTTTGTTTTTCCCTCGGCAAACGCTAAATAGACCGGGCAACGAACTGCGCCGGAACGGCGCATCGGCCGGCCGGACCGAACCGTGCGAACGCTGGCCGGTCCGCCGGAACGGGACCGGGAACAGGATCCGGACAGGGGATCGGACAGGGGAGAGGTGGAATGGGCCTGAGCATCTGGCAAATCCTGATCATTGTCGCTGTTATCCTCCTGCTGTTCGGCGGCCGGAAAATCCCCGGCCTGATGCGCGATCTGGGCAGCGGCATCACGCAGTTCCGCAAGGGCCTGAAGGCCGACGCCGAATCCGCCGCCGGCAGCGGCGACGATGCCAAGGTGATCGACGGCAAGGGCGGTCAGACCGCCGGCGCGAAGGTCGACGAGGTCGAGAAAGCCTGACCCGCGGCCCTACCGGGGATCGTTCCGGGGATCGCAAAGGGGATCGCACCGGGCTCTTGCCGGGGCCGGAGGTCGGAAAACGCGGGCCGCAGTTGTAGGGCGATGTTCGATCTCGGCTGGATGGAAATGGCGATGATCGCCGTGATCACGTTGATGATCGTCGGCCCCAAGGACATGCCGAAGGTCGTCAAGGGCGTGACCGAAGGCGTCGGACGGCTCAAGGCATTGTCCCGCGAATTCCGCTCCGGTCTGGACGACCTCGCCCGCGAGGCGGATTTCGACAAGCTCCAGGAAGATATCGACAAGGTCGCCAACGCGGCGAGCGACGAAATGAACGCCATCGAGAATATGGCGGGCGATTTCGACTATGCCGGCGTCGACGACGATTCCGACAGCCCCGACTACAGTTCCTATTGGAAGCCGATCCCGGCCTGGCGCAACGTCTCCCCGGGCGATGCTGCAGATAAGTGGCCGAAGCACCGCAAGGCGCCGGCCAGGTCGCGGCCGCGCTTCAGCAGCCGCCGCTCCGGCCGCGACGGGCCGGTCAAGCGCAAGGTCCGCACCCGATGACCGACGACCCGGAAGTCGGGAAGAAGGAGGCCCAACCGGACGCCCCCGAGGAGACTCCGGAAAATGCGGACAACGGGCCGGCCGGGGACGACGGCGGGCCGGCCGGAGAACAGGTCGAATCGCCGGCCGGCGACTCGACTGCAAAAGACGATCCCGACCACAATCGCATGACGATGATGGAGCATCTCACGGAGCTCCGCCGCCGACTCATGTGGTGCGTCGTGGCCCTGTTGGCCGCATTCGGCGTTTGCGTTTACTTCGCCGATCATATCTTCGATTTCCTGTCCCGGCCGCTCATGGACATCCTGCGCGCCCGGAACGAGGACGCCACGCTGATCTACACCAAGCTGTACGAGGTGTTTTTCACCGAAATCAAAATCGGCTTCTACGCCGCGGCCTTCCTGGCTTTCCCGATTTTCGCCATCCAACTGTGGAAATTCGTGGCGCCGGGCCTGTACACCAAGGAAAAGGCCGCGTTCCGGCCGTTCCTGGTCGCCACGCCGGTCCTGTTCTTCGCCGGCGGGGCGATGGTCTACTACGCGATCATGCCGCTGGCCTGGGAATTCTTCGCGGCGTTCCAGAACACCGGCGAGACCGGCGCGCGGATCGAATTGCTGCCCAAGGTCGAGGAATATCTCTCCCTTGTCATCAAGCTGATTTTCGCCTTCGGCATCGCGTTCCAGCTGCCGGTGGTGCTGACGCTGCTGGCCAAGGTCGATCTCGTAACCTCCAAAGGCCTGGCGCGGTTCCGGAAATACGCCGTCGTCCTGGTCTTCGTCTTTGCCGCCATCCTGACGCCGCCGGACGTGATCAGCCAGATCGGTCTCGCGATCCCGATCCTGCTGCTCTACGAAGTCTCCATCTTCCTTGCCAAAATGATCGAGAAGAAGCGCGCCGAGGAGGATGCGGCCCTGCAGGCGGAACTGGCGGAATAGGCCGCGGGCCCGCCCCGGGCCGCGCGCGACCCATTCGCCGGGCCGGCGGGCGACGGTGGATGTCGGGCGCGGGCGCGGCTATATGCGTTAGCGAACTGCGCCCGACCGAAATCCCGAACCGTTTCGAGCCATGCACGACATCCGCTGGATTCGCGACAATCCCGATGCTTTCGACGCCGCGCTGGCGCGCCGCGGGCTGGCGCCCGAAAGCGCCTCGCTGACCGCCCTCGACACCCGCCGCCGCCAGGCGCAGACGGAAGCGCAGACGCTGCAATCGGAACGCAACGCGCTGTCGAAGGAAATCGGCAGGGCGAAATCCGAGGGCAGGGACGCCGGCGACATCATCGCCAGGGTCGGCGCGATGAAGGACAGGCTCGGCGAACTGGAAGCCGAGCAGAAAGAGGCCGAAGCGGCGCTGACCGCGGCGCTCGAAGTGATCCCCAACCTGCCGTTCGAAGACGTGCCGGTCGGCCCGGACGAGGCCGCAAATGTCGAGTTGCGCCGGGTCGGCGAGCAACCGGACTTCGATTTCGAGCCGAAGCAGCATTTCGACCTCGGCGAGGCGCTGGGCGAGATGGATTTCGATACCGCCGCCAGCCTGAGCGGCGCCCGCTTCGTTCTGCTGTCCGGCCGGCTGGCCCGGCTGGAGCGGGCGCTCGCCCAGTTCATGCTCGACACCCACACCGGCGAGTTCGGCTATACGGAAATCTCGCCGCCGGTGCTGGTGCGCGATCATGTGCTCTACGGCACCGGGCAATTGCCGAAATTCGCCGGGGATCAGTACCGGACAGAAGAGGGCATGTGGCTGATCCCGACGGCCGAGGTGCCGCTGACCAACATCGCGGCCGGGCAGGTCGTCGACGAAAGCGCCCTGCCGCACCGCTACACGGCCTACACCCTGTGCTTTCGCTCCGAGGCCGGGGCGGCGGGCCGCGACACCCGCGGCATGCTGCGCCAGCACCAGTTTTCCAAGGTCGAGATGGTCAGCATCGCGCACCCGGACGAGTCCGAGGCGGAACTCGAACGCATGACGGGCTGCGCCGAGGCAATCCTCAAGCGGCTCGGCATTCCCTACCGGGTCGTGGTGCTGTCGACCGGCGATATGGGTTTCGGCGCGCGCAAGACCTACGATCTCGAAGTCTGGCTGCCCGGCCAGGGCGCTTACCGCGAAATCTCCAGCTGCTCGAATTGCGGCGATTTCCAGGCCCGGCGGATGAACGCCCGGTACCGGCCGGCCGGCGGCAAGGGCACCCGCTTCGTCCACACGCTCAACGGGTCGGGCCTCGCCGTGGGTCGCACGCTCATCGCGGTGATGGAGAATTGTCAGCAGGCCGACGGGTCGATTGCCGTTCCCGAAGCCCTGCGGCCGTATATGGGCGGGATCGACAGGATCGCCGCTTGACCCGGCGGATTCCCGACCTCTCGAAGGCGCGTATCCTCGTCACCAACGACGACGGAGTGAATGCGCCGGGCCTCGACATCCTGGCCGAAGTCGCGCGCGGGCTGTCCGACGATGTCTGGATCGTGGCGCCGGAGCAGGAGCAGAGCGGTGCCGGCCATTCGCTGACCCTGCGGCGGCCTTTGCGCATGACGAAGCGCGGCGAGCGCCGCTATTCGGTCGACGGCACACCGACCGACTGCGTCCTCATGGCGGTCGGCCATCTGCTGAAAGACCGCAAGCCCGACCTGACGCTTTCCGGCATCAACCGCGGCGGCAATCTGGGCGAGGACGTGACCTATTCCGGCACGGTCGCCGCCGCCATGGAAGGCGCGCTGACGGGCGTGCCCTCGATCGCGCTGAGCCAGGTCTACGAGGACGGTGCGCGGCCGGACTGGGACACCGCGCGCCGCTTCGCGCCGGACGTCGTCCGCCGGCTCGTCGAGGCCGGCTGGCCGGACGGCGTGCTCATCAACGTCAACTTCCCGGCCGGCGGGCCGGCGGCGGTCAAGGGGGCGCGGGTGGTCGGGCTCGGCCGGCGCAAGATCGGCGATCATCTGGTGGAGCGCCGGGACCCGCGCGGCGTGCCCTACTACTGGATCGGTTCCCTGCGCAACGAAGCGCCGAACCGCCCGGAAACCGACCTCGCCGCCGTTTTGGACGGCTATACCGCGATCACCCCGGTGCATCTGGATTTGACGGACCGCCCCACGGTTCGCACCTTGAAGGCGGTTTTCGACTGAGCGCGCATTTCCCCACCGCATTTCCCAACCGCATTTCGCCATCCACGTCCGCATGATCGCCGAAACCCGCAAGATCCGATTGATCATGGAGCTCCGCCAGGGCGGGGTAACGCAGACGGACGTGTTGACGGCGATCGAGAAGACCCCGCGGGAGGAGTTCGTCCCCGAACTGTTCCGCGAAAGCGCTTATGACAACCGGCCCCTGCCGATCGGCGCCGACCAGACGATCAGCCAGCCCCTCATCGTCGGCCTGATGACCCAGGCGCTGGCGCCGGACCGGCGTTGCAAGGTGCTGGAAATCGGCACCGGGTCCGGCTACCAGACGGCGATCTTGGCCCGGCTGGCCCGGCGGGTCTATTCCGTCGAGCGCATTCGCGACCTCTACCTGGAGGCGGTGCAGCGCTTCGACAGGCTGGGCATCGGCAACGTTACGGCGCGGATCGGCGACGGCGGGCTCGGCTGGCCGGAGCAGGCGCCGTTCGACCGCATCATCGTGACGGCGGCAGCGGACAAGGTGCCCCAGGCCCTGCTGGATCAACTGCGTATCGGCGGCAGCCTGGTGATCCCGGTCGGCGCCGAAGGCGCGGCGCAGACCCTCTGGCGCATCGGACGCACCGCGGAAGGTTTCGAGGAGGAACCGCTCACCGGAGTCCGCTTCGTCCCGCTGGTAAGCGGCACGGTCGGCTAAACCGGATCAATCCAGCCGCTTGCCCAGCCGTCCGGCGAGATCCTGAACGAACTGCCAGGCGACGCGGCCCGACCGCGACCCGCGGGTCACCGCCCATTCCCGGGCCTCGGCGCGCAGCGCGTCCTTGCCGATGTCGAGGCCATAGCGGCCGGCATAGCCTTCGATGATCTGGAAATAGGTTTCCTGATCGCAGGCGTGGAAGCCGAGCCACAGGCCGAACCGGTCCGACAGCGAAACCTTCTCCTCGACGGCCTCCGAAGGCGCGATCGCCGTCGAGCGCTCGTTCTCGATCATGTCGCGCGGCATGAGATGGCGCCGGTTGGACGTGGCGTAGAAGATCACGTTGGCCGGCCGCCCTTCGATGCCGCCCTCAAGCACCGCCTTCAGCGACTTGTAGGAAGCATCCTGACCGTCGAAGGAGAGATCGTCGCAGAACAGGATGCAGGGCCGGTCGCTCTTGCGCAGAAGGCCCAGAAGCGCGGGAAGTGTCGGAATGTCCTCCCGATGGATTTCCACCAGCGCCAGCCGGCCGCCGGTTTCGCCGTTCACCGCGGCGTGGACCGCCTTGACGATCGAACTCTTGCCCGTACCCCGGGCGCCCCACAGCAGCGCGTTGTTGGCCGGCAGCCCGCGGGCGAAACGGCGGGTGTTCTCGAGCAGCTGGTCGCGCTGCCGGTCGATGCCGCGCAGCAGGTCGAGCTCGACCCGGTTGACGTCGGCGACCAGCTCGAGCCGTCGGCCGTCGGCGTGCCAGATGAAGGCGTCGCCGTCGTCCAGCGCCGCGGCAGGCGGAGTCGGTGGCGCGAGCCGTTCCAGGGCTTCGACGATCCGCGACAGATGCGCGCGTTGGGATGGGTCGGTCATCGGCGGGTGTGAATCGGTCCGGCGCCACATTATATAAGCCGCCGCGAATACAGCGCCGCGGCGGGTCGGGTCCCGGCGACACTATCGGGCGCCGGCCCTCTCCGTCAAACCGGCAGACGATCGGCGCGATCCTGCCGGGCCTCCCGCAGCGCATAGGGCGAACGGCGTCGTTTCGGGCGCGCCGGCGCAAAGACGAGACATCTGGGAGTCGGTCATGCTGGTTTCGGAAGCCTGGGCCCAATCCGGGGGCGGCGGTTCGCCGGATTTTTCGTTTCTTCTCATGATCGTCCTGCTGTTCGTGGTCATGTATTTCTTCATGATCCGGCCTCAGCAGAAGCGTGCGCGCGAACATCGCGAGATGGTCGCCGCGGTCAAACGCAACGACAGGATCGTGACCAGCGGCGGCCTGATCGGCAAGATCACCAAGGCC
Organism: Alphaproteobacteria bacterium; assembly: GCA_022819985.1. Classification (GTDB taxonomy): domain Bacteria; phylum Pseudomonadota; class Alphaproteobacteria; order Bin65; family Bin65; genus Bin65. Next base: position 192,536 of record JAJEGH010000023.1, on the reverse strand, counting down.
GGCGACGGGCCGGAAATCGAAATGGAGATCGCGCCCGAGGTGAAGGTTTCGATCGACCGCAATTCCATTCAGGGCGTGTTGAACAAGAAGGGTGCGGGCCCGGGGCAGAAGCCGGCCGCAGCGAACGATCCCGGCGGGCGCCGCAGCCTGCTGGGCGGCCTGTTCGGCGGCCGGAGGGGTTGAAGCGCCGCACCCGGACCCGCTGCGCGCATAATCGATCTGCACCGGCTGCGAGCTTGCTCGGATGATTAACATTTCGCGCGGGCAGGCGATTGCCGTCGCCTTCATTTGCCTGATGGGCCTGGCCTTCGCCATCCCGAACGCGCTGCCCCGGAATACCCTGGAGAAGATTCCGGGCTGGCTGCCGAGCCAGACCTTCAATCTGGGCCTCGACCTGCAGGGCGGGATTCACCTGCTCTATTCGGTCGATCTGCGCGACGTCGTCAAGGATCGCATGCAGGATGTGCGCAAACAGGTGCGCAGGGCTTTCCGCAGCGCCGACTACCGGGTGAAATATCAGCGCCTGAGGGCCACGGACCGGCAGGTTTCCTTCCGCCTTGTCGACCCGTCCCAGGAAGACACCGCCCGGCAGGCGCTACGCGAGGTGATTGCCGATCTCGGCGGCAGCGCCAACGCCCTGACCGGCGCCAGCGCCCACTACGAATTCGATTTCGACGGCGGTCGCGGCACGATGCGCCTGACGGACACCGGGCGGACGGCGCTGGCCAGCCGCACGGTGGATCAGGCGATCGAAATCCTGCGCCAGCGAATCGACCCGACAGGCGCCATCGATCCGATCATCCAGGCCCAGGGCGACGACCGCATCCTGATCCAGGTGCCGGGCGAAAAGGACCCGGAATCGCTGCGCCGGAAAATCGGCACGACGGCGAAAATGACCTTCCATCTGCTGCACCCGTCGCTGGACGGGACGCAGACCGCCGAAGCGCCGCCCGGCTACTTTCTGGTCGCCAGCAAGGACGGCTACCGCGAGCGTTACCTGCTGGTCGAAGAAGTGGCGCTGGACGGCCAGCATATCGTCGACGCCAGCCAGTCGTTCCAGGACGGCCGGCCCGTCGTGGCGTTCCGCTTCGATACGGCCGGCGCCCGCCAGTTCTGCAAGATCACCCAGGCGAATATCGAAAAGCCCTTCGCCATCGTTCTGGACAACGAGGTGATTTCCGCGCCGGTGATCCAGTCGGCGATCTGCGGCGGCTCCGGCATCATCACCGGCCGGTTCACCATCCAGTCGGCCAACGAGTTGGCCCTGTTGCTGCGCGCCGGCGCCCTGCCCGCGCCGCTCAGCATCGAGGAACAGAGGCAGGTCGGCGCCGAACTGGGTCAGGATTCCATCGACGCCGGCAAGATCGCCTGCATCATCGGCCTGATCCTCGTCATCGTTTTCGTCGTGATGGCCTACGGCCGGTTCGGCCTTTTCGCCAATGTCGCGCTGCTGACCAACCTGGTGCTGATCGCTGCGGCGCTCTCGCTGCTGCAGGCGACCCTCACCCTGCCGGGCATCGCCGGCATCGTGCTGACGATCGGCATGGCGGTCGACGCCAACGTGCTGATTTTCGAGCGCATCCGCGAGGAAATCCGCGCCGGGCGCACGCCGCTGTCGGCGATCGACACCGGCTACCGGCGCGCGCTGACCACTATCATCGACTCCAACCTGACGACCTTCATCGCCGCGCTGCTGCTGTTTCTGTTCGGCTCCGGGCCGGTGCAGGGCTTCGGCGTCACCCTGTCGATCGGGCTGGCGACCTCCATGTTCACGGCGATCATGGTGACGCGGCTGCTCGTGGTCGGCTGGTGGCGGCGCTCCCGGCCGCAATCCCTGCCGATCTAGCCCCTGCCGATCTAGCCCCCGTCGATCTAGCCATGAGCGATTCTTCATCCGGCGCCCGCCGCCCGTCGCGCGAAGAGGCCGAAGCTGCAGTCCGCACGCTGCTGCGCTGGACCGGCGACGACCCGGACCGCGAAGGCCTGCTCGAAACGCCGGCCCGGGTGGTCCGTGCCTATGAAGAGTTCTTCTCCGGCTATGCCGTCGATCCGGTGGAATTCCTGAACCGGACCTTTTCCGAGACCGAGGGCTACGACGAGATCGTCGTGCTGCGGGATATCCGCGTCGAATCCCACTGCGAGCATCATATGGTGCCGATCCTGGGCAAGGCTCATGTCGGCTACCTGCCGAAGAACCGGGTGGTCGGAATCAGCAAGATCGCGCGGCTGGTCGACGCCTATGCCAGACGGCTGCAGATCCAGGAGAAACTGACCGCCCAGATCGCCAACACGATGCAGGAAGTGCTGGATCCGCGCGGCGTCGCCGTCGTGATCGAGGCGTCGCACCAATGCATGACGACCCGCGGCGTGCACAAGTCGGGCGCGGGCATGGTGACCAGCCGCATGCTCGGCGCGTTCCGGGACGACCCGGCGACCCGGCGCGAATTCCTGACCATGATCGGGAACGGCGGCTAGGCCGAGGCGCCGCGCCCCGCACCCCCCTGCGCTCCGGCGCTGCGCCGGCCGGCCGGACCCGCTTTGCCCGCCGCGCCCGGCAGATTATAGTCCGTAGCGCGCAGGCGGCTCCGGCGTCCAGGCCGGCGTCCGGGCCGACACCGGCCTCTTTCGAAAGCGGACTCCCCTTGCTGGATCTTCGACCGGTCTTCTTCATATGCGGCGTGCTGCTGGCGATTCTCGCCCTCATAATGCTCGTGCCCGTCGTGGCGGACCTGTCGCTGGGCGAGGAAGACTGGTCCGCGTTCGTCAAGGCCGCCGGGGTGACGCTGTTCGTCGGCATTTCGCTGATCCTGGCGAACCGGGCCGAGGGGTTCCGGCTCAACCTGCGCCAGGCCTTCGCCTTCACCGTTCTCAGCTGGCTGATCATCGCCGCCTTTTCGGCGCTGCCCTTCGCCTTTTCCAAACTGGAAATGTCCTATACCGACGCGTTTTTCGAAGCGATGTCGGGCATTACGACGACCGGCGCCACGGTCATCATCGGCCTGGACAATGCGCCGCCGGGCATCCTGCTGTGGCGCTCGATCCTGCAATGGCTCGGCGGTATCGGCATCATCGTGTTCGCCCTGGCGTTCCTGCCGGTGCTGCGGGTCGGCGGCATGCAGCTGTTCCGCACCGAGGCGTTCGAGACGCCGGAAAAGGTGCTGCCGCGCGCCGCGCAGCTCGCGGCGGGCATCGGCGCCGTCTATATCGGCCTCACCATGCTTACGGCGACCGTCCTGTGGGGGGCGCAGATGGCGCCGTTCGACGCCGTCAACCACGCGATGACGAGCATCGCCACCGGCGGCTTCTCGACCCGCGACGCCTCGATCGGCGCCTATCCGCCGTCGATCCAGTGGATCCTGTTCGGGGCGATGATCGTCGGCAGCCTGCCGTTCGTCTTCTATATCGACGCCGTGCGCGGCCGGTTCGACCCGCTGGCGAAGGACAGCCAGGTGCGAGTGTTTCTGGGCGTTCTCGCTGTGGCGGTTCTGCTGGTCTTCCTGTGGCTGGTGTTCGACCGCGGCGAGAGCATGGGCGCTGCGATCACCAAAGCGGCGTTCAACGTGACCTCGGTGATGACGGGCACCGGCTATGCCACCGAAGGCTTCGACAAGTGGGGGCCGTTTCCGTTCGCCATGTTCTTTCTGCTGATGTTCATCGGTGGCTGCGCCGGATCGACCACCTGCGGCATCAAGATATTCCGTTTCCAGGTGGCCTATGCGGTCGGCCGGGTCCAGGTCTCACGCCTGATGCAGCCGCGCGGCGTGTTCATCCCCTATTACAACCGGCAGCCGATCACGGACGAAGTGGCCCAGTCCGTCATGGGTTTCCTGCTGTTCTTCGTGTTGTCCTACGGGGTTCTGGCCCTGCTGCTCGGGATGACCGGGCTGGACCCGATCACGGCGCTCTCCGGCGCGGCCAGCGCCATCGCCAATGTCGGCCCGGGGCTGGGGCCGATCATCGGGCCGGAGAGCAGCTACACCGGCCTGAACGACCCGGCGAAATGGCTGCTCTCGGCCGGTATGCTGATTGGCCGGCTGGAGATATTTGCGGTATTGGTCCTGTTCCTCCCCTCTTTCTGGAAGGAATAGCCCCCTGACCGCGCGCCTGGCCGAAATCCGCTCGATCCTGGAAACCATCGTCGGCTTCGATACGACCTCGTCGAAGTCCAACATGCCGATGCTCGACTGGATCCGGAACTATCTCGACGGTCTCGGCATCGAGAGCCGCCTCGCGCCGGGCGCCGACGAGACCAAGGCGAACCTGTACGCGACGATCGGCGGAGACGGCTCCGGCGGAGCGGCTGGCGGCGTGGCCCTTTCGGGCCATACCGACGTGGTCCCCGTCGCCGGCCAGCCCTGGTCGTCGGACCCGTTCGAGTTGACGGAGCGGGACGGCAGGCTCTACGGCCGCGGCACGGCGGACATGAAGGGCTTCATCGCCATCGCGCTCGCCATGGCGCCGGCCCTGAAGGCCGCGGATCTCAAGGTGCCGGTCCATTTCGCCTTTTCCTTCGACGAGGAGGTCGGCTGCAAGGGTGTGCCACACCTGATCGAGCGGCTGGGCCGGGACCTGCCGAAGCCCGCGCTCGTCCTGGTCGGCGAGCCGACCTCGATGCGCGTCGTCGACGGCCACAAGGGCATCGCGGCGATGCAGACGACCGTCACCGGCCTGGAGGCCCATTCCAGCCGGCCGCACGAGGCGGTGAGCGCCGTCGTCTGCGCCCTGAGGGTCGTTCGCAGGATCGAGGAGATCGTCGACGGATTGCGCCGCGCCGGGCGCACCGACGACGGCTTCACGCCGGCCTGGACCACCTTCAACATCGGCGTCATCGAGGGCGGCAGCGCGGTCAACATCGTGCCCCGCCATTGCCGTTTCGACTGGGAGTTCCGGCCGATTCCGGGCGTCAGGCCGGAAGAGGTGCTTGAGCCGCTCGACGACTATGTCCGCGGCGAGCTGCTGCCGGAAATGCGGGCGGTTTCGCCGGACGCGAATATCGAGACCGCCGTCATGGCCCTGTCGCCGCCGATGCAGGCGGGCGCCGGCTCGCCGGCGGTGGCGCTGGCGCGCAAGCTGACCGGGGCCAACCACACCGAGAAGGTCGCCTACGGCACCGAGGCCGGCCTGTTCGAGGAGGCGGACATCCCGGCCGTCGTGTGCGGCCCCGGCGATATCGCCCAGGCCCACAAGCCCGACGAGTTCATCGAAATCGCCCAGCTCGAAGCCGGCGCGCGCTATATCGCACGGATGGTCGAGTGGGCCGCGGCGGACGGGGATATCGCCGCGCTGACCGGATAGCTGTGCGGCGGCTGTACGGTTTACCAGGGAGCATCCGGCCCCATGGCCGCAACGGACGATCTTTCCGGAACCGGGACTTCGGCGGCGGGGCAGGCGACCGAAACGGTTCTCGGCGTCCGGATGCCGGCGCGCCAGCCGAAGCCGCGCAGCCGCGGGCTGACCATGATGATCGACTGGGGCCTGCCGCCCCTGCACCAGGCGGATGTCGTGAAGACGGCGGGCCCGTTCGTCGACATGGCGAAGGTCGCGGGGAGCATCGCCGGGTTGATGGACGAGGCGGTTCTGCTCGAAAAGCTGCGCCTCTACCGCGAGGCGGACATCAGCACCTCGCAGGGCGGGCTGTTCGTGGAACTGGCGGTCATGCAGGGCCGGGTGCAGGCCCTGTTCGAGAACCTGGCGCGTCTCGGCTTCGACGCCGTCGAGGTGTCCGACAACCTGCTGGACTGGAGCCTGGACGAAAAACGGAACGTCATCGCCTCGGCGCGCCGGGATTTCGGCCTTCGCGTTCTCGGCGAGGTCGGCAAGAAGGAAGGGAATTTGACCGACGGCCAGGTTCTGGCCGATCTCGACGCCTGCTTCGAAGCCGGCGCCGCGCTGGTGTTCCTGGAAGCCTACGAGTTCTTTTCCGGCGAGCGCATCCGGGCCGACCTGATCCGGTCGATCGCGCAACGCTTCGGCCTGGAGAGGGTGATTTTCGAACTGCCGGTCGTGATCCTTCCGGGCGTCAGCCGGGAATTCAAGCACCGGGTGACCGCGTGGCTGGTCAGGGAGCTCGGAACCGACGTCAATCTCGCCAATCTCGAATGGGACGAGATCTGGATCGCCGAAATGACGCGCCGCGGCGCCGGCGGCGACACGTCCCATCCCGGCGGCGCCTACAGCCTGACCGGCCCCGGAGCGCCGTAGCCGCCCGGTCGCGGACGATCCGGCGGAACAATTCGCTTTGCGGCGCGACAGCTCCTGTCATCACGGTGACAGGAGGCCTGTGTTCTTTGGCGTTCTCCGAATTGTCAACGAGGGCGCACCGTCTATGAAGAAAACAGCCGTCAACCCTTGGCCGTGGTCGCTGAAATTCGGCTACAATCAGGCCGAACTGCTCGTTGGAGCGAACCGGCATCTGGTCTGTGCAGGCCAGACCGCCGTCGACGCCGACGGCAACCCGCAGCACCCGGGGGACATGCGCCGTCAGATCGTTCTCGCCCTCGACAATCTGGAGGCCGTTCTGAACGCTGCCGGTATGGGTCTTGCCGACATTGTCCGGCTCAACCTCTACACCACCGACATGGACAAGGCATTGAAGCATTTCGATATTCTCGGATCGCGCTTCGGGCCTGCCGATGCCGCTCCGCCGATGACCCTTCTCGGCGTTACCCGGCTCGCCCTGCCGCCGCTGATGTTCGAGATAGAGGCCACGGCCGCCGACTGAACGCAAAACCGATGAGACGCGCGGAAAGGCTGTTCAGGCTGGTCAACGAGATGCGGACCCGCGGCGTCAGCCGGGCCAGCGAGCTTGCCGGCCATTTCGAAGTCAGCGTCAGCACGATCTATCGCGACATCGCCCACCTCCAGGCGTCCGGCCTGCCGATCGAAGGCGAGGCCGGCGTCGGCTATCTGCTGCGGCCGGGCTTCGACCTGCCCAATGTGACGTTCACCCATGATCAGGTCGATGCGCTTGCCGTTGGCCTGTCCTTCGCGGAAGACGCCGGCGATCCGGCGCTGGCGGCGGCGGCGCGCGAGGCGCGCGCGAAACTCCAGGCGGGCATGCCCCGACCGGAGGAACGCAGGCTCGCCGATGCGCCGTATTTCAGTCTTCAGGGCAGAAACCGGGCAACGCCGGATGCGGCCGTGCTCCGCCAGGCGATCCGCCGGCGCCGGATCGTGCAGTTCGACTATCGGGACGGCGACGGGAACCGGACCGGGCGCCGCGTGCGCCCTCTCGCGATCTGGAATCTGACCGACGGCTGGATGTTCTCCGGCTGGTGCGAGCTCCGGCAGGATTTCCGCACCTTCCGGTTCGACCGCATGGCGAACCTCGCCCTGACGGGCGAAAGGTTCGACGAAGACGAGGCAACCGGGCTACGCGCCTTCATGGAACGGGAGCGGTGCGAAGCGCGGGATCGCTAGCCGGCCCTCGCCGCATCCCGACGAAGGCGCAGGGGCTTGCCGAGGGTTTTCAGGCGGCGGCCCCGAGGCCGGCCCGCAGCTCGGCCAGCGCCGCTTCGTCGTAGCGCCGGACCCGGCTGCAGAACTGGCAGGCGACGGTAACGGCGCCGTCGACCGTCATCGCCTCCAATTCGTCCGCGTCCAGCATGCGCAGCGCGCTCTCGGCCCGGTCGTCGGAGCAACGGCACCGGTCGCGCAGCGCCTGCGGCTCGAAGACCCGGACGCCGTCTGCGTGAAACAGGCGGTGCAGCAGGCGCAGCGGATCGACGTCCGGGGCCAGCGCCTCGGCGTTGCGTACCGTGCCGAGCAGCATGGCGAGGCGCCGCCAATCGTCCTCGCGCCGTTCCTCGTCGGCGTGGCCGCTATCGTCCGCCGCCGGCGAGCCGCCCCCGCCTGCACCGATTCCGCCGGTCATCGGCACGCGCTGGATCATCAGGGCGGAGGCCTGCCAGCGTTTGCCGTCCGGGCGGCCCACGCCGAGCCGAAGCAGGGTCTCGACCTGCTCCGACTGCCGGAAATAATGCTGCGCGCACTCGGTCAGCGTCGCTCCGGCCAGGTCCACGATCCCTTGGTAGCGCTCCATATCCGGGCCTTGGTCGACCGTGAAGGCGAGATGGCCGGCGCCCAGATGGCGCGGCACCGGACCGTCGGGCGCCGCCGTACCCAGCGCGGCGTAGGCCGCCTCGTCGACCTCGGCATAGCCGCGCAGATCGCCGGCCGACGTGACATCGCACACCAGCATGCCGACCGGCCCATCGCCCCTGGCCTGCAGGGTGAACACGCCGTCGTATTTCAGCGTGCCGGCCAGCACGGCGGCGAGCGGCAGCGCCTCGCCCAGCAGGTCGGCGACCGGCGGCGGATAGTCGTGGCGCGACAGGATGGCGTCGATCGCGGGGCCGAGCCGGACCGCCCGGCCGCGCAGGTTCGCCCGCTCCAGCCGGAAAGGGATCAGGATATCGGTCGGCGGCTCCCGATCGGCGGACACGGCCGGGCCGCCCGCCGTCATCGCGCCGGGTCCAGCATTTCGGGCGCCAGCGCCCAAAGCAGGATGCCCTTTTGGGCGTGCAGCCGGTTTTCCGCCTCGTCCCACACGACGGACTGCGGCCCGTCGATCACGTCGGCGGCGACCTCCTCGCCGCGATGGGCCGGCAGGCAGTGCATGAAGATCGCGTCGTTCCGGGCATGGCTCATCAACGCGCTGTCGACGCGGTAGGGCGCCAGCAGATTGTGATGGTCGGCGGCGCTGGTATCCCCCATCGAGATCCAGACGTCGGTGACGACGCAATCCGCGCCGGAAATCGCCTCCACCGGGTCGTCGGTCACATGCACCCGCGCGCCGCGCGCCCGCGCCCGGTCCACGACATCGGCCGGCGGCGGCAGCGCCGCCGGTGCCGCCAGCCGCAATTCGAAATCGAACTGCATTGCCGCGTGGATCCAGGAGGTCGCCATATTGTTGCCGTCGCCGCTCCAGGCGACCGCCCGGCCCTCGATCGGGCCGCGATGCTCCTCGAAGGTCATCACGTCGGCCATGAGCTGGCAGGGGTGGGTCCGGTCGGTCAGGCCGTTGATGACCGGCACGTCGGCGTTGGCCGCCAGCTCCAGCAGCTTCTCCTCCTTCGTGCAGCGCAGCATGATGGCGTCGACATAGCGCGAGAGCACGCGCGCCGTATCGGCCACGGTCTCGCCGCGGCCGAGTTGGCTGCTCTCGCGCTCCAGCACGATGGCGTCGCCGCCCAGTTGCCGGACGGCTTGCTCGAACGAGACCCGCGTGCGCGTGGACGGCTTCTCGAAGATCATCGCCAGCGTCTTGCCGGCCAGCGGACGCGCCGGCGGGCTGTCGGCCTTCCGGGGGGGCTGCCGGGCGGCCTTCAGGCGCTTGCTGGCCTCGACGATGCGGCGCAGGTCGGCCTGCCCGACCAGATCGAGATCGAGAAAGTGCCGCGCGCCGGCCGCCGCAATCGCGGTGCGGTCCAGGTCCGGCGCGACGCCCGTGTCAGGCCCCGTATCCGGCCCCCTGTCAGGCCCCGTATCAGGCAACATCCCGCTCTTCGGCCATCAGTTCCTCCGCCGCGGCGCGCAGCAGGGCGACGGCCTCGTCGATCTCCGCCCGGCCGATGATGAGCGGCGGCGCCATGCGCACGACATTCTCGCCCGCCGCGACCGTGAGCAGACCGCGTTCGCGGACGAAATCGACCACCTGGCGGGTTTCCAGACTGTCGGCGAGCTTGAGGCCGGCCATCAGGCCGCGGCCGCGCGCCTCGACATAGACCTCCGGATAATCGGCCACGAGCTTCCGGAGTTCGGCATGGAGCGCTTCGCCCTGGACCCGGACATTCTCGAGAAAACCGGGCTTGGTGATCTCGTCCCAGACCGCGTTGGCGACCGCCATGGCGAGCGGGTTGCCGCCATAGGTCGAGCCGTGGGTGCCGGCCGTCATGCCCTTGGCCGCCTCTTCGGTCGCCAGGCAGGCGCCGACCGGGAAGCCGCCGCCCATGCCCTTGGCGGTCGCCATGATGTCGGGCGTCATGTCCGACCATTCGTGGGCGAAGAGCCTGCCCGTCCGGCCGTTGCCGCACTGGACCTCGTCCAGCATGACCAGCAGGCCGAACTCGTCGGCGGTTTCGCGCACATCCTCGAGAAAACCGTCCGGCGCCGGGCGGTAGCCGCCCTCGCCCTGGATCGGCTCGAACAGGATGCCGCCGGTCTCGTCGTCGATCGCGTCGCGCAACTCGTTCATGTTGCCGAAGGCGACGTGCCGGAAGCCCTGGACCGCCGGGCCGAACCCGTCGATGTGGCTTTCCTGGCCGCCGGCGAAAATGGTCGCCAGGGTCCGGCCGTGGAACGCGCCCTTCATGCAGACGATCCCGGTCTTGTGCGGGTTGCCGCTGGCATGGTGGTACTTGCGGATCATCTTGATGCCGAGCTCGACGGCTTCCGAGCCGGAATTGCCGAAAAACACGGTGTCGGCGAAGGTGTCGCGCACGAACTTCTCGCCCATCTCCTGCTGGCCGGGGATGGTGAAGATGTTCGAGCAGTGCCAGAACTTCTGCGCCTGCTCGGTGAGCGCCTTGACCAGCGCCGGATGGCTGTGGCCCAGGCAGGTCACGGCGATGCCGCTGGCGAAGTCCAGGAATCGTCGGCCGTCGGTGCTGTAAAGGTAGGGGCCTTCACCGCGCTCGAAAGCGATGTCCGTCCGCCGATAGGTCGGCATGAGGGCCGGGATCACGATCCTGTCTCCTTCGTTGTTGGCCGGCGGCCGGCCTCTGACCGGCGCCGAGTGGGCAGGGCTTGCCGCAAAAGCAAACGACGACGCCTCTCCCGCTATCGGAAAAACGCCGTCCGCTCACTCTGGCAGGCGATTCAGCGCCGCGGGATATAAAGCGAAACGTGGGAAAAGGCCAGCCGGCGGGATGGCGCGCCCTCCGATACGCCCCGGCCCGAACCCGGCGCTCCGGCCGGAAGGACGGGTGGGGGTAGCGTCCGCCGGAGCCGGCCTTCAAAATTATTTCCTTTTTTTCGATAATTCTCCTTGACATTGCCAATATTGTTCCTTATATGTGCTTTTGCCAACGCCCGAAGTGCGCCTGCCGCACCCCCCACCCCTTGTATTTCGGACCTCCCCCTCTGCAGAGGGGGAGGTAAAACAAGACGAGACAGAGACCTGTCCCCGGTTATCCTTCCCCCGCTTCAGCGGGGGAAGTGCCGGCGCGAAGCGAAGGCGATGGGGGTGTCCGCCCGCCAGTTGCCTGCCTCGGGCAGGATATGGAAATATTTCCTGAAAGAGTGTAAAAAAATTAAATACAGACCGGTCTGTCTAGTTCGGCCTATGCGCCGAAAAACGGCGGAAAACTGCGAAAAAAAGACGCCTGCGGAGGAGAGATACTGGAGTGTTTGCTCAAAAAAGACGCAAACCTGGGACCGGGTGCAAACCCCATCCCGTCATTCCGGCCGGGCATAGCGGGCGGAGGAAGCCCGGACCGGGCCCGCGAACGCAAACCCGGCTTCGGTGACGGGATTCCGCCGTTAAGCCCCGGATCGAATCCGGAGCTACCCGGAGCGGAGGCAACGCTCCGTTTTACCTGTTTTTTCCTCCCCCTCTTCAGAGGGGGAGGTCAGGTGGGGGTGAGCGGCGCCGGAACGAGGTCGGGACCGCTCCCCCCGCCTTATCGGGAGAAGGATAATTCTCGGTGGTTCGCCGGTTTCGCAGAGGAATCGAGCGAGGAGGAGAAGGGGCGAGCCGACGCACAACAAAGCCTCATCCCGAGCAGGCGCGCTGCCGCCCGCCTCTATTCCAGGTCCACGGTCAGCGGGTTGTAGTTGTAGAGCCAGTCGGAGCGTTCCCGATCCATGTTCCGCCGGGCGAAGGCCGCGCGCAGGGCGGCTTCGTCCGGCAGATGGAACAGGCGGCGGTTGTCGCGGGATTCGTCGACGACGCGGCGCGCCCGCGGCTTGCGGTGGTTTTCGTACAGGGCGAGCGCGTCGGCGATCGAGCCGGCTTCGTCCAGCGCCCGCGCAAGGATCGCGCCGTCCTCCACGGCGACGGCCGCGCCCTGGGCCATGTAGGGCAGCATCGGATGGGCGGCGTCGCCCAGCAGCACGGCGCGCCCGGCGCTCCAGGAGTCCAGATGCGGATGGACGTTCAGCGGCCAGCGGTAGCAGGCGTCGCGGTCGGCGGCGTCGATGATGGTCAGGATATCCCCGTGCCAGCCTTCGAAATCGGCCCGCAACTCGGTCCAGGGCCGTTTCTGGGTCCAGGATTCCTCGATCCGTTCCTCCAGTTCCACGGCTCCGACGAAATTCAGCAGGCTGCCGCCGCGCAGGAAATAGACCACGGCATGCTTGTCCGGGCCGACCCAGATGGAGGATTTGCCGTCGAGGAAATCGGCCGGCAGCCGCTCCACCGGCACGGTCAGGCGCCAGGCCGAGTCGCCGGTATATTCCGGCCGGTTCTCGCCCGCGATCCGGCGCCGGACGGCGGATTTGATGCCGTCGGCGCCGATCAGCAGGTCGCCGGAGATTTCCGTGCCGTCGGCCAGGATCATGGCGACGCCGCCGGCGCGGTCCCGGAAGCCGGCGACCGTCGCGTTCAGGCGGATGCAGCCGGGCTTGAGCGCCTCGATCCGCGCCGCGAGCGTGGCGTGGTAGTCGGCCCGGTGCAGCTGGAGATAGGGCGCGCCGTGCCGTTCCCGGTGGGTCGCGGCCAGCGCCAGCGCCTGCAACACCTCGCCGCTGTCGAACAGGCGGAATTCCGTGACCGGCGGCAGGAAGGCCATGCCTTCCAGCGCGTCGAGCACGCCCAGATGGCGCATGACATGGGTGGCGTTGGCGCTCTGCTGGATGCCGGCGCCGATCTCGCCCAGCTCCGGGGCCTGCTCGTAGATTTCCACCTCGTGCCCGGCGAGCAGCAGGCAGCCGGCCGCCGCCAGCCCGCCGATGCCGGCCCCCGCGATCAGGATCCTGGCCACGTCGATGCGCCTCCCGAATGCTGTCCCGTTAAATGGGCTCCCATTGCCCGCTTGCCCTGCGGTGAGTAGGCGGTTCGCGGTCAACGGGCAAGGCCGGGCAAGGTAACACGCCGCATCCCGCAGTAGCGGTTATCGTTTGCCGGCGGGCTTCTTGTATCGGATGATCCGCCGCCGCAGCCGGCGAGGCGCAACGGCGGGCCGCCGTCCGGCGCCGTCCGGCGCCGTCCGGTACCTTCCCCGACGCCGAGCCGGATTCTCCCGCCGCATGACCGCCGCATGACCGCTGCCGTGGGCCTCGCGCCGATCTTCCGGGTCGCCCTCTGGATGGTCGGGACCTTCGTCTCGCTGCTCTCGATGGCGGTGGCGGGGCGGGAACTGGCCGCCGAGATCACGATCTTCCAGCTGCTGTTCTGGCGCGGCGTGGTCGGGCTGGCCGTTATTATGCTGCTGTTTCAGGTCACAGGCGGCTGGCGCCATTTGCGCACGCGGAAATTCGCGACCCACGGCGCGCGCAACGTCGTGCATCTGGGCGCGCAATACGCCTGGTTCTACGCCGTCGCCCTGATCCCGATCGCCGAGGTGTTCGCGCTCGAATTCACGACGCCGATCTGGACCCTGATCCTGGCCGCGTTGATCCTGGGCGAGAGGATCACGGTCGTGCGCGTAACGGCCGTCATTCTGGGTTTCGCCGGCGTGCTCATCATCCTGCGGCCCGGCCTGTCGCCGATCGGCATGCCCCAGATCGCGGCCCTGCTGTCGGCGCTCGGCTTCGCCTTCTCGACCTATGTCATGACCCGCCGGCTGATGCGCACCGATACGCCCCAGACGATGCTGTTCTGGATGGTGGCGATCCAGACGCCGCTGGCCCTGCTGGCGAGCTTCGACGCCTGGGTCTGGCCGACCGGCTGGATCTGGGGCTGGATCGCGGTGGTCGGCATCGGCAGCCTGACCGCCCATTACTGCATGGCCCGCGCCCTCAGCCTGGCCGACGCCAATGTCGTCGTGCCGATGGATTTCTTCCGTCTGCCGCTTGCGGTGGTCGTCGGCTGGCTGGCCTATGCGGAGATCATCGACATCTGGGTCGCGCTCGGCGCGGCTGTCATCTTCGCCGGCAACTATCTCAACGTCCGGGCCGAGAGCCGGAAGACGCCGCCGGCCCGATAGTCCTCTCAGTAGCTCTTCGGCAGGCCGAGCGCCTTTTCGGCGATATGGCTGAGGATCAACTCGCGCGAGACCGGCGCGATCCGGCAGATCATGACCTCGCGCAGCAGCCGCTCGACGTGAAACTCCTTGGCGTAGCCCATGCCGCCATGGGCCAGCACGGCGCGCTCGCAGGCCCGGAAGCCGGCTTCGGCGCCGAGATATTTCGCAGCGTTGCACTGCGGGCCGCAGGGGTGGCCGGCGTCGTACAGGCCGGCGGCGTGGAGCACGGTCAGCCAGGCCGCCTCCAGTTCCGCCCAGCTTTCGGCGAGCGGATGCTGGACCGCCTGGTTCTGCCCGATCGGCCGGCCGAACACGATGCGCTCCTTCGCATAGCCGGCGGCGCGCTGCAAAGCCTGCTGGCCGATGCCGATGGCCTCGGCGGCGACCAGGCAGCGCTCCGGATTGAGGCCGTGGAGCAGGCATTCGAAGCCCTGGCCCTCTTCGCCGATCCGGTCCCCGGCCGGCACCTGCAAGCCGTCGATGAACAGCATGTTCGAATCGACGGCCTTGCGGCCCATCTTGTCGATCTCCCGCACCTCGATCCGCTCGCGGTCCAGTTCGGTGAAGAACAGGGTGAGTCCGTCGGTCGGCCGCGTGCAATCCTCCCGCGGCGTCGTGCGGGTCAGCAGCAGGATGCGGTCGGCGACCTGGGCCGTCGACGTCCAGATCTTCTCGCCGGTAACCCTGTAGCCGGCGTTGCTCTCAGGCCCGGTGCGCACCGCGCGGGTCCGGATATTGGTCGTGTCGAGCCCGGCGTTCGGCTCGGTGACGGCGAAGCAGGCGCGGGTCCGGCCGGCGATCAGGTCCGGCAGCCAGCGCTGCTTCTGTTCCCCGGTGCCGAACACGACGATCGGGTGCGGGCCGAAAATGTTCATGTGGATCGACGAGCAGGCCGCCATGGCGCCCGGCGACTGCGCAACCCGGCGCATCATCACCGCGGCTTCGGCGATACCGAGCGCCGCGCCGCCCTGGGTCTCCGGCATGGCGATGCCGAGCCAGCCGCCCTCGGCCATCGCGGCGTGGAAGTCGAACGGGAAGCCGCCCTCGCGATCGCGCTCCAGCCAGTAGTTTTCGTCGAACCGGTCGCAGATCGCGCCGACCGCTTCCTCGATCCGGGCCTGGTCTTCGGTGAGGGAATGGTCCATGGGGCGGCGAAGGTATGCAGGTCCGCCGCCGTTAGCAAGCCGCCGTTCCGGCGCCTCGCAGGAGGGATTTGCCGGCGCTGCGACCCTGCCGTCCGCTCCGGCCGGAACGGCGGCGGGAATGGAAACCAGGGCGTTATTCCGCCGGCGGGGCCTGGAGTGTGCCGGGCGCCTTCCCCGGCGCGCCGCCGTCCTCTTCCAGGTCCAGCTCGGATATCTTCTCGCCGCGGCTGGAAATCTTGCGGGACGAGGTCTGGATCTGCTCGATGTCGCGCCGCGCCTGGTCGAAATGGGAGGCGAGCTTGCCGACCCTGTCGTCGAGCCGGCCGACATCGGCCATCATGGTCTCGACCTCCTTCTGGATCAGGTGGGCCTGCTCGCGCATCCGGACGTCGCGGAACACGGCGCGCACCGTGTTGAGCGTCGCCCACAGCGTTGTCGGCGAGACGATGTAGACCTTCTCCCGGAAGCTCTGTTCGACCGCGTTGGCGTGGTTGGCGTGCAGCTCGGCATAGACGCTTTCCGACGGCAAGAACATCAGCGCCGCGTCCCCGGTCTCGCCGGGCACGATATACTTCTCCCGGATATCGCGGACATGTTTGAGGACATCGGCGCTGAACCGGCGGCCGGCTTCGATCCGCTCCCGCTCGTCGGTCGCATTCTGCAGGCGCTGCCAGCTTTCCAGCGGAAACTTGGCGTCGATCGCGATCGGGCCGGGCGGGTTCGGCAGGCGGAGCAGGCAGTCGGCCCGCTTGCCGTTGCCGAGCGTTTCCTGGAAGGCGAAGGCGCCGGGCGGCATCAGCGTCTCGACCAGATCGCGCAACTGGATTTCGCCGAATGCGCCGCGCGCCTGCTTGTTGGCGAGGATATTCTCCAGGCCGACCATCTGCTCCGACAGGTCGGTGATCTTCTTCTGCGCCTGGTCCATCACGGCCAGCCGCTCGCGGATCTTCTGAAGCGATTCGCCGGTCTTTTCCGTGCTGCTTTCGAGGCTGGCGCCGACCCGCCGCGTCACGCCCTCCAGCCGTTCGGAAATCGCCCGCTCCTGGTCCTGCAGGCGGGCATTCAGCGAATCGCGGATGCCGTCCTGCCGTTCGGCCAGGCCGCTGAGGCGTGTGTTGATCTCGGTCTGGCCGCGCGCGCTCCGGAAGGTGACGAACAGCACAAGCACCGCGAGTACGGCCACCGCGCCCAGCACGATCAGGGTGTTGGCATCCAGTCCGGTCATGGCGCGGCCTTCCTATCACAAGCCCGTGCGGCGGCCATGACTATTCTTGCGGAAACCGGCGCGGTTCCGGGCGATTCCCGGCGGCGGCCGGGGCATCGGGCGCCGGCCCGCGCGACGCGCCGCTTCGTTGACCTTTCCGGCCGCCGGCCCTATCTGCAAACCGACGAAAAGCCCTTGAAACCGGTCCTTTCCGGGGTGAAACCGCCATGGCGCTGCTGCCAATCCTGACCGCGCCCGACCCGCGCCTGAAGAAGAAATCGAAGCCCGTCGAGCGGGTCGACGCCAGCGTGCGCAGGCTCATGGACGACATGCTGGAGACCATGTACGCCGCGCCGGGCATCGGCCTCGCCGCGCCGCAGGTCGGTGTGCTCAAACGGGTGATCGTGGTCGATGTGTCGGAGAAGGACGGCCCCCCGGCGCCGTTCGCGCTCGCCAACCCGGAAATCGTCTGGGTCTCGGATCATGACAACACCCATGAGGAGGGCTGCCTGAGCGTTCCGGAACACTATGCCGACGTCGTGCGCCCGGCCGAGGTCCGGGTGCGCTATCTGGACCGGGACAACGAACTCCGCGAGCTGGAGGCCGACGGCATGCTGGCCACCTGCGTCCAGCACGAGATCGACCATCTGGACGGCATCCTGTTCATCGACCGCATCAGCGCGCTCAAGCGCAACATGATCCTGCGCAAGCTGCTGAAGGAGAAGAAGCTCGCCGCGAAAGAGGCGGCGCCCGCGTGACATCTGCGGCCCGGCCGCATCGGCCCGACCCCCGGAAACCGCCATGCGCCTGATCTTCATGGGCACGCCGGACTTTGCGCTGACGGCGCTGACGGCGCTGGCCACGGCGGGGCACGACATCGCCGCGGTCTATGTCCAACCGCCGCGCCGGGCCGGGCGCGGCCGGGCGGTGCGGCCGTCGCCGGTCCACGCCTGGGCCGAGGCGCAGGGCGTTCCGGTGCGCACCCCGGCGTCATTCAGCGAACCCGGCACGGTTGCGGAATTTGCGGCCCTGGAGGCGGACGCCGCCGTCGTCGCCGCTTACGGCCTGATCCTGCCGGAGGCGATCCTCGATGCGCCGGTGCACGGCTGCCTCAACATCCACGCCTCGCTCCTGCCGCGCTGGCGCGGTGCGGCGCCGATCCAGCGCGCGATCCAGGCCGGCGACGCGGAAACCGGAGTGACGATCATGCAGATGGACTCCGGCCTCGACACCGGCCCGATCCTCCTGCAGCGGCAGGTCCCGATCGCCGCGGCGGCGACCGGCGGTTCCTTGCACGACGAACTGGCGGCGCTGGGCGCGGCGGCGATCGTGGAGGCGCTGGACTGGCTGGACGGGGCGGACACCGCCGAACTGAGGCCGCGGCTCCAGCCAAGAGCGGGCGCGACGTACGCCCGCAAGATCGGCAAGGCCGAGGCGCGGATCGACTGGTCCCGGCCGGCGAAACAGATCGAGCGCACCGTGCGCGCCTTCGACCCTGCGCCCGGGGCCTTTTTCGAATCGGGCTTCGAATCGGGCGGCCGGCGTATCCGGGTGCTGGGCGCCGAACTCGCCGAGGGAACCGGCGAACCGGGAACGGTGCTCGACGACAGCCTGACCGTCGCCTGCGGCGAGGGCGCCCTGCGGCCGACGCAGGTCCAGCGCCAAGGCAAGGCGCCGATGGCCACCGCCGACCTGCTGCGCGGCTTCGCCATTCCGGCCGGGACGGTCCTGCCGTGACGCGGCGTTTCAAGCTGACGCTGGAATACGACGGCGGGCCGTTCGTCGGCTGGCAGAGGCAGGACAACGGCCTTTCCGTCCAGCAATGCCTTGAGGAGGCGGTGGAGAAATTCTGCGGCGAGCACACTGTCGCCTACGCCGCCGGCCGCACCGATTCAGGCGTCCATGCGCTGGCGCAGGTCGCGCATGTCGATATCGCCCGCGACGCCGAGCCCTTCCGCATCAAGGAGGCGCTGAACTACCACCTGAAGCCCCGGCCGATCGCGGTGACCGGGGCCGAGCAGGTGGACGAGAACTTCCACGCCCGCTTCTCGGCCGTCGAGCGGCGCTACCGCTATCGCATTGTCAACCGGCGCGCGCCGCTGACGCTGGATGCCGGCAAAGCCTGGCAGGTCGGCCGGCCGCTCGACGCCGAGGCGATGCACGAGGCGGCGCTGCCTCTGATCGGCCATCATGACTTTTCGAGCTTCCGCGCCGCCGAGTGCCAGGCGAAGTCGCCGGTCAAGACACTTACGGATATCCGGGTCTCGCGCTACGGCGAGGAGATCGAGATTGCGCTGCGCGCGCCGTCCTTCCTGCATCACCAGGTGCGCAACATCGTCGGCACGCTCGCCCCGGTCGGCGAGGGCAAGAAGCCGGTCACCTGGCTGGCGACGGTCCTGCGCGCCGCCGACCGGAGCAAGGCCGGCGCAACCGCCCCGGCCTGCGGGCTCTATCTCGAGCGGGTCGTCTATTAGAACGCATCCCACCCGGCCGGAACCGCGGTGGCGTGGCGCCCCTCTTCGACAGGCTTAAGGCAGACTCTCGATACGGCCCCTCGATACGGCGCTGACGCGCCTACTCGGGATGAGGAGGCTGTTGGGGGCTCAAAGGCCTCAACACCTCCTCATCCTGAGTAGCCCCGGCCGCCAAGGCCGGGGCGTATCGAAGGGAGGCGTATCGAAGGGAGCGGGGCGCTATTGCGACAGGCCGCCGGTCAGCGTCGGCACGTCGAGCGGCAGGAAGCCGTAATGCGCCATCCAGCGCACGTCGTTTTCGAAGAAGCTGCGCCCGTCCGGGATGCCGTATTTCAGCATCGCGACGCGCTCGCAGCCCATGCCGAAAGCGAAGCCCTGATGGACCTCCGGGTCGAGGCCGCAATTCTTCAGCACGTTCGGATGGACCATGCCGCAGCCGAGAATCTCAAGCCAGTCGTCATGGCCGTCGCCGAAATGGCCGAAGCGGAGCTGGCCGTCCTTCTTGTTGCAGGCGATGTCCACCTCGGCCGACGGCTCGGTGAAGGGAAAGAAGGACGGGCGGAAGTTCAGCTTGACGTCGTCGATCTCGAAATAGGCCTTGCAGAAGTCGACCAGGCAGCCCTTCAGGTGGCCCATATGGGTCGTCTCGTCGATCACCAGCCCCTCGAACTGGTGGAACATCGGCGTGTGGGTCTGGTCCCAGTCGCTTCGGTAGGTGCGGCCCGGCACCAGGATCCGGATCGGCGGCTTGCGCTCCATCATCGTGCGCACCTGGACCGGCGACGTATGGGTGCGCAGCACCATTTTCGTGCCGTCGTCCTTGGGCGGCAGGTAGAACGTGTCCTGCATTTCCCGCGCCGGATGCCCTTCCGGGAAATTCAGCGCCGTGAAATTGTGCCAGTCGGTTTCGATGTCCGGGCCCTCGACGACCGAGAAGCCCATGTCGCCGAAAATCGCGCTGACCTCCTCCATCGTCTGGCTGATCGGATGGATGCGGCCCATCGGCGTCGAGCGCGCGGGCAGCGAGACGTCGATCCGCTCCCCGGCCAGGCGGGCGTCCAGTTCGGCGTCTTCCAACGCCGCCTTGCGGGTTTCCACGGCGCCGGCGATCTCGTCCTTCAGAATGTTGAGCGCGCGGCCGAGTTCCCTGCGGGCTTCCGGGTCCAGGCCGCCCAGCGTTTTCATCCGTCCGGTGATCCGCCCCTTCTTGCCCAGTGCATCGACCCGCGCGGCGTCCAGCGCCTTCAGGTCGGCCGCCGCGTCAACCGCAGCCAGCAATTCGGTGCGCAGGGTATCGAGATCGCTCATCGGACCGGTCTGGAGAGGATTTCGGGGAAGCAGGCGCGGGCGCCGCCCGGTCGGCTATTCCAGCGCCTTCTGCGCTGCGTCGACCACCGTCTTGAAGGCCTCGGCATCGCGCACGGCCATATCGGCCAGCACCTTGCGGTCCAGCTCGATGCCGGCCTTGTTGAGGCCGTTGACGAATTGGCTGTAGGTCAGGCCGTGCTCGCGGACGCCGGCGTTGATGCGCTGGATCCACAGGCTGCGGAAACTGCGCTTGCGCACCTTGCGGTCTCGATAGGCGTACAGCAGGTTCTTCTCAACCCGCTGGTTGGCCGCGCGGAAGGTGTTCTTCTGCCGGCCGCGCGCGCCCTTGGCCTGTTTGATGATCTTGCCGTGGCGGGCGTGTTTGGTGACGCCCCGTTTGACTCGCGCCATGAAACGAAACTCCTGATTCTGAAGGGGAAGGGAACCGGCGCCCGGCCGTTGCTCGATGGACCGTTACTTGGCGTAGGGCATCATCGGCCGGATCGCCTTCTCGTTCGACTTGTCGAGAATGGTCGATCCCCGGTTGGTCCGCTTCATCGTCGTGGACCGCTTGGTCAGGTTGTGGCTGCGGAACGCAAAATTGCGCTTGATCTTGCCGCTGCCGGTCAACTTGAACCGTTTCTTGACGGAGCTTTTGGTCTTCAGCTTGGGCATTTCGGTCTTCTCCTGAAGGCGCGCGGCCGAAGCCGATGCTTTCGCCGCGCCGGATCGTCCTGTTCGGCGGCCCGAGGCATGCCCGTACAGAGCCCGGCCGCCACAGCAAAGCGCCGCAAGCCCGGAGGCCGCAGCGCTGCCCTCTGCAATGCGATGCAGAGGGCGCTATATAGCCGGCCCCCTGCAGCCCGGCAAGCGGCGGAACCGCGGCATTTTCCGCGCCGTGCGGCCGCTTCGTCAGGTTGCCGGCACGGCGTCCCAGCGGCCGTCCGCGACGGCGTCGGCAACCAGTTCGGTCACGAGGTCGGACACCGCCGTTTCCGCCCGTCCCGGCGGCTGCTCGGCAAGCCGGGCCAGGCATAGGCGGCGGCGAATGGCCGGTCGGGCAATACGCCGTGCGTGCAGGATCGGATCGCGCAGGAAGGTTTCCAGCGTTGCCCGCGGACCGATCGCGCAGCCGAAGCCCTTGACCAACGCCTGCTTCAGCATGTTGGTCGAAATCAGCTCGATGCGCGACTGGCGCACGATCCGCTTCAGCAGGGCGGGATCCTCGATAATCGCCCGGGCGGCGTCGCCGTGCCGGAGCAGCAGTTGCGGCAACTTCGCCACTTCGTCGAAGTCGATGGGAGCGCGGGTGGCGCCGACGATCTCCGGCCGGCCGATGCACAGCATCTCCTCTGTCAGCAGTTGCACGGTCCGGAGGTCGGTCGACGCCGGCGGATTGTACAGCAGGGCGATATCGACCGAGCCGCGCCTCAGACTGTTCAGCGCCTGGCTGGACAGACTCTCGGCGATCCAGAGCTGCATGTCGGGAAAGGCAGCGGCGGCGCGTTCGGCAAGTTGCAGCCCGATCATTTCGAGCGCCGTATAGGGGAGGCCGACAGTGACCTCTCCGGCGACAGCGCCGGAGAGGGCGCGCAGATCGGTCTTGGCGTGGTCTACGGCCTGGGAGATGCGTCGGGCATGCTCGTACAACCGGTCGCCCTCTGCGGTCAGCGCCATGCCCCGCGGTCGGCGCTCGAACAGCCGGACGCCCAGTTCCTCCTCCAGATTGGCGATCTGGTAGCTGAGCGCCGACTGAGCGATGCGGCAACGCTGCGACGCCGCCGAAACCGAACCGGTTTCGCAGATGGCCTCGAAATAACTCAGCTGTTTCAGGTTCATATCAATATCGAAAAATTCGAAATCATTCATCGATATTATCTATTTTTCCGAAAAATGCGACTCGTTAGATTCGGAAGCGCAGGTTGGGCATTTTACGGGTAAAGGCACGATGGCCGGACCGCTCGAGAACATCCGCGTCGTCGAGATCAGCCACATGGTGATGGGGCCGACGTGCGGTCTTTATCTCGCGCAACTCGGTGCGGAAGTGATCAAGGTCGAGCCGCCGCATGGCGACAAGACCCGCGCTCTCGGCGGCATGGGCGCCTCGTTCTTCCCGACCTTCAATCGCGGGAAAAAGTCGATCGCTATCGATACCGCCGCGCCGGCGGGGCTGGAGGCGCTGCATCGCCTGCTGGCGACGGCCGATGTATTCGTCGAGAATTTCCGCGATGAGACTCTGGCGCGCATGGGCGTCGACCATGCCACGCTGCGCCGAAAATTCCCGCGCCTGATCACCGCTGCGCACAAGGGGTTTCTCAGCGGCCCCTACGCCCATCGTCCGGCATTGGACGAAGTCGTGCAGATGGCGACCGGCATGGCCTATATGACCGGGCCGTCGGGCCGGCCGCTGCGTATGGGCTCTTCCGCTAACGACATCATGGGCGGCATTCACGGCGTTGTTGGCATTCTGGCCGCACTTCTGGAGCGGGCGCGAACCGGTAAAGGGCAGGAAGTGCGTGTCGGCCTGTTCGAAAACTGCCTGTTCCTCGTCGCGCAGCATATGGTGCATTTCGATTTGTCGGGCGCGGCGTCGCCGCCGATGCCGGAGCGCGATTTCTCCTGGCCGGTCTACGATGTCTTCGACACATCGGACGGGCGGCAGATATTTCTCGCCGTCGTGACCGACGGTCACTGGCGGGCGGCCTGCCGCATGTTCGGTTTTGGCGATCTGTTGGCGGATCCGGCGCTTCAATCCCAAACGGGCCGGATCGACGGTCGGGCCGGGTTCCTGCCGCGCTTCGCCGAGGCGCTGGCCGCCCGCCCGCTCGACGGACTCTGCCGGCTGTTCGACAGTGCGAACATTCCCTATTCGCCGATCAACCGGCCGCAGGATATGTACGAGGATCCGCATGTCAATCGGCCGGGCGGCCTGACGCCCTCGCGCAACGCCGACGGCGCACCGTTCCGGACCCCGTCCCTGCCGATCGAGTTCGACGGAAAAAACCTGTCGGCGCAAACGGACGTGCCGGTGCTCGGGGCCGATACCGAAGCCGTGCTGGCGTCGCTCGGCTATTCGGCCGGCGAAATCGCCGAACTGGCGCGAAGCCGGGCAAAAGCGGCATGACCGCCGAAAACCTGTCCGGCCTCTATCCCGCTGGCCGGGTCGCCCTGCGCGAAGTGGGATTGCGCGACGGCCTCCAGCTGACCGCGTCATTTCCCTCGACGGAGGGCAAGAAGCGCTGGATCGGGGCGGAATTTGCCGCCGGCGTCCGCTATTTCGACGCGGGTTCCTTTCTGCCGCCGGATCGCCATCCGCAGTTCGCAGATGTCCGGGACATCATCGGCTTCATCGACGGTCTGCCCGGCGCGGTCGCGACCGTCCTGACCTTGAACGCACACGGCGCCGCGGACGCCCTGGAGACCCCGGCGTCCCAACTGGACTGCGTCGTCTCCGCTACGGAATCGCACAGTCTGCGCAATGTCCGCCGCACGCGCGAAGAAGCGCTCGGCGTTGTGGCGGAAATCTGTCGACTGCGTGAGGGCTCGGCGCACCGGCCGGTCGTTGCCGTCGGCGTTTCGAACGCCTTGGGCTGCACGATCGAAGGCAAGGTCGATCCTGAGGAGGTCTACCGCCTGGTCGGACGGAGCCTCGACGCCGGCGCCGATATCGTCAGCATCGCCGACACGGTCGGCTACGCCGGTCCGCGGCAGGTCGCCGACATGGTGCGAACCGTCCGGGTCATGGCGGACGGCCGGCCCGTCGGCGTCCACCTGCACGATACCCGAGGCCTCGGCCTCGCCAACGCGTCCGCCGCGCTCGACGAGGGCGCCACGCTGATCGACGGTTCGCTCGGCGGATTGGGGGGCTGTCCGGCGGCTCCGAAAGCGACCGGCAATATCGTGTTCGAGGATCTGGCGTTCCTGTGCCGGACGAAGGGAATCGATACCGGGATCGATGTCGGGAAACTGATCGCGTTGCGAAGAATCCAGGCCGAAGAAATGCCGGGAGAGACATTATACGGCGCCCTGGAAAAGGCCGGCCTGCCGCTCGGCTTCGAGAGTCCGCCCGCGGCGCAGCCCACCTGAGCGGTGTGCCGGAGGGCAATCGGAGAAATCGTCTTCAAGGAGGAAAAAATGAAGAAGACAGTACTGATCCTCGCTGGTGCGATCGTCGCGCCGGTTCTCGCGGCTGCACCCGCTGCGGTTGCCGCCGAACAGACCATGCGATGCAGCCATCAGCTGCCGCCGCGCCACCACGGCGCAAAGCTGATCGCACGCTGGGCCAAGGAAATCGAATCCCAGTCGAAGGGCGCGCTGAAGGTCCAGGTCTACGGCGCCAATTCGCTGCGCAACGCCAAGCAGAACATTCCTGCCGTCGCTCGCGGCAACATAGAATGCGCCTTTTCGGTTAACTTCCAGTGGGGCGGCACCATTCCGGAAATGAACGTCACGCTGCGCCCCTACACGTTCACGGATCGGGCGCTGCTCGAGAAATTTCACGAGTCAGAGGCAGCGAAGATCCTCGAAGCCGCCATGCTCAAGAAGGGTGTGCGCAACGTCGCCTGGATGTTCATCACCCGCATGTCTGCCTACACGTCCAAGGACAAGCCGCTCATCAAGCCCGAAGACTTCAAGGGCGTTAAAATCCGCGGTCTGAACAAATTGGTGGATAACGGCTTGCGCGCTCTGGGCGCCGCGCCGTCCGCCATGTCCGGCAGCAAGGTGTACCAGGCGCTGGCGACCGGCGTGATCGACGCCGGGCTCACCGACATCTCCGCGGCCTATTCCCGAAAATACTACGAGGTCCAGAAATACGTCACCGTCTCGCCGCTGTTCAGCGTGTTTTTCCACGCCTACGTCAACCCGAAATGGTACGATGGCCTCGACGCAGCGCAGAAACAGGCGCTCGCGGCGGCCGGCGCGAAGCTGGGCAAATGGGCCATCGAGGTTTCCGACGCAACAGCCGCCAAGGCGCCCGGCCAACTGAGGGAAAAGGGCATGGTCGTCCATATCCACACAGCGGACGAAATCGCTGCAATGAAGAAGGTCATGGCGCCTGCATTCGACAAGGCCTTCGATAGTTCCACCGGCGAAACCGGCAAGAAGCTGATGAAAATCATGGGCAATTAGCTTGCGCCTGCCGGATCGGTCGAACGGCGACCGGTATGACTGAAGCCGGTCCGGACGAAAACCCGGCCCCCGATCCGCTGGCGGGGGCCGGGCCGTTCTTGAGGGCGGCCGACCGCTGGTTCGACCGGCTTGCCTTTTTGCTGGTCGTCGTCGGAGTCGTCGGGGTTCTCTTGCTCACGGTCCTGACCGGCTATAGCGTCTTCTGGCGTTATGTGCTGGGCGTTCCGATCACCTGGATCGACGAACTGTCCGGATATCTGGTCGTGTCGCTGGTCATGGTCGGCGTGGCCGAAGCGCTGCGCCGTGGCGACCATATCAACGTCGACCTGCTCGTCGGGCGCCTCGGGCCGCGGGGGCAGCGGCTGGTTGCGATCTGGGGAATGCTGGCGGCGATCGCGTTTGGGGCAGTCCTGTTGGCGGATGCTGTCGACGCGGTGCTCGGCGTCCACGCCATGGGCCTGGTTTCGGAGGGCTATCTGGAAATCGGGATGTGGATTCCGCAATCCGCAATCGTGCTCGGCGCCGCGATGCTGATCCTGGCGGCCGTGGTGGCGCTAATTCGGGCGCTGGCAGGCTTCCCGGCAGTCGACCGCAGCCGCATCGACTGAACCGGCGATGATTTCCCTCGCTGTTGTTCTGGGCGGCCTCGTCCTGCTGCTGCTGACCGGCGTCCCGGTCTTCGCCGGCATCGGCCTCACCTCAATTGTCATCATGTTGCTGGTCGAAGGCAGCTTCAGCGGCGTCGCCGACACCGTATTCGGCAAACTCAACATCAACCTGCTGGCGACGATCCCGCTGTTCGCGTTTATGGCGTACACCATGATCCGGGCACAGATCGTCGACGACCTGTACCGGACGGCGCATACCCTGGTGCGCCATCTGCCCGGCGGGCTCGGCGTGGCCACGGTCATGTCCTGCACCGTTTTTTCCGCCATCTCGGGATCGTCGGCGGCGACCGCGCTGACCATCGGCACCAGCGCCATTCCCCAGATGAACCGGTACGGCTATCCCACGCGCGCGGCTCTGGGCGTGGTGGCCGCCGGCGGCACGCTCGGAATCCTGATTCCGCCGTCGGGACCGATGATCCTGTACGCTATCGTCACCGAAGCCTCGATCGGCGCGCTCTTTGCCGCCGGCCTGATCCCCGGCCTGATCGTCGCCACGCTGTTCGCCCTGTGGTGCGTCGCCAGCAATCTCGGCCCGCGCGGCGCGCAACGGGGGGAACGGGCGACCGCCCGCGAAGCGCTTGTGGCGATCCGCGCCTCTTTCTGGGCCCTGGTCATGCCGCCGATGGTTCTCGGCGGTATCTATTTCGGCGTCTTCACCGCGTCGGAAGCGGCCGCGGTCGGCGCCATCCTCGCCCTGCTCGTAGCGGTGCTGGCCTACCGGAACTTCGGCTGGAGGGATTTGTACGACTGCGCTTACGACACCGTCAGGATCAGCGCCATGCTGTTCATGATCGTGGCGGCGGCGGGGATGTTTGGGCACGCGGTCACTGTGATGCGGTTGCCCAACGAACTGGTGGAAGCGACGACCGGCGCCGGGCTGACGCCGGTCGAATTCATCGTTGCGGTCATGCTGGTGATTTTCGTCCTCGGCATGTTCCTCGAAACCATCGCGATCATCCTGATCACGACGCCGATCATTTTCCCTGTCATGATCGACCTGGGCATCAGCCCGGTCTGGTACGGCGTCCTTCTGATGATCAATCTGGAACTGGCGCTGATCACCCCGCCGGTCGGCATTAACCTGTTCGTCATCCGGGGGATTACGCAGGCGCCTCTAGGCGAGGTTATCCGCGGGACCGTGCCTTATGCGGTGCTCATGGTGGCCGGCCTGGTCCTTATGCTGCTGGTGCCGTCAATCAGCCTCTGGTTGCCGGGATTGATGGGTTTCGGAGGTTAACGCGCTGCGCAATTTGGCCCCGATCCGCGCTTTTTCGGGCGTTGCGCCTTTACCCTGTCCGCTTCCGTCGCCATTCTCTGCTGTGGACCCAATCCGACGGGAAATGCCATGAGCGACATTGCAACGGCCGACAGCCTGTTTTTCGACCGCACCGGCATGGACCGCGCGCGAGTGGACCGCCTTGTCGGCGATGCGCTTCATGGCGCCGACGATGGCGAGCTGTTTCTCGAATACACCCAGTCCGAGAGCCTGGTATATGACGATGGCCGGCTGAAGAGCGCGACCTTCGACGAGAGCCAGGGTTTCGGCCTGCGCTCGATGGCCGGCGAGGCGACGGGCTACGCCCACGCTTCGGAACTGTCCGAAGAGGCCATCGGACGGGCCGCGACTGCGGTGCGCGCGGTTCTCGCCGGGCACAGCGGCACGCTTGCCGACGGCCCGCGCGGCACGAACCGGGCCCTCTATGCCCCGGTCAACCCGCTCACGGAGATGCCGTTCGAGCGCAAGGTCAAGCTGCTCGAGGAAATCGACGAATACGCCCGTTCGAAGGACGGGCGGATACGGCAGGTCTCGGCGTCGCTTCTGGGCGAGTGGCAGGCTGTGCTGATCGTCCGCGGCGACGGGCAGCGTGCCGCCGATATCCGGCCCCTGGTCCGCCTCAATGTCTCGGTCGTCGTCGAGCGGGACGGCCGGATGGAGACCGGCTCCGACGGGGCGGGCGGCCGGGCGGCCTACGACGGCTGGTTCGAGCCGGCGAGCTGGCGGGGCCAGGTGGACGAGGCGCTGCGCCAGGCGCTGGTCAATCTGGAATCGCAGCCGGCGCCGGCCGGAGAAATGCCGGTCGTGCTCGGTCCGGGCTGGACCGGCGTGCTCCTGCACGAGGCGGTCGGCCACGGCCTCGAAGGCGATTTCAACCGCAAGCGCACCTCGACCTTCTCCGGCCGGATCGGCGAGCAGGTGGCGGCCAGGGGCGTGACGGTCGTCGACGACGGCACCATGGCCGACCGCCGCGGCTCGCTGACGATCGACGACGAAGGCACGCCGACCGGCCGTACGGTGCTGATCGAGGACGGCATCCTGAAGGGCTATATGCAGGACCGGCTGAACGCCCGGCTTATGGACGTGGCGCCGACGGGCAACGGCCGGCGCGAAAGCTATGCCCATCACCCGATGCCGCGCATGACTAATACCTTCTTGCTGGCGGGGGACGAGGCGCCGGAAGACATCCTGAAGTCGGTCGACAAGGGGCTCTATTGCGTCCACTTCGGCGGCGGCCAGGTGGATATCACCAGCGGCAAGTTCACCTTCAGTTGCACCGAGGCCTACAGGATCGAGGGCGGCCAGGTGGGCGCACCGGTCAAGGGCGCCACGCTGATCGGCAACGGGCCGGACGTGATGAACCGAATTTCGATGATCGGCCACGATTTCAAGCTCGACCACGGGATCGGGGTCTGCGGCAAGAACGGGCAGGGCGTCCCGGTCGGGGTCGGCCAGCCGACCGTCCGGGTCGATGCGATCACCGTCGGTGGGACGGAAGCGGCGTAGAGCGACCGCATCCGGGATTGCGGGACGGCCCGTTCATGGAAGACCCTTGGGGTTTCGGCGGCGACGAGGATCGACGGCGCAGCCGTGCTTCTCCCGGCGGCGACACGATCCTCGACTTGCTGCCGACCTTTCTGATCGTCGCGGCGGTCCTCGGCGGTCTCGCCGGGCTGGGCTGGATACTCGGCGAAGCCTTCGGCGCCTTCGAGTCCGCGGAAGACGGCCTCTACGCCGGATTTCTGATTGCGTTGCTGGTCTTTCTGGGCGGCGGGCTGTTGGTGCGTGGGCGCCACAGGATCGGCGGTATCCTGAAATCGCTGCTCGCCTGGAGCGCCATCGGCCTCGTCGCCGTCGCCGGTTATGCCTACCGCCATGAGCTCACATCGGTCTGGCAACGGGTCGCGGGAGAGTTCTCGCCCGGAACGGCAGTCTACGGCGAACGGAGCCTGACGGTTCGCGCCTCCGGCAGCGGCGCCTTCTTCCTGGACGTGTTCCTGAACGGCCGGCCGGCGCGGATGCTGGTCGATACCGGCGCCACCGGCCTGGCCCTTACGCCGGCGGACGCATTTGCAGCCGGGCTGGACATGGATCGCCTCCGCTATTCCATTCCGGTGCAAACCGCCGATGGCGCCTCGCTGGCCGCTCCCGCCGTCCTGGACTCGGTTCGGGTCGGCGGGCTGACTTTCCGCAATCAGGCGGCCCTCGTGCTACGGCAGGGGCACATATCGCTCCTGGGCGTAACGATCCTCCGGCGCTTCCGGTCGTTCGAGATCAAAGGCGACCGGCTGATTCTGCGATGGTAGAGGGCTGTCTCCCGTCTTGCCGGTTTTCCCGACCCGCCGGTCGGGGTCAGCCGCCGCCGGTCATGACGAATTGCTTCGAGAGGCCCAGCAGCAGGGCGATGAAGAAGGACAGGGCCTCGATCACGATCGCCTGGGGCCAGGTCACGCCGAGTGTGACCCGGACAATCAGCGTTTCCGCGGTGAGCACGACAGCCCAGACCGGGACGAGCAGGCCCGCGCCGGGGCCGCCCGGGTCGACGGTGAAGGCCAGCACGACGAGGAACAGCTGGCCGCCGAACAACAGGACCTGCGCCCAGTTGTGGATGATGATGTAGGTCGTATAGCGCCGCAACACGCCGGCGCGGGCGCAAACGTAGATGGCAAACAGCGGCCACAGGGTCCAGGTCAGCGGATAGGCGATTGCCTCGATCAGCCAGTACCGGCCGACGCTGACGCCTTCCGGTATCGGCGCGTTCATCAGATAGACGAGATACAGCGGCAGCAGGAACATCGCGGCGTAGAACGAGCGCCAGTAGCCGTCCAGCGTCAGGTTGAAATCGTCTACCCCGTCGGGATCGAGCCGCAGGACGCGGATCGCGCCGCGCACCGACAGCCTGGCCTCTTCCCAGATCGTCATTCGGCCGCTACCCGGCTGCCCGCCGGCCGCGCCGCCGGGTGGAACAGCATCCGTCCGCCGATCCGGAAACTGCCAATGGCGCGCTGCCCGGCCGCGGAGACCAGCCAGGCGACGAAGCGCAGCGCCGCCTTCGCCCTGACGTGCGGATGCCTCTTCGGATCGACGGCAATCACGCCATAGGGATTGCGCAAGCGCCTGTCGCCCTCCACCAGCAGGCGCAGCGGCCCCCGGTTGCCGAAGGACAGCCAGGTGCCGTGGTCGACCAGCGTGTAGGCCGGCATCGCCGCCGCGGTATTCAGGGTCCGGCCCATGCCGGCGCCGATTTCCCGGTACCAGCCGGACCGTTCGGACGGGGCGGTCCCGGTCTCCCGCCACAGGCTGCGTTCGCGCCGGTGGGTGCCGCTGTCGTCGCCCCGGGACAGGAACATCGCTTTTGCGCCACGGATTTTCCTGAACGCCGCGATAGCGTCGTTCGAACCGCGGATGCCGGCCGGATCGGAGGCCGGGCCGACGATGACGAAATCGTTGTGCATCAGCGGATGGCGGCGCAGGCCGTAGCCCTCGCGCACGAACGCTTCTTCCGACGGGCGGTGATGCACCAGGAGAACGTCGGCGTCGCCGCGCCGGGCCAGCCGGATCGCCTGGCCGGTGCCGACGGCGATCACCCGGACGCGGATACCGGTCGCCGCTGTGAATCTCGGCAGCAGATGGTCGAAAAGGCCGGAGGCTTCGGTCGAGGTCGTCGAGGCAACCCGTATGGTTTCGGCCAGCGACGGAGCGGAGGCTGTAATGGCCGCGGCGAGAAGAAACGCACCGATCGCCCTTACCAATGCAATTCTCCTTTGAGGAATGCTGCCAGTTCCGGCGTCTTCGGGTCGGCGAAAAGCTGTTCCGCCGATCCGGCCTCCAGCGCGCGGCCGCGGTGCAGGAAAACCAGGTCGTCGGCGAGCCGCCGGGCCATGGCGAGGTCGTGGGTCGACAGGATCGCCGTCCGGCCCTCGCGGCGCAGTTCGACGATGATCTGCTCGATGCTCCAGCTCGCCGCCGGGTCCAAGCTCGCCGTCGGTTCGTCGAGGAACAGGACCTCCGGATCGCGCGCCCAGGCCCGGGCGAAGGATAGGCGCTGCTGCTCGCCGCCTGACAGGCTGCGCGCCGGCCGGACGGCCATGTCGCCGAGGCCGACATAGTCGAGCGCCGTGTGTGCGCGGTGGACCGCCTTCGCCCTTGCGACGCCCTGCAACCGGACCGCGTGCACGATGTTGGCCAGCACTGAGCGGTTCAGGAGGACGGGCTTCTGGAACACCATGGCCTGGCGTGCGTGCGCCGCCGCGCCGGGAAGGCCGGACCAGCGGACGGCGCCGCTGTCCGGCTCGATCAGGCCGTGCGCCACCTTAAGCAGCATGCTCTTGCCGGCGCCGTTCGGGCCCAGGACGACGGTCGTCCGTCGTCGGGCTACCAGCATGTTGATGCGGTCGAGGATCTGCTGGCCGTCGTGGCGGAGCGAAATATTCTCCAGCGCGAGCGGCAGGATGCTCGGGGCTTCCATCGGGCGCTCCTACCGGTTCGCGGCGATCAGCGCCGTTTCCGGCATGCTGCGTTCGCGCACCATCCACGCCGCGGCATTAAGCAGGATGGCGAGCGTGACGAGCACGATGCCGAGGCCCAGGGCCAGCGCCAGGTTGCCGCGCCCGGTTTCGAGGGCGATCGCCGTCGTCATGGTGCGGGTGTGGTGGGCGATGTTGCCGCCGACGATGATGACGGCGCCGACCTCGGCGGCCGCCCGACCGAAGCCGGCGAGGATCGCCGTCAGGACCGCGGTCCGACCGTCCCACAAGAGCGTCGGAATGGCGCGCCGCCGGCTGCTGCCCAGCGACGTGAGCTGTTCGCGATAATCCTGCCACAGGTTTTCGATGATCTGGCGGGTGAGCGCGGTGACGATGGGCGTCACGAGGATGGCCTGGGCGATTACCATCGCGCCGGGCGTGAACAGGATATTGAGGCTGCCCAGCGGGCCGCTGCGCGACAGGACCAGGTAGACCAGCAGGCCGACGACGACCGGCGGCAGGCCCATCAGCGCGTTGACCAGAACGATAACCGCCTTGCGGCCGCGGAACCGGTACACCGCCAGCGCGCCGCCGAGCGGCAGGCCGATCAAGCAGGACAGCACGACTGCCGCAAAGTTCACTTCCAGCGACAGGATAATGATTTCCCAGAGGTCGGCGTCGAAGCCGAACAGCAGCCGGAAAGCCGCGGCGAAACCTTCGGTCAGGTTGGACATGGCCGTAAGTGTTGCGCGTTTTCGCTGTCGCGGACAGGGGCCAATCCGCCCGCGTCCCGGAGTATCCGGCTATGCCGGAAAAATTCTGTTCAGCACGCGCCGGTAGATGCGGCCCAGCGCTTCCAGGTCGGCGACCGGCACCTGCTCGTCGACCTTGTGCATGGTCTTGCCGATGGCGCCGAACTCGGCGACGGGGCAGTAGCGGTGGATGAAGCGGGCGTCAGAGGTGCCGCCGGTCGTGCTCAGCTCCGGGCGCCGGCCGAGTTCGGCCTCGGCAGCCTCGGCGATAGCGTCAGACAGCGGCCCCGGCGGGCACAGAAAGGATTCGCCGGAAACGCGGATGGAAAGGTCGTAAACGCCGCCGTCGCCGATGGCGGTGTCGAATCGCTCGCGCACCCAGGCTTCGAGGCTCTTCCCGGACCAGAGATCGTTGAAACGTGCGTTGAAAGTCGCGCCGGCCCGCGCCGGGATGACGTTGGCGGCCGGATTGCCGACGTCGACGGTCGAGACCTGCAGGGTGGTGGCCTGGAAATGCTCGGTACCGTCGTCGATCTTCGAGTCCGCAATCGCGCCGAGCATCCGGACCAGCCGATGGACGGGGTTGTCCGCAAGGTGCGGATAGGCCGTGTGCCCCTGAATCCCCTGCACCGTCACATGGCCGGTGAGGCTGCCGCGTCGGCCGATCTTGATCATGTCGCCCAGGGTTTCCGGGTTGGTCGGCTCGCCGACCAGACACATATCGAGTCGCTCGCCCCGCCCGTCGAGCCATTCCAGCACCTTCCGGGTGCCGTTGATCGCGTCGCCTTCCTCGTCGCCCGTGATCAGCAGGCTGATCGAGCCGCCGAAGTCCGCGCCCCGGTCGCCCAGAAAGCCCGATACTGCCGAAGCGAAGGCGGCGATCGCCCCCTTCATGTCGGAAGCGCCCCGGCCGTGCAGGACGCCGCCGGTCACGACGCCGGCGAACGGGTCGTGGGTCCAGTCGGCCGGGTCGCCTTCCGGCACCACGTCGGTATGGCCGGCGAAGCAGAAATTCGGGGCGGCGGTTCCCAGCCGCGCGTACAGGTTGTCGACCCGCTCGACGCCGTCGCCGAAGGGCAAGCGGCGGCAGGCGAAGCCGAGGCTTGCCAGCGCGGCCTGCAATACATCGAGCGCGCCTTCGTCTTTCGGCGTGACGGAAGGCCGGCGGATCAGTTGCTGCGCTAGGGGTATCGTTTCGATCATGGCGTCCTGCCGGGCTAGTCGCGCAGCAGTTCGTTCACCGAGGTTTTGGAGCGCGTCTGCGCATCCACCTGCTTGACGATGACCGCGCAATAAAGGCTTGGCCCGCCGCCGGGGTCGGGCAGGGAGCCGGGCACTACGACGGAATAGGCCGGCACCTCGCCGCGATGGACTTCGCCGGTCGCCCGGTTCACGATCTTTGTCGACGCCCCGATGTAGACGCCCATGGACAGCACGGCGCCTTCGCGCACGATCACGCCTTCGGCGACTTCGGAGCGGGCGCCGACGAAGCAATTGTCCTCGACGATGACCGGATCGGCCTGTAGCGGCTCCAGCACCCCGCCGATCCCCGCCCCGCCGGAAATATGACAGTTCTTGCCGATCTGGGCGCAGGAGCCGACGGTAGCCCAAGTATCGACCATCGTGCCTTCATCGACATAGGCGCCGAGATTGACGAAGCAGGGCATCAGCACGACACCGCGGGCGATAAAGGCCGACCGGCGGACGATGCAGTTCGGCACCGCGCGGAATCCGGCCTCGCGGAACCGGTGGTCGCCCCAGCCTTCGAACTTGGAGGGAACCTTGTCCCACCAGTTCGTGTCGCGGCCCGGCCCGCCGCCGATCGGCTGCATGTCGTTCAGCCGGAACGACAGCAGGACCGCTTTCTTGGCCCACTGGTTGACGGTCCAGGCGCCGTCGGCGCTTCTCTCCGCAACCCGGAGCCGCCCTTCGTCGAGGGCGTTGAGGGCGGCGTCCACGGCGTCGCGAACGGCGCCGGTCGTGGCCGCGCCGATCGTCTCGCGGTCTTCCCATGCGGCGTCGATCGTGGCGGCGAGGTCGGCGAGGCTCATGGCGATGTCCGGATATTGGGGGCAATTTGCCCGCGGAAAGTAGCTGGGCGTCGGAGGCTGTCAACGCGGCGCGTAGGTCAGGACCGCAAGTTCGGCCGCGGCCTCGCGAAGTTCCGTCGTAAGGCGGTTACGCCGCCTTGCTCGGCGTCGCTTCGGTCAGCAGGGCGTAGAGCGCATCCCTGCTGTTCGACCCGCGCAGCTTTTCGCAGGTTGCCGGATCCCGCAGAAGGCGCGAGACGCGGGCCAGCGCCTTGAGATGATCGGCGCCGGCGTCTTCCGGCGCGAGCAGCAGGAACAGCAGATCGACCGGCCGGTCGTCCACGGCGTCGAAATCGATCGGCTCCTCCAAGCGTGCGAAGACGCCCTTGACCCGGTCCAACTCGCCGAGCTTGCCGTGCGGAATGGCGATGCCGCTGCCGACCCCCGTGGTGCCCAGCCGTTCGCGCTCGAGCAGCACATCGAAAATGCGCCTGTCGTCCAGGCCGGTCGCCGTTGCGCCGCGGCGCGACAGTTCTTGGAGTGCCTGCTTCTTGCAGGTCGCCTTCATGGCCGGTACGACGCTGTCTGGCGTCAACAGATCGATAATTTCCATCGGCCTTCCTCAGCAGAAAGCGGGTGCGCCCGGAAACGTCACTGGGTTTCGGCAACGCCTTCCGGATCGACCCAGCCGATATGGCCATCGGGGCGGCGATAGATCATGTTCAGACCCCCGTGGGCCACGTTCCGGAACATCATGGCCGGCAAATCCGCCAGATCCATGCGCATGACAGCTTCTCCGACCGTCAGCGAGGCAATGTCCGTGGTCATGTCCGCAATTACCACCGGCTCGCCGCGGCCGTTTCCTGCGGCGTCTGCATCGGCCTGTTCGATCTCGGGCTCTTCGTCGTGGGCGAGGATGTATTTCTGGGCCGAAAGGGTTTCGAGTTCTCTCGGCGGCGCGGCGTGATGATCGCGGATGCGCCGCTTGTTGCGGCGCAGGCGTTTTGCGACATGCTCCGACGCCTTGTTGAACGCCGCATACGGATCCTCCGCCCGGCCTTCGCCTAGCACATGCAGCCCGCGGCTGACATGGGCCTTGATGTCGACGGTGAACTCGTGGCCCCGCTTGTCGAATGTGACGGTGGCGTCGAGGGCGCGTTCGAAGAATTTGCTGACGGTCTCGCCGAGGGCGGTTTCAGCGTGCCGTCGCAAAGCGGGACCGACTTCGACATGCCGGCCGGTGACCTTGACATTCATATCGATATTCGGGCTGCTGAAACGCGCTCTGTCAAGACGAACAAGCCGAAAATTTTTCAGCCGGTCGGTACGCCAGGCGTCGGCGGCGCTCGACCGACGAGGGAATTCGCAGCATTTCACGGTATTTTGTCACGGTGCGGCGCGCGAGGTCGTAGCCATCGGCGCGCAACAGTCGGGCGAGGGCTTCGTCCGACAGGGGCGTAGTTTCCCTGTCGATCAGGACACGCAGCCGGTGACGGACTGCACTTGCGGCATGGCCGGGCCCGCCATCCAGGGCGCGGATACGGCCGGAAAACAGGAATTTCAGCGCGAAGACACCTTGTGGCGTAGCGGCGTATTTCTCGTTTACCGCGCGGCTGATCGTACTCTCGTGCAATCCGGCGGCGCGCGCGATTTCCTTGCGCGTCAGCGGCCCGAGCCGTGCCGTTCCATGCTCCAGAAATTCCTGCTGCCGCCGGAAAATCTCGACGCCCAGACGCAGGACGGTTGTGCGCCGGTTCCTGACGGCCTGGATCAGCCAGCTCGCCTCCCGGGACATGTCGCTGACATAGGCCCTGTCCGTCCGGCTTCTTGACTGCGCGCGCAGCGTCGCAAGCCCGGCCCGGTCCAGGGAAAGGTCGGGCGCAGTCTCCGGATTGACGGCGACGATCCACCGGCCGATCCGGTGGGCGAACTCGCCGTTGCCGGAGAACGCCTCCAGCGCCGGGCGGACGATCAGATCCGGGACGATCGCCGGCGCCGCAGCGCCCGCCAGCACGCGGCCGGGCCGCGGGTCGAGCGCGCGCAGGCGCTGCAGATACTGCGGCAGGTCGCCGGGGTCGATGCCCGCAGCGGCCGCCAGGGTTTCCGGGCCGCGTTCCGTCAGCAGGGGCAAATTGTCGAGCAGCGCCTCCATCGGAGGGTCGAGCGTGCCGGCGTCGACCAGTTGCAGACGCAGGCACTCGCCGAGGTTCCGGGCAAACAGGCCCGCCGGCGCCAGCGCCTGCAGCCGCAACAGGATGTCGGTCACCTTCGCTGCGGATACCCCCCGACAGGCCGCGACATCGCCGACATCGCCGGCCAGATAACCTGAATCGTCGAGCAGGAAGCTCAGGTCGATTGCGATCGCTCGTTCGGCCGCATTGGCGAAAGAAAAGGCAATGTCCTCGAGAAGCGCATCCTGAAGCGTCGTTTCCGATACCGCGCCAGGCTCGTCAGGGCCGCGCGCGCCGGCGTTTGCCTTGCGCTTTCCGGTTTTCGGCGGTGTACCCTCGGCGGCGCCGAACAGACGGGAGACTGCCGGTGTCGGCCGGTAGCCGGCCGTCGGGCTGCGCGCCGGCATCTTCGGCGACTCGACTGCATCGTCGTCCGCCGGTTCGTCCAGCGACAGGAGAGGGTTAGTTTCGAGTGCCTCGCGAACGAGGGTATCGAGGCCGATATTGGACAATTGCAGCAGCTTGACGGACTGATGCTGCAACGGCGTCAGGGTTTGGGACAGTTTCCGCTGCTGGCGGACACCGAAGGAAAGGCCCAGCCCGACCATCATTCCGCTGTCCGGGCTAAAGGCGGAAGGTATCGCCCAGGTAAACCCGGCGCACATCCTCGTGCCCGACGATTTCGCTCGGTGCTCCGTCCATCAGCACAACGCCGTCATGCATGATGTAGGCGCGGTCGACGATATCGAGCGTCTCGCGGACGTTATGGTCGGTAATCAGAACCCCGATGCCGCGGTCCTTGAGATGCGAGACGAGGTCCCGGACATCCCCAACAGCGATCGGGTCGATGCCGGCCAGCGGTTCGTCGAGCAGGATAAAGCCGGGCTTCGAAGCGAGGGCGCGGGCAATTTCCACCCGCCGCCGCTCGCCGCCCGAAAGCGCGATGGCCGGCGTGTGGCGCAGATGGGTCACAGAAAATTCCGCGAGCAGGTCGTCCAGCACGGTTTCCCGGGTTTCCCGGTCCGCTTCGACCACCTCCAGTGCAGCGCGAATATTGTTTTCGACGGACATGCCCCGGAAAATCGACGGTTCCTGCGGCAGATAGCCGATTCCCAGACGGGCGCGCCGGTACATGGGCAGGTCGGTAATGTCCTGGCCGTCAAGCATGATTGTGCCGGCGTCGGGGCGGATCAAGCCGGTAATGATATAAAAGCAGGTCGTCTTGCCGGCGCCGTTGGGTCCGAGCAACCCGACCGCCTCGCCTCGCCGCACGCCAAGGGAAACGCCTCGCAGCACCGGGCGCTTCTTGAAGTGCTTTCCCAGACTGTCGGCGGCGAGGCCGCTGTTGGCCGCCACAAGGCGAGGGGCCGTTGAAATTTCGGCGGTCGATTTATCGACGATGGGTCCGGTCAATAGGGTTTCCTTTCCGGAGGCGTTTTGGGCAAATCACCGCGACGGTCAGCTCCGCGCACGGCTCCTGGGCCTTGCTGGGTTACAGACGTATTGTCGTCGAGGCCGTTTTCGTGCCGACGGAGAAACGGTCCGCATTGCAGCGCCTATTCCTTCCTCTTTGCGTTTGCCTTGCCGGTTCGGCCACGCGCGGTCGTTTCGGTCTTCGTATCTTCGTCGGGAACCAGCAGAACGCTTACCCGCCCGACCATTCGGCTCACGCCGGTCTGCAGATTGACGATCGCTTTTGCGCCGTTCAACTGATTGTTGCCGCGGGTCAGTTTCACGTCGCCCGTCAGGACCGCAACCCTCGTCCGGGTGTCGTAATCGCCGTTCAAGGCCCGAATGATTTCGTCTTCGGTCGTAATGACGACGTTGCCGCGCGCTTCCACCCTGCGGACTTTGACCCTGTCGTTCCCGGCGTCCTCCAGATACGCAATGAACCGATCGGCGCGCAGGGCTTTTTCTCCATCGACTACTTTGGCGTTGCCGATAACGTAAGCCCGCCGATCCAGGCTCCGATACTCGATCCGGTCGGTTGCGGTGATCGTCTGCAACTTGTTCTTGAGCGCAAGGTCGCCGCCCCGCAGGACGAAGACGCCCGTATCGACCGTATACACCGCCGTTTCGCCGGTGGCAGTTTCCTTTGCGGTCTCGATGTTCACGTTGCCGGTCGCGACGACCTTCCAGATTTGCGTCTTTTTCCCTTCGGTCTTGCGGTAATGCGCGATCAGTTCGTCGGCGCGAATACTGGTTTGCTTCTGCCGGGCGATGGCATTGCCCCTGGCGACATAGATTTGCTCCTTGCGCTGCCATTCGACCCCTCGATCGGCCTCGATCGTTATCGGCGCTTTCGATCCGGTCGGGAGGCCGCTGTTCTGCGCCTCAAGCAGCCCCGGCGACACGATCGACGCCGACAGCGCTAGGGAAAGGATGCAGCAGCCGGCTAGGCCGGAACGGCGGATCATTGGCTGCTTCCCGATATGCCTGCCGACATGCCGTTGCTTTGGCGGGGAAGGGCCCGGGGGGCTTCGCCGTCGGCGCTTAACACCACTTTCGTTCTGCCTGTGAAGATAACGGTCATTCCTCCATCGACCACCTCAAAACCCTGGGCCGCCACAGTTCCCCTGTCCCCCTCCGCGACGACGGGGCTTTTGCTCCAGACCGCTTTCTTCTCCAAGTCTATGGTCGCCTCGGCCGTTCGGACGCTGAACTTCCGGTCGTCGCTGAAGTTTACGTCACCGGCCAAAGCCAACTGGTTCTTCTTGCGATTGTACCGGCCGCTAAGCGCACTGATCCGAATGTGCCCATCGCCGCTCAACTCGATTTCGGCTTGGGGTTCCTTGAGGGAAATCACCGTTGCCGTGTGGTTGACTTGGCTCGCTTCGGTCGCGGTAAGCCGATAGGGGCGGTTCCGGTCGTCGGTCGCAACGAAGACCGGGCCCTCCATGGAGAAGTTCCGCAGTCCGCCCGGAGTCAGGGAATCCCGGGCAATGTCGACCGCCTGTTTGCCGGTGCTGACGAGATTTGGCCAGAACAGAACGGCCACCACAATCAGGAAGGCCAGGCTCGGCAGCGCGAATTTCATCGTGTTCACGAAATGCGTATAGGCGTCCCGCTGCCGGGCGCGAGCCTCCCGTTGCCGCTGCGGCTGCCGTGCACCGGTCATGCGACGCCTTCCCGCAAGCAATCGTGAAGATGGACGAAACCGACCGGGGCGCCGTTACGGACGGCGAACAGACCCGTAATCTCACGCGAATTCATCAGGCCCAGGGCCTCCGCGGCCAAGGCTTCCGGCCGGATTGTCAGCGGTTCGACGGTCATTACGGCCGAAGCCTCGCGCGATACCAGTCCGGCATCCATATGTCGTCGCAAGTCTCCGTCGGTGATGATGCCGACGAGGGCGCCTTCCCCGTCCACGACGCCGGCGCAGCCGAGCCGGCGTGCGGTCATGACAATCAGGACCTCGGCCATCCGGTCGTCCGGGTGGACCAGCGGCATGTCGTCGCCGGTATGCATGATGTCGGCAACCCGAGTCAGGCGGCGTCCGAGCCGCCCGCCCGGATGGAGAACCTGGAAATCGTCGGCGGAGAAGCCGCGGCGTTCCAGAAGCGCCACCGCCAGCGCATCGCCCAGTGCCAGCGCCATGACCGTCGACGTTGTCGGTGCGAGGCCGAGCGGGCAGGCTTCGGCCGACCGGGGCATTGTCAGGGCGACGGTCGAGGCTTCGGCCAGCGCGCTTTCCGGATCGCCGGTAATGCCGATCAGATCGATTGCGAAACGGCTGCAATAGCCGATGATGTCGCCAAGTTCGGCCGTCTCGCCGGAGTTCGACAATGCCAGCACCACATCGTCGGGCCGGATTATGCCCATGTCGCCGTGGCTGGCTTCGCCCGGATGCACGAAATAGGCCGGCGTTCCGACCGACGCCATGGTCGCGGCGATCTTGCGTCCAATGTGGCCGCTCTTGCCCATGCCGGTTACGACAAGCCGCCCCGTCGTGCCCCGGATAATGTCGACGGCCCGGCAGAAGGCGGGCCCCAGATCGCTGTCCAGGGCCGTCTTTAGCGCAGCGATCCCCTCGCCTTCGAGCGCAAGAACACGAAGCGCGGAGGCGACGACATCGGGGCGGCCGTCAGTGGCCTCCGCCGCCGTTCCGGAATCATCGCGCCGTTCGGAACTATCGGGCACGGCAGTCGGTGCAGCCTGTCTCATATCCTCTCCGCAACCGGAGCGCAGGACCGGTAATGCCGACGCAGGCGGCGGGAATTGCCGTCTCCACGGCTTTTCCGGCGGTTGATCGTTCCGGAATCCGATGTCTATCCTAACAGAAACGATCCGTTTCGGCCAATTCAGCGGAAAACGGGTTCACGAGTGAGCAAATATGTCTACTTCGGCCCAGCCGGCAATATCCAGGGCCGCCCTGTAGGGCAGAAAGTCGAAACACTTTCGGGCCAGTTCGATCCGGCCTTCGCGCTCGAGCAACCGGTCCAGTTCGGCCTTGAGCCGATGCAGATAGAGGACATCGGTCGCCGCGTAGCGCCTCTGGTTTTCGTCCAGTTCCTCCGCGCCCCAGTCGGAGGTTTGCTGTTGCTTGGAAATTTCGACGTCCAGCAAATCCTTGCAGAGGTCTTTGAGGCTGTGACGGTCGGTCATCGTGCGGACGAGCTGCGACGCGATTTTCGTGCAGTAGACCGGCGTCGTCAGCACGCCGAGCCGGTGCAGGAAAACCGCAATATCGAAACGGCCGAAATGAAACAGTTTGAGGATAGCCGGATCGGCCAGGATTGCTCGGAGATTCGGCGCTTCGGCCTGCCCCTTTGCGATCTGGACGAGATGGCAGACGCCGTCGCCGGCGGACAATTGCACCAAGCATAGCCGGTCCCGTGCGGGATTGAGGCCCATGGTCTCCGAATCCACCGCAACCGGCCCGCTGAATTCCAGCCAGTCCGGAAGGTCGCCTCGGTGCAAACGGATGTCCGGTGCTGCCGCCATTGCCGCCTGTTGCTCCGCTATCGACCGCGCGTTTGCCCGCCCCGGCCGCCTCCGTCCGGACCGCAGGGGCCTGGACGACCGGAGGCGCCGTCCGGCGGTGGCGCGCCGCGCCGGCCGAAGCGCCGCGTCGACGCAAATGGTGCCCAGGAGAAGACTCGAACTTCCACGGCCATGCGGCCACAGGTACCTGAAACCTGCGCGTCTACCAATTCCGCCACCTGGGCACTCGACCGGCCCCGCCGTACCGGCGCGCATGCGGCGCAAATCCGCGGTCGGTCGCCATTCGCTCGAAACGAAGCGCCAGTGGGTAGCCGTCCGACTTCCCCCTGTCAATCGCCTGTCAACTGCAAGACGTGGCCTCCTGCAGCGCGGCGGTGCTGCGATCGCTCGGCGGCAACCCGGGTTTGCGCTGGTCTTCGCGGCCTCTCATGTCGGCTTCGTCACATTGTTTTTCAACTCGCAGAGGTCTAGGAAAAGGGGCTTCCAAAGCCGCCTTGTCTTTCGCCAGCCAACGGAGATCAGATGGAACGGGTAACGGTCTTCGGCGGCTCGGGTTTCGTCGGACGATATATTGTGAAGCGTCTGGCGGCGCGCGGAATGATCGTGCGGGCTGCGGTGCGCAACCCGGAAAATGCGTTATTCCTGAAGCCCATGGGTGCCGTCGGGCAGGTAGCGCCGGTGCCGGGAGATGTCCGAAGCGAACGGTCTGTCCGCGCCGCGGTACGCGATGCGGACGCGGTCGTTAATGCGGTCGGGTTCTGGAACGGATCGCGCAACGGTTTCGATTCCGTCCACCGAGAGGGCGCAGCCCGGATCGCCCGGCTGAGCCGGGAAGCCGGAGTCGGGCGGTTCGTCCATCTGTCGGGCATCGGTGCGACGGAGGCCTCGAGATCCAAATACGTTGCTGCCCGGGCCCGTGGCGAACAGGCCGTTCGCGATGCTTTCGGGAAAGCGGCCATTCTCCAGCCCTCAGTCATCTTCGGGCCGGAGGACCGGTTCTTCAACCTGATCGGGCGCATCCTGAAAAATGCGCCGGTGTTTCCAGTCATTGCCGGGAACACAAGAATGCAGCCGGTCTATGTCGGCGACGTTGCGGAAGCCGCCGTCGCGGCGTTGGACCGGCCGGAGGGCGGCACATTTCAGCTCGGCGGCCCGCAGGTCTATCGCCATACCGACCTGATCGACCTTGCAATGGCGCTGTGCGAGCGGCGGCGGCCCCGGATCGCCCTGCCGATGGGGCCGCTATCCGTCGTGGCGGGGATGCTTGACCTGCTGCCGGTGCCCACGCCGCTGTCGCGCGATACGCTGGCGCTCCTGCGCGATGACAATACTGTCGAAGACGGCGCGCCGGGCTTCGACATTTTGGATATAGCGCCGGTCGCAGTTGAGGCCAACGTACCGACCTATCTGGACCAATATCGCCCGCGGGGCCGGTTTCGCCGGGTGAAAATGGCCTGAATCTGCCGGTTGTCGCTTCCCTCTCGCTGCTTCCCTATTGAAGTTTGAGGGCCAGGCCTTCGACGTAAATCAGATACAGGAGCAGTCCACCCAGCAAGATGCGATAGACCGCGAAAGGCGTGAAGGTCGCGCGCCGCAGCCAAGCCATCATGCCGGCAATAGCGAGCAGCGCGGCGGCCAGCGCCAACAGGGCAGCGAGCAGTGCGTCGGACTGCAGGGCGAGGTTGCCCGATTTGTAGATGTCGTAGCCGAACAGCGCCGAAGCTCCGAGGATCGCCGGGATCGCCAGGAGCATCGAGATGGTGGCGGCGTCGGACCGCTCAAAACCCAGCGCCCGGGCTGCGGTCATGGCAATTCCGGAGCGGCTGGTGCCCGGGATCAGCGCCAGCACTTGGGCAAGCCCGATGACAAGCGCCTGCCCGAAGGTCGTATGCTCCATCTTGCTGATGGTCAGGCCGGTCCTGTCGGCGAACCACAGCAGCAGGCCGAAGCCGAGGCTCGCCCAGGCGACGACTTCCACGCTGCGCCAGCCGCTGCCAAATAGGGTGTTGACCAACAGGCCGGCGGCGACCAGCGGGATGGTCGCTACGACCAGATACAGGAAGAGCCGCCCGTCATTCGTCACCCGCCCGGTGAACAGCCGGAAACCGCCCGCCAGCACGCGTGCCACATCGCGCCAGAAGTAGAGAATGACCGCCCCGAGAGAGCCGAGGTGGACCGCCACGTCCAGGGTCAGCCTTTCGTTTGCGGTGCCGGCGCGCGTAGCAACGCCGGTCTGTTCGAACACCTCCCAGGTCAGCACAAGGTGCCCGGAGGAGCTGATCGGCAGAAACTCCGTGATCCCCTGAACGATTGCCAGAACGACGATTGGCAGCAGCGACGCCAAGCTTTCTTCTCCAATGCCTTTCCGGAGGGCAAGTAGGCTCCGTCAACGCGGCCTATCACACAGGGTCCGGTTGAGGCCACAGGCGTAATTTTACCGTTTCGGTATCACTTTTGGGCGGAAAACGCTTTAAAATCCCGAAATTCGGCCCGAATGCTGCAACGGGCGCCGGGAAACAACCGCCTGCAAGGCGTGCGATATCGGGGTGGCGCCTGACGTATCGGATGTCCGGAAGCGCCGCCAGCCATGATTCCGGCGAAGCATCCGGGTTGACCCCGGCCGGGCGGATGCCGTCCCTACAACAGCGATCCCTGATCCTTGCCCGGGGTCGGTTTCGAACGGGACCGGGGCTTCTTCGCGTAGCCCACAGCTCCGCTGTCCCCGGCTTCGATCCTCGCCGGCAGGCTGCCGTCCTTGAAGCGGAGCGTTACCCGGCCGGCGGCCATCGCCCGGGCGGTATCGGTGACCGGTTGTCCGCGCCGGTCCTGTACGAGTGCAAAACCGCGATCCAGCACCCGGCCATAGGAGAAAGACTCCAGTAATTTCCCGCGCGTCTCCAGCCGTTCGCCCAGTTCGGCCAGCCGCCGCATCATCTGCGGCT
The DNA here is from genome assembly GCA_022819985.1 of Alphaproteobacteria bacterium. Taxonomy (GTDB): domain Bacteria; phylum Pseudomonadota; class Alphaproteobacteria; order Bin65; family Bin65; genus Bin65. The sequence goes on along the minus strand of JAJEGH010000023.1, from coordinate 147,900 downwards.
GGAGACGCGCGCCGAGTTCGGCCGTCCGGTCGCGCCGGCCATTGATGAGTTGAACGAGAGCCGCCGGCCGGATTCCGGCGCCGCACCGGTCGGCAGCGGACCGTTTCTCCCGGATCAGGCTGCGCAGGCCGAGGTCGAGGCGCTCGGCACGGTCGTCCAACTGCTGGGTCCTGGTTCCGATGAGCGACCGGGGGTCGGGCAAACCGCGGCCGGCGGCTTCCAGGCGCAGGCGGTATTCCTCTCGCAGGCGGCCCATCGCCGACACCAAGCGCCGGCCGTCGTCGAGGATCTGGGCGACCAGTTCGCCGCGTACCGGCACGGCGATTTCCGCCGCGGCGGTCGGCGTCGGCGCGCGGCGGTCGGCGGCATGGTCGATCAGCGTCGTATCGGTTTCGTGGCCGACCGCACTGATCAGCGGAATGCCTGAGGCTGCGGCGGCTCTGACGACCTCCTCCTCGTTGAACGGCCACAGATCCTCGATCGATCCGCCGCCCCGCGCCACGATCAACAGATCAGGCCGCGGAATCCCGGAATCGCCGGGGATCGCATTGAAACCCTCGATGGCGCCGGCGACCTCCCCGGCCGCCGAATCGCCCTGCACCCGCACCGGCCAGAGCAGGACACGGCGCGGGAACCGGTCCTGTAGACGGTGCAGGATGTCCCGGATCACGGCGCCGGCCGGCGAGGTGACAACGCCGATGACGTCCGGCAGGAACGGCAGCGGTTTCTTCAGGCTTTCGTCGAACAGCCCCTCGGCCGCCAGATTGCGCCGGCGTTCTTCGAGCAGCTTCAGCAAGGCACCCTCGCCGGCGGCTTCCAGCGCCTCGATCACGATCTGGTATTTCGAGCGGCCGGCGTAGGTCGTCAGCCTGCCGGTCGCGATGACCTCGAGCCCGTCCTCGGGGTCCACGGCAAGGCGCCCGACCGTGCCGCGCCAGCACACGGCGTCCAGAACGGCGCTGTCGTCTTTGAGCGCCATGTAAAGATGGCCGGACCCAGCCCGCTTGAAGCCGGAAATCTCTCCCCGTACCCGGACCCGGCTGAATTCGCCCTCGACCACCCGTTTGAGCGAAGCGGACAGTTCCGAGACGGTGACCGCCGGCGCATTGTGGCCGGGTCCGGCGGCCCCGGACGCGCTTGAGTTTCCGGTCATCCGTTCATCCTCACCCGGTTCTTCGGGCAATGTCCGCCACCGTGCCGCCGGTGACGGAGAGCAGTTCTTCGGGGGTGAGCGGAAAGACCGCGAAGGGCGTCCCGCCGGCGGCCCAGATTTCCGGGAGCGCCAGCAGATCGCGGTCGATCACGACTACGGCCGGCTCGCTATGTCCGAGCGGCGGTACGCCGCCGATCGCAAAGCCCGTCCTGCTCCGGACATAGTCTGCGTCCGCCCTGCCGATCCTTTCGCCGACAACCGCCTTCACCGCCTTTTCGTCGATCAGGCTGGCGCCGCTCGCGATTGCCAGCACGGGCCGGTCGCGCCGCTTCGCCCGGAACACGATCGACTTGGCGATCCGGCCGACGTCGCAGCCGATGGCCTTGGCCGCCTCGGCGCTCGACCGCGTCGTCTCCGGCATAATGCGGATCCGGCGCGCCAGGCCGGCGGCGCTGAGGGCGTCCTGGACCCTTTGCGCTGCCGGAGGAAGCGGCGAGCCGGTCTCCGGCCCGCCCTCGAAAACGCTCATCCGCCCAGTTCCCGCGAACGGCGGGCCGCCGCAGCGATGGCCTTCCGCATCAGGATGCCCAGCCCGTCTCCGGCCATCAGGATCTTCAGCGCCGCCTCGGTCGTGCCGCCGGGGCTGGTGACGTTGCGGCGCAGGGTGGCTGCATCCTCGGGTGCGCGGTGTAGCAGTTCGCCGGCGCCGGCCACCGTGGCCCGCGCCAGTGCGCCGGCCGCGTCCGGAGAGAGCCCCTCGGCGACCCCGGCGTCGGTCATGGCCTCAACCAGATGGAACACATAGGCCGGCCCGCTCCCGGACACAGCGGTGACGGCGTCGATTTGCGCTTCGTCGGCGACCCACACGACCTCGCCCACGGCGCGCAACAGGGCCTCGCACAGCGCCCGGCCTTTCGGCGTTACGTTGGCGTTGCAGATTGCTGCGGTTACGCCGCGCCCGACCGCGGCCGGCGTGTTCGGCATGGACCGGACGATGGGCGCGGCGGCCGACAGCGCCGTTTCGAAAAAGCGGATCGGAGTCCCCGCTGCGATGGAAAGAAATACGGCGCCCGAAGCGGCGAAGGGCCGATAGGCCGGGACGACGGCGTCCATCGCCTGCGGCTTGACCGCGAACAGGATAACGTCGGGGCTGAAGCCCGCCGGCGTCTCACTGAGGCTGGCGGCGAACACCGGGCGGGGGTCTTCGGCGAATGCGGCGGCGGCTTCCGGCGCCGGCTCCACGGCGACGATGTTCTCGCCGCGAGCGCCGGCCGCGAGCCAGCCGCGCGCCAAGGCGCTGCCCATCTTCCCGCAGCCGACCAGCAACAGGCGCGCTGCGGCAAGGTCCATAATTTGCCCCTTATGCTTCTCCGACGGTGTCCAGCAGGGAAGCGGTCACCGCCTCGTTGGCCGTCTTGCCGCCCCAGGTGACGAACTGGAACGCGGGGTAGAATCGCTCGCATTCGCTCAGGGCGATGTCAACCAGGTCTTCGAGCTGCTCGACGCTGGCGCCCTGGTGGCCGCGCAGCAACACCGTGTGCCGGAAGACCGGGTTCGAATCCTCTTCCGGGACGACGAAAGTGCCCAGCCAGAGCTTGTTGTTTATCTTCAGCAACAACTGCGAAATATCGATCAGTTTCTTCTTTGGAATGCGCATGTCCATGAAACAGGAAAGATGAATGGCGTTCAGATCTTCGCTCCACACGAAATGCATGTGGTAGCCGCACCAATGGCCTGGATACTCAACGGCCATTTCATCGTCGCCGCTGCGCTCGAACGACCATTCGTTCGCAGCGACGATTTCTTCCAGCGTGTCCAGGGGATTGGGCGTTGTCCAGGTATCGAGCGCGATGCCAGACATGAGTCGCTCTCCTGTAGCGGCTCCCGGAATGGAGAGAGCCGGAGCGTGAATGCGGGCGCTGCCCGCCGCGGCCGGCGATAACGCACGCGGCCGATCCTTAACGCTTATCTTGTGGTATTTGAGCGGCCGCATACCACCAGATGTGGAGCCTGCCACCGTATGAATTTTCTCGCAACAATATTTATTTGTACATATCTGGTTTTGCACAAGATATTGATTCGCGATTCGTCGCCCGTTGCCGCGCCGCTCTATCGTCTTTGTACGCGGCAAATTACCGGGAAAGACCGCTCGTCCGGCGAACCGGAATGTGCGGCCGGTCAGGCGCCCTTGCGGCGGCCGCGCGCCGGTCTTTCGAGCTTTTCCAGGCGTTGCAGGAGTTCGGCCAGCCGGACTTCGAGGGCCTCCTGCTCGTCGCGCGCCTTCGCCGCCATGTCGCGGGCGACGTCGAATTCCTCGCGGGTCACCAGGTCCATGTCGGCCAGCAGCGCCTGCAGCCGGGCCTTGACCATCGCCTCCGCTTCCGCCCGGACGCCGGCGGCGACCCCCAGAAGGCCCGTCGTGACCCGGGCGAAATCGTCGATCGGTTTGCTGTCGGACTGCATGGCGATGCCTCCTGCGGGACGGACTCTGACATGGGCATGCCGCCGCCCTGCGGCAAATGCCGGGTCGTCGCGCCGGGCGCGGTTCGAGTCATGTCACGATCTCGTCGCGTGGCGGCAGCGCCATGCTGCGTCGGTCCATCGCTACGGACTTGATCAGGGCGAACACCGCGACGCCCGGTTTCAGGGCCAGATCCCGCACCGCGTTGGCCGTGACCGTGGCGGCAACAAGGCTTTCCCCCGTCTCGTCGGCAACGTCAATCGCGACGGTCCGGAACGGCCCGTCGGATTCGGTCACCGACCGGACCGTGCCCGGCAAAATATTGCGGATGCTGACGCGTTCCGGCCTCTCGAGGGCGATGGAAACGTCGCGCGCGCGGATCCGCACCCGGATCGTGCTGCCCACCGGCAGGGGCACCGAGGGGACCCACAGGCTGCCGCCCGGAATGGCGAGCCGGCTCATGGCGCCGGCCGCGTCCTGTTCGGCGACACGGGCGCCCAGCACGGCACCGGCCTGGAACCGGCCGGTCAAGGGCATCAGGTCCGGGCGGGTGAAGATATCGTCGACCGAGCCCGTCGCCGCGACCGTTCCGTCCGACAGCAAGACGATCCGGTCGGCAAGACGCGCCACTTCGTCGATCTGGTGGCTGACATAGACGACCGGCAGGCCGGCTTCGTCGCGCAGCCGCTCGATATAGGGCAGGATTTCCGCCTTCCGGGCGGCGTCGAGGGACGCCAGCGGCTCGTCCATCAGCAGGATGTCGGGCTCGGACAACAGAGCCCGGCCGATCGCCACCCGCTGCTGCTCGCCGCCCGAAAGGCTTGCCGGCTTCCGTTCCAGAAGCGCCTCGAGGCCCAGCATACCGACCACTCCGCCATAGCGGCCGTTGCTTCCGGCGGCCTTCGCGTAGAGCAGGTTGCGGCGGACCGTCAGATGCGGGAACAGCCGTCCTTCCTGGAACACGACGCCGACGCGGCGCTGCGGCGCGGCAATGTCAATACCCGCCTCGCTGTCGAACAGGACGCGGCCGCCGACCGCAATCCGCCCGACATCCGGGTTCAGAAGCCCTGCGATCATCTGGACCGTGCTGGTCTTGCCGGCGCCCGACCGGCCGAACAGGGCCGTCACCCCGCCGGTGCTTTCGAAGCGGATATCCAGCGCCGTTTGGCCGAGCCGCTTCCTGACGTCGACGTCAAGCATCGCCGATCCGCTCGTCGACAGACAGTCCGCGGCGCGCGCGCCGGGCCAGGATTTCCGATGCTACGACGGCGAGAACCGATATGGCGATCGCGATCAGGGTCAGGCGTAGCACGGCGCTTTCCTCGCCCGGCACCTGCAGCAGCGCATAGACCGCCAGAGCAAGGGTCTGGGTCTCGCCCGGTATGTTGGAGACCAGGGTGATGGTGGCGCCGAATTCGCCCAGCGCTTTGGCGAAGCCGAGCACAGCACCGGCGAGAACGCCAGGCATCGCGAGCGGCAGGGCGATGGTGGCGAAGCGCCGCCAGCGCCCGGCGCCCAGCGTCGCGGCGGCTTGCTCCAGCCGCACGTCGACGGCTTCGAAGGAGAGGCGGATCGGCCGCACGATCAGCGGGAAGGCCATGACGCCGGCCGCGACCGCCGCCCCTGTCCAGCGAAAGGCAATCTCGATGTCGAACCATGCCTTGAGCCAGCTGCCGATCCAGCCTTGGCTGCCGAACAGGATGAGCAGCACGAAACCGGTCACGACCGGCGGCAGGACCAGCGGCAGGGTCAGGAAGGCGTTGACGAGCAGCTTGCCGCGAAACTCCTTGCGCGCCAGCACCCAGCCGAGCGCCACGGCGACCGGCAGGGCGAACAGCAGGCTCCAGAAGGCGACCTTCAGGCTGAGCAACAGCGCATCGGTTTCCGCGTCGCTCAACATCGGCGCGCGGCCTTAGCGGTTCTTCGGCATGCCGTAGCCGGCATCGGCGAAAATCTTTCGGTAGGCCGGACTGTGCAGCGCATTGAGCCAGCGCCGGGCGCAGTCAGCGTCGCCACCCCTGACGACTGCGGCCTCGTAGCGGATCGGCGGATGGGCACTTGCCGGGATGCGGGCGGCGATGCGGACGCGCGGTTCGGCGATCGCGTCGGTCTCGTACACGATACCGAGCGCCGCTTCCCGGCGGGCGACATAGGCCGACACGACGCGAACGTTCGCCGCCAGCACGATATTGCGCCGCGCGCGCTGCCACAGGCCGAGGGACTGAAGCGCCGCCCTGGCGTAGCGCCCGGCCGGGACGTGGCCCGGGTCGCCGATGGCCAGCCGTTCCCCTCCCAGGCGGCGCGCCGTGGCCGTGCCCGGCGCGAGCGGCCCGGCCTGCCCGCGGGCGGCGCCCGGCGCAATCGCGACCAGCCGGTTGGTGAACAGCGTGCGCCGCGCCGCCGGCGCCGGATCGATCCATCCGCTTTGTTCGAGATAGTCCAGCCAGCGCGGATCGGCGCTGATGAACAGGTCGGCCGGCGCGCCGAACCGGATCTGGCGCGCGAGAATGCCGCTCGACGCATAGGACACGCGGACCGTACCGCCCGGCGCAACGCAGCGCCGTTGCGCAACCAGCAGGGCGACTGCCCGGTCCAGCGGCTCTTTCAGACTGGCAGCGGCAAAGACGACGCCGTTCTCGCCGATCTTCGCCTGCGCCGGCGCTGCGAGCGGAAACACGGCCGCAATGAGGGTGGACAGGAGTCTCATGCGGCTTTCTATACGCAGGAATGGCGCAACGCCCAAACCGGAACATTGCCGCCGTCCGGCTCCGAACGTATAAGGCGACCGCGTTCCCGTCGCCGGATCCGGCTGTCCTTGAATGGCTGGCCGTGTCCCGGCTGACACGATCCGCACTTGCCCGGCCGACGATCCCTGTTGCCGACCGCCGATGGATCCGATCCTCCTCGCGCTTTCCTATCCGTCTATCGATCCGGTGCTGGTCCGGCTCGGGCCTGTCGAAATCCGGTGGTATGCGCTGGCCTATGTCGGCGGGCTGGCCTTCGCCTGGTGGTTCATGCGCCGCCTTGCCGGCACGCGGCCGGCCGGATCGCGGATCATGGACGAGCGCGCGGTGGACGACCTGGTGTTCTGGGCGGCGCTTGGCGTGATCGTCGGCGGCCGGCTCGGCTATGTGCTGTTCTACAAGCCGGGCTTCTACCTGGCGAACCCGGAGCGGATTTTCGCCCTGTGGCAGGGCGGCATGGCGTTTCACGGCGGGCTGATCGGCGTTGTCTTGGCGATCGTTCTGTTCTGCCGGAAGCGGCGCATCGACATGTTCTCCGTCGGCGATCTGGCGGCGTGCGCCGTGCCGCTGGGGCTGCTGCTCGGCCGGCTGGCAAATTTTGTCAACGGCGAACTCTGGGGCCGCGTCAGCGATGTCCCCTGGGCGATGGTCTTCCCGGGCGGCGGGCCGCTGCCGCGCCACCCGTCCCAGCTCTACGAGGCCTTTCTCGAAGGGCTGCTGCTGCTTGTCGCTATCAACCTTTGGCGCCGGCGGTCAGGCGCGCTCGACCGGCCGGGCGAACTGGCCGGCCTGTTCTGCGCCGGCTACGGGCTTGCGCGTTTCGTCGTGGAATTCTTCCGCCAGCCCGATGCCTTCCTGCCCGACAGCGGCTTCCCGTTCGGCTTCGTCACGATGGGGCAGCTATTGTCGCTGCCGCTGGTCGCCCTCGGCGTCTGGCTGATCCTGCGCGCACAAAAAAAAGCGGCGGTCGCCGTCAACTCGGCGGCGGACAAACAGTGACGCCGCTCGACCGGCTGGTCCGGCGCATGATCGCGCAGACCGGGCCCGTGCCGGTCTCCCGGTTCATGGCACTTGCCCTGCAGCATCCCGAGCACGGCTACTATCGGAGCGCGGCAGCGATCGGGCGGAGTGGCGATTTCATTACTGCGCCGGAAGTCAGTCAGGTTTTCGGGGAACTGGTTGGCCTGTGGCTGGCCGGCGCGTGGGACCGGGCCGGACGGCCCGATCCCTGTATCCTGTGCGAGGCCGGCCCCGGCCGCGGCGTGCTGATGGCCGATGCCCTGCGGGCGGTCCGGCGCGTCATCCCCGGATTCGCCGCCGCCGCCCGCGTTTGCCTGATCGAGAGTAACGAGACGCTGCGCGCTGCACAGGCCGCCGCCCTGGACCAGGCAGCGCCGGTCTGGGTCGAGGGCTTGGACGGGCTGCCGGACGGCCCGCTGTTTCTGATCGCCAACGAGTTTCTCGATGCCCTGCCGGTCCGGCAGTTCGTCATGACGCCGGTCGGCTGGCGCGAACGGACGGTCGCGCTCGGAGAGGGCGGCGGGCTGGTCTTCGCCGCCGGCGACGATCCGGCCGCTGCCGTTGCGGCTTCCGGCCTGTCGCTGCCGGAGACGGCCGAAACGGGCGGGATCTGGGAAACTCAGCCCGACGCCCTTGCCTTCGTCCGCGAGGTGGCGCGCCGGCTCGTCGACCGCGGCGGCGCCGCTCTGTTTGTCGATTACGGCGACAATCTTCCTGCCGGCCGGTCGACGCTTCGCGGAATCAGGGGACACAGGCTGGTCGATCCGCTGGGCGGCATCGGGGCGACCGACCTGAGCGTGGATGTCGATTTCGGCCGGCTTCGCAGGGCGGCCGAACAGGCGGGCGCCACGGTTCTCGGTCCGGTCGGACAGGCCGGCTTTCTGCAATCCCTGGGAATCGAAGCGCGCCGGGCGGCGCTCAAGGCATCGGCATCGTCGGATGACGCTGCGGCCATCGACGCCGCTATCGACAGGCTGCTCGATCCGGCAGGGATGGGAACGGCTTTCAAGGCGATGGCGGTCGCCGCGCCGTCCCGCGCTCCTCTACCCGGATTTTCGCCGTGACGGTCGCCGACGGGCGTATGGCCCGCGGCCGCCCGCCGGTTTGCACGGGGCGACGGTATTCGGCAACATTCGCCGTGCAACGGCAGGTCTCGGCGGCAGCGGAGCCGGCAGATCGGCGCGGCAGGAGGATGCGAGGGTGACAACTGTAGAGCTTGCCGAGGCCGAAAAATCCGTCGCCCGCCGATCGCTTGCGGTCGCTTCGGCGCCGCCGCTGGACGGGCTGCCCCGCATCCGCTACGGCTTTTTCGGCAGCCGGGGTGGCGTCAGCAGCGGCATCTACGCCTCGCTGAACGGCGGGCAAGGGTCCGGCGACGAACCCGGCGCGGTCGGGGAAAACCGGCGGCGTGTGGCCGGGGAGCTCGGGGTCGCGGAGACCGCTCTCGTCTCCGCATTCCAGTGCCACAGCGACCGGGCGATCGCCGTCACGAAACCCTGGACCCGCGAGACCCGGCCGCGCTGCGACGCCATGGTTACCGACCGGCCCGGCATCGGGCTCGGCGTCCTGGCGGCGGACTGCGGGCCGATCCTGCTTGCCGACGCCGAAGCCCGGGTCGTCGGTGCAGCCCACGCCGGGTGGAAAGGCGCCCTCGCCGGCGTGCTCGCCAGGACGATCGAGGCAATGGAAAGGCTGGGCGCCGACCGGTCGAGGACCGTCGCGGCGCTCGGCCCGTGCATCCGGCAGCCGTCCTATGAAGTCGGCCCGGAGTTTCCCGCGCCGTTTCTGGAGCAGGACCCTGCCAACGCACGATTCTTCGAGTCCGGCGACCGGGCCGGACACTATCAGTTCGATCTGGCCGGCTACATCGTTGCGCAATTGGAGGCCGTCGGCCTCGCCGCCGTGTACGATACCGGGCTCGATACCTATGCGAACCCGGACACGCTGTTCAGTTACCGGCGCAACACGCATCGCGGCCATCGGGATTACGGCCGCAACGTCTCGGCGATCTGCCTGACCGCGGAGGCCGGATAATGCCCCTGCACTTTTCGGAAGCGGAACTGGCCGACCGGCGGGCGCGAACCTGCGCAGCGATGGTCGAGGCGGGGCTGGACGGGCTCCTGTGCTTCCGCCAGGAATCGATGTACTGGCTGACCGGCTACGACACGTTCGGCTATGTCTTTTTCCAGTGCCTCTATCTCGGCGCCGACGGCGCGATGACGCTGCTCACCCGCGCACCGGACCTGCGCCAGGCGGAGCAGACCTCCGTGATCGAGGACATCCGCATCTGGGTCGACCGGGAGGACGCCGGCCCGGCGGAACAACTGCGCGACATACTCGCCGGGCATGGCTGCCGCGGCAAACGCCTGGGCGTGGAGTGGGAGGCCTATGGCCTTACGGCAAACAACGGGCGCGCCGTCGAGGCGGCGCTGGACGGCTTCTGCCGGCTCGAGGATGCCTCGCGGCTGGTCAGCCGGCTGCGGCTGATCAAGAGCCCTGCAGAGATGACCTATGTACGCCGCGCCGCGGAACTGGCCGATGCGGCGTGGGACGAAGCGGTCGATTTCGCCGGACCGGGCGCTTTCGAGGGCGATATCCTCGCCGCGATGCAGGGCGCCGTGTTCCGCGGCGGCGGCGATTATCCCGGCAACGAGTTCATCGTCGGCTCGGGGCCGCAGGCGCTGCTGTGCCGGTACTTCACCGGCCGCCGGCATCTCGATGCGCAGGATCAGCTTACGCTGGAGTTCGCCGGCGTCTACCGGCGCTACCACGCCTGCCTGATGCGCACCCTGTGCATCGGCAAACCGCCGGCCCGGCAGGTCGCGATGCACAGGGTCGCCGTCGAAGCGCTCGAAGCGGCAAAGGACGCGCTCCGCCCCGGCCGTCCGATCGGCGCCGTGTTCGATGCCCATGCAAGGGTTGTCGACGCCGCCGGCATGCAGGCGCACCGGCTCAACGCCTGCGGCTATTCCCTCGGCGCCACCTACGCGCCGAACTGGATGGACTGGCCGATGTTCTTCCGCGGCAACCCGGTGGAAGCCGCGCCGGGCATGGTCTTCTTCATCCACATCATCATCTTCGATTCGGATGCCGGCCTCGCCATGACGACCGGCCAGACCGTGGCGGTCGCCGCGGCGGGATGCGAGGTCTTGACTGCGGCTCCGCTCGACCTGGTCGTGAAGTAGCGCGCCGATGCCCTGGATGTTGATGCTCCTGCTGTTCTGCCTGCTTGGTCTCGTCGCGACCTGCGTCCTGATCTGAGCGCTACCGTCTTTCCCGCGTTCGGCGCAAGCGTTACCACGTCACCCGATTCCGCAGCCACCCGGTCCGGGCGGCGGGACATCGGGCAACCGACCCGGGAAACGGGCCGAGGATGACGGATATGGACGATTTCGATTTTCGCCACTGGTCGCACAAGGCGGCGGACTGGAGCGCCGACTACCGCGAGACGCTGCGCGACCGCCCGGTGCGGTCACAGACGATGCCCGGCGAGATCGGCGCTGCGATTGCGGAGGCGCCGCCGGAATCCGCCGACGACATGACGGACATCTTCGCCGATTTCGAGCGGCTGATCCCCGGCGGCATGACCCATTGGCAGCATCCGCGCTTCTTCGCCTATTTCCCGTCCAACGCCGCGCCCGCCGCGGCGGTCGCCGAGCAGCTTGCCGGCGCGATGGCGGCGCAATGCATGCTCTGGCAGACATCGCCGGCGGCGACGGAGCTTGAAATCAGGATGGTCGACTGGCTACGCCAGGCGGTCGGGCTGCCGGAAGAATACCGGGGCGTATTTCAGGATACGGCCTCGACCGCCACCCTGTGCGCCGTGCTGACCATGCGCGAGCGTGCGCTCGACTGGCAGGGCAACCGGGAAGGGCTGTTCGGCCGGGCGCCGCTGCGGATCTATGCCTCGGCCCACACCCACAGCTCGATCGACAAGGCCCTCTGGGTCGCCGGGCTCGGACAGGACAACCTTGTCAAGCTGCCCACCGATGCAGCGCTGGCCATGGATGTCGCCGCGCTGAAGCGGGCGATCCGCGACGACCGGGCGGCCGGCTTGACGCCGGCCGGAGTCGTCGTCTGCGTCGGCGGCACCTCGGTCGGCGCGATGGACGATGTGCGCGCCGTCTGCACCGTCGCGGCGGAGGAGGGCTTGTATAGCCATGTCGACGCCGCCTGGGCCGGCTCTGCCATGATCTGCCCGGAATTCCGGCATTTCTGGGACGGCGTGGAGCTCGCCGACAGCATCGTGCTCAATCCGCACAAATGGCTTGGCGCGCCGGTGGAGTGTTCGGCGCATTTCGTGCGGTCTCCGGAGACGCTGGTGCGCACGCTGGCGATACAGCCGGAATATCTCAAGACCCATGGCAAGGACGGCATCGTCAATTTCAGCGAATGGTCGGTCACGCTGGGCCGCCGCTTCCGGGCGCTCAAGGTCTGGTTCCTGCTGCGCGCCTATGGGCTGGAGGGGCTGCGCCGGCGCATCCGCAACCATGTCCGCTGGACCGGGGAGCTGGCGGCGCGGCTGGCGGCCGAGCCGGATTTCGAGATCGTCACCGCGCCGGTCCTGTCGCTGTTTTCCTTCCGCTATGCGCCGGACGGCAATCCGGAAGACGCCTTGGACGACCTCAATCTGCGGCTGGTCAACGCGATCAACGACGACGGCGCGATCTACCTGACCCAGACGGTTCACGAAGGCCAGGTGGCGATCCGGTTTGTCGCCGGCCAGTTCGACGCGGCGGAAGAGGATATCGCGGGCGCGTTCGACGCAATCGCAGGGGTTGCGCGTTCGCTGCCGACCTGATTGCTTGGCGCGATCGCTATACCGAAGAGACCGAAGCATGGCCGACCCGATTACCCTCTATTTCGACATTCCCTCCGCCCACACCTATCTGGGCATCGCAGAATTGCAGCGGGTCGCGGCGAAGCACGGCCGCGACATCGACTGGGTGCCGGTCTCGCTGATGGCGGTTTGGAAAATTCACGACTACATGCCGATCGGCAATCCGATCGCCAAGGGCCGCTACATCAAGAAGGATTTCACCCGCACCGCCGGCCTGCTCGGCCTGCCGCTCAACATCCCGAAGTCCTTTCCCAGGGGCGACCTCAGCCATGCGCGGCACCTGATCTGGCGTATCCGGTTGCAGGACGTGGCGCTGGCCAGCCGCTTGTCCGCCGCGCTGATGCAGGGCTACTGGGCCGAAGGCGCCGAACTGACAGAGCCGGACGCGCTGAAAAAAGTCGCTTCTGCGGCCGGGGTCCCGGCGGCCGACGTCGACGCCGCAGCCGACGACGAAACGGCGGCGGAAGCCTGCGCCAATGCGAGCCGGGAAGCCGCAGAGGCCGGGATATTCGGTACGCCCTACATAGTCGCCGACGGCGAACCCTTCTGGGGCCACGACCGCATCCGCTATCTCGACATGTGGTTGGACGCCAAATCCTAGGGCGACGGCATGACGGACCGGAAACCCGCCTGCCTCGTCATCGGCGTCGGCCCCGGCACCGGGGAGGCGCTGGTCCGGCGCTTCGCCGAGGGCGGCTATGCCGTCGCCATGGTCGCGCGCAAGGCAGCGCGGCTGGAGCGGATCGCCGGCGAGGTCGCCGGCAGCTGCGCCTATCCCTGCGATGTAACCGACCATGAGGCGCTGCGGGCGACGCTGAAGCGAATCGTCGCCGATCTCGGCGTGCCGAAAGTGGCGATCTATAACGGCGCCCAAGCGGTCTTCGCGCCCTACCGGGACATCGATATCGGCGACTTCGAGCGCACCTTTCGGGTCAACGTGTCCTCCCTGCTGGTCGCGGCGCAAGAATTGGCGCCGGCGATGGTGGAGCGCGGCGACGCTGCGCTGTTGGTGACCGGCAATACCGGCGCCTGGCGCGGCAAGCCGCATTTCACCGGCTTCGCGCCGACCAAGGCGGGCCAGCGCATCCTCGCCGAGGCGCTGGCGCGGGAACTCGGGCCGAAAGGGCTCCACGTCGCCCATGTCACCGTCGATGCGATGATCGACATTCCGTGGGTGCGCGAGCGGATGGGCGGGGACCGGCCGGACGACGCCTATGCCAAACCGCCGGATATCGCCGGCGAGATGTTCCACATCGCCCACCAGCCGCGCAGCACCTGGAGCTTCAACGTCGAACTCCGGCCCTACCGGGAGCCGTGGTAGACGGGCCGGCCGTCCCCCGCAGCCGGCGCGCCGCATCCTGTCCCTTTACTTTTTCGCCGCTTGAATGCGTATAGCCCCATGCGTCGGATCGTTGCGATTGTGGTCGTCCCGGCCCTGCTGAGTGCCGTTTCGCCGCCGGCCAGCGCCGACCAGGCCGCGGCGGCGGCCGGCATCGTCGCCGGCCACGCCATCGCCATGCACGGTGCGCCGCGATATCGGCCGGGCTTCCCGCATTTCGACTACGTCAACCCGAAGGCGCCGAAAGGCGGCAGCCTGTGGCTGGCGGCCCAAGGCACGTTCGACAGCCTCAACCCCTATATCGTCAAGGGAACGGCGGCGAGTGGCGCCGGGCTGATCTACGACACGCTGATGCGCCGGGCGGACGACGAACCGTTCACGCTGTATCCGCTGCTCGCCGAATCGATCCGCTATCCGGAAGACCGGACCTGGATCGAGTTCACGCTCAATCCCGCGGCGCGCTGGCACGACGGCAAGCCGGTGACCGTCGAGGATGTTATTTTCTCCATGAACATCCTGCGCGAGCAGGGAAGGCCGTTTTACCGCTACTATTTCCGCGATGTCGTCAGGATGGAGAAAACCGGCCCGCGTTCCGTGAAATTCACCTTCCGCGGCGGCACGAACCGGGAGCTGCCGCTGATCGTCGCCGGCGACCTGAACATCCTGCCGAAGCACTACTGGAAAGACCGGGATTTCTCGAAATTCTCCCTCGATCCGCCGCTCGGCAGCGGCCCTTACCGGATCGGCAAGGTCTCGCCCGGCCGACGGATCGAGTTTGTCCGGGTCAAGGACTACTGGGGCCGGAATCTGCCGGCCAATGTGGGCCATTACAATTTCGACCTGATCCGTTACGAGTATTTCTTCGACGCCTCGGTGATGCGCGAGGCCCTGAAGGCCGGGCAGTTCGACTACCGCGCCGAGAACACGGCCTCGGCCTGGGCGCGGGCCTACGACATCGCCGCCAGGCGCGAGGGGCTGCTCATTCAGAAGACGTTCCCGACCGGCCAGCCGAGCGGCATGCAGGCCTTTATCTACAACCTGCGCAATCCGCTGTTCCGGGATTGGCGGGTGCGAAGGGCGCTGGTCTACGCCTTCGATTTCGAGTGGACCAACCGCAACCTGTTTTTCGGGCAGTACCGGCGGACGCGGAGCTTCTTCGACAATTCCGAGTTGGCGTCGCGCCCCGGCAAGCCGCGCGGCCAGGTGCTGGCGCTGTTGCAGGAGCTCAAGCGGCGTTATCCCGGCGCGGTGCCGGACCGGGTGTTCACGTCGCCCTATACGCTGCCCGTCTACAAGGACAGCAATATCCGCCCCGGCCTGCGCGAAGCCTTCAGGCTGTTGAAGGAAGCCGGCTGGGTCGTCCGGGATTTCCGCTTGGTCAATGCGAAAACGGGACATCCGTTCCGGTTCACCATCCTGCTGCGTTCGCCCGCCTTCGAGCGCATCGTGCTACCGGTGCGGCGCAACCTGAAACGGCTCGGTATCGACATGCGCATCCGGCTGGTCGATTTCTCGCAGTACGTCAACCGGGTACGCAGGTTCGATTTCGATGTCGTCGTGCTCGGCTGGGGCCAGTCGCTCTCGCCCGGCAACGAACAGCGCGGCTACTGGACTACGGCGGCGGCCAAACGGCCGGCCAGCAACAACTGGAGCGGTCTGCAAAACCGTGCGGTCGACGATCTGGTGGAGCAGTTGATCGCTGCGCCGGACCGGAAGAGTCTGGTGCTGCGGACGCGGGCGCTCGACCGGCTGCTGCTCAGCCAGCATTTGGTGATTCCGAACTGGCACATCCCCTACGACCGCATCGTCTTCTGGGACAAGTTCGGCTATCCGGAAAAGCTGACGATCAGCGGCGCGGATATTATGACCTGGTGGTTCGACCCGGCGAAAGCGGCCCGGCTGCGCGGCCGGATCGCGAGCCTGAAATAGCGGCGGTCCGGAACGCGAGATGCTGGCCTATATCGTCCGCCGCCTGTTGCTGATCGTCCCGACCCTGCTCGGGATCATGGTGATCAATTTCGTCATCATCAACCTGGCGCCGGGCGGGCCGATCGAACAGCTGATCGCCAACCTGCGCCAGGGCGGCGATCAGGTTGCGGAGCGGACGGGGTCCTCCCGCGGACAGGAAACCGGCGTCGGCCGGCAGGAGCGGCAACCGGGCGAACGATCCCGCGCCGGGCGCGGCCTCGATCCCGAACTGCTGGAGAAGCTGCGCAAACAGCTTAACCTCGACAAGCCGCCCCACGAGCGCTTCGCCCTCATGATCGCGAATTACGCGACCTTCGATTTCGGCCAGAGCTTCTTCAAGAACCGTCCGGTGGTCGATCTGGTGCTGGAGAAGATGCCGGTCTCCATTTCGCTGGGCTTGTGGACGACGCTGATCGTCTATCTGGTCTGCATCCCGCTCGGCATCCGCAAGGCGGTGCGCGACGGCTCGGCCTTCGACATCTGGACCAGCGGCGTCGTGGTCGTCGCCAACGCGATTCCCGGTTTCCTGTTCGCCATCCTGCTGGTCATCCTGTTCGCGACCGGCGCGGTGGTCCAGTGGTTCCCGCTCAAGGGGCTGGTGTCGGAGAATTTCAGCGAGCTTTCCACGGTCGGACAGGTGCTCGACTATCTGTGGCACATCGCGCTGCCGGTGCTGGCCCTGGTGATCGGCGGCTTTGCGGCGCTGACCCTGCTCACCAAGAACAGCTTCCTGGAAGAGATCAACAAGCAGTATGTCGTGACGGCGCGGGCCAAGGGCATGGGCGAGCGGCGGGTGCTCTACGGCCATGTTTTCCGCAACGCGATGCTGATCGTGATCGCCGGATTTCCGGGCGCCTTCATCGGCATCCTGTTTACCGGCTCCCTGCTGATCGAGGTCATCTTCAATCTGGACGGCCTCGGCCTGCTCGGCTTCGAGGCGATCGTCAACCGCGACTATCCGGTGGTCTTCGCGACCCTGTTCTTCTTCTCGCTGATCGGCCTGCTGGTGAAGCTGATCACGGACCTTACCTATATCTGGGTCGATCCGCGGATCGATTTCGAGGCGCGCCAGGCATGAGTATCCGGGCATGAGTATCCGGGCATGAGCGTCGCACCGGTCCGCAAAGACAGGGTCCTGTGGTGGCGGATCACGCCGGTCGCGGCGCGGCGTCTGGCCAATTTCCGGGCCAACCGGCGGGGCTTCTGGTCGCTCTGGATCTTCGCCGTCCTGTTTTTCCTCAGCCTGTTCGCCGAACTGATCGCCAACGACCGGCCGATCGTGGTCTGGTACGACGGCGGCCTCTACCTGCCGTCGGTCAGCCGCTATGCCGAGACGACCTTCGGCGGCGAATTCGAGACCGAGGCCGACTACACCGACCGCTTCGTGCAGAAGAAGATCGGCGAAAAGGGCTGGATGGTCTGGCCGCTCATCCCGTACCGCTACGATTCCCAGGTCATCGGCCTGCCCGAGCCGTCGCCGACGCCGCCCTCGACCGCCAACCCGCTCGGGACGGACGATCAGGCGCGGGACGTGCTCGCCAGGGTGATCTACGGCTTCCGGCTCTCGGTCCTGTTCGGGCTGGTCCTGACGGTGCTCAGCACCGTCATCGGCGTGGCGATGGGGGCGATCCAGGGCTATTTCGGCGGCTGGACCGACCTGTCCCTGCAGCGGTTCATCGAAATCTGGGAATCCGTCCCGATTCTGTATCTGCTCATCATCCTGTCCGCGGTCATCGAGCCGAATTTCTGGTGGCTGCTCATCATCCTGCTGCTGTTCAGCTGGATGGCGCTGGTCGGCGTGGTGCGCGCGGAATTCCTGCGCGCGCGCAATTTCGACTATGTCCGCGCGGCGCGCGCGCTGGGCGCGAGCAATGTCACCATCATGTTCAAGCATGTGCTGCCCAACGCGATGGTCGCCACGCTTACCTTCATGCCCTTTATCCTGTCCGGCTCGATCGTCGCGCTGACTTCGCTCGATTTCCTGGGCTACGGCCTGCCGCCCGGCTCGCCCTCGCTGGGCGAATTGTTGAAGCAGGGCCGGTCGAACCTCGAATCGCCCTGGCTCGGCGTCACGGCCTTCTTCGTGCTCGCCGCCCTGCTGAGCCTGCTGGTGTTCATCGGCGAGGCGGTGCGCGACGCCTTCGACCCGCGCAAGGGCGTCGCCGCCGCCGCCCCGCCGCCGGAGCAGGATCCGGATTCGGCAACGTTCCGGTCCGAGGATTATCGTACGACGGCAGGCGCCGGCCTCGCCGCAGCGGGGCGGACGCCATGAGCGCCGAACGCCTGCTCACCGTCGACAATCTCCGGGTCGATTTCCGGGTGCCGGACGGCACGGTTCATGCCGTCAATGGCGTGTCCTTCCATGTCGACAAGGGCGAGACGCTGGCGATCGTCGGCGAAAGCGGCTCCGGCAAGTCGGTCTCGGCGCTGTCGGTGCTCCAGCTTCTGCCCTATCCCCAGGCCAGCCATCCGGCCGGCGGCATAACCTTCCGCGGCGAGGAACTGATGGGTGCGCCGCAGCCGGTTTTGCGCCGCATCCGCGGCAACCGGATTTCCATGATCTTCCAGGAGCCGCTGACCGCGCTCAACCCGCTGCACACGGTCGAGAAGCAGATCGGAGAAATCCTGCGCATCCACAAGGGCATGGTGAAGGACGCCGCCCGCAAACGGGTGCTGGAACTGCTGGAGAAGGTCGGCATCAAGGAGGCGGAGCGGCGCCTCGGCTCGTTCCCGCACGAACTGTCGGGCGGTCAGCGCCAGCGGGTAATGATCGCCATGGCGCTCGCCAACGAGCCGGATCTGCTGATCGCCGACGAGCCTACGACGGCCGTCGACGTGACGATCCAGGCGACGATCCTGCAGCTCCTGAAAGACCTGCAGAAGGACATGGGCCTCGGCATCCTGTTCATTACCCACGACCTGGGCGTGGTCGAACATTTCGCCGACCGGGTCGCCGTCATGCGCCTGGGCGAGATCGTGGAGGAGGGGAGCGTCGCCGACGTGTTCGGCCGGCCGCAGCACGAATACACCAGGCGCCTGCTGGCCTCGGAGCCGAAGGGCACGCCGCCGGAAGTGCCGGACAGCGCCGACGAAATGCTCGCCACGGAAGGCTTCCGGGTCTGGTACCCGATCAAGGCCGGCGTTTTCCGCCGCACGGTCGATCACATCAAGGCCGTCGACGATGTCGCCCTGCGCGTCCGGGCCGGCGAAACCGTCGGCGTCGTCGGCGAGAGCGGCTCCGGCAAGTCGTCGCTCGGGCTCGGCCTGCTGAGGTTGATCTCGAGCCGCGGGCCCATCGTCTACCGGGGCCGGGATATCCAGGGCCTCGGCTGGAAGGCGCTGCGCCCTCTGCGCCGCGAAATGCAGATCGTGTTCCAGGACCCGTTCGGCAGCCTGAGCCCGCGGCTTTCGGTCGGCGAGATCGTCGAGGAAGGGCTCAAGATCCACGGTCTGGGAAGCCCGGAAGAACGGGAGCGGGCCGTGATCGACGCCCTGGAGGAGACCGGGCTCGATCCCGATACCCGGCACCGCTATCCGCACGAATTCTCCGGCGGCCAGCGCCAGCGCGTCTCGATCGCCCGCGCCATCGTGCTCAAGCCGAAGGTCGTGGTGCTCGACGAGCCGACTTCGGCGCTCGACCGGTCGGTCCAGAGCCAGATCATCGACCTGCTGCACCAGCTCCAGCGCGACCACGACCTCGCCTACCTGTTCATCAGCCACGATCTGAAGGTCGTGCGGGCCATGAGCCACCAGGTTATCGTCATGCGCGACGGCAAGGTGGTGGAGCAGGGCCCGGCCGCCCGGGTGCTCGACAATCCACAGGCGGCCTATACAAGGGCTTTGATGGACGCGGCCTTCGACTTCAAGGCCGACGAGACCGGCATCGTCGCGGCGTGAAGAGCCACGGCGGGAAACGAAGAAGAAGGGCTCGACCATGACGCTGCTTCTGGCCTCCTCCTGGGGCGACATGGACCCCTATTTCGGAAAATGGCGCGAGATGCTGGTCCGGCAGCCGGGCGGGATCGAGGTGCGGCTGTATCCGGACGAACTGGGCGATGTCGCGGACATCACCGCAGCGCTGGTCTGGGATCCGCCGCCGGGGCTGCTCGCCGGCCTGCCGAATCTGAAGCTGATCCAGTCCCTCGGCATGGGCGTCGACCATATCTTCAGGCACGACGACCTGCCGGCCGGCGTCCCGGTGGCGCGCCTCGTCGATCCGGACCTCGTGACGCGGATGAGCGAATATTGCGTGCACAGCGTGCTGCACTATCACCGTGACGCCGACCGCTACGACCGCGACCAGGCGGCGAAACGCTGGAACCCGGTCTCCTATCCGGCCGCGAGCACGCGCCGGGTCGGCATCATGGGTGTCGGCGCGATCGGCGCGGATACTGCCGGCAAGCTGAAACAGCTGGGTTTCGACGTCGCCGGCTGGAGCCGGACGCCGAAAGACCTTCCGGGCGTCGTCGGCTTCCACGGTGGGGAGGGGTTCGCCGGCTTCATGCAGCGCTCGGAATTCGTCGTCTGCCTGCTACCCCTGACCGCGGAAACGGAGGGCATTCTCGATGCGGGGGCTTTCGACCTGATGCCCTTCGGCGGCGGCATCATCAACGCGGCGCGCGGCGGCCATGTCGTCGACGCGGACCTGATCGCCGCACTGGATTCGGGCAAGCTCGGATTCGCCAAATTGGACGTGTTCCGGGAGGAGCCGCTGCCGAAGGACCATCCCTTCTGGAGCCATCCGAAGATCCGCATCACGCCGCACAATGCCGGAATCACGAATCCGGTCACCGCAGCGGCCGAAGTCGCGGAAAACTACCGCCGGGCCATGCGCGGCGAACCGCCGAGCAATATCGTCGATCCGGCGCGGGGGTATTGAAGGGCCGCCGGGGGGCGGCCGCCGGAACTCAGGCGTAGCGTGCTTCGATCGTGGCGAACAGGGCGCGCAGGGCCATCGCCTCGCCGCCCTTCGGCCGGCCGGGCCGGGCAGTCAGGTTCCAGCCCATGGTGTCGATATGGGCCCAGCGGGCGGCACCGCCGACGAACCGCTCCAGGAACAGGGCGGCGGTGATCGCGCCGCCGAACGGGCCTTCCGGAGCGTTGGTGATGTCGCCGGCGTCGCCCTCGATCCGCTTGCGGTAGCCCGGCCAGAGCGGCAGGCGCCACAGCGGGTCGTCCGCCGCCTCGCCCTGCGCGAGGATATCGCCGGCCAAGTCGTCGTCGTTGCAGAACAGCGCCGGCAGTTCGGTTCCCAGCGCCACCCGAGCGGCGCCGGTCAGCGTGGCGACATCGAGCAGCAGGTCCGGCTCCTCGCCCGCCGCCTCGGCCAGCGCATCGCACAGGATGACCCGGCCTTCCGCATCGGTGTGGCCGATCTCGACCGTCGTGCCGCTGCGCGTGCGGATCACGTCCATCGGCCGATAGGCGTTGCCGGCGATGGCGTTTTCGACCGCCGGAATCAGCAGGCGCAGGCGCACCGGCAGATCAAGGGCCATGATCGTGCCGGCGAGGCCCAGCACCGTCGCTGCGCCGCCCATATCCTTTTTCATCAGCTTCATGCCGGAGGCCGGCTTGATGCCGAGGCCGCCGCTGTCGAAACACACGCCCTTGCCGACCAGCGTGACCTTCGGCCGGTCCGGATCGCCCCAGGCGAGGTCGATCAGCCGCGGTGCGTCCGCGGCGGCCCGGCCGACGGCGTGGATCGCCGGATAGTTCCGCTCCAGCAGGTCGTCGCCGACCGTGACGCGGAAATCGGCGCCGTGCCGCCCGGCGACCGTTTCGGCCGCCGCCGTCAGATCGCTCGGCTTCATGTCTTCGGCCGGCGTGTTGATCAGGTCTCGCGCCAGGAATACCGCCTCGACGGTCGCGGTCAGCCGTTCGCGGTCGATACCGCCCGGCAGGCCGAGGATCGGCCGTGCTTTCTTTTCCGCGGTCTTGTAGCGGTCGAACCGGTAGGCGCCGAGCATCCAGCCCAGCGCGGCCTCCGCCGGGTCGGCGCCGGTCTCGAGCGCATAGTCGCCGGGCGGCAGCCGCTCCGGCAGCGCCGCGATGCGCCAGATGTCCGGCGTGTCCGCATCGCGGCCGCACAGGATGCGCTCCACCTTGCCGCTTTCGCCGGGGATCGGGCAGACGGCGCCGGCCTTCGGCTCGAAGCCCGAGGACTCGACCCAGGCGCGAACCCGCGGCTCCCGGTCGGCGAGCCATGCCTTCAGCCCGGCCGCGTCGAATACGCAAACCGGCACGGCGTCGCCGGCAGGTGCCGGCGCGGTCTGCGTAGCGGCGTCGAAATTCGGGTCCATGGCGCCGTTCTATAGCCGGCGTTTGCCGGGCGCGCTATACGGCGCGGCGGGGGTTCGCCGGCTCAGACGCTCAGCGCCGCACCGGCGACCGAAACGGCGCGGCGGACCATAGGGCCGTCGGCGCCGCCGCGGATCATCACGAACATGCCGAGATAGGTCGCCAGCGCAAAGTCGGCGAGTATCGCCGCGGCGTCGGCGGTTCGCGGATCGCTCTTCAGCCGGTCGAGAAACGCCTGGCGCAGCGGGGCCATGTTGGCGCTGACCCGGGCGGCGATGGCAGGATCGTGCGCGGCCTGGTCGGTGGCGGCGTTGCACAGGAAGCAGCCGTTTTTGTAGGCGCCGGATTCGACCTGCGCCGCGATCATCCCGAGGAACCCGGCGACCGCTTCCGCGCCGCGGCAATCCTGCCGCGCGATCCACGCGACCGCGGCGGCGACCTCCTTTTCGCCGTACCGGTCGAGGGCTTTCAGATAGAGCGAATGCTTGTCGCCGAAGGCGTTGTACAGGCTGCCGGTCCTGAGGCCGGTCGCCTCCGCGAGGTCGTTGATCGTCGACCCTTCGTAGCCTTTGGCCCAGAAAACGGCCTTGGCCTTGTCCAGCACGTCGCCGGGATCGAAACTGCGCGGTCGGGGCATGTCCGCCCTCTGCAAACGTTTTTTATCGTTCGATCATAATGGAAAACGGAGAAAAAAGAAAGGTTTGGCCGATTCCGGCGGCCCGAAATGCGGTAGGGGAGGGTTTCAGGCCCTCCCCTACGGAGCTTCCGGCAGTGCCGGAGCGAACTACAGCCCGGCGAGGATCGCCTCGGCCCTCGAAACGTCGAAAGCGCCGGGCTGCTCGACGTTCAGGGCGGTGATCGTGCCGTTCTCGGCGACCAGGGCGTAGCGCTGGCTGCGCGTGCCGAGGCCGAAACCGGAGCCGTCCATCTCCAGCCCCATGGCTTTGGTGAAGTCGCCGTTGCCGTCGGCGAGCATGGTGATGTCGCCGGCATTCTGCGACTTGCCCCAGGCGTCCATGACGAAGGCGTCGTTGACGGAAATGCAGGCGATCTCGTCGACGCCCTTGCCTTTCAGTTCCCCGGCATTCTCGACGAAACCGGGCAGGTGCTTGGCCGAGCAGGTCGGGGTGAAGGCGCCCGGAACGGCGAACATCACCACCTTCTTGCCGGCGAAATACTCGGCCGTATCGATTTCCGACATGCCGTCGGCCGTCATGGTCTTGATCTTCGCGGCCGGAATCTTGTCTCCAACACTGACTGTCATGCCAATCCCTCTCTCCGTTCGGTGGTGTTGACGATGTGCGATTTCCGATGGCGGGCGCGCCGGCCAGGCGATACCCGGAAAACTGCGCCACCAACATAAGCGCCGGCGGACCCGATTCCACGCGGCCCGCCGCCGCGGCTAATGCCGCACTACCGGGTCGATCGGTGTGCGGGCGGTCAGCCCCAGCAGCTCTTCGAACTGCGCCGCGGCGGCGAGCAGGGCGGCCTCGCCGCGATGGCGGCCGACGAGTTGCAGGCCGACCGGCAGCCCGTCTGCCGTAAAGCCGCAGGGCAGCGAGACGACGGGCAGCCCGGTCAGCGTGATCGAGAAGGTGATCGCGATCCAGTCGATGTAGCTCGCCATCTTCCGGCCGGCGATTTCGCTCACAGTGGTCTGCTCGACCGGATAGGGCCGCGCCTGCATGACCGGGCAGGCCAGGAGGTCGTAGCCGGCCATGAAGGCGGCGACTCGGTGGTAGAGCGCCGTCCGTTCGCGCTCGGCCCGGCCGATGTCGTCGGCGGTGAGCGCGAGGCCCTTTTCGATATTCCAGATCACATCCGCCTTCAGCTTGTCGCGGTGCGCGTCCAGCAGCGGCGCGGCCCGGCCGGCGAAGAAGACGGCCCGCAGCGTCTGGAAACAGTCGTAGGCGCCGGCGAAATCGGGGCAGGCTTCTTCGACGATCGCGCCCAGGCCGCTGAAACCCGCGACCGCTTCCGCGCAAACGGCCGCGATTTCCGGCTCGACGATGGTCGTGCCCAGATCGGGCGTCCAGGCGATGCGCAGGCTCGCCGGGCGGTCGCGCAAGGCTTCGGCGTAGGACGGCACCGGCGGCGCGAAGCTGCGCGGATCGCGCGGATCGGCCCCGGCCATGGCGTCGAGCATGAGCGCGACATCGGCCACCGTCCGCCCCATCGGCCCTTCCACGGCCAGGTCCTGGAAGGTCAGCAGGTCCGGCCCGTTCGGCACGAGGCCGGGGCTCGGCCGCAGGCCGACGACCGAGTTGAAGCCGGCCGGCGTGCGCAGGCTGCCGCCCAGGTCGGAGCCGTGGGCCAGCCAGGCGGTTCCCGTGGCGAGCGCCACGGCCGCGCCGCCCGAGGAGCCGGCAGCGCTCAGCCGCGTGTCCCACGGGTTGCGGGTAATGCCGAACACCGGGTTGAAGGTGTTCGCACCGGCGCCGAATTCCGGCGTGTTGGACTTGGCGTAGACCGTGCCGCCGCGGTCCTCCAGCCGTTCGACGACATAGTCCGAACGGTCCGGCACGTTGTCGGCGAAGATCGGCGAGCCGAAGGTGGTGCGCACGCCCTCGACCGGCGCCAGATCCTTGATCGCGACCGGCAGGCCGGCGAGGACGCTCGCCCTGTCCGCCCGTTCGGCGGCCGCCCTCGCCCGGTCCCAGCACAGGGTCGGCAGGGCGTTGACCGCGCCGTCCACCGCCTCGATGCGCGCGTGCAGCACATCCAGAAGCTCGGCGGGCGAGACCGCGCCGGACTTCAGCAGCGCGACGGCTTCGGTCGCGGTCTTCTTCCAGAGATCGCTCATGTCGGACTTTCTGTTCGGGATTCCGGTTCGGGAGGCCGCGGTCAGCTCTTGCGGCGCAGCGATTTCGGCTTGTAGCTCGGCAGCTTCTTGAGCGGGGTGCCGAACATTTCGTGGCGGATCCGGTCGCCGGGCCCGATGCCGAGTTTCTCCGCTGTCCCGTGCCGGATTTCCAGCACGGCGCGCACCGGGCCGCCGGACCGGACGATCCTGAGCGAGAAGGGCTCGCCGTAGCCGATGCTCTCGATGGTGCCGTCGGCCCTGATGAACAGGATGTCGAGCGGAATCTCGGTGTTCTTCATCCATATCCGCGCGAGCACCGGGCTGCCGAAATCGAACAGCATGCCCTTCCACGGATCGAGGGTCTTGCGGAACATCAGGCCCCGGGCCATCTGCGCGGCGGAAATGGCCTGCTGGACGCGCCATTTGTAGCGCTTCTTCTTCGTCACCACTTCGATGGCGGTGTCGTCGAAGACCAGGCGGGACTGGGCCGGGGCGGCGGCGCCCGACATCAGGAAAAGCAGTCCGGCAAGCGCCGGCGCCAGCAAAGATTTCATGCGGAACTCCCTGAACATCGGTCGATTGTAGCGGCGGGTTCGCGGCGATTCCAATACGGGTCCGGGTCGGGTTCCCGGCTGTGGCATTATTGCAACACCGGTCTCTTGTGCGCCGTCCGCAGGCGCCCCACATAGCCCCCACATAGCCCGGGGGGATGCTGCCGAAGCGGGTCCCGCCCTGCCTGTTCCATTGCCTGTCCCGCCGCCTGCCGGGGGATGCCACAGGGGAAGAGACAATGAATTTCGAGAACTTTACGGAGCGCGCGCGCGGTTTCGTTCAGGCCGCCCAGACGATTGCGCTGCGGGAGAATCACCAGCAATTCGTTCCCGAACACCTGCTCAAGGCGCTGCTCGACGATCCGGAGGGCCTGTCGGCGAACCTGATCCGCGCCGCCGGCGGCGATCCGTTGCAAGCCCTGGAGGCGACCGGCCTGGCGCTCGGCAAGCTGCCGCAGGTCCATGGCGGGCAGGGCCAGGTCTATCTCGCGCCGGAGACCGCGCGCGTGCTGGACAGCGCCGGCAAGCTGGCCGAAAAGGCCGGCGACAGTTTCGTGACGGTCGAGCGGCTGCTGCTGGCGCTCGCCATGGCCGCCGGGGCGAAGGCCGCGGACATTCTGAAGGACGCCGGCGTCACGCCGCAGAGCCTGAACGCGGCGGTCAACGACATCCGCAAGGGCCGGACCGCCGACAGCGCGACGGCCGAGAACGCCTACGACGCCCTGAAGAAATACACCCGCGACCTCACCCAGGACGCGCGCGAGGGCAAGCTGGACCCGATCGTCGGGCGCGACGACGAGATCCGCCGGTCGATGCAGGTCCTCTCCCGCCGGACCAAGAACAACCCGGTGCTGATCGGCGAGCCCGGCGTCGGCAAGACGGCGATCGCCGAAGGCCTCGCGCGGCGCATCGTCGAGGGCGACGTGCCGGAAAGCCTGCGCGACAAGCGGATCGTGGCGCTCGACCTCGGCGCCATGGTCGCCGGCTCCAAGTTCCGCGGCGAGTTCGAGGAGCGGCTGAAGGCGCTGCTCCAGGAGGTCGAGGCCGCCGCGGGCGACATCGTCCTGTTCATCGACGAATTGCACACGCTGGTCGGCGCCGGCGCGGCCGAAGGCTCGATGGACGCCTCCAACATGCTCAAGCCGGCGCTCGCCCGCGGCGCGCTGCACTGCGTCGGCGCCACGACGCTGGACGAATACCGCAAGCATATCGAGAAGGACGCCGCGCTCGCCCGGCGCTTCCAGCCGGTCTTCATCGGCGAGCCGACGGTGGAGGACACCGTCTCCATCCTGCGCGGCCTGAAGGAGAAATACGAGCTGCACCACGGCGTGCGCATCGCCGATGCGGCGCTGGTCGCGGCCGCTACCCTGTCCGGCCGCTACATCGCCGACCGCTTCCTGCCCGACAAGGCGATCGACCTGATGGACGAGGCGGCGGCGCGGCTGCGCATGGAGGTCGATTCCAAACCCTACGAGATCGACGAGCTCGACCGGCGGATCGTCCAACTCAAGATCGAGCAGGAGGCGCTGAAGAAGGAGAGCGACGACGGCTCGCGCAAGCGCCTCGACAAGCTGTCCGGCGAACTGGACGGGCTCGAGAGGAAAAGCGCCGACCTGACGGCGATCTGGCAGGCCGAGAAGGAGAAGATCGCCGATTCCCAGAAGCTCAAGGAATCGCTCGACCAGGCCCGGATCGAACTGGAGCAGGCCCAGCGGACCGGCGACCTCGCCCGGGCGTCCGAGATCAAGTACGGCCGCATCCCGGAACTGGAAGGCAAGCTGAGCGACCGCGACGCGGCCGAGAGCCGGATGCTGAACGAAGAGGTCGGCACCGAGGCCATCGCCGCCGTCGTCTCGCGCTGGACCGGCATCCCGGTCGACAAGATGCTCGAAGGCGAGCGCGAGAAGCTGCTCAAGATGGAAGCGGCGATCCGGACCCGGGTCGTCGGCCAGGAAGAGGCGGTCGGCGCCGTCGCCAACGCCGTGCGCCGCGCCCGCGCCGGCCTGCAGGATCCGGACCGGCCGGTCGGCAGTTTCCTGTTCCTCGGGCCGACCGGCGTCGGCAAGACGGAGCTGACCCGCGCGCTCGCCGAATTCCTGTTCGACGACGAGCACGCGATGGTGCGCATCGACATGTCGGAATACATGGAGAAGCACGCCGTCTCGCGCCTGATCGGCGCGCCGCCCGGCTATGTCGGCTACGACGAGGGCGGGGCGCTCACCGAGGCGGTGCGCCGGCGGCCCTACCGGGTCGTGCTGTTCGACGAGATCGAGAAAGCGCACCCGGACGTGTTCAACGTCCTGCTCCAGGTGCTGGACGACGGGCGGCTGACCGACGGCCAGGGCCGGACGGTCGATTTCCGCAACGTCCTGATCGTCATGACCTCCAATCTGGGCGGCGAATTCCTCGCCGCGCTGGCGCCGGGCGAGGCGGTCGACGCCGCGCGCGGGCAGGTGATGGAGGTCGTGCGCGCCGGCTTCCGGCCGGAATTCCTCAACCGGCTGGACGAAATCCTGCTGTTCAACCGGCTGAGCCGCGAGCATATGGCGGCGATCGTCGAAATCCAGCTCGGCCGGCTGCGTCGGCTGCTGGCGGACCGGCAGATATCGATCGACCTGGACGAGCGGGCGCTGACCTGGCTGGCCAACGCCGGCTACGACCCGGCCTTCGGCGCCCGGCCGCTCAAGCGGGTCATCCAGAAAAGCCTGCAGGACCCGCTTGCGGCGCAGATCCTCGAAGGCAGGATCGCCGACGGCGCGGCCGTTGCGGTGACCGTCGAGAATGGCGAACTTTCCATTAACGGCGAAGCGGTGAGCGCCGGGGACGCCGTCTTCGCCGCCCACCGCCGCGATCCGGCCGAAGGGGCGGAGGGCGAACGGGTGGTCCATTGACCGCGCCCTCGATCGCGCAAGCCGGCCTGACAACCGGCGCCGACGGCCGGCGCCGCTGCTGGTGGTGCGGCGACGATACGCTCTACCGGGACTATCACGACCGGGAATGGGGCCGGCCGGTCGGCAGCGACATCCGCCTGTTCGAGAAGATCTGCCTGGAGGGCTTCCAGTCCGGCCTGTCCTGGCTGACCATCCTGCGCAAACGCGAGAATTTCCGCGCCGCCTTCGCCGGGTTCGATTTTCGCACGGTTGCCAACTACGGCGACGCCGATGTCGAGCGACTGCTCGGCGACGCCGGCATCGTCCGCCACCGCGGCAAGATCGAGGCGACCGTCAACAACGCCCGGCGGGCGATCGAACTGGCGGAGGAGGCCGGCTCCCTCGCCGCGTATTTCTGGCGCTACGAGACGCCGCCGGAAGACCGGCCCGAGCGGCTCGACCGGAGGGCGCTCGCCGCGCTGGCGCAGACGGAGATGTCGCGGGCGCTGAGCCGGGATCTGAAGAAGCGCGGCTGGAAATTCGTCGGCCCGACGACCTGCTACGCCTTCATGCAGGCCATGGGTCTGGTCAACGACCATCTCGAAGGCTGCAGCTTCCGCGCGGAGGTCGAAGCCGAGCGCACGGCTTTCGTCCGGCCGACACAGGATTAAATCCATAAAATGAATTTAATCCTGCAATTATTTAACGACCGATCATTTATAAATACCGCTCAAACCGCAGAATTCCGCCATTTCCGGTCCAGAGTAAATTAGACAGACCGGTCTATCTATCGTTTTTTTACACTTGCCTCCCCGACCGCGCCGCGCCGGATGCCGGCCCCGGGGCCCTGGCCGGCGGATAGAGGGGCGGCACCCCCGGGACGGATCCGGGACGGATCCGGGCAAACAAAAAAGACGCCCGAAGGCCGCTCCAGACGCACTTCAGGCGTTGACGGACCCGATATAGGGTGGGGGAAGCGGCCTGTCAAGGAAAAAAGTAAAAAAATCGGAATAAATATTAAAGATCGCACCGGACTTTCCGATTGATATGTGTACCGGTATGCGATACACACTTTCATGATCCGACGGATCCGTCATCGCGGCCTGAAGCGCCTGTACGAGCGTGGCGATCCGAGCCGGGTGGGTCCCGACATGGCGGATCGCGTGGCGCTCGCCCTGGCGGACCTTGACAATGCCCGCAAGCCCTCGGACCTCGACCTGCCCGGATATCGGCTTCACCCGCTGAAGGGCGACCTGAAAGGATACTGGAGCCTCTCGATTTCCAGCAACTGGCGGGTGATCTTCCGTTTCGAAGATGGCGATGTCTACGACGTCGACCTGATCGATTACCATTAGGTTCGACTACCATTAGCAGGAGGCGGCAACATGACGATGAGCGATCCCCCGCATCCCGGGCGCAGCATCCGGGAGAACTGCCTGGAGCCGCTCGGTCTGACCGTAACCGAAGCGGCAAAGCTGCTGGGCGTGGCCCGTCACACCCTCTCGCGGGTGCTCAACGGGCACGCAGCCATCTCCCCGGAAATGGCCATTCGGCTGGAGAAGGCGGGCTGGTCCAATGCGGAGTTCTGGCTGCGCCGGCAGACCGGCTACGATCTCGTACAGGCCCGCAAGGAAGAACATCGAATCGACGTCCAGCGATACGAGCCGCAGCCGGCGGCGTGACGCGAGGCGGATCGAACGCGGCGCCGGCGGCCGCGCAAGAGCGCGCGCCTTTCGCCGGCCCGGCGCGCGCCCGCTTTAGAGGGCGCCCTTCGATACGCCGCCCGGCCGCCGCCGCGTAAAACGGGCAGAGGGCGTCGCAGGGGCGGCTACTCAGGGTGAGGGAATGGGGTGTAAAATCTCACAAAAAGACCCTCATCCCGAGTAGCCGCGTCAGCGCCGTATCGAGGGAGCCTGCCCTGAGCGAAGCCGAAGGGGCCGCCGCACGGGCGCATTGCGGGGACGGCCGGCGAGGCGGTAGTCTGCCGGCCGTGGGAAAACGGCGGGAGGAGCCGGAGGACCGGCCATGCGGGCGCTTCGCTACATTGCCGCGGCGGCGGTGCTCTTCCTGGCCGCGGCTGCCGCCCTGCCGGCAGCGGCGCAGACCATTGGCGAAGCCGCCGCAGCTTACAAGCGCGGCGATTACGCCACGGCCTATCGCGGCTTCCGGCGCCTCGCCGAACGGGGCAATGCCGCTGCTCAGTACAATCTTGCACGCATGTACGACAAAGGCCACGGCGTTTCGCAGGATTACGCCGAAGCCGTGAAATGGTATCGCCGTGCCGCCGAGCAGGGCGACGCCGGCGCTCAGTTCAATCTCGGGGACATGTATGCAGAGGGCCAAGGTGTTCCGCAGGATTATGCGGAGGCCGTAAAGTGGTTCCGCCGCGCTGCGGAGCAGGGCGATGCCAAAGGTCAGGCTGGTCTCGGCTATATGTACGAAAAGGGCAATGGCGTTCCACAGGATCATGCCGAAGCCGTGAAATGGTACCGCCGCGCTGCAGAGCAGGGCGATACCTACGCTCAAAACAATCTCGGTGTCATGTACGCCGACGGCCACGGCGTCCCGCAGGACTATGGCGAAGCGGCGAAGTGGTACCGCCGTGCCGCGGAACAGGGCGATGCTGACGCTCAGGCCAATCTAGGGACCATGTACCACAACGGCCATGGCGTCCCGCAGGACTACGCCGAAGCGGCGAAATGGTACCGCCGCGCGGCCGAGCGGCGTAACGCCGGGGCCCAGAACAATCTTGGGGTCATGTACGGCAACGGCCGAGGCGTTCCGCAGGACTATGCCGAAGCAGCGAAATGGTTCCGGCGCGCGGCCGGGCAGGGCAACGCCTGGGCTCAGGCCAATCTCGGCGACATGTACGAAGACGGCAAAGGCGTCCGCCGGGATCTCGTCCGGGCGCACAAATGGTTCAACCTTGCGGCTTCCCGGTCTTCCGCAGAGCAGAAAGACCTCCGCGAACGTGCGGTATCGGGCCGTGACCGTGTCGCCGGGTTCCTGACAGCCGCACAGTTGGCGCAGGCGCAGCGGCTGGCGCGGGCGTGGCGGCCCAATGAGGGAGATGCGGCGCGTCCGCCGGAGGACGGTGACAGCGACCGCCGGCGCCGGGTCGCGGCGCTACAGCGCGATCTCGCCCGGTTGGGCTACGATCCCGGCCCGGCCGATGGTGCTACCGGCCCGAAGACCCGCGCCGCGATCCGGGCCTTCCAGGCTGTGGCCGGGCTGCCGGTGGACGGCCGGGTGTCGGAGAAACTGGAAAGCGCGGTCGGGGCCGCCCTGCGGCGCATCGGGCGCGCCGCCGCCGGCTCCCCGCCGCCGCGCCGCGCGCTCAAGAAAGCCTCGACCGGCTCCGGCTTTCGCGTGAGCGCCGGGGGCCATATCCTGACCAACGCCCACGTTGTGCGCGGCTGTACCGAAGTGCGGGTTCCGCCGTCGCCGGGCGCGGCAGCCCAGCGCGTTGCGGTCGCGGCGCGCGACAAGGCGTCAGACCTCGCCCTGCTCCGGGGACCGGCGGGCGCGCCCTTCGCCCGGTTCCGCGCCGGGCGCGGCGTCAGGCCGGGTGCGCGCGTCGTCGTGGCCGGCTATCCGCTGCGCGGCGTCCTCGCCGCCGGAGTGAATATCAGCGCCGGCACGGTCGCGGCGCTGGCCGGGCCGGGCAACGACCGCCGGCTGATCCAGATCACCGCGCCGGTCCAGCCGGGCAACAGCGGCGGCCCGGTGCTCGACGCGGCCGGCAACGTCGCCGGCGTCGTCGTGGCGAAGTTGAACGCGATCAGGATCGCCCGCGCCACCGGCGACATTCCGCAGAATGTCAATTTCGCGGTAAGCGCGGGAACGGCGCGCGCCTTCCTCGATTCCGAAGGGGTGGCCTACGAGACGGCGCCGTCCGGCACGGCCCGCGCCCCGGAGGACGTGGCGGCGGCAACGAAAGGGTTCACCGTGCTCGTCGAATGCTGGAAGTGACCGGCAGAGGGCCGATCCCCCTGCCCGTCATTTCGACCGAAGCGGGCGTCAGCCCGCGGAGTGGAGAAAACCGGCCAGCCCGCCGTCGACGCCCGAAGTTTCAGCCTCCGGCCGGCCTCCGTCGCCGGCCGGATTTCTCCGCCCGCTATCGCTTCGGTCGAAATGACGGGAGGGGAAGGCCCGTCCGGGCAGCCGGCCCGACAGCCTCTACTTCGCGAACCCGCGCACAGCCCGCCACCGCCTCCGTTTGCCGATAGCGCGCCGCCGTGCCGGGCCGTATATAATCGGCCCATGCCCGACGATCTTCCGCTTGCCCTCGAAGAACCGCCGCTCAAGGCGGAGCGGCTGGCGATGCTGCGCGAGCGCGGCGTCGGGCAACGGATCGAGGTGGTGTCGGACTTCCGGCCGGCCGGCGACCAGCCCCAGGCCATCGCCGACCTCACCGGCGGCATCCGCGGCAGCGAGCGCAGCCAGGTCCTGCTCGGCGTCACCGGCTCGGGCAAGACCTTCACCATGGCCCATGTCATCGCGAACATGCAGCGCCCGGCGCTGATCCTCGCGCCGAACAAGACGCTGGCGGCCCAGCTCTACGGCGAGATGAAGAGCTTCTTCCCGAACAACGCCGTCGAATATTTCGTCAGCTACTACGACTATTACCAGCCCGAGGCCTACGTCCCGCGCTCGGACACCTATATCGAGAAGGAATCGAGCATCAACGAGCAGATCAACCGGATGCGCCATTCGGCGACCCGGTCGCTGCTCGAACGGGACGACGTCATCATCGTCGCCTCGGTCTCCTGCATCTACGGCATCGGCTCCATCGAGGCCTATTCCGAGATGATCTCGCGCTTCCAGGAGGGCGACCGGGTCTCGCGCCAGGATATCCTGAAGCGGCTGGTCGAGTTGCAATACAAGCGCAACGACACCGATTTCCACCGCGGCACCTTCCGGGCGCGCGGCGACACGGTGGAGATTTTCCCGGCCCATCTGGAGGACCGGGCCTGGCGCCTGTCGCTGTTCGGCGACGAGATCGAGAGCATCCGGGAATTCGACCCGCTGACCGGCGAGAAGATGGAGCCGCTGGACGATATCGTCGTCTTCGCCAACAGCCACTATGTGACGCCCAAGCCGACGCTGCGCCAGGCCATCGCCGGCATCAAGGTCGAGCTGAAGGAGCGGCTGGCGGAGTTGAACGCCGAGGGCAAATTGCTGGAAGCCCAGCGCCTCGAACAGCGCACGACCTACGACCTGGAGATGCTGGCGGCGACCGGCTCGTGCAACGGCATCGAGAACTATTCCCGCTACCTGACCGGCCGCGCGCCGGGCCAGCCGCCGCCGACCCTGTTCGAATATCTGCCCAAGCACGCCATCGTCTTCATCGACGAGAGCCATATCACGGTGCCGCAGCTGCACGGCATGTATCGCGGCGACTATGCGCGCAAATCGGTGCTCGCCGAATTCGGCTTCCGCCTGCCGTCCTGCATCGACAACCGGCCGCTCAAGTTCGAGGAATGGGACACGATGCGGCCGGAGACCGTGTTCGTTTCGGCGACGCCCGGCGACTGGGAACTGGAGCAGGCCGGCGGCGTCTTCGCCGACCAGGTGATCCGCCCGACCGGCCTGACCGACCCGGTGGTGGAAATCCGCCCGGTCGAGAGCCAGGTCGACGACCTGATCCACGAGGCGAAGCTGCGCGCCGGGCGCGGCGAACGGGTGCTGGTGACGACGCTCACCAAGCGCATGGCCGAGGACCTGACCGAGTATCTCCACGAATCCGGGATCAAGACCCGCTACATGCATTCGGACGTCGATACGCTGGAGCGCATCGAGATCATCCGCGACCTGCGGCTCGGCGTGTTCGACGTTCTGGTCGGCATCAACCTGCTGCGCGAAGGGCTAGATATTCCCGAGGTCTCGCTGATCGCGATTCTCGACGCCGACAAGGAGGGCTATCTGCGCTCGCGCACCTCATTGATCCAGACCATGGGCCGGGCGGCGCGCAACATCGACGGCCGCGCCATCCTCTATGCCGACCATGTGACCGATTCGATGAAGGCGGCGATCGAGGAGACCAACCGGCGGCGCGAAAAGCAGCAGACCTTCAACGCCGAGAACGGCATCACGCCGGAATCGATCCGCAAGGAGATCGCCGACATCCTGGAGAGCGTCTACGAGCGCGACCGGGTGACGGTGGAGACCGGCGACGCCGGCAAGTCGCACATGATCGGCCACAATCTGAAGGGCTATCTGGAAGAGCTCGAGACCCGGATGAAGGAGCACGCGGCCAATCTGGAATTCGAGGAGGCCGCCCGGCTGCGCGACGAACTGCGCCGGCTCGAAGCCGAAGACCTGGGCCTCAGCCCGTCCGCCAGCCTGGAAAACCGCGCCCAGCGGGCAAAGGCCCTGCTCGACCGCTCGGGCGGCCGGCCCGGCGGCGAAAAACGGACGCCGAGGAAAGGGCGCGGCAAATACGGCAGGTGCCGGCGCGGGCCGTAGCGGGCGAAGGCCGCCCCTTCGGCAGGCGCCCTCGATACGGCCCCCCTTCGGCTTCGCTCAGGGCAGGCCCTCGATACGGCCCTTCGACAAGCTCAGGACAGGCTACTGGCGCGCCTACTCGGGATGAGGAATTTGTTGGGGGTTCAAACGCCTCAACACCCCGCTCTTCCTCATCCTGAGTAGCCCCGGCCGCCAAGGCCGGGGCGTATCGAAGGATCGAAGGGGCGGCGCGTCAGTCGTACTGGCCCTGGACGTATTTCTGCATCTCCTCGACCTCCCGCGCCGCTTCGGCGAGGCGGTATTTGACGACGTCGCCGATCGAGATCATGCCGGCCAGCGTGTCGCCGTCCAGCACCGGGAGATGGCGGAAGCGGCCCTGGGTCATGATTTCCATGGCCTGGGCGATGGTGGCGCCCGGCCCGATGGT
The DNA here is from genome assembly GCA_022819985.1 of Alphaproteobacteria bacterium. Lineage (GTDB taxonomy): Bacteria > Pseudomonadota > Alphaproteobacteria > Bin65 > Bin65 > Bin65. The sequence goes on along the minus strand of JAJEGH010000023.1, from coordinate 112,959 downwards.
CGTGACGCCCCGGGTCATGAGCTGGGTGACCGGCCCGTCGAGGCACTCGGCTCCGAAGGTCGCCAGGCCCCGGACGATGTCGCGTTCCGAAAGGATGCCGGCGATGCTGCCGCCGTCCAGAATGAGCAGGGAGCCGATCTTGCGCCCGGTCATCTCGTTGGCGGCCCGGCCGACCGTCATGTCCGGCGTGCCGGAATGGATGGAGCCGCCCTTGGTGCGCAGAATATCCGATACGAACATCGCCGGTCCTCCGATGGCGTCGTGCGGCCGGACGGCCGCGGTCGCCGCCCATGGTCGCGCCGCAGCGGCCGCGAGGCAAGGGCGTTCCGGCCGCGGATCGGCTGCCGGGCCACCGAAGGCGTTTACGGAAACAGCCGCCGGTCCCACCACACCGGCGTTTCCGGTCCGACCGTCAGGTTCTCGAACTCCGGGTGCCGGGCGTTGATGACGATGTTGCGCTCCATGCGCGCGACGACCGACGGCACGATCAGGACTGCGCTCCGGTTTTCCCTGTACCATCGGCGGCCGAAGCGGCGGGCGGCTTCCCCGTCCGGCGCGGACCAGCCGGGGACCGTGTCGGCCGTCACGATTTCGTAGCCGGTCCCCTGCGGTATGGCGATTTCGATGAAATGCTGATTCGGCGGCAGGGTTCCGTTCCAGTGCGCCAGGGTTTCCAGCATGGCCGTCGCATAGTTCGCCGAGGCGTAGATTACCGCCGCGCCGGCCTCGTGCCACCTGCCGGACGTGCGCCGCGCGCCTTCCGCGCTCCAAACCGGAAACCGTCCTTCGGGATCCCCGATCCGGTAGGCCCGCATCGCCTCCGGCAGGGTTCGCGGCCCGGTCAAACGGCCATGCCCGCCTCGGCCCGGCGGATCAGGTTCAGGACGGCTTCCGCGCCCGCTGAACTGGACCGCGCCACATCGAACGGCGTCTCGCCGTCCAGCAGGGGATGCGGCCGGGTGAGGAACGTCTCGATGGCGTTCCGGTCGCCGCGATAGACGCGGCCCAGGGCATCGACCACCCGCCCCATCTCGTAGAGTCTCTCGCTGTGTTCTCTGGACAGCGCTTTGCCGCTCTTGCGTGCGCGCCGGAACGTCGCCTCCGGGACCACCGGCCCGACCACCCGGTTCCTGCCGAGCGCTTCGCCGAGCGCCAGGGCCGATCCGGAACGCAGACCGCGGGAAATGCGCGCCGCGAGTTCGACGTCGCTCAGATCGTCCGGGCCGTCGATCTCCAGAAGCCGCGCCACGCGTACGGCTTCGCTCACCGGCATATTCGATGGAACGGCGTAGGCTCGAAGCTGCATCGGTTCGATTCTCAGAGTGATTCGTCAGATGACTAATTTAGTTCGTTCATCTGACGATTGCAATTCTCCGCCGTCCGATCGGGCCGTCGCCTCACCCCGCCTCATGCCGCCTGCAGCGCCTGCCAGATCGCGTTCGGCGTCGCGGGCATCGGCAGGGCGGTAACGCCGGCGGGCCGCACCGCATCGAGCAGCGCGATCATGGTGCAGGCCATGCCGCCGACGCAGCCGGCCTCGCCGGCGCCCTTGATGCCGAGCGGGTTGGTCTTCGTCAGCGTCGGGCTGGATTCGACCTCGATGAAGGGCATGTCGCCGGCCCGCGGCAGGGCGTAGTCCATGAAAGAGCCGGTGATAAGCTGGCCGGCCTCGTCCCAGGCGATGCCTTCGAGCAGGATATGGCCGGCGCCCTGCACGATGCCGCCCTGGATCTGGCCCTTGAGCAGCAGCGGGTTCATCACGGTGCCGGCGTCGTTGACCGCGACCCAGCCGAGCAGTTCGGCGGCGCCGGTCTCGGGATCGATCTCGACCTCGCAGCAATGGGTGGCGTTCGGGAAGGTCGGCCCGGGATGGCGGAAGTTGGCGGTCGCGCCGAGCCCGGATTCGAGGCCGCCCGGCACGCCGAAGAAATTGTGCGCCATGGCCGCGACCTCGGCGATGCGGATCGACCGGTCCGTGCCGGCGACCGAGAACACGCCGTCATCGAAGGCGATGTCCTCCGCCGCGGTTTCGAAATGGTGGGCGGCGATGGTCTTGCCCTTCTCGATCACCCGCTCGCTCGCCAGCCGGATCGCGCCGCCGCCCAGGCCGGAGGAACGCGAGCCGAAGGTGCCGTGGCCGTGGCGCACGGTATCGGTATCGCCCTGGACGAAGCGCACCTGCTCGAAGTCCACGCCCAGCGTGTCGCACAGCAGTTGCCGGAACACGGTCTCGTGGCCCTGGCCGTGGGAGAGGGTGCCGACCGTGAGCGTCACGCCGCCGTCGGCGTCGAAGCGGATTTCCGCGCCCTCGTCGCCCAAGCCGGCCGACTGCTCGATGGCGTTGGTAATGCCGAAGCCGCGCAGCCGGCCGCGCGCGGCGGCCTCCGCCCGGCGCGCCTCGAAGCCGGCATAGTCGGCGGCGGCCAGCGCCTTGTCCATGTTGGCTTCGAACCGGCCGCAATCGTAGGTGTATTGCAGGCCGGTCTTGAAGGGCATGGCGTCTTCGGGGATCAGGTTGCGCCGGCGCAACTCCACCCGGTCGAAGCCCAGCTCGGCCGCCGCCTTCTCGACCAGCATTTCGCAGATATAGATGGATTCGGGCCGGCCGGCGCCGCGATAGGGGCCGATCGGGCAGGTGTTGGTGAACACGGCCGTGACGTCGACCGAGGCCGCGCCGGTCCGGTACATGCCGACGATGGCGCCCATGTTGCCGAAGGTCGGCAGCGGGCCGAAAAAGCTGCAATAGGCGCCGAGCGCGGCGACGGACTTCACCCGCACCGCGAGGAAATCGCCGTCCTCGTTCAACGCCAGTTCGGCGATCGGCCGGCAGTCGCGGCCATGATCGTCGACTAGGAAATGCTCGCTGCGGTCGCCGTTCCACTTGACCGGCCGGCCGACCCGCTTCGCCGCCCAGACGACCAGCGCCATCTCCGGGAACAGGCCGCCGCGCAGGCCGAAGCCGCCGCCCATGTCCGGACTGACCAGGCGCAGCTTGGAAATCGGCACCTTGAGCGCGTCGCGGGCGAGCAGGTTGCGGTTGTCGTGCGGGCCCTGGGTGCCGGTCCACAGGGTGTAGCGGTCGGCGACCGGATCGTATTCGCCCAGCGCCGCGCGCGGCTCCATCGGGTTCTGCGCCAGCCGGCCGATCGGCAGTTCGGCGGTGACGACATGAGCGGCCGATTTGAAGATCGCCTCGACGGCGTCCAGATCGCCCATGGTCTGGCGGAAGCTGACATTGTCGCCGAGATCGGGCCACACCAGCGGCGCACCGGGGGCGAGCGCGTCCGGCGTGTCGATCACCGCCGGCAATTCCTCATAGTCGATATCCACAAGCTCGGCCGCATCGCGCGCCTGCGCCGCGGTCTCGGCAACGACGAAGGCGACCGGATCGCCGACGAACTTCACCGCGCCGGCGGCGAGCGGCGGCCGGTAGGGCTCGTGGATTGGCGATCCGTCCGGCCGCTTCAGCGGCAGCAACTGCGGCGCCAACGAGGCGATGACGCCCAGGTCGTCGGCCTGCCAGTCGTCATGGGTCAGCACGGCGAGCACGCCGGGCGCCGCCCGCGCCGCGGCGCAGTCGATGGCGGCGATCCGGGCGTGGGCGTAGGGCGAGCGCAGGACATGGCCGCGGGCCTGGCCGGGGCGGTTGAGATCGTCGGTATACTGCCCGTTGCCGCGCAGGAGGCGCGGATCCTCGTAGCGCGGCACGCTCTGCCCCAGTCCGAATTTCATGCTTCGCTCCTCCTGTCCGGCTCGGCCGGTCCCCAAGCGCTGCGGATGTTAGTCGGGCGCCGGACCCGGCGAAAGGCCGAAGGCGCCGGGCCGTCCATAAGCGCCGGGTATGCCGGTCTATCCGTTCCAACTGAATTCCGGCTTGCGCTTTTCCAGATAGGCCGCGATGCCTTCGTTGAGGTCGCCGGCCTCGTAGGCGCCGAGGCGCAGTTCGCGCAGCAGGTCCGGCTCTTCGGCGGCGCCGGCGGCGATCTCGCGCAGCGCCCGCTTGGCGTAACGCACGCTGTACTGGCTGTTGCGGCAGATCGATTCGACGAAGGCGGCGGTCTCGCGGTCGAGTTCGTCGGGGGCGCAGACCCGGTCGGCAAGGCCCCAGGCTTCGGCCGTCGCGGCGTCGATCAGCCGGCCGGTGAACAGCAGGTCCTTCGTCTTCGACGGCCCGATCGTCTGGCTGACCCGCCGCGTCGAGGCCATGCTGTAGCAGATGCCGAGCCGGGCCGGCGTGATGCCGAAGCGGCTCCCGGTGCTGCAGAAGCGCAGGTCGCAGGCGATCGCGATCTCGACGCCGCCGCCGACGCAATCGCCGTGGATCAGGGCGATGACCGGCTTCAGGCAGTCGGCCAGCGACCCGGCCGCGCCGTTCACCGCCTGCATGTAGGCCAGCGCGTTCTCCCGGTTGCGGAAGCGTTCGCGGAACTGGCTTATGTCGGCGCCGGCGGCGAAGGCCGTGCGGTCGACTCCGCGCACGACGATGGCCTTGACCGCCAGGTCGGCCTCGGCCCGGGCGACCAGCGGCGGGATCGCCCGCCACATCTCCAGATTGAGCGCGTTGCGCTTCTCCGGCCGGTCGAGGACGAGGTGGGCGACGGCCCCGCGGTCGCCCGGATGCATCTCGAGGCGGATATGGCGGCTGGTCTCCGATGCGGTCATGCCCGGCGGCTCCGGCGGTTGTTCTCTCCGGCGCACTGTAGCGCGCCGGCGGGCGGGGCGCAGCCCGCGGCCCTGCGTCCCGAAGCCCCGCCCGAAGCCCCGTCGGCGACCCGGCAGCGCCGTTGACAAGCGCCAAAATTGTCGTATTTCTGCAACATGATAATGTCGTATTTTTGCAATACCCTACGGACATGAAACCCAGCAAGCGCAAAACCCTGGAGAAGCGCATCGCCGAGCGAATTGCGCGCAAGAGGAGCGATGTCTTCCTGCGTCGCGATTTCGAAGATCTCGGGGATTACGACCAAGTGGGCCGCGCCCTGCGCCGCCTTGCTGCCAAGGGCCGGCTCGTCAGAATCGGTTATGGCCTCTACGCCCGCGCCGCCGTCTCCCCGTTTTCCGGCAAGATCGTTCCCGCCAGGCCCTTGCCGGCGCTCGCCCGGGAGGCGCTGAAGCGTCTGAATGTCGAAACCGCCCCATCGGAATTCGAGCGGGCCTACGGCGAAGGTAGAACGACACAAGTGCCGACAGGCCGCATGATCGCCGTCAAGGGCCGTATTTCCCGCAAAATCGGTCACGATGGCAAATTCGCTGTCTTCGAGCGCACTTCCCGACCCCGCGCTTCTTGAGGCCGTCGCCGCTGAACTCGGCGTCGACTCGTCTTTCGTGGAGAAGGACTGGCACGCGACGCAGGCGATAGCGGCTATCGTCGGCGTCGTGCAGGACGGGTTGCGACCGGTGTTCTCCGGCGGCACAAGTTTGTCCAAGGGATACGGCCTGATCCGGCGCTTCTCCGAAGACCTCGACTTTAAGCTCGTCATTTCCGAGGCCGGAATTGGTCGCACCGAACGTTGGAGCTATCGCAACGCGGTGATCGAGACGCTTCGCGCAGGAGGCGGGCGGACGCTCCACGATAGCGACATTCTTGTCCGCAATGAGGGTCGCTTTTTCCAGTGTCGGATCGGGTACCCGACGAACTTCGATCCTGCCTCCGCTCTGCGCCCGGAAATCAGGCTGGAAATGTCACTGTTACGCCCGGCATTGCCGCCGGAGGAGCGGCCCTTGCGCTCCCTTGTGGCTGCGACGCGTAGGGAGGCGGAGGAAGTTCCACTGGCCGCCTGTGTCGCGCCGGCGGAGACCGCGGCCGACAAACTCAGCGCTCTGACCTGGCGGGTGTTGACCCGGCAACGGGGTGGCGCGAATGACGATCCCACGCTGGTCCGCCATTTGCACGATTTGGCGGCGCTCGAAGCGCACGCTACCGATCATTCCCGCTTTGCCGAGCTGTCGCGACGCACTCTGGATGCGGATGCCGCAAGAGAAAGGCCGAGGCCCGACCGCCGCGAAAGGACACCGGCGGCGCGGGTTGCGGCGGCTCTGGACATTATTTCGACCGATCCCGAATACGCCGACGAATACGGACGCTTCGTCGCCGCGATGTCTTACGGAACCGAGGCGGATACCCCAAAGTTCCGCGACGCCGTCCAGTCTGTACGGCGTATCGCCGAGCTACTGGATTGAAAGCGGCTGCATCGCCAGCCTGCCCGCTGCCGGCCATCGTCTTCCCGCAGTTCATCCTGTGGCTGCTGAAGCCGGTCTGCGGCTGAGCGGGGCGACCGTACGGGGCTTGCAGCGGCGCGCCATCCAGCCGATATGACGGCCCGACAGGCGGCGCCCCCGAAGTTGCGATGACCCCGCCGCCGCAGGAGGATCCCGACCATGCCCGAAGCCTTTATCTGCGACCCCGTCCGCACGCCGATCGGCCGCTACGGCGGCAGCCTGAGCGCCGTGCGCGCCGACGATCTCGGCGCTGTGCCGATCCGCGAGCTCATGGCGCGCAACGAGGGTGTCGACGCCGAAGCCATCGACGATCTGGTCTACGGCTGCGCCAACCAGGCCGGCGAGGACAACCGCAACGTCGCCCGGATGAGCCTGCTGCTCGCCGGCCTGCCGGAGAGCGTGCCGGGCGCGACGGTCAACCGGCTGTGCGGGTCGGGCATGAATGCGGTCGGCGTGTGCGCCCAGGCGGTCAGGACGGGTGAGGCGGACCTCACCGTCGCCGGCGGCGTCGAGAGCATGTCGCGCGCGCCCTTTGTCATGGGCAAGGCGGATACGGCCTTCTCCCGCAAGGCCGAAATCTACGACACGACCATCGGCTGGCGTTTCGTCAACCGGATGATGAAGAAGCAATACGGCACGGATTCGATGCCGGAGACGGCGGAGAATGTCGCCGAGGAATTCCAGGTGACGCGCGAGGACCAGGACGCCTTCGCCGCGCGCAGCCAGGCCCGCGCTGTGGCCGCCCAGGAGAACGGCAGCCTGGCGGCCGAGATCGTGCCGGTCACCATTCCGCAGCGCCGGGGCGATCCGGTCGTCGTCGGGAAGGACGAGCATCCGCGCGCCGGCACCACGGTCGAGAAGCTGGCCGGCCTGCCGACGCCGTTCCGCGACGGCGGCACCGTGACGGCGGGCAACGCCTCGGGTGTCAACGACGGGGCGGCGGCCATGTTCGTGGCGTCGGAGAAGGCGGTCGAAGACTACGGGCTCACGCCGCTCGTCCGGGTCGTCGGCATGGCGACCGCCGGCGTGCCGCCGCGCATCATGGGTATCGGCCCGGCGCCGGCCTCGGAGAAGCTGCTGGCCCGCCTCGGCCTGAAGATCGACGACATGGACGTGATCGAGCTGAACGAGGCCTTCGCCGCCCAGGGCCTCGCCGTGCTGCGCATGCTGGGCGTGCCCGACGACGCGGAGCATGTGAACCCGAACGGCGGCGCGATCGCGCTGGGCCATCCCCTCGGCATGTCCGGCGCCCGCCTGGTCGCGACCGCAGCCCGCGAACTGCAGCGCCGCGGCGGCGCCTACGCGCTGTGCACCATGTGCATCGGCGTCGGCCAGGGCATCTCGATGGTGATCGAGCGGGTGTAGGGCGGGTTTCCCGGCGCCGGAGAATCAACTGCCGATCGATCGTTCCGCCGTGGCGATGGGACAAAACAAGCGATTTTCCGCGTCGGCCAGCCGGATGAAGCCGAAACGCTCGTAGAATATCCGGGCCTGCTCGTCCTTGGCGTCCACGATGACCGCATAGACCGCAAGCGCCTCGCCGGCGCGGATCGCACGGCGGAGTGCGTCTGCCACAAGAGCCGACCCCAGGCCCCGCCCGCCCCAGCGCCCATCGACCGCCAACCGTCCGATCAACGCCACAGGCACCGGATAACGGGGCAAACGTCGGGCTTCCCTCGGCGGTAGCGCGGTTCTCGCCAGGCTTCCCGCGCTGAGCGTGTAGAATCCCGCCACCTCCCGGCTTCCCTCCGGAACGGCGACAAACACCCGCGCCACTTTCCGCCGCGCATCCTGCGACGCCTGCTGGCGGATATATCGATCGAGCGCTTCGGAGCCGCAATCGAAGCGCGACCGGTCATGAGACCGTGTCAGCACTTCGATGGCGAATGTCATCGGCCCGCGGTTTTCGCAACCAGACGATCGTGGGCTGCGAACGCCCGACGCAACGCCGCGTTCGGTTCGGGGGGATCGACAAGAGCGTCGAAGAACAGGTTCCAGTCCCGCTCGCTCACGGTGAGCCGCTCGCGGTCCTGGATCAGGCGATCGGCGGCTTTGAGTGCATTGTGCACGACGAAGGCCGACACCGTGGTGTTCTCCAGCGCCGCGGCGCGCTCCAGCATGCGTTTTGCCTCGGGATCGACACGCATCTGCACGCGCTCGGTCTTGGCTTGCCGAACCGCCATCGAAGCCTCCTTCTTCTTGCCGGAAACGTAAGCCGTAGCGGCTTACAGTTCAAGCCTGGACGCCGGTCGGGAAAGGAGATTCGGTGATGATGGTGGTTCCGGTGCGGCGCCAGCGCGGATTTGGGCGCGACCCCCGGCTACCGCACCTTGAGCACCAGCTTGCTCCTCGCGCACCAGCTTTCGCTGTCGCGAATGACCGTGCAGTGTCAGGCCGTGCGGTAGGCTTCGTCGTGCGGCCCGACGGCCACCGGTTTCGCGTTTCCGTTCTCCAGAATCTGGAACACGAAACGGTAATTCCGGGTCAGCCGGACCGAGTGAAGATTGCCGCCGCCTCTCAGTTTTTCGTAACGCCTTCCGCGAGACAGCGTACCCGCCAGCAATTCGTCGATGACGGTGGCAAGCTCCCGCTGCATCCGCGGCGGGAGCCGTTTGACCTGGCGCCGGAACGGTCCGGCCGGTTCTTCGAACGCCGGAATTTTCGGGACCGGGACATTCACGAGGTCACTCGGCCGTCAGCGAAGAGACCAGTTCCGCGCCTGAGGTAAATGTCTTGCCGGTTGTCGGCGCGAGAGCGCCGTCGCCAATCATCAGAAGCCAGCGAATCTCCTGGCATTGGCTGACAATTCCGGCGAACAATTCTTCGAGGCGTTCGAGTTCCCGGAATATGCCTGCGCCATGCGCGGCCTCTCCTCCTGAGCGTTCCAGCGCATTACGGATGTCGCGCAGTTCGCCGCACTCCCTTCGGAAGTGATCCTCGGCGTATTCGAGCGCCTGAGCGCCTGTTCCTTCGGGATCCAATTCCGTATCGGCGGGGGCCGACTCGATTTCTGTCCGCAGCTTGTCCGTCATCGCAGCGACGACAGAATTTACAGCCTCGTAGCGTTCGCCAAGATTGCGCTCCAACGCGGCGACGGCTTTCCGGGTCTCGCGGTTCGAGGGCCGCAGGAAGTCGTCGGATGTAAACCGGGTCCGATCCGGACTGTTCGGTATTTCGGCCAGCCAGGGCAGCACCCGCCCGACATTGCGGATCGCGTCGCCGGTCAGCGAAACAGGCCCGGATGCAATGGTCATGGCGTAACCGCTCCGTTCGGACCGGCGGGGAAGGCGTGTTTAACGATGGCGGATTATCTGGCGTGGTGCGGGGTCGAAATCAAGCAACCCTACCGCACCTTGAGCACCAGCTTGCCCCGCAGGTGCCGGCCCTCGCTCACCCGGTGGGCGTCGGCCGCTTCGGCGAGCGGGAAGGTGCGGATCGGCGGGACGGTCACGGCGCCGGCGGCGAACAGTTCGGCGACCCGCTCCATGTGGCGCCGGGCGCGGGCGACGTTGGGCCGGAGGGCGGTCACGTCGCTGCGCGGCGGCTTCGGCGCCTGGCCGCCCGAAGCGATGAACGCCGCCCGGCCGCCGGGCCGCAGCACATCGAAGGAGCGCCGGGCGACGTCGCCGCCGACGGTCTCGAACACCGCATCGACACCCGAGACTTCCTGCGTGAAATCCTGCGCGCGGTAGTCGATGACCCGGTCGGCGCCCAGGCCCTTCACATAGTCATGGTTTGCCGCGCTTGCGGTGGTGACGACGGTCGCGCCGATATGTTTGGCAAGCTGGATGGCGAAGCCCGCGACGCCGCCGGCGCCGCCCTGGATCACGATGGTCTCGCCGGCCTGCAGCTTCAGCGTATCTTCAAGGGAAACGATCGCCGTCAGACCGGCGAGCGCCAGCGCAACGGCCTCCTCGTGGGACCAGCCCTCGGGCTTCCGCGCCGCCAGATCGGCCCTGACCGCCACCTTTTCGGCATAGGCGCCTTCCTGGCCGGCATCGAGTACGCCGAAGACGGGATCGCCCGGCGCAAGGTCGGTCACGCCCGCGCCCGCCCCCGCGCCCACCTCGGCGACGACGCCGGAGAAATCCCGGCCCAGCACATAGGGAAAGTCCGTAATCCTGGCGTAGCTGCCGGAGCGCACCTTCCAGTCCGCGGCGTTGACCGAGGCGGCGTGAACGTCCACCGCAATCTCGCCCGGCCCGGCCTGCGGGTCCGGCAAGTCGCCGTATTGCAGGACCTCCGGGCCGCCCTGTTCGTTCATATACGCTGCTTTCATGGTCTCCGCCGGCGTCGCTGGTTCGTCAGGCTTGCGGCTGTGCGCCGTTGATCCGGCGCGGCCGTGCGCCTATCCTTTGCCTTATCCCGTTCCGGCCGGCCCAGATGTCCAAAGGGCGCACGACGATGAAGCTCACGCAAGACCAGATCGACCGGTTCCACGAGACCGGCTACCTCATGCTGCCCAACCTGTTCTCGGCCGAGGAGGCGGATGTCCTCCTGCAGGCGGCCGATGAAGTCTATGCCATGGACCGCAAGGAAGTGGTGCGCGAGAAGGACAGCGTCGCTCCGCGCACGGCCTTTGCCGCGCATCTCTACCACGAGGCGTTCCGGCGGCTCGGCCGCCATCCGCGCCTGATCGGGCCGGTCATGCAGCTGGTCGACGGGCCGGTGTACATGCACCAGTACAAGGTCAACGCCAAGGCCGCCTTCGACGGCGATGTCTGGCAGTGGCACCAGGATTACGGCACCTGGTCGCGCGACGACCTCATGCCGGAACCGCGCGCCATGAACATCGCGTTGTTCGTTGACGAAGTGACGGAGTTCAATGGTCCCCTGTGGATCATTCCGGACTCGCATCGCGAAGGCGTCTACGAAGCCGGCCACGATATTCAGACGACCAGCTACCCGTTGTGGACGCTCGACAAGGCGAAGGTGAGCGAACTGGCGGAACGCGGCGGCATCTATTCGGCCAAGGGCGCGGCCGGCAGCGTCCTCATGTTCCACAGCAACATCGTGCACGCCTCGTCGCCCAACCTGTCGCCCTGGGGCCGGACCATCGTCTACCTGTCGCTGTGCCACGTCGAAAACCATATCCGGCGCTTCAAGCGGCCGGACTGGATCGCCCATCGCGATTTCGCGCCCATCGAGCCGCTGGCGGACGATTGCCTGCTCGCGCCGATGACGCCGTATGCCGGAGACGGGAGCGGGACCCGGGTGGCGGCGGAACAGGCGGCGTGAACCTTCACCGCCTCCTTCTGGAACGCGAAGCGCAGGACGATCCCGTCCGGGTCGGCATCCTCGGCTGCGGCAAGTTCGCCTCGATGTTCCTCGCCCAGGCGATCCGCACGCCGGGCGTCCATATTGCCGCCGTCGCCGACCTGAACCCGGCCGGCGCCCGGGAAAACCTGGCGCGCATCGGCTGGCCGGCCGAGCGCTACGCGGCGGCGGACTGCGATGCGGCCCTCCGGTCCGGCGGAACCTGGATTACCGGGGACGTCGAGGCGCTGTTCCGCCAAGAGGCGATCGACCTGGTCATCGATTCGACCGGCGATCCGCCGTCCGGCGTGCATCATGTCCTGCTCGCCTGCCGCCACGGCAAGTCGATTATCATGGTCAATGTCGAGGCCGATGCGCTGGCCGGGCCGCTGCTGGCCGAAAAGGCGCGTGCGGCCGGCATCGTCTATTCGCTGGCCTACGGCGATCAGCCGGCGCTGATCTGCGACCTGGTCGACTGGGCGCGCGCCAGCGGCTTCGACGTGACCGCGGCGGGCCGGGGCCACAAATGGCTGCCCGAGTTCCGGTTCTACACGCCGGACAATGTGTGGAGCGGCTACGGGCTGACCCCGGAGCAGGCGGCTGAGGGCGGCCTCAATCCCAAGATGTTCACTTCCTTCCTCGACGGCACCAAGCCGGCGATCGAGAGCACGGCGGTCGCCAACGCGACCGGCCTGACGCCGGCGCCGGACGGCCTGGCCTACCCGCCCGGCCGCATCGACCAAATCCCGAATATCTGCCGGCCCCGGTCTGAAGGCGGCGCGCTCGACCGCAAGGGGCAGGTCGAGGTCATATCCTCCCTGCACCGAAGCGGCGAAGCCATCGACTACGACATCCGCTTCGGCGTGTTCGTCGCCTTCGAGGCCGATACCGACTATATCGCGCGCTGCTTCATGGAATACGGCCTGCAGACCGACGACAGCGGCCGCTACGCCGCCATGTACAAGCGCTGGCACCTGATCGGCCTGGAGCTGGGCATCAGCGTCGCCAGCGTCGCGCTGCGCGGCGAGCCGACCGGCGCGGCGACCGGCTGGCGCGCCGACGCCGCCGCGGTCGCCAAGCGCGACCTCGCAGCCGGCGACCTGCTCGACGGCGAAGGCGGCTACACGGTTTCCGGCACGCTGATGCCGGCGGCGCGCTCGCTGGCCGAAGGCGCGCTGCCGATGGGGCTCACCCACGGCGTCCGGCTGGTGAACCCGGTCTCGAAAGGGCAAGTCGTCCGCTGGTCCGACGTGGCGGTCGACGGCGCACACCCGGCCGTGCAACTGCGCCGCGAGATGGAAGAACGCTACCGGCCGACCCTGCTTCAGGCTGCGGAATAGCCGGCCGGCTTCGAAGCATCACAACTGGAATTCAGCGAGACACATGGCTGGTGTCTTTCGACAGTCACTATTGCGCCGGGACAAGAGGAGTGCGAGTAAATCGGTTAATAAATGATTGATATCGTGTTAGAGATCGACGTATGGATACCGATGAATGGCTCAGATTGCTGGTAGCGGCGATAGGCGGCGGTCTCACCGTCAAATTGTTGGACATCGGTTACCAGGAACTGCGACGGAGATCCGAGAGTTCCGAGGCGGCGAGAAAATTTGTCGATGTACACTTGGACCCGCTGCTCAAGTCGGCGGATGAATTGGTGGGAAAGCTCGTGTCCTTGGCAGGCGAGGATTTCCGGAGCCTGCGCGACGTTGAGGCCAAACCGGACAGTACCGAGAACAATGATTTCGCCGGTCTGATTTTCCTGACGGCGAAATTCTGGGCCAACATGGAGATTATCCGGCGCGAAGGGCTGTCGGTGTCGATCGTCAAGGATTTGCGCGGCCGGCAACTCCAGAGGTTCATGGACTGTCTCGAATCGCGCGGCGTTCGCATCGTTGACAGGGTATCGCAGCGCGCCGTCGGGGAATTGATGCTGACCGACCGAAGAGACGGTCCTTTGCAGACGATCCTGTTTGTTGAATTTGTGAGGTCGATGGAGGGTCGACCCGATGCGCGAAGGTGGATTTCGCCACTGGCGCACACTTTTTCCCGTACGCGCCACACATCGGACCGCCAGAGACTTCTCCGGTACGGGATCGTGATTCATGCACTGATCGATTCGCTCGATCCCGAGCATCAGGTCACGCGCGACAGACCTTCCTACCCGAACAAACTGTCGAAGAGGTCATGGCGGGATCTGAAATATCGGGTATTCGGCCGATATTTGAAATTCGTTCCGGATCCCGAGAAATACTTGGGGCCGCCCAAGAGAGGGCGGCCCCGGGTTGGGTAGGCGGCGCGAAGGGACTTTGGCCTCCTCCTTACGAGAAAACGGAACGTCCGTTGGGCCGCCTTTATTCCGTCGACGCGAAAATCACATCTCAATCGAGACATAATCGAAGGGTGTTCCAGAGTCCAGGCTTTCCTATCCGTCCCTCCACAATCACGGTATCCGGCTCCTGCCGTCCCACAGCCGGTATTCCTCCCGGAAGGAGATCAGCGAGCGCCAGACCCGCTTGAACAACGGATTGGCGGTGCTTTCCTCTTTGGCCACCTGCTGCCAGGCGTCCGAAAGCGCCTTGAGCACCTCTTTCGGGAATTGCCGGATTTCGACGCCCTTGGCGGTCAGTTCGCGGATCGCCGCCGGCTGGAGCGAGGCGCCCTCGGCCAGCCCTTCGCGGATCGTATCGCCGCATGCGTTCCCGATCATGGTCTTGGCGGCGTCGGCCAGGTCGTTCCAGACGCCGCGTCGGATCAGCAGTTCCAGCAGGGTCGCCGGCTTGTGCCAGCCCGGCACATAATAGTATCTCGCCGCCGTATTGAGGCCCATGTTCAGATCGATCAGCGGTATCGAATATTCCGCCCCGGCGATCTTGCCCCCTTCCAGCGCCTTCTTCATGGTCTGCGCGTCGACGCGGACCGCGGTCGCGCCCAGTTTCTCGATCACGCGGGCGCCGAGGCCGAAAATCCGGATTTTCTTGCCCTTGAAGTATCCGGGTCCGGCGATCTCCTGGCGGAACCAGCCGCCGCCTTCCGCCGCCGAGACGCCGCACAGGACCGATTTCAGTCCGTGCCCGCCATAGATTTCGTCGAGCAGCTCCTCGCCGCCGCCATAATAGTACCAGGCCAGATATTCCTGCGCATCGGGTCCGAACGGCACGCCGGAGAACAGCGCGAGCGCTTTCTCGGTCGATGTCCAGTGGCCCGGTGTCGACCAGCAGGCCTCCACCTTGCCGTCTATCACGGCCTCGAAGCATTTTTCTGCGGCGATCGGTTGGCCGGGTTCGGCAAAGCCGATCTGCATGGCGCCGGCGGAGGCCCGGCGCAGCTTTACGGTGAAACTCTTGCCGAGGGTGCCGAACTGCGGCGTCTCGCCCGGAAAGGCGCTCGCCATGGTCCATTTCAGATAGATCGATTCCGGGGCCTTGAATTCGGGCTTTTCGGTGACCGTTTCGCGCACAATGATTTTCTGCGGTCCCGGCGCGAGCAGGAAGCGGCCGGCCGCGCCGCCTCCGACCAGGAAGACGATGGCGACGGTGGCGATCCGGAGAAAGAAAGGGTTCAAGGGCCGCGCCTCACGGGTGAATGCCTGTACTTACCCGAAGTGGGCGCGCATTTCGAGTGCAGCGAGCGTCATGGCGCCCCTTGCGTCCTTGCGCAGGGGGCGCGGCGCAACTCCGGCGTTCTGTAGCGGCCGGGCCGCTCTCCCCGCCGAACGGCAGCGCTCTTCCGCACCGGCCGGACCGTTGATCGGCCCGCCGCGATGGGGCAGTTTGCCATTCCGTTCAACGCTGCAAGGCCGAAAGCGAGAGGAATCCGAACATGCCGAAGAACGATCTCAGGGTATGGGGGATTGGAACCTCCCGCACCATGCGCGCGCACTGGCTGCTCGCGGAAATGGGCGTCGATTACGAGTTGCGCCCGATCGGGCCGCGCACCGGCGAGACGCTGACCGAGGAATATCTGCGCCTGAACCCCAGGCACAAGGTTCCGGTGATCGAGCACGGCCCGTTCGTTCTGGCGGAGAGCGCGGCCATTATCAACTATCTGAGCGAGACTTTTCCGGCTCCCGAAGGCTTTTTCGTGCCCGACGATACGCCGCGTCGCGCCGCGCTGAACGAATGGTGTTTCTTCGCCATGACCGAACTGGACGCGCACCCGCTCTATGTGATCCGGCGGCATCTGCAACTCGCGCATATCTACGGCGAGGCGCCGCGCGCTATCGAATCGGCCAGGGAATATTTCTGCGAGCAGATCGACGGCATGATGAAGAAGTTTCCCGACGGCGTGGAATCGCTCATGCCGGAGGGCATGAGCGTCGCCGACATCCTGATGGTGACCTGTCTCGACTATGCGCTGACGCTGGAAATTCCGATCCCGCAGGCCCTGCATGACTACCGGGACCGGCTGGCCGGGCGGCCGGCCTACTTGCGCGCCCGCGAAATCAATTTCGTCCGCGACTATCAAATGGGCGCAACACTGCAGCTCCGGAACGCAAACAGGAAAGAAACGGACGAATGAACGGACCGCTCAACGGCGTGCGTATCCTCGATCTGACCACGATGGTCTCGGGGCCGATGGCGACGATGATGCTCGCCGACCAGGGGGCGGACGTCATCAAGATCGAGTCGCCCCGCGGCGATCACATGCGCCATGTCGGCAGCATGAACCGGGGCATGTCGGCATCGTTCCTGTCGTGCAACCGGAGCAAACGCAGCCTGGCGCTCGATATCAAGAGGCCCGAGGGCCTCGAAGCCGTCAGGAAGCTCGCCGCGACCGCCGATGTGCTGGTGCAGAACTTCCGTCCGGGCGCGATCGAGCGGATGGGGCTGGGCGAAGACGTTGTCCGCGAAATCCGGCCCGACATCGTCTTTGTCTCGATCAGCGGCTTCGGCGAGACCGGCCCCTATGTCCATCAGCGGGTCTACGACCCGGTGATCCAGGCGCTGTGCGGGCTCGCCGACGTCCAGACCGACCATGCGACCGGCCAGCCGCGCATGGTCCGGACGATCGTTCCGGACAAGACGACGGCCGTCGCGGCGGCCCAGGCGATCACCGCGGCCCTGTTCGCGAGGGCGCAGACCGGCGAGGGGCAGCATATCCGGCTCGCCATGCTCGATACGATGGTGGCCTATCTCTGGCCGGAGGCGATTTCCAGCCTGACCTGGGTCGGCAGCGAATCCGATCCGGCCGAGGGCCAGATGGGCCTCGACCTCGTTTACAAGACCGCAGACGGCTATATCACCGCCGGCGCGGTGTCGGACGCGGAATGGCAGGGTATGTGCCGGGCGCTCGGCCGCGAGGATCTGCTGGAGGACGAACGCTTCGCCACCGCGGGGGCGCGCGCGAAGAACCGGCCGGCGCGCCGGGACATCGTCGGCGAGGAAATGGAACAGTGGCCGAGCGGCGAACTCCTGGCCCGGCTCGACCGCGAGGATGTCCCCTGCGCGCCGGTGCTGACCCGCTGGCAATTGCTGGACGATGCGCAGATCGCGGCGAACGGGACGATCGAGATCCATGAGGACGACCTGCTCGGCAAGGTGCGCCAGCCCCGGCCGGCGGCGCGCTTCGACCGGACGCCGGCCTCGGTGCAGGCGCTCGCGCCGTATCTGGGCGCCGACAACGCCGCCATCCTCGCCGAACTCGGATACTCGGACGCGGAGGTCGCGCGGCTGAACGAAGGCGGCGTTCTGGCCGGCAACGGGCCGGCTACGGATTGCTGAGCAGCCGCATCAGGCTGGAGGTGTCCCAGCGCCCGCCGCCGCGCGCCTGGACCCGGGCGTAGAACTCGTTGACCAGCGCCGTGACCGGGAGGAGGGCGCCGGCCCGGTGCCCCTGGGCCAGGCAGATATCGAGGTCCTTGCGCATCCAGTCGACCGCGAAGCCGAACTCGAATTCGTCGTCGACCATCGTGGTTCCGCGGTTTTCCATCTGCCAGGACTGGGCGGCGCCCTTGGAGATCACGTCGAGTACGAGCTTCGCGTCGAGCCCGGAGCGCACCGCCAGGTTCAGCCCCTCGGCCAGCCCCTGCACCAGCCCGGCGATGCAGACCTGGTTGACCATCTTGGTGAGCTGGCCCGAGCCGGCCGGGCCCAGCAGGGTTACGGCGCGGGCATAGGCGTCGATAACGCCCTTGCATCGCTCGAAGACCGCCGGCTCTCCGCCCGCCATGACTGTGAGCACGCCGTTCACCGCGCCCGCTTCGCCGCCGGAGACCGGCGCGTCCATAAATCCGAGGCCGCGCGCTGCCGCTGCCGCCGCCAGCTCCTGCGCGACGCTGGCCGACGCGGTGGTGTGATCGACGAAAACCGCGCCTTCGCCCATCCCCTCGAACGCGCCGCCCGCGCCGACCGTCACCGCGCGCACGTCGTCGTCGTTGCCGACGCAGGCGAAGACGATCTCGTTGCCGGCGGCCGCTTCGGCGGGGGTGGCGGCGGTTTCTCCGGCAAATTCCCCGGCAAATTCCCCGGCCCACCGTGCGGCTTTCGACGCGGTCCGGTTGTAGACGGTCACCTCGTGGCCGGCCTTCGCCAGATGGCCGGCCATGTGGTAGCCCATGACCCCGAGGCCGAGGAAGGCCACCTTCCGCGGTTGCGCTTTCGCTGTTTCGTTCATGCTCGTCCCGTCGTGCGGTGGTTCGGGCCCGATCCCTCATCCTGGGCGGCGGGCGGAGGCGGATTATCGGGTCCGGTCCGGGTCCGGTTCAAGGCGCAATCGCGCCGGGGGGCGTGCGGCCCGGCGTGCGACATCGCTTCGGTCGATACGGATGCTCCCGATCCGCGACAATCGGTTTCGGGATTCCCCCCTTAGCGATCTCCCGAATTGCGCCAGAGGCACATCGCGGCGAGGGCAGATGAAACCGCCGGCGTTCGAATATGTTGCGGCCGAATCGGTCGAGGAGGCGACGGCCCGGCTGGCCGAATACGGTGACGACGCCCGGCCGATCGCCGGCGGCCAGAGCCTCGTGCCGATGATGAATTTCCGCCTGGTCAGCCCGGCGGTGCTGGTCGATATCCGCAGGATCGCGCCGCCCGACGCGATCGGGGAAGCCGACGGCCATGTCCGCATCGGCGCCCTGACCCGGCACCGCGCCCTCGAAACCTCGCCGCTGATCCGCGACCGCTTCCCGGTCCTCGCTGCGGCCATGACCCATGTTGCGCATCTCGCGATCCGCAACCGCGGGACCATCGGCGGCAGCCTGTGCCACGCCGACCCGGCGGCGGAACTGCCCGCGATGGCGGTGCTGCTGGACGCCCGGATCCATGTGGCGCGCCGCAACGGCGAACGCATCGTTGAGGCCGGCGCGTTTTTCGAAGGCGCGCTGTGGACCGCGCTCGAAGATGGCGAAATCGTCACGCGCATCGATTTTCCGCTGCTGCCGCCGGGCACCGGGTGGGGCTTCCGCGAATTCGCGCGCCGGCACGGCGATTTCGCGCTGGCTGGCGCCGCGGCGACCGTGACCGGATCGGCCGGCAGGGCGGCGGAGGTCAGGATCGCGCTGTTCGGTGTCGGAGAAACGCCGGTACGGGCGGCGGCCGCCGAAGCGCTGCTGACCGGCACCGGTTTCGAGCCCGACGCGGTCGCCGCGGCCATCGACGCCCTGCGCAACGCCGTCGACCCGGACGACGACCTGCACGCGTCGGCCGATTACCGGCGCCATCTGGCGGGCATCCTTGCCGGACGCGCCCTGGGCGATGCCTGGGCCCGCGCCGGTGGCGGAGCGGCATGATGGAACGGACAAGCATTGCGCTGACCGTCAACGGCGTCCGCCATGAGCGGAAGGTCGAGCCGCGCCGCCTGCTGTCGGACTTCCTGCGCGAAGACCTGGGGCTGACCGGTACCCATGTCGGCTGCGAACACGGCGTCTGCGGCGCCTGCACGGTGCTGCTCGACGGCGACAGCGCCCGGTCGTGCCTGACCTTCGCGGTCCAGTGCGACGGCGCTTCGGTCCGCACGGTCGAGGGGCTGGGCGAAATCGGGGCGCTCCACCCGCTGCAGGAGAGTTTTCGCCGGCACCATGCCCTGCAATGCGGCTTCTGCACGCCGGGCATGCTGATGACGGCGCTCGATCTTCTCGCCAAGTATCCGCTCGCCACCGATGAGGAAATCCGCGCCGGGCTGTCCGGAAACCTCTGCCGCTGCACAGGCTACGCGAACATCGTCGCGGCGGTGCGCGAGGCGGCTGCGGCGCGCGGGGACGATCGGCCATGAGCGCGGGAGCACCGGCGGGCGCGGCCGGGACGGCGCGGCCCGGCATCGTCGGCGCCCGGGTGCAGCGGCGCGAGGATCCGCGGCTGCTCACCGGCCGCGGCAGCTATACCGACGACCGGAAGGCTGCCGGCGCGGTCCATGTCGCCTTCTGCCGGAGCGACCGGGCCCACGCCCGCATCGCCGGAATCGACGCTGCGCAGGCCCGGCAGGCGCCGGGCGTTCTGGGCGTCTTTACCGCCGAGGATATCGCCGCCGTCGCGCGCCCGATCCGCGCGACCTCCAACATGCCGGACTATCGCGCGACCGAATTCGCGCCGCTGGCGCGCGGCAAGGTGCGCCATGTCGGCGAGCCGGTCGCCGCCGTGGTCGCCGGGGACCGCTATCTCGCCGAGGATGCCGCCGCCCTGGTCGCCGTGGACTACGATCCGCTGCCCGACATAACCGATCCGGAAGAGGCCTTAGCCGACCGCGTCCTGCTCCATGAGGACGCCGGGACCAATCTGATCGCCGCCCGGGAGTTCGCCAGGGGCGATGTCGATGGCGCGATGACTGGCGCCGCGCTCGTCGTGGAGGACCGTTTCCGCATCCGGCGCAAGACGCCGGCGGCGATCGAGAACCGCTGCTATCTCGCGGAATACGACGCCGGCCGGCAGGCGCTCACCCTGCACGGATCGACCCAGGTGCCGGGCTTGCTGCGCGACGCGCTGGCCGAGATTTTCGACCTGCCGGGCCATCGGCTGCGGGTCGTCGCGCCCGATGTCGGCGGCGGCTTCGGCGCCAAGGCCTCGCTCTATCCGGAAGAGGTCGTCGTCTGCGCCCTCGCCATGCGTCTCGGCCGCCCGGTCAAATGGACCGGCGACCGCATGGAAGACCTGACGGCGACCAGCCAGGCCTTCGACGAAATCGTCCGGGCGAAGCTGGCGCTGGATGCCGACGGCCGGATGGTCGGGCTGGAGGCCGATGTCATCGGCGATATCGGCGCCTATTCGATCTATCCCTGGACCGCGTCGCTGGAGCCCGTGCAGGTGGTGAGTTTCCTGCCCGGCCCTTACCGGATTGCGGCCTACCGCGGGCGGGTCCGCGCCGTCGCGACGTCGAAAACGCCGACCGGGCCGTATCGCGGCGTCGGGCGGCCGGTTTCGACCTTCGTCATGGAGCGGCTGGTCGATATGGCGGCGCGGCGGCTGGCGCTCGACCCGGCGGAGATACGGGCGCGGAACCTGGTGCGCGACGAGGAGTTTCCCTACAAGGCCGGCTCTGGCATCGTCTGGGACCGCGCGGGCTTTCAGGACTGCCTGCGCATGGCGCTCGACCGCTTCGGCTATGCGGAGCGGCGGGCCGAACAGGCGGCGGCGCGCGGCGACGGCCGGTCGGTCGGCATCGGCATCGCCTCCTACGCCGAGCTGACCGGCATCGGTTCGCGCATCTCGGCGGCGCCGGGCATGCCGATCAACACCGGCACCGAGCGCGCCACCATCGAGATCGATTCCACCGGCGCGGTCACAGCGGCGTTCGGTATCGCGTCCCATGGCCAGGGCCTGGAGACGACACTCGCCCAGATCGTCGCCGAGGAACTCGGGGTCCGGGTCGAGGATGTCGATATCGTTCACGGCGACAGCGCCGCGGTGGCGCACAGCACCGGGACCTACGCCAGCCGCAGCATCGTGCTCGCCGGCGGCGCTGCGACGCTCTCCGCCCGCTCGCTCAGGGAACAGGTCGTCAAGGCGGCGTCCCATATCCTGGAGGCCGCCGAAACCGATATCGAAATGCGCGACGGGGTCGTGTCGGTCGCCGGGACCGACGCGTCGATTACGCTGCGGGAACTGGCGCGTGCCTTCTATACCGAAATGCGGCGCATCCCGAAGGAGGCCCGCGAGTCGCTCGATCTCAGCGCCAGCGCGACCTACGACCCCTTTTTCGGCACGACGACGGCGGCGACCCATATCGCGGAAGTCGAGATCGACCCGCAGACCTTCGGCGTCGCGGTCCGGCGCTACGTCGTCGCCGAGGACTGCGGGCGCGTCGTCAACCCGATGATCGTGGACGGGCAGGTTCATGGCGGCGTCGCCCAGGGCATCGGCGCGGCGCTCCTCGAGGAAGTGGTCCATGACGACAGCGGCCAGATCCTGACCGGGAGCTTCGTCGACTATGTCGTGCCGTCGGCGGCCGAGATCCCGGACATCGAGGCGGTTCATCTCGATACCGAATCGCCGTCCACCCTGGGCGGATACCGGGGCATGGGCGAGGGCGGCACGATCGGCGCCCCTGCGGCCGTCGCCAACGCCGTGGCCGACGCCCTTTCGGGGCTGGACATCCAAATCAACGAATTGCCGGTCACGCCGGAACGGTTGTTCCGCCTGATCCGCAATACCGAAGGAAACGAGGGAGAACCCCGACATGGATTTTGATCTGGCAGGGAAAGTCGCCCTGGTTACCGGCAGCGGCCGGGATGTCGGCCGCGAAATCGCGCTCGCTTTTGCGGCCGAAGGCGCCACTGTGGCGGTCAACTACAGCCGTTCGGCGGACGCCGCCGCCGCCGTCGTCGAGGACATCGCCCGGAGCGGCGGCACGGCGAGGGCCTACCGGGCGGACATCGCCGACCTCGAGGCCGTCCGGGCCATGACGGAGGCCATTATCGCCGATTTCGGCCGGATCGACGTGCTGGTGAACAACGCCGGCTTCGTCGTGCCGCAGCGTTTCCTGGAGACCGGTCCGGAGGACTGGAAGCGGCAGATCGACGTCGGCCTCTACGGCGTCATCCATTGCTGCAGTACGGTCGGCGCCCACATGGTCGAGCGCGGCGGGGGCCGCATCGTCAATCTCGCCGGCGATTCGGCGCGGGTCGGCGAAAAGTTCCTGTCGGTGACGACATCGGCGCGCGGCGGCGTGCTCTCGCTCACCAAGTCGCTGGCGCGGGAATTCGGTCCGTCCGGCGTCACGGTCAACGCGGTTGCGCTGGGCTATGTCGAGACCGCCCACACCGACCGGGAGTGGCTGGAGAAGAACCGGGAGAAGATCGTCCGGCAATATCCGATGCGCCGGATCGGCAAGCCCGAAGACGTGGCGCCGGCCATCGTGTTCCTGGCGTCGGGCGGCGCAAGCTGGATCACCGGTCAGGTGCTCAGCATCAGCGGCGGCTACAGCATGGTCGGATAGGCCCGCGGGCGGGCTTCGCCGGGGGTGGCGGGCCGGCGGGCGCTCCCTGCGGCAGGCGCCGGGGGCCGCGGGTATTCGCTCATCCTTGCAGGAAAATTGGTCGGAGTGAGTGGATTCGAACCACCGGCCCCTGCCTCCCGAAGACAGTGCTCTACCAGGCTGAGCTACACTCCGGCCGAGGGCGCTATATAAGGGCCGGCCCGCGCCCGTGCAAGCCGCGGCAGCGGACCCGAAGGCCCGATTTCCGCCCGGAATTCAGTATGGCCGCTCCACGGCGAACGCGACGAGGTCGCCCAGGGCGTCGCGGATCGGCGTGCGCGGGAATCCGTCGAGCGACCGCAGCGCGGAATTGGCGTAGTGGCGCGCCCGCTCGACCGTCTCCACCAGCGCGCCGCGGCGATGCATCAGCTCGATCGCCCGGTCGAGGTCGCCGTCCTCCAGCCGCTGCTCCTCCAGGGCGCGGCGCCAGAACTCCCGTTCCGCCGGCCCGCCGCGCCGGTAGGCGAGGATCACCGGCAGGGTGATCTTGCCTTCGCGGAAATCGTCGCCGACCGTCTTGCCCAGGGTGGCCTGCTGCGCCGAATAGTCGAGCACGTCATCGATCAGCTGGAACGCCATGCCGATATTCCTGCCGAAGAGGGCGAGGCTTCGTTCGGCCGGCTCCGGCTGGCCGGCGACGATCGCGCCGACCTGGGCGGCGGCCTCGAACAGCTTGGCCGTCTTCGCCGAAATGACCTGGAGATAGGCCTCTTCCGTCGTCGAGAGGTCTTTGGTCGTGACGAGCTGGTGGACCTCGCCCTCGGCGATGGTGGCCGACGCGGCCGACAGGGTCCGGAGCACTTTCAGCGAGCCGTCCGCGACCATGATCTCGAAGGCGCGGGAAAACAGGAAATCCCCGACCAGGATGCATGCCTTGTTGTCCCACACCGCGTTCGCCGTCGGCACGCCGCGGCGCAGGTCGCTCTCGTCGACCACGTCGTCGTGCAGCAGCGTTGCGGTATGGATGAATTCGACGCAGGCCGCGAGCTCGACATGGCGGTCGCCCTCATAGCCGCACAGGCGGGCGCTGGAGAGCGTGAGCACCGGGCGCAGCCGTTTGCCGCCGGCGGCGACGATATGGCCGGCCAGTTCCGGGATCAGCGCGACCGGGCTTTGCATCCGGTCCAGCACCACCCGGTTGACCCGTTGCAGGTCGGCGCCGACGATCCTGAGGATACGGTCCAGCCCCGGGGCAGAGGCAAAATCGGGGGCGGAGGCCAATCCGGAGCCGGTCGCCGCGGTGTTCTGCTGCAGGGTCGCGACTGGCGTCACGGAGTCTCCTTCCTGGAGGCGTTCGCAGCCTCGCGGCGGTCGGTGGGCGTTTCTATAACCTCTTGAAATTCTTGCAGTTATGGCGAAGAATCGCGACCGCTGAATGGATTATCAGATACCGGCGCCGGGAATCCGGTCAAGCGGCAAACAAGCGCAGCGATGCTTCGCCTGCGCAAACGTTGGACAGGCCGGACAACGCCGCGGCTTGCGGCCTGGCCGGCCGGGAGGAAACGATGCGCGAACTGGTCAGGACGACGGATCCGGTGCTCATCTCGTGGCTCGAAGCCGCCCTGCGGGCCGAGGGCATCGAGCCGCTGGTCCTCGACCTGCATATGAGCGTTCTGGAAGGCAGCGTTGCTCTTCTCCCGCGCCGGGTCATGGTGACGGAGGAGGATTTCGCCGCGGCCCGCCTGATTCTCTCCGAGGCGGACGGCGCATGCGATGACGGCTGACACCACCGAAGGTGCCCTGCTCGGCGGCCGCATCCGGTTCCGGCAGCCGGCATCCGGCTATCGCAGCGCCATCGATCCGGTTTTCCTCGCCGCCGCCGTGCCGGCCGGACCCGGCGACCGGGTGTTCGAACTCGGCCTGGGCGCCGGCGCGGCCGCCCTGTGCCTGCTGGCGCGCGTTCCGGACTCCACGGTGGCCGGCGTCGAACCCGATCCGGCTCTGCGGCGCCTCGCGCTGGAAAACGCGGAAGCGAACGGCATGGCCGGCCGGCTGACGGCGGCCGCCGATCCAGGGGGTCTCGGAAGCGCCGGCGGTCCGTTCGACAGGCTGATGTCCAACCCGCCCTTCTGGGCCGGGGGATCGGGTGGCCGGCCGCCGGATGCGCGCAAGGCGCTGGCCGGTCACGAAAGCGATCTGCCCATCGCACAATGGGCGGACCGGATGTGCCGCCTCGGCAGGCCGAAGGCGACGGTGACGATCGTCTATGCCGCGGCCCGGCTCGACGACCTGCTGGCCGCTCTCGCGCCGCGATGCGGCGGGCCGGAGATCCTGCCGCTGTGGCCGAAGGCGGGCCGGGACGCCAAGCGGGTCCTGGTCCGGGCGCGGATAGGCGGCAGAGGCCCGGCGCGGCTGCTGCCCGGCCTGACGCTGCACGAGGCGGACGGCCGCTTCACTCCGGCGGCCGAGGCGGTTCTGCGCGGCGGCGGCGCCGTTGAATTTTAGCCGTCGGCTTCCGGGGAAAGTCCGCCACATTGCCTTCCGGCGTTTCCCTTTGCACATTACGGGCGTCACCTGCAGGCAAGCCGCAGTGCGGCGCGCCGGCAACGGGGTCGAGGGGCGGAATTGTTCGGGCTCGGAAGACGTAAACCGACCGTTACGGTGTTGCGGCTGAACGGGATGATCGGCGGTATCGGGCCGCTCAGGCGCGGTATGACCATCCAGCGGCTTGCGCCCGCAATCCAGCGCGCCTTTTCGGCGAAGGGGCTGAAGGCGGTCGCCCTCTCGGTCAATTCGCCCGGCGGCTCGCCCGTCCAGTCGGCGCTGATCTACCGGCGGATCCGCGATCTCGCTAACGAGAAGAACGTCCCGGTGCTGGTGTTCGTCGAGGACGTGGCGGCCTCGGGCGGCTACTGGCTGGCCTGCGCCGGCGACGAGATCTATGCCGACGCCAATTCCATAATCGGGTCGATCGGCGTGGTGAGCGGCGGTTTCGGCTTCGTCGAGGCGCTACAGAAGCTCGGCATTGAGCGGCGGGTCTATACCGCCGGCGAGCGCAAGGGGATGCTGGATCCCTTCCGGCCGGAAAATGAGGACGACATCGCCCATCTCAAGACCATCCAGAAGGACATGCACGAAAGCTTCATCGACCTGGTCAAGCGCCGGCGCGGCAAGAAGCTGAAAGGCGACAGCCTGTTCACCGGCGAATTCTGGACCGGCCGCAAGGCGCTCGAACTCGGGCTGGTCGACGCCTTGGGCGATCTGCGGACGGTGTGCCGCGACCGCTTCGGCGAGAAGGTGCGCCTCGTCCCGGTCGGCGAGCGGCGCGGCTGGCTCAAACGGCGCTTCGGCCTGTCCGGCGAGCGGGCGCCGGCAGAGTCGTGGGGCGTCGCGTTGGGCGCCGGGCTGTTGGCGGCGGTCGAGGAACGGGCCCTCTGGTCCCGGTTCGGGCTGTAGGCGGGACGAGCGGGATGTTCGGCCTTTCCATCGGCAAGATCCTGCTGATCCTCGTGGCGGTCGTCGTGCTGCTGCTGGGATCGAAAATCGTGCGCCAGCTCAACCGCAACAGCGGCGATTGGGGCTCGCGGGATGCCGGACGGCCGCGCGGCGGCCCGACGGAATCCGGCGAATCGCCCTCGTCCGGATCGCCCTCGTCCGGGTCAACAGCAGACCTGATCCAGTGCCGCGCCTGCGGCGCCTTCGCTGCGGGAAACTGCGGCAAGCCCGGCTGCCCGCTGGTATGAGGCCGCCCGCGTGAGACCATTGGCGTGAGATTTACCGGGCCGCCGTGCGGCGGCGTGACCCGTGCGGCCTACGGGCGGTTTTGCCATAGTGCAGCGCACAATTCCGCCGCCCTCCCGCAATAGAAATCCCCGATGGCGCCTGCCGTATCGCGCGAGACCTGCTTCCAGCGGCTCATCCTGAAGTTGCAGGATTTCTGGGCCGCGCAGGGCTGCGTCATCCTCCAGCCCTACGATATGGAGGTCGGCGCCGGGACCTTCCATCCGGCGACCACACTGCGCTCGCTCGGGCCGGAGCCCTGGAACGCGGCCTATGTCCAGCCCTCGCGCCGGCCGACCGACGGGCGCTACGGCGAGAACCCGAACCGGCTCCAGCACTACTACCAGTTCCAGGTGCTGCTCAAGCCGTCGCCACCCGACAGCCAGGAACTCTACCTCGACAGCCTGCGCGCCATCGGCATCGACCCGATGGCCCACGATATCCGCTTCGTCGAGGACGACTGGGAAAGCCCGACGCTGGGCGCCTGGGGCCTGGGCTGGGAGGTCTGGTGCGACGGCATGGAGGTGACCCAGTTCACCTATTTCCAGCAGGTCGGCGGCATCGACTGCAACCCGGTCTCGGTCGAGCTGACCTACGGCCTCGAACGGCTCGCCATGTATATCCAGGGCGTCGACAACGTCTACGACCTGGACTGGGACGGCCTCCCGAAAGACGAGGGCGGCGTGACCTACGGCGACGTCTTCCTCCAGGCCGAGCGCGAATTCTCGGCCTTCAATTTCGAGTATGCCGATACGGAACGGCTGTTCCGCCACTTTGCCGATGCGGAGAAGGAATGCACGTCGCTGGTGGAGGCGGGCCTGCCGCTGCCGGCCTACGATCAGTGCATGAAGGCGAGCCACCTGTTCAACCTGCTGGATGCGCGCGGCGTCATCAGCGTGACCGAACGGCAATCCTACATATTGCGGGTGCGGACGCTGGCGCGCGCCTGCTGCCGCGCATGGCTCGACAGCCGCGCCCTGACGGCGAATGAAGCGGCGAATGAAGCGGCGGATCAAGCGGTGGAACGGGCGGAAACTGCCGATGCCTGAACTGCTGCTGGAACTGCTGTCCGAGGAAATCCCGGCCCGCATGCAGGACCGGGCGCGCGCCGACCTGGAACGGCTGATAACCGGCGGGTTGAAGGAGGCCGGGCTCGAACATGGCGACGTCTGGACCTTCTCGACGCCGCGCCGCATCGGCCTGAGCGTTGCGGGACTGCCGGAGCGGCAGCCCGACGTCCGCCAGGAACGCAAGGGGCCGCGAGTCGGCGCGCCGGACAAGGCGACCGACGGCTTCCTGCGCTCGGTCGGCTTTGACAGTTTCGACCGATGCGAGGTCCGCGAGGTCAAGGGCGCGGAATTCTGGTTCGCCGTGATCGAGCGCAAGGGGGCGGCGACGGCGGACGCGCTGGGCGGCGTCGTCACGGATGCGATCCGGGCGATGGGCTGGCCCAAGAGCATGCGCTGGGGCGGCTCGGCCTTCCACTGGGTCCGGCCGCTGCACAATATCCTGTGCATTCTCGACGGCCGCCCGGTGCCGGGCAGTCTGGGCATCGGCGGCGGTGCGACGTTGACCTTCAACGGCTCGACGGTCGGGCACCGGTTCCTGGCGCCGGACGAAATCGCCGTCGATTCGGCCGCGGACTATCGGGCAAAGCTGGAGAAGGCGTTCGTGCTGGTCGATCCGGCCGTGCGGCGGGCGCGAATCGAGGAGGCGGCGAAAGAAGAAGCGCTTGCCACAAATCGATTCTATTTTGTTCGGAAAGATTTAGCTCTTCTGAATGAAGTGACAGGGCTGGTCGAATGGCCGGTCGCGGTGGCCGGCCGGATCGACGCCGGGTTCATGGACCTGCCGCCCGAAGTCCTCATCACCTCGATGCGCAGCCACCAGAAGTATTTCGCGCTTGAAACCCCCGACAAACAAATGGCGCCGCATTTCATCGCCATCGCCGACATGGAAACCGGCGACGGCGGCACATCGGTCGCCGCCGGCAACGAGCGCGTTCTGCGCGCCCGGCTCGCCGACGCGCAGTTCTTCTGGGACCAGGACCGCAAAACACCGCTCGCCGACCGGGTCGAAGCGCTCGAAGGCATTACCTTCCATGCGAAGTTGGGGAGCGTGCGCAAAAGGGTTCACCGAATCCAAGAACTGGTCGGGAAATTCGCGTCGAACATCGGCGCGGACATGAATCAGGCTCAAGTTGCGGCACTATTGGCGAAGGCTGACCTGACCACCGGCATGGTCGGGGAATTTCCCGAATTGCAAGGCGTCATGGGCCGCTACTACGCGCTTAACGACGGCGAGGAGGGGGCTGTGGCCGATGCTATTGCCGGCCATTATGCACCTCAGGGACCGTCGGACGGTTGCCCTAGCGATCCGGTTACTATTGCGGTTGCGCTGGCCGACAAGATCGAAGCGCTCGCTAGCTTCTGGTGGATCGGTGAGACGCCGACCGGATCGCGCGATCCCTACGGCTTGCGAAGGGCCGCACTCGGCGTCGTCCGCCTGATTATGGAAAACGAACTTCGTTTGTCTTTGGCCTGGTTGCTCAAGCAGGCTGCTATCCGGGCGTCCGAATTAGAATCCGGGCAGTTGGTCGTAAATAACCATTTGGCGCCGGAAGAAGCAGCAAGCGGAGCCTTCGATTTCATCGTCGACCGGTTGAAGGTCCATCTCCGGGACCGCGGCGTGCGCCACGACCTGATTTCGGCGGTCTTCGCCGAAGGCGACGAGGACGATCTCGTGCGCCTGCTGGCGCGGGTCGAGGCGCTGGACAAACTACTGGGCTCGGACGATGGCGGGAACCTGCTGACCGCCTATCGCCGCGCGGCCAACATCCTGCGTATCGAGGAGAAGAAAGACGGACGCAGCTATGAAGGCGCGCCGGCGGCCTGTCTGCTGAAAATGCCGGAAGAGTCCGGCCTGGCCGGCGCGCTGGATACGGCGGCGGCGTCCGCCCAACGGGCGCTTGAGAAGGAAGCGTTCGGCGACGCCATGGCCGCGCTGGCTGCCCTCCGCGAGCCGATTGACCGGTTTTTCGACGAGGTCACGGTCAACGACGAAGATCCCGCCCTGCGCGAGAACCGCCTGCTGCTGCTTTCCAACATCCGCGCGGTGATGGACGGCGTCGCCGACTTTTCCCGGATCGAGGGCTGATGACCGGCCCGGATCGTAAGCGGGCAACGGCGCGCCGATGACGCAGTGGGTCTACAGTTTCGGCGCCGGCGCCGCCGACGGTTCTGCCGGCATGAAAGACCTGCTCGGCGGCAAGGGCGCGAACCTGGCCGAGATGAGCGGCATCGGCCTGCCGGTGCCGCCCGGCTTCACCGTCACGACCGAAGTCTGTTCCTGGTTTTACGATCACGGCCGGACCTATCCGGACGATCTGGCCGGACAGGTCGAGGCCGGGATCGCCGGGATCGAGGCCATCGCCGGCCGCTGCTTCGGCGATCCCGCCGATCCGCTGCTCGTCTCGGTGCGCTCCGGCGCCCGCGCCTCGATGCCCGGCATGATGGACACCGTGCTCAATCTCGGCCTGAACGACGCGACGGTGCGCGGGCTGGCCGAAGCCGACGGCGACGCCCGCTTCGCCTGGGACAGCTACCGTCGTTTCATTCAGATGTACGGCACGGTCGTGCTCGACGTCGATCACGACGAGTTCGAGCGTGAACTGGAGCACGTCAAGGAACGGCGCGGCGTCTATCTCGATACGGAGCTGGGCGCCGAAGACCTGGAGGCGCTGGTCGGCCGCTACAAGGAGATTGTGCGGGAGCAGACCGGCGCCGCCTTTCCGCAGGAGCCCCGCGCCCAGCTCTGGGGCGCCATCGGCGCCGTCTTCGGCAGCTGGAAGAACGCCCGGGCCGAAACCTACCGGCGGCTGCACGACATTCCGACGTCCTGGGGCACGGCGGTCAACGTCCAGGCCATGGTGTTCGGCAACATGGGCGCGGACTGCGCCACCGGCGTCGCCTTCACCCGCGATCCGTCGACCGGCGACGACCGCTTTTTCGGCGAATTCCTGGTCAACGCCCAGGGCGAGGACGTGGTCGCCGGCATCCGCACGCCGCAGAACCTCACCGTGGCCGGGCGCGAAATGCACGGGCCCGACCTGCCCTCGATGGAAGAGGCGCTGCCCGAAGCCTACGCCGAGCTGGTCCGCATCCGCGGCATCCTCGAGCGGCACTATCGCGACATGCAGGATATCGAGTTCACCGTCCAGCGCGGCCGGCTCTGGATGCTGCAGACCCGCAGCGGGAAGCGGTCGGTGCAGGCGGCGTTGAAGATCGCCGTGGACATGGTGGACGAGGGCATTCTCGATCCGGCCGGCGCGATCGGCGCCCTCGACCCGGCGCAACTCGACCGGCTGCTCCACCCGACCCTCGATCCGGCGGCGGACGTGACGATCTTCGGGCGCGGCCTCGCCGCCTCGCCGGGTGCGGCGACCGGCGCGGTCGTCTTCTCGGCGGACGAGGCGGTCGCCCGCTCCCAGGCCGGCGAGGACGTCATCCTGGTCCGGGTCGAGACCAGCCCGGAAGACATTCACGGCATGCACGCCGCCGCCGGCATCCTGACGACGCGCGGCGGCGCGACCAGCCACGCCGCCGTCGTGGCGCGGGGCATGGGCCGGCCCTGCGTGTGCGGCGCGGGCGACATAAGGGTCGATTACGAAGCCGCCGAAATGACCTGCGCAGGCCGCACCGTGAAGGCCGGCGGGCAGATCACCGTCGACGGTGCGTCCGGCCGCGTCATGCTGGGCGAGGTGCCGCTGATCCAGCCGGAACTGTCGGGCGACTTTGCGCGTATCATGGAATGGGCCGACGATCTGCGCCGCATGGCGGTGCGCACCAACGCCGAGACGCCGGCCGACGTGCGCACGGCGCGGGAATTCGGCGCCGAGGGCATCGGCCTGTGCCGCACCGAGCACATGTTCTTCGACGAGGACCGGATCGTCGCCATGCGCGAGATGATCCTGGCCGACGACGCGGCGGGCCGGCGCGCCGCGCTGGACAAGCTGCTGCCGATGCAGCGCCGGGATTTCGCCGAACTGTTCGAGATCATGGCGGGGCTGCCGGTGACGATCCGGCTGCTCGATCCGCCATTGCACGAATTCCTGCCCCATGGCGAAGAGGAGCTGGCCGGCGTCGCCGGGGCGGCGGGCGTGAGCGCGCGCGAGGTCCGGCGCCGCATCCAGCGCCTGAGCGAGGCCAACCCGATGCTCGGCCACCGGGGCTGCCGGCTCGCCGTCACCTTTCCGGAGATCTGCGAGATGCAGGCCCGCGCCATCTTCGAGGCGGCCGCAGAGGTGCAACAGAAGACCGGCCGGCCGGTCGCGCCGGAGGTCATGATTCCGCTCGCCTTCTCGAAGGAAGAGGTCGCCTTGCTGAAGGCCGTCATCGACCGGGCGGCGGCGGAGGTCGCCGAACGGACCGGTCGCCGCACCGACTATCTGGTCGGCACCATGATCGAACTGCCGCGCGCGGCGCTGCGGGCCGGGGAGATCGCGGCGGAAGCCGCCTTTTTCAGCTTCGGCACCAACGACCTGACCCAGACGACCTTCGGCCTGTCGCGCGACGACGCCGGCAATTTCCTGCCGGCCTATGTCGAGCAGGGGATCGTGCCGAAGGATCCGTTCGTCTCGCTGGATGTCGAGGGCGTGGGCGAACTGGTGCGCATCGCCTGCGAGCGCGGCCGGGCCGCGCGGCCGGGCCTCAAGCTCGGCATCTGCGGCGAGCATGGCGGCGATCCGGCGTCGATCGCCTTCTGCGAGGAGATCGGCCTGGACTATGTCTCCTGCTCGCCCTACCGCGTGCCGATCGCCCGGCTGGCCGCGGCCCAGGCAAGGCTGCGCAGCGGAACCTGATCCGCTCGGGACGAAGAAATATTTGCAATTGCAAATAGTTTCCCCACCCTGCACAACCCCGAAGAGCCTGCACTGAGCCCGTCGAAGGGGGTCGCCGCCGCGGCTTCGCGCCGGCAGTCCCGGATTTCGCCTATCGCGCGGCGGAAGCGGAGGCGTCCTGTTTCAACGCCGCCTTCAGCCACTTCGGCGGCGCCGGTCGCAGGCGCGCGTCGCCGGACCGCAGGCCGGGTTCCGCTTCGCCGATCGCCTCCGTCCGGGCGAGGACCATGACGAGGTCGCCGGCGGAGGAGCGGCACTCTCCCATCGGCCTGCCGTCGCGCTCGACCGTTGCGCCGGGCGCCGGCGTGGGGCCGTCGACGCGCATCGGCGCGAGGCGACGCTTGGCGAGGCCGCGGTAATGCATCCGGGCGGTGACCTCCTGGCCCATCCAGCAGCCCTTTTCCCAGTCGATGCCGCCCAGCAAGTCGGCGTTGCCCTCGGCCAGCGTCGAGCGTTCGATTTCCAGGTCGCGGGAGCCGTCCGGCAGGCCGAGCGCCAAGCGGCGCCGGTCCCACTCCAGCGGATCGCCGGGGGCCAGGCCGGCGGACTCCAGCGCCCGCTCCACCGCGACGCGCGTACCGATGAGCCGGAAACCGGCCTCCCGGTGCCGGGGATCCGGAAAACAGGCCGCGACGCCGCCCGCCGGGGCGTCGTCCGCCGGCGCGGGGTCCGCCGAAGCCAGCGCAACGGTCAGGTCGCCGGCGGCTTCGACCCGCGCGTCCGAGCGCAGCGTGTAGCGCCGCAGTCGCTTGCGCAAATCGTCCGCCCGCGCGCGTTCGCAGTCCAGCAGGATCGATTCGCCGTCGGCCGCCAGGAAGAAATCGTGCAGATACTTGCCTTGGGGGGTGAGGAAGGCTGCCCAGACGCCGCGGTCCCGGCCGGCCTTCGCGACATCGTTCGACACGATGCCCTGGAGGAAATCGACCCGGTCGGCGCCGGAGACGCGCAGGACCGCCCGGTCCTCGGCGATATGGTATCCGGTCATTTGCGGCGGGCTCTCTCCGGTTTCGGCCACCGCTTATCTAGATGCGCCGGGAAATCCTTCAACGCCGCCGCTGCGCGGTATATGAAACGGAACGGGGCGGCAGCGGCGACGGGCGACGGCATGAACGGCAATTCCTTCGATCTGGTGATTTCCGGCGGCACGGCGTTGACGCCGATGGGCCGCGTCGCGGCCGATGTCGGCGTGCGGGACGGGCGGATTGCGGCGCTGGGCGATCTGGGCCGGGCCGCCGCGGCCGAACGCTTCGACGCCGCCGGCCTGCACGTCCTGCCCGGCGTCATCGACACCCAGGTCCATTTCCGCGAGCCGGGGCTGGAGCACAAGGAGGACCTGGAGACCGGCACGCGCGGCGCTGCGAAAGGCGGCGTCACGGCGATCTTCGAAATGCCGAACACCTCGCCGAACACCGATTCGGCCGACGCGCTCGCCGAGAAGCTCCGCCGGGCCGAGGGGCGGGCCTGGTGCGACCATGCGTTCTTCCTCGGTGCGACCGATGCCAACGCCGAGGCGCTCGGTGCGCTGGAGTGGCTGCCGGGCTGCGCGGGCGTCAAGATCTTCATGGGCAGTTCCACCGGCTCGCTGCTGGTCGCAGACGATGCGACCCTGCGCCGGGTGCTGGCGAGCGGACGCCGGCGCGCCGCCATCCATGCCGAGGACGAAGACCGGCTGAATGCGCGCAAGGCGCTGCTCGACCCGGCGGCCGGGGCCGTGCAGCATCCGCACCTGCGCGATGTCGAGACGGCGTTGCTGGCCACGAAGCGCATCCTGGCGCTGGCGCGCGAGACCGGCCGGCGCATCCATGTTTTGCACATCTCGACGGCCGAGGAACTCCCGCTGCTCGCCGCTGCGAAGGATATCGCGACGGTCGAGACGACGCCCCAGCATCTCACCCTGTCGGCGCCGGAATGCTACGAGCGCCGGGGCAGCTACGCCCAGATGAACCCGCCG
This sequence comes from Alphaproteobacteria bacterium, assembly GCA_022819985.1. Lineage (GTDB taxonomy): Bacteria > Pseudomonadota > Alphaproteobacteria > Bin65 > Bin65 > Bin65. Next base: position 78,511 of record JAJEGH010000023.1, on the reverse strand, counting down.
GTCCGCGAAGCCCGGCACCGCGAGGCGCTGTGGCAGGCCGTCGCCGACGGGGTCATCGACGTGATCGGCTCCGACCACGCGCCCCATACGCGGGAGGAGAAGGAGCAGGCCTATCCCGCCAGCCCGTCCGGGATGCCCGGCGTGCAGACGCTGGTTCCGCTGATGCTCGATCATGTCAACGCCGGGCGGCTGAGCCTCGAACGCTTCGTCGACCTGACCGGCGCGGGCCCGAACCGGATCTACGGCATCGCCGGCAAGGGCCGGATCGCCCTGGGCTACGACGCGGATTTCACCATCGTCGATCTCAAGGCGCGGCGCACGATAACGAACGGCTGGATGGAGACCCGCTGCGGCTGGACGCCGTTCGACGGCACGACGGTGACCGGATGGCCGAAAGCCACGGTGGTCCGGGGGAATATCGTCATGCGCGAGGACGAACTGACCGGGCCGCCCGCCGGCAGGCCGGTCGCCTTCCAGGAATGCCTACCCGGGGCATAGGGCATCCGCGGCCCGGAATGCACGATATCGCGCCCCTTTTTCCGGGCCGCCGTCCGGGGGCGGCGCGCGGGGATGCCGTGGATGTCAGGGAATGTCATGTTTTGTCATGGCGCTCCTTTCTTCGCTCTCTCCCGTCATTCCGGCCGGAGCGGACGCCAGTCCGCGTAGCGGAGGAATCCCGTCGCCGGCATCCGGGTTTTGCATTTCCGCGATCGAGCCGGGATCCCTCCATTCGCTCTATCTCAGTCGGGATGACGGTGAGGGGCGCTCAGTCGGGATGACGGTGAGGGGTGCCCGGTCGGGAGGGCGGTCCTGGGATGTGTCGGGAAATGTCATGATCCGTCATGATCGGTCATGGCGCTCCGGGCTCGGACCGAACGCAACACCGTGCCGCCCCGGACCCCGATCCGGGGCCCAGAGGCGACCCGAACGGTCTTCCCTGTGGCCCTGGACCCCGGAGCGTCGCTGCGCTCCCCGGATCGGGGTCCGGGGCAGGCGTCCGGGGTGACAAGAGAGGGGGCGGCTCGTGTCATGAAATGTCATGATCTGCCACCCGGTCGCGCTCCGCTGTCGTGTGTCAGGAAATGTCATGTTTTGTCAGGCTTCGATTCCCTTCGCCCGTTCCACCCTTGCCCGTCGTTCCGACCGGACGTTCCTCCTCCGGCATTTCGACCGAAGTGTAACCCCCATCGTCATTTCGACCGAAGCGAAGCGAGCGGAGAAATCCGGCCGGCGACGGAGGCCGGCCGGATGCCGGAGCCTGCGGCGTCGCCGCTGTTTTCCGGGGGAACGCCGATCGGGTTTCTCCACTCCGCCCCGGCCGGGGGCCGGGGCTCCGGTCGAAATGACGGGAAGGGGAGGCGGTGCGATGTGTCAGGAAATGTCATGATCCGTCATGACGCTCCTTTCTTCGCCCTTGCCCGTCGTTCCGGCCGGAGCGGGAGCATTTATGTTCATATAATGTTCTGTTATAGAAGGTCAAGCGGTTTTCCGGGCGTCCGCGAATTCGGCGTCGCCGGTCCGGCGCATCGCCCAGTGGCGTCGCGCGGACATGGCCGGAAAAATTGACTTTATCGTTTCAGAGCGAATATTTCTGAAACGAAAATCGAATTCCGGGGGGCCTTATGACCAGGGCGCAAGTCCAGCCGGTCGCGCGGTTTATCGGCCGGTTGCAGGAGACCGGCGGGCTGAAGGGCACCGACATCGCCAACTTCGCCGGCGTCTCCAAAGCGACGGTCTCGCGGTGGGCGAGCGGGCGGAAGTCGCCGCACCCCAGGACGCAACTCATCATGTCGGACCTGTCCTATGTCGTGCTGCGGCTGAGCGAATATTACGGCCGGGAGGAAATCCGCGCCTGGCTCTACGCCCTGCACCCGCAACTGGACGGCGAACGGGCCATCGACCTGCTCCATAGCGGGCGGGCGGAAGAGGTTATCGCGATTATCGACCGTCTCGACGCCGACGCCTATCTCTGAACATGGCGCGCGGGGACCGCTTCCGGCCCGGGGTCCGGCCCGGAGGCAGGATACGCAGGATACGCGACCGGCGGCTTCTCGACGCCCTGGAGACCGTCGCGCAGGCGCCCTGGGCCGGAACGGTGTGGCGCTCGGTCCGCGAGGGCCGCGATCCCCTGGCGTGCTGGCGCTCGGGCGGCCGCTGGGACGACGGCAGCCTGGACGTCCTCTACACGTCGGAGAGCCGGGAAGCGGCGATTGCCGAACGGCGTTTCCATCTCTATCGCGGCCAGCCGATCCCGCCGTCCAGGGTGCGCTACGAGCTGTACGAACTGCGGGTATCGCTCGAAGCGGTCATGCGGTTTTCCGATCCGGAGGCGCTGGCCGCCGTCGGCATGGAAACCGCGCGGTACGGCCGGCTCAGCTACCTGGAGCGGCAGCGGGAAACTCCGCGCTCGCAGGAGATCGCCGAAGCCTGCGCCTTCCTCGGCGCCGACGGCCTGCTCGTCCCGAGCGCCCGCGAGCCGGCGTCGAACACTCTGGTCGTCTTCTGCGAGCAGGAGACGCGGATCGAGAAGGAAGTCGTCGGGAACCACGGCATGATTGGCTTCGGGTGAATAATCGCTTCGTTTTTCCTTGCGGGCCTTAATCTTCTTTCGAGCACCAATGAGAATATTCTACAGACATATCTTAGGTAAAATCAAAATAATCGGAAATAATAAACCCGTTCGCTTCGCGATCAGTAGCATCGACTACTAAAACTTCGCAGTCAACACTCCATAAACTTCCGATAATATTCTTTATTGTATGCGTTGGTAGGACGGCATTCTTCCGATTGGGAGAAAGAATTATTGCTCGCATCCTCTCCGGCGAAAATCGTGTGTTGAATTTGGCGATGATTTGGTCAATAGGCAACTGAACCTTATTCCTAGGCGTAATCTGCAATGCGCTAGCGAAATTCCAACGCATTGAATTTAATTTGCGCTTTTTCATTTCTTTCTCGAATTTTTCAAAAAACTCATTGATGTCCTCTTTCGTTTCATGGGGTGAAGACAATCGAAAATAAAGCCAACGTTCGTTGCTAATTTGGCAAACTCGCGAAATATTATTTTGATTTGGAATTGTGCTTTTCCTTCCCAGCCGCCAGTCTAGGAATGCACTTCTCATCTGAGTGCTCTTGCCCGAATCTGGATCTCCAATCAGAAATAATGCACGCTCAACGTAGATCATTTTCGTGTCCTGTTGGTATTTTCAGAGTCATTAACTCTCTTTGTACTGATCACTTCTGCCGGATACGCCTTGGGCAGATGTGATACTTCTTCTGACAACGTGTGAAATTCCGCAAATTAAATTTTCCAACTCGACGATGCTTCTAAGAAAATTTTAGCACTTCTAAGATTCGAAAAAACCCGCCGTCCGGGGACGGCGGGTCTTTCGCATTTCCGGCGTGGAGGGCGCCGCCCCCTACGCGCTGTAATACATGTCGAACTCCACCGGGTGGGTGGTGTGTTCGAGATAGTAGACCTCCTCCCATTTGAGGTCGATGTAGCCGTCGATCAGGTCGTCGTTGAAGACCTCGCCCTTCTTGAGGAAGTCCCGGTCGGCGTCGAGCGCCCCCAGGGCCTCGCGCAGCGAGCCGCAGACCGTCGGGATGTCGGTCAGCTCCTCCGGCGGCAGGTCGTAGAGGTCCTTGTCCATCGGGTCGCCCGGATGGATCTTGTTCTGGATGCCGTCGAGGCCGGCCATCAGCATCGCCGTGAAGGTGTAGTAGGGGTTGCCGGCCGCATCCGGGAAGCGGACCTCGACGCGCTTGCCGTTGGGCGAGGCGACATAGGGGATGCGGCACGACGCCGAGCGGTTGCGCGCCGAATAGGCGAGCAGCACCGGCGCCTCGAAGCCCGGGATCAGCCGCTTGTAGCTGTTGGTCGTGGCGTTGGCGAAGGCGTTGATCGCCTTGGCGTGCTTCATCACCCCGCCGATATAGTGCAGGCACATCTCCGACAGGTCGGCATACTGGTTGCCGGCGAACAGCGGGTTGCCGTCGCGCCACAGCGACTGGTGGACATGCATGCCCGAGCCGTTGTCGCCGACCACGGGCTTGGGCATGAAGGTCGCCGTCTTGCCCCATTTGTTGGCGATCATGTGGACGCAGTATTTGTAGATCTGCATGGAGTCGGCCAGGGCGACCAGCGGGCCGAACTTGATGCCCAGCTCATGCTGCGAGGGCGCCACCTCGTGATGGTGCTTCTCGGTCTCCACGCCCATCTGCTGGATCATGGTCAGCATCTCGGCGCGCATGTCGGCGCCCTGGTCGACCGGCTGGACCGGGAAATAGCCGCCCTTCAGGCGCGGCCGGTGGCCCAGGTTGCCGTCCTCGTATTCGGTGCCGGAATTGTAGGGGCCTTCCTCCGAATCGATCTGGAAGAAGGTGTGGTTCATGTCGGCGGCGAAGCGCACGTCGTCGAACACGAAGAACTCGGCCTCCGGGCCGAAAAAGGCGGTGTCCGCGATGCCGGCCTCGCCCATATAGCCGATCGCCTTCTTGGCGGTCGAACGCGGGTCGCGGCCGTAGGGCTGGCCCGAGGTCGGTTCGAGCACGTCGCAGAACAGGATCATGGTCGACTGCGCCGTGAACGGGTCCATCACCGCGGTCTCCGGATCGGGCAGCAGCGCCATGTCCGATTCGTTGATCGCCTTCCAGCCGGCGATCGACGAGCCGTCGAACATGATGCCGTCCTCGAAGGTGTCCTCGTCGATCGTCTGCGCGGCCTGGGCGGTGTGCTGCCATTTGCCCCGCGGATCGGTGAACCGCAGATCGACGAACTGGACGTCCTCGTCGCGGATTTGTTTGAGTACGGAATTCACATCGGACATGTCGGGTTCCACTCTGTTGGCTGCGGTGTTTTCGGATGGGTTTTCGGGTGGGTTCGGGTCCGGCGGACGGCGGCTACACGGCGTCGCGTCCGCGCTCGCCGGTGCGGATGCGGATGGCGTCCTGGATGTCGGTGACGAAAATCTTGCCGTCGCCGATCCGGCCGGTCTGGGCGTTCTGCACGATGGCTTCCAGGGCGCGTTCGAGCATGTCGTCGTTCAGCACGACCTCGATCTTCACCTTGGGCAGGAAATCGACGATGTATTCGGCGCCGCGGTAGAGTTCGGTATGGCCCTTCTGGCGGCCGAAGCCCTTGGCCTCGACCACGGTCAGCCCCTCGACGCCCAGGTCGGTCAGGGCCTCCTTCACCTCGTCCAGCTTGAACGGCTTGATGATCGCCTCGATCTTTTTCATGGCCTCGTCTTCGTCGCGGTCTTTTTCGGGAGGTCTTCTTCGCGGGTGTCTTTCGCAGCGGGGGGCGCACGCCGAACGCTCACCCGGTTAGAGCAACATCCATGCCAACCGCAATGCGGCAAGTGAACCGCAGCGGAAGGCGAACTTTAAGGCCGGATTTTCGGGCGTTCCCGGCGCGTTTCCGGCTCGTTCCCGGCCGCCGGCGCCGGCGGCCCCGGCCGGCGTGCCTGTTTTTCAGGCAGGGTGCCGCGCATTCAGGCAGCCAGCCACGCCGCCATGCGGTCGATCGCGCGCTCGATGTTGGCCGCGCTGTTGGCGCAGGAGAAGCGCAGGAAGCCCTCGCCGAAGGCGCCGAAGCTGGTGCCGGCGATGGCGGCGACGCCGATCTCCTCGAGCATGCCGTTCTGCATTTCCCGCGCGTTGCGGCCCGTGCCCTCGATGTTCGGGAAGGCGTAGAAGGCGCCGGCCGGCGTCCGGCAGCGCACGCCGGGCAGGGCGTTGAGCCGCTCCGCGATCAGGGTGCGGCGGCGCTCGAAGGCCGCGCGCATGGTCTCCACGGCGTCCTGCGGGCCTTCGAGAGCGGCGATGCCGGCATATTGGGCGCTCGCGTTGACGCAGGAATGGCAGTTGATCGACAGGCGCTCGGCGGTATCGACCCACGCCTTCGGCCACACGCTGTAGCCGAGCCGCCAGCCGGTAATGGCGTAGGTCTTGGACCAGCCGTCGAGCAGGACGGTGCGCTCGCGCAGAGCCTCGTAGGCGAGCAGGGAGGCGTGGGCTTCGCCGTCGAACAGCAGGCGGGAATAGATTTCGTCGCTCAGGATGGCGACACGGGGAAAGCGCTCCAGCCCGGCGGCCAGCGCGTCGATCTCGGCTTTCGGCGTGACGCCGCCGGTCGGGTTGGCCGGGCTGTTGAGGATGAGGAGGCGGGTGCGTTCCGTGATCTTTTCGAGCACCGCGTCGGCGCTGAAGGCGAAATCCCGGTCCTCGGCCAGTTCGATCGGTACCGGGGTGGCGCCCGAAAAGCGGATGACGGATTCGTAGATCGGGAAGCCGGGGTTGGGGTAGAGGATCTCGGCGCCGGGCTCGCCGAACATCATCAGCGCGAAGAACATGGTCGGCTTGCCGCCGGGCATGATGAGCACGGCCGCGGGATCGATCTCGACGCCGCGGTGGCGCAGGATGTCCGCCGCCACGGCCTCGCGCAGGCCGGGCACGCCGGCCGCCGGGGTGTAGCCGTGATGGCCGTCGGCGAGCGCCTTGCGGCCTGCCTCGACGATATGCTCCGGCGTCGCGAAATCCGGCTGGCCGATGCCGAGATTGACGATGTCCCGGCCCTGCGCCGCCAGCGCGGTCGCGCGCGCCAGGACCTCGAAGGCCGATTCGGTGCCGAGCCGCCCGGTGCGGGCGGCAAGCTGCGGTGCGGTCATGTCCTGTCCCCGGATGGGTGTCTTCGATGGGCTGGCGCCGGACGGCGCCGGTGCGATACACCGGATACGGATAGCCGAGAGCGGCGGGGAGGGCAAAGGCCATGCTGGCGGTAAGGGCGCTCGCCTTCGACGTGTTCGGGACCGTGGTGGACTGGCGGCGCAGCGTGGCGCGCGAGGCGGCGGCGGCGCTCGGGCCGAAGGGCCATGCGCTGGACTGGAACGGCTTTGCGCTCGCCTGGCGCGCGCGCTACCAGCCGGCGATGGAGCGGGTGCGCAGCGGCGGGCGCGGCTTCGTCAGGCTGGACGTGCTGCACCGCGAAAACCTGCTGGAGGTGCTGGAGGAATTCGGCGTCGCGGGCCTTTCGGAGGGTGAGATCGACGATCTGAACCGGGCGTGGCACCGGCTCGACCCGTGGCCGGACGCGCTGCCCGGCATGGCGCGGCTGCGCGCGAAATTCCCGCTCGCGGCGCTGTCCAACGGCAACGTCGCGCTGATCGTGAACATGGCGCGCCGGGCCGGCATTCCGTGGGACGCAATCCTCGGCGCCGAGGTCGCCCGCGCCTACAAGCCGATGCCGCAGGCCTATATCTCGGCGGCCGGGATGCTGGGCCTGGCGCCGGAAGAGGTCGCGCTGGTCGCGGCCCATAACGACGATCTCAGGGCCGCGGCCGACGCGGGCCTGCGCACGATTTTCGTTCCCCGGCGCACCGAAGTGGCGGACGAAGGCCAGACGAAGGACCTCGAAGCCTGGGACGGCGCCGACCTGGCGGCGGAGGATTTCGTAGATCTGGCCGACCGGCTCGGCTGCCCGTGAAGGACATCCTTGCAATCGGGCGGCCCGGCGATTCCCCTTCCCGTCATTCCGACCGACCGCACCCCCTCGCCGTCATTCCGACCGACCGGAGGGAGCGGAGGAATCCGGCCGGCGACGGAGGCCGGCAAGATGCCGGCACCTGCGGCGTCGATGGAGCGCGAGCCAGATTCCTCCGCTACACCCCGGCCGGGGGCCGGGGCTCCGGTCGGAATGACGGGAAAGGGGCGGTTGGCCGGCGCTCCCCTGCGACGCGGCGGACCCATTGATTTGCGGGGGCGGTTGCGGGCAAACAGACGGCCATGAAACCCGCGAACTCCATCCTCAGCGGCTATGGCACGACCGTGTTCGAGGTCATGTCCGCCCTCGCCAACGAGCACAAGGCGGTCAATCTCGGCCAGGGCTTCCCGGACGGCAACGGGCCGGACGATGTTCGCGCCATGGCGCACACGGCGCTCGACGACCGGCCGAACCAGTATCCGCCGATGTTCGGCGTGCCCGAACTGCGCCAGGCGGTGGCGCAGCACAACAGGCGCTTCTACGGCCTCGATATCGACTGGAAGACCGAGACGCTGGTGACCAGCGGCGCGACCGAGGCGCTGGCGGCGGCCCATTTCGGCCTGATCGAGCCGGGCGACGAGGTGGTGCTGATCGAGCCGCTCTACGATTGCTACCTGCCGATCATCCGGCGCGCGGGCGCGGTGCCGAAGCCGGTGCGCATCGAGCCGCCGGACTGGTCGCTGCCGGAGGCGGAGTTGCGCGCCGCTTTCTCCGACCGCACCAAGCTGGTGCTCATCAACACGCCGATGAACCCGGCCGCCAAGGTCTTCACCCGGGACGAACTCCAACTGATCGCCGGCCTGTGCCTGGAGCACGACGCCTATTGCGTCGCCGACGAAGTCTACGAGCATCTGGTGTTCGACGGCCGGCCCCACGTCACGATGATGAGCCTGCCGGGGATGCGCGAGCGCACGGTGCGTATCGGCAGCGCCGGCAAGACCTTCTCGCTCACCGGCTGGAAGGTCGGCTACATCACGGCGCCGCCGGCGCTGATGACGCCGATCGCCAAGACGCACCAGTTCCTGACCTTCACCACGCCGCCCAACCTGCAGCGCGCCGCGGCCTACGGGCTGGAGAAGGACGAGAGCTATTTCACCGGCCTCGCCGCCGGGATGCAGCGCAGCCGCGACCGCTTCCGGGCCGGGCTGGAGGCGATCGGCTTCGAGACTGTCGAATGCCACGGCACCTATTTCATCGCCGTCGATATCCGCTCGGTCGGCTTCAACGGCGACGATGTCGAATTCTGCCGGACGCTGACGACCGAGGCCGGCGTCGCCGCGGTGCCGGTGAGCGCCTTCTACAGCAGCGACCCGCCCCGCCATTTCGCCCGCTTCTCGTTCTGCAAGGAAGACGCAACCCTCGACGAGGCCCTCAAACGCATGCGTGCGTGGCTGGGGCGGCAGGGCGCGGCTCCGTGAGCCTTGCAAGTCCGCACGGAACTGCGGCATCCGTCCTGGAACGAAATCGATCCGCAACCCGACCGTGGAGGCCGGAATGATCGCGACGCAGCGCCTTGCGCACCTCCTGCTGCTTTCCCTCGCCCTCGCGTTCTCCTGCCAATGGGCCGTCCCGGTCCGGGCCGCGGAGACGCCGGAATCGCCTTATGCCGGCCAGCAGTCGCGCCCGATCAAGAGCCTGTCGGCCGACGACCTCGCCGAGCTCAGGCGCGGCGGCGGCTGGGGACTTGCCAGGGCGGCCGAACTTAACGGCATGCCCGGCCCCGCCCATCTGCTGGAATTGAAAGACAAGATACCCCTCACCGCGGAGCAGGCGGCGGCCATCGCCGCCATCTTCGAGCGGATGCGGGCCGCCGCGATCGCCGGGGGACAGCGGCTGATCGCCGGCGAACGGGCGCTGGAAGCGGCATTCGCCGGCAGGACCGTTACCGGACCAGCCCTGCGCGCCCTGCTCTCCGAGATCGGCCGGGCCCGGACGGCGCTCCGGCATACGCATCTGGCGGCGCATCTGGAGACATTGCCGTTGCTGACCGGGGCGCAGATCGCGCGATATAACCTGCTCCGGGGATATTCCGGCGATCCCTGCGCCAACCCGCCCAAGGGGCACGACCCCGCGATGTGGCGCAAACACAACGGCTGCAACTGAAACCGACGCATCGGCGGGCGGCTGGCATCGTCTCGCGCTCGGCGATCCAGCCGCCGGTAAACTTGAGGGGCCTGCGGGTTCCCGCTCCCGCCGGGGCCGGGTCCCTTGCGCCGTGCGCCGGGAGGCCGCCCGCGGCCTACGGCACGGTACACGGCCTGTACAATTCCGGGGTTTCAAAGGAAAACCGGGGCCCCGGCCCGGGCGCATCCGGGCGCTGTTGCTGTTATTCCGGATACGGCAGACCACTGTTGTATCTGCACAGACTGGCGAGACAGGGGGCCGTCGGCTGTGTTACCGTCGCGGGTCCCGGCACGGTGCGCAGTCTTTCTGCGCCGGAACCGGTGTCCGGACCAGCGAACCACGGAGGCAGCCGATGTCGACACACCGCAATCTCGTCGCCGATTCGGGCATTTTCAAAGGGCTGCACAGCGGCATGGGGCTGGCAGCGAAAGGGATGGTGCTCGCCTTCGTCGTCTTTACCGCGCTCAATGTGAAGTTCGCCAACAGCATCTATTCGGCGATCCGCGGCTGGATCGAGACGGCGCTCAACTGGTACTATGTGATTGCGCTGGTGATCCTGATGTTCGTCTGTTTCTACCTGATGCTGAGCCGGTTCGGAAAGATCAGGCTGGGCGACGACGACAGCCGGCCGGAATTCTCCAATTTCTCCTGGTTCGCGATGTTGTTCTCGGCGGGCGTCGGCATCGGCATCCTGTTCTTCGGCATCGCAGAGCCGATGTTCTATTTCGACAACACCCAGCCTTGGAAGTATCCCAACAACCCGTTCGCCGACCTGGCCGGTTATACGGCGATGAACGAGCAGCGGGCGGTCGCGGCGATGCGGGTAACCTATTTCCACTGGGGTTTCCACGCCTGGGCAGTCTATGTGATCGTCGGGCTGTGCCTGGCCTATTTCGGATTCCGCAAGAAGCTGCCGCTGACCCTGCGCTCGTCGCTGTATCCGATCATCGGCGAGCGGATCTACGGGCCGATCGGCCATGCAGTGGACCTGCTGGCCGTGTTCGGCACGGTGTTCGGCGTTGCAACCTCTCTGGGCCTCGGCGTCACCCAGATGGCGGCCGGTCTCAATCATCTGTTCGGGCTCGACCCAGGCCTGGTCACGCAGCTTGTCCTGATCGCAGCGATCAGCGTTGTGGCGACGCTGTCGGCGGTTTCCGGCGTCGGCAACGGCATCCGCATCATTTCCGAATGGAATATCTGGCTGAGCGCGGTTTTGCTGGCCTTCTTCCTGTTCGGCGGGCCGTTCAATTGGCTGATGGGCTTCTTCATCACGACTATCGGCGACTATCTGTGGAACGCCATTCCGATGGGCTTCCAGATTTTCAGCGATAAGGGCGCCGCCTCGTGGCAGGGCGGCTGGACCATCTTCTACTGGGGTTGGTGGATCTCCTGGGCGCCCTTCGTCGGCATGTTCATCGCCCGCATCAGCCGGGGCCGGACGATCCGCGAGTTCATGCTGGGCGTGATGTTCGTGCCGACCTCGATTTCCTTCGTGTGGCTGTGCATGTTCGGCGGGACGGCGATGTGGATGGAGCTGAACGCCGCCGGCGGCGTCGGCACGGCCGGCATCGCGGACCTGGTGCGCAACTGGAACCTGCCCGCGGCGCTCTACGGCACGATCAGCCAGGTGACCGAGCTCGGCTGGCTCAACTGGGCCATGGCGGCGCTCGCCACCCTCCTGCTGGCGACCTGGTTCATCACCTCGTCGGATTCGGGAACGCTGGTGATCACGACCATGCTGAGCATGGGCGACGACAACCCTCCGCAGCGTTTCCGCATCGTCTGGGGCCTGGGCGAGGGCTTCGTCGCTGCGGTCCTGTTGGCGGCAGGCGGCCTGGTTGCCCTTCAGACGGCGTCGATCGCCGCAGCGCTCCCGGTCAGCGTGATCCTGCTGCTGATGGCTTACGGCATCATCAAATCGCTGCATGAGGATCCGAGCGCTGTCGCCGCGCCGCCGGAGGACACCGCGCCCGACGGGACGCGCATGGCCCAGGAACTGCACGCCTGACCCGGTGCGGACAGGGAATGCGGCTCCGGTCCGGGCTGGAGCCGCATTCCCGCCGCGCCGGCCATCCGCCGGCCATCCGATGGATCCTGCCGATGGGTCCGGGATAACGGCATGGCCGCCCCCGACCGGGCGGAATTCGTGGGCAACCGACGATGCTGGAACTCTATCATTTCTGGGATTCGCCTTGCTGCTTCAAGGTCCGGCTGGTCCTTGCCGAGAAGGGGCTGGACTGGACCGAACGCTACATCGCGACCCACCGGTTCGAGCATTTCCGGCCCGACTACGGGAAGCTCAACCGGCACAGCAAGATTCCGACCCTGGTGCATGACGGCACACCGGTCATCCAGTCGTCGGAGATCGCCCGTTATCTGGACGAGCGGTTTCCGGAACCCCGATTGCAGCCGGACGGATCGGCGGCGCGCGCGACCATGGGCGAATGGATCGCCGAGGAGCAGGAATACCTGTTCCCGCTGATCGTCACCCTCAGCTTCAACCTGATGATGAAATTGCGCAGCGTCGGTTTCGGCATGGAGCAGCTGAAGGAGTGGTCCCTGCGCCACCCGGACCAGAACCGGGCGCAGGACTATCTGCGTCGCGTCTCCGGGCCGGCGGACCATGCTGCCGTCGAGGCCGCCGCGGCCAGGTTCCGCTGGCATATGGCCCATCTGGAGGAAACGCTGGCTGCAAGCGGCGGCCCGTGGATCTGCGGGGCGGACTATTCGCTCGCCGATATCTGCGTCGCACCGATCCTCGACCGGGTCGAGCATCTCGACCTCGCCCGCCTGTGGGCCGATCTGCCGGCGGTCGGCGGGTGGTACGGGAGGATGAAGGCGCGGCCGGCCTTCGTCGAGGCGGCGCCGCCGTTCGAATACCGCATGTGGGGGCCGGTGAAACCGCCGCCTGCCCGCCCGGTCGATCCGGCTGCCGCCGGCGATACCTTCCCGACGGATTGAGATCTGCGGCGGGCGCCGCGGCAGTCTTGCGTTCCCCGCGCGGGACCGCCGTGCCGTGCCGTCCGCAGGATACCCGTTGCACCGTTCGATTCGGACTTTTCAACCTTGCAACATCGGCGTATGAGCGCTTCCCCCGGCGTTCCGCGCGGCCTGCTTTTGTGCGAGGATGAGCCATGAACGTGCCAGTGCCTCCCGCTCCGGTTCCCGCTCTCGCTGCAGCCGGAGGATGGCCCCCCGAGATCGCCGCTGCGGTCGCCGCGCTAGCGGCCGATCCGCAGCATCCGACCGGCCTGCCCGCACCCTTCTACACCGACGATGCGATGCTGGCGCTGGAGCGCGAAACGGTGCTGGCGACCGGCTGGACGGCGCTCTCCTTCGGCGCCGACGTGCCGCAACCCGGCGACCTGTTCCCGGTCGATCTGGCCGGCCTGCCGCTGCTGCTGGTGCGCGGCCGCGGCGGGGAATTGCGCGTCTTCCACAATGTCTGCCGGCATCGCGGCATGAAGCTGGTCGCGCAGCCGGGCCCCGCCGGCCGGGTCATCAAATGCCCGTATCATGCGTGGTGCTACGGGCTCGACGGGCGCTTGAGCGCGACGCCCCATGTCGGCGGCCCCGGCGTCCACGAATGCGACGGCTTCGATCCCGGCGATTTCGGCCTCATGCCGGTGCGCAGCGGCGTCTGGCACGACACCGTCTTCGTCAATCTCGACGGCAACGCGCCGCCGCTCGACGAGGCGCTGGCGCCGCTGAAAGCGCGCTGGGCGGCGTTCGAGGATGTGCCGCTGGTCACGGAGGACGGCTTCGGTTTCGGCTTCGACCTGGCGACCAACTGGAAGCTGCCGATCGAGAACTATCTCGAATCCTACCATCTGCCGACCATCCATCCCGGCCTCAACCGCTTCTCGCGCCTGGAGGACCACTACAACATCGCCGGGCCGGGCGGCATCGCGGGTCAGGGCTCCACGGTCTGCCGGCCGCCGATGGACGAGCGGGGCCGCCGGCTGCCGACCCTCGAAGGGCTGCCGGACGAATGGCTGGAACGGGCGGAATATGTCGCCGTCTTTCCCAACGTCATGTTCGGCATTCACCGCGACCATCTCTACAGCGTGATCGCGACGCCGGTGGCGCCGGGCCGCACGACGGAACGCGCGCGCATCTACTGTTACAGCCCGGACGGCCTGTCCGAAGAGCTGACGGAGCTGCGCCGGCAGACCGTCGAGATCTGGCGCGGCATCTTTGCCGAAGACGTGATCCCCGTCGAAGGGATGCAGGCCGGCCGCCATTCCGCAGCCTTCGACGGCGGCGCGCTCACCCCGGTCATGGACGCTCCGACCCGGCACTATCACGTCTGGCTGGCCCGGAGCCTGACAGGGGCGCTGACCGGCCGGTAAGGCGCTTCGGCAGGCAGTCGCGGCGGTTCGGCCGATCCCCCGCCGGAGGGCCGGCGGACCCCAGAATTTGCGTCTCCGATACAATCGGCCCCGGCCGCTTCCGGCTTGAATGCCGATACACCCATCGGCGCATGTTCCCCGATCGGGAAAGCCTGTCGAAGCCCCGCAGCAATCGTCGTCGAGAGGGCCGTTTCCGCCGGAAAACCCCTGAAAACCCCGGAAAACAGCCGGGAGCGGCCGGTTGCAACACATATCGAATCGTGGAATCATTCTACGGGTTGAAAAAATCGACGGTCAGAAAATGACGTTTCGAATCGGTCTGCTGCTTTTTACCGATATTATGCAACTCGATATGACCGGGCCGCACGAGGTCTTTTCCAATTTTCCCGACACCGAGGTGCTGCTGGTCTCGAAATCCCTCGACCCGGTGCGGTCGGGAGGCGGAATGCGGATTCTGCCGGATGTGACCTACGACGACTGTCCGCAGCTCGATCTCGTTTGCGTGCCGGGCGGCGGCGGTATGAACGCCTTGCTGACCGATACGGAAACTCTGGATTTTCTTCGCCGGCAGGCGCAGGGCGCGCGCTACGTCACATCGGTCTGCACGGGTTCTCTGGTCCTGGGAGCGGCGGGGCTCCTCAAGGGACGGCGTGCGGCGTGCCACTGGATGTCGCGGGAGATGCTGGCGGCCTTCGGCTCGATTCCGGATCCGTCCCGGGTCGTCGTTGACGGCAACATTATCTCGGGCGGCGGGGTGACGGCGGGGATCGATTTTGCGTTGACCGTCGCCGGCGAACTGTTCGGCGCGGACACTGCGAAAAAGATACAGCTCGCCATAGAATACAATCCGCAGCCGCCGTTCGATGCGGGATCGCCGGAAGCCGCCGGCGCGGAAATCGAGGCGGCGGCCCGTTCGGCGGCGAAGGACCGCCAGGCCCAGCGCGAGGCAGCGGTTCGAGCCGCAGTCGAAGCCGGTTAAAGCCGGGGCCGGCCGGAATTTCCGAAGCGGAGGGCCGCTTGCGTATTGAACGAACTAATCCTGGATCGCGCGCGAAATTTTTGAACCGGCGGGCAATCTACGAATTGCCTGTCACCCTGAAGACTCCGGCGGGCGCGATCGAAAGCGGGTTCCGGCGCAACGAACGGCATTTCAGGTAAGCGGCCGGCGCATGGAACTTGTCGTCGCCTTGGCCATGAACGGCCTGGTCTGGGGATTGATCATTGCGCTCATCGCGCTTGGCCTGTCGATCATCTTCGGGCTGCTCGACATCATCAACCTCGCGCATGGCGACTTCTTCATGGTGGGGACGGTCCTCACCTGGTTCGTGCTCGAAGCGACCGGGAACTACTGGCTCGCCTTCCTGATCGTGCCGCTTCTGGGATTCTTGCTCGGGGCCCTGGTCGAACGCTCGGTCATTCAGCCGATCCGCGGCATGGCCGCGCTGTCCATCGTGGCGACGTTCGGCCTTTCGATCATCATTCAGGAAGTCGTGCGGGCCGGTTACGGCGCCGCCCCGAAGCGCATTCTGCCGCCGATCGAGGGCACGATACCGCTGTTCGGCATCGAGTATGATTACTACCGGCTGTTTGCGGCCGCGGTTTCCGTTGTCGCGATCTTCGTTTTCTTCGCCTTCCTGCATCGCACGAAGCTGGGCACATGGATGCGCGCCGTCCGGTTCGACCGGGATACCGCGCTGGCCATGGGGGTGCCGGCGCGCACCATCTACATGGTCACCTTCGCCCTCGGCTTCTCGATGGCCGCGCTTGGCGGCGCGGTGGCCGCGCCGATCACCACCGTGGACTTCCAGACCGGCGTCGATGTGCTGCCCTTCTGCTTCATGGCGGTCATTATCGGCGGCTTGGGCAACCTGCCGGGAACGGTGGCCGCCGCGGTCCTTCTTGCCGTTACCGAAGGCGTCGTGACCAGCTTTACCGATCCGACGGTCGCGCGCATCGTATCGCTCTGCCTCATGAGCGCCGTTCTCATCGCGCGACCGCACGGGCTCTTCACCGGTGCAACGCGATGAAGGCGCGCATCGACCGCACCGTCCTGCTTGCCGTTCTGGCCCTCCTGATCGTGGCGCCGTGGCTCCTGCAGTCGATGGAACTCGAATTCTGGCTCGATATCCTGGCCGAAGTCCTGATCTGGTCCCTGTTCGCCGCAAGCGTGAACATTCTGTTCGGGTACGCCGGACTGCTGTCTTTCGGGCAGGCCCTGTTTTTCGGGATGGGGATGTTCGGCGTTGCAATCGGCATCGCCAAGCTCGGACTCGGTTTCTGGCCGGCCCTGGGGCTGGGTATGGCGGTCGCCGTCGGAACGGCGGCGGTGGCCGGCGCGCTGGCGGTCCGGCTGACCTGGCATTATTTCGCGATCATCACCGTCGTCTTTTCGCTGATCTTCTACTTCATAGCGTTAAGCGCAAAACCGCTCACCGGCGGGGACGACGGCACGAGTTTTTCGATGCCTGCCATGCTGGAGGTCGGCGACTTCGAGCTCAGCCTCACGGACCAGACCGTGCAGTATTTCTTTATTCTCTCGGTCGTGGGAGCCGCGTATTTCCTTAAATTTCTGATCGTGAAGAGCCCGTACGGAATGGCGCTCATGGCGGTTCGGGAGAACGATACCCGCGCGTCCCTGATCGGTTTGAACGTCTATTTCCTGCGCTGGACCGCTTTCGTTATTGCCGGCGGTTTTGCCGGACTTGCGGGATGCCTGTTCGCCCTGTTCGGGCGCTACGCCTCGGCGACCTACATGTTTTATCATGTGTCGGGAGAGGGTGTGGTGTGGACGATCATCGGCGGCGCCGGGACGCTGTTCGGCCCGGTGGTCGGCACCGCGCTTCTGATCGTCGTCCGCGAAGAGCTTTCCAATATGTGGGAGCACTATCCGATTCTGGTCGGGCTCGTCGTGATTCTGACGGTCATTTTCGCGCCCAAGGGGCTGATGGGTTTCTGGAATGCGTTGCTCGACCGCCTGACGCAGCCGCCCGCCGACCGGGCGGCCGGAGGGGAGCCGCACGAGCCGCGCGAAGAGGCCGCCGCCGTGCAGGTCCGCGGCAAGGATCGCCCATGACCGCCCCCATGCTGGAGATCGACGACCTGACCAAGCGCTTCGGCGGCCTGGTGGCGCTGGACCGCGTAACGCTCGACTTCGAACCGGACGTGCTGCACGCGATCATCGGTCCGAACGGGGCCGGCAAGACGACCTTGTTCAATACGATCACCGGCATGCTCAAATCGGATTCCGGGACGGTGAAGTTCCGCGGCACGGATATTTCGGGCATGGCGCCGCACCGGATCAGCCGTCTCGGCATGAGCCGGTCGCTGCAAATCAAGAGCGTGTTCGATTCGATGACCGTGGCGGAAAATCTGTGGATCGCGGCGCAGGCGAGTCAGGGCGTCATGCACCCCTTCGCCAACCGGTCCCGGTTCGGCCGCACTGCCGAACGGGTCGATCGTATTCTCGAACTGACCGAACTCGAGAGGCTCCGCGATACTCCCGCGGGAACGCTGTCCTACGGCGATGTCGCCCTGCTGGAAATCGGCATAGCGCTGGCAACGCAGCCGTCCCTTCTCCTGCTGGACGAGCCGATCTGCGGGATGGGTCCGGCGGAAACGGCGGCGACGGTCGAAAAAATTCGTCATCTGGCCGAGTCGGTCGATATTATCATCATCGAACACGACATGCCGGTCGTGTTCGATCTCGCCGACAGGATCACCGTGATGGCGCAGGGCGGCGTCCTGGCCCGGGGCGCCCCGGAGGAGATTGCGAACAACGCGGCGGTGCGGGAAGCCTATCTCGGCGAGGAAGAGGAGGACGACGAGCCCGATGCTTGAGGTGCGCGACCTTCATGCCAGCTACGGCAAGGTCGAAGTGCTCCGCGGCGTTTCGCTGGATGTCGGCGACGGCGAGATCGTCGGTCTGCTGGGCCGCAACGGTGTCGGCAAGACAACCACGCTGAAAGCGATCATGGGTCTGGTCCGCGCCTCGGCGGGGCGCGCGACTTTCGACGGTGTCAACCTTACCGGCCTCGCGACGCACCGGGTGCCGGCTCACGGCATCGGCTACGTTCCGCAGGGAAGGGGGATTTTTCCGAATCTCACCGTCGAGGAAAATCTCTTCCTCGGCCTCAGGGGCGAACCGTCGGAGCCGCAACGCGCCATGGTGTTCGATCGCTTCCCGCAGTTGCAGGAACGGCTTGCTCAAAAGGGCGGCACGCTGTCCGGCGGCGAGCAGCAGCAACTGGCGATCGCGCGGTGCCTCGTCATGCAACCCAAACTCCTGATTCTCGATGAGCCGACCGAAGGCATCATGCCGATCCTGATCAAGGAAATCAGGTCCGAAATCCGCAAGATCAACCGGACCGGCGTATCCATTCTTCTGGTCGAGCAAAATCTGGTTACCGCATTCAAGATTTGCAGCGTCATCTATCTGATGGAAAAAGGGGCCATCGTTCATCGGTCGAGCGCTGCCGATCTCAAGACCCAGCCCGATGTCATTCATCGGTATCTCGGTATGGCCGCATAGAACCATTGAGGAGGAAGAAAATGACCCGCAAAATCGAAAAGAGTAATCCGAATCGACAGAGGCTTCGGTCGGAACTGCCGCGCCGGTCTTTCCTGCAGACGGCGCTGGCCGGCGGCGCGGTGGCGTCGACCGCCTATCTGTCGCTCACCCGCGACCTGGTCGCCAAGGAGAGCGGCCCTATCGTGATCGGGCATCAATGCGAACTGACCGGCGGGTTTTCGTCCTGGGGCTACTGGCACGACAAATGCGCCAAGGCCGCTGCGACGCTGATCAACGAAGGCGGTGGAATCGCCGGCAGGAAGCTCGAAGTGCCGGTGGTAGATACCGAGTCGAATCCGGCTGCGGGCGCACGCAAACTGCGGTCCCTGATTCAGCGCTCCAGAGCGCGCTTCGTCGTCGGCTCCGTCCATTCGGGCATCATGCTCGCGTCGATCCCGATCGCCACCGAGCTGAAGACGCCCTATTTCTCCGCCGGCGAGGCGACCGAGGCGACCGGGTCCAGGGGCTCGCGCTACAGTTTCCGCACCGGCACCGACACCTATGCCCTGGCCGCGGCGGGGGCGCCCTGGGCGTTCAAGAATCTCGGCAAGAACTGGACGATGATCTTCCCCGATTATGCCTGGGGCCACAGCCATCACCAGGAACATCGCAAGCTGATCGAATCGATGGGGGGCAAGGTAAACGATCCGATCGCGGTTCCGCTCGGCACGAAGGACCTGGTGCCGTATCTGGCAAAGATTCCCGAGGAAACCGAAGTTCTGTTCTCGGTCTTTTTTGGGGCGCTGTCGGTCGCGTTCTATACGCAGTCCAAGGCGATGAAGCTGGACGAGAAGATGAAGATGTACTCGGTCAGCGGCACCATCGAGGCGATTCACCCGAAGGCAATCAACGGCGCCGCGGAAGGCGTCTTTTTCCTGGAGAATTTCCCGCGCCCGCTGGAGTACAAGGACGACGAACACCACAAGAAATTCATCGAAATGATGAATATCGATCCGGTGCACGCCAAGGAAAACGGGTCCGACCGGGTCATGGCGAAAAGCCACGCCTGGCAGTCGTACGAGAACTTCTTCGTGCTGAAAAAGGCGATCGAAGCGTCGGGCTGGCAGAGGAAGAAGGACACTCCGGGCGCCATCGAAGCGCTGGAAGGCCTGGAGATGGAAAATTCCCTGGCCCACCCGCAGGGCGCCAAGCTGCTGCGCGGCGAGGACCACAGCGGCATGATCGACTGCTACATGAGCCAGGTCGTGAACGACAAATTCGTCGTCAAGCGGCGGATCCCGCGCGCGGAAATGGAGGCCCTGCTGCCGCCGCGCTACGACTTCCGCAAACAAAAGCTGTAGACGGACGACCGAATGGGACGGCGCCCCCTTCCGAGGGGGCGTCGCCTCCCTTCCTTCCGCCTATCCCGAGCGCAGCATCCGCACGCCTTCTTCGCGTTCGAACAGGTAGAGCAGGGTGCGCAGGGCTTCGCTGCGCGGGCCTTTCAGGTCCGGGTCCCGCTCCAGGGCGACGCGCGCGTCGGTGCGGGCGATTTCGAGCAGGTCGCCATGTTCGGGGAACCGCGCCAGCCGGAAGGCCGGCATGCCGCTCTGGCGCGTGCCCAGGGCCTCGCCGCCGCCGCGCAGGCGCAGGTCTTCCTCCGCGATGACGAAGCCGTCGTC
This sequence comes from Alphaproteobacteria bacterium, assembly GCA_022819985.1. Taxonomy (GTDB): domain Bacteria; phylum Pseudomonadota; class Alphaproteobacteria; order Bin65; family Bin65; genus Bin65. The sequence goes on along the minus strand of JAJEGH010000023.1, from coordinate 58,306 downwards.
GGTCTTGCGCAACACGTCGATCCGCGCCCGCGCCGTCTCGCCCAGCGGCGGTTCGTAGAGCAGCACGCAGGACGACTTGCGCGCGCCCCGGCCGATCCGGCCGCGCAACTGGTGGAGCTGGGCGAGGCCGAACCGCTCGGCATGCTCGACGACCATGACGCCGGCATTCGGGACGTTGACGCCGACCTCGACGACCGTGGTGGCGACCAGCACGGCCGTTTCGTTGTCGATGAAGCGCTGCATGGCGGCGTCTTTCTCCGCCGGCTTCATCCTGCCGTGGACCAAAGCAACCCGACCGCCGAACCGCTCTTCCAGCCACGCATGGCGCGCGGTCGCCGCGGTGACGTCCAGGACATCGGATTCGTCGACCAGCGGGCACACCCAGAAGGCCTGCGCGCCGCTGTCGATCGTGCGGCGGATGCCGGCGGCCACCTCGTCGAGCCGGTCGAGCGGCATGGCGCGCGTGTCCACCGGCTGCCGGCCGGCGGGCTTTTCGGTCAGCTTCGAGGTGTCGATGTCGCCGTAGGCCGCCAGCATCAGGGTGCGCGGGATCGGCGTGGCGGTCATGGTCAGCGTGTCGACGCCGCTGCCCTTGCCGGCCAGCGCCATGCGCTGCTGAACGCCGAAGCGGTGCTGCTCGTCGATGACGATCAGCGCGAGGTCGCGGAAATTCACATCCTCCGAGAACAGCGCATGGGTGCCGACGACGATGTCGACGCTTCCCGATCCGATGTCCGCGGTCAGCGCTTTTCGCCCGGCGCCCTTGCGCCGGCCAGTCAGCAGTTCGACGCGCAGGCCGGCCGGAGCGGACAGGCGCTGCAGCGTCTCCAGATGCTGCCGGGCGAGAATTTCGGTCGGCGCCATCAGGGCGGCTTGGCCGCCGGCCTCGACCGCCGCCGCCATCGCGAGCAGCGCCACCACCGTCTTGCCGCTGCCGACATCGCCCTGCAGCATCCGCGCCATGCGCGCCGGCGCCGCCATGTCCCGCGCGATCTCGGCCAGCGCAGCGTTCTGCGACCCGGTGAGCGAATAGGGCAGGGCACCCGCGATTTTCGCCCGCAGGCCGCCGTCGCCGGCGCGCGCCCGGCCCTGGATGCGCCGCTGGCGCTGGCGCACCAGCAGCAGGGCGAGCTGGGTCGCCAGCAGTTCGTCGTAGGCAAGGCGGGACCGGGCCGCCGAGTCGGGGAGCAGGTCCGCGGCGTTTTCCGGCCGGTGCGCCCGGCGCAGCGCCTCGCGCCAGCCGGGCCAGCGGCGCTGTTCCATCAGGTTCCGGTCGATCCATTCGGGCAGTTCGGCGGCCCGGTCGAGCGCGCCGTCGACCGCCCGCTTCATGACCGTGCGCGTGAGGCCCTGGGTCAGCGGATAGACCGGATGTACCGTTCGGATGCTGTCCGCTTCCGCGACGGGGACGGTGAAATCCGGATGGGTCATCTGCCGGCCGCCGCCGAATTCGTCGACCCGACCGCTGACCACACGGGTTTCGCCGACCGGATAGGTCTTCTCCAGCCAGTCCTGCCTGGCGTGGAAGAACACCAGGGTGAGGAAGCCGGTCTCGTCCGAGCAGATGACGCGATAGGGGCGCCGCGGCGCGCCCGGCTGTTCGTGCGCGTCGATCCGCACCGCGATCGTGGCGATCCCGCCGATCGCGGCCCCGGCGATTTTTGGGGCGTGGCGGCGGTCGACCAGCCCGGTCGGCAGGGTCCACAGCAGATCGACGATGCGCGGCCCGGCGACCCGCGCCACCAGCCCCTTCAGCCGCGGACCGATGCCCGGCAGCGCGCCGATGTCGCCGAAGACCGGGAACAGGGATTGCGGTCGCATGATGCCGAGTGTCCGAAGCCTCGGCGGCGAGCGCAAGAGCGGAGAGGGGTGCGGGCGGCGGCGCCACGCTTGCAGCGGTTTTCCGCCCTTGCCGACGACGGAGCGCCGATGCGTCGCGCGTGACGCCAAGATTATCGCGGGTTAAGGAATGGGCGGCGGGAAAGCCGGATCGAATCCGGATCAATGTCGGACCCCGGGGGCCGGAACGGGCGCAATGATCGAACAGAACAGAAACGTCGAAACGTGGCGCCGGCGTCTGTCCTTCCGTTCCTGGCACCGGGGCACGAAGGAGCTGGACCTGTTGTTCGGGCCGTTCGCCGATGCCCGGCTGGCGGATTACGACGCCGCGGCGCTCGCCCGGTACGAGGAACTGCTGATGGCACCGGATCCGGATGTCTACAGCTGGATCGTCGGTCGCGAAGCGCCGGATCCGGCCTACGACACGCCGGTGCTGCGCGACGTTATCGCCTTTCACGAGGCCTGCCATGCCTGAGGCCGACGCGCTGCCGGGGCAGGGCGCCGGGGTTGCCGCCGTCCTTCACGGCGCGTCGGCGGGGGTCGATGCGCGGGTCCTGGCCGCGCTGGCCGCCGGCGGCGACGTCATCCATGTCGCGGCCGACGACCGGCGCCTCAGCCAGATCGTGTCGCTGGTCGGCTTCTTCCGGCCGGACGCCGCCGTCCTGCCTTTTCCGGCCTGGGACTGCCTGCCCTACGACCGGGCCTCGCCGAACGCCGAGATTCTGGGGACCCGCGCCTCGACGCTGGCGCGGCTGGCCGGGCGCAGCGGCGGCAAGCCCCGGCTGATCGTCACGACGGTGAGTGCGGCGTTGCAGCGCGTGCCGCCGGCCGAAGCGTTCCACAAGTCGCTCGTCGCGTTGCAGAAGGGCCGGCGCACGCCGATGGAAGCGGTTCTGCGCTATCTGCGCCGGCAGGGATACCGCCGCGTCGGCACGGCGCGCGAACCCGGCGAATACGCCTTGCGCGGCGGCCTGCTGGACGTCTACCCGCCCGGACTGCACCATGCCGTGCGGCTGGATTTCTTCGGCGACGATCTCGAATCGATCCGGCGCTTCGACCCGCTGACCCAGCGCACGATCCGGGCGAGCGGCCGGGTCGTCCTGCGGCCGGTGTCGGAGCTGGTGCTGACCGGCCGCCGGGTGAAGCGGTTCCGGGAATCCTATCGCGCCGCCTTTTCCGGCGATCCGACCCGCGATCCGCTGTACGAAGCGATCTCGGCCGGTCAGGCCTTTCCCGGCATGGAGCACTGGCTGCCGCTGTTCTACGACCGGATGGCGACGCTGTTCGACTACGCGCCCGACGCCCGGGTCACCCTCGATTTCCAGACCGACGAGGCCGTTGCCGCCCGGCTCGACACGATCGACGACTATTTCGACGCGCGCCGCAGCCACATGGACGAAGCGCCGAAATCCGCCGACCGGTTCGTCTACAGGCCGGTGCCGCCGGACCGCTTCTTCCTCGAAGCGAATGAGTGGAGCGGGCTGCTCCGGCAGCGCGGCGCGCTGGCATTCTCTCCGTTCGCGGCGCCGGACGGGCCCGAGTCTGAAAGGGCCGCAGCTCCGCTGCCCGATGGCATATCCGCCGGTATATCCTCTGGCCGGGCCGGCCGCAGCTTCGCCGATGCCCGCGCGGTTGAGAGCGTTCCTGTCGCCGAAGCGGTATGCCGCCATATCGAAGCGGTCCGGCGGACGCGCCGGCCGGTGCTCCTGGTTGCCAACAGCGACGGGTCCGGCAGCCGGCTGGCCCATCTGCTGAAGGAGGCCGGCGGCGTTTCGGCCGAACGGATCGACCGGTGGGACGGGCAGGCGACGGGCATTTTCCTGACGGTCGCCGAGCTGGACCGCGGTTTCGAGACCGACGATCTCGTCGCGATCGCCGAACAGGATATCTTCGGCGACCGGCTGCGCGGCCGGGTCCCGCGTGGGAAATGGGGGGACGGAAAACCGGGGCGCGACCGCCGGGCCGAAGCCTTCCTGAGCGAATTCTCGGCGCTGAACGAAGGCGATCTCGTCGTCCATCGCGAACACGGCATCGGCCGCTACGAAGGGCTGGAGACCGTCTCCGCGGGCGGCGCAGACCACGATTGCGTGCGCCTGACCTACCAGGGCGGCGACACGCTCTTCGTGCCGGCGGAGAATATGGAGGTGCTGTCCCGCTTCGGCAGCGAATCCGAAGCCGCGGTACTCGACCGGCTCGGCGCCGCGGCCTGGCAGGCGCGCAAATCCAGGGTCAAGGACCGGATTGCGGCAATGGCCGGACAGCTGATTGCCATTGCCGCCCAGCGCGAACTGCGCAAAGCGCCGGTGGTCGAGGGAACAGAGGGGTCGGCCGGCGAGTTCGCCGCACGTTTCCCCTTCGCCGAGACCGGCGACCAGACCCGCGCGATCGACGAAACGCTGGCCGACCTCGCCTCCGGCAAGCCCATGGACCGCCTGGTGTGCGGCGATGTCGGTTTCGGCAAGACGGAGGTCGCCCTGCGCGCCGCCTTTGCTGCGGTCATGGCCGGGTTGCAGGTCGCCGTCGTGGTGCCGACGACCCTGCTCGCGCGCCAGCATTTCCAGACGTTCCGGGAACGGTTTGCCGGTTTCCCGGTGCGGATCGGCCAGCTGTCCCGGCTGGTAGCGCCCGGCGACGCCGCGCGCCTTCGTAAGGACCTGGAGGCGGGAACGCTCGATATCGTCGTCGGCACCCATGCGTTGCTCGGCAAATCGGTGCGTTTCCGTTCGCTCGGTCTTGTGGTCGTGGACGAGGAGCAGCATTTCGGCGTCGCCCAGAAGGAGCGCCTGAAAGAACTGCGCGCCGACGTCCATGTCCTGACGCTGACGGCGACGCCGATCCCGCGCACCCTGCAGCTGGCGCTCGCCGGCGTGCGCGACCTCAGCCTGATCGCGACGCCGCCGGTCGACCGGCTTGCCGTTCGCACCTTCGTCCTGCCCTACGATCCCGTGGTGATCGAGGAAGCGATCCGGCGCGAGCTGCTGCGCGGCGGCCAGGTCTTCTGGGTCTGCCCGCGCATCCGCGACCTGGACCTGCTCGCCGAACGGGTGGCGCGGCTGGCGCCGGGCGTCCGCTACGCCATCGCCCACGGCCGGATGGCGCCGGCCGATCTGGAAGCCGTCATGGAGCGCTTCTACGACGGCGAGGTCCGCATCCTGCTGTCCACCAACATCATCGAATCCGGTCTCGACATCCCGACCGTCAACACGATCGTCCTGCACCGGGCGGACCGCTTCGGCCTCGCCCAGCTTTACCAGCTGCGCGGCCGGGTCGGGCGCTCCAAGACCCGGGCCTACGCCTACCTGACCCTGCCGGAGGACCGGAAGATCGCCGGCACGGCGCTGAAGCGGCTGGAGGTCATGCAGACCCTCGACACCCTCGGCGCCGGGTTTTCGCTGGCCAGCCACGACATGGATATCCGCGGCGCCGGCAACCTGCTGGGCGAGGAGCAGTCGGGCCATGTCCGGGAAGTCGGCATCGAGCTGTATCAGCAGATGCTCGAAGAGGCGGTCGCCGAGGCGAAGGCGGGCGACGGCGCCGCGGACGGGCCGGCGCGCGAACGCTGGTCGCCCCAGATCGCCCTCGGCGCCCCGGTGCTGATTCCCGAACGCTATGTCCCGGACCTGGCGGCGCGGCTCGCCCTGTACCGCCGGGTGTCGGACCTCGACGACCCCGCGGAACTCGAGGCCTTCGCCGCCGAACTGGTCGACCGGTTCGGCCCCCTGCCGCCGGAGGTCGAAAACCTGATCGAGACGGTGTCGATCAAGCAGCTGTGCCGCGCCGCCCATGTCGCCCGGATCGACGCCGGCCCCAAGGGCGCCGTGCTGGCCTTCCGCGAGGACCGGTTCCCGAACCCCGACGCGCTGGTCGGCTACATCGCGCAGGAGCGCGGGACGGTGACCCTGCGGCCGGACCACAAGCTGGTCTTCCGCCGCAACTGGGACGATGCCGCCGCCCGGATGCGCGGCGCCAGGACGATCCTGAAGATTCTGGCGGGGCTGGCTGCGGGATAACGCCCGGGCGCAGAAACCGTTTCGGTGCAGCAGCCGGGTTCGGGCGGGTTCGGGCGGGCTCAGGCAGCCTCGGGGTGCGGCGGTTCCGGCGCAGCGGCGCCTTTGCCGCGCAGGATGTTCGCCTCCAGCAAGCCTTCGATGCGCGCCGTCCGCTCGCGCAGCTGGCCGACTTCTTCGCCGATGCGCGTCGTCTGTTTGCGCAGCTGGCCGATCTCTTCGCTCTGTTTCTCGAAGCGAGCGTTCATCTCTTCGCTCTGCTTCTCGAATCGGGCGTTCATTTCTTCGCGCAGTTCCTTGATTTCGGCGCGCATCTCGGCGCGCAGTGCACGATTGTCCTGGCGCAGCCATGTAAACAGCGTGAGCAACATGGCGCCGAGCGCAACGAAGCCGGCAAGATTGACGATCATGGCGCAATTCTATCATCGCCGCCGCCTGCCTGTCGACCGCGATTTTTATCGATTGAATAACTGTTTTCGCGCGGCCATTGAAATCGTTGCCCCTGGTCGATTGCCGCCCCGGATCGCCGCTTCCCGAATCGCAGCGGGGCAGGCCGCCGCTTGATCGGCTCGCCGGTCCCGCCTAGGGTGCGTCCGCCGCCCGCGACCCGCCGCCCGCGCACCGTTTCCCGAACCGCAGGACATTCGATGACCGAGCAGATCCGATTCACCGGCACCGACAGCTATGTCGCGACCGAAGACCTGATGGTGGCGGTGAACGCCTCCGTGACCCTGCAACGGCCGCTGCTCATCAAGGGCGAGCCGGGCACGGGCAAGACCGTGTTGGCCCACGAGGTCGCCAAGGCGCTCGGCAAGAACCTGATCGAATGGCACATCAAGTCGACGACCAAGGCGCAGCAGGGCCTGTACGAATACGACGCGGTCGACCGGCTGCGCGATTCCCAGCTCGGCGACGAGCGGGTGCACGACATCGCCAACTACATCAAGAAGGGCAAGCTGTGGGAGGCCTTCGAGGCCGACGACGCGCCCGTCCTGCTGATCGACGAGATCGACAAGGCGGATATCGAATTCCCGAACGACCTGTTGCTCGAACTCGACCGCATGGAATTCCACGTCTACGAGACGCGGGAGACGATCCGGGCGCGGCATCGGCCGATCGTCATCATCACGTCGAACAACGAGAAGGAGCTGCCCGACGCCTTCCTGCGCCGCTGCTTCTTCCACTATATCCGCTTCCCGGACCACGAGACGATGGAGCGGATCGTCGACGTCCACCATCCGGGGCTGAAGAAGAACCTGCTGCGCGCCGCGCTCAAGGCCTTCTACGACATCCGCGAGGTGCCCGGCATCAAGAAGAAGCCGAGCACGTCGGAACTGCTCGACTGGATCAAGCTGCTGGTGGTCGAGGACATTCCGCCCGAGGCGCTGAAATCGGACGACATGAAGACGATCCTGCCGCCGCTCTACGGCGCGCTGGTCAAGAACGAGCAGGACGTCCACCAGTTCGAACGCCTGATCTTCATGGCCCGCAGAGGGCAATAGGGCGGGGTAATAAGAGAACCGCCGCGCGGGCTGCGGCCGATCCCCGGACGGGCCGCGCCCGGTTCGGCTCGCCAATTCCCCCAATTCCCCCAATTCCCCCAATTCCCATAGACTTCCGGGCCGCCTACGATAGCGGACAATCCTCGCAGCACGGGGGCGCGCCGACTCCATGACGGATCGCAATGACGGCCCGGATGCCGGTTTCGACCGGACCGTCCGGGACATCATCGACAACAAGACCAAGCCGCCGGGCGCGCTCGGGCAGGTCGAGGCGGTCGCGCTGCAGCTGGCGCGCGCGACCGGGACAGCGGCGCCTCGCCTCGCCTCCTGCGAACTGACCATTTTCGCGGCGGACCACGGCATCGCGGCCGAGGGCGTGTCGGCCTATCCCCAGGCCGTGACCCGGGAGATGGTGCTGAATTTCCTCAACCGCGGCGCGGCCGCCAACGTCTTCGCCGACGCGGTCGGCGCGTCCGTCCGGGTGGTCGACGCCGGCGTGGCCGGTGAGCCGATAGGCCATCCCGATCTCGTACAGCGGCGCATCGGGCCGGGCACCCGGAACTGCCGGGTCGAACCGGCCATGACCGCGGCGCAGCGCGACGACGCCCTGCAGACCGGCCGGCAGCTTGCCGAAGGCAGCCCGGCCGACATTCTGTGCTTCGGCGAAATGGGCATCGCCAACACCTCGGCGGCGACCCTGCTTGCCCACAAGCTGCTCGGCCTGCCGGTTGCCGACTTGGTCGGGCGCGGCACCGGGCTGGACGATGCCGGCCTGGCGCACAAGACGGCCGTACTCGAAGCCGCGGCGGCGCGCACCGGCCCCGACCTCGACGCGGTCCGGGCGCTGGCGGAATACGGCGGCTTCGAGATCGCGATGATGACCGGCGCCATGCTGGGCGCGGCGCAATCCAAACGCCCGGTGCTGGTCGACGGCTTCATCTCGACGGCGGCGGCGCTTGCGGCGCTCCGGATCGCGCCGGCCACCGGGCGCTGCCTGATCTACGCCCATCGTTCCGCCGAGCACGGGCACCGAAAGCTGCTCGAAGCGCTGGACGCCCGGCCGATCCTCGATCTGGGGATGCGCCTCGGCGAAGGCACCGGCGCGCTGCTGGCGTGGCCGGTCGTCCGGGCGGCGTCGGCCATGCTGACGGACATGGCGAGTTTCGAGAGCGCCGGCGTCAGCGGCCCGGTCCCTGGAAACGACATCTAGGATCGGCCCGCACGATGCGGCCTGCGCTCGCCCGCCAATGGCTGCTGTTCCGGCTCGCCTGCCAGATGCTAACCCGGTTTCCGGCCGCGCGGGGGATCGACTATGCGCCAGCGCTCGACGCTGCCGCCGTGCGCTTTTATCCGGCCGTCGGGATTCTCGTCGGACTGGCCGGCGGCGCGGTCTTTGCCGGGGCGTACGGGCTGTTCGGCCCGTTTTCGGCGGCCGTTCTCGCCGTTTCGGCCACCGCGCTGCTGACCGGCGCGATGCACGAGGACGGCCTGGCCGACACCGCAGACGGCATCGGCGGCGGGCGCACCGCCGAGCGCGCGCTCGAAATCATGCGCGACAGCCGGATCGGCGTCTATGGCGTGCTGGCCCTCGTTCTGGTCCTCGCCGTCAGGGTCTTCGCCCTGGCGGGCCTGTCGCCGTGGGTCGGTTTCGCCGCCCTGGTCGCGGCGCACGGGCTGAGCCGCTGGAGCGTCGTCATCGTCATAGCGACCGCCCGCTATGTCCGCGCCTCGGGAACGGCCAGCCCGGTCGCCGGCCCGGTCCCGCAGGCGTCGCACCTCGCCGCCGGCGCGACGGCGCTGATCTGTCTTGTGCCGGTCGGGTTCGCCGCGTCGCCGCTCGCCGCGCTCGGTGCCCTGGCCGGCCTGGCCGTCGGTCATCTCGCCGTGCGCGGGTTCTTCCAGCCGAAGCTGAGGGGCTACACCGGCGATACCCTCGGCGCGACCCAGCAGATCGGCGAGGTGGGTGCCCTTCTCGGCCTGCTGGCCTGCCTCTGACCGGGACGGGTATTCGACGCACTTCGACCGGGTGGAGAGCCGCGGCGGCAGAGACGGACCCGGGCCGGAGGCCGCTTCCGGTCCGCCGCCGCGGAAAAGGCCGCGGCGCGCCGGCCCGCGGTGCGTCCGATGGCTTCGGGCTGAGACACTACCGACCGGCGCACGCGGTTGACGATGCCGTCCGCCGGCTGCATTGTCGGCGCCGGTTCCGGCTGCGGAATCGCCGCGCACGGCATCTCCGCACCGCCGGGCGGCTGTTTCTCCCGCGGTCCTCCCGCGCCCGGCCCGACCGCCCGTTGGATTGCCCTTATCGGACAGCATGGCAGACAGCATTCTTTCCCCGCTGCACGACCGGATGGCCAACGCCATTCGCGCGCTCGCGATGGATGCGGTCCAGGCCGCAAAGAGCGGCCATCCGGGAATGCCGATGGGCATGGCCGACGCGGCGACGGTCCTGTTCGCGCAATTCCTGAAGTTCGATCCGCAGCGGCCCGACTGGCCGGACCGCGACCGCTTCGTGCTCTCGGCCGGCCACGGCTCGATGCTGCTCTACGCCCTGCTGCATCTGACCGGCTATCCGGACATGACGATGGCGGAGTTGCGCAACTTCCGCCAGCTGCACAGCCGCACCGCCGGCCATCCGGAATACGGCGCGGCGCCCGGCATCGAGACGACGACCGGGCCGCTCGGGCAGGGGCTCGCCAACGCCGTCGGCATGGCGCTGGCCGAGCGCATGACGAACGCGCGTTTCGGCGACGATCTGGTCGATCACCGGACTTGGGTGGTCGCCGGAGACGGCTGCCTGATGGAGGGCATTTCGCAGGAGGCGATCACTTTGGCCGGCCATCTCGGGCTCGCCCGGTTGATCGTCCTGTTCGACGACAACGAGATTTCCATCGACGGGCCGACCGCGCTGGCGACCTCGGACGACCAGGTCAGGCGTTTCGAGGCCTGCGGCTGGCACGTCCAGACGGTCGACGGCCACGATCCCGCGGCGTTGGCCGCCGCCATGCAGGCGGCGTGCGGCAGCGACCGTCCCTCGATGATCGCCTGCCGGACCGTGATCGGCCATGGCGCGCCGACCAAGGCCGGAACGGCGGCGACCCACGGCGCGCCCCTCGGCGAGGAAGAAATCGCCGGCGCACGCGAAAGCCTGGATTGGCGGCATCCGCCGTTCGAAATTCCGGCCGACGTTGCGGAAGCGTGGCGGGCGGCCGGCGCGCGCGGTGCGGCGGATGCCGACGCCTGGGAGGCGCGTCTGGCCGCGGCCGACGCGGAGGTCCGTGCGGAGTTCCAGCGGGTCTCGGACGGTGCGCTGCCCGCAGGCCTCGGCGATGCGGTCAGCGCGCTCAAGCAGCAGTTTGCCGCCGGGGCGCCGAAGATGGCGACGCGCCAGGCGTCGGGCAAGGTCCTCGACCGGCTGACCGAAGTCGTCCCGGAACTGGCCGGCGGTTCGGCCGATCTCACGGGCTCGAACAACACCCGCGCCGCTGCGCACAGCGACGTCGCCGCCGGCGATTTCTCGGGCGGCTATATCCGCTACGGCGTGCGCGAACACGGCATGGCGGCGGCGATGAACGGCATGGCGCTGCACGGCGGGCTGATCCCCTACGGCGGCACCTTCCTGGTCTTTACCGACTATGCCCGGCCGGCAATCCGCCTTTCCGCACTGATGGAACAGCGGGTTATCTATGTGATGACCCACGACAGCATCGGCCTCGGCGAGGACGGGCCGACCCACCAGCCGGTGGAGCATCTCGCCGCCCTCCGCGCCATGCCCAATCTCAACGTCTTCCGCCCGTGCGACGCCGTCGAGGTGGCGGAATGCTGGGAACTGGCGCTCCAGGCGCGCGAAACGCCCTCCGTCCTGGCGCTGACCCGGCAGGGCCTGCCGACGCTGCGCACCGGACACCGGGCGGAAAACGCCTGCGCGCGCGGGGCGTATGTCATCGCGGGAGCGGAGGGCGAGCGCCACATCACTCTGCTGGCGTCGGGTTCGGAAGTCTCGATCGCCGTCGAAGCCCGGGCGCAGTTGAAAGCGGAGGGCATTGCCGCCGCCGTGGTGTCCATGCCCTGCTGGGATCTGTTCGAGCGCCAGCCGGACGAGTATCGCGCGGCGGTGCTGGGCGATGCGCCCCGGATCGCGTGCGAGGCGGCGGCCGGTTTCGGCTGGACGCGCTGGACCGGCGGGGGCGGCGGCTTCGTCGGCATGGAGGGCTTCGGGGCCTCGGCGCCGGCGGCCCGTCTCTACGAACATTTCGGCATCACGGCCGAAGCGGTTGCCGACGCGGCCCGGAAGGCCGCTGCGGGGCCGGGCTGAGCCAACCGCCGGGCCGCAAGGAAACGGGAGAAATCATGGCTGTAAGGGTTGCCATCAACGGGTTCGGCCGGATCGGCCGGCTGGTCTATCGGGCCGCGCTGGAATCCGGGCGCACGGACGTCGAATTCATCGCGATCAACGATCTCGGCCCGGTCGCGACCAGCGCCCACCTGCTGCAATACGATTCGGTCCACGGCACGCTGCCCGGCCGGATCGAGACCGGCGAGGACTGGATGGACGCCGGCCGCGGACGGGTGAAGGTCCTGTCCGAGCGCGACCCGGCCCGGCTGCCCTGGGGCGAGCTCGATATCGATGTCGTTATGGAATGCACCGGCCTGTTCGCCAGCCGGGAAAAGGCGGGCGCCCATCTGGCCGCCGGCGCGAAGAAAGTCCTGGTCTCGGCGCCGGCGAGCGGCGCGGATCTCACGGTGGTCTACGGCGTCAACGACGACAGGCTGGAAGCCGGCCACACCGTCGTCTCGAACGCGTCCTGCACCACCAACTGCCTGGCGCCGGTCGCCCACGTCCTGCACGAGGCCATCGGCATCGAGCGCGGCTTCATGACGACCATCCACGCTTTTACCGGCGACCAGCCGTCGGTCGATACCCTGCACAAGGACCTGCGCCGGGCGCGCGCCTCGGCCGTGTCGATGATCCCGACCTCGACCGGGGCGGCCCGCGCCGTCGGCCTCGTCCTGCCGGAGCTGAACGGCAAGCTCGACGGCACCTCGATCCGCGTGCCGACGCCGAACGTCTCGCTGATCGACTTCACCTTCACCACGCCGCGCGATACGACGGTCGAGGAGGTCAACGGCGCGATCGCCGAGGCTGCGGCAGGTTCGCTCGCCGGCGTGCTGGCGACCAGCGAGGCGCCGCTCGTCTCCTCGGACTTCAACCATAACCCGGCCAGTTCGACCTTCGACCTGACCCAGACCCAGGTGATCGAGGGCCGGTTCGTCCGCGTGCTCAGCTGGTACGACAACGAATGGGGCTTCTCCAACCGCATGAGCGACACCGCGGCGAAGATGGGCGCGCTGTTTTAGAGTGCTGCCGCGACTTGAGCTTCCACTGTCGGAATGCTCTCAGCTTCGATCGGCTGAAATTCTTCGCCGGAAAACGGCTCGAATCGCTGAGGCCACGGAGCCTGAACCTTGCAGAGCAACTGAAATTGGGGCGGCGCGTCTCGATTGATCCGCTCGACGGAAATCTCGACGTCTCTCGGATCGGCACTCGCTTCGAGCAGATGCAAAAAGTCTTCGGCCAGGTAACGCGGGCAGTAGCCCGCAAACGACATCGGGTCGTCGGTACGCAGGAGAACGGCGTTCGGGTCTGAGGGGTTTTGGCAATCATGCATCGGAAAGAGACGGTCGCCGATTTCAAGTTCGAGCAATCTGCTTCGATCATCGTCGGACAGGTATCGCGTACCATGACCGAAAAACATCGAAAGATAGAGATTTTCTCTTGTCTTCAAAGGCTTAGGAACAAGCCGCAGCGTGTCTGTCTTACGCGCGCCGCCGCTTCTGGCCAGAATTTCGAAGCCGTCGGTCCATTCCCCGTCCAGCCCCAGCCAGCGCATCACTTTCGGATACTCCGGCCGAGACGCGGCAATGATCCGGTTGGCGAAGAGCGGAAACAGCGTATCCGACCGGTAAACGCGGTCGATCCTCTGCATTCCGGCAAACGGAATAAAGAGCGGTGAAGCGTTCGCTCCCTTCGTATAGGCGAAAACGTATTCGCCGGCATGTCTGGTCAATCGGCCAACGGGATGCCACAGGCGCGACGCGGCATCCTGCCAAACGACGAACAGGCTACCCCGCGTTCGTTCGGAACCGGTCAAGAATCCGTCTCCTGTTCTCTTCCAAGCAGGCGATAGCGAACGCCGATTCGGCATTCGATATCCATCCGGCCGGGAATGCGGAAAATATCTTCTCCGCCTCGCCCGCCTGCAACGCTTCGAGTCGGTGGCGCCAGAATTTTCCGGCGTTTCCTGCAATTCTGGCGCCGGCGGCGAACGCCTCGACGCAACCGATCACGTTCCCGCTTGGTGCCGTTCCGTAAAAGCCGGAGCGCGCCTTGCGAACATAGCCGCGCACGGCGTATCGCGCATCCTTTGTTTGCAGCCGCTCTTCCCTTTCCGAATCGTTCAACTCGCGGCCCAGCGACGATGCATGGTCGAATGTCGGAGCGATCCGTATATCGTTGCTCGACTGCGCCAGCATACCCCAGTTCTCGTGATGCCGGTCTGTATTTCCGATCAAGGCGTCTAGAAGCAGGTAACCGAGAAACACACCGCGGGCGTCTATTTCCGGATGACGCCAGTCCGGCGGTGGACCGGCTTGCGACCGGCGAATGTACTCCATCGCCAGCGACACGGTATGCCGACGCTGAGAATAGCGTAGCGCAGCGTCGTATCCCGGACTGAACCGTGCCAACAGTTCGTTACCGAGAACCAGCCTGGCGCCATGCGGGACGATGGATCGCGAGACAACGCCGGGCCGGCCGTCGAAGATAGCAAGCTCGTAGTGTGCGCACGGAATTCCCAAAACCCGCGCCAGCTCGCAAGCGGCCTTCTCGGCCCAGTTTTCTCCCGTCCCTGAGCGACCGAATTTCAGCAACCAGTCCTCTGCGCCTCGCTTGATCCAGATTTTCTCCTTCGTCCCAAGCTGCTCCGGGAACCCGAATCCGTCACTTCCAAGATCGACAACGTCGTATCGCATATCGAGAACATTTATGCAACAAAATCATCGTGTGGCGCAATCGCACGGTTGATGCGATTTTTTGCAGCTTTCCACTATTGATCGATAAACGCCACTGCGAACCCTGAAATCGCCTGTCCGACCGCTCGGTCGGGGAGGTCAACGGCGCGGTGGCCGCGGCGGCGGCAAGGCGGCGTTTCCGGTTCGGAGTGGGGCGGACGTCCCGGCAGGCAGGCGGGGGAACGATCGATCACGGCGAATTCACGGCCCACGGCAGCGGGAAACCAAGCGTGTCCGCGACAGCGCTTTGCCGGGCGTCCAGCGTGGCAAAGGCGAGGCTGCCAGATTCAGGGGAAACATAGAGGGCCGCCGCGACATGCCAGAGGTCGGCGCCCCGCAGGTAGCCCGTTTCGAGCACTGCCGCAAACTCCGGAGCGAGCGGCCTGTCCGGCAGAATCCAGTCGATTCCTGCAACCGCGCTCTCCCGGAAAAGCAGATTCTCGCGCGCGAACGCCACCCGCAGTTCCGCTTCGAGCAGGTTGGAAGAGATCAAACGGGTGAATTCGTCCAGCCGCCGCGCATACGCCACGGCGTCCGGCTCGTCGAAGGCGATTGCCGTCAAAACCGAAGTGTCGACATACGCGACGCTCATTCGCCGCGCTCGGCGAGAAAGCGCGTCAGCCCGCCGGGCCGGTGGCCGGTCGGACGGAACGTCTGTCTCGGCTGCGTCGGGCGCACCAGGGCGCCGCTGCGTTCGAGATCGTCGAGCCGCTCTTCGAGCGTCGGCGTCTGCCGCCGTCCGATCGAGCGGATCTCCGCCACCGGTTCTCCCCGATAGGAGACGGTGACGGTCCTGCCTTCGCGCACTTGCCGGATGACCTCGGAAAACCGCGCCTTCGCTTCGTAGATCGAGTAAGTGAGCGCCATAATCTTATCTTAACTAGTCAGACTAGTTATTACAACTGCGGGAATTGCAAAATGTCGTTAGCACATGGCCTGTCCGGTTCGCCGGCGCGCCGCCTCCCTGCCGTCTCGCGCTTGACGCGCCGCCGGGCCGCGCCCAGTCTCCCGGGATGAATGCCCCCCACCGCCTCGAGACCCCTCGCCTGACCGCCCGGCCGATTACGCTGGACGATGTCGCACAGTTGCAGGCCCTGCACCGGGCCGAGGCGGTGGCCGAGCATATCGGCGGCTCGTGGACGCTCGACCGCAGCGAGCAGTTCGTCCGGGGCGCGGTCGAGCACTGGCAGCGCATGGGCTACGGCCAGTGGATGTTCAGCGAGAAGGCGACCGGACGGACCGTCGGGCGCAGCGGCCTGCGCCACTACTATCTCGACAACCGCGACGAGATCGAACTGCTCTACGCCTTCGAGCCGGAGGTCTGGGGCCGGGGCTACGGCACCGAGGCGGCGGTAGCCGTGGTCGAATTCGCCTTCGGGATGCTCGGCGCCGAGAGCATCGTCTCCTTTACTCTGCCGGACAATCCGGGTTCGCTGCGCGTGATGGAAAAGGCCGGCCTGACTTTCGAGAAGGAGATGATCCGGCTCGAGCCGCCGGCCTTCCTGGTCTACCGGCTGACCCGCGAGGACTGGGAAGCCGGCAGGTGAGCGGCGGACCGCCGTCCGCGGAGCCGGACCTTTGGCAGCTGCGGTTCGCCGCGCCGCGGAGGTTGGTCGAGGCTACCGAGCCCCTGTTCGAAGCGGCGCTTTCCGTCGCCCGGGTGCGCGCCGGCGGCGGATCGGAAGACTGGGTTCTGGAAGCGCTGTTCGACAGTGAACCCGCTGCCGCGCCGGTCGGGGCCGGGCTGGCACTCGCCGCCGAGGCCCTCAACCTGGCGGCGCCGTCGATTGACGTCTCGCGTCTCGAACCGCGCGACTGGCTGGCGGAGAACCGGGCGGCGCTGACGGAAATCGCGCTCGGGCGCTTCCGCATCGTGCCGGAGCACCGGCGCCGCGCCGCGCCGCCGTCCCACCTGCTGGACCTTCATATCGACGCCGGCCCCGCTTTCGGCTCGGGGCGGCACGAGACGACGCAGAGTTGCCTGCGCCTGCTGGAGGAGATTGCGCGCACGCGGCGGCCGCGGCGCATCCTGGATCTCGGCTCCGGCTCCGGCATTCTCGCATTGGCGGCGGCGCAGCTGTGGAAACGGCCCGTCATTGCGACGGATGTCGATCCGCTCGCGGTGCGGACGGTCCGGGCGAACGCGGTGCGTAACGGCTGCCGGCCCCGGATCGACGCGCGCTGCGGCCGCGGCCTCGACCCGGTGCGGCGCGAACGGCCGTTCGACCTGGTCATGGCCAATATCCTGGCCGGCCCGCTGGCCGATCTCGCGCCGGACATGCGCGGCGCCGTCGCCCGGCGCGGGCTGCTGATCCTGTCCGGAATTCTGTCCGGCCAGGAAAACCGCGTGCTTTGCCGCTACCGGGCCGCCGGCTTCCGGCTCGAGCGCCGTCTCGTTACGGGGTCGTGGTCCAGCTACCGGCTGACGCTTCGCTAAACCATCGCCGTTGCGGCCTTCGTGTGTCCCGGGCATAGGCCGCGCCGAGCGGGGCGTGGCGCGACAGATACCGCTCCAGGGCGTTCCATGCATCGGCGGCATACGAACGGAGGAAGCGGGCGCGCAGATCGGCGGCGTCCCGGCGCACCGCCAGTTCGTCGAAGTCCGTGACGGTCCGGGTCGATTTGGATAGAAGCATATCTGAGGTTCCTTCGCGGAAGGAAAGCTGTTGTCCTGCCCGTCACATGAGGCGCGCCGGGCCGCGCACAATTGACCGAAACCCCCGTCTGCCATGCATATGTTGCATATCTCGACCTCTTCAAACGGCCCGGAAACGCACTACCGGGCCGCCGGGTCTTACGCATGACGTCGCCGCGTCCGCCCGGCCTGTCGGCCGCCCGCGTGTCCGCCCTGCGCGCCCTGCTGGCGGAGGACGGGCTTCAGGGCTTCGTCGTCCCGCGCGCCGACGAGCACCAGGGCGAATATGTACCGCCCGGCGCCGAGCGGCTGGCCTGGCTGACCGGATTCACCGGCTCGGCAGGCCTGGCGATCGTGCTGGCCCGGAAGGCGGCGGTCTTCGTCGACGGGCGCTATACCCTGCAGATCGGCGACCAGATCGATCCGGCGGTGTTCGAGGTCCGCCACATTGCCGACCGGCCGGCCCCGGCCTGGCTGCGCGAGTCGCTCACCGGCGGCGGGCGGCTCGGCTACGACCCCTGGCTCCACACCGCCGAGGGCGCAGCGCGGCTGCGCAAGGCCTGCGAGGCGGTCGGGGCGGAACTCGCGCCGGTTGCGGAAAACCCGATCGACCGGCTCTGGCAGGACCGGCCGGCCGGATCGACCGACCCGTTCGAAATCCATCCGCCGGAGCTGGCCGGCGAAACCTCGGCGGGCAAACGCGCGGTGCTGGCGGAAAAGCTCGCCGACCGCGGCGTCGAGGCCGCCGTGCTCACCCTGCCTGACTCGATCGCCTGGCTGCTCAACATCCGCGGCCGGGATGTGCCGCGCACGCCGTTTCCCCTGTCCTTCGCCATCCTGCGCGGCGACGCTTCGGTCACCCTGTTCGCCCCGGCGGGCAAGATCGATGCGGCGCTGGCGGACCATCTGGGCAGCGATATCGCCGTCGAACCGCCGGAGGCGTTCGAGGCGGCGCTGGGCGGCTTCGCCGGCCGCAAGGTGCTGGCCGATCCGGCGAGCGCGGCCGACCGCATCTTTCAGGTGCTGGACTCCGCGGGCGCCCTTGTCGAGCGGGGCGCCGACCCGTGCCAGCTGCCGAAGGCGTGCAAGAACGCCGTCGAATTGGAGGGCGCGCGCAACGCCCACCGGCGCGACGGAGCAGCCCTGACCCGCTTCCTGGCCTGGCTGGCGCGGGAGGCGCCGGGCGGCCGGGTCGACGAGATCGCCGCCGCCGAATGCCTCGAACGGTTCCGCCGCGAAACCAACCTGCTGCGCGACCTGAGCTTCGACACCATCTCCGGCGCCGGGCCGAACGGCGCCATCGTGCATTACCGGGTGACGCCGGAGACCAACCGCCGGCTGGAGCCGGGCTCGCTCTACCTGGTCGATTCCGGCGGCCAGTATGCCGACGGCACGACCGACGTGACCCGGACGGTCGCCATCGGCCCGCCGACGGCGGAAATGCGCCGCCATTTCACCCTGGTGCTCAAGGGCCATGTCGCGCTTGCTACCGCGCGGTTCCCGGAAGGGACGACCGGCAGCCAGATCGACGCGCTGGCGCGGATGGCGCTGTGGGCCGACGGGCTGGACTACGACCACGGCACCGGCCACGGCGTCGGCAGCTATCTCTCGGTCCATGAGGGGCCGCAGCGCATCTCGAAACTGCCCAACAGCGTAGCCCTCAAGCCGGGCATGATCGTCTCGAACGAGCCCGGCTACTACCGGACCGGCGAATACGGCATCCGGATCGAGAATCTGGTGGCGGTGCAAGAGATCGAAATCGCCGGCGCCGAGCGGCCGATGCTCGCTTTCGAGACCCTGACCCTGGCGCCCATCGACCGCGCCCTGATCGACCGCGCTCTCCTCACGGCGGACGAAACCGGCTGGGTCGACGGCTACCACGCCCGGGTTCGCGAGACGATCGGCCCTCTGGTCGATCCGGAAACCGCGGCCTGGCTGGACGGGGCGACCCGACCCCTGTAGCGGCCGGCCGCATGGCCTGGCGGCTCCGGTCTCCGGACCGCCGCTTCGCTCCCCGGATCGAATTCCGCTCCAGGGCTTGCCGGACGCCGGTTGACGGGGTGTTTCCTATGAATCTAATATGTGGCTCTGTTAAGGATACAGGATTTACCGAGCTGATCGTGCATACGCCGGATCCGGCCGAGCCGCCATTCGAGCCGAACGATAGCGCCGGTATCGGGACCCTCCGGGCGGGACCGGCAAGCGGGGGTAAAGCGAAGTGAGCGACACCAACCTGGAAGAACTGATCGCCAGGCATCTGAAGGAGCTGCGTGCCATCAGAGGCGTGACCCTGGAGAGCCTCGCCGCGCAGACGGGCTTCACGAAGGGCTATCTTTCGAAGATCGAAAACGGGCGAAAGCTGCCGCCGATCGGGACGCTGTCGCGCATCGCCAGCGCCCTGAACACGGACATCGCGTATTTCTTCCAGAAAGACGAGGATATCGAAGACGACGACGACAGTTTCTCCATCGTGAGGGCGCAGGAGAGGCGGCGGATCGTCCGGGGCGGCACATCCTTCGGCTACGATTACGAGAGCATCGCCTACAAGAAAATCTCCAAGTCGATGGAGCCCTTCGTCTTCACGTTTCCCGAATCCTTCGACGACGACACCCATTTTTCCCACGAGGGAGAAGAGATGGTCTTCGTGTTGAGCGGCACCGTCGAGTTCGAGGTCGGGGGCAAGAGCGCCATCCTGTCTCCCGGCGATTGCATCTATATGGATGCCATCGTCGAACATCGCGGACGCGCGGTCGGCGGCGAGGCGAAGGCCCTGGTTGTCATCTTTCAGCCGAACGCCGGCTCCTGACGGCCGAAACCGGATGAATCGCACATCGCCCGTTCCAGGACAGCCGGTCGTTATGCCGGTCCGGACACCGCCGGAGAGCGCTGCACCATGAAATTCGCGATCCTGATCTATGACGAAGTCGAGCCGATCGATCTCGGCGGAACGGCGGGGGTCCTCTCCATGGCGCGCCGCTTCGAGGCCGGCATCGAGATCGTGTGCGTCGCCGAAAATGCCGGCGAAGTGCGCCTCGCCGGCGGCGTGCGGGCGATCGCGGATTACGGTTACGACACCTGTCCGGATTTCGACGTCCTGATCGTTACCGGCGGACCCGGGTGGATCCGGCAGGCCGAAAGCCCGGCGGCGCTCGAATTCGTCCAACGGGCGAGCCGGCGCGCCACCGTCGTATCGGTCTGCACCGGAGCGATGATCCTGGCGGCCGCGGGCCTGACCGACGGCCGCGCGGTCACGACGCGACGCAGGAGCGGGCCGGGCGAAACGGCACCGCTGCGGCTGCTGCCCGAGCGGGCGCCGGCCGCCAGACCCAGAGAGGCGCTGCTGGTCGACACCGGCGATATCGTGACCGGCGGCGGGGTGACCCTGGCCATCGACGTCACCTTTCATCTTCTGGAGCGGTTCTTCGGCGCCGGGCTCCGGGAAAGGACGGCGGCCCTGATGGAGTACGACCGGGCCCTGGCGGCGAACGCCCGGCATCTCGACGCGGTCTGCGAGGATTCGGCGGCGCGGCCGGGCGCCGCCTGAGCCGGGCCATAGTCCCGCCCGGTCGGCGCCGCCGGCGGAAGCAGCGCAGAAAATCCGGTTCGATAGGGCCGTCCGGGCGGGCTTCCGGCATCTGGGCCGGCGGCGCCGGGCCGCGTATCGTCCGTCTGCCTTCGCGTCCTGAACGTCCCGATGGAGCGTATGCAGGAAACATCGTTGACTCCCATATGTGTGTTGCCTATAGTGTCCTTTCAGGAAACTATGTTGTACAACTTGACAATGGGAGAGTGCGATGACTGCCAAACGGAAGTCCAAGATCGAACCGACGATCGGCGGCTCGGTGTATGTCGATCCGAAGACGATCGAATGGGCGCCGAGCCAGTTCGAAGGCATCGAGATCAAGGTTCTCTACGAAAACAAGGCGGAAGGTGAGATGACCTGCCTGCTCAAGTGGCAGCCGGGGGCCTCCCTGCCGTTTCACAAGCACCCGGAGATCGAGCAATCCTACGTCATCGAGGGGTCGTTCTACGATCACGACGGGATCTGCCGCGCCGGCGAGTTCGTCTGGCGGCATCCCGGATCGTTTCACCAGACCCATACCGACGAGGGCTGCGTCCTTCTCGCCGTCTACCGCAAGCCCAATGTCTTCCAGCATACGGCGGGCTTCTACAAGGATTCCGCGGCGAAAGGCTTCGGAGACGGATAACCGGCCGGCTGCCGCGGACTGCAAGGGTTCCGGCATCGGTTCGGGGCGGGACCGGTCTCCGGTTCCCGCCCCGCCGCCGGCCGGGACGACGGCGGCGGCGGGACCGGTCGCTCCGGCGGAAAGGAACGCCGGCCGGTCCCGGGTCCGCCCGGTGGCCGGTGCCCTGGAGCCGCTCCGCTGCACAAACCCCCGATGTTTCCGATTTTCTTGAATTTTTCGGATATTGAGAAAAGTAGTTGAATTTTTCTTATCATATATGTCATGTTGAGAAACTATATTGCCCAATCGACCGTGCAAGGTGAAATGCGGATGCGAGTCCGGCATCGGCCGGTCGGGGCGGCATGGCAATCGAAATCGGTGCAAGGGCCGGATTACCGGCCGGTCGCGCCGGAACCAATGGGAGGCACCCATGACGAGTTCGAATTCCAGAGCGTTGACGGCTGTCGGCGCCATCGTCCTGTTCGCGGCGGCGTTTGCGGCTGCGGCGCCCGCGCCGGCGGCGGAAAAGTCCGTGCGGTGGAAAATGCAAAGCTGGTTTCCCAGCAAAGCGCCTCATGCCGGATCGACGGGCAAAGATATCCAGACGAAAATCAGGAGGGTTTCCGGCGGCAAGTTCCGGATCCGGTTCTTCGAGCCGGGCGCCCTGATTCCGCCCGCCGAATGTTTCGATGCGGTGAAGAACGGATCGGTCGACGCCTGCTGGTCGACGCCGGCCTACTGGTACGGCAAGGAGCCGGCCTTCGCCCTGTTTTCGGCCGCCCCCTTCGGTCCGGACTGGCCGGGACTTCTGGCGTGGTTCAACTACCACGGCGGCAAGGAGATATACGAAAAACTCTATCGCAAGCATAACATGCACGCGATCCACTGCGGCGGCATGATCCCGGAAGCGTCGGGCTGGTTCAAAAAAGAGATCACGTCCCTGGACGACTTCAAGGGCATGAAGATCCGCTTTCTCGGACTGGGCGCGCTGGTGCTCGACCGTCTCGGCGCTTCGACGCAGCTGCTGGCCGGCGGCGACATCTTTCCGGCGCTGGAGCTCGGCACGATCGACGCGATGGAGTTCGCCGCGCCCTCCGTCGACTGGAATCTCGGCTTCTACCAGATCGTGAAGAACTACTATTTCCCCGGCTGGCACCAGCCGGCGACGATCTACGACATCATGATCAACCTGGATCGCTGGAACGCGCTCAGCGACGTCCAGAAAGCGCAGCTGGAAATGGTCTGCGGCGACAACGTCCGCCAGGCGATCGCCCAGGGCGAGGCGATGCAACCGGCCGCCCTGACACGCCACAAGGGCAAGGGCGTCAATATTCGCAGGTGGAGCCCCGAAATTCTGGCTTCCCTGGAGGCGACGTGGCGCGAGGTGGCGCGGGACCTCTCCGCGAGGGACGAAACCTTCAAGCGCGCCTACGAATCCCTGACGGCGTGGCAGAAGAAATACAGCACCTGGCTGAATATCGGTTATCTGGACCGCTAGGAACCTCCGGCGCCAGCAACTAAAGGAGCTCCGGTTTTTCGGAGCTCCGATTTTTTTCGTTTCATGCCTGGAAGAGGCCGACCGATGACATTTCTGCAAATAACGTGCATCGGAATCAATCGCGTAATCTGCTATGTCGGCAGGGCGGCGACATGGATGGCGCTCGCCCTGATGATCGTGATTATCTTCGATGTGGTTTCCCGGCGCTTTTTCGTACTCGGATCGACAAAGCTTCAGGAACTCGAATGGCACCTCCACACCGTACTTTTCATCTTTTGCCTCGGTTACGCCTTTCTCGCCAACACCCATGTCCGGATCGATTTGTTTCGCAGCCGGATTTCAAAAAGGCTGCAATCCTGGATTGAACTGATTGGATGTCTTTGTTTCGTTGTCCCTTATTGCGGAATCCTGCTCTACAACGGAATCGGGTTTGCGGTCGAATCCTATGTCAGCAACGAAGTGTCGTCGGCCGGCACGGGGCTGTCCGACCGCTGGATCGTAAAATCCGCCCTCGCGGCCGGTTTGGGCATGCTCATGCTGGCCGGAATATCGGTCGCGCTGCGGCAATTCATCGTTCTGTTCGGATCGGCCGAGGCCGAAGCGGCTATCGCGCAGAGTCTCCAGAGAGATGTCGGACATCTTGAGGATGAACCCGACGCCGAAAAAGACTGAAACGAACATCGGATTCAACCAGCGTACGTCACGCAACAGCCGGAAATGCGAACCAAGCCATGACCTTCGTCGATCTGTTGCCCGTCTTCATGTTCATGGCCCTGGCCGCCCTGCTGTTCAGCGGCTTTCCAGTGGGTTTCGTTCTCGGCGGCGTAGGGCTGCTCTTCGCCGGCGTCGGCAACCTGCTGGGAGCGTTCTCGGCCAGGGAGTTCTTCAACATCCTCGTCAGGCTGTATGGCGGCGTCGGAGAAAATCTCGTTCTGACGGCGATCCCGATGTTCATTCTGATGGGAGTCATGCTGGAACGCAGCAATGTCGCGCGGGATCTGCTGTACTGTCTGCAGATTCTTCTGCGGCGCGTACCCGGCGGGCTGGCCCTGGCGGTCACCATCATGGGCACGATCATGGCCGCCACGACGGGAATCGTCGGCGCCACGGTCGTTATGATGACGTTGATGGCGCTGCCCGTGATGTTGAGCCGGGGTTATTCGGCGCCGTTGGCAACCGGTACGATCGGCGCCGCCGGAACGTTGGGTATCCTGATTCCGCCCAGCATCATGCTCGTCATTATGGCCGACCTCCTGTCCACGTCGGTCGGCACGCTCTTTGTCGCCGCCCTGCTGCCGGGTCTCATGCTGTCCGGCCTCTTTCTGATCTACATATTCTCGATCGGCGCCTTCAGACCGGCACAGGCGCCGATGATGCTTCGGGACGAAGGGCCGACCGACATCGGCGAGATCATGCTCCTGGTCCTGAAGAGCTTTCTGCCGCCGTTGCTTCTGATGTTTCTCGTTCTCGGGTCGATCGGGTTCGGCTGGGCGACCCCGACCGAGGCGGCAGGGGTCGGCGCGTTCGGGGCGACCTTGCTTGCAATCCTGAACAAGCGCCTGAACCTGGCCGTCCTGACCGGCGTGCTGCATCGCGCGATGCTGACGAATGCGATGCTGTTCCTGATTTTCCTGGGCGCGACGGCCTTCGCCTATGTCTTCAGGTCTCTGGGCGGCGATTTCCTGTTCGAAGATTTCGTCAGCTCCGCGGAACTCGGACCCTGGTCGACCCTTTTTATCATCATGGCGATCATCTTTGTTCTGGGATTCTTCCTCGAGTGGATTGAAATCACCTTGATCGTTTTCCCGATATTCGCCCCGATCATCGCGCAGCTGGATTTCGGAAATCACGTCCCCGAGGCCAACATGATGCACTGGTTCGCGCTTCTCGTGGCCATCAACTTGCAAACCTCCTTTCTCACTCCGCCATTCGGAATAACGCTCTTCTACATGAAGGGATGCGCGCCTGCGAGCATCGCGATAAAGGATGTGTATAAGGGAATTATCCCCTTCGTTTTGTTACAGATTATCGGACTCCTGTTGGTCATCGCTCTCCCCGATATCGCCCTTTGGCTGCCGAACGCGATATTGGATTGAGATTGCCGATGCCCAAACGGAATACGATACACGACCTGTCCGATGTCGCCGTCGCAAAGATCGGGTTCCTGAGGTCCAATCCTCTCGGATTTTTCGTGTCTTCGATGCTGGCTGGCTGCTACATCGGATTCGGAATTGCCCTGATCTTTACAATCGGGCATGTGGCAGACCCTTCCTGGCGAAGCCTGGCGATGGGCGTCTGCTTCGGCATCGCGCTTACCCTGGTCGTCTTTGCCGGCGCAGAACTCTTTACCGGTCATGTGATGTACATGACCATAGGCGTTCTCCAGCGCAGAATTCCGATGCGCGACCTGGCGGCCTCCTGGGCCGTGACATGGATCGGAAATCTCGCCGGCGCCCTCCTTCTTTGCGCGCTGCTGGTCGCCGGCGGGACAACCGTGGCGACCGCCGGCGCCGACTATCTGCACAGCGTCGCCGCCGCCAA
The DNA here is from genome assembly GCA_022819985.1 of Alphaproteobacteria bacterium. Lineage (GTDB taxonomy): Bacteria > Pseudomonadota > Alphaproteobacteria > Bin65 > Bin65 > Bin65. The sequence continues at coordinate 33,026 of JAJEGH010000023.1, read as the reverse complement.
GATGAACGGTCCCGCGCTCGCCCTCTTCGCGCGTGCGATCCTGTGCAACTGGCTGGTATGCCTCGCCCTGTGGATGAGCGTTCGGACGGCCAGCGACACCGCGAAGTGCATCGTCATTTTCTGGTGCCTGCTGGCGTTTATCGCCAGCGGCTTCGAGCATTCCGTCGCCAATATGGCGATCTTCGGCATCGCGCTGCTGACCGGTCCGGCGGTTTCCGACCCGCTCGCCGGCATGGCCCATAACCTTTTCTGGGTCACGCTGGGAAACATTGTCTCCGGATGCGTCTTCGTCGGTTTCTGCTATTGGCTGGCAGATCGGCGGGTAGCGCGGTGCCGAACACCGGTCGCGCTCGCTCCCGTCGGCGACAGAAACCGCGCATGACGGCGGTTCGGACGGCCCGGAAGTGGCTAAGGGAGCGGATCCGGGCGAGAGGCGCCGCCCGGCAGCGCGGCAGGCGAATCTATAATTCGACGAAGGCGACGCCGTTCCGGAGGGTTGTGGGCCGGGCGCTGCGTCTCAGCGCGATATCGGCGACGGCCAGGTCCTGCAGGCCGACGCCGGTGCCGTCGAACAGGGTGATCTCCTCGTCCGACGAGCGGCCGGGATGGGCTCCGCCGATCACGGCGCCGATCGGAACGATGGCCTGCTCCGCGATCAGCCCTTCGGCAACGGCGTGCTGCGCCTCGCCGATAGTGACGGACTGGCCGACCTCGTCGGTAAAGACGGCGGCGGCGGCGAGCAGGGCCGGCTCGACTTCCTGCTTGCCCCTGGTGTCGGTCCCCATGCAGGCCAGATGCGTTCCGGGCCTGATCCAGTCGGCTTTCAGGAGAGGGGCGAAGGAGGAGGTTATGGTGACGATGACGTCCGCCCGGGCGGCAATTTCCTCGGCGCCGACCGCCTCGAACGGCAGGCCGGCCTCCTGTGCAACCTTCGCCAACTCCGGCAGCGTCCGGCGATGGGGGCTCCAGGCGACCACCCGCTCGAAGTTCCGTTGCTCGGCCGCGGCCCGAAGCTGGAAGGGCGCCTGGTGGCCGGCGCCGACGATGCCCAGCACACGGGCATCCTTCCGGGCCAGCCGCGCGATGGAAACGGCGGAAGCGGCGCCCGTCCGGATCGCGGTCAGGCGATTGCCGGCGACCACCGCCTTCAGCTGTCCGGTATCGGCGTCGAACAGAAAGACGGTCGATTGGTGTCTGGCCAGACCCCTGTCGGAATTGCCGGGCCAGTATCCGCCGGATTTGACGCCCAGGACGAGCCGCGACCGGTCGAAACCCGACTTGAAACCGTAGAGCGCATCGCCATGGCCGATCGCCTCGCGCACGACGGAAAAGTTCCGGGCCGCGCCTGCCGCCGCCGCGGCGAATACCGCTTCGACCGCCTCGAAGGCGTCCCGTCGGCTGACCAGCCGGGCGCAGGCTTCGTCCGAAAGGACCGGAATCCGGATCTTCGCCCCGGCTCCCGCAGGGGCGGCGTTGCCGGCGGGTTCGGACCGGCCGGCCGGCGAGGCCGGTTCCGGCGGCATCAGTAGGCCTTGCCGCGGGCGCTCACCGGCCAGACCGTCTCGACCTTCCCGCCGCGCACGCCGACATACCAGTCGTGCACGTTGCAGGTCGGGTCGCAGTGCCCGGGCACCAGGCGCAGCCTTTCGTTGATCTCGAGGACGCCGTCCGGGTCCTCGATCACGCCGTGCTCGTCGGAGCATTTGACGTATTTCACGTCGTCGCGCCCGAACACGAACGGGAGGCCGCTGTCGACCGACTGGGCTTTCAGGCCGGCGTCGCAGATCGCCTTGTCGGGTTTGGCGTGGCTCATGACCGAAGTCAGGATGAACAGCGCGTTCTTCCATTCGCCCCGGTCGATGCGGTTTCCGTCCTTGTCGAGAATGCGGCCGTAGTCGGCGTCCATGAAGGCGTAGGAGCCGCACTGGAGCTCGTTGTAGACGCCGGAATTGCCCTCGAAATAATACGAGCCGGTGCCGCCTCCGCCGACGATGTCGCAGTCGAGTCCCTGGGCCTTCAGCGCCTCGACCGCGGCCCGGACCATATCGACCGCTATGTCGATCTTCGCCTTTCGGTCGGCATACAGCTCGAGATGCTGCATCGCGCCCTGATAGGCCTGGAGCCCGGAAAATTTCAGGCCCCGGGCGGCGTCGATCGCTTTGGCGATCGCGACGACGTCGGCGGTTTCCACCACGCCGCACCGGCCCGCCCCGCAATCGATCTCGACCAGGCATTCGATCTGCGTGCCGTGCTTCGCCGCCGCGGCAGAGAGTTCGGCGACATTCGCCATGTCGTCGACGCACACGACGATACGCGCGCCCAGGCGCGGAAGCCGCGCGAGCCGGTCGATCTTGGCCGGATCGCGCACCTGGTTCGAAACCAGCACGTCCCGGATCCCGCCGCGCACGAAGACTTCCGCCTCGCTCACCTTCTGACAGCAGACGCCGCAGCTGCCGCCGAGCTTCTCCTGCAGGAGCGCGATATCGACCGACTTGTGCATTTTCGCGTGGATCCGGTGGCGCACGCCCATCCGTTTCGCGAAATCGCCCATCTTGACGATGTTGTCCTCCAGCGCGTCGAGATCGAGCACGAGACAGGGGGTCTGGATCTCGCTTTCGTCCATCCCGACCGTGGCCGGGACATCGTAGCCGACTTCCGGATGTGTGGTCCCGATAGGCATATCCATGGAGGTCCTCCTAGTGTTGCTGCCACGGCAGCCTGTCGAGATCGACATTGCCGCCGGTGACGATCACGCCGACACGCCTGCTGGCGAACGTATCCGTGTGCTTGAGAATGGCCGCCACCGCGACCGCGCTCGACGGTTCGATGACGAGCTTCATGCGTTTCCAGACGAGCTTCATGGCATCGACGATTTCCTGCTCGCTCACGGTCAGAATGTCGGCGACGCGGTTCGCCACGAAATGCCAGGTCAGTTCCTTGAGCGGTACTTTCAGCCCGTCGGCGACGGTTTCCGGCGCATCGTCCGCGATGATGCGGCCCGCCCTGAAGCTGCGAAAGGCATCGTCGGCCTGCTCCGGCTCGGCCGCGTAAACCCGGATGTCGGGCGCGATGGCGGACAGCGCAAGGCAGGTGCCCGAGACCATGCCGCCGCCGCCGATCGGCGCGATAACGGCGTCGAGCCCGTCGACCTGGGAGACGAGTTCCCTGGCACAGGTCGCCTGGCCGGCGATGACGCGGGGATCGTTGTAGGGATGGACGAATTCGGCCCCGGTGGCGGCCTGCACTTCGGCAAACACGGCCTCGCGCGACGAGGTCGAGGGCTCGCATTCGGTGATGATCCCGCCATAGCCGCGGACCGCGCTCTTCTTGGCCTGAGGCGCCGTGCGCGGCATGACCACGTTGCACGGGATGCCGCGCCGGCCGGCGGCGTAGGAGAGCGACAGCGCATGGTTGCCGGAGGAGTGGGTGGCGACCCCGCGCCCGGCGTGCGCGTCGTCGAGCCCGAACACTGCGTTCGACGCGCCGCGAACCTTGAAGGCGCCCGCCTTCTGGAAGTTCTCGCACTTGAAGAAAAGCGCCGCCCCGGCGAGAGCGTCGATGCAACCCGACGTCATGACCGGCGTTCGGTGGATGTGCGGCGCAATCCGCTCGTGCGCGGCGGCGACGTCGTCGAATGTCGGAATGTACATGGCCCCGGTGTCCGTCATGGCGGGCGCTCCTACGCGGCCGTGCGCAGCGCCGGGCGCGCCGTCCGGCGGTAGAATTCCTGGGCCGCCCTCGTGCCCGAACCGGACTCGACCGGATAGCCGAGATCCGCCATCGCCATTTCGACGGTGGCGATTCCCGACAACGCCATCACGTCCGTCATCGCGCCGAGATGGCCGATCCGGAAGACCTTTCCCGCCAGCGGTCCCAGGCCGACGCCGAATGACACCGCATAGGTGTCCAGGAGATGGGCGGTCAGCGCTTCGGAGTCGAAGCCCTCGGGCACGCGGATGGCGCTCACCGTATCGGAGTAGAGTTCCGGGGACCGGGCACACAGTTCCAGTCCCCACCCCCGGACCGCCCGGCGCACGCCCTCGGCGATGCGCCGGTGCCGGGCGAAGACATTGTCCAGTCCTTCCTCGAAGAGCATGTCCAGGCTCGCGCGCAGGCCGTACAGGAGCTGTAGCGGCGGGGTGTAGGGAAAGCCTCCCGCGGCGTTTGCGGCGATCATCTCGCCGAAATCGAAGAACGCTCTGGGACACGCCGCCGTCCCGGCGGCCTCGATGGCCTTCGGACTGACGCCGACGATCGCCATGCCGGTGGCCAGCATGAAGCCCTTCTGGGAGCCCGCCACCGCCACGTCGACGCCCCACTCGTCCATGCGGAAATCCATCGACGCCAGCGAGGAGACACAGTCGGCGAAGAGCATCGCCGGATGATCGCAGGCATCCATCGCGCGGCGCACCGCGCCGACATCGGACCTGACGCCGGTCGCCGTCTCGTTGTGGGTCACCAGCACGGCCTTGATCTCGTGAGACCGGTCGGCCCGAAGCCGCGCGCCGAATCGATCCGCCGGCGCGCCGTCGCCCCAGTCGCACTCGATCGCCTCGACCTCCAGACCGTGCCGCCGGCACAGTTCGATCCAGCGGTGGGAGAACATGCCGTGACGCGCCGCCAGGACCCTGTCGCCGGGGGAAAGCGTGTTGGCGACCGCCGCTTCCCATCCGCCGGTGCCCGAGGCGGGGAATGTAACGATCTGCCCGGATGCCGTCTTGAAGACCTTCTTGAGGTCGCCGAGCAGCGGTACGAGCAGCCCGGCGAAGTCGGGCGAGCGATGATCGATCGTCTGGACGTTCATCGCCCGGCGCAGGCGGTCCGGAATGTTGGTCGGCCCGGGGATGAAAACGGGATTCTGTCCGGTCATGGCGGCTTCTCCGCATCGACACTGGCAGGAGGGTAGCTGTCCGTATGAATTTGTCAATTTTTTCAGAAAATTATTCCATTTTTTAATTATATTAAAAAACGGCGTATTAACAATACGTTGCATTTTCCAAAACTGCCGATAGAAAAATTGCCGAAATATTTTTTTCGTTTTACACTGGTGTCCCGTCCCGTTCTGTCCGGGAAGATACGCCTCTCATGGACCGCAATCCTCCGAAACGCTCCCGCGGCCGCCCGCGCAAGGTTGTATCCGATGCCGATACGGGAACGGTGCGGGCGCTCGACCGCGGATTGCAGCTGCTGCGCCTGCTCGCGCGCGAAAACCGGATCGCGCTTACCGGCCTCGCCATGCAGGCCGGGATGCCGCCATCGACCGCCCATCGCCTCCTGACGACGCTTCAGAGACACCGGTTTGCCGAATTCGACGAGGACGCACAGGAGTGGATGATCGGGGTCGAGGCCTTCCGCGCCGGCTCCGGCTTCCTGAAGCGGATCGATCTCGTGGAAGCGAGCCGGGACATCATGCAACGGCTGATGAGCGAGACCGGCGAGACGGCAAATCTTGCGATCCCCGACGACGGCGACATGGTCTTCGTCAGTCAGGTCGAGACCCCCAATCCGATCCGGGCCTTCTTCCGCCCCGGCGCCCGCAGCCCGATGCATGCCTGCGGCGCCGGCAAGGCGCTGCTCGCACAGTTTGCGCCCGGGGAAATCGAAAAAATCCTCCTGAAAAAGGGACTGCCCGAGTTCACGCCCGGGACAATCGCCAAACCGGATCGCCTGTTCGCCGAACTCGACACCGTGCGGACCCGCGGCTGGGCGTTCGACGACGAGGAACGATATGCCGGCATGCGCTGCGTCGCGGCGCCCGTGTTCAATGCCTACGGCGATGCCGTCGCGGGAATATCGGTCTCCGGTCCGACCGCCCGCTTCACCGAGCAGGGCATCTCCCTCTTCAGCGCCGCCGTCCGCCGGGCCGCCGCCGACCTCACCGAACGCATCGGGGGATCGGTATAGCGCGGCGATGCAGGATTTGAGGCGTTGTCCGGCGCCCGGGTCCGACCCCTCGAAATCGAATGGAATCGACGGGTTTGCGCGCCGATCGGCGTCGAACCCTTATGCCTGACGACAGAGGGCGGCCGGCCGGTTACGCAGCCGGCGTTCAGTCCGCGAAGAAGTCCAGCAGGCGCGCGTTCAGGACGTCCGGCGCTTCCTCCGGGATGAAATGGCCGCAATCGGGGATCGTGCCGCCGGTGACGTTCTCCGCGACCCGGCGCAGCGATTCTTCGGTTTCCGTGCCGCGCCCGCGGCCGTGCGGATAGCTGACCGCGCCACCCAGCGCGAGCACCGGCATCGGCAGCCTGAAGCGGGCGATAATCTCCGCATTGGCCGCCGCGTCTTCGGGCAGCGCGCGGTAGTAGGCGAAGCCGGCGCGCAACGCCCCCGGCTGGGTATAGGTGCGCAGATATTCGGCCATGTCGGCCGGGCCGATGGCGTCGGGCCGATAGGCGAAGGTGCGGTAGAACCAGCCGAGATAGTCGGCTTCGCGCCCGGTGACGAGCGCCTCGGGCAGGTCCGGCGTCATGTGGAACTGGTGGTGCCAGCGCCGCCCGCCCTGGGAGAAATCGCCGCCGCAGCCGGGCACGGTGACATCGAGAATCGCCAGCTTGCGCACCGCCTCCGGATGGGCGGCGGCGAGGGCATAGGCGACCGGGCCGCCCCAGTCGTGGCCGGCGAGCAGAAACGTGTCGTGGCCCAGATGTCCGTTCACGAGTCGCCAGATGTCGGCGGCGACGGTCTGTTTGTCGTAGCCGCCGGGCGGGCGGGAACTGTCGCCCAGGCCGCGCATGTCCGGAGCGATCACGGTGTAGGTCCCGGCCAGCGCCGGGATGACATGGCGCCACTCCCACCAGGTCTGGGGCCAGCCGTGCAGCAGCACGACCGGCGGACCGCTGCCCGCCGTCACATAGTGGAGCAGCACCTCGCCGAGATCGGCGAAGCGGTGCTCGAACAGGGGATCGTCGGGGGTCACGGGACCGGAGTCACGGGATCGGGGGGCCGGATCGGCGGGCCTCAGGCGTCGTAGCGGCCGACGATGGAGACGCTGGAGACGTTCTGGTGCGGGAAGCCGCCCAGATTGTGGGTCATGCCGATCCTCGGATCGTCGAGCTGGCGCGCGCCGGCCCGGCCGTGGAACTGGAGATACATCTCGTAGAGCATGCGCAGGCCCGACGCGCCGATCGGGTGGCCGAAGCATTTCAGGCCGCCGTCGATCTGGCAGGGGATCTTGCCGTCGGCATCGTAGAAGCCGTCGAGAATGTCCTTCCAGGCCGTGCCTTCCTCGGAGAGGTACAGGTCTTCCATCGTCACCAGCTCGGTGATCGAGAAGCAGTCATGGACCTCGAACATGCTGACTTCGTCGCGCGGTTTGCGGATGCCGGCTTCCTTGTAGGCCCGCTCGGCAGCGCGGCGCGTGGTCATGAAATAGCTGCCGTCCCAGGAATTGTGGCTCGCTTCCTGGCCGTTCGAGACGGCGAGCTGCAGCGCCTTCACGCTCACCAGGTCGGTCTTGCCCAGGCTTTTCGCGATCTCCGGCGTCGTCACGAGGGCGGCGGCCGAGCCGTCGGAGACGCCGCAGCAGTCGAACAGGCCCAGCGGCTCGGCGACCATCGGCGCGTTCAGCACCGTGTCGATGTCGATTTCCCTGCGCAGATGGGCCTTCGGGTTCTTCGCGCCGTTGGCGTGGCTTTTCACCGAGACCCGGGCCATCGCCTGCTTGAGGTCGTCGGCCGGAACGCCGTGCTTGGCCGAATAGGCCGTGGCGAGCTGGGCGAAGCTGCCGGGCGCCGAGGCGTTGGGCCAATACATGTCGGCGACCGCGCCGCGGGTGCGCTGGGGCAGGCCGCCATAGCCGGTGTCCTTGAGCTTCTCGACGCCGACGGCCAGCGCGATGTCCGCCGCGCCGGAGGCCACGGCATAACAGGCGCCCCGGAAGGATTCGGTGCCCGAAGCGCAGTAGTTCTCGACCCTCGTGACCGGGATGTAGGGCAGGCGCAGGCTGACCGCGAGGGGCACGCCGGACTTGCCGACATGCTGTTCCTCGATCGCGGTGGAGAACCAGGCGGCGTCGATCTGGCTGCGCTCGATCCCGGCGTCGTCCAGGCATTCCTCGACCGCTTCGACGATCAGGTCCTCGGCGTTCATGTCCCACCGCTCGCCGAATTTCGAGCAGCCCATGCCCAGAATGGCCACCTTGTCCCTGATGCCGCGCGCCATGTTCCCTGTCTCCGCTGTGCCGCCGTTCCTGCCGAACGGCCTTAACCTACGCTGTGATGCGCCGCCGGTGAAGCCGTGTCATACCGTTGCGGTGCTCTCGTACCATTCCTCTGAAATATCCGCGTAGTCCGGGTTTTCGCGTTCGATCAACCGCGCTTTCTTCTCCCGGCGCCAGTTTTTCAACTGTTTTTCCCGGGCGATCGCATCCTCGATCCGGTCGTAGCGCTCGTACCAGAGCAGCCGGTTGACCCGGTATTTCCTGGTGAAGCCTTCGACCGCCCCCGATTTATGCTCGGACAGGCGGCGCTCAAGATTATTGGTGACACCGATGTACAAAACACCGGACCGGCTCCCGAGCATGTAAACGAACCCGCCCTTTTCCATCGCGTCACCCTATCCCGTCATTCCGAATCAGTACCAGGGCAGCAAACCCCACCCGTCATTCCGACCGGAGCCCCGGCCCCCGGCCGGGGCGGAGCGGAGGAATCTCGGCGCAGGCCTTGGGGTTCTTGTTGGCGGGACCGAGCCGAGATTTCCATTCGCTTCTCGGTCGGAATGACGGCGAGGGATTCCGATCTTCATTGACATTTCGGATGGTGTAAACAACATCACGCCGAATTAGTAAGTTCATGCCGTCCCTTCGAATTCCCTTCCCTTGGTACAATCAACTGACTTAAGTCCAAGGGTTGCGCAAGCACTTGGGTTCCGTCCGGTGTCTTTCCGGTTCTGAAAACTCTTTCCCAAAAATCGAGATTCCGCTTTGGCCCAAAAATTGACCCGCTGAAGTCTCTGTCAATCCAACAGGGAAGGCTTGAAATATTCGTAAGGAAGTTCCGCATGCGGTCCCAAAGAGAGTCGGGAAGCTGCTGGTGAAGCAGTCGGTCATTATGATACATTTGACCAGTATAGGCGAAGTAATTCTCAATTACCAGCCGAAGCCAGCGCAACAGGTTTGCCAAAACCTCCTCTCGGGCCACCCGCCACGCTCGCAAGTGACTCTGTTGAATCGTATCGCCGTCCCGTAACCGGTTTTCGATCCTCCGGCCTCCGATTTCCGGATCCCATTTCCCAATAAAGAAAACCTCGGCGAAGAGATTCATGATGCAGATTAGCTGCTTACGTTCGAGCTGACGCGGATTAGTACCTTGCTCAAGCTCCTGATCGATTGAGCTATCGAGCGCTTCCTTGTATAGAAACTCCTTGAAGAATGACCGCTCGATGGCGGTGTAGGAGAGCGGTCGATTCGCCCCCTTTCCAGCCCATTCGACGAATTCCACTAAGCTATTCGCCGGTGCACGCATCACAGCGTCGCGCTGCGCGTCTACGATATAGCGTTTCATCTCGCGCTGCTCACCACGAAAAAAGCGCACGAGATCCTGCTCGGAGAACGAATAGTCGTTGTCGGAGAGTCCTCGAAGATTACGGAATTGATTGACACGTTCTGCGTAGAGCGTGCTTCCCAAGTGCCGCATCACCGCCGTGTCGAATGCGACTTGGCGCAGTTTGCCGCCAGCGTTCGTGTTGGCTTGTAGCAGCACGTTCGTATCAGGAGTGACAAAAATCCGCACGGGCAACTCACGCACGCCCAACAGAATCTGTGCCGCTGCCTTATGCTGCCCATCGAACACTTTGATCTCGCCCGCATCATCTTCCGATGCCTCCCACCAAGCGAGCGCCACATGCAACTGGGGCCGGGAATCCCTGAATTCCTCGATCAGACCGCGGATGTTCGAGCCGATGCTTCGCGGGTTGATGCGGTCGTCGTGGTGCAAATACTCAAGTGGTAGCGAGGTGAAGAAGGATTGCATGCCACTTAGCTTATCTTGAAGGAGCGGAACACGACGGATTTCGTTCAGACCGACTTCTGAGAGGCTGAATTCCGCATTCCCATTTTTGCTTCTAATTCGCAGTTGTGCCTTGGATCCACCATGACGTTCAAGTACGTCGCCAAGATTGGCTCCGCGCTTTCCAGCTTGGCGCGCCTGTTCCTGAAGCCGCTCAAACTCCGCCAATCGGCGCGCAACTTCAAGATTCGACGTACCTTTACTCCGATTGCATGAAGAGTGAGTCAGCGCGAAGTTGTTCTCCGCATCCAGACCGTCCTTCGCTAGCGGATCGATATGGTCGATGTCTATCTCTCCCTTGTGCAACACCAGATCGATCACCTCGTCGCAAATGAAGCAGAGCTTCGTTTGTCGGTCATGGAGTCGTCTTTCGAGTTGCCGACGCTTCTCATCGGTTAGCGATGCCAAGTACTTCGAACGTGTCATCTTTGCTAGCTTTCTAGGTAGTTTGAAACTCAGGTTAGGGGGGTATGATGTGGGTGCTTTCAATTGGCAAGCCAAATTCTAACAGCGCTTGTCACTCGTTCTGACTAGCTGGTCTTACAACCTCCCGCGTCGGACCTTAACCAGCCTGTCAAGCAGCCATACCCGGTTTAGCACCCTCATCGTTTATGCCGGACCCGCCCCTTTCCATCACGTCACCCTATCCCGTCATTCCGGCCGGAGCCACGCCAAGGGTGGTAAAATGGAGGAATCCCGTCGCCGGCCTCGGGTTCTTGTCGGATAGGCCGAGCCGAGTTCCCTCCGCTCGCTGCGCTCGGTCGGGATGACGACGAGGGTGTGGTTACTCGGATTGACGGCGGCGGGAAAGGAAAACTCACACCGCCACCCCCAGCGCCTCGGCCAGTTCCGGGAAGCTGTCGACGGCGATGTCGCAGGCCGGGTTGGGGTCCGGGTCTGGCGGGCCTTCGGGGCCCCATTCGTCGGCCCGGCGCACGAAGGCGGTCTTGAAGCCGACCGCCCGGGCCGCGTCCAGGTCGAAATTATGGCAGGCGACCATCAGGCATTCGCCAGGTTCGATCTGGAGATAGCCGGCGACGGCAAGGTAGGCCTCCGGCAGCAGCTTGTATTTGCCGATGCCCTCGCAGCTGAACACCGCGTCCCAGGACAGGCCGTTGCGCTTCGCCGTATCCAGGATCAGCCGGTAGGACAGGATGGTGAAGGAGCAGACCAGGTAGCGTTGGCGCAGCTTCGGCAGCACCGCCGGAAAATCCGGCCAGCAGATGAAGTTGTGCGCCGCGTCCCAGGCGATGGCGTGGAAGTCCTCTTCGGTGAAGGCGTCCAGCCCGTTCTCTTTCGCGATGGCTTCGAGGCAGAACCGGTGGGCGTCGTCGAACGTGTAGGCCGGCGGCTCGTGCTCGCCGAGATTGAGCATCGCCTTGAGGCCGCGCCGGCGCAATTCGTTGGCGAGCGCCGGCCAGTCGCGCTCGATGCCGTGGCGCGCGCCGGCGGCGGCCAGCGCGTCCCGGAAGCCGCCGTGCCAGTCGAGGATCGTCCCGCCGGTATCGAAAGTCAGGGCCTTCACGTCGCTCAGGCTCATGCTGCGCCTCCCGTTGCATCTCTCGCCGTATGGTCCGGCGTCGCCTTCCAGAAATATTTGATGAAGCCGCGCTTGTCGTCGACCGCGCGGCGGCGGAACACCATGCGCACCTGCATGCCGACTTCGACCTCGCCGGGCGAAACGTCGGTCATGTCGGCCATCAGCCGGCCGCCCTCGTCGAACACCACCATGCCGAAATGGGCCGGCGGGTCGGGCGAATAAGTGAGGTTGTCCGCCGTCCAGCTCTGCACCTTCGCCGGGATCTCGGCGAAGGGGTGGGGGTCCTGGCTGTTGAACGCGCCGCAGTTCGGGTTCACACAGGCCCGGGTCCTGGGATACTGCACGGTGCCGCAGACCCGGCATTTGCCGCCGACGAAGCCCAGCACCATGTCGCGGTTGCGGTAGAGCGCGCTCAGAGCCGTCGGCGCATCGAGCTCGGCCCGGATGCCGCGGTCCTGCTCCAGCAGGTCGTTGAAGCTGAGATAGCGGTTGTAGTTGGTTTCTTCCCGGCGCCGGGCGAGCCAGCCCTTGACGCCCTGGCGCGGCGGCAGCGACGCAAGGGCTTCGGTGGTGCGGAACAGCAGCACGTCGCAGCCCTGGCCCCAGCCGACGACCAGGATCGTCTCGCCCGGCCGGGCCTCCTGCAGGCTATCGGCCAGCATGACCAGCGGATGCGCCGTCCCGGCCTCGCCGAGCTGGGCCTGGAGGGTGTCGCGCACCGCATCGGCGCGGATGCCGGCGAGCGCCGCCACCTTCTGCGGCACGCCGCGGATCGTCGCCGGCAGGATGAACCGGTCCACCGCGCCGGCTTCGAGGCCGGTTTCCGCGAGCGCCGCCGCGATGGCGCGCGGGGCGATCTTGAAATAGCCCTCGTCGCGGATCCAGCGCTCCTCCCAGTTGTAGTCGTACCTGGAGTCGCCGCCGCGGTAGTGGTCGATGAAATCGGTCGAGAGCTGGTGCCCGCCGAGATAGTCCGCGATGACTTCGCCGCGGCCAACGGTGAAGGCGGCCGCCGCGTCGCCGAACTGCAGCTCCTGCGGTCCCGACGCCTGGGTCCGGCGCTTGTCGGCGGCGACGAACAGCGACTCGCCGGCCTCTGCATTGCGCCCGATTTCCTGTTGCAGGGCGTTGAGCAGGCCCGAGGTGCCGGCGCGCTGGGAGGCGGTGAAATCCATCGTCGCGACGCTCTCGCCGAGATTGAGCGCCGTGGCGAGGATGCCGGCATTCTGCCGGTCCGCGAAGGGCAGGGTGGTCGAGGCGAAGGTCACGGCCCTTATCGCCGGTGCCCCCTCGTCCAGCCGCGCCGGGGTCAGGCAGTCGCGCGCGGCCTCGACTCCCATGGTCAGGCTGTCCTCGTCCCAGTTGCAGATCGCGCGCTCGCCTTTCGCCAGCCCCTTGATCGCCGGGTTGAACCAGGCGTTGGCCTCGGCGATCGCCTTGCGGCTCAGCCGCAGCCGCGGGACGTAGGCGCCATAGGCCTTCAGGCCGACGGTATCGCTGCCGGACATGCCGTTCCCTTCGCTTTCCCGTTCTTCCTCCGGGCGTCGCGCCCGTTATGGCGCATCTTCCCGCCGCCCGTCACCGGTTTGCGACAATGCGGAAGTGCATGCTACCGAAAAAACTGCCGCCCCTCCCGGCATTGTCGCCCCGGACGGAGCGCAGCGACGATCCGGGGCCCAGAGCCACGAGCGCAGGCCGTGCCGGCGACCCTGGGCCCCGGCTCAAGGCCGGGGCGGCAGAGAAGGAGAGATGGCGGAGGAAAATGCAAATCCCCTGCCCCTGGAAGGGCAGCGCTTGCCTTGTGCGGCGCTTGCACACGTTCGCAGGGGAGTCCTAGAGGTCGCCCGCCTTGCGGAAGTCCGGCTTGTGCTTGTTCAGGAAGGCCTCGAAGCCGATCCGGGATTCCTCGTCCTTGAACGACTCGGTGATGAAGCCGGCTTCCATGTCGAGCTGTTCGCCGAAGCTGTTGCCGGGCGCGGCGTCGATCAGCCGCTTGATCCGGCCGATGGCGTTCTGCGGCCCGTCGGCCAGGCGGTTCGCCAGCGCCATCGCCTCGTCCAGCGCCGCGCCGGGTTCGGTCAGCCGGTTGACGACGCCGTGGCGGTGCAGGGTTTCGGCGTCGACCGGGTCGCCGAACAGGCACAGCTCGGTCACCATGTGGCGCGGCAGCAGGCGCATCAGCGTCGCGGTCGCGCCGCCGTCGGGGCTCAGGCCGATCTTGACGTAGGCGACGACGTAGCGCGCCTCGCGCGACGACACGATGAGGTCGCAGGCCAGCGCCAGCGACACTCCGGCCCCGGCGGCGACCCGCTCCACGGCCGCGATCACCGGCTTCGGGCAGGCGCGCATCGCCTCGATCCAGGCGTGCAGCGCGCCGATCGAGGCCATGCTGACCGAGCGCGGCTGTTGGCGCCGCTCCGGGAAGTTGCCAACATTGCCGCCGGAGCAGAACGCGCCGTTCGCCCCGGTCAGCACGATGGCGCGCACCGCCGGGTCGCTGCCGGCGTCGACGATCGCCGGCGCCGCCTTCTCGCCGATCGCCTGGGTGACGGCGTTGCGGGTCTCCGGATCGTCCAGGGTCAGCACCAGGATCTCGCCCCGGCGCTCGATGTGAAGGTCGGCAGGCATGGCGGTTGTCGCGTCTGGGGGAAGGGAAGCCCGGTATGTCAGGATTTGTCGGGAATTGTAAGGCGGCGGGCGCGCGCGGGCGGCCTATGGCGCCTCGACGCCCAGGATCGAGCTGCTGACGGCGCGCGGATCGCGCTCCGGCCAGCGGCCGGCGTCGACCTGGGCGAAGAACGCGCCGCACAGGCGGTTGAATTCGTCCGGGTCCTCCAGGTTGACCGTGTGGCCGCAATTGACCATCACCGCGAGCGCCGCCGCCGGAATCGTCCGTTTCATCAGCACGCCCGGCAGCAGGCAGGGCCAGTCCTCGTCGCCGGTCAGCACCAGGGTCGGCACGCGGAGCGCCGCCATCTCGCCGGTCAGGTCGTAGAGCGAGGGCCGCTGCGCCTGCACGCCGCGCATCGTCGCCGCCGAGCCTGCCGTCGAATGCCCGGCCAGCCGGTCGCGGAATTCGCGCCAGCCGCGCGGGTCCTTGTTCGCGAACTGCACCCGCGTCGGCCCCCTGGCATAGGTGTCGGCGAAGGCCGCCATGCCGTCCCGCCCGATCGCCGCCGCCGTCGCCTCGGCCTCGGCCCGGAACTGCCCGCGCGTATCGGGCTCCGCCCCGTAGCCGCAGCCGGCTACGACCAGCGAGCGCGCCCGCCCGGCGTGGCGGAAGCCGAAATGCAGCGTGGCGAACCCGCCCATGGAGAGGCCGCAGACATGCGCGCGTTCGATCCCGGCGGCGTCCAGGACGGCGGCGATATCGTCGGCGGCCCGCGCCTGGCCGTAACGCGCCGGGTCGTCCGGCACGTCGGAGGGCGGATAGCCGCGCGCATTATAGGCCAGCGCCCGGTAGCGCTGCCCGAAATGGCGCATCTGCGGCTCCCACGAGCCCATGTCGCCGGCGAATTCGTGCACGAAGACGACCGGCGTCCCCGACCCCGTCTCCTCGTAATACAGGCGCACCCCGTCGTCGGTCGTCGCGTAGGGCATGGGTTCGCTCATCCTCCGTTGCCGGCCCGCCGGATGTGCCGCCGCACGGGCGGCCGGCGGAAGCGTTGCTCGCCAACCTCCTTCGATAACCCTATTCGATGGCGAAAAGCGAGATATGCACCGACGCCCGGCGGCGGGCGCCCGTCCCGGCGAACAGCATCCGGTTGACCCACGCATAGCCCGCATCGCCGGTCTCGAGCCGGGCGTGGGTGCGCATATAGTAGCTGTCGGGCGGGACGTCGTCGCCGGCGGCGATGCGCTCGAGCACGTCCGGCGGCCCGTGGCGGTAGCCGTAGTTCACGATCTCGATCAGGGCGCCGTCGTCGGTCTCCATCGCATAGCGGGTGTCGAGTTCGGCCAGCCCGCCGGCGAAGACCGTCTGCCAGTCCGCGCCCAGGTTCAGGAGCCGCCCGGAAATTCCCGGCCCGGAAACGCGGCCCCCGACGATGGGGATAATCCGGCGCCGGCCGGCCCGGCCCGCGCCCATCTCGCGAACCGGGCCGAGCTCGACATCGATGTCGCAGAAATGGCGGAGCGTCGGGGTCGGCAGCATTGGGGGAGTCCTTGTCGGAGGGCGTCGTCGGTCGTTTCGGCGCGTTGCGCGGCGCTTCGTTATCGGCGATGTTTTGTCAGGGGCCGCCCACGTTCGCGGGCCGGTGTATCGAAGCCGGCTTTGCGGCGGGCTTCCGTTTTATCGGAAACGACGGCATTCGTCGATGAACGGCCGGCCGTCTGGCGGACATGGCAAGCGAGGCCGAAATGGATGTCAAGGAAGCTGTGCGGGCGGCGAACGACTATGTCGCCGAACTGTTTGCCGAACAGGGCCTTGAGCATATCGGCCTGGAAGAGGTCGTGTTCGACGACCGGTCCGGCAAATGGAAGGTCACCATCGGGTTCTTCCGCGAGATGGACAGGCTTCACGGCCTCGCGGCGGCGGTCAGCGGCCAGCCGGCGGGCTGGAAGAGGCGCACTTTCAAATCCGTCGAGATCGACGACGCCAGCGGAACCGTCGAATCCGTGAAACACCGCCGGTTCAACGGCGACGCGCCCGATGCCGGGTAAAGGCGCGTTCATCGACGCCAATCTACTCGTTCTTCTGGTCGTCGGTAGCATAGACCGCCGGTTGGTTTCCCGGCACAGAAGGACTCGCCGGTTCGCGCCGGAAGACTACGATATACTGCTCGATTTCGTCGGCGGATTGGACCGTGTTTTCGTAACGCCCAATATCCTGACCGAAGCGTCGAATTTGCTGCTCGACCGGTCCGATGCGCGTTTCATGGAGCATCTACGGATTCTGATCGAAGAATCGGAAGAAATTACCGTGGCGAGCCGGGTCGCGGCAAAGAGCGGGTCGTTTGTCCGGTTCGGGCTGTCCGATGTTGTGCTCCTGGAAGCGGTTTCCGCCGAGGCGCCCTTGGTTACGGTCGATTTCGACCTGTATGGCGCCGCGTCTGCGAAAGGCGCAGGAGCGGCGGTCAATTTCACGCACTACTCCGCCGCCGGAGCGCCGGGCGGGATGTGAACCGGATCGCGCGCCCTGCCGGGGAAACGCCGGCGGCGCGCGGCAGCGGTGGGGCGCGGTGGAGGCGCGGCGGGGCGCTCAGGCGGTTTCCTGCTTCAGCCGTTCGACGATCCAGAGCTTGATGAGCGACTGCCGGGGCACGCCGCGCAGCCCGGCCTCCCGGTCGAGGGCGTCAACGACCCAGGCCGGGAAATCGACATTGACCCGCCGGGCCTCGATGTTGGGCCGCCGCGCCCGCGCCCAGTCCACATGGACGCTCACATCCTCCCCGGCCTCGAACGCCCGGTCGAACGCGCCGGCTTTCGATTCGGGGGCTTTCGGTTCAGGAGTTGTCATGGCGCTCGATCTCCTCACTGCGCGCGGCTGCGAATTCGGCCGTCTCGCCGGTCGGTT
Organism: Alphaproteobacteria bacterium; assembly: GCA_022819985.1. Taxonomy (GTDB): domain Bacteria; phylum Pseudomonadota; class Alphaproteobacteria; order Bin65; family Bin65; genus Bin65. The sequence goes on along the minus strand of JAJEGH010000023.1, from coordinate 15,964 downwards.
ATAGCGGCGCGGTCGTACCGACGACAGATTGCCGTTGACTCGGAACGACGTAAATTGTATTTGTTCCACATATGTTCAAGCCAGCGACTGCCAAGAGATTTGTCGGAGCCGGCGCGGCGTGGCGGCGGATATGCGTTGACGGCGCGCGCCGGGCGGACATCCCTTCGCGGTACGCGTTGCGCACCTTAGGCAACGGGCAAGAGTCGTGAGTTGGGCTTCGAGCGAAGCGGTCGGACTCCTCGTATTCCTGCTGCCGGGGTTCGTCGCAGCGGCAATTTTCTACTCTCTCACTTCCTTTCCCCGGCCCGGCGCGTTCGACCGCGTGGTTGTGGCGCTGATATTCACCGCGGTTGGCCAGATGATCGCGGAATACGGCCTTCCCGCCATAATCGGGTCGTCCGGGGAAACGCCGGCAACGGCGGCGTGGAAATTCCTTCTACCTCTTCTCGTCGCCGTTGCATTGGGGCTGGGCGCGGCCGTCTTGTCGAATACGGACTTTCTGCACTGGCTTCTTCGCCGGATCCGCCTCACTCGCGAAACATCCTATCCGTCGGAATGGTATTCGACATTCGCGCGGATGGGAGACGGCCACTACATCGTTCTGCACCTGGCCGGGGAACGGCGCCTCTACGGCTATGCCGAAGAATGGCCGAGCAATCCGGAGCGGGGCCACTTCCGGATTACCGAACCCGAATGGCTAAACGACGAAGGCGGGCGGACGCCGGCGGAGGGCGTATCGGCCGTCTTGATTCCGGCGACTCAGGTTACCATGATAGAGTTCATGCCGTTCAGTTACAGGAATGGAGGTTAGGCCATGGCGAAGGAACCGACCGTCTCGCCGATGAAGCGCGTTGTCGTGCAGGAAGGCGTTTCTCGCAAACCGGTCACCATCGTCAAACCGCCGCCGCCGCCCCCGCCGCCGCCGAAAAAGAAATAGGACCGCGGCGTTTCCGGCCCGTCCGTGCCGCCCGCCCGGCAGCGGCGGCTGGTTGACCGAACGCCCGGCTGCGCCTGTATGCGGCGCCACTATCCGTTACGCCCGTAGGCGGGCACGTTACAGGGACCCTCCGCGGCACAGTCCGCGGGGGGTTCGTTTCGTTGAAAGCGGCGGTTTTCACCGACCGCGGCCATCCCTCACTTGCCCCCGGACGGCGCGACGTGGCGATCCGGGGACTGGAGCCACAAGCAACAGCCGTGCCGGGCGACTCTGGGCCCCGGACCGGCTTGCGGCCGTCCGGGGCGGCACGGTAGGTATCTTGGGGCCGGAACGGCGGGATGGGGGTTCGCGCGGCGACGATTCCGGCGAATTGGCGGCAGCGCTGTCGCCACATAAGCGACTGATTGCCTCGAAGACTGGCGACCTGTCGGCTAGAGTCGGATAAGGATCAGGTCAAGAAAATGACCGGAAAATCTGATTTTTTCATGATTTCGCGTAGCGATTGACCGTGTGTTTCGCCTCTTATCCACGAAACCTCCTTTTGATCGGACAAAAATCGGTTGCAATAGTGCGGACTATCCACTAAGACCGCCACATGCCCTTTGGCTAACCGTATCTTCGGATAAGGAGGGACTAGTGATGGATACTGCAAACGATGGAATGGGTTCAGAGGAAACCGAGGCAGGGAACCAGAGTGAGAAACGGGAAAGGTCAAGGATTGGATTTCCCTATCAACCCCTCGGCGAGGCTATCGAAGTGGCCAAAGCTATTCACGACAATGTGGGCGCTGGTCAATGTTCAGACGACCAGCTCGCCCCTTGGCTTGAACTCAGCGATAAGAGCAGCAGCTACCGGAACCGGATTTCCGCGTCCAAGATATTTGGGCTGACCGAGAGTGCGTCCGGTGGCGCTCGTCAGCTGACTGAACTTGGCCGAAGAATAGTAGACCCCGATCAAAAGGGTGCGGCAAAGGCGGATGCATTTCTAAGGGTGCCCCTGTTCAATGCCGTATTCAGAGAATACCGTGGCAACTCACTGCCACCGCCCGCTGCCCTGGAAAGTGAGTTCATTCGCCTTGGTGTCGCCAAAAAGCAAACGGCGAAGGCCAGATCGTCATTCGAGCGTTCGGCCAAGACCGCCGGCTATTTGAAGGATGGCTCTGATCGGCTGGTCAAACCGGGGTTTTCCGAAACTGAGGCGGTTTCGGAAGAGCAATCACCTGAACATGAAGAGCCTCCCGTCTCCGAAAGCGGCGGCGACCGTGGAACAAGACATCCCTTTATCGAAGGGCTGCTTGCCACCCTTCCAAAGAAACAAGACGGCCAATGGGAGGTAGAGGAGCGTGTCGCTTGGCTGAAGGCTGCGGCTATGGGGTTCGATCTGATCTACGGCTTCAAGGGCTCGATAACCATCGAGAGTCAGTCAGGAACCCCAACAAAGACGGCGGAACACAGTTCATGATGTTCCGCCGTCCAAGGACTTCGAGCACCCGACGCATAACGCTTGCACCGTTGCGTCGGGAGGAACGCCAATGAAAGGAGGTAGCGGTGGATTGGCATTCGCTCGCTTTGTTAGCGTAGCAAAGCCCGCCCCCGGTGACGTCGCTCAGCGGCGGTGACGGGGGCGGCACCCCAATCGCCCTCTCCCTTGACTAGCCGGGAGACTATACGGACATCTCAGTTTCCCGTCCAGAGACAGGAAGCAAAGCGACGCTGATCTCGGTAAGACTGCTGGAACGCACGGCCGGGCGGTTCGCGCTAGATTGATCGCCTTTTTCGTTTCCCTTTCATCCCCGCCTCAAGCGGCGCACGCATTTTTTCGTATAGCGTGAACAGGTGTTCGACGCGTTCGCGTTCGGTGGCGAAGCTTTTGCGGCGGTAGAGGCGGTCTACGGCGCGGTCGAGGGCGCGGTGGGCCTTGCGCAGGTCCGGCGGCATCAGGTCGGGGTCGTAGAGGTCGGCCAGCGTGGCGCCGCGGTGGGCGGCGCGGGCGTCGAGCACTGCTTGCGCCGGCGGTTCCAGTTTCGACAGGTCCGCCTTCCCTTCCGCGAAGCCCCGCGGCGTCGGGAAGGTGTTGTAGACGAGGCCGATGGAGTAGCGGTAGTCGCTTTTCAGCCGCCCGCCGATATGGCGCAACCACGCCATGTGCATCGCCGAGGTCAGCAGCCCGAAATCGGCGAGGGTGGCGTTCTGAAGAACAAAGACGAGGTCGCTCGGAATGGTTGGCGGTTCCAGCCAACCCACCGGCACATACTCCCGCCGCTCCGAACTGACTTTGGGGACGGCAAGAAACGGTGCGATGGGGATAACCTCGACGTTGTACCGCGTCGGATAGTCGGCAATCGCCAACGTGCTCTTGCGCTTGCTCTTCGCCCGAAATCGACGGACCGCGGCCATGTGCTGCCGGACCAAAGGAAGACGTTTCAACGCCGTCGGCGATGCTTCCTGCAATGCCAGAATCCAGCGTTCCCCGCCTTGAAGGTATTCGAGAGCGCCGACATAGGGACGAAGAAATTGCCTGGCGTCCGGTTCAGCCTCTAGCAGTTCGGCGCGTTCCTCCGCGTTGAAGATGTACTCGCCGTCGTCGATGGGCTGGCTTCCGCTTAGAAGCCGCCCCGTCCCGTTAATCGGCCTGCTCTCCTCCCGCACCGTCAGGTGCGGATCGGCGAGGCCGGCGGCGTCGAACAGATAGGGCGAGAGCGCGGCGTGGTGGCTTTCCTCCGGGTCGCCGTTAATGTCGGGATAGCTGAACAGGCGCCTTTCGGCGCGCACGGCCTCCCTCCGGTCGAGGCCGAGAATGACGACGTGGACATGGGCCTTGCCGCGCGCGTCCGATCCCCAGGCGAAGGTACGGTGGGCGAAGGCGATCTCCAGCTTGCAGCGTCCGAACAGGACCGGCCAGAGTTGCGCCACCTGCTCGCCCTGGGTGATCGAGTTGGTGGCGACGAAGCCGATCCGGGCCTTGCTTTTCCGGACATACTCTCCGGCCTTGATAAACCACGCCGCGACGTAATCCAGCGTGCCGCCGCTCTTGCCGAGCGCCGCGATCCGGCGCACCTGCGCGCGCTGTTCCGCCGTCTGGTATTTGGAGCCGCCGAAGGGCGGATTGCCGAACACGAAGGAACAGTCGGCCGGCGGCAGCAGGCTCGCCCAATCGGCCTCCAGCGCGTCGCCGTGCAGGATATGCGGCGACGTTTCCAGCGGTATCCGCGCGAAGGTCCGGCCGAAGGCGAGGCTCAGCCGGTTGTTCATAATGTGGTCCATCATCCACAGCGCCGTCTCGGCGATCCGGGCCGCGAACTCGCCGATCTCGATGCCGTAGAACTGGTCCACATCGACGACCGAAAGCGTATCGGTCAGTACGTCGGTCTGCTGCACGCCTGTCCGGTGCCGCGGAAGGACTTCCCGCAGCACCTCGATTTCGAGGGCGCGCAATTCCCGGTAGGCAATAATCAGGAAATTGCCGCAGCCGCAGGCCGGGTCGAAGAAGCGCAGCGAGCCGAGCCGCTCTTGAAAACGCAGCAGTTCCGCCCGGCGGCGGGTGTCGCGCCGCGCCTTCAGCCGGGCGAATTCGGCGCGCAGGTCGTCGAGGAACAGCGGCTCGATGACCTTGAGGATGTTCTTCTCGGTCGTGTAGTGCGCGCCCTTGGCGCGGCGTTCCTTCGGGTCCATGACCGACTGGAACAGTGCCCCGAAAATCGCCGGCGAGATGTTTGACCAGTCGAAGCGGCAGGCGTCGAGCAGCGCCGCGCGCATGGCGGAGTCGAACCACGAAATGCGCAGCGTTCCTTCGAACAGGGCGCCGTTGACGTAGGGGAAGCGGGCGAGGTCTTCGTCCAGCGTTGTCTGGCGTTCGGCTTCCGGCGTGTCGAGCACCTGGAACAGCTCCGCGAGCCGGGCACCGGTGTCCGATCCGTCTTCGCTCGTGCGATGCTCGATCAGGTCGAGGAAGATGTCGCGCTCGAAAATGCCGGTGTCGTCGGCGAACAGGCAGAACACAATCCGCACCAGGAGGCGTTCGAGATCGTGACCCTTGTAGTCCGCGGCTTCGAGCGCATCGTGCAGGCGGCCGACCAGTTCGGCGGCCTCGATATTGGCCGGGTCCTGGTCGCGGAAGGTGCGGCGCTGCACGCCTAGGATGAAGCCGAATTTCTCGACATTGGCGGGCAGGTCCGCCAGCGCGAAAGTGACCTCCTCCCGCTCGTCCAAATCGTGCAGTTCGAAGGTCTGGAAATCGCTCACCAGGATGTAGCGGGGTCGGTCGCGCTCCGGCAGCGCGTCGAAATACTCGCCGGCTTGGCCGTAAGCCTTCTCCAGATCGCGCCCAGCGCTTTTCTGTTCGACAATCAGGACGCCGGGCCAGAACAGGTCGATAAAACCGCTGCTACCGCCCGGCGCCGAAACCCGCTTGCGGTCGCCGAACAGGTCCGGGTCGCTGAAGCGGGGGATCCCGGCCAGTTTCTTCACATGCTCTTCGTAGCGCGCGACGGAGCGCCGCCGGACGCCGAACACCGCAAAGAACTCGTTGTAGAAGCTCTGGGTCTCGCCCTTCTCGTATTGTGCGTTCTTCCACTCCTCCGCGAAGGCGGCGGCGCGGGCGCGGACTTCGTTCCACGACAGGCGCATCGGGCCTTCCCTTGTACTCAGCCCCCTACGCCACCCGCACCCACACCGCGGTATCGTGATACACCGCGCCGCCGAGCGGCGGGCCGGGGTCGGCGCTGACCAGGGCGTTGACGCCGAGGCCCTCCTCGAAGGCGGCGTTGGGCCAGATGCTCTCGACGATGGCGACGCCGCGCTGCATGCCGTCGAAGGCTTCGGCGTGGAGCACGATATCGGCCCGCCGGTTGCCGACGCGCACGCGCGCGCCGTCGGCCGCGCCGATGGCGTCCAGATCCTCCGGGCGCAGCCGGATCGTCGGCCGGCCCTCGCGCTGCTGCGAGGTCGGCGTCTCGGTGAAGCTGCTGTTGAGATAGTTGCGCGCCGGCGCTGTCACCAGGCGGAAGGGATGCTCCTCGTCCGCGGCGTCGATGACGGCGAAATGGTCCGGCAGGTCCGGCATGCGGGCGCTGTCGCGGCCGACCTTCGACCAGTCGGGGCTGAAATGGAACCGGCCGTCGGCATGGCCGAAGCCGTTGCGGAAATGCATCTCGTCCGCCGGCCTGGCGCAGTCGATCCAGCGGCCGTCGGCGACCGTGTCGGCGTCGCCCAGGCCGGAGGCCTTGAGCGTGGCGTCGATGATCTCCCATTCCGTCATGCGGAAGCCGGGATGGTTGCTGCCGAAGCGCTGCGCCAGGCCGCACAGCACCTCGTGGTTCGAGCGGCATTCGCCGAGCGGCTCGATGACCCGGCGCGCGACCTGGAGATAGGTGTGGCCGCCGGCGATATACAGGTCGTCATGCTCGAGGAAGGTCGTCGCCGGCAGGACGATGTCGGCCATGGCGGCGGTCTCGGTCATGAACTGCTCGTGGACGCAGACGAACAGGTCGTCGCGCAGGAAGCCCTCGCGCACCTTCGCCGATTCCGGCGCCACCATGATCGGGTTGGTGTTCTGGATAAACAGCGCCTTGACCGGGACGGCGTCGGCGCCGCTGCCGACGTCGCCCCCGATATCCTGGGGGTCGCCGGTCAGGATCGGCCCGATGCGCGACTGGTCGAGCAGCCGGGTGCCCTTGTCCATGACGTCGAGGCCGCGGATCAGCGTGGCGTCGACCGGGTAGAGGCCGCCGTTGGAATAGAGCGCGCCGCCGGCATGGTGTTGCCACTTGCCGGCGACGGCGGGCAGGCAGGTCACGGCATGCAGGTTGGCCGCGCCGTTGCGCGAGCGGGTGAAGCCGTAGCCGATGCGGATATAGGCGCGCTCCGTCCGGCCGTAGAGCGCCGCGAAGGCCTCGATCTCCTCCGCCGGCAGGCCGGTGATCTCCGAGGCCCAGTCCGGCCCGCGGGTTTGCAGATGCGCTTCCAGCTCCGCCGGGCAGTCGGTGTATCGCTCCAGATAGTCCCGGTCGGCGTGGCCGTCGCGGAACAGAATGTGCATGACGGCGCAGGCGAGCGCCCCGTCGGTCCCCGGCCGCACGGCGAGATGCATGTCGGCCTGTTCGGCGGTGCCGGTGCGGTAGGGGTCGACGACGACCAGCTTCGCGCCGCGGTTCCTGCGCGCCCGGGCGATGTGGGTCATCACGTTGACCTGGGTGTTCACCGGGTTGCCGCCCCAGACCACGATCAGGTCGGCGTCCTGCATCTCGCGCGGATCGACGCCGTATTTGACGCCGACCCCGGCGAGCCAGCCGGCGTCGGCCAGCGTGTTGCAGAAGGTCGAATGCTGGCGCGAATAGCGCATGGCGTGGCGCAGCCGGTCGATGCCGTCGCGCTGCACCAGCCCCATGGTGCCGGCGTAGAAATAGGGCCAGACCGCCTCGCTGCCCCATTCCTCCGCGATGTCCTTCAGCCGGCCGGCGACCTCGTCCAGCGCCTCGTCCCAGCCGATCGGCGCGAAGGCGTCGATGCCTTCGCCTTTCGGGCCTATGCGGCGCAGCGGCCGGGTGAGGCGCGCCGGATGGTGCACCCGCTCGGCATAGCGGGCGACCTTGGCGCAGACCACGCCGGCGGTGTAATCGTTGCTCTTGGCGCCGTGGACCCGGCCGATGGTGCGCGCATCCAGCCGCTCGACATCGAGCGCGCAGGTGCTCGGGCAATCGTGCGGACAGGTCGAGGGAACGATCTCGGGCGCGGCGTCCAAAGGCATGGCGCATGTCTCTCAACGGCGGAGCGGACCCCGCAATCTACGGCCCACGACCGGGCGGAGCAAGCCGGGCGGAGCAAGCCGGGCGGGGCAACCGGGGAGGATAGGCGGTGGGCGGCGCGCTCCGGAGAAAATGGACAGGGTCAGGCGCGCCCCTCCAGCGTGAGCGCCAGCGGATGGCCGGCAAGCTGCCGGTCGACGGTGAGCAGCTTGAGGCCCTCTTCCTGGGCCTGGACCAGCAGCAGTTCGTCGAACGGATCCCTGTGGTCGAGCGGAGTCTCGAGCGGCCGCGCGGCGTGCCGGATCGTCAGCGGCAGGAACGTCACGTCCTGTTCTTCGAGCGCCGCGACCGCGTCCTCCGGATCGAAGCGGCTCTTGCGCGCGCCGGACGGATGGCGGGCATGGAATTTGAGCCGCATCTCCCAGATCGAGACGACGCTGACGAAGAGCCGCGTTTCGAGTGCGCCGAAAAAATAGAGATGCGGCACCAGCACCTTTCCCGGCCTGTCCATGAAGTCGTAGAGATAGGACGTGTCGAGCAGAACGCGCATCGCCGGTCAGGCTAGTCGTCGTCGAGGCCGAGCACCTGGCGGCTGAAGGCGGGGTCGTTGAATTCCTCCGGCCACCCCTCACCGTCGCCGACGATCCCGAGACGCCGGCGCGTCGCCTCCAGTTTCTCGAAGTCGATGCCGCCGCGGCGTTCGCAGCGCACGAGTTCGACCGCGGGCTCGCCGTGTCTGGTGATGACCACGCGCTCGCCGTTACGGGCGGCGGTGACGAGCTCGGAGAGGCGCGCCTTCGCGTCGCGCAAGCCGACTTCCATGGCGGAACGCTCCTGTTCGCGGTTTCATTTCCGGCAATATGCCCAACCGTGCCGGCCGGATCAAGACTACACAGTGACTACAAATTGGAGTCCTGCCCACACGGCACGACTGCTACGTCCCGGCGAGTCGGGCGGCTTTCCGGTCAAACCGGTTCAATCGTCACCCGCAGCCCCGGTGCGGCGGCCAGCCGCCGGTCGCCGGTGACGAGCACCGTCGACAGCGCTTCCGCCAGCGCGACATAAACCGCGTCGTAGGCGGTGACGTTGGCGCGCAGCCGCCAGATCCGGTCGAGGAACGGTTCGTGCGGATACCGCTCGAAATCGAAACTCCGCCAGTGGCGAAGCGCCGTCGCGCCCGTCCGATCGTCGAGGGCGCCCCGCAACACATACCGGCGCAACACCTGGGCGATCTCGACGTCGATGAGATGCGGGACGTGAACGGTTTCGTCCGCCAGCCGCGCGGCGAGCCGCCTGCCGGCAGCCGTGTTCAGCAGCAGTTCGACCGCGCCGGAGGCGTCAAGGACCATCAGCGCAGGCCCCGTTCCTCCCGGAGAATGTCGGCCGGAGAACGATCCAAAACGAATTCCGGCTGGGACCCGATGGCATCGAGCAATTCGCGCCGGCTCGGCCGCTCGAGCGCCCGTTCGATCTCCCGCAGGATGAAGCGGGACATCGAGACGCCCTCCAAGGCAGCGCGGGCCTTCAGTTGCCGATGCAGCGGCTCCGGGACGTTGCGAATCTGGATCATGGTAGTCATGTACTAAACATGAAAGCATGAATATTTCATGTCAACCCGCGATGCGCGTCAATTACGCGTCATTTCGGCGTAGCGCCCCACCATCCAGCCCCGCCTCCGCCACCAGCTCCTCCTCGCGCGCCAGCAGGTTTTCGACCGCTTCGCCGGCGACCGATTCGCGGCCGATCTCGAGCAGGATCGGCACGGCGAGCGGCGACACCCGGTCCAGCTTCTGGTGCCTGATGCGGCCCTGCACCCGGGTCAGCATTTCGCCGAGCCGGCGGATATCGGTGAGGCCGGTCGCGGCGTCCTGACGTGTGGCGCGCAGCAGGATGTGGTTCGGCTCGTGCCGGCGCAGCACGTTGTAGATCAGGTCGGCGCTGAAGGTGACCTGGCGGCCGGTCTTGCGCTGGCCGGGATGGTTGCGCTCGATCAGCCCGGCGACGGTCGCGACGGTGCGGAAGGTGCGCTTGAGCAGCGTGCTTTCCGCCATCCAGGCCTCCAGGTCGTCGCCGAGCATGTCCGGGTCGAACAGGCCGTCCAGGTCCTCCGGCCGCTCCAGCGACCAGACGGCGATGACATAATCGGTGGCGACGAAGCCGAGTGGGCCCAGGCCGGCCCGCTCCATGCGCCGGGTCAGCAGCATGCCCAGGGTCTGGTGCGCGTTGCGGCCCTCGAAGCAGTAGGCGACGGTGTAGATCTTGCCCTGGCGCGGGAAGGTCTCGACCAGCAGCCCGTCGGCCTGCGGGAAGACCGACTGCTCGGCATGGCGGTCGAGCCAGAAACGCACCTGTTCCGGGAACTCCCGCCAGCCGGCCGGGTCGGCGATCATGGCGCGCACCCGGTCGGCCAGATTTGTCGTGAGCGGCAGCCGCCCGCCGCCATAGGCCGGCACCCTGGGCGCGTCGACGCCCTTGGCCTTGCGGGCGTAGACCGTCATCTCGCGGACCTCGTTGAACTCCAGCATCTCGCCGGCGAAGATGAAGGTGTCGCCCTTCACCAGGCCGTTGACGAAATACTCCTCGACCCGGCCCAGGTTGCGGCCGCCGGCGCGCACCTTGAGCATCTGGGCTTCGACGATCACGCCGGCGTTCATCCGGTGCTGGCGGGCGAAACGCGGCCCGGCGATGCGGTAGCGGCCTTCTTCGTCGACGGAGAGCCGCTTGAAGCGCTCGTATGCGCCCAGCGCATAGCCGCCGGTCGCGACGAAATCCAGCACGTCGTCGAACGTCCGGCGCGACAGGCCGGCATAGGGCGCCGCGCGGCGCACCTCGGCAAACATCGCGTCGGCGGTGAGCCGCGCGCCGCAGCACAGGCCGACCAGATGCTGCGCCAGCACGTCCAGCCCGCCCTCGCGCGGCGCCTCGCCGTCCAGTTCGCCGGCACGGACGGCTTCGATCGCGGCCCGGCTCTCCATGAATTCGAAGCGGTTGCCCGGCACCAGGATCGCCCGGCTCGGCTCGTCGTAGCGGTGGTTGGCCCGGCCGAGCCGCTGCAGCAGCCGGCTGGCGCCCTTGGGCGCGCCCATCTGGATCACGAGGTCGACATCGCCCCAGTCGATGCCGAGATCGAGGGACGAAGTGCAGACCACGGCGCGCAGGGCGCCGCGCGCCATTGCGGCCTCGACCTTGCGGCGCTGCTCGCGTTCCAGCGAGCCGTGATGCAGGGCGATCGCCAGCCCGTCCTCGTTCATGCGCCAGAGCTGGCGGAACACGATCTCGGCCTGGCCCCGCGTGTTGACGAAGACCAACGTCGTCCGGTGCGCCTTGATGTGCGCGTAGACCGCCGGCAGGGCGTGCAGCGCCATGTGGCCGGACCAGGGAATGCGCGCCTCGGACTCGACGATCGAGATTTCCGGGTCGGCGCCCGGCGGCGCGCGCACGATGCGGACATCTTCCCCTCCCCCATCGGCGGCGATCCAGCGCCGGGCTGCGGCTTCGTCGTGCACCGTCGCCGACAGCCCGATCCGGCGGGCCTCCGGCGCCAGCGTGGCGAGCCGCGCCATGGCGAGCGCCAGCAGGTCGCCGCGCTTGTTCGGCATCAGGGCGTGCTGCTCGTCGACGATCAGGCAGCGCAGTCGGCCGAACAGGCGCGGCGCGTCGGCGTAGGTCAGCAGCAGCGACAGGGATTCCGGCGTCGTCATCAGGATGTCCGGCGGCCGCCTGCGCTGGCGGGTGCGCTTCGCGTGCGGCGTGTCGCCGGTGCGGGTCTCGCAGCGGATTTCGAGCGCCATCTCGCGCACCGGCGCCTCCAGATTGCGCGCGATGTCGACGGCGAGCGCCTTGAGCGGCGAGACGTAGAGCGTGTGCAGGCCGCCGAAGTCGCGCTCCAGGCTGCCGCGGCCGGCGAGATCGATCAGGCTGGGCAGGAATCCGGCCAGCGTCTTTCCCGCCCCGGTCGGCGCGATCAGCAGCGCGTCCCGCCCGTCCTGCACCGCCGCCAGCATCTCGAGCTGGTGCGGATGCGGCGCCCAGCCCCGGCCGGCGAACCAGTCGGCGAAGGGGGTCGGCAGTCCGGGCGCGGCGGGCGCGTTCATGCCGTCAAGACTGTCACGCGCAGGGAGGCATGCCCACACTGTTGTACGCGTCCGGACCGAAGGTGCCGGGAATTGTCGCGTTTCGATCCGGCGGCCGTCTTCGCGGCGCCGCGCGTGCTATAGGCTGGCGCGGGGTGCGGGGCGCCGGCCGGGGAAGGGAGCGCAGGATGAGCCGCGAGAGAGTCAATGCCATCTGCCGGACATTCCCCGGCGCCGAAGTTTCCGATCCGTGGGGCGGCGGCCACGACGCTTGGAAGGTCGGCGGCAAGATGTTCGCCTCCATCGGCTCGGCGACGCCGGGCGTGTCGATCAAGACCGACAGTATCGAGACCGCCGAAATGCTGATCGAATTCGGTGTCGGCCGGAAGGCGCCCTATTTCCACCGTTCCTGGATCAACATCCCCTGGGACCTGCCGGAAGAGGAACTGCGCCACCGGATCGCCGACTCCTACCGCATCGTGCGTTCGGGCCTGAGCAAGAAGGCCCAGGCCGCACTGGCGCCGTTCGAGTGACGGGCCGGCGTTACCGGACCGGCTGCCGGACTAGGATTGTTCCGGTAAAATTTCAATATTGATTACTATGAAATTTATTCGTAACTAACCAGAGGATTTTGCGGCGAATTCGAAGTATCCGCAGGAGGATTGGCGATGCCTGCTGACATGAACATTGCCGGCCCGGCCGGACGAGGCAGGCCATGACCGCGGCAGCCAGCGAGTCCACCGCCGTTTCCCGCATGGTCGGCGAATTGCGCCGGTTGAGCGGCCTGAAAAACGTCGACCTTGCGAATATCGTTGGCGTCTCTCCGCCGACGGTCCATCGCTGGAGCCGCGGCCGGGGCAGCCCGCCGATCGAAAAGCAGCAGGTTATCGCCGAACTCCGCTGGGTCGCCGAACGCCTGTCGGATTTCTACGAGCCGGACGAAGCGCGCCTCTGGCTCCAGGCCGGCCATCCACAGCTCGGCGGCGAGCGGCCGTACGACCTCATCAACGAGGGCCGGACGGCTGAAGTCCTCGAGGTGATCGACCGCCTGGAAAGCGGGGTCTATCTCTGAGATGGCGGGTCGGCGCGCCGGCCACGATGTCGACCTCCTCGATGCGCTGGCCGAACTTCCGGAAACGGCCTTCGACGGTACGCTGTGGCGCGTGGTGCACGGTGGACGCTCGCCGCTCGACGGCTCGAAAGGCGCCGGCCGGTGGAATGTCCGCGAAAGCGAGGTGCTGTATTGCGCCCTGGAACGGGACGGCGCGCTCTCGGAAATCCATTTTCACATCGCCCGGCAGCAATCGGTCTTTCCCAGCCGCCTGCGCTCGACGGTCCACCGGCTGCGCGCCGGCTTCGGCAAGGTTCTCGACCTGAGCGATATGGGCCTGCTGCAACGGTTGGGCGTAGACCCGGCGCGTTATCGGGAGATCGTCTACGTCGATACCCAAAGGATCGGCGAAGCGGTCGGCTTTCTCGGCTTCGAGGCCATGCGCGTGCCCAACGCGCGGCATCCGAGCCTCAACCTGGTTATCTTTCCGGCAAACTGCGACCTCGATGCGATCGAACCGATCGAGGCAGACGATATCGACTGGACGGACTGGCGCCGGACCCGCGCCCTCGCCCGGCCGACCGGGGAATGAGGCAATGAAGAGTTATCAACGTCCGTATAGCTTCGGCTCCGCGGCACGATCGATTGACGCTTCACGCTCATCACAGAAACTCAGTATCAGTGACTTTGTATGGCATCGGAATTCCAATGACCCGGCAGATCACAGCCCGCCTTTCCGATTCGGCCGTTGCAGCGCTCGATAGAGCGGCCGGTCAGTTGCGCCTGAGCCGCGCCGAGGTCGTCCGTCGAGCGGTCGAGCGCTATCTTGAGGATTTCGACGACTTATCCGTTGCCGTCGAACGGCTCAAGGATCCCGTGGATCCGATGCTCGATTGGGATCTCGTTCGACATGACCTGCTCGATTCGGACTGAGAGCAGCGCAGCCGGGAAACTGCAGCGTGTCGCGCAACCGGAAAGGGTCAGGATTGCCGGCGCGCCGGCAGGCTTGACGGCCGTCAAGCGGCTTCCGGTCCGCCGTCGATAGGTTCAGGGAACGGGGCGACTCGTTCGAGGCAGCTATGCGGCACCCGTTTTGGTCGGAAGGCCTCCGGCCGTTCTTTCTTCTCGGTTCGGCGTTTGCGGCGGTGTCGATTCCGCTCTGGGTGCTGCTGGCGAGCGGCATCATCGATCTGCCGCTGCGCGGCGGGATGCTGGCCTGGCACATCCACGAGACGCTGTTCGGCTTCGTTGCGGCGGCGATGGCCGGCTTCCTGACGACGGCGGTTCCCCAGTGGACCGGCGCGAAGCCGATTGCCGGGCTGCCGCTCGCCCTGCTCGTTCTGCTCTGGCTGGCCGGCCGCGCCGCCTGGGCGGTCTCGGCCGCGCTGCCCGGCTGGGCGGTGGCTGCCGCGGACCTCGCCTTCCTGCCGGCGCTCTGCCTCGCGCTCGGTCTCAGCATTGCCAGGGCCCGCCAGTGGCGCAACCTGCCGGTCATCGTCCTGGTGCTGATACTCGCTGCGGCGAACGCTGCGATGCACGCCGCTGCGCTCGGTAAGTGGCCGGAGGGATCGATGGCCGGCGCGCGCCTCGGCCTGCTTGCGGCCGTCGTTCTGGTCAGCCTGATCGGCGGGCGCATCGTGCCGGCCTTTACCCGCAATGCGCTGGCTGCCGCCGGCCGCCCGGTGGAAACGGCAACGCCGGCCTGGCTCGCGGCGGCCGGAAACCTGGCCGTGGCAATTGCCGGCGCCCTGATCGTCATCGAGGCGCCGCCCGCCGCGGCCGGCACGGCGGCGCTCGCGGCAGCCGGCCTTGCGGCCTTGCGGCTCTCTTCCTGGCACGGGTGGAGGATCCGGCATGTTCCGCTGCTCTGGGTCCTGCATCTGGCCTGGATGTGGGTGCCGGCCGGCCTGGCGCTCTACGGTCTGGCCCTGCTCGACGGCGGCATACCGGAGAGCGCGGCCATCCACGCCCTGGCGGTCGGCGCAGCCGCGACGATGATCATGGCGGTCAGCAGCCGCGCCGGCCTCGGGCATACCGGCCGGCCTCTGGTCGCACCCCGGCCGATGGTCGCCGCCTACCTGCTCCTGACGCTCTCCGCGGTCAGCCGGGTGCTTGCGGCGCTCGGGGCGTCGGACGGCAGCCTGCTGCTTCACCTCTCGGCCGTTTGCTGGAGCGGGGCGTTCGCCCTGTTCTTCTGCGTCTATCTGCCGATCCTGACCCGGCCGCGTCTTCGGCCTACCCCGGCGCCGTGAAGCGTTTCAGCGCGGGCAGGTCCCGGATTTCCGCCCGCGCCCCCTCGACATGGACGCCCTGTTCCCTGAGCGCCGAGAGCGCCCGGGAGAGGGTCTCCGGTTTCATGCCCAGCCGGTTGGCGATCAGCTGCTTGTCGTAAGGCAACCGGACGACGACGTATTTGCCCTCCGGTGCGCCCGGCCGGCTGAATTTGAGCATGAAATCCGCGACCCGCTGGGCGGCGGTCTGGGTTTCCGCCTTCTCGATCCGGTTGACGAACGCCTTGAGCCGCACCGCCATCGACGCCAGCATGCTGATCGCCAGGTCCGGATTCTGCCGCACCCGCTCGCCGAACGCCGCGGTCGGCACCTCCAGCAGCCGTCCTTCTTCGACCATTTCCCCGCTGACCGGATAGCCCCCGGACATATGCATAGCGCCCTCGGCGAAGGATTCGCCGGCGCCGAATATTTCCACCACCACTTCGGCGCCGTCGGGCCGCAGGCGGTAAAGCTTCACCCAGCCGGACAGAACGACGAAGAAATGGGTCGCCGGATCGCCCTGGAGGAACAGCGTCTTGCGCTTGCCGTGCACCCTGACGGCGGCAACGCTCAGCAGGTCCCTGAGGCCGTCGGGAGACAGGCCGGAGAACAGGGGCAGTTCGTGGATGCGCGCGATTTCCTGGGCGCTGAGGGATATGGGCGGCGACATGGGCGCGCGCTCGCGGCGGCTGGCAGAATTCGGCAACAGCTTGCCACAGGTTACCCGCCATTCGCGATAACGCTGTATGTGGGGTGACGTACGAGGTTATGTGTCAGTGGCGGGAGGGGGTACTCCCTGTGGTTAGCCAACAACCGCATAGAGGAGCACCCCCATGCCACAGCGCGCTGCGACGATCGAGAGTTTACCGATGGCCTTCGAGGTCGTGAAGG
>JAJEGH010000049.1 GCA_022819985.1 Alphaproteobacteria bacterium | reverse complement strand
GGCGGCGGACACGACCCATGGGCACCTTCCAGGACAGAACCTCCATGGACCGAATCCTGTTCGCCATCTTCACACACGAAAACAAACGTCAGGGAATCGCTACCCCTTTCCCCCTGACACATAACAATTGACGTTACCGCGACGGGTTCTGCGAATTTTTTGCACGACAGCTCCGCCGCGGGCCCTCTCCGCGGGCGCCTCCGCCGGCCGCCCAGGTCAGCCGGGCGCGTCCAGAATGGCCGCGAATTCCCGGACGGCGGCGGCCGGGCCGTCCGGATGGTCCCAGACGCCGCCGACGACGGCGAGGAAATCGGCCCCGGCGCGGACCAGCGGGCGGCAGTTCTCCACCGTGATGCCGCCGATGGCGACGCAGGGCACGACGGTGGCGGCGGACCAGCTTTCCAGGGTTTCCGACGCCGCCTGCGATTTCGGCGCCTTGGTGCGGGTCGCGAAGAAGGCGCCGAACGCGACATAGTCGGCGCCGGCCTCGGCCGCCTCCATGGCGAGATGCAGCGAGTCGTGGCAGGTCACGCCCACGGTCGCATCTGCGCCCACGACCGACCGCGCCTCGGCATAGCCGGCATCCTCCTGCCCGATATGGACCCCGTCCGCGCCCAGTTCGTGCGCGAGGTCCGGCCGGTCGTTCACCAGGAAGGCGACGTCGTAGCCGTGGCACACCGGCATGAGGATTTCCGCGGCCCGCCGCACGGCATCGTCGGGCGCATCCTTGAGGCGCAGTTGCAGGCACGCCGCCGGCCCGCCGTCCAGCGCCGCCTTCAGGTCTTCCGCAAAGGCCGCAGGCTCGAAGGCCGGCGGGGTGATCAGGTAAAGCTGGCAGCCGGGATCTTCATCCGAGACCATCATCGATCCAGCCGTTCGTAGAGGCGCCGGAAATCGTCGGCTTCGCGATATAAATCGACTTTGGTGTTCGGCCACACTCCGTGAGCCAATTCGTTCCTTAGCTGATATTTTTCCTTTATGTCCCGATAGTCGTGGGTGTTCTTGTCGATAACCAACGCCGCGCGTTCGAGGAGCGGCAACCGGTCCATTCCGATGCTGTCCAATACCTGCCAGGAGCGGCTCTGTCGCCACCGTCGGCTCTTTCCTGAATCGATCGCGGTCCGCGATTTCCGGTCCAAACCGGCCTCGAATTCTGCCCACAGAAGCAGGAAATACGCTCTTGCCGTTGTTTGCTGCTGTTCCTGAAGTGCATGGATCGGATCGCCGCTACGGCGCGCGAATTTGATCCTTTCATCCAGCGTCGCATCGACACCGGAATAAGCTGAGACGATTTCCTCGAAATTCTCCAAGTGCCTCTACGCCCTCGCCCGGAAGAGGCCGGCAATCGCTTCCTTCGTGACAGGCTGCTCATTGCCGCGGTCGCGGACCGGCGCCATCCGCCAATCCGGTTGCCCGAAAATATCGGCGCGGTCGTTCAATACATAGAGGCCGGCGGGCGTGTCGAAATCGATTCGACCGTTGGCGCCGATGATCCAGAGCCCGCGCGGGTAGGCTTCTGCGACTCGTTCGCCGGTCTTCGGCATGAGAATCGAAAGCGAAGGAAGCGTTTCAGCGGGCAATCCGAACTCGCGCATCGGGTCTTCATGCATCTCGACCGGTTGACCGCTCTTGAACTCGTAGTGAGCGTCCAGCACCGATCGAATGAGGGCGTATATCGATTGGACGCGCTTGCGCCAATCGGCAACACGCCGTTGAACATGCTGCTGCGTCAGGCCGCCGACGACCAGTTCCGCGGCAGTATCCTTAAATTGTGCCTGCGCCATGACGTGAGGACCGGTTCATTCGTGGACACCGTCAGAGTTCAAGATGGCGCGAGTTCGGCCGATGGCAACCGATCGTCGCAGCAACTACGATGCCGGGCCAGCCCCCTCAAAGCTGTCCCTTGTAAATCCGGATAACCGTGTCGAGCAGGGCGAGGGCGTCGTCCCGCGGGCGCTGGAAGCTGTTGCGGCCGATGATCGAGCCCGACGCGCCGCCGTCGCGCAGCGCGCGGATTTCGTCGAGGATCGCCGCATCGCCCCTGGCCGCGCCGCCGGAGAAGACGACCAGCCGGCGGCCCGCGAAGGCGCTCTGCATGACATGGGCGACGCGGGCGGACAGACTCGAAATGTCGATGCCCTGCGCCTGGTAGGCCTTGCGCGCCTCGTCCTGCTCGATATGGGCGGTCGGCGGCTTGACCTTGATGATGTGGGCGCCGAGCAGCGCCGCCATGTGGGCGGCGTAGGCGCACACGTCGATGGCGGTTTCGCCCTCCTTCGACAGGCCGCCGCCGCGCGGATAGGACCAGATGACGACGGCGAGGCCGACCGATTTCGCCTCCGCCGCCAATTCGCGGATTTCCTCCATCATCTCGAACTGGCTGTCCGACGCCGGATAGATCGTGAAGCCGATGGCGGCGCAGCCCAGGCGCAGCGCATCCTCCACCCCGCCGGTGATCGCCTGGTCCTTGTCCCGGGCGTGGCTGTTCGCGCTGTTGACCTTGAGGATGGTCGGGATCTGGCCGGCGAAGGTATCGGCGCCGGCCTCCAGCAGGCCGAGCGGCGCCGCGAAGGCGTTGAGCCCGGCGTCGACCGCCAGCCGGTAATGGTAGTGCGGATCGTAGCCGTCGGGATTGGGCGCGAAGCTGCGCGCCGGGCCGTGCTCGAAGCCCTGGTCGACCGGCAGGATGACGACCCTGCCGGTGCCCGCGAGCCTTCCGGTCATCAGGATGCGGGCCAGCTGACCCTTGGTGCCCGGACAGTCGCTTTCGTAATTCTTCAGGATCCGGCGCACCGTGGACGTCATTTTCATGGTTCGGCTTGTCCCTTCGCCTCTTTTCGCAGTCCTTTGTCTGGTGGGCCGCCCGCTGCGTTGTGCTTAGACAAGGCGGCGTCGGGTTTCAACGGGCGGATTCGGCACGGAGCGCGATGCTTCCGTCAGGCCGGCGGACCGGGCGCCTTGCGCAGCGCGAAGCGGCACGAAGCGGCCGGATCGAGCCGATCGCGCAGGTCGAGCGCCGGCGGCGGACCGGGATGCAGCGCCGCGCCGTAGCACTCGGCGATTGCAGCCAGTTTGCCCCGGACATCCTCCCGGACGCCGACATGCAAATTGCTCAGACCCTCGCGCAGCGCGGCCAGGGCGAGGCCCGGCGCGTCGCCGCAGTCGAACACGGTCGTCGCCCGGCCCGGTTGCGCGATCCCGGCGACCGCCCGGTCGAGCGCCGCCCAGTAACCGACGCCCAGATTCCCGGCGGCGTCCGGCGGGCTCCACAATTCGACATCGGCCCCGGCGGCGGCGGCCTCCTGCACCGCGATCCGCGCAAGGCGCAGGTCGGCGACGATACAGGCGAGGCGCGGGCGGTCCGGCACCGGGGACCGGGCGGGTCAGCGCCGCCGCTCGGCCGCGGCGGGCAGGGTCTCCAGCCGTTTCATGGCGTCGGTCTCCAGGATGCCCGGATCGGCCAGATAGGCATGGGCGAAATCCGTGCCGTCGACGCCCCAGAAGGCCTGCCCGTCGATCGTCAGGGTGGGCACGCCATAGACGCCGGCTGCGACCGCCGCCGCCGTATTCGCCTTGAGGGTCGCTTTCACCGTCTCGTCTGCAATCAGGGCGTCGGCGTCGGCGACGCTCAGCGCCGCGGTCAGGGCCGGCCACTCCGCGTTGGGATCGCGGCCCTCGGCCCAGACGAAGCGGAAGATGGCGTCGATGGCGGCCGGGTCGCTGTCCAGGGCGATGGTCAGGCGCAGGATACGCAGCGGGTTGAAGGGGTGGGCCGGCGGCATGCGGAAGGGCACGCCCGCCCGATCCGCCGTGAACTGGCAGAAGCGGTAGGTCCACAGCCGCTTGGCCGGGACCTCGGCGGGGCCCAGCATGCCGGTCGCGTTCAGCAGCCCGGCGAACAGCACCGGGACGGGCCGGATTTCCGCGGCGCCGGCAAATTCCCCGAGCCGCTGCGACTGCAGATAGGCGTAGGGCGAGATATAGTCGAAATACCAGTCGATCCTCTTCATGCCCGCTCATTCCCGTCGCCGTCTGCAGACTGCCGGTTGACCGGCCGGATTCCCGCCAGCGCGAGGACCGCCCCGGCGCAATGATATCATGAGGGGATACCATGCCGGCGCCCCGCCGGGCAGCCGTCTCGAAGGACGGCGTTGCAAGCCGCCTGCCGGTCGGTTAGGCGTTGGCGGGTTCCAACCGCACCGGCGCGCGCCCATGCTGCCCATCGTCTTCCATCCCGGCCACGCCCGCCACGATCCGCAGCGCTATTTCAAGGCGGGCGGATTCCACCCCCACCCGGAAATGCCGTCGCGGGCGGAGTCGATCCTGGCGGCGCTCAGGGCCGAAGGCGGCGAGGCGGTCGCGCCGGACGATTTCGGCCCCGGCCCGCGGGCGGACGTGCACACGGCGGAGTATCTGGATTTCCTGTCCGGCGTCCACCGGCGCTGGACGGCGGAGGGCCTGGACAGCGACGAGGTTGTGCCGAACATCCATCCCGGCCGCCACATGGCGGGCCGGCCGGCGAGCCTGCTCGGCCAGGTCGGCTTCCATACGACCGATCTTTCCAGCCCGGTCGGCCCCGGCACCTGGGCGGCGGCCTGCGGCAGCGCCAATACGGCGCTCCACGCGGCGAAGCTGGTGCTGGACGGCGCGCCGGCCGCCTACGGCCTGTGCCGCCCGCCGGGCCATCACGCCTATGCCGACATGGCCGGGGGCTTCTGTTTCCTGAACAATATCGCCATCGCCGCGCAATATGCGGTGCGCCGGGGCCGGCGTCCGGCGATCCTCGATGTCGACGTCCATGCCGGCAACGGCACCCAGGGCATCTTCTACCGCCGGCCCGACGTGCTGACCGTTTCGCTGCATTGCGATCCGGCGGACTACTATCCCTTCTTCGCCGGCCATGCCGACGAGCGCGGCGCCGGCGACGGGACCGGCTGCCATCTCAACCTGCCCGTACCGCCGGAAACCCGCGACAATGCCTATCTCACGGCGCTGGATACGGCGCTGAACCGGATCGCGGCCTGGGGGCCGGACATCCTGTTCGTGGCGCTGGGCGTCGACGGCTACGAGAAGGACCCGCTGCGCGGCATCTGCCTGACCACTCCCGGCTTCAACCGCATCGCCCGGGCGATCGGGGAGTTGAAGCTGCCGACGGTCCTGATCCAGGAAGGCGGCTACAACGTGCCGGACCTGGGCCGGAACGTCTTTTCCTTCCTCGAAGGCTTCGAAACGGCCCACGGTTAGGGCGCATCCGTTTCGGCTGGAGCCGCCGCCTCCCTTTCGGCCCTTCGACAAGCTCAGGGCAGGCTCCTTCGATACGCCCCGGCCTTGGCGGCCGGGGCTACTCAGGATGAGGAGATGGGGTGTTCAGGCCTTTGCACCCCCAACCCCCTCATCCCGAGTAGGCGCGCTTGCGCGCCGTATCGAGGGACGGCGACTTTGTCAGGCGGCGGAGTCGAGCGCGTCGCCGCCGAGATTGGCGTAGACCCGGACCAGCATCCGCTTGAGGGCGGCGGCTTCGTCCGGCGTGAAGCCGGCCAGCGCCATCGCCTCGTAGCGCCGGGCGACCGGCACGATGGCGCGCGCCGTCGCGCGGCCGACCGGCGTCAGGGCGACGGCGACAACCCGCCCGTCGGCCTCGGGACCGCGCCGGCGGGTCACGAGTCCGCGTTCTTCCATCTTGCCGATCAGCCGCGACAGGGTGGAGATGTCGATCGAGGTCAGCCCGGCCAGGTCGCTGATCCGCAGGCCGTCGCGATGCTGGAGCGCGGCCAGCACCCGCCACATCTGCAGGGTGACGCCGTGGGGCGCGATCTCGCGCGAAAATGCCGCCGCCAGCTCCACGCCCGTGCGGTTGATGAGGTAGGGCAGATAGGCGGTGAGGTCGAAGGACACCGGAATCACGCCGCCTTGAGCTGCGCCCGGCGCGCGTTGTGCTTGCCGTCGAAGTGGGGCGCGACCTCGTCCATGAACAGGTGCATCTGCTCCTTGACGACCGCCTTGTCCTTGTTGCCGACGTTGAAATAGAGGATCACCTCGTCGATCCCGGCCTCCTCGACCTCCTTGAGCTTGTCGATCACCTTCTGGGGCGGGCCGAGCAGGATGGATTTGTCGGTCAGGTCCTCGCCCTTCATATTCTCCAGGATGTCGATGATCTTGCGGAAATAGTGCATGGTCGGCGGCGCCTTGGCCGGGTCGCCGGTGAAAGCCGGCAGGCAGCAATAGTTGAAATAGTCCATCTGCCTGTCGCGGCCGTAGCTGTCGTCCTCGTCGATATAGATGAAATAGCTGCACATCTTGCGGCCCGGCTCGGTGCCGGCGCGCGCGCAGGTCTCGCGATAGGCTTCGGCCGCCTTGTCGAGCCCGCCATACATCATGCCGGCGGCGAACGGCGCCCAGATGACGTTGGTGCCGTGGCGCGCCGCGATCTCCAGCGAGGTGTTGGAGAAGGACGCCGTGTAGAAGGGGATCGGCTTCTGCACCGGCTTGGGCGTGATCTCCATTTCCGGGATGTCGTGGAACTGGCTCTTGTGCGACCACGGCCCTTCGCCCCAGGCCTTGAGGATGATCTCGATCGAATCCTCGAAATATTCCGCCGATTTCATGTAGTCGGCGCCGAAGGGCGCGTATTCCCGGCGGTCGTAGCCGCGCCCGGCGGCGAAATCGACCCGCCCGCCCGACAGCAGGTCCAGCGTCGCCCAGGTCTCCGCGACATGGACCGGATGGTGCAGCGGCAGCACGGCGACCGCCGGCGCGAGGCGGACATGGCGCGTTTCCGGGACGATGCTGGCGAGCAGCAGGTCCGGCCGCGAGTTCACGCCGAGAGAATCGAAATGGTGCTCGCCGATCCAGACCGAATGGTAGCCCAGCCGGTCGGCCAGGATCGCCTGCTCCCGGATATCGAGCACGAAATCGTTCGGCGTGCGCGGATTGTCCGGATAGTGGTTGTCGCTGAGCGTGAAATAGCCGAATTCCATGACCGTCGCCCCCGTTTGTCACGCGATATTTGCGTTTGCAAATATTCTGCACGGATACTTGCCGGTGTCAAGCCTGTCCTTTCCGGGGGTGACGTACGAGGTTATGTGTCAGTGGCGGGAGGGGGTACTCCCTGTGGTTAGCCAACAACCGCATAGAGGAGCACCCCCATGCCACAGCGCGCTGCGACGATCGAGAGTTTACCGATGGCCTTCGAGGTCGTGAAGG
>JAJEGH010000021.1 GCA_022819985.1 Alphaproteobacteria bacterium | reverse complement strand
CCTTCACGACCTCGAAGGCCATCGGTAAACTCTCGATCGTCGCAGCGCGCTGTGGCATGGGGGTGCTCCTCTATGCGGTTGTTGGCTAACCACAGGGAGTACCCCCTCCCGCCACTGACACATAACCTCGTACGTCACCCCGGACCGGCGGCGTCTTGATTCCCGGCCGGAGGGCGTGCGACTATGGCGCGCTTGGCCCGGCCCGGTGTCAGCCGCCGGCGCCCCGGATACGTCCCGGCGTCGCCGTCACCCGTTCAACGGAACGCTGGTCATGGACGAAAAACTCAAAGATCCCGATTACAGGCCGCCCCTGGGCGAAGCCATCCCGCTGGGCATCCAGCACGTTCTGGCGATGTTTGCCGGCAACATCACGGTGCCGCTGCTCATCGCGCTCGCCGCGGGGCCGCAATATATCACCGTGCTGGTGCAGATCGCCCTGCTGGCGGCCGGCGTCGCGACCCTGATCCAGACGGTCGGCATCGGGCCCGTCGGCTCGCGCCTGCCCATCGTCCAGGGCACCAGCTTCGCCTATGTCGGCATCCTCACCGCGGCGATCAAGGGCGGCGCCAGCCTCGCCGCCGTCTTCGGCGCCAGCCTGGTCGGCGGGCTGTTCCAGATCGTTCTCGGCTATTTCATCCCGCAGATCCGGAAGTTCATTCCGGGCCTGGTCTCCGGCGTGGTGGTGATGACGATCGGCTTCACCCTGCTGCCGGTCGGCATCAAATATTCCGCCGGCTGCGGCGCCTACCCGGCCGGCTTCTGCCAGAAGATCGGCTTCGGCGACGTCGGCAACTGGGCGATGGCCCTGTTCGTCATCCTCGTCATCCTGCTGATCCGCCGGTTCGGCAAGGGCGTGTGGTCGACCGCCTCGGTCTTCATCGGCATCGTGATCGGCTACCTGGTCGCGATCCCGTTCGGCATGCTCAATCCGGGCAAGGTCGCGAATATCGGCAAGGCCGACTGGATCGGGCTGCCCGGCCAGTGGTTCGGCCTCGAATTCTCGACGCCGGCCGCCCTCGGCCTGATCGGCCTGATGATCATCATGGCCTTCATCACCACGGTCGAGACGGTGGGCGACATCTCCGGCGTGACGGCCGGCGGCGCGGACCGCGAGCCGACCGACAAGGAGCTCAAGGGCGGCATCATGGCCGACGGCGTCGGCTCGGCGATCGTCGCCCTGTTCGGCGGCCTGCCCAACACCTCCTACAGCCAGAATGTCGGGCTGGTCTCCTTCACCCGGGTGATGAGCCGGCATGTCGTGACCATCGGCGCGATCTTCCTGCTGCTGTGCGGCTTCGTTCCCAAGCTCGCCGCCGTGATCGGCGCCATGCCGGAGCCGGTGCTCGGCGGCGCGGCGGTCATCATGTTCGGCCTGATCGTCTCCGCCGGCCTCAAGCTGGTGGCGCGCTCGGGGCTGTCGACCCGCAACATGCTGATCGCGGCGATCTCGCTCGGCCTCGGCATGGGGCTGTGGCAGGTCCAGCAGCTCGCCGGCGCCGCCGGTTTCGGGCCGCTGCCGGCCGATGTCCTGCCGGCCTGGTCGCTGCCGCTGTTCGTCTCCGGCATCGTCGTCTCCGGCGTCGCCGCCGCGGTCCTCAACGCCGTTCTGCCCGAAGAACTCGAAGGCGCCTGACGGCCCCCTTCGGCTTCGCTCAGGGCAGGCTCTCGATACGGAAAGCGCTTTCCTGTACCTCCCCCGCTTCAGCGGGGGAGGTCGGCGCGCGGCAGCGCGCCGGGTGGGGGCCGGCGCCGCTCACCCCCGCCCGTTTTCTATATTGGCCCCCCTCTGAAGAGGATTCCCCTGCGAAAGGGGCAAAACCGCGCGATCGCCCCTGCCGCCCTCCTCCCCTCGCCGTCATTCCGACCGGAGCGCCCCGGCTTTAATCCGGGGCGCGTAGCGGAGGAATCTCGGCTCGGACTCCGGGTTCGCAACGGTGGGACCGAGCCGGGATTCCTCCACTACGCCCCGACCCTGCGGGCCGGGGCTCCGGTCGGAATGACGACGAGGGGTTTCGCAGAGGACTCCTCATCCCGAGTAGCCCCGGCCGTCAGGGCCGGGGCGTATCGAGGGAGCGGAGGGCCTCGCCGCCTTTCTTCGCCGCGGCGGAGAGTTCGCGCAGGCGGCGGCGGTAGGCGAGCGAGACCGCATCCGTCGGCACGGACTTTTCGTCCGCCGGGCCGGGGATTTCCGGCGGGTCCTGGGCCTCGATCACCGGGAGGTCCTCGCCGAGCACGAGGTCCTGGAATTCGAGATGCGGGCCATCGTCGCCGTCCCTGTCGGCGGTGCGGCAGGTGAACCAGAAGCTGCGGCAGGTCCCGGAATCGACCGGCGAGGCGGTCATCCAGAGCTGGCCGCGCTCCCCGTCCGGGAAGAAGAACTCCAGGTTGACCGTGAACGGCATCCAGATGCGGTAGTCGGTCGGCGCCATCAGGGCGACGTCCGGCAGGGCCATGTCCGGCTCCGGCTCGAAGCGGAAGCGGAGCTCGCCGCCGACCCGCTCGACCTCCGCGACCGGAACGGCCGTGTGCCGCCGGTCGCCGAGCGAGCCGTCATGGACGAAGGGGAAGTGCGACAGGTCGACGAAATTCTCCAGCCGCCGCCCGGCCGAGGTCGGCCAGGTATAGGGCGCGCCCTGGACGCAGCGGAACGCGGCGTCGCCCCAGGCCGGGCAGCCGGGGATATCGGTGTCCGCCGCCGGGTCGAGGCGCAGCCAGACCAGGTCGTAGGCGACGCGGGCCTCGATCCGCCGCAGCCGGAAGCCCGGCGGGATTGTGTAGTCCGGCATCGCGGGAATTTCGATGCACCGGCCGCCGGCGTCGTAGAGCCAGCCGTGATAGGCGCAGCGCAGCCCGCCCGCCTCGACGCAGCCCACCGTCAGCCGCGTCGAGCGATGGATGCAGCGGTCCGGGAAGGCGGCGAGCGCGCCGGCGATCTCGGCGACGGCGACCGGCTCGCCGAGCAGCGTGACCGCGAGCGCCCGGCGGTCCGCCGTGGCGGCGGCAAGCTCCGCCAGGGTGCAGACCGGATGCCAGAAATAGCGCCACGCGCCGTCGTCCAGATAGGCCATCGTCGTCCTCCGCCCCAAACCGCGCGACCCAACCCGCCCCGGCCCAACCTGCGCGGGCCGGCCCGCGCCGCCTTCCGGGGACCGCAGGGTAAGGGCGCACCCCGCAGCCGGGCAAGGCGCTATCGCCGGCCCGCTTCGACAGCCGGGGACCGCCATCCCCCCCTTGCCGGACTGTCCGCGCGCTGTGCGTCCCGTTTGCTTGCCGTCCGTTTGCCGGCCGGACGCCTTATGGACGGGGCGGATTCTATAAGAATCTCTAGGGGTGGCGGCCGGCGGATTTCCGCCTGTTGTTTGCCAATGGTTTGCCAGCCGGGCCGGGCGCCGGCGCACGGGCGCTGCATCCCGGCCGGCAGCCCCCGGCCCGCCGCGGATCGCCGCGGACGGCGGCGCATCGATCCCTGAAATCATGCTCCTCAAGAACCAAATGAAGTCCGCCATGATGGCCAAGCCGGCGGACAAGAATGTCCAGTCCGGCAACAGCCGCGTGAAGGTCACGATCTACGGCCAGGTCAACCGGGCGATCCGGTTTGCGTCCTCGGGCGGCAAGTCGGATATCCACAGCGTCGATAACGGCGAGTCGAACTCGCGTATCGGCTTCCGGGCGGTCGGCAAGCTGAACGAGAACACAACGGCGGTCGCGCTGTCCGAGTGGGCGATGGCGGCCGGCGGCGGCCGCAGCACCGGCTTCAGCGACGACGGCGCCGCGCAGGGCAGCGGCGGCGACGTCTCGGTCCGCCATTCCGTTGTCGATCTCGTCAACAAGGACCTGGGCACGCTGTCGCTGGGTCACAGCGTACGAGCGGACGCTTCGGCGATCTTCACCGGCTTCCAGGGCGCCAGCATCGTGTTCCACGGCGGTGGACCAGGGGCCATCGACGGCCTCACGCCTTCCTCGAGCGACGTCGCGGACGATAAAATCGCCGGCGGGCGCCTCGGCGTGCCGACGAATGTCTATCCGGGCCGGGAAAACCGCCTGCTGTACCGGACGCCGAACCTGATGGGCGTGTCGCTGGCGGCGTCGGTCAACCAGGCCAAAAGCTGGTCCTTCGGAGGAAGCTTCAAGAGCCCCGCCTCCCTGTCGAAGGACATCAGCCTCGCTCTCGGCTTCGGCTATCGGTCGCAGCCGAACGCAGCAGCCGGCACCAATACCTTCGGCGTGTCGGGCGGCGTCCAGCACAATCCGTCGGGCCTGAGCGTCAACGGCGTCTTCGCCCAGGAACAGATAAAGGGTGGCGACAAGCACACCGGCTGGGCGGCCGATCTGTCGTGGACCGGCAAGCTGATGGGCCCCGGCAGCACCAGCCTGACGATCGGTTACGGCCAGTATCGGGACGGCGAATTCAAGAAAACCAACGCCTATTGGCTCGCGGTCAACCAGCGCGTCGACAGCGCCGCCGCCGATCTCTATTTCGGCGTGTCCTACGACACCGGCAACGGGCAGTACTCGGTGCAAAACATAGCGGCAGTGGCGGCTCAAGACGCATACATCTCCGCCTTGAGAACGACCGACGCCACGACCGACGTCGCCGCGATCGAGGAACGGGTGCGGACCACCTACGCGCTTGCCGATGGTGTGGATGCGCCTGAGGACGGGGCCATGCTTACTCCCGCGGCCGACAACGCCAATCCTGCGGACGGCGAAACTCCCCTCATCAATGTGGGTGCCGATGGCACTGGCACTGCCCCTGTCAATACGCTGGGCACCGGTCTCTCGGAAGCTCAGTACCATGCTGCCGTGCCCGGTGAGGACGCCATGCCCGACAATACCTGCGGCATGAACATGGATGATGACACCCTGTGCTCCGTCAAGCGCCAGGGCGTGCTGGTGATCCTCGCCGGCGTCCGCATCAAGTTCTAGGCGGAGCCCCCCGTGCAACGCCGGATTCCCGCAGCCCTGGTCGTTCTGGCCCTGGCTGCGGGGGCTTGCGCCGGTCCCGCTCCGGACAAGGCGGCGGCCGGGGCGGGCGAAAAGGCTCAAGCCGCCGGGAAGCAGAAGCAACCCTGGTGGCGGCTGTCTAAGTACAACCGTCCGGCGGACTTCAAGGTGCCTTGGGAGTTGGACGGTCTTCGGGAAGGTCCGGGCCTGTTGAGCAAGGACCCCGACGGCTTCGTCCTCTACCGCCAGGGCGAGGCGGGCTCGTCCGACCCCGCCAAGCCCAGCAAGCTCCGGCGGCGCTGACCGGCACCGCTCCCATACAGAACCCTCAAGGCCCGGATGGCGACATCCGGGCCTTTTTTCTGCGCGCGGCCGGCGCCGGGGCGTAACCGGGCGTATGGATAAGGGCGTATGGATAAGGGCGTATGGACAGGGGCGTATGGACAGGGCGGCGCATCCCCGTTACGTTCGCCTTAATGGACCCCGCCATCGCCGCCATCGCCGCTGCTGCGACGCTGTTCGTTGCCTTGGGCACGCTGATCCTCGGCCTGTTCGCGTGGCTGCGCGCCGACATGCGCCGCATGGAAGAGCGCCTGCGCGCCGACATGGCCGGCCTGGAGCGCCGGACGGAAGAGCGGTTCGAGCGCCTGGAGGCGCAGGTCGATGCGCGGTTTGCGCAGGTCGACGCGCGGTTCGTGCAGGTCGACGCGCGGTTCGAGCGCCTGGAGGCGCGGATGGCCGCGATGGAGCATGGCCAGGCGAAGCTGGAAGGGCTGCTCGAAGGGCTGCGCGAGGCGATCGCCGGCCGGGCCCGCCAGGCCGCCGAATAGCGCGCCGGGCAGGCGCGTCAGCAGCCTGTCCCGCCGCCTTCTCCAGCGCCTTCTCTATCCCCTTCTCTGCCGTGGGGCAGGAGGTCGGGGCCGATGCTGCCGGTGATGCGGGCGGCGGCGTTGCGGATCGAATCCCGGGCGAGGTGGGCGTAGCGGGCGGTGGTCTGCACCTGGGTGTGGCCGAGCAGCCGGCCGATCATGGTGAGGCTCTCGCCGAGCGCCAGGGCGCGGGACGCGAAGCTGTGGCGCAAGTCGTGGAGCCGCACATCCTCAAGGCCCGCGCGCTTGCGCACGAGGCGCCAGGGCTTTTGCAGATCGGTCCGGTGGGTGCCGGGGAAGCGGCCGACGAAGACCCAGGGATTGCCCGGCTCGCGCGGGATCGACGCCAGGACGCCCAGCGCCTCCGGGCCGAGGGGCACGATGCGGCCGCCGGTTTTGGAATCCGGCAGCTCGATCCAGCCCTCGCGGACATGTTCCCAGCGCAGGTCGCGGATTTCGGACACGCGGCAGCCGGTGAGCAGCAGCAGGCGGATCGCCGCGACGGCCGACGGCATCTCCTCCTCCAGGTCGCACAGCACCGCGCCGAGGCGGGCGGTCTCCGCGTCCGACAGGAAGCGCTCGCGCTTGCGCTCCCGGTAGGTCCGCACATGCCGGCAGGGGTTGGAGCCGTCGGGCCGCCAGTTCCAGACCTCGGCGAGCGCGAACATCTTCGAGAGCATGCCCAGCGTGCGGTTGGCCTGGTAGGGCGTCTCCCGCATGGCGTAGTGCAGCTCGGCGATATCCTTGCGCCGGACCTCCGCGACCGCCAGGCCGCCGAGCGCGGGCTCGACGAAGCGCGACACCAGCCGGCGGTAGTGGGCGGCCGTGCTGGGCTTGCAATGGACCGGCACATACTCGTCCAGGAAGCGCCGGCCGAGCGCCGATACGGCGGGCGGGCGCTCCGGCCCGGCCCCGCGGCCCGAAGCGCCGGACGGCCCGGCGTTCGAACCGCCGCCCCGCGGGTCGATTCCCCTTGGGTCGATGCCCCGATGCGCCAGGGCGAGGATCTCCAGCGCCCGGGCCCGCGCCTCGTCGGCGCTGAGCGGGCCGTGGGGCCCGAGGGTGAACCAGCGCTGCCGGCCGCCGACGCGGGTCTGGACGACGTAGTTCTTCCGGCCGGACGCCCGGACCCGGAGCCCGAAGCCGGTCAGTTCGCCGTCCCAATAGACCGAGTCGCGGCCGTCCGGGGCGATGCCGTCGACGGTGCGCTTGGTCAGTTTCAGCGCTCGTGTTCCGTTTCTCAATCGATTTTCCAGTGTGCAGGTTCCGGCAAACAATTGGCAAACGAATTTTCCGCTTTCCGACGGTGCGGCGCCGGAATCCCCGGCTCAAAAATGCATTGTCCGATGGGCCGGCGCCGGGCCATAGCATTTTACGACCGGAACCTTCCTGCCCCCTCGGGACCGGGGCGTATCGAAGGATCGAAGGAGCCTGCCCCGAGCCTGTCGAAAGAGCCTGCCCCCGAGCCTGCCGAAGGAGCCTGTCCTGAGCCTGCCGAAGGAGCCTGCCCCGAGCCTGTCGAAGGAGCGCAGAAAAAAGGCCCGGATGTCGCCATCCGGGCCTCGAAGGGTTCTTTACGGGAACGAGGCCGGCTTACCGCCGCCGGGTCTTGGTGGGCTTGTCGGGGTCGGACGAGCCGGCTTCGCCCTGCCGGTACAGGGTATAGCCTTCCTCGTCGTTGCTCAACACGCCCTTGCCCGGCCGCACATCGCCGGGGTGCCAGGGCTTCGGCCCGGCCTGGTCGTGGCGCCTGAGGCGCTGCCACCAGGAGGCTTCTTCGCCCTTGGGCTTCTCGCCCTTCGCCCCGGCTGCCGCCGATTCGACCCCCCTAGCCCGGACCTGGGCGGCGCGTTCGCCTGCCGCTCCCGCCGCGGAGGATTGCTTCGCGGCGGGGGACATGCAGGCGGCGGCCGTCAGGGCCAGCCCGGCGGCCAGGAAGAGGGAGAGGGGACGATGCACCGGAACGCTCCCGTTACGCCGTTATCCGCCTAGAACTTGATGCGGACGCCGGCGAGGAACACCAGAACGCCGTCGCGGTTCATTGCCATGGCGGGCTTGGCATCCTGGGCCGGCATGCCGTCTGTGGCGTCCTTGGCGGCTCGGTAGGTGTAGACCTTGTCGGCGTCGTTGGTCGCGTCAACACCGTCCAGGTTTGCATTGGGAATCTGCTGGCCGTCCTCGAAAAGCTCGGCGGCGCGAGCGTTTTGGTCCGAAGAGACCGTGGTGCCATCTTCGTCCAGAAGACCGGTGAACGACACACCGGTCAAGTCGGCTGCGCCCGCAGGGTTGGGCCCCACTATGCCCGCGGCCACGGCACTCGTCCCCGGTACCGCTGCGATTGCGGCCATGGCCGCCTGCGTCACCGTTCCGGTGTCGTTGGAGACGCCGAAGTAGATGTCGGAAGCGGCGCTGTCGATGGCCTGGTTGACCGCGAAATAGTAGTACTTCGCTATGCCGTACATGCCGTCGTTATAGTTGCCGTAACCGACGGTGATGTTGGTCTTGCCCATGTCGTTGACCTTGCCGGCCCAGCCGAGTTCGACATTCCACTTGAACGGCTTGACCATGCTGCCCTTCTCGGACGTCGTGCCGTAGCTGCCGCTGACGGTGAAGCCCGACGAATGGCCGATGCCGCCCGAGACGCCCCAGGAGGAGACCCGGTCCTTGTCGCCGTCCATGCCGTCGGTGTGCTTGTTCGGATCGCTGCGGTAGCCGGCGCGCAGCAGAACCCGGAAGTCCTTCACGCCCGGAGGCGCGCCGGAATACAGGGCGCCGAACGAGATGCTGTCGTTCTCGTTGATCGACCCTTCGAGCATCGCGCCCATCACCCGCGGAGTCTGGTAGCGGATGCGGTTCTGGCGCGCGCCGAAGAAGCTGCCGAACACCCAGGCGCGGCTCTTGGGACCCACGCCGCCGTCGTTGCCGCTCGGGCCGCCGAAGCCGAAGACGTAGCCGGTGCCCGACATCGAGTACAGGTCGGCCGCGTCGCCGGCGATCGAACCCTTGCCGATCGACACCGTGCCGAGGTCCTTGTGCGCCACCGAGAGATCGACGTGACGGGCGCGCAGGCGCTCGTTGCCGTCGTTGGCGTTGCCCGTCGCCGAGCGGCGGTTGTACTGCCACTCGAGCTCGTGCCAGCCGACGATCGACAGGTTCTTGTTGACCTGGCCGACCGCCCGGATGCCGATGCGCGGGCTCGAACCGTCGTTGCTGACCGACTGGTATTGCGACTCGCCGCCCGAGCTGGCCACGCGGAACGCCGTGTTGACCTGGCCGTAGATCGTGACCTTCACGCGGCTGTTGCCGGACTGGATATTCTTGTCCGCCGGCTTGGCCATCATGGCCTGTTTCATTTGGTTCTTGAGGAGCGTGACCTCACGCTCCAGGTCGGCAACGCGCTTGTCCATGCCCGCCTTGGCCATCGACGCGGCCGACGCGGCCGAGATCGAAAGCGCAAGGGCGGAACCGACAAGGAGAGCGTATTTGCCTGTGGATTTGACGACTCCCGTCATCTCCCTCTCCAATGCTGACGCGTTATCCGGCCGACCGGAACATCCGGGACCGGAAAAACGCTGGGGTTGAACACCGAAAACTTCGGTATGCCGCCCGGAGCGGCGGAAAGCCGGCCCGTTCGGCAGGGCGGATATTGCCGACGCGCCGCCGCCCTGTCGCGCACAAAGTCCCGATTACCCCGGAAATCGTCCCCTTGTGTTGCAAAATGGCAACAGCCCCATCCCGTCATTTCGACCGAAACCCCGGCCCCCAGGGCCGGGGCACCCCTTTCCGTCATTTCGACCGGAGCCCCGGCCCCCCGGGGCCGGGGCGGAGTGGAGAAACCCGGCGAGCGCTCCGTCGACGCCGCAAGGCCGTGCCTCTGCCCGGCCCCGTCCCTGGCCGGATTTCTCCACTTCGCGGGCTGACGCCCGCTCCGGTCGAAATGACGGGGAGGGGCGGGCTGACGCCGCTCCGGTCGAAATGACGGGGTAGGGGCGGGGGCGGTGCAGCGGCGGTGGCGCTTTCCTTTCTCGTCATTTCGACCGGAGCCCCGGCCCCCAGGCCGGGGCGGAGTGGAGAAACCTGGCGAGCGCTCCGTCGACGCCACAGGGCTGTGCCTGTGCCCGGCCCCCGTCGCCAGCCGGATTTCTCCGCTCCGCGGCTGACGCCGCTTCGGTCGAAATGACGGGGAGGCGGGCTGACGCCGCTTCGGTCGAAATAGCTTGCCCTGAGCGGAGCCGAAGGGACGGGGTAGGGGCGGGTACGGTGCAGCGGCGGTGGCGCTTTCCTCTCCCGTCCCTTCGGACCTACCGGTTGAGCAGCGGTCCGAGATCCCGGAAATCCGGGTTCGTCCGGGCGATCAGCGCGAGCTTTTTCTCGCGCCGCCAGCGCTTGATCTGCTTCTCCCGCGCGATGGCGCCGAGAATGTCGTCGTGGGGTTCGCACCAGAGCAGCCGCCAGATTTTGTACCGCGCCGTGAAGCCCTTGAGCGCGCCGGTGCGATGCTCGCGCAGACGCCGCGCCAGGTCGGACGTCACGCCGACATAGAGCGTCTGCCGCAGGCTCCCGACAATATAGACATGGCCGCCCTTTCGCATGGCAGGAACAATAAGGGAACAAGACGCGGCAGTCAACCGCAATTGCGCGCGCTCCTTTCCCGTCCCTTCGGCTCCGCTCAGGGCAGGCTATTTCGACCGGAGCCCCGGCCCCCGGGGCCGGGGCGGAGTAGCCTGCCCTGAGCGGAGTCGAAGGGGAGAAACCCGGCGAGCGCTCCGTCGACGCCGCAAGGCTGCGCCTCTGCCCGGCCCCCGTCCCTGGCCGGATTTCTTCACTTCGCGGGCTGACGCCCGCTTCGGTCGAAATGACGGGAGGGGGGCGGGCTGACGCCCGCTCCGGTCGGAATAGCCTGCCCCTTCGGCTTCGCTCAGGGCAGGCTCTGAGCGGAGCCGAAGGGACGGGGAGGCGGGGCGGAGACAGGGGGCGCCGGCATGGGTTTCCCGCCTGCCCGCCGATCGCCGCCGCTTTTCCCGGGCCCCGTTCCGGCGTATCCATGCGGTCTGCGGAATGTCCCGCCCGCTTCGCCCGCCCGCTTCGCCCGCCCGCATCGCCCGCACCGGTCCCGCTGCCATGATCCGCCTGTTCGTCGGCCTCGACCTGCCCGAAACCCTGCGCGACACGCTCTCGATGCTGGAGCGCGGCATCCCCGGCGCGCGCTGGGTCGAGTCCGGCAATTACCACGTCACCCTGCGCTTCGTCGGCGAGGCGCCGGAGGACCGGGCCGAGGATATCGATGCCGCGCTCGGCGCGGTGCGGGCGCCGCCTTTCGCGCTGTCGCTCGCCGGCGTCGGCCATTTCGGCAAGCTGCGCAAGGCGCGCTCGGTCTGGGCCGGCGTCGAGGCGAACGCCGCGCTGGCCCGGCTCCGGGCCAGCGTCGAATCCGCGGTCGTGCGCGCCGGCTTTCCGGCCGAGGCGCGCAAGTTCCGGCCCCATGTCACCCTGGCGCGGATCGGGGGCGAGACCGGGGGCGAGACCGGGCACCATGTGGCGAACTTCCTGTCCGAGCACGGCGATTTCCGCGCGCCGCCCTTCGAGGTCGGCGATTTCGTCCTCTACGAAAGCCGGCTGACCCGGCACGGCGCGATGTACCGCCCCCTGCGCCGCTACGCCCTGGGGTGAGGGGCGGGGCGGCGGCGAAGGCGGGCTTACGGCTCGCGGTCCTCCAGGAACCGGTCCATCCGGTGCATGCGTTCGTGCAGAACGGTGACGATACCGACCGCCCCGTCGCCCAGCGTCTTCCAGTAGACGAAATGCCTTTTGTACCGGAAGACATAGCCGTCCACGCCGAATTCCGCCGGAACCGGCCGCGACGCCGTCCTGCCTTCCGCGATGCCCTCGAACGCATCGAACAGCCCGGCAATGTAGGCGTCCGCCTGGGCCTCGCCCCAGCGGTCGCGGGTGTAGCGGTAGATTTCGTCGATGCGGACGGCGGCGGCGTCCCGGACGCGCACCGGTGTCATGCGTCGGACGGCGCCCGGTTTCTCGCGGCCACGTCGGCGGCCGACAGCGGGCGATAGCTCTCGTCCGGCGCCGCAAAGGCGCGGCCGAGTTCGGCCTTGAGGCGGTCGAAGGCTTCGCGCTCGGCCCGTTCCTTGTCGCGCCGTATCAGGTCGCGGACATACTCGCTGACATTCTCGTAGGAACCGGCCTCGCCGACATTCGCCGCCACGAAGTCGCTGAGCGCGCCGCTGAGGCGAACCGTCATCGTCGTCGTGTGCCGCACGGATGGCCCTCCCGATCGAAACCGTAGTCAGGATAATCAATATCGAATACAAGCGCAACGGGATCGGAGCGGGGGAACCGTGCGCAAAGCCTTGACATCCATAGTATGAACATTATATGAACAAATCAGCGGTCCCGGAGCGACCCCGATTCGGGGCCGGAGACGCTGGGGCCGGAGACGCCGGGGCCGGAGGCTTTATGACAACATTCCTTGCCGCGTCTTTTTTCGCGAGACAGACCGGTCTGTCCAGTCAAGCGCCGGGCCAGTCAAACGCCGGGCCAGTCAAACGCCGGGACGAAAGGGAGCGAACATGACAAATCATGACATTTCATGACACCGAATCCCCTCCCGTCATTTCGACCGGAGCCCCGGCCCCCCGGGGCCGGGGCGGAGTAGCCTGCCCTGAGCGAAGCCGAAGGGGAGAAACCCGGCGAGCGCTCCGTCGACGCCACAGGGCTGTGCCTCTGCCCGGCCTCCGTCCCTGGCCGGATTTCTCCACTTCGCGGCTGACGCCGCTCCGGTCGAAATGACGGGAGGGG
>JAJEGH010000017.1 GCA_022819985.1 Alphaproteobacteria bacterium | reverse complement strand
TTCCTGCCCGGCCTGTTGCAGGGCGTGCTGCGCGGGTCGGGGATCGCCGTCCGGAAATGGCACCAGCACGAGCAGAAGGCGGCGCGCATCCTCAAGGCGTTCGACGCGCGCCTCGCCGCCGGGGTGCTGCACGCCCACCGCGACGTGCTGGCCGGCCCGTTCGGCGACGAGATGCAGGCGTGGCGGCCCGGCGAAGGGCGGGGAAGCGGCGGCAGGCGCAGGAGCCGGGACGACGCGCTCGACGCCGTCGCCGGCTGCCTCGAGGCCGAGCCGGTCCGGGTCCGCAAGACCGCCCCGCCGCCCCGCCCGCGCTACACCTGGCGCACCGGCGGCGGCGTGCACCGGGTGACGATGGCGTGAGGGGGCGTGCGGGGGCATGAGGGGGCTCCTCCCGAACCCCTCCCTTGCCACCCCGGACGGAGCGGAGCGACGATCCGGGGGCCAGAGTCGCAGGCGAAGACCGTGCCGGGCGGCCCCTTCGACAAGCTCAGAGCCCGCCCTGAGCGAAGCCGAAGGGGCAGGCTCTGGGCCCCGGCTCGGGGGCCGGGGCGACATTGCGGTGTTGCGTTCGGTGCGCGGCGGCGGGAACGGCGGCGGCGGTTGAATCCGTTGCATCGCCGACGGCGGCGGCGCTACGGTTGCCGCGGCAACGGGCACATGCACGGGAGGGAGACATGCTCCGATTTTGTACCGCGCTAATCTCGGTCGCGCTGGCCGCGGCCCTGTCGATTGCGGGAGCGGCCTCGGCCAAGGAGCTGAAGCCGAAATTCGGCGATATCGACGGGGTCTACTACTCCGACGTTGCGGAGAACCGCGAGGCGTGCCGGCAGGCGGTCCAGCGCAAGATTTACCTGTGCAGCCAGAATACGAGCTTCGTCAGCAACACCCTGGACCGGAAATATCCCGGCTGCCTGCCGATCTTCCGGGACCAGTCGCGGGGCTGCGCGGACCATTTCCGCAGCGAGGCCTACAAGTGCCAGGGTTCCGGCCCGGCGCGGATCGCGGACTTCACCGGCTTCGCCTGCACGGTGACGAAGACGGTCGTCGAGGAAGGCGGCGAACCGGAGCGCGGGACCGGGGCGGGGCGGGAGCAGCAACCGCAAACCCGCGGCTCCGCGGCAAGCCCGTCGCCGAAATGCGCCGCGGTGGGCAAGGGCGCGAAATGCTGGCAAGAGATCGCCAACCGGCGCGGCTGCTATATCTTCGTTTCCTCCTACCATCCGTCCTTGAAGCCGCCGACCTGGTCCGGGGCGTGCGCAGGCGGTATCGCCGTCGGGCGGGGAACGGAGGTCTGGATCAGCCACGGTGCGTCCAACGAATACACGGGAACGCTGGTCCGCGGCAAACGGCACGGCCGATGGGTCGTGCGCTGGCCCCGCGACGGGGCTGTTATGGAAGGCCGCTATCTGGACGGCAAGCGGCACGGCCGATGGGTCGCGCGCTGGCCCGACGGTACCTGCCTGACTGCCAATTGGCGTCACGGCAAGCGCGTGGGGCGTTCCAAATGCTGACCGTGCAATGCCGGCCTCGCTGCAAGCGGCCCGACAGCAGCGACGGCGGCAGGATATCCGCGCCCGGCCGGCGATGCCTTACAGCACCCGCACCGGGTCGCCGCGCCTGACCGTGCCGCCCCGGACGACGAAGCCGTAGACGCCGGCGCAGGGCAGGACCTCGCCGCCGAGCGCGGGAACCGGCACGCTGTTGTGCCGGGCGACGGTGCGCAGCACCGCCGGGTCCTTCTCCAGCTCCCCCTGGGCGAGCGTCGGGATCGAGCAGCGCGGCGCCGGGTCGGAGATGCGCAGCCGCACGTCGCCGCCGACCGCGATCTCGCGGCCGACCCATTCGTTCTCGGCGAAGCCCTCCGCGCCCTCGGGCGAGGCGACGGCGATGTTGGGGCGGAAGCGGCGTACATCGAACCGCGACTCCGGGCCCAGCTCGGCAAGGCGCGCCAGCGTCGCCGTGGTGATGAGGTGGAGCGCCGCGTAGTCGGAGAAGCGGCCCGCCATCATCAGTTCACCGATATCGACGATGGTCTCCTCCGCGGCGAGCGGATCGAGGCGCTCGACGCTGACGGTCTCCGGCCGCTCCGCGGTGAGCGTCACCTGACGGCCGAGGGTTTCGGAAAGGCGGACGTCCGCGCCGCCGCCGGCGCTGGTCGCCGCGCTGCCGTCGGGCCAGGCGATGCGCACCGGCGGCAGCGGCGCGCCGGCCTGCGGCGGCTCGACGTAATCGGCGGCGAGCGCCAGCAGCGCGCCCCACTTCTTCGGCGTCTTGGCGCTGCCGACCCGGCCGCTGGCGCGGTCGATCACGGCATAGCCCCGGTCGCCCAGGATGCCGCCCTCGGTAACCGGCGCCTCTTCGAGCTTCGCGCCGGCCATGGACTTGACCGGATAGCGCCAGAGCGCCTTGACCGCGCCCGCGCTGCCGTTACCCGTGTCGTGCGAGGCCATGACCGGTATCCCCCTGCTGCCGCTGCGCCGCACTGTGCCGCACGGTCCATCCGCCGACAACCGGCGAAGCGGCGACGGCGCAGGCGGCAGCGAAGTCCCGGCTTCCCGCAGAGGACTGGGGAAATCGGGACTGATTCTGTTTTTTTTACCTTTTTTTCTATTTTTTTCCTTGACACCGTTCCGAAGACCACCTATCTTCCTCTTGTCAACGCCACCGGTGCGTCTGCCGCTCCCCGACGGGGCCGGCGGCGGCGCGCGCCGGAGCCGGGTGAGCGCGCGGCGTTGACGGCCGGCCGGACGGCGACGGTCCCGACCCAGGGATGCGCCCGCCTCCGGCCGATCCGCGATGCCGGCCCCTGCTTGGCCGGACAACCCCCACGGACAAGGCACGGCCGACCGCCGGCGCATCGACAGCGCCGGCCGGACCCTTTCGCGCCGCCTCCGGGCAACGGGATCCGCATAACGACCATCGTTTCGTTCCGATCCGCACGCCCTGCGAGGGCGCGGCAGCGTGCCGCCGAGCCTTCCGTCCGCCGGTGCATCGGTCACCGGTCATCGGTCAACGGGGCCCGGTCCGGCAGGGCCGGCATCGCACCCCGCAAGCGCTCACTCACCCGTCCCCTTTCCCGGCCTGCCCCGCCGCGGCCCGCCGTCCCGTCCCCGGGGCGCGGGGCCGGCGTAGCGGCTGACAACCGGCCTGCAGGGACGCCTCTGACGGCCTTCGGGCCATCCCCCTGTAAACCGGAACAAAGGAGACCGCTGTCATGGCGACAGACGTCAACCAGTCCTTCTCCAAGCAATACGAAGCCGAGGTCCACGCCGCCTACCAGCGGATGGGCTCGAAGCTGCGCAAGACCGTGCGCACCCGCGACGGCGTGAAAGGCGCCTCCGTGGTGTTCCAGAAGGTCGGCAAGGGCACCGCCTCGACCAAGGCGCGCCACGGCCAGGTGCCGGTGATGAATATCGACCACACGCCGATCGAGGCGACGCTGGCCGACTATTACGCCGGCGACTGGGTCGACCGGTTCGACGAGCTCAAGACCGCCCACGGCGAGCGCCAGGTCGTGGTCAACGCCGGCGCCTATGCACTCGGCCGCAAGACCGACGAGCTGATCATCGACGCGCTGGACGGCTCGACCGTCTTCGCCGGCGACGAGACCGACGGCCTGACGAAGGCCAAGGTCCTCGAAGCCTTCGAGAAGCTGGGCGAGGCCGACGTGCCGGACGACGGCGAGCGCTTCGCCATCGTCGGCTGGAAGCAGTGGTCGGACCTGCTCGGCATCCAGGAGTTCGCCGACGCCGACTATGCCGGCACGGACGAGCTGCCCTGGCGCGGCGCGCAGGCCAAGAAATGGCTCGGCGCCCTGTGGATGCCCCATTCCGGGCTGACGAAGGACGCCGACGACGTCCGCTCCTGCCACTGGTACCACCGCACCGCGGTCGGCCACGCCAGCGGCCAGGCCGTCAAGTCGGACATTTCCTGGCACGGCGACCGCGCCGCCTGGTTCGTCTCCAACTGCATGAGCCAGGGCGCTGCCCTGATCGACAGCGCCGGCGTCGTCACCCTGCGCTGCCTGGAGGGCTAGGCCCCGGCCGGAGCGACCCGAGCGTCCGGAGCGCCCGCCGCCTCCTGCGGGACCCCTCCTGTGGGAAGGGGCGGGCGCTCCTCTCTTTCTCCGAAACACCCCGAACCCCGCGCCGCCGCCCGCCTTGTCCCGGGCCGCGCGAAGGACCAACCATGCCGTTTTTCGACTTCGATCCCATCGACCCCGGCCTCGCTCTTGCCGGCGACATCGGTCCCGACCGGGAGAACCGCCTCGACGACCGCACGAAGCTCGCCAGCGCTATCGAGAAGAGGACCGGCGCGGCGCCCCATGCGGAGCTTGGCCGCTTCGGCGCAGCACTGGCGCAGCGCTTCGCCGGCCGGTCAGGCAGCCGCAAACGCGACGCCCTCTCGCCCGCCTTCCTCGGCGCTGTCGGCGCAGCCCAGATCCGGCGCGGAACTGACCCGGATGCCGTGGTCCTGAAGGACGGGCCGACCCGCAACGCCCTGCGGGGCTCGGACAGGACCGGCGATCCGGACCTGGGCGGCACCTTCGCGCCCCTTCCGACGCTCAGGAAACCCGTTGGCCCGGCCCTGTCGAACCGGGCGCCCAACCGCCCGCAGGATGTCCGCGCCCTCCAGGGCAAGCTGGCCAGCCTCGGCTATGCGCCGAGGGTCACGGAGAAGCCGCTGTTCCCCGATAACGCCGCCGGCCGGC
Source organism: Alphaproteobacteria bacterium (assembly GCA_022819985.1). Classification (GTDB taxonomy): domain Bacteria; phylum Pseudomonadota; class Alphaproteobacteria; order Bin65; family Bin65; genus Bin65. The sequence continues at coordinate 16,335 of JAJEGH010000017.1, read as the reverse complement.
TATCGATACCGCCCTTCTACCCGTCGCGTAGCAGGAAAACCCCGGACGTTGCCAGCGGCCTGCAAACCCTGCTTGACGCCGTCGCCGCCTTCCAGCGCGACAAGCGCCTGAAAGAGGATCGTCTCGTCAACCCCGGCGGCCCGACCGAACGCGCCCTGGATAAGCAGAACGAGAAGGCGCGCAAGGCCCGGCTGGACCGGCTGGAGACGGTCAGCCGCGAGATCATGGACAGCGACGCGCCGGAATACGCCCCGATAGCGGACCGTTCCGCCGCCGACAGCATGGCCGGCCTCATCGTCGCCAACGAGGTGCAGGACCAGCGCAAGGAAAAGCTGGAGGAAAATCAGGACGAAGCGCGCGCAACGGACAGCCTTCGGGAAACCGGCAAGCAAAGAAATGAACCCGGAAGTTCGAAAGAGCCGGACAATTCGAAGCGGAAAAACGATGGCGAAGAAAAAAACACAAACGAGCTTTCCTTCGGCTTCTCCGATATTCCTCCCGTCCTGGAGAAGTTCGACGACAACCACATCGAGCTACTGCAGCAAAAAGACTACTGGGAGAATCGGGCAACGCTTGTCGAAATCTTTGCCGAGCTGGACGGCAAAACCGATGTCGCGGGATTCGTCAGAAAAACGATCGCTGCCGAACGGCAGGAAGTAACGGCGCATCTTGGGAAAGCCCCGGACAACAACACCGCCCAGCCCGGCATCGTTCTGGCGGGCGGCAGGGGCGGAGGGCGGTCAAGGCCGCAGCGGCCGCGCAGCATCGGGCGGGAAATCACCCAGCGGGGAATCGATCTTCGGGCCGAAAGGCTTCTCAAGCAGATACGCAAATACGACCCGGGTTTCTGGCAATACCAGCTGCGCGCGCCCGGCCAGTCGTCGCAATACACCAGGAAAGACATCCGATTCTTCGAAAACAAGCTCCGGGAATACCGTTCCAAGGCCCTGCGCGAGATTCGAAGGAGACCGGGAACCGGCTGGTCGTCGGGAAAACTTCCGACAGTCGAAGGAAGACAGGACTGGCTCAAGGGATCGCACCGGAACGGCGGACTTATTCCCGAACATATCGCGGCCCAGTTGCGGGGAAAGAAGTTCAGGAATTTCGATCACTTCAGGTCGGAATTCTGGAAGGCTATTGCCGCAGATTCGGTAACGAGCCGCAGGTTTCGCTCCGAAGACATGCAGAGAATGCGTGACGGTAAAGCGCCTGAGGCTCACGAAACGCAGTGGGTTAAGGGAAGGAAATCGTATGAAATTCATCACGCGAAACCCATCAAGGACGGCGGCAGGGTATATGACATGCGTAACATGATGATCTCGACTCCACGCATGCACGACTACATTCTGCCTGGAAACGCTCGCTATGGAACCGGCGGGAGGAAATGAACAATCTGCTGACCCGAGATCAAATCATCGCCCTGGTCGAAGAAATTTACCGCTTGGATGGAACGAGCGATGAAACAGGAGAAATAGAAAGGAAAAGGAACGATCTTGTCGATGCACTGATAGCCGGTGTTCTCGATCCGGAAATTGTCAATTATATGTATTGGTGGGAAATGCCGGAACTCACGCCCGAAGAAATCGCCGACCGCGCGCTGGCCTACAAGCCGATCGTCCTGCCGGACGAGAGCGGGCGCTGAAGCGCCATTGACGTACGCGCGAAGGTTTCCCGCCGCGGCGGAATAGCTGACCTGCAAGTAAATTTCGGGAATTATATATTTAGCTAGAATTTCCGGCAAGGCTCCCTATATTAGAGGAAAGGGAGGATTGCACTATGACCGCACCCGGAAAATCGCACCGCGAAGGGATTTCTCTGCTGGAGCTGGCGGAGCGGTTCCCGGATGAGGCGTCAGCCCGTGCGTGGTTTGAGAAAATCCACTGGCCGGACGGGCGCCATTGCGGGCACTGCGGCTCTACGGACACGAAGGAAGTCCCGAACGAGCGGCCGATGCCCTACTGGTGTCGGGACTGCCAGTCCTATTTCTCCGTCCGCACCGGAACGACGATCCAGAATTCCCGGCTCCCGCTGCGTAAGTGGGTCTTTGCGATCTACCTCTACGTCACGAGCCTGAAGGGCGTCTCGTCCATGAAGCTGCACCGCGACCTGAAGGTGACGCAAAAGACCGCGTGGTTCATGCTGCACCGGCTCCGGGAGACGTGGGACGACAGCGGGATAGACGGCATCCTGGGGCCGATTGAGGTCGATGAGACCTTCGTGGGCGGGAAGCGCAAGAACATGCCCAAGGCGAAGCGCAAGACGCTTACGGGGCGCGGGACGGCCGGCAAGACGGCCGTGGTCGGCGCCAAGGACCGCTTCGATAACCGGGTAACGGCGCGGGTCGTCGAGAATACGGACGGCGCGACCTTAGAAGGCTTCGTCCGGGAGAATGTCGATCCCGGCACGACGGTCTTTACCGACGAGGCCAGCGCGTATCGGCGGATCGCATCGGACTACGATCACGAGGCCGTCAATCACTCCGCCGGGGAGTACGTCCGGGGGACGGCCCACACGAACGGGATCGAGAGCTTCTGGGCAACCCTGAAGCGGGCGCACAAAGGGACCTTCCACCATTTCTCGGTGAAGCATCTGGACCGCTATGTGACGGAGTTCGTCGGCCGGCACAACGTCCGGGACGAGGATACGGCCGACCAGATGGCGGATGTCGCAGCGTCGATGGTCGGGAAGCGGCTGACCTACCGGGACCTGATCGCCTAGTCGCCGGGGGACCGCAGCTCGGCAAAGCCGTTCTGCATATCGGTATCGAGGCGCTTCACTTCCTCTTTGAGGCCGCCGATATCCCCTTCGAGGCGCTCGACGTTCTTTTTCAGCCCGTCCACCGACTCCTTGACGGGGAGAGTCCCTTCCTCGATCGCCTCACGCACGACCTCCCGCATAGCCTTTGCCAGCAGGTCGGTACTCCCGTTCATTTTCGCTTTCGGCATGGTGCCGCCTCTATCTGATCCTCGCGTTCTATATACGATTCGCCGCTGAATGTGAAACGGCGCTCGCCTGCGGAAGATAGCATCTTTCCTATTGCGCACAAGAGCGCAACCGGCGACACTTTCCCCTGCAAATCGACAACGCCCGCTCTGCCGGGTCGCCCGCTGAATAAGCCTGATCCGGCTCGGGTCGCTCCCGCGCCTTGGCGAATAGGCGGGATCAACACGATATCGTTGTCGATTTGCAACGGCCCGGCGCCAACCGGGCCGGATCGTAATTGAGCCCCGAAAGCGGCTAGGGCGGGGATGCCACCCCGCCCCAGCCATACCGGGGTTCGGTGTTACCGTGAGGGCGCGCACCGAACTGCACACGGCAACGGGACCGTATAGGCTTCCCCCTGCCAGTCAAGCGCGCTCTCCCGCGACCGGGAGGGGACCATGCTTCGCGCACTTCGAGCGGGCCTGGCAGCCGTAGCGTTCGCCTCGATAGCCGCTGCACAGGCCGGAGCCTTCGATATAGACCGGATACGGAAAGACCTGCGGAAGATACCGCCGCAAGAGGTATCCCCAGCCTCGCCGCCTCCCCCGGCTGGTACCGCCCGATCGCCGCGAATGGCGGCTCTCGACGCGCTCCGGCCACTACCAGGAATCAGACACGCGGGCTGGCGACGCGATACGCTCTTCGTCTTTACCGATTTCCGGGCTTCGGAAGAGCAGTTCGAGCTACTCATCCTCCAGCTATGCCAGAGCGTTAAGGCATTCGGCGTGAAGGGCTTCTATATCCATATCCTCGACTACGATTACGCAGCCCTCGGAAAGACGAAGACCAGAGAGCATACGCATTGCCGGTAGCCGGCCCTCTAGTTCGGTATATAATTCCCTAAATTTCCGTCCCGACCTGCGCCCGCCGGGCGGCTTCTTCCGCTTGTTGAAACGAACGAAGGCGCCGGCGGCGACGGCCTGACCGGGCTGAAGGCCCGTGCGGCGTCACGGAAGCCGGGCGAGGCCGACGCGCCGGACGAAGGCGAGGGCGCCCTTCGCTCCCCAGGGAAACGATTGCGAGACCGTAACCGGCCGGGACCGGGCCGGCGTGGGCGTATCTGGCGCCCCCCACCGAATCCGGTCTCCCGCACACCCAGCGGACACTCCAGCCCACACCCCAGCGCACATCCCAGCGCACATCCCAGCGCCCGCGCCGCCGCCCGGCCCCTCCCGGCGGGCGGCGGCGGCGCCGGGCCGGAGGAACATGCGCGCCCGCCGACGATCGCGCGACGCGCCCCTCCGGCCCGCTCTCCCCGCCCCGGACCGCGGTTCGGGGCGTTTTTTCCGAACTACCAGAAAGGACTGAAAAAATGGCATACGCCAAGGAAAATCTGAGCGTGCTCGCCTACTCCAACGGCTTCACCCTCTGGCACTACACGACGCCGGACGAAGCCGCCACGGTCGACAGCGCCGGCTATTTCGACGACGCGGCCGGCATGCTGCACGCCGGCGACATGGTGCTCGCCAACACGGAGACCGGCGGGGCCGCGAAGGCCGGCCTGTTCCTGGTCGACAGCGCCTCCGGCGGCAGCGTCGACCTCAGCGACATGCTCCGGGTCGGCGCCGCCGACAGCGACTGATCCGTCCGCCATCCCGCAACCGCCGCCGGCCGGCCCCTCTCCGGACCCAGGTCCGGAAAGACAGGCCCGGCCGGCGGCCGACAGGAGACCGTTCTTGACCGTGTTTACGCTTTCCGCCCCGCTCCGCCGGGCCGCGGGCCTCCCCGTTCCCGGCGTTCCGCCCAACGTTCTGGCCCGCGTCCTGCCCGGCCTTCCGGCCATCCTGCTTGCGGCCGGCCTGGCCGCGATGCCGGCGCGCTGCGGCGCCGATGCGCCCGTCCCGGCCCTGTTCCCGCTGCGCCCCGCCCCGCCCGCTGCACCGGCCCCGGTTGCGCCGCGCCCGGTAGCGCTGCCCCCGGTTGTGCTGCCCCCGGTTGCGCCGCCCCCGGTTGCGCTATTGGCCGCCCGGCCCGGGAGGCGGCGATGACCGGCCGCAACGGCCTGGCCGAAGCGGTCCGCGCTGCCGTACGCGACGAGGCCCGGGCGCTCGGCCTGCTCGGCAACGGCGACCGCGAACGGCTGATCCGCATCGAGGAGCGCCACCGCACCGTCGAACAGCGGGTCGAGGCCATCGAAGCCAAGATCGACGGCCTCGCCGGCGAGCTCAAGGCGCGCGACGACCGGGCGGACAAGCGCTTCGTCTCCCGGGCCGAGGCGTCCGACGCGCTCGGCGACGTCCGCAAGGTCCGCTGGATGATCGTCGCCGCCACGGTCGCCGCCCTGCTCGCCGTCGCGCTCCAGGGCAAGGCCGCTCTGTGACAAAAATCCTGTTCCGGTGTGTTTTTTATACAGACAGACCGGTCTGTCTATTTCTGGAGGATTCCCATGCCCCCGCCTTTCCGTTCCCGCACCCTCGAAGACTTCGCCGTCGAGCTGGACGCCTTCGACTTCGGCGAAACCCGCCTCACCGGCGTCCATGTCCATCACACCTACCGGCCCGACCACGACGCCTTCCGGCGGCTCGGCGGCCGGCGCTGCGTCCAGGGCATGCACCGCTACCATACCGGCGCGCTCGGCTGGTCGGACATCGCCCAGCACGAATCGGTCGGGCCCGACGGCTCGCTCTGGTCCGGGCGCGGCTGGCGCCGGCCGCCGGCGAGCTCGCGCGGCCATAACGGCACGCCCCGGCGCCATCCCTTCATGTTCGAGATGATCGGCGATTTCGAGACCGTCGAGGACGAGGCGCACGACCGGCTGACGGGCCCGCAGCGCGCCGCCGCCGTCGGCCTGTGCGCCCTGGTCTGCCGGCGCTTCGGCCTCCGGCCGGGCGACGCGGTGAAATTCCACCGCGAGCTCGGCGAGCCGTGGAAATCCTGCCCCGGCAACCTGATCGGCAAAGAGGAATGGATCGCCGATGTCGAGGCCTGGACGCCGGACCGGCCCTCACACGGAGCGCCGGCCGGCGCCGCGGAACCGGGACCGTTCGGCGCGCCCCACCGGCGCTACGCGGTGCGCCCCGGCGACACCCTATGGTCGATCGCCGCGCGGCACGGCCTGACGCCGGCGCAGCTCGCCGAATGGAACGACCTCGACCCGGCCCGGCCGATCCATCCGGGCGACGCGCTCGTTCTGCCGGCCGGCGCGCGGGCGATGCCGGAAAGCGGAGGCGCGGCATGACCGTCGAGCGACCGTTCGAAGACCCCGGCGCCGCGCCGCGCCGGGAACGCCATCCGGAATCCCGTCCGGAAGCCGCCGCCCCCGGACCGCCGTTCCCGCCCGTGGATCCGCCCCCGGTATCCCTGGGGCCGCTCGATCCGGACCATCCGCAATGGCGGCGCCGCCGGCGGCGGCTCTCCATCCTGTTCGGCACCAGCCTGGCGGCCTTTGCCGGCGTCGGCGTCGCGGCCATCGCCAACATGGTCCGGGGACAGCCGATCGACCCGAATGCGGCGTCGGTCATGTGGCCGCTGGGCAGCGCCGCCGCGGCGGCGTCCGGCCTCTATGTCTGGCAGGGCGTGCGCCGGAGCGACGGGGCCGGCCGGTGGGGCGGCGGGCGATGATCGCCCTCGCCACCGGCCTGGCCGGCGCCCTCTGGCGTTTCGGGTTGCGTTCCGCAGCCGTCCGCCGGTCGCTCGCCGTGCTGACCGCCATCGCCGCCGCCGGCTTCGTCCTGTGGCGCGCCCTGAACTCGGCCGAGCGGCGCGGCGCGCGCCGGCGCCAGGCCGAAATCGACCGCGAAACCCTGAGGAGGATAGACGATGCGAACCGCGCTGAAAGCGATGCTGGTTCCGGCTCTGCTCGCGACCGCCGCCTGCACGACCGCTTCGACCGGGACTGACGCCGGCTGCCGGGTGTTCCGGCCGATCCATTTCTCGGCGCGCGGCGACACGCCGGAAACCATGCGCCAGGTCAAGGCCCACAACAGCAAATGGGTCTGTCTCTGCGAAGGCGACTGCCCGAAAAAGCGGCGGGGGTGAGACGGGGGCGCCGAACCCGCGCCCCGACACCGTTCCGGACCGGCCGCGCCGCCGGCCGAACCGGACGCCTTCCTCCCCGACGCCCCGATATGCCGCGCCGCCGCCGGCTGCGCGAAGGAACAGCCATGCCCTTTTTCGACTTCGACCCCATCGATCCCGACCTCGAACTCGGCGACGACATCGGCCCCGGCCGCGCCAACCGGCTCGACGACCGCGCGAAGCTTGCCAGCGCCATCGAGAAGAAGACCGGAGCCGCGCCCCATGCCGATCTCGGCCGCTACGGCGCGACGCTGGCGCAGCGCTTCGCCGGCCGGGCCGGCGGGCAGCCCGGCGGACAGTCAGGCGGACAGTCAGGCGGAGGCAGGGGCGACGCCCTTTCCCCCGGCTTCCTCGGCGCCACAGGCGCGGCCCAGATAAGGCGCGGCACCGACCCGGATACCGTCGTCCTGAAAGACGGCCCGACCCGCGACGCCCTGAAAAGCAAGGACGGGCGCGGCGCGGGCGGGGCCTTCGCGCCCCTGCCGAAGATCGACAGGCCCTTCGGCCCGCGCCAACCCAACCGGCCCGAAGACGCGCGCACCCTCCAGAGCAAGCTGGCCAGCCTCGGCTACGTCCCGCGGGTGACGGAGAAGCCGCTGTTTCAGAACGGCGCCGCCGGCCGGCTGTCGACGCCGCCCTTCTACCCGTCGGGCGGGAGGAAAGCCGCGGACGCCGCCGGCGGCCTGCAAACCCTGCTCGACGCCGTGCGCCGGTTTCAGCAGGCCAAAGGGCTGAAAACCGATAGCTTGGTCAACCCCGGCGGCCCGACCGAACGGGCGCTGGATGCGCAAAACGAAAAAGCCCGTGCCGCCCGGCTCGACCGGCTGGAAACCGTGAGCCGCGAAATCATGGACAGCGACGCGCCGGAATACGCCTCCATCGCCAACCGCAACGCCGCCGACAGCTTGGCCGGCCTCATCGTCGCCGGCGAAGTGCAGGACCAGCGCAAGGCGCGGCTCGATGAACCGACCGACCGCGCCGAACCCGGCGGAAAGCGCCTCAAATTCGATGGAAGACAGACAAGCCCGAACGGCACCGAACAGCGAGGCGACGCAGCGCACAAAACGAACGAGGAAGAAAGAAGCGATTTCATCGACGGCAACCGGAGTGACTTCTTCGATTTTTTCGAGGAATCGACGTTTATTGGCAAACCCTTAGAGGATTACCTCAAATTAATCCGCCAGGAAGACTACTGGAAAAACCGGACAGCGTATCTGGGCGTTCTCGCCGAAATTCAGGGCGAACGGGACGTCACCCGATTCGTAAACGAAAAAATAGCGACCGAAAGAAAGGAAGCGAAAGAGCAGCTAAAACGAATTCCCGCAGAAATGGACGCCGGAATTGTCCTTACGGGCGGTCGCCGGCCAAGACGGCCTCAGCTTCCCGGTATCGGTTCGCAAATTACCCAGCGTGGCATCGATCTTCGCGCCGAACGGCTTCTCAAGCAGATTCGCAAATACGATCCGGGCTTCTGGAGGCACCAGTTCCGCAGTCCCGGCAAATCGTCCCGCTTCACCAGGGACGACATCCGGTTCTTCGAAAAGCAGCTCGTGCGATACCAGGCTCGGGCGGCCGCAAAGGCGCGCAAGAAGCCAGGCATGGTCTGGTCCTCGGGGAAACTTCCGACTCTCAGGCCAGGACAGAAATGGCTGCGGGGCACGCACCGAAACGCGGGCTTCATACCCGAGCATATTGCCGCCAAACTCCGGGGCCGTTCATTCAGGAATTTCGATCACTTCAGAGCGGAATTCTGGAAGGCAGTTGCAGCAGATCCGATCACGCGTCGCGGATTTTCGGCTAGAGACCTACGGGAGGAAGGCGCCGGAGGTCCGCAAGTCGCAGTATTTTCGTGAACAGAAAACATATCAAATTCACCATGCAGAACCGCTCTGGAGCGGCGGACCGATCTACGACATGCGCAGAATGATAATATTGACTCCGAGGATGCACCACGAGATACTCTTTCCGGAACATCACTATGGATTCGGCCGCTCCCGATGAACAATTTTCTCACAAGAAAAGAAATCATTGCTTTGATTCGCGAAATAGATCGGCTGGCTCGAAGTAGCATAGAAGGCGATCAGTTTGAGAGAGAATTGGAGAAACTGCATCGCAGGCTGGAGGCTGGCGTTTTAGACCCGGGTATAACGAATTACATTTACCTGGAAATTCCGGAACTGACGCCCGAGGAAATCGCTGACCGCGCGCTTGCCTACAAGCCGATTATCCTGCCGGACGAAAGCGGGCGCTGAACCGGAGCGCGGCAGCGTCAGGCCCGCACAATCTCCGGCTCATGGGCAACCGGAAAGTTGACCGAGCGGGCGACGAAGCACATGGCGTTGGCCTTTTCGTGCAGCCGTTCCGCCGTCGCCGGGTCGCTGCCGCCGGCAATCGTCACCCGCGGCCGGAGCGTGACCCCGGTAAATTCGCCGGCTCCGTCCGGATGGGTCCGCATCGTGCCCTCGGCCCGGTCCTCGTAGGCCGTGACGACGACCCCGGCGCTCGCGCACAGATGCAGGTACCAGAGCATGTGGCAGGCCGAGAGCGCGGCCACCAGCAGGTCCTCCGGATTGTGCCGGTCCGCGTCGCCCCGGAAGGCCGGATCGGCCGAGCCGCGGAGGACCGGCCTTCCGGGGCAGGCGATGTCGTGCTCCCGGCCGTAGCCGCGGTAGCTGCGCGTGCCCTCGCCCCGGTTGCCGGTCCAGGTGACGGTCGCGGTGTAGGTGTGATCCTTCCCCATGCGCCCTGGCCCCCCTCAGAACCGCGCCACGATCTTGCCGAACGCGTCGCGGTTATTCCGGGACATACTGACCGACCGCATTTCCGAGCGCCGCTTTCGCGTCCCGAGGCAGCCGCCGGGCGCCCCTGTCCACAGCCTCCCGCCAGGAAGGTCCGCGCGCGCGCGCCTCGACGAAGGCATCCTCAAGTTCATCGGGACGGTCCTCCGCCAGGACGCGTATCAGCGCAGCCGACTGCTCGATGTCCTTGGTTGCCTTGGCGACCGCCGAGGAATCCCGGCGGGTCGCGACGATCAGCTTGTGGACCGCGTAGCGGGCCGGCCGGGGGACATTGATCAGAACTCCCGACCGGTAGAGCGCAACTGCCTGTACCGGTTCATGGATCAGGTAATCGAGAAACCGAAGGGGAAGCGCGTATGCTCCCAGCGCCGGCAGTTCCAGCGGCTCGTCGCGATCCGGTCCCTCGTTGGGAGTGAGCAGCTCGACGAGGACGCCGCTCTCCCGGTCCCGCCAGGCGGTCGGCTGTCGATGAAGGCCGGGCCGGGCGACGAAGGGCCCGATCCGTTTCAGCGCCTCCGCCAGCGCCGGATCCAACCGATCGTCGAGCGCTATCGAGACCGAATGAAACGCCGCGACATCGATGTCCTCGGTAACGGCATGAGCCTCCGAAACCCCGACCCCCAGGAGCCCGGGGTAGCACCGGAACGCGTGCGTCCCGACGATGACGCCGCGGAGCCGGAAAATCCCGGCCTTCGAGAGCGCGAACAGCACTTTCCCGGTCTGGGCGTCGACCCGCGGCAGCCCGCCTTCGCGGCACATCCGAACGAGGCCGCCGCGCTGCTTCTCGCGCTGCCTCAGGTCCCCCTTCGCCTTCTCCGCCTGCCCGACCCTTGCCCGCACCTCCTTCGTATCCGGCCCGAGGTAGCGCTCCACCGTGCGGTCGGCCAGCCGCTGCGCCGCGTACCAGTATTTCCGCCCGCTCCGCTCGCGCAGAACCGGCGTCCCGCCGAATTCCAGGATTGCGTCCTCCTGGAGGCGGGCGAGCAGGTCCGCGTAGGTCGTCTGCACCGTCAGGGGCAGCCGCCGAAGTTGCGCGCCTTCGGTCATTTTCATTTTGCCCAACAAATATATTTTCTGTTGGGCAATCTAGTCCGGTTCCGCGCCGAGTGCAACCGAAGCGGCCGACGACGCTGGTGCGGACCGCTCTTTGCCCAACAAAAAACAGTCGTGTTGGGCAAAGCTTTGCCCGTGGGCCATCGCTAGCCGCTGCGCCCGGCGCCGCCCTCAGAACCGCGCGACGATCTTGCCGAACACGTCGCGGTTGCGCAGGCGTTCGATGGCGGTCGGGAAATCCTCGATCGCGATCTCGCTGTCGATCACCGGCAGGATGCCGGCCGCCATCTTGTCCAGGCTCTCCCGGCAGTTGCGCACCGACGAGCCGAACGAGCCGATGATCCTGAGCTGCTGCTGGAACAGGGAATAGAGGTTGGTCGGCGCCGAGACGCCGCTGGTCGAGCCGCAGGTCACCAGCCGGCCGCCGCGCCGGAGCGAGAGCAGGCTGCCGGGCCAGGTGTCCGGCCCGACATGCTCGAACACCACGTCGACGCCCTGCCGGCCGGTCAGCCGCCGCACCCTGCCCTCGAAGCGCTCCGCGCGATAGTCGATGACATGGTCGGCGCCTAATGCAGCGGCCTTCTCCGTCTTGTCCGCGCTGCCGACGGTCGTAATCACCGTGCAGCCGATGGCTTTCGCCATGCGGATCGCCGTCGAGCCGATGCCGCTGCCGCCGGCATGGATCAGGATCGTCTCGCCGGGCTCCAGCTGCGCATTGTCGAACAGCATGTGCTGGACCGTGGCGAAGGTGACGGTCGTGCAGGCCGCCTGCACGGCGCTCACGCCGTCCGGGACCTTCAGCACCCTTGCCGCCGGGACGGCGACGCGCTCGCGCGCCAGCCCGTCGACATGGAAGCCCATGATGCCGCCGATATCCTCGCACAGGTTTTCCTGTCCGGCCTTGCAGCGCCGGCAGACGCCGCAGAACAGGCCCGGATAGACGATCGCGAGATCGCCGGGCTGCACACGATCGACGCCGGGGCCGACCGCCTCAACGATCCCCGACCCCTCGACGCCGACGATGAGCGGCAGCTGGCGTTTGGCGAAGGCCATGCCGCGCACGCCGAACAGGTCGATATGGTTGAGCGACAGGGCCTGCATGCGCAGCAGCACATCGCCGGCGCCGGGCGGCGGCGGATCGGCGATTTCGTCGAAGCTCAGCTGCTCTTCCTCGATCAGGCGCAGGGCGCGCATCGGCGATGCTCCGGTTGCCGTGCCGTGTATCGCGAATATCGGCCGCCCGCACCGGCGCACAACCGGCCGCGCTGCCACACCCCTTAACCCACCGCCCGTAACCGTCACCCGTAACCGTCACCCGTAACCGCCACCGATAAAGGAGTTCCGCCGATGGCCCTCTCCGCCATTGCCCTCTGTTCGCGCGCCCTGCTCCGGCTGGGCGCCCGCTCCATCGCCTCGTTCGACGAAGGCACCGCCGAATCCGAGGTCTGCGCCAACCTCTATCCGGTCGCGCGCGACGCGCTCCTGAGCGCCCATTCCTGGAACTTTGCGACCGGCCAGACAAGGCTGGCGCGGCTCAGCGCCGTGCCGGTCGCCGATTTCAGCCACGCCTTCCAGCTGCCCTTCGATTTCCTGCGCGTGCTCTCCGCCGGCGGCGACGGGCGGGGCCGCGGCCTGCCCTACCGCATCCACGAGCGCCGGCTGCACGCCAACGCCGAAGCGGTCACGCTGACCTACATCTTCCGGCCGGACGAGAGCACCTTCCCGCCCTTTTTCGACCAGGCGCTGATCCACCGGCTGGCGGCGGATTTCTGCCTGCCGCTCACCGAGAGCACCAGCCGGGCCGAGCTGCTCGAGAAGATCGCCGACCAAAGCTGGCGCCGCGCCCGCCTGATCGACGCCCAGGAGGACACGCCGCGCGCGATCGAGGACTTCGCCCTCATCCGCGCCCACGGCGGCGGCGCAAGCCCGGCCGGCTGAGGCGGGCTGAAGCCGGCTGAGGCCAGCGCCGGCGGGACCGGGCCGCCGGCGCAACCCGAATCGAAACCGACCGTAACCACCGAAAGGAAAGACGACATGCTCCGCTCCTTCCGCGGGCGGCGCGCATTCCCGCGCGCCCGGCCCCATGCAATCCGGGCTCTGCCATGACCCGGCAGCGCCTCAGCAAGACCAATTTCACCGCCGGCGAGATCGCCCCGCAGCTGCTCGGCCGCGGCGACCTGACGGCCTACGAGAACGGCGCCGCCCTGCTGCGCAACGTGTTCATCCTGCCGACCGGCGGCGTGACGCGGCGGCCGGGCCTGCGCTTCATCGGACGGCTGCAGACCGCCATCGACCGGGTGGCGGGCGGCATAACCGCGAGTGCGCCGAACGGCGGCACGGCGGCCCGCGCCTATGACGGCAATCCCGCGAGCCGCCTGGTCACCACGCGGTCCGTCGGTAGAACCAGCCCCTATGTCGCCGTGCGGTTCGACCTCGGCTTTCCGCGACCGATCCGTTTCGCCGACGCGCTCGATATCGCGTTGAGCGGCGGCGCGGCCTCGAACGAATTCCGCATCCAGCACTCGGCCGACAATGCCGTGTGGTCGGATTTCGGCCCGGCTTTCGGCGTCACCGGACGGGCCGAATCGGTGCGCCGGGCAGACCCTTCGGGACGGCCGGTCGCGGCGCGCTACTGGCGGATCGCCCGGATCGGCCGTTCCAATCACGGCAACGCCACCGTATCGCTTTCCGGCTTCGATCTCTGGACCGACGGCGGCAGCGCTTCGGCCGGGCGGCTTATCGCCTTCGCGTTCAACACCGAGCAGACCTACCTGCTGGCGCTGACCCACCGGAACCTCGCCGTCTACTCGGGCGACGCGCGGGTCGCCGACCTGCCGACGCCCTGGACGGCGGAGCAGGTCAACCAGGTCGCCTGGGCCCAGAGCGCCGACACGCTGCTGATGACCCACCCGGACGTACCGCCCCTCAAGGTCACCCGCAACCTGCCGGGAGCCGGTCCGTCCGCAGTCGAGGACTGGCGCGTCGGCCCCTGGCGCTTTCTGGAGGAAGACAGCACGGACGAAGACGACGAACCGATCGGCACGGCGCTGCGCCAGCCCTATCGCAAGTTCGCCGACCCCGAGACCACGCTCGCACCGTCGGGCACCGACCGCGACGCCTCGATCGTCCTGACGGCGTCGGAACCGGTGTTCGACGGCGGCCATGCCGGCCAGCGCCTGCGCCTCGGCGGACGCCAGGTCGAGGTGACGGCGGTTCAGTCGCCGACGCGCGCATCGGCCAGGGTCAGGCAAACGCTGCTGTCCCGGGACGCGACGAAGGACTGGGAGGAGCCGGCCTTTTCGGCGCGGCGCGGCTGGCCCGCCACCGTCGCCTTCCACCAGGACCGGCTGGTCATCGGCGGTTCGCGCGACCTGCCGAACCGGATCTGGCTGTCGAAATCCGGCGACCTGTTCAACTTCGACCTGGGCGAGGGGCTGGACGACGCCGGCATCGAATTCGCCATCCTGAGCGACCAGGTGAACGCGATCCGCGCCGTGTTTTCGGGCCGGCACCTCCAGGTGCTGACCTCGGGCGCCGAGTGGATGGTGACCGGCGATCCGCTGACGCCCGGCAATATCCAGCTCAAGCGCCAGACCCGGATCGGCTCGCCGGTCGACCGCCAGGTCCCGCCGCGCGATGTCGACGGCGCCACCCTGTTCGCCGCGCGCAACGGGCGGGAATTGCGCGAGTTCCTGTTCGCCGATGTCGAGCAGGCCTACCGGGCCAACGACCTCGCCCTTCTGGCGCGCCATCTGGTCGACACGCCGGTCGACCAGGACTACGACCCGCTGAACCGCCTGCTCCACATCGTCATGGCCGACGGCAGCCTGGCGACGGTCACGGTCTACCGGGCGGAAAAGGTCACCGGCTGGAGCCGGCAGGAAACCGACGGCAAATTCCGCGCGGTTTCCGTCGTGGACGGAACGGTCTTCACCATCGTCGAGCGGGCCGGCGGCCGGTATATCGAGCGCTTCGACGCCGCGCTGGCGACCGATTCGGCGCTCACCGGGTCGGCGCTCACCGGGTCGGCGCTTGCCGGGTCGAACGGGGCAGGCAAGGCGGTCTGGAGCGGCCTCGGCCATCTGGAAGGCCGGACGGTCGCCGTGCTCGCCGACAATGCCGTGCGGCAGCCCTCGCCGGTCGCCGGCGGCGCCATCGCGCTCGACCGGCCGGCCGGGGCCGTCGAGGCCGGCCTGCCCTTCGCCAGCCGGATCCGCGCGCTGCCGCCGGTCGCCCAGACGCCGCGCGGCGCCAGCCACGGCTCGCCGGTGCGCCTGGTCGAGGCGGTGTTCCGCCTGCTCGACACCCGCATGCTGCGCATCGACACCGGCGCCGGCCCGCGCACCGTGCCCTTCCGCACCCTCGGCAGCGCCGGCCTGCTCGACGCCGCGCCGCCCGCCTTCACCGGCGATGTCGCGATCCGGGCCCTGGGCTGGCTCGAGGGCGCCGCGCCGGCCTGGTCGCTCGAGCAGAGCGACCCGCTGCCCTTCACCATCCTCGCCGTCTCGACGGAGTTGAAGGTCGGCGACTGACCGGCGCGCGTCCGCTGCGCGCCTCCCCATCCGAACCGCAACCATCGAAAGGACAGGCAATGGCCTCCCTCACCGCCTTCTCCACAGCAATCTCCGCCCTCGGTTCCGTCGCCGGCGCCGCCCTCTCCGCCTCCCAGGCCGACCGGGCGGCGCAGATGCAGGTCGAGGCGCAGAACCGCGAATACGAAATGCGCGCCCGCCAGGCGAAGCTCCGCCACGAGATCGAGGAACGCCGGCGCAGGCAGGACCTCAAAGAGGCGCTCGCCGCCCGGCGCGCCCGCTATGGCGGGGCGGGGGTATCCGCGGGCGGCGGTTCTTCGGCGGCGCTGCTCGCCGGCCTCCGGCGCAAGAGCGCCAAGGCGGGCGCCGAAGCGGCGGAGGAAAAGCGGCTCGGCCTGCAATCCGGCCTGCTGAGCGTGCGGAACAGCAACCGCCGGGCGCTCCAGAACGCCGCCTTCGCCAACGAGACTGCCGCCTTCAAGGGAAGTTTCGGCCTCGGCGGCAACGTCGTCGACGGGCTGAGGCAGATCCGGAAGGAACAGAAATAGCCCCGGCGCGCGGCGGCGGCCGCCAGCCGAACGGAGCGGCGCGGCCCCTTCGGCATCCTCCCCTTCTTCTTCGGTACGAAAGAACAAAGTATGTATAAATACAGCCTCACCCACGACATCGGCCCCGGCGAACGCAACGACCGGCGCGATCTGGCCGCCTTCGGCAAGAAGCTGGAACGGGCGGCAGGCCTCGATCCCTGGCTGCCCCACGCCTGGCCGATGGCGGCCTTCCCGGAAGCGCACACGCGCGACGACTACAATCCGGGCTTCGGCGGCGCGCTGCGCGGTTTCCAGATCCTCGCCGGGCTGGACCCGGACGGCGTCGCCCGGCGCGGCGGCCCGACCGAACGCGCCCTCGATGCGGCGCTCGACCTCGCCCGGCCCGGCCGGACCATCGACGCCGAC
>JAJEGH010000042.1 GCA_022819985.1 Alphaproteobacteria bacterium | reverse complement strand
GCACCGCCAGATCGCGGTGCAGCAGCAGCGCCTGAAGGACCGGCTTGCGAAAGACGCCGCGAAAGCGCGCCGGGACCTCGCCACCGTCTCCGGGACGGTGCGCAACGCCGACGCCGAAACCCTCGGCGCCCGCTACACCGGGGCCGCCTTCGACCGGCAGCGCAGCGAAGCCTACGCCGAAGCCCTCGACCGCATGAAGCAGGGCCACCGGAAAGCCGGCGCGGAAACCGATGCACCGGCAATCGCTGTCACCGGATCGGCCGAGAAGGCGCCCGGCGAAATCCGCATCGACGAAAACCCGGACGCCGCAACCGCCGGAACGGAGACGAAACCGCCGGAGGGCGTCGCAGCCCGATCGATACCGCCCGCCACTACCTTCCGCGCCGCACGCCTCGCCGAAGCGCAGAAACGGGCGGAAGCAGACAGGCACGCCGGGCTCGGCGACATCGAGCACGAAGCGGAGCGGCGCGAAAGGGAAAGACGGCAGCGCGCCGCGGACCGGGCGTTCCGGCTGGGACGCGATCGAAGCGCCGATGCGGTCAAGACCATGCGTCGCGGCCTCGACATCGCGATCGAGCACGGCGCCTTGCCGCGCAACTACCGGCCCTGGCTGGAACGGACGTTCGGCCCGCGGGCTTCGTCCGGCAGCCCCGAAACCTATCTCGCCGCCCTCGACCGGCTGAACGCGCTGCGCGAGCGGCGGCGCGCCGTGTTCGACACCCTGCCGGCGCGCCTGCGCACCGCCGTCGCCGTCCACCGGCACATCGAATCCACATACGGCGGAATCGGCGCGGACGGCGAACTGGCCGCCGCTTCCGAAGCGCGCCGGCGCCGCACCGAACTGATCCAAGGCGCGGTCGACGACCTTCACAGGCCGGACGTTCTCAAGAACCTCGGCATCGCCGCCGACTGGCTGCCGGTCATCGGCGAGGTCAAGAGCGGCGTCGAGGCTCTCATCGCCCTGCGGAACCACGCCGCAGCGCGCCGGCGCGGCGACGAAGAGGCCGCCGCCCGCTACGGCGAGGAAGCCGCCTGGGGTCTTGCCGGCCTCGTCCCGGTCCTGTCCTACAGCCGGAAGGGCCGCAAGCTGCTCAAGTTGCTTGCAGCCCCGGTAACGAGACTGAACGCCAAAGCCGGCAGGGAATTCGCCCGGAAGGTCGAAGAGACCGTTTTCGGCCGGATCGCCGCGCAGCGCAGACTGGCCATCTTCGAGGGCAACTGGGAACACCCGTCGATCAAGAAATTCGACCCACAAGAAGTGTTCGGCGACTCTCTCAAGAAGATGACCCCGGAAGACCGGGAAGAGGCGATCCGCCTGCTCCGGTTCGCGAAAGGAAGCGCGGCCGAGAAGACGGTCGACAGGACCATGCGGCGGGCCGGTTTCGAGACGAGCGCCGAAGGGTCCGGCCGGGCGGTGCGAATCGAGGACAAAGGTGTCCGCATTTACGATATCGGGACACCGCACAAGGTCAAATCGGTCGCCGGCCTGTTTCTGGCCCCGAGGCAATACAAGGGTACGGTAAAGAACGGCAAGATCACCGTGGTCGAAGTCAGGAGCGATCTCGCACAGGGGACGTCCAAACAGAAAGCGAAGGACGAAGCCGTCAAAAAGGCGATCGAGGCAGGGAATCTGCCCGAAGTCCTCACGACGAACGGGCAACAGGTCGTCGCCGACCTCCGGCTCTTCCGGGTTCCGATCCACCAGATCGACAAGGACCACCTTGTGGAGAGTGTCCGGGACATGCTCGGCGGTCGGTTCGGCAGGCAGACGATCGACGACCTCGCGCAGGATATCGAAGCGTTCCACCGCCGCAGCAGGGACGGGGATGAGAAGCCGTTCGGCATCGTCATGCTGTATCTGGCGGCCCGCCTGCGCCTGGCCAGAGCGGAGAACTGATTGCCGCCCGTCTGCGCAGCACTGCCCGGGCCCTCAATCCAGTTTCAGATCGAGGGCCCGGGCCATGTGTCTCGCTTTTTCAACGGATCGCGCGGCGCTTTCGATAAATCGTTGCGCTGTATCTCTCTTGTCCTGATCGGTTTTCCCGTCATATCCGCGCCAGTCGAAAAATTTGACCTCTTCCAGCCAGGCCAGTTCTTCTTCCAGAGTTGGCACCTTCCTGTTAGCGTCGGCCCGGAGCCGGCGCCGGCAGTAGTCGAGGTCGCCGACGACGTAGTGGGCGTAAATGTCCACATCTTCATTATACGCCTTGTCCGGGTCTTCGCGCGTGAACATGTGCCAGGACAGGACATCCTGCGCCGTCATCCACGCGGCGACTTTCGGGCGGATCCAGATCTCCCAATGCCGGGTCAGCCGCGCGGAAACATCTTCGACGCCGAGTTGCGCCGTGTCCCACCACCCGCCGTTATAGCTGTTGTAGCTGCGGGCCGCCGGCTCGACATGCTGTAGCTCCGCGACGGGCGGCGAATCGTAGAACCCGAGCCATTCCAAGAAACCGTTCCACAAGGTCCAGTTCGCTTCTTCCCATTCTCTCATCTTTTGGAACGCATCGTCGCGATGCAGCTTCCAGATCGAAAAGGGTAGGTGGACCTTCACGTTCCGGCGGATCATCGGAAACATCCACCGGAACTTCTCGCCCGGTTCGACCCTTTTGATCAGGTCGTCCAGCCCGACGAGCTCGAAGCCGGTCTCGTCCTCGAAGCAGCCGGCCATCATCCGGTCCAATTCGCTGTAATCCGGCCGGTTCCGACGGGCGTCCTCATACAACTTGTCTTTCAGAATGTCTTTCCGCGCCGGGCCGAGCATGGTGCGCCAGATCACGCCGTCGCCGTCGAGCCGCCAGTGCGCCGGGCTGACCTGCTTCCAGCCCAGCTCCGCCAGCCGGTCGCCGAACCCGGCCTCCGCCACCTGCACCCAGATCGGTTTATTCGCCGCCGCCATGCGCCGCTGCTTTCGTAGTGAACATTCGGGCAACTATCACAGCCGCCGGCCCGGCGGCAAGGCCGTTGCGGCGACCCACAGCTTCACCGCAAGTCCCCCAAAGGAACGAATCATGTACGACCTCTCCCTCACCCACGGCATCGGCTCCGGCGAGCGCAACGACCGGCGCGATCTCGCCGCCTTCGGCAAGAAGCTGGAACGGGCGGCAGGCCTCGATCCCTGGCTGCCCCACGCCTGGCCGATGGCGGCCTTCCCGGAAGCCCGCACGAGCGACGGCTACACGCCCGGCTTCGGCGGCGCGCTGCGCGGTTTCCAGATCCTCGCCGGGCTGGACCCGGACGGCGTCGCCCGGCGCGGCGGCCCGACCGAACGCGCCCTCGATGCGGCGCTCGACCTCGCCCGGCCCGGCCGGACCATCGACGCCGAC